>CAVYAB010000016.1:0-283152 GCA_963766425.1 uncultured Alphaproteobacteria bacterium
GTCCCATCTGAATGGTGCCGGAACGGCCGGGATGATACCAGGAGGGCGCTCCTGCAACGATTTGCAGGCTTGCCGTGGCAGCGCCAGCAGCATCCAGCACGGCAAGCGCGTCAGCCTTCGCATCAAAGGCATCAACGGCGCGTGCGCCGCCCTGCCAGTTGCGCGTCACAGCATTGCCCGCGGCGCACACCGCCGGCCCTGAGCGTCTCATCCTGCGGACGGTCACCGGCATAGGCATGGCCCACTTCGCAAAGTGAAAGATCAGCAAAGCCCCGTTTCCCGTTGCGCCCCGCTGCGGCAATGAGATTGGGAATCAGCGAGGGCCGCATGTCCGTGAGTTCCGAGGAAATGGCATTGGCAAGTTTCAGTTCTGCCTGTCCGCCACCGAATAACTTGGCGTGCGCCTCCGGAATGAACGACCAGGTCACGGCCTCGTTGAAGCCTCTCGCAGCAAGCATGCGACGCGATGCCAACATGCGCTTCTGCAATGGGTTGAGAACCGGCGTTGCAATGGGATGGTCGCGCTCCATGGCAACCGCTGGAATATTATCAAGGCCATGAATGCGGCAGACCTCTTCAACGAGATCTGCTTCGCCATTCACATCAGGCCGCCAGGAGGGGACTGAACATTCAAGTCCACCCGTAGTTTCCTTTACGCCAAAGCCGAGGTCCGTAAGAATGCGCTTCTGCTCCGAAAGCGGAAGCTCAAGCCCGCCCAGTGATTTCACCCGTGTCGGGCGCAGCGTGAAGCTGCGGCTGTTGAGTGGCGCTTCGCCTGCAATGACAAGATGAGAAGCCGCACCACCACAGAGTTCAAGGATCATCTGCGTGGCAATTTCCGCGCCCACTTGCGTGAAGGCCGGATCAACGCCGCGCTCAAAGCGATAGCGTGCATCCGAAACAATGCCGAGTTTCCGCCCCGTAGCCGCGGTGCGCAAGGGATCGAAATAGGCCGCTTCCATAAAAACATTCTTAGTGGTGTCCGAGCAGCCCGAATGCTCGCCGCCGATAATGCCGGCAATGCCTTCGGCGGATTTGTCATCGGCGATCACTGTCATGGCTGAGGTGAGCGCATAGGTCTTGCCATCAAGGGCCGCGACTTCTTCGCCATCCTTCGCCATGCGCGCATGGATATTGCCCTTCACCTTGTCCGCATCGAACACATGCAGCGGCCTGCCATAGGCAAAGGTGACGTAGTTGGTGATGTCAACGAGCGCAGAAATGGGGCGAAGTCCAATGGCCTTCAGTCGCCGCTGCAGCCATTCCGGTGAGGGTCCATTTTTCACGCCCCTGAAATAGCGCCCGACAAATAGCGGGCAGGGTTTTGTATCTGCAAAATCCAGCGACACCTTGATGGGTGAATCGAACGCGCCGGTAATGGGCCTCGCATTCAGTGGCTTCAGCTTGCCAAGGCCCTTCGCCGCGAGATCGCGCGCAATGCCGTAAATCCCCAGCGCATCAGGCCGGTTCGCCGTCACCTTCACATAGATCATCGGATCATCAAGCCCGAGCGCCTTCACCGCGGATGTGCCAATGGGCCAGTTGCCGGTGAGGTCGATAATGCCGTCATGCTCCTGGCTGATCAGCAATTCACGCTCCGAGCACAGCATGCCCTGGCTTTCCTGCCCACGGATCATGCCCTTTTCCAGCGTGACGCCAGTGCCGGGAATGTAAGCACCGGGCAATGCCATGATGCCTTTCATGCCCGTGCGCGCATTCGGTGCGCCACAGACAACTTGATAGATTCCCGTATCCGTCTCGACCTTGCAAAGGCGCAGCTTGTCCGCATTGGGATGCTTCACCGCTTCGATGACATAGGCCACCTTGAAAGGCGCCAGCAGCTTCGTCTTGTCTTCGACCTGCTCAACCTCAAGGCCAACGCCAACAAGGCCATCGACGATCTGCTCAAGCGTCGCAGTGGTATCGAAATAATCCTTCAGCCAGGAGAGAGTGAATTTCATAATGCAATTCCAATTTTCTCCGTCATCCCGGCGAAAGCCGGGACCCAGACTTTGGTGAGGGCGCGCAATGTCAGACAATCATTGCGCGGATCGATGGATCCCGGCTTTCGCCGGGATGACGGGTGTAATGAAGTGGTCATCACGACAATCCTCCCGGCAATGTCGGCACATTCAGGGCTTTGAAGCCGTAGTGCCGGAGCCAGCGCAGGTCCGCCTCGAAGAAGGCGCGCAAATCGGGAATGCCGTATTTCAGCATGGCGATGCGGTCGAGCCCCATGCCGAAGGCATAGCCTTGGTATTTATCGGGATCGAGCCCACCGGCCTTGATCACATTGGGATGCACCATGCCGCTGCCGAGGATTTCCAGCCAGGACGAACCCTGGCCGATTTTCACTTGCCCGCCTTCCCAGGAGCAGTTGATGTCCACCTCCATGGAGGGCTCCGTGAACGGGAAATGCGAGGCACGGAAACGCATCTTCACATCATCTACTTCAAAGAAACTCTTGCAGAACTCGGCGAGGATCCATTTGAGATGGCCCATGTGCGTCATTTCATCAATCACCAGTCCTTCGATCTGGTTGAACATCGGCGTATGCGTCATGTCACTGTCGTTCCGGAACGTGCGACCTGGTGCAATAATGCGGATGGGCGGCTTCTGCGTCAGCATGGTGCGGATTTGCACCGGCGAAGTATGCGTGCGCAAAACCATGCGGCTGCCGTCAGGCTTCTCGTTGAAATAGAAAGTGTCATGCTCCTGCCGCGCCGGATGTTCCGGTGGAATGTTGAGCGCCGTGAAATTGTGGAAATCATCCTCGATATGCGGGCCTTCGGCAACCGCAAAGCCGAGATCGCCAAAAATCTGCACCACTTCTTCCCACACCTGGGATACAGGATGAACCGTGCCGCGCGGCTCGGCGCGGGCCGGTAAGGTCACATCGATTTTTTCAGAGGCCAGCCGCTGCTCAAGCTGCGCTTCCTGCAGCACGGCTTTGCGCGCAGCAATAGCCTCGGTCACCTTGTCCTTCAAAACATTGAGCGCCGCACCCGCCGTCTTACGCTCCTCGGGCCCCATGGCGCCGAGAGATTTCATCTGCTCGGAGATGGAGCCCTTCTTGCCCAGCGTTGCAACACGTAAGCTTCAAGCGCCACTTCATCAGAAGCGCTCGCCACCTGTTGCAGGATGTCGTGTTCGAGACTCATGGGGATAACAGTCCTTGAAACGAATTGGCCGGACCCCGATTGCTTAACGCAACCAACTGGCCCGGCCAAGGAATTCTAAAAAAGTGAGCGTTTGCCTATTGAGCAGCCTTGGCCTTCTCAACCAGCGCGGCAAAACCAGCGGGATCATGGATCGCAAGATCGGAAAGAACCTTGCGGTCGACTTCGATGCCGGCCTTGTCGAGCCCGTAAATAAATCGGCCATAGGTGAGGCCCAATTCGCGGGTGGCCGCATTGATGCGCTGGATCCACAAGGCGCGGAAATTGCGCTTCTTGGTGCGGCGGTCACGGTAGGCATACTGGCCAGCCTTTTCCACCGCCTGCACGGCAACGCGGAAAACATTTTTGCGACGGCTGAAATAGCCCTTCGCCTGGCTCATGACTTTCTTGTGGGACTTGCGGGCGACAGTGCCGCCTTTTGAACGTGGCATGGGAGCTCTCCTTAACGGGCGTAGGGCATGTGGATTTTGACGAGGCCCGTATCACCGGGGGACAAAATCTTGGTGCCGCGCTGGTTGCGGATTTGCTTGTTGGTGCGCTTGATCATGCCATGTTGCTTTCCAGCTCCGGCGGCACGAATCTTGCCGGAAGCGGTCGTTTTGAAGCGCTTCTTGGCTGAGGATTTCGTTTTCATCTTGGGCATTTGGCTTGGTCCTTTCAAAGCAATAGGAAGCCGCCATGGCATGCCCTTTACATGGCCAGGCGGCTTAATGGGGGCTGTTAAGCAGAAATCCGGGAGCGATGCAACCCGTCAGGTTGCACCCCTGATTTGCCTATTTCGGCGCGATGATCATCACGATCTGGCGGCCTTCAAAGCGCGCGTCGGATTCGACTTTGGCGATATCCAGCGTATCGGCCTTCACCCGGTTCAAAAGCTTGTGGCCAAGCTCCTGATGGGCCATTTCGCGACCCCTGAAGCGCAGTGTGACCTTCACCTTGTCGCCCTCCTCGAAGAAGCGCTTGATGGCCTTCATCTTGACCTCATAGTCATGGTCATCGATCATCGGGCGCATCTTGATCTCCTTGATCTCGATGACCTTTTGCTTCTTGCGGGCTTCGGCCGCCTTTTTCTGTTCCTGGAATTTGAATTTGCCGTAATCGAGGATCTTGGCAACTGGCGGAACGGCGTCCGGCGAGATTTCTACCAGATCGAGATTGGCTTCCTCGGCCATTGCCAGGGCCTGGCGGGTTGGCACGACACCAACATTCTGTCCGTCGGCTCCGATGAGGCGCACTTCGCGCGCATCAATGCGGTGGTTAATCTTGTTACCTTCTTCTTTTTGCGGGGGGGCGGCACCGCGTACAATCGTTGGCCTCCTAGGTGGTATGCTCAAGGGCTATGCTTCTCCATGCTATGGCCGTATCGAATCCGAGACTGACCGGTTAAGAACCTCGCTATAGACCTTGAAGCGGGGCCGCCGTCAAGGAGGGCTGATTGGATTGGGTAATTTAGATGGCAGCTGTGGATTTTGAGCAAGGACCGGGTGGGGCAAAACTGGCTTTCCTCCAGGATGGCCCCGCCGATGATCTTGGCCGCTGCGGCTTCTTCTGGCTGGGCGGCTTCAAGTCGGACATGACCGGAACAAAGGCCGAGGCCATGGCGGCGTTGGCCCGTGAAACGCGGCGTCCTGGCCTGCGTTTTGATTACTCGGGCCATGGCAAATCGGGAGGGCTATTCACCGATGGTACCATTTCGGACTGGCTCGAACAGTCCATTCACATGTTCATCACCAGGACCCACTCAAAACGCATTGTTGTTGGCTCCAGCATGGGCGGCTGGCTGGCGCTTCTTCTGGCCAAAATCTTGCTGCGTGACGATCCCCGCGCTGCAAGACGCATCTCCGGCATCGTGCTGGTGGCACCCGCCGCTGACATGACCAGCGATCTGATGTGGGACATGTTTTCAGCCTCGGCCCGCACCCAATTGGAAGATCGCGGGGTTTACATGCAGCCTTCAATCTATGGCGAGCCCCTGCCCATCACCCTGAAGCTTTTACAGGACGGCACAAAACATCTTCTGCTGAAAACCGGACTTGAATTGCCTTGCCCGGTGCGCATTCTTCAGGGCAGCGCCGATCCAGACGTGCCACCATCCCATGCGCTGAAAGTTTTTGAAGCCCTATCTGGCACCGGATATCACCATGACCCTGATCAAGGGCGGCGATCATCGCCTGTCGACACCGGGGCAATTGAAAATCATCCGCGAAACCGCCCTGCAGCTCGCCGAAAGGGCCGACGGCATTAACGCGTGAGTTGAGACTTGAGGGCGCTCAGGCCTTCACGATAATTCGGGTAGAGCAATTTATAGCCCAACTCATTCTTCATGCGCTTGTTGGAAACCCGCTTTGAGTCTGCATAAAAACTTTTGGCCATCGGCGAAAGCTCCGCCTGCTCAAACGGAATTTCCGGCGGAACGGGCAGGCCGAGCAAGTTGGCCGCAAATTCCACCACTTCCTGCGGCGGGCAGGGCTCGTCATCACAGACATTATAGGCGCGGCCCGGATTTGGCTTTGCCATTGAGGCCGCAAGCACGCCCGCAATATCGTCCACATGGATGCGGCTGAAAATCTGCCCCGGCTTGATGATGCGTTTGGCACTGCCATTCAGAACTGTGAGCAGTTGGTTCCGTCCCGGACCATAAATTCCTGCCAGGCGAAACAGATGAACCGGCAGTCCATAATCACTATGTAGTTTCAGCCAGCTCCGCTCCGCTTCCAATCGCCGGTGGCCCCGCGCCGTATTGGGTTCAAGCGGGCTGTCCTCATCAACCCAATCGCCACCCCGATCGCCATAGACACCCGTTGTTGAAAGATAACCCACCCATTGCAGCTGTTTCGCAATCCTCTGCAATTGCTCCTGAAATAAATTCAAGACGGGATCACCATTTTCATCAGGCGGCGCCGAAATCAGAAGGTGCGTAACATCCGGTGCAATCTGCAATTTGCTGTCAAACAGGAGCCCGTGAAATCCTTGGGCGTTGATCGCGGCAATTCCTTCCGCGTCGCGGCTTGTCGCGGAAATCTTCCACGAAGGCTTGTGCAGCCCCGCCACGAAGGTTTGCGCCGAATAGCCAAAGCCAAAACACAGGAGGTGATTCATGGTGAACTCCATTCGGCTTTCACCGCTAAATCAGATTCATTTCTTTCGTGTGCAGCACGCAACCGTTGAAATTGTTCATTACTCGAGAGTTGCGCCAACGCCCACACCGCCATGGCGCGCACCAGTCGGAGAAGGATCATTCAAAAGATGTTCCGCAACCGGAATAAAATTTTGATTGCCGCTATTGCCAATCGCAATCAGCACATTGCGAACGAAACGATCCCGGCCAATGCGCTTTACCGGTGAACCAGCAAACAATTTTCGAAACGCCGCATCATCCAAACTGCGCCAGGTCATCGAGGTCTGGCGAAATCAGATCTTCACGCGCCTTGAGTTTTGCCTCACTGCGCAACCTGCGCAAACTTGTTCCATGGACACACCGCCAGACAATCATCACAGCCAAAGATGCGGTTCCCCATGGGCTTGCGGAATTCGCGGTCTATATGGCCCTTATGCTCAATGGTGAGATAGGAAATGCAGCGCCGGGCATCGAGTTGATAGGGTGCCGGAAAGGCCTGTGTCGGGCAGATATCGAGGCACGCATGGCAACTGCCGCAGTGATCAACCTCAGGCTCATCAGGGGGAAGAACCAAGTCGGTCAGTATTGTTCCGATAAAAAACCATGAGCCCAATTCGCGTGAGAGCAAATTCGTGTGCTTGCCTTGCCAGCCCAAACCCGCCGTATGAGCCAAGGGCTTTTCCATCAGAGGCGCCGTATCCACAAAAACCTTGACCTCTGCATGAGTTTTACTCGCAAACCACGAGGCAATTTTCTTGAGCTTGCCCTTGATCAACTCGTGGTAATCGCGGTTTAGCGCATAGACAGAAATGATACCGCTGGATTTGTGTTCAAGCCTCTCCATGGCATCAATGCCTTGCCCATAATTCATGGCAAACACGATGGCAGATTGGGCCTCATGCCACATGGCCTTAGGCGCCGCGCGGCGTTCTGCCGTGGTCGCAAGCCAGTCCATGTCGCCATGATAATCATGGCTGATGAAATGATGCAGTTTTTCTGCTGTTGCAGCATCCCCACTGGCGGGCGCAATTTTTACGGCGCTGAAGCCTTCACCCGCTGCACGCTTGCGCAGCTGTTCAGAAATCGAGATCGGCATAGGAGGAGGAAGCAGTCATGCCGCGCAGCGTATCGCTGAGCAGGGGCCTGAAGGAGGGACGCGATTTGATTCTTTGATACCATCGCTTGGCCACTGGAAAATCCGTCCACGGAATATCACCGAGATAATCGATCACCGAAAGATGGGCTGAGGCCGAAAGGTCGGCGATGGAAAGCTCTTCACCCGCAAGCCATGACCGCCGGTCAGCCAGCGTGCCAATGTAATCGAGATGATCGCGCAGCCTCGAAAGTCCATAACGCACCCGTGCCATGTCGGGAGCCCCGCCGCCGGTTTCGCGCGTCATGAAGCGCCGGATGATTTTTTCCGTGATGATCGGTTCCGAAACTTCCGCGTAGAATTTTGTATCGAACCAGCCCGTGAGCCGCCGCACCTCGGCCCGCGCGCTTGCCGCGCCGGGGATCAGGGCAACTTTTTCAGCCCGCGTCTCTTCCAGATATTCGGTGATGGCCTCAATGCCACTGACGGCAGCACCACCATCTTCCACATAGACGGGAACGACGCCCGCCGGATTGAGATTGAAAAGGCTTTCACTCGGCGTCCACGGTCTTTCTTCAGACAGCTCAAAAGCCACACCATATTCTGCAAGGGCCAGGCGCACCCTTCGGCTGAAAGGATCGAGTGGAAAGTGAAGCAATTTTGGCATGGGAATTTGGGACCGCCAGTGAAAAAATGAGCGTCGTTGCTGGGTTTAAACTAACCCTATAAGACCGTTTTGTCTAACCGCAAGCGATTCGCTTTTACTTGTTTTCAAGGGTTTTGAGGAATGCCTATCGAGCAGATTATTGTGCTTGCCCTCATTCAGGGGATTACCGAGTTTCTTCCCATTTCCTCTTCCGGTCATTTGATTCTGGTTCCGGCTGTGACGGGTTGGGCCGATCAGGGCGTGGTAACCGATATGGTCACCAATGTCGGAACCCTTGCCGCCGTCATCATCTATTTCTGGCGTGATGTCGTTCACATGTTCTGGGGCAGCATTGATCTCGCAATGCGCAAGACCACACAAAATTCCAAACTCGCCCTTCATATTCTCATTGGCACAATTCCGATCATTATCGTTGGCCTTTTGTTGAAACTCACCCATCTCGATGAGCACATTCGCAGCGCCACGCTGGTGGCCATTAACGCAATTGTTTTTGGTGTCCTGCTCTTTGCGGCTGATACCTATGGACTGCTGCGCCGCACGGTCACTGACATGAACTGGAAATCTTCTCTCATCATTGGTGGCGCCCAGGCCCTGTCGTTAAGCCCTGGCACAAGCCGTTCAGGTATCACCATGACAGCCGCCCGGGGTCTTGGTTTCACCAGGCCCGAAGCGGCGCGCTTCTCCTTCCTGCTTTCCATTCCGGCAAATGGCGCGGCGTCCCTGTTGATCATCGGTGACGCGCTGGAAAGCGGGCAAACCATTTCAGGCCCCGTGATCCTCACGGGCATCCTCACATTCTTTATCGCCCTTGGCACAATGACCGTGCTCATGCGCATGATAAAAACCATGAGCTTTCTGCCCTTTGTGATTTACCGCATTATTCTTGGCGGCGTATTGCTCGGCCTGATTTACTCAGGCATTCCCTTAGGTGCCGTGAACTGACCGGCCTTGCGGTATCGGTAGAGATAGCTCGGAACAATTCCCTGAATGCCTTGGGCCGTTATGCCGAGACTGGCAAGGTCGCGGCCCTCGCTGCTGGCGGCTTCGCTCACCACATTATCGGTTTTCAACAGTTCAACCTGATCGGCGGTGAGTGGCGCACCCGGCAGATAACCCATCACGGTTCCCATGATCTTGGCGATAAACCAGGGCACCGGCACAAGCAGGCGCTTGCGGCCAACGGTTGCGAGGGTGAATTCCATGAGCTGCTTGAAAGTGAAAACTTCCGGCCCGCCGAATTCGAAAGTCTGGCCAGAAGCCTCACCCCTGTCGACAAGGGTCGCAACGGCCTCGGCAAGATCGCCCACAAAGAGCGGAGTAAATTTTGTCTTGCCGCCGCCAATCAGTGGCAGGGCAGGCGCCAGGCGGCTAAGCGCTGCAAACTGGTTGAAGAAATTGTCTTCGGGCCCAAAGACAATCGAAGGCCGCAAGATGATAGCGCTGGGAAACGCCGCCCTGACCTTTGATTCACCGGCAGCTTTCGTGCGCGCATATTTGCTGGTTGAACTAGGATCAGCACCAAGCGCCGACATCTGGATGAAGACCCTGGCCTTCGCCGCCTTCGCCGCCTTGGCCGAAGCCTCGGCTCCAAACACGTGGATGGCGTCAAAAGTCTGAGCGCCTCTGCTGGCCAGAACACCTGTCAGATTGATCACCGCATAAGCCCCGTCACAGACGCCAGCCAGCGAGGCGGGGAAGCGCACATTGGCCTGCACCGGCATGATCTGCCCTGGCGTGCCCAAGGGCTGCACATGGCCCGCAAGGTCGGGCCTCCGGCAGGCCACACGAACGCGGTAGCCCCGCCTCGCCAGCGCCCGCACGATGTGGCGGCCAATAAAGCCCGAACCACCAATAATGGTCACAATTTTTTCCGAATTTTCTGAAGTCACGAAGTCATGTCCGTTTGTTTCATGGGTTCGGGCCGCTTTTAGCCCCCGTAGCCGCCATTGCAAAGAGGGGCAATGTCGCTATGCGCAATTGCCAATCCGCGCTAGCCTTAAGTCTTTGCACCAAGGAACCCACCATGCCCAAAACCTTCAATCCCCCCGGAGTTGCCCCGCCCGCCTCGCGTTACAGCCATGGCGCTGAAGTGGGCCCCGGCGCGCGCTGGCTTTACATTTCTGGGCAGGTCGGCACCGCACCTGACGGCACAATCCGGCAAGGCCTCAAGGCGCAGATGGAACAGGTCTTCGCCAACATTGGCAAGGTGCTTGAAACCGCAGGCATGACCAAGCGCGATGTCGTCAAGCTGACCGTATTCGTAACCCAGCCCGGTCCGGAGGCCCTGGCGGTTTACCGGACCCTGCGCGATCAATGGCTTGAAGGGCACGCCGCCGCCGCAACCTATCTCGTGGTCGCTGGTCTCGCCCACCCTGATTTTCTGGTGGAAATCGAAGCTGTCGCCGCAGCCGGAGATCAGTGACACCTGCCTTGCATTGACAATGCCTTGCGGCTCCCGTTAAGAGACGCCCCGTTGCCCTGATGGCGGAATTGGTAGACGCACTAGTTTCAGGTACTAGCGATGAAAGTCGTGGAGGTTCGAGTCCTCTTCAGGGCACCACGCTTCGCCAAATGGGCTACGCGTGGCGCCGCCACGCGGAGGCAATTTGGGTGAAGCGTGTCCGGCGTAGCTCGCAGAGCGTAGACGGACTGGTAGATCGGAATGTGGGCAAAGCTTGAGTATTTTTCTCCAGTCTAGTAAGCCTCACCACCTGTGATTTGAACGAGGCTAAAGCAGCTAAATGGCGATTAAACTTTACAAGGGCGACTTGCCTGCCGGCTTGGATTTCGGCGCATCAGTTGCCATTGATACGGAAACCCTTGGCCTTCTTCCGCGCCGTGACAAGCTGTGCCTCGTGCAGTTATCATCTGGCGATGGCAATGCCCACCTCGTGCAGCTTGACCGCTCGACCTATGACGCGCCCAATCTCAAGGCGCTTTTGACCGACGCCAAGGTCACCAAGATTTTCCATTTCGCCCGCTTTGATGTGGCCGTGCTGAAACAGTACCTCAACGTCGACACATTCCCTCTCTACTGCACCAAACTGGCCTCAAGGCTGACGCGTACCTATACCGACAGGCATGGCCTCAAGGATCTGGTGAAGGAATTGCTCGGCATCGAAATGAACAAGCAGCAGCAGAGCTCCGATTGGGGCGCCCACGTCCTGAGCGATGCGCAGAAACAATATGCGGCCCAGGACGTGCTTTATCTCCATGAGTTGAAGGCGCGTCTCGACCAGATGCTGGAGCGCGAAGGCCGCAGCAGCCTTGCCAAATCTTGCTTTGATTTTGTACCCACGCGCGCGGCACTCGATCTGGCGGGGTGGACCGAAGAAGATGTCTTCGCACACTGAATATCACGCCGATGACACGGACAGACTGTTGCAGGCCGCAAGGCGCCGCGCGCGCCTGGCCCCAATCTTAAGTTGGGCGGTCATTGCCCTTGGCTTGGGGCTGGTGGCCATGTTTCTTCTGCAGGCAGGCATTCTTTCAGTCCTCCGACCCAAGCCGAAACCAGTCCCGTTAACGGTTGAGAAGCCCGAGCAAATTGTCGGTTCATTTTCGCGCATTGCGGGTTTTGACCGTGAAAAACAACCCTATGAAGTCACCGCAAAAAAAGGTTATCAAGACAAGGAAAAGGACAATCTGGTCCATCTTGAAGGACTTGTCGCGACGTTTCGAAGAAGCTCTGGCCAGTCCTATGAGATATCATCAAACGCAGGCCTCTATGATTCGAAGGCCAAGGAAATGGATTTGGAAGGAAAAGTCGAGATCGTGGAAGCCGGTCGTTTTACTGCGGCCATGGAAAAGGCCCATATTGTGATGGAAAAGAAAAACCTCGTGTCCAATGTGCCCGTTGTGGTTGAAATGGAATCAGGAACCATAACGGCCAATGGCCTGCAAATAACGAACGACGGGAAAAACATTTTGTTCCTGAATGGTGTTAAAGCCCGTTTCGCGGAAACTGAAAACAAGGGAGACAATGCCCAATGATTCGCAAATTGATGGTTTCGGCCGCAATCCTTGGCCTGATGACCGCGCCAGTGCAAAGCGCCGAGAAAGTGCGTTTGCCGGTTGAGGTAGAAGCCAATGAAATGGAAATCATCGATGCGGACAGGCAGGCCATCTTCAGGGGCCAAGTCGATGCCGTGCGCGACGGCGAGCGTATCAGGAGCGATGTGATGACGGTTTACTATGCCGACGTCAAACAGCCTGACGGCACCAGCAAATCCGAGGTGAGCAAGCTGGATGCCACCGGCAACGTAACCGTTACCACCAAGAAACAGACAATTACCGGTGAATGGGCGAAGATGGATGTTTTGGCCAATACCTTGGTGGTCGGCGGCCGCGTGAAACTCGTAGAAGGCAAGACCACCCTTCAGGGTGAAAAACTCTCGGTTGACCTCGATACGGACAGGACTCTCATGACCGGTGGCCGCGTAAAGGGCAGTTTTGTTCCGAAATAGCGAACTTCATGTAAAATTAACACAAATAGGCGGTAATCAGGTGACGCAGAACGGTGAAGTTGGACGTATTCCGCGTCCGGGAATGGCGGCAAATGCGCCATTCCGGACAAAGAGCTCGCCTCCTTTGGGCCAAAGACCCAAGGGAAACGTGAGATTCCAAGGCCAGCCTGCGCGCGAAGGCATCGTCGCCCATTTGCTCGGCAAGAGCTACAAGCGAAGGCCCGTCGTGCGTGGGGTGACACTCACCGTAAGGCGTGGTGAAGCCGTAGGTCTTCTCGGACCCAATGGCGCCGGCAAGACGACCGTGTTCTACATGATCATCGGCCTTATTGCCGCCGACCAGGGTACGATCAGTCTTGACGGGGCAGATATTACCCATCTGCCGATGTACCAGCGCGCAAGGCTGGGAATCGGCTATCTGCCCCAGGAAAGCTCGATCTTCCGGGGACTTTCGGTCGAAGACAATATCCGCGCTGTACTCGAGCTCGTCGAGCCCGACAAATCCAGACGCGAACGTACGTTGCGTGAGTTGCTTGATGAGTTCTCGATCACCCATATCCGGCATTCGCCGGCTGTTGCACTCTCTGGCGGAGAGCGTCGCCGCGTGGAAATCGCCCGCGCCCTTGCCGCCAATCCCAAGTTCATGCTCCTTGACGAGCCCTTCGCGGGAATTGACCCGATTGCGATCGGTGATATTCGCAACCTGGTGCGACAGCTCACCGCTCGGGGAATCGGGGTGCTTATTACGGATCACAACGTTCGAGAAACCCTCGAGCTCATCGACCGGGCGCTCATCATCCATGAGGGCAAAGTCCTGACCGAAGGCACGCCCAATGAAATTGTTAACAATCCCGATGTGCGCCGCTATTATCTCGGCGAAGAGTTCTCGCTCTAGGATTGGTGACAAGCCATGGCATTGATGCAGCGGATGGAATTGCGGCAGGGCCAGTCTCTGGTCATGACACCGCAATTGCAGCAGGCCATCAAGCTGCTGCAGATGTCCAATCTGGAATTGCAGGCCTATGTTGAGAGCGAGCTTGAACGCAATCCCCTGCTTGAGCGCGATGAGCGCAGCGAAGTTCAAAAACCTGAACCCCAGGACGAGCGCGCCGGCACGAACGATACCGTGACAGAGCTGGGGGCCAATGAATCCCAGGAAGACAGATTGCGCACGCTCGATACGGATCTTGAAAATGTTTACACCCATGAGGCGCGCGCCGATGCGAGCAGCCGTGAAACCATGGGCCCCGCCGATTCAGGCTGGGCTTCCCTGCGGCCAACCGGGGGAATTTCGCTGGACAGCGATGAGTATGATTTCAGCGCATCCCTCAGCAAGGCACAGACCCTGGCCGAACATCTCACCGACCAGCTCAATCTCAATATCCTCGACGCTTCCGATCGCCTCATTGGCCAGAACCTCATCGGCATGGTGAATGAGGCGGGCTATCTCACCGGAGATTTGGCCGACATCGCCAACTATCTCGGCACGAACAAGGATCATGTGACGCGCGTTCTTGAAACCCTCAAGACATTTGATCCCGTAGGAGTTTTTGCCGCCGATTTGAAGGAATGCCTTGCCCTGCAGTTGCGTGAGCGTGATCGTCTCGATCCAGCCATGGCAATAATGCTTTCAAATCTCAATCTTGTTGCCAAGCGGGATTTTTCAGCGCTGAAATCACTCTGCAAGGTGGACCTTGAAGACGTCAAGGAAATGATTGCCGAGCTGCAGGAACTTGATCCCAAGCCTGGTCATGCCTTTGGTGCCGAGCCTGTTCAGCCCGTCGTACCCGATGTCTATGTGCGCGCTGCCCAGGATGGATCGTGGCTGGTGGAACTCAACAACGATACTCTGCCTCGCGTGCTGTTCAGCAACCAGTATTTGAGCAAGGTTTCCAGAACCGCGTCGCGCGAAGAAGATAAAAACTATCTCAACGAATGCCAGACAAATGCCACATGGTTGATCAAGAGTCTGGATCAACGGGCCAAGACCATCCTTAAAGTGGCGCGCGAGATCGTGCGCCAGCAGGATGCGTTTCTTGTTTTGGGGGTTCAGCACTTGCGCCCCATCAACCTCAAGACCGTTGCCGAGGCCATTGAGATGCATGAATCGACAGTGAGTCGCGTGACCTCAAACAAGTATATGGCCACGCCGCGCGGCACCTATGAATTGAAATATTTTTTTACCACCGCGATTGCATCTTCAACGGCAGGTGGTGATAGCCACTCGGCTGAATCCGTGCGCCAGCGCATCAAGGACATGATCGCCGCCGAGGCTTCAAAGAGCATCCTGTCGGACGATACAATTGTGGAAAATCTGAAAAGTGAAGGTATCGAAATTGCCCGCCGGACGGTGGCTAAGTACAGAGAATCGCTAAACATTCCTTCGTCAATCCAGCGCCGGAGAATAGCCAAGTCTGAAGCCCGCTAGAGCGGTTGACTTCATGCCATCGCGCGGCTAGTTTCCGCCCCGATTTGAGGGTCAGGTCAGTGTTGTGATGTGTAACAGGACAGGCCTCAATTTCCAAAAGGATCATTTTCAAATTAGTTGACGTTAGCATTTCGCGCGCCCATGTTTTATAGCAAGGGATGGCGAAGAAGGATTTCCGATAGCCATGCAGATTAAGGTCACCGGCAAGAACCTCGATATCGGTGAGGCACTCAGGACCCATGTAGACGAGCGCCTGCAGCAATTCCGGCAGAAATATTTTGAAGGCACGGTGCACGCTCATGTAACCGTCGAAAAGCAGCGCTCCAGTTTTCAAACCGATTGCAGCCTGCATCTCGCAACCGGACTTGTCTTGCAGTCCCATGGCACGGCGGCAGAAGCTTTCCCGAGTTTTGATGCGGCGGCCCAGCATCTGGAAAAACAGCTCAAGCGCTACAAGCAGCGCCTGAAAGATCATCACAAGGAACGCCGCGAACCCGTGCGCCAATCCGAGGCTGCAAGCTATGTCATTCAGGCGGCCGATGAGGATGGCGAAGAACCCCGCGATCTCAATCCCGTGGTCATAGCCGAATCATTTACCACTGTGCCGGAGTTGTCTGTCGGAGAGGCCGTGATGCAGCTTGAAATTTCCAGTGTTCCCTTTGTTCTTTTCAGAAACAGCAAGGGCGGCCAAACCAACGTAGTCTATCGGCGAAGCGACGGCAACATCGGCTGGGTTGATCCCCGGCCTGCCGCGTAAGTGGAAAAATAAAAATGACAGACCTCGCTGATATCATTGATGCCCGCGCCGTATTGCCCAGCGTGAAAGCGCAGGGGAAAAAACAGCTTTTGCAAGACCTCTCGCAGGCCATGGCAAAATTTGTGGCCGTTGATCACCGGATTATTTTTGAAACCCTGCTCACCCGCGAAAAGCTGGGTTCAACCGGAATAGGCCAGGGCATCGCCATTCCCCATGGCAAGATTTCCTCCATCAACCGCGTCTATGGCCTCTTTGCCAGGCTGAGTTCACCCATTGCCTACGATTCACTCGATGGCCAGCCCGTCGATCTGGTATTTGTATTGCTGGCACCCGATCACGCCGGCGCCGACCACCTCAAAGCACTGGCCCGCATTTCACGTCTGCTGCGCGAGAACGACACGATCGCCAAACTGCGCGGCACCGACACGGCCGAAGGGCTCTATTCAATCCTGACAGAACCCTCTTCCGCCGCCTCTGCCGCTTAAATGAAGTTGCCGTCATTCCGGCACAAGCCGGAATGACGTTATCAAAATTTTAATGCAGGCTAATCGGAATCAGCTCGTGTTCAACGGCACTGCCCTCAGCCCCTTCCCTCGTTCCCGAAATCGAAATCGGCGAGCCGTTGGCGTTGAACAGGCAGAAGAGTTTGGCATCGGGCGCAACCCGCGCCTGCGGGCCAACCAGGCGGATCACGTCGCGGCCTTCAATTTCACGGATATAGGACAGCGCACCATTGCCGAGCTGGGCGAGCTCTTCCAGGCTCAGCTCCAGGGCTTGCTTGTCATTGCTGGTGTTCATGGTCTACTCCTTAATCTCAATACGACGGATAACACTGTTTGGTTCCGGTCTCCTTAAGTTAATAATTAAAAGACCGTTTACAAGGGTGGCATCGATCACATCCATGCCATCGGCCAGCACAAAAGCCCGTTGGAATTGCCGCCCGGCAATGCCACGGTGCAGGTAATCGCGCGCGCCTTCTTCTTTTGTCCGTCCCCGGATGTTCAGTTGATTGTCCTCGATGGTGATTTCAAGATCGTCACGGTGAAAACCTGCAACCGCGATGGTGATGCGCAAAACCTCGCTGCTGCCATTTGTCTGGGGCAATCTTTCAATATTGTAAGGCGGATAGCCCTCACCGGAAGATTTAAGCGCCCGCTCCAAGAGACGGTCCAGATCATCAAACCCCAGCAAAAGGGGCGAAGAGAACATTGAAATTCTGCTCATTTGATCCGTGCCCTTATTCAAGCGGCCTCAATTCGCGGCCCATCTGGCACCGCGCCTTGATTGCTAATATGAGAGTACCGAGGGTTTCATTCAAGGGATGGTCATGACAGGGGTTTTGGATCGTGTCGCGCTGGTAACCGGGGCGGGAAGTGCCGAAGGCATTGGCTTTGCCACGGCAAAGGCCTTGGCCGCAGGAGGTGCCCGCGTGGCGCTGACCTCGACGACAAAGCGCATTTTTGAGCGCCTCGAAACCCTGGGCGAAGTCCACGCCTCATTTACCGCAGATCTGACCAGCGCCAAAGAGACGGATGAACTCATCAGTGCCGTGAAAGCCAAATTTGGGCGCATCGATATTGTAGTGAACAATGCTGGAATGGTTCAGCAGGGAACGGATTTTAAAAGCTCAAGGATTGAGAACGTCACCGATGCGGAATGGCAGCGCCATCTCGCGCTCAATGTGACAACGGCCTTCAACGTCACCCGTGCAGTCCTTCCATTGATGCAGAAGCAGGGCTTTGGACGGATTGTGAACGTGTCGTCGGTGACCGGTCCGCTTGTTACGAACCCCAAAGCCGCAGGTTATTCTTCGGCCAAGGCCGCCATGACTGGCCTCACCCGCACAACGGCAATCGAAAACGCCAGTCGCAATATTACCTGTAACGCGGTGTTGCCGGGTTGGATTGAAACGGCCTCATCAAGTGCGGAGGAAATTCTGGCAGGCAAGGCCACGCCAACGAAACGGCCGGGCTCAGCCTCTGAAGTGGCGGCCGCCTGCCTGTTCTTGGCCAGCGAAGAGGCAAGCTACATCAACGGCGCCATGCTCGTTGTTGACGGTGGAAATTCCATCGTTGAGTACAAGGGGGCAGGCGATGACTGGTATTGATGACTGGTCAGGCAAGACTGTTCTCATCGCAGGCGGCAGCGGCGGCATGGGCCGCGCCACGGCGCAGGAGTTTGCAGATGCTGGTGCCAATATTGCCATTGCCGATATCAACACGGAAAATTTGCCATCGCACTATCTCGCCATCAAAAGCGACATCACAAAAGTTTCCGATTGCGCCGGTATGATTTCCAAAACGGTTGCGCGTTTTGGCAGGCTCGATCTCCTCGTCAACGCGGCGGGCGTGTGGGTGGAGGGCGAAAGCGCCGAAATGTCTGAAGCCCAGTGGGACCGCACCATCGACATTAATTTGAAAGGCACATTCTTCACCTGCCGCTATGCCATTGCAGAACTGGAAAAAACCGAAGGCCAGATTATCAACATCGCTTCCGATGCGGGGCTGATGGGAAGTGCCGGAGCGGCCATTTACTGCGCCTCAAAGGGTGGCGTCGTGCTGTTAACCAAAGCGTTGGCACTGGAACTCGCCTCAAAGGGCATCCGCGTCAACGCCATTTGCCCCTGCGATGTTGAAACGCCGATGCTGGAATTTCAGGCACGGGAATTTGGTGGGGGAAATCCCGAAGAATATCTCGCCAAACTGAAATCCATCTATCCCCAAGGCCTCCGCCAGCGCTTCGCAAAACCCTCAGAAATAGCGGCTTTTATCTTCGCCATTGCCTCGCCCCGATTGGCGCCCATAACCGGTGCCGCACTTCCCATAGACTTTGGGACAACCGCCGGAAGGTGATAGTTCGCCACTTGCAAATGACAGGAATTTGGCGTCAATTGCCCTCAAGGCTTGATCAGCCGGTCAAAAAAATCAGGGAGATATTTATGATCAAGAAATTACTCGCGACCGCTGCGATGACAGCATTAATGGCGGTTTCCGCATTCGCCGCCGACGACAAGCCAGCCATCGTCTTCGACATTGGCGGCAAGTTCGACAAGTCCTTCAACGAAAGCATGTTCAACGGCTCGGAAAAGTTCAAGGCTGAATCCGGCACGGCCTACGGCGAATTCGAAATCGCCAATGAAGCCCAGCGCGAACAAGCCATCCGAAACTTTGCCGACCAAGGCTATAGTCCGATCATCGCTGCGGGTTTTGCCCAGGCCGCTGCCGTTGAAAAAGTCGCCAAGGAATATCCGGATCTCAAATTTGCCATCGTTGACATGGTGGTTGACCTGCCAAACGTGCAGTCCATCGTGTTCAAGGAGCAGGAAGGCTCTTACCTCGTCGGCATGATGGCCGCCATGGCGTCGAAGTCCGGCAAAGTTGGCTTCGTGGGTGGCATGGACATTCCGTTGATCCGCCGCTTTGGCTGCGGCTATGTGCAAGGTGTGAAAGCCGCCAAGGCTGACGCTACCATCTTCCAGAACATGACGGGTGACACCGGCGCTGCCTGGAACGATCCGGTCAAGGGTGGTGAAATCACCAAGGGCCAGATGTCGCAAGGCGCCGATGTCGTGTTTGCTGCCGCTGGCGGCACGGGCCTCGGTGTTCTGCAGGCCGCCGCCGATGGTGGTGCGCTCTCCATTGGTGTTGACGCCAACCAGAACCATCTCCATCCCGGCAAGGTTCTGACCTCCATGCTCAAGCGCGTGGATGTTGCCGTTTATAACGTGATGAAGTCCGGCAAGGACGGCACCTTCAAGCCTGGCATCCAGGAACTTGGCCTCGCTGAAGATGGCGTAGGTTACGCCATGGACGACAACAACAAGGCCCTCGTGACCCCTGAAATGACAGCCGCCGTTGAAAAAGCCAAGGCTGACATCATTGCGGGCACCGTGAAAGTCCACGACTACATGTCAGACAACAAGTGCCCAGTTGAATAAGCTGAACACTTGATGATATTCAACCCTCTCTCCTTGACCGGAGGGAGGGTTGAATTGAAATAGCCATGACCTCAGCCATCGAACTCATCGGTATCGACAAACGCTTTGGTGCTGTTCACGCCAACAAGGACGTGACCCTGTCGATTGCGCAAGGCTCAATCCACGGCATCATTGGTGAGAATGGGGCGGGCAAATCCACCCTGATGTCGATCCTCTTCGGCTTTTATTCCGCCGACTCCGGCGAAATCAAAATCAAGGGCCAGCCGGTTAAAATCAAATCATCGTCGGACGCCATCAGCCACGGCATTGGCATGGTGCACCAGCACTTCATGCTGGTTGACCCCTTTACCGTTCTTGAAAACGTAGTGCTGGGCGCCGAGGGCGGAAAGCTCATCGGTCCAGCCCTTGCCAAAGCGCGCGAAGAATTGACGCGGCTGGCGCGCGACTATGAGCTTGAGGTTGATCCCGATGCCATCGTCGGTGACCTGCCCGTGGGCCTGCAACAGCGCGTCGAAATTCTCAAAGCCCTGTTCAAGGGCGCTGAAACGCTGATCCTTGATGAGCCGACGGGCGTGCTCACGCCCGACGAAGCCGATCACCTGTTCCGCATTCTGGGCCAGCTTCGCGACCAGGGCAAAACCGTTATCCTCATCACCCACAAACTGCGCGAGATCATGGCCATCACCGATCATGTGTCGGTGATGCGGCGCGGCGAATTGGTCGGTACGAAAGAAACCAAAAATACTTCCGTTGAGGAACTGGCGGAGTTGATGGTGGGTCGCCGCGTACTGCTGCGGGTGAAAAAGGGCAAGGCCAAACCCGGCATCGTGGTTCTCGACGTCAAGAACCTCACATGGAAAGACCACAAAGGCACCGTGCGCGTCGACAATGTTTCCTTCAATGTGCGCGCCGGTGAAATTGTTGGTATTGCCGGGGTCTCCGGCAACGGTCAATCGGAAATTCTGGAGCTGATCAGCGGCATCACAAGACCCACATCGGGCCAGATTATTTTTGAAGGCAAGGATATTGGCATTCTTGGCGACCCGCGCCATGTGCGTGAGGAAGGCCTTGCCCATGTGCCCGAAGACCGCCAGCATCGCGGGCTCATTTCATCTTTTGATGCATCTGAATCGATCATTCTCGGCTGGCACTACGATGAATCTCTGGGTAAAGGCTTCAGGCTTGACCGTGAAGCGGTGGTGAAGCGCTGCAAGGCCGAGATGCAGGAATTTGACGTGCGCCCTGACGATCCGCTTCTCAAGAGCGCGAAATTTTCGGGCGGCAACCAGCAAAAAATAATTCTGGCCCGTGAGCTTGAGCGCGACCCGGACTTGCTGATCGTCGGCCAGCCCACCCGTGGCGTTGATATCGGTGCCATTGAATTCATCCACAAACGTCTCATTGCTTTGCGCGACCAGGGCAAGGCCGTGCTTCTCGTTTCGGTGGAGCTTGATGAAATTCGCTCGCTCTCCGACCGCATTATTGTGATGTTTGCAGGCAAGATAATGGGCGAGCGCGATTCATCTGCCGATGAGCGTGAACTTGGCCTGTTGATGGCCGGTGTTTCAAAGGATGCCGCATAATGGCCAGCGCGCGCGGCGAACTCCCTCCCTGGGTTGATTTGGGCCTGATCCCGCTGCTCAATCTGGTTGTGGCCCTCCTCTTTGCCGGCCTTGTCGTTTTGATCATCGGTGAAAACCCGCTCGAAGCCATGTGGATCATGCTGAAAGGTGCCGTGGGTTCGCTGAAAGGCTGGGGCTATCTGCTCTACTACGCCACGAACTTTGTGTTCACCGGTCTTGCCGTGGCCGTTGCCTTTCATGCAGGCCTCTTCAACATTGGCGGCGAAGGCCAGGCCTATTTTGCCGGCCTTGGCGCAGCGATCATAGGTCTCGGCCTTGAATTTCTGCCCTGGCCGATTGTCATCCCTCTCGCCATTCTGGCCTCGATGCTGTTTGGCGCTTTCTGGGCCTGGATTCCGGGCTACTTGCAGGCCAAGCGCGGCAGCCACATCGTCATCACTACCATCATGTTCAACTTCATTGCCGCAAGCCTGATGGTTTATCTCATCAACAATATGTTCAGGCCCGTGGGCAAAATGGCGGTTGAAAGCCGCGAGATCACCGGGGCCTATATCCTGAGTTTCCGCGAAATCGCCCGGGAGTTTTTTGATTTGCGGCTGCCGTCAACACCGCTCAATCTCACCGTATTCCTCGCCATCATCGCTGCTTTCGTGGTGTGGTATCTGCTGTGGCGCACCAAGCTTGGCTATGAAATCCGCGCCGTGGGCGCCAACACCGAGGCGGCGATTTATGCAGGCATCAAGCCCCAGCGCATCATCATCATCACCATGGCGATTTCCGGAGCACTTGCCGGCCTCATGGCCGTGAACGAAGTGTTGGGCGTGCAACACCGCTTGCTGCTTGAATTTGCCGGAGGCGCGGGGTTCGTAGGAATAGCCGTTGCCCTCATGGGGCGTTCCCATCCCGTTGGCATTGTGCTGGCGGCAATGCTGTTTGGCCTGCTCTATCAGGGCGGAGCCGAGCTTTCCTTCGCCAAGCCCCTGATCTCGCGTGACATGATCGTAGTGATCCAAGGTCTTGTGATCCTGTTCATGGGCGCCCTTGAATATGCCTTCAGGCCAGCCCTTGCTGCCATCTTTATCAAGGTGGAGGATTAGTCATGGACCTTTCGCTCATTGCCGAAGTTCTGGCCTCGACCATCAGGCTCTCGGTGCCACTCGTTCTCGCCTGCCTTGCCGGCCTGTGGTCTGAAAAATCCGGCATCGTCGATATTGGCCTGGAGGGAAAAATGCTGGCGGCGGCTTTTGCGGCGGCGGCATCGGCTTCCTATTTCCAATCCGCCTGGCTGGGTTTGTTTTTTGCCATTCTTGTGTCTCTCTCCTTTGCCCTTGTCCATGGTTACGCAGCGATCAATCAGCGCGGCAACCAGGTCGTCTCGGGCGTGGCCATCAACATGATGGCCGCGGGCCTTGCAGTGGTACTGGGCAATACTTGGTTTAAGGAAGGCGGCCGCACACCGGCCTTGCCAGTTAATGCGCGCTTCATGCCGATTGAACTTCCCGGTGCATCGGCGGTGGCAGATGTGCCACTTCTTGGTGACCTTGCAAAAATAATTTCGGGCCATTCGATAATCACCTATGCGACGATTTTACTGGTGTTCCTGACTGCCTGGGCCCTGGCCAAGACGCGCTTTGGCCTGCGGCTGCGGGCCGTTGGTGAAAATCCCCATGCGGTGGATACGGCAGGCATTTCGGTTGCCAGGCTTCGCTATCAGGCAGTGATCATTGCGGGCATCCTCTGTGGGATTGCAGGGGCATTTTTGTCAACCTCGCTGTCTGCCAGTTTTGTGCGCGATATGACGGCAGGCCGCGGCTTCATGGCCCTGGCCGCCCTGATATTCGCAAGCTGGCGCGCCTGGCCCGCGCTCTTTGCCTGCTTGCTCTTTGGTTTCCTGCAGGCTGCCGGAAATTACATGCAAGGCGTGCACATTGGCGGCTTTGAAGTGCCTGTGCAGTTCATCAACATGCTGCCCTATCTCTTGACCGTTGTTCTGCTCGCGGGCTTCATCGGGAAATCAGTTCCGCCCAAAGCCAGCGGCATTCCCTATACCAAGGACAGATGAGATGAATGATCTGATCGCGGCGGCAAAATCAGCCCGCCTCAAGGCCTATGCGCCCTATTCAAAATTTCTGGTGGGCGCTGCCGTGCGCGATGAGCGCGGACAAATCCACGGTGGCTGCAACATTGAAAACGCTGCTTACCCGCAGGGCTGGTGTGCGGAAACCTCCGCTATCGCCGCCATGATCATGTCCGGCGGCCATGCCATAGCCGAAATGGCCGTGATCGGCACCGGCGATTTACTCTGCACGCCCTGTGGCGGTTGCCGCCAGAAGATCAGGGAATTTGCCAAAGGCAATGTAAAAATTCACATGTGCGGTGAAGATGGAAAAGTGAAACAGACCTTCACGCTGGATGAATTGCTGCCAGCCTCATTCGGTCCGGAGAATTTGAAATGAGTGAACTCCTCAAGCGTCTTGAAGGCCGCACACCCAAAATCGCAATCATATTGGGATCAAGTCTCGGTTCCTTTGCCGATGCGGTGAAAGATGCAATTCGTATTCCCTATAGCGAACTCACCGGTTTCCCTGTTCCTAAAATTTCCGGTCATGCAGGCGAACTCGTCGTTGGCAAAGTGGGCGGACAAGGAAATTGCCGTTCTCGCGGGCCGCGCTCACGCCTATGAAAGCGGCAATCCCGCTGTGATGCGCCCGGTGATCGAAGGCCTCAAAGCTGCGGGCATTGAAACATTGATCCTTACCAATGCGGCGGGATCGCTCAATCCAAAAATGCGCCCCGGTTCCATCATGATGTTGACCGATCACATCAATCAGGCGGGCATGAATCCCTTGATCGGCAGCCATGGTGACGAAAATTTTGTCCCCATGACCAATGCCTATGATCCGAAATTACAGAAAGCCCTGAAGGCCGCAGCCAAGAAAGAAAAGTTGAAACTGCACCAGGGTGTCTATGTCTGGTATTCCGGCCCGTCTTTCGAAACACCGGCGGAAATCAAGATGTTTCGCCTCATCGGCGGCACTGCCGTTGGCATGTCCACCGTGCCGGAAACAATTCTGGCGCGGCGCTTTGGCCTGCGTGTTGCAGCCCTTTCGGTGATCACCAACCTTGCCGCAGGCATTGAAGGCGCATCACCCTCCCACGAAGAAACCAAGCGCGAAGGCGCCAAAGCTGCCGAGCGCATGAAAACTCTGCTCACCCGCTTTTTCAAAGATTTGAAATAATGCTGCCCCAGGAACTCATTCGCAAGAAACGCGACGGCAAGTCGCTCACCCGCGATGAGGTCAAGAACTTCATCGCAGGCCTCACCACGGGTGAAATCTCAGAAGGCCAGGTAGCGGCCTTTGCCATGGCGGTTTTCTTCAATGGCATGGAACCGCAGGAAGCCGTTGGCCTCACCCTTGCCATGCGCGATTCTGGAACGGTGTTGAAGTGGGATATGCCGGGTCCCGTGGTGGACAAGCATTCAACCGGCGGCATCGGTGATAATGTGTCCCTCATGCTCGCCCCCATGCTGGCGGCCTGCGGCTGCTACGTGCCGATGATTTCCGGACGTGGCCTCGGCCACACCGGCGGCACTCTCGATAAACTCGATTCCATTCCGGGCTACGTCACCCAGCCGGATCTCGCATTGTTTCGCAAAACCGTGGCTGAAACGGGTGCCGCCATTATCGGCCAGACCGCCGACTTGGCGCCCGCCGACAAGCGCCTCTATGGCATCAGGGATGTGACGGCCACGGTGGAATCCGTGCCGCTGATCACCGCGTCCATACTTTCCAAGAAACTTGCCGCCGGACTGCAAATGCTGGTGCTCGACGTGAAAACGGGTTCCGGCGCTTTCATGGCGAAGAAAAAAGATGCAGTCACTCTCGCCAACAGTCTGGTGAAAGTGGCCAATGGCGCAGGCCTCAAAACCAGCGCCTTGATCACTGACATGGACGAACCCTTCGCCTCTGCTGCGGGCAATGCGGTGGAAATAAAGAACGCCGTGGACTATTTGACCGGTGCCCACAGGGACACGCGCCTGCATGAGGTCACAATCGCACTCGGTGCAGAATTGCTTGTGCTTGCAAAAATCGCCACGGCGAAAACCGCCCGCGCCCAACTGGAAAAAACACTTTCGTCCGGCCATGCTGCTGAACGGTTTCAAAAAATGGTTTCAGCCCTCGGCGGCCCCACTGACTTTGTTGAAAAGGCCGAAAAGCATTTGCCGCGGGCACCCATCATCCGCGCCGTTCACGCAGTGAAATCCGGCAAGGTCGAATCCATTGATACCCGCGCCTTAGGTCTCGCCGTCATTGAATTGGGCGGTGGCAGGCGCGTTGCCGCCGATAAAATAGATCATGCCGTTGGTTTAACCGCGCTCGCCGGCAAAGCCGCGAACGCCGATAAGTCAAGGCCTCTCGCCATCATCCATGCGCGGGACGAGGCAAGCTTCGAACGCGCCCAGAAAATAATCCGCGCCGCCTATGTCCTGGGAAAACCAAAACGCGCCACACCCTGCGTCATCGAACGCATTGGCAGATGAGCCGCGTCATTCTCTTCATACTCGACAGTTTCGGCATAGGTGGTGCGCCGGATGCAGAAAAATATGGCGACGAGGGTGCCAACACCTTTGTCCACATAGCTGAGAAGAATGAAATTGAACATTCCCAATTTGGCTTCTCTCGGTCTAGGTCTTGCGGCAGAAGCGTCCACGGGAAAAAATCCCCTCGCAAGCCACGGAGATCAAAGGCCAGTGGGGATATGCCGAAGAAATCTCGCGCGGCAAGGACACCATCACCGGCCACTGGGAAATCGCCGGCGTGCCGGTTCCTTTCGACTGGGGTTATTTCCCCAACATAATTCCAACCTTCCCCAAATCACTGACCGATGAATTGATAAGCCAGGCAAGGCTTCCCGGAATTCTGGCAAACAAACACGCCTCTGGCACCGAGATCATCGAAGAACTCGGCGCGGAACACATGGCGACCGGTAAACCGATTGTCTATACAAGTGCTGACAGTGTCATTCAGATCGCCGCCCATGAAGAAACTTTCGGACTTGAGCGGCTCTATGAAGTTTGCAAAATCGCCCGCGAACTATCTTATGAACTAAACATCGGCCGCGTCATCGCGCGCCCCTTCATCGGCACCGCCGCCGCCAATTTCACCCGCACCGCCAACCGCAAGGACTATGCGGTGCTGCCGCCACAGCCTACGCTTTTGGATTGCCTCACCAAGGCGGGCCGCGCCGTCGTCTCGATAGGCAAGATCGGCGACATCTTCGCCCACTCCGGCACCGGCCGCGAGATCAAGGCTGCGGGCCACGAAGCGCTGATGCGCACGTCGCTGGAGGCCATGGAGACACTGCCCGCTGGCGGCTTCATCATGACCAACTTCGTCGATTTCGATACCAATTTCGGCCACCGGCGTGACGCAATCGGCTATGGCAAGGCGCTGGAAGAATATGATGCGATGCTGCCCCGCGTCTTCGAATTCTTGAAAGAGGGCGACCTTCTGGTGCTCACCGCCGACCACGGCAATGATCCCACCTGGAAAGGTACCGATCATACCCGTGAGTGCATACCGGTTCTCACCTATGCCAAGGCGATGAAGCCCGGCTCAATTGGCAAGCGGGAAACTTTTGCTGATATCGGCCAGACGATTGCCAGCCACCTTGCCATTCCGCCACTCGGCGCGGGAACCAGCTGGCTAATCTGAACGCTTCAACACCGCCTGCAGCACCCGGCGCACGCCCACCGAGCCCAGGAATTTTTCATCTTCATCGAAAATTGCAACCGGCGCGATGTCGGCCCGGTGCATCGCCAGCATGATGATCTTGAGCGAAGTGCCAGGCCGCGCCCAATAGACCGGAAGCATCCCCTCGGGCACCGGCTTTTCGATGTCGCTGCACGAAACCCAGGTGGCCTTCTTCTTGTTGCACTCGGCGGCCGTCACCTTCCCGTCAGCGTCGAGTTTGAAGCGCGTGGTCTTGCGCTTGTCGAGCCACAGCCAGCCTTCGCCCGCCTTCTCGAGATCATGAACGCTGATCATCACATTCCAGGCCGTGAGCACCGAAAGCGGATTTACGTTGGCGATGAACTCCTGCACATAGTCGTTGGCGGGCCGGAGCACGATGTCTTCTGGCGCGCCCGATTGCACGATGTGCCCGCCTTCCATGATGGTAATGCAGTTGCCGATCTTGAGGGCCTCCTCAAGATCGTGGCTCACGAAGATGATGGTTTTCTTCAGCGTCTTCTGCAATTGCAGAAGCTCATCCTGCAATTTGGTCCGGATCAGCGGATCAAGTGCCGAGAACGGTTCATCCATCAGCAATATCGGAGCTTCCGTGGCAAAAGCCCGCGCCAGTCCCACGCGCTGCTGCATGCCGCCTGAAAGTTCATGCACGTATTTTCCAGACCATTGATCAAGCCCCACAAGCTTCAGCTGCTTGTCAACTTTCACTTTGCGCTCAGCGTCGGGCATGCCTGCAAGCTCAAGCCCGAAGCCCACATTCTCCGCCACCGTGCGCCATGGCAGCAAGGCAAACTGCTGAAACACCATGGCCACCTGGCCCTGCCGGACATGCCTGAGCGTTGCCTCATCGCAGGTGACGACATCAACCATCTTAGCGCCATCGCGCACCATCACACTGCCGCGCGACACCTTGTTAAGGCCGTTCACAGCGCGCAGCAGCGTGGATTTGCCCGAGCCGGAAAGCCCCATCAGCACGCTGATCTCGCCTTCCTTGACCACAAGATTGGCGCCCGCAGACCCCAGCACCGCGCTGGTCTTTTCGAGAATTTCCGCCCGGCTCTTGCCCGCATCAAGCATGGCCAAGGCTTCGCGGATGTCCTTGCCGAAAAGAATGTCGACGTTTTTGAATTCGACGGCTGTGGTCATTTCTTTGCTCCCGCTTTCACCGCAAGAGCGCGATCGAGAATGATCGCAAGAATGACGATGGCGAGTCCCGCTTCAATGCCAAGCGGAATGTTGCGGTTGGCCAGCGCCTTGTTAACCGGATTGCCAAGGCTGGGCGCGCCAATAAGGGTTGCGAAAACCACCATGGAGAGCGACAGCATGATGCATTGCGTGAGGCCAGCCATAATCGACGGCAGCGCCGCCGGCAGTTCAACCTTCCACAGTAATTGCCGCTTGGTGGCCCCGAAACTTTCGCCAGCCTCCAGCATTGGCTTCGGGATCGAGGTGAGCCCCAGATAGGTCATGCGCACTGGTGCCGGCATGGCGAAGATGACGGTCACGATGAGGGCAGGTGCGGCACCCAGGCCAAACAGGATGAGAATGGGAATGAGATAAACGAAGGTCGGCATGGTCTGCATCAAATCGAGAACCGGCTGCGTAATCCGCCAGACGCGTGGCTTGTGGGCGGCCCATATGCCAAGCGGCACACCGATCAGCATTGAGAGCGCCGTGGCGAATACGACCAATACAAGGGTCTGGACCGTCTCCTTCCACAGGGCCTGGTTGATGATGAACAGAAGGCCGATGAAGACGGCAACCGCCAGGGGCCGCGATTTTTGCAGCCAGTAGGCCAGCCCGGCAAGGGCTAGGGCGAGGACGACCGGCGGCACCTGGAGCAGCACAAAGGTTGTGCCTTCCACGCCCCATTCCAGAACCGCCGAAAGGGCGTCGAAAAACCACTGGAAATAAGTGACGATGAAATCAATGAACGACTTGCCCCATGGCCCCACGGGAATCTTGTAGGTGGCAATCAGCTTTGAAATGGGATCCATCGTGCCTTCCCCTCGCAATTAAATGCGACCCGACGGATCGGCGCTTTAAAGTTGCCGTCCGCTTCTTTGGATCATTATTGTTAGAATAGCCTAGCCCACTTTCCGGCGAAGGCAAGTCGCTTCGCCGGAAAGAAATGTCGTGGCGTCAAAATCCGAGTGGTCTAGTTGGCCAGGGCCGCGGCGACCGCTGCCGCTGCATCGCCGCCGTCGAAAGTGGTCACACCTTCAAGCCAGGGCTTTACCGTGTCCGGATTGGCCTTGAGCCAGGCAAGTGCTGTTGCCTTCGGATCAGCGCCGTCACTGAGCACCGGCTTCATCATCGCGCCTTCCATTCCAAGGCTGAACTTGAGATTGCTGAGAAGCTTGCCGGCATTCGGGCATTCCGTGGTATAGCCCGCCCGCACGTTGGTAAGGACCGTGGCAGCGCCAAAACCGGAATCACCCATGCCGTCGAGATAAGCGATTTTCATATCGCCCATGACGGGATGCGGCGTCCAGCCCAGGAAGATGATCCATTCATTGTTCTTCATCGCTTTTTCAGCCTGCGTCAGCATGCCCGCTTCCGAGCTTTCGACCAGTTCAAAGCCTGCGAGGTTGTTCTTGGCATCGGCAATCATCGTGCCGATGATGCGGTTGCCGTCATTGCCCGCTTCGATGCCGTAGATCTTGCCTTCGAACTTGTCTTTGTTGGCTCCGAGATCGGCAAGGCTCTTCACCCCGGCATCGGCCACATATTGCGGAACAACAAGGCCGTAGCCCGCGCCATCCAGATTGGTCCCGATCGTTTCAACCGACTTGTCGTCGGTGTAAGCCTTGATGTCGGCGGTCATGCTCGGCATCCAGTTGCCAAGGAATACATCGATGTCCTTGTTCTTCAGCGAGGCATAGGTCACCGGAACCGAGAGGGTCTTGACGTCCGGCGCATAGCCTAACGCTTCAAGCACCACCTGGGTGGCCCCGGTCGTCACCTGAATGTCGGTCCAGCCCACATCCGCAAAGCGCACCGCCTTGCAGCTTTCGGCATCGCCAGCCAGCGACGAGGTTGACATGGCCAGCAGGCTCACGCCAACGGTGGCGGCGCCCAAAAACTTGGTAATTACTGATTTCATTTACGTTCTCCCTTGTGTATCCGCCGTTTTGTGAACTGACTAAGTGCGGACGATGAAAAGAGACTAGCGCTAATTACCCGGACCTCGTCAAGATTACAATTTCGCCACCATGGTTCAAAAACGACATTTGGTGCACTTATCGCCGCCGTTTCTTTATGCCATAAGGTTTCGTCCTGAAAATGAGGTGGGAAAAATCATGAAGCCAGTAAAATGGGGTGTAATCTCAACGGCCAATATCGGCCTGGAAAAAGTCCTTCCCGGCATGATGAAGAGTGCCGGTATTGAGATCGTGGCGATATCATCGCGCAAGCTCAAATCGGCCCAGGCCGCCGCCGCCAAACTTGGCATCCCCAAGGCCTATGGCTCCTACGAAGAAATGCTGGCCGACCCAGAAATCGAAGCCGTCTATAATCCCCTGCCCAATCATCTGCATGTGCCGTTAACCCTCGCCGCCGCCAAGGCTGGCAAGCATGTGCTCTGCGAAAAGCCCGTTGCCATGTCAGCCAAGGAAGCTGCCAAGCTCCGCAAAATTCCAAAGGGCATCTATGTGGCGGAAGCCTTCATGGTGCGCCACAGCCTGCAATGGCTGGCGGCCAGGGCCCATGTGAAGAAGGGCGACATCGGCGACTTGCGCGCCATGCAGGTCTACTTCACCTACTTCAACCGCGATCCCAAGAATGTCCGCAACATGGCCGATATCGGCGGCGGCGGGCTCTATGACATCGGCTGCTATCCCATCACCACATCGCGCTTCATGTTTGGCGCCGAGCCCAAGCGCGTCATTGCCACCTTTGACTGGGATCCCAAATTCAAGACCGACCGGATGGCCGGCGGCCTTGCTGATTTCGGTGATGGCCGTCATTTGACCTTTTTGATCTCAACCCAGCTCGCCCCCTGGCAGCGCGCCCAGATCGGCGGCACCAAGGGCCGCATCGAAATTGAAATTCCGTTTAATGCCCCGCCTGACAAGCCCAACCGCTATTTCGTCCAGGGCATGCAGATGAACGAGGGTCAATGGCATGAACTTCCCGTGTCAGATCAATACCAGTTGCAGGCGGAAGCCTTCGGCCGCGTCATTCGGAAAGAAGAGAAAGCCGTCTGGGGCGTCGAAGACGCCATCCAGAACATGAAAATCATCGACGCCTTCTTCCGCTCCGAAAAAAGCGGCAAGTGGGAGAAGCCTTAGTGCAAACCCCATTTCTCTCCATGGTCGGGCTTGCCTGTCCTCGGGCTTGACCCGAGGAACAACAACGCCCCCCTCTCTCCATGGTCGGGCTTGCCTGTCCTCGGGCTTGACCCGAGGAACAACAACGCCCCCCTCTCTCCATGGTCGGGCTTGACCCGACCACCCAGACTTAGCAACAACAACGATGTCTCTCAGGGTCATGTTTGACTATTCTTGCGATCAGAGGAACGGCAACGCTGTCTCCATTGGTCGTCACGACCAGATTTGCTTGCAAGGATATGTTTCCCATCGCAATGGCATTGCATCAGCCTTCACCATAGCCAATGCTGAGGGTTGTTTCCGTGGATTGCATCGACACCATGTCATAGGTTTCGTATCAAACCAGCAAACTTCACTCCGTATTCTGGTGAAGGCTGACCCAGCGCCATTGCGATGGGCGAAAATCCTTGCAGGCAAATCGGTCGTGACACCAATATACAGCGTTCCGTTTCTCTTGCTCGCAAGAATGTAAACATGGCCTTGAGGCATGGGTTTATGTTCCTAAGTCTGGGTGGTCGGGTCAAGCCCGACCATGGAGAGATTTTTGAGCCCTAATCCCACAATCTCGCCGCCTCGCACACGACCTTGTCTGCAATCATTGTTATTTCAATTCACTCGCCGAAAACAGCGGATGAAAATCGACAACCGCCTTCGGCTGTGACTCCCTCAGCGGCAAGATCATGAAATATTCCGGCGGATGGCCTGCTGGAGCCAGTGCCGGGAATGGCAGGAAGCCAAAGCGCTGGTAGTAATTGGGATCGCCGAGAACGATGCATCCCGCCGCATTCCATTCGCGCAGTTTGCCCAAGCCTTCATTGATAAGCTGAAGGCCGATACCTTTGCGCTGCAATTCGGGTTCAACCGCCACGGGCCCCAATCCATACCAGCCTGGCGTGCTGTCTGCCGCCATGGCCGGAGTAAACGCAACATGGCCTACGATCCTGGAGCCGATCTCCGCCACAAGTGAAATCGAAAGAGCACCGGCGTCGCGCACCGCGTCAATCAAATCCTGTTCATCGCCACCGGCAAAGACCATGGGCGCAAACGCGCGTTTGGTGAGGTCGTAGATCGCACGAATATCTTCCGGACGTTCACTTCGAATTTCTACTTGCAACATGGTGTTTTATTCCCACAACCTCGCCGCTCCGCGCACGCCGCTTTTTTCGCCGTGCTTTGCGCGCATCACCTTCGCTTCAGCCGTGCCTGAAAAACTGTAGCGCGAGATCAGCGGTGGCAATTCCTCCACGAGTTCCGGCAGTTCATTGAGGCCGCCGCCGATGACAAACACATCGGGGTCAACAACACATGCGATGTTGGCCGCAACGCGCGCAAACCGGTCCTGCAGGCGTGCAAGCGAGGCCAGTGCCTTCGCATCACCGCCCCGCGCCCGCGCAACAATTTCTTTTCCCGAAATATCTTCGCCCGTGACGCGAAGATGATCGCGCTGCAAGCCGGTCCCTGATACATACTGCTCAGCGCATCCCTTCTTTCCGCAAAAGCACGGCAGCATCGGCCATTCGCTTTCATTGGGCCAGGGCAGGGCCGTGTGGCCAAATTCGCCTGCCTCGCTATTGGCACCAACGACACCTTGCCATTCACCACGAGGCCGCCGCCAAGTGCTGTGCCAATCGTGAAGAAGGCGACAACCGGATAACCTTGCCCTGCGCCATCAATGGCTTCCGACAGCGCAAAACAATTGGCGTCATTTTCCATGCGCACGCTGCGCCCGATGGCGGTTTCCAGGTCGTGCTGGAAAGGCTTGCCATTGCAAAAAAGAAGATTTGAATTGCGCCACAAATTTGTTTTGCGCGAATTGGACCCCGGCGAACCGATGCCAACGCTGCCTTCTCCCGCCTCAAGCACAAGATCGCGTATCGCCGCAACAACAGCGTCATAGCTTTTGGGCGTTGCCACGCGCTTTTCAAAAAGCGTCTCGCCCGTCTCGGAAAGCGTGATGGCATCGATCTTCGTGCCGCCGAGGTCTATGCCGATGCGATTGCTCATCTGCGGTTGTAAACATCATCATAGCGGATGATGTCATCTTCGCCGAGATAATCGCCAAACTGCACTTCGATGATTTCCACCATCCCGCCGCCGAGATTTTCCAGCCGGTGCTTGTCACCCTTGGGAATGTCAATGGATTGCGAGCGCGAAAGATTTTGCACGCTGTCACCCACAGTCACCCTCGCAATGCCTGTCACCACGGTCCAGTGCTCGCCCCGGTGCTTGTGGCTCTGCAAGGAAAGGCGCCCGCCCGGATTGACCGCAATGCGCTTCACCTTGAAGCCTGCGCCTTCATCCAGAATATAAAATGAACCCCAGGGCCTTGTTTCGCTATACATTCTGAATTCCTTTCAATGCGCGGTAAAGCGCGCGAAAATCTCCTAGCCGATCCGCATAGGCTTTGGAAAGTGCGGGATCAGGCTCCAGATGCAGCAGGGCTTTTGGCTTGGTGCAGACATCGGCCACGGCCTCTCCGGTAACGGCAAGCCGTGCCAGCCGTGCCGCGCCAAAAGCGGCCCCCACCTCTGAACCCTTGCAAATCGTAATCCGCCGGTTAAGGGCATTGGCCAAAAGCTGCATCCAGAATTTGCTGCGCGTGCCGCCGCCCACGACTATCAACTCCGAAACCCGCGTTCCGCTTTGCTCCAGAACATCCTGGCAATCCGCCAGTGAGAAGGCAACGCCTTCGAGAACCGCCAGCGCCAGATCTTCTTGCGTGGTTCCCGCATGCAGGCCGTGAAATGCGGCGCGCGCAAAGGGATCATTATGCGGCGTGCGCTCGCCATTGAGGTAGGGCAGGAACAGGATATGTCCAACGCCGCGGTATCGGCGCGCCATTCGCTGCAACAGGCTTTGAATGTTTCCATTTTGCAGAATGCCGTCGAGCCAGTTGAGCGGGCTCGCGCCATTCAGCATGGCCGCAACCTGATACCAGAGATCAGGCAGGCCATGGCACAGGGCATGTATCATCTGTTCGGGGTGCGGGCGATAATCATTCGTCGTCACAAAATATTGCGCCGACGTTCCCAGTGAGATGAATCCATCACCATCATGAATGGCCCCAATGCCAACGGCAGACGCCGCCGCATCACCGGCCCCCGTTGCAATTGGCAGCCCCGAAGGAAGTCCAAGAAGTTTGGCGGCGGGCTTCGACAGGTATGATGACGCCTGCGGGCCTTCGCTGACTTTGGGAAGCTTCTGAATTTCAAGGCCGGCAGCCTCAACCAGAGTCGGTGACCATTTCCTTTGGCCCACGTCAAAGAGCAGCATGGCCGAGGCATCGCAGGGGTCGGTGATGAATTCACCCGTCATTTGGAAGCGCAAATAATCCTTGGGCGCCACAAGCATCGCAATGCGTTGAAAAATCTTTGGCTCATGGGTCCGAAGCCAAAGAAGTTTTGGCGCGGTGAAGCCCGCCATGGCGGGCACGCCGGCAATTTGCCCGATATCGGGCAACTGATCATTAAGCTGAGCGGCTTCCGACCACGAGCGTCCGTCATTCCACAGAATGGCTGGACGAAGAACGTGACCGGCAGCATCGAGAACCACGGCACCGTGCATTTGGCCTGACAGCCCGATGGCTGATATGCGCTTCCAGGCGTGGCCGTTGTCAGCCCGCAGCAACTTGCAAGCCCTTTGCAAAGCCGCCCACCAGTCTTTTGGATTTTGCTCCGACCACAGCGCCTGCGGTCTGGAAATCTCCAATTTGACTTCGGAGCTCCCTGCAACGCGTTGTTTATGGTCGGTAATTATGCACTTGAGCGCTGTCGTGCCGAGATCAATGCCAAGATATGTGGATGTGCTGGAAACCATGGTCACCTATGTAAATAGGTCGTTTCAGCGCCTGTCCACTGGGCAATTGACGCCAGCACCTTGCCCCGATATAAGCCGCCCAATTCAAGGGGCTGGAGTTGATTGGCTATTGGCAAACCGCCGGTAGCTTTTTTGATGTTCCGGTCTGTTTGACCCCAATTCAAGTGATCAGGAAAATTAGATGGCCAATACGAAGTCGGCAAAGAAGGCAACACGGGTTTCAGCCCGCCGTGCCACAGTAAACAAGAACCGGGTAAGCCGGGTTCGCAGTTCTCTCCGCAAGGTGGAAGAGGCGATTAGCACTGGAAACAAGCAGGCTGCCGAAACGGCAATGAAAGTAGCTGAGCCCGAGCTTATGCGCGGCGCGCAGAAGGGCGTGTTCCACAAAAACACCGCTTCGCGCAAGGTTTCTCGCCTCGTCAGCCGCATCCGGGCACTCCTCGGCTGAGATTTATCCACATATCTTTTTGAAAACGCGCCGTGAATTCTTCCGGCGCGTTTTTGTTTGTCCGCTAACGGACAATCTTTGACACATTTTCCATTTGAAATACAAAGACTTGGGCGAAAGGAGTTGCAGCACTCGTGGAACTGCACCCCACAGTTCAAATCCGCCCCAATAATTTTTTAGATGTTGCGGCGCACCGGATTTGCTGCCAGCGCCCAATTGAAGCTTGATTCACAAAGGCACATCATAGAGTTAGCGAAAGCCAGCAAATTTTGCCAAAAACCGCCGCAGGAGCGGGCTCGCTCCGTGTACGGAACAACTCGGGATTCATCTTGCAGTGTGTCACTTTGCTTTTGTAGGTTCCCCCTTAACGCTGCCGATGGACGGCCTGGAAGCAGCGAAGTTAGTCACCAAAGGGATGCGTAAAATGAAATGTCAGAATGTGGGGATGTTTTCTGGCACGGAGTTAATTTGGGCGTTTAAAAGCGGGTAGGTTCTCCAAGTTGTAGGTTTAAGGCGTCGTACAGGCGTGGGGTTGTTCTTGATCACAAGGAACGATGCCGAATTTTTGTGTCTGAAGCGTCAATGAAATTTCGAGTTGAAGCAAATGCAACGAGAGAGTGCACGAGAAAATGACTGAATTAGCAGTTGACCTGAAGCAGAATTGTGACCTGAAACAGAAATGGCAGCGCGTCTTGCAAAGGCTGCGCGCCGAATTGGGGGATGATCTTTTTACCAGCTGGTTCGGCCGCATGGATGCGGAAGACCACAACAACCTGAAACTCATCGTCTCCGTTCCAACCCGCTTTCTGAAGAGCTGGATTGAAAACCACTATGTGACCAAGCTGCAGAAGATAGCGGAAACCGAATTCGGCCAGCTTGATGCGGTGCAAGTGCGCGTGCGCGGCCAGATCACCCCGCCGCGCGTTGTTGAAATTGCCGAGCGGCCCGTCGAAAAATCCCGCCCATCATTTGATGAGCAGCGCGGCAGCATCAATCCGGGCACCAGCTTTCTGAGCCAGGGCGAGCGCAATACATCGCTTGATTCAGCCCAGACCTTTGACAGCTTTGTGGTGGGAACCTCCAATCAACTGGCCCATGCGGCGGCCTGCCGTGTGACGGACGCCAGCCATGGCGCACCGGTCACCTTCAATCCGCTCTTTATTCATGCTGCCGCGGGCCTTGGCAAAACCCATTTGCTCAATGCCATGGCCCACCGCATTCGCGACATTCATCCCGAACGCAAGGTGCTGTTCCTCACCGCCGAGCGCTTCATGTACAGCTTCATCCAGGCGCTGCGCCAGCGCGACACGATTTCCTTCAAGGACCAGTTCCAGTCCGTTGATGTGCTCCTGATTGATGACTTCCAGTTCCTGCAGGGCAAGACCATGCAGCAGGAATTCTGCCACACGTTTAATTCCCTGGTGGATTCGAGGCGGCAAGTGATCGTGGCGGCGGACGTTCCGCCGTCACAGCTTGACACCATTGACCAGCGCATGCGCTCCAGGCTCATGGGCGGCCTCGTCATTGATATTGAACTGCCCGATCTCGAACTGCGCCGCAAAATTGTTCTGAGCCGCTATGTCCAGATGAACAGCAAGGATCATTCGATCACGATCCCCGATGATGTCCTGGAATTTGTCGCCAACCGGGTAACCGGCGGTGGCCGCGAGCTTGAGGGCGCCTTGAACCGGGTCGTGGCCTATCAGCAGTTCAACAAGGCCCCGATCACCCTTGATCTCGCCTCCATGGTGCTCCGTGACATGTCGGCCAATCCGGATCAATGCCGGATCAAGATTGACGACATCCTGAAAATCGTCGGCCGCCATTTCAATGTGGCGCGAACCGACCTTCTCTCGCCGCGCCGCGCCCGTTCCGTCGTGGTGCCCCGCCAGGTGGGCATGTACCTCGCCAAGAAAATGACCTCGCGCTCCCTTCCTGAAATTGGCCGCAGGTTCGGAGGCCGCGATCATTCAACCGTTCTTCACGCGGTGCGCAAGATCGACGACCAGATCAAGACCGATGACCGGCTGGCCAAGGAAGTGGCCCTGCTGATCCGCCTGGTTGAGCAACAATAGTTTTCCACAGAATGTCTTGAATGCCGCTCCCTTTCGGGCCATTGTTTCCGGCCCGACAGGGGCTAAGTTTTCTAAGGCAGGGATAATCTCGTTATGCGTGTGACGATTGAACGGACTTCGTTTCTCAGGGCGCTCAATCATGTGCAAAGCGTTGTCGAACGGCGCAACACCATTCCGATCCTGTCCAATGTGCTGATCCAGGCGGCGGGCGGCAAGCTGCGCCTCACCGCAACCGACCTCGATATCGAAATCGTCGAAACCGTCGGTGCCGAAGTAGGCAAAGAGGGTTCCGCCACCGTTCCGGCCCACATGCTCTACGACATCGTGCGGAAGCTTCCCGAAGGAGCCCAGCTTGAACTCGACCAGGGCCCCGATGCGGGCCGCATTTCGATAATCGCCGGCAAGTCGCGCTTTTCGCTGCAGGCCCTGCCGCCCGAGGATTTCCCCGATCTCGCCAGCGGCGAACTGGCCAATACATTTTCGCTTGCCGTTGACGACCTCAAGGGCCTCATTGAAAAAACCCGCTTCGCCATCTCGACGGAAGAGACCCGTTATTACCTGAACGGCATCTATCTGCATGAGGTTGCGGCAGGCTCGCTGCTGCGCGCCGTTGCAACCGATGGCCACCGCCTGGCCCAGGCCCAGATGGCGCTGCCCAAGGGCGCCAAGGGCATGCCCGGCATTATCGTGCCCCGCAAAACCGTGCTCGACGTGGTGAAGCTGCTGGAAGGCGAAGACGGCGAGGTTGAAATCGCACTCTCGTCGTCCAAGATCCGCTTCACCGTCGGCAATCTTGTGCTCACCTCGAAGCTGATCGACGGCACCTTCCCCGATTACGAACGCGTCATCCCCCGCAACAACGACAAGGTGCTCGATGTCGACACCAAAACCTTCGCCGATGCGGTGGATCGCGTTTCAACCATTTCCATGGAAAAGGGCCGCGCCGTTAAGCTCAATATTGCAGCGGGCAAACTGACCCTCACCGTCAACAATCCGGATTCCGGTTCCGCCGAAGAAGAAATGCCCGTGGAATACGCCCATGATCCCATCGATATCGGTTTCAACGCCCGCTATCTGCTCGATGTGGCAGGCCAGGTGAAGTCCGATCACATCAGTTTCCTTCTGGCCGATGCGGGCTCGCCCACCATCGTCAAGGACCCCGGTGACGAACAGGCCCTCTATGTTTTGATGCCCATGCGGGTGTAAACTTGAGCGGAATGAAGTCACTTTCTTCCGTCATCCCGGCGAAAGCCGCTATCGTATGCACACATCTTTTGGCGAGCAATTCACATTTGGCGCTGACATAATTATATAATTATAAACAACAATCCGTCATCCCGGCGAAAGCCGGGACCCAGGCTTTCAAACGGCACCCAAGCGGAAAGTCTGGGTCCCGACGTACGTCGGGATGACGGAAGAAAGAATGAATTCATCGCGTTGATAGTTGCAATTGCATCAACAAAAATGTGTGAATCCGATAGCGACTTCCGTCGGGATGACGAATAATGTGGGAGCTCCGGATTTACATTGAGTTTTGACGTGAATTGAATGGTGAAAAGATGTGTGCATACGATAGGCAAGGGCGAGGGAAAAACACAGGTGATTCCATCAAAATTCATTTCGCACTAATTCCGCTGTGACTGATTCATCTGGCCTTGCTCTCACCCGCCTGACACTGACGAATTTCCGCAATTATTCCGGCCTCAGGCTGGACGTATCCTCGCGTCTCATAGCCCTCTCCGGTCCCAACGGGGCAGGCAAAACCAATTTGCTTGAAGCCATTTCCCTGCTCTCGCCGGGGCGCGGGCTCAGGGGTTCCAGTTTTGATGAACTCGCAAGCCTCGGAAACACCGCCTCCTGGGCCATAGCGGCAGAAGTGGCAACACCGCTTCACGAGGTCAAGCTTGGAACCGGCTGGAGCCTTGCCTCGGGCGAAGCCGACAGCGCCGCCACGGGCCGCGTGGTGATCATTGATGGCCATTTGCAGAAGAGTTCAGGGGCGCTTGGTGATTACATGCGCATGCTCTGGCTCACCCCCGCCATGGACCGCCTCTTTGCCGGTCCTGCGGGCGATAGGCGCCGCTTCCTCGACCGCCTCGTGGCAACCTTCGATCCCGAACATTCCTCGCGCGTCGCCGTGTTTGAAAAAGTCATGCGCGAACGCAACCTGCTGCTCCAGGAACCCCGCGCCGACACCGTATGGCTCGCAAGCCTTGAGGCCCATATGGCGGAAGCCGCCGTGGCCATTGCCGCCGCCCGCCTCGGCGCCGTCGAAGCCCTGCAAAAACACATCCACGATACGAAGGGTCAAAGCGCCTTCCCCTGGGGGGCGATCAGCATTGAAGGTGAAATCGAAACCCTTGTTTCCTCCATGCCGGCGGTGCGCGCCGAGGACGAATATCGTAGACTGCTGGCTGATTCGCGCTTTCTCGATCGGGCCGCGGGCCGGACCCTGAAAGGCACCCACAGGAGTGATCTCATCGTCGTCCACGGACCCAAATCCATGCCCGCGGGCCAATGCTCCACCGGCGAGCAAAAAGCCCTGTTGATAGGCCTCATTTTGGCACAGGCGCGTGCAGTTAAAGCTGTGGCAAACGTCGCTCCTGTGCTACTGTTGGACGAGGTCGCAGCTCACTTGGACAGGCAGCGTAGGGAGGGGCTTTTTGCCGCTCTCGAGGCGTTGGGAAGTCAGGCCTGGATGACGGGCACGGACGGCCATTTGTTTGAAGGACTTGCCCCCGGCGCCCAGTGTTTTCACGTGGACGCTGGAACTCTGAGAGAGATGAAGAGAGCCTGATGCCACAAAGTAACGAGGCCAAAGTGCCAACCTATGATGCCGATTCCATCAAGGTCCTGAAAGGCCTTGATGCGGTGCGCAAGCGCCCCGGCATGTATATCGGCGACACCGACGATGGCTCAGGCCTCCACCACATGGTCTATGAAGTTGTCGACAACGCCATTGACGAGGTTTTGGGCGGGTTTGCCGACCGCATAACCGTAACCCTCAATGCCGATGGCTCCTGCACGGTGACCGACAACGGCCGCGGCATCCCGATCGACATTCACAAGTCCGAAGGCGTCTCCGCCGCCGAAGTGATCATGACCCAGCTCCATGCCGGCGGAAAATTCGACCAGAATTCCTACAAGGTTTCCGGCGGCCTCCACGGCGTTGGCGTCTCCGTGGTGAACGCGCTCTCCATCTGGCTGAAGCTCACCATCTACCGCAACAACAAGATTCACCGCATCAGCTTCACCAATGGCGATGCCGATGCTCCTTTGAAAACCTTGGGGTCCGCCGAAGGCAAGACCGGCACCGAAGTCACCTTCCTGCCAAGCCCCGCCACCTTCACCAAAACCGAATTTGATTTCGCCACCATCGAACATCGCCTGCGCGAACTCGCCTTCCTCAATTCCGGCGTGCGCATTTTATTGAGCGACAATCGCGGCGTTGAGCCCAAGGATGTGGAACTGTTTTACGAAGGCGGCATTCAGGCCTTCGTGCGCTACCTCGACCGCACCAAGCAGGCCGCCATCAAGGATCCCATCATGATCCGCGGCGAAAAGGATGGCCTCACGGTGGAATGCTCCCTGTGGTGGAACGACAGCTACCACGAGAACGTCCTGTGCTTCACCAACAACATTCCCCAGCGCGATGGCGGCACCCATTTGGCAGGCTTCCGTGGCGGGCTCACCCGCGTGATCAACACCTATGCCGCCAACTCAGCGGCATTGCCAGGAAAGAGAAAGTGGTGATCACCGGCGATGATGCCCGCGAAGCGCTGACCTGCGTGCTTGTCGGTGAAAGTGCCGGATCCGAAATTTTCTTCGCAGACCAAGGACAAGCTGGTGTCCTCGGAAGTGCGCCCCGTGGTTGAAGGCCTGGTCAACGAGCAATTGGGCGCCTGGTTTGAAGAGCATCCCGGCAGACGCAAAAATCATCGTCAACAAAGTGGTGGAAGCCGCAGCCGCCCGCGAAGCAGCCCGCAAGGCCCGTGACCTCACGCGGCGCAAGGGCGCGCTCGATATGGCGGGCCTTCCCGGCAAATTGGCGGAATGCCAGAACCGCGATCCCGCCCAGACGGAAATTTTCATCGTTGAGGGCGACAGCGCCGGAGGCTCCGCCAAGCAGGCGCGCAACCGCGAAAATCAGGCCGTGCTGCCACTTGCGCGGAAAAATCCTCAACGTCGAACGCGCCCGCTTCGACAAGATGCTGTCATCGGCGGAAATCGGCACGCTGATCACCGCGCTTGGCACCGGCATTGGCCGCGACGAAAATGGCGATGGCTTCAACATCGAAAAGCTGCGCTACCACAAGATCATCATCATGACCGACGCCGACGTGGACGGCGCCCATATCAGAACCCTGCTGCTCACCTTCTTCTATCGCCAGATGCCCGAGGTGATTGACCGCGGCTATCTCTATATTGCCCAGCCGCCGCTTTATAAGGTCAAGCGCGGCACCTCCGAGCAATACCTGAAGGATGGCAAGGCGCTGGAAGATTATCTGGTTGACACGGGCCTTGATGGCACCACGCTGGCCCTTGCCAATGGCAGCGAACGCGGCGGCGCTGATCTGCGCACCATTGTTGATGAAGCCCTGCAGGTGCGCAGTGCTCTTGACGCGTTGCATTCCCGCTATCCCCGCAACGTGGTCGAACAGACGGCCATTGCCGGGGCCCTCAACCCGGAAGCAATTTCAAACCACGAGCGTGCCCAGGAGGCCGCCGCCTATATCAGCAAGCGCCTCGATGTCATTTCCGAGGAAACCGAACGCGGCTGGATGGGCGCCGTTTCGGAAGATGGCGGCCTCGCCTTCAGCCGCGAAGTGCGCGGCGTGAAGGAAAGCTGGGCCATCGATGCCAAGCTCATCGGCTCGTCCGACGTGCTGCGCCTCGACAAGAAGGCCGCCCACCTGCAGGAAGTTTACGCCAAGCCCGCAAAACTCCGGCGCAAGGATTCAGACACGGTGATCCATGGCCCCTTGGATTTGCTCGAAGCCGTATTCGCCGCGGGCCGCAAGGGCATCTCCATGCAGCGCTACAAGGGCCTCGGCGAAATGAACCCCGAACAGCTCTGGGAAACCACCCTCGATTCCAACGTCCGCTCGCTGCTCCGCGTAAAAGTCTCCGAACTCGACGAAGCCGACGACATCTTCACCAAACTCATGGGCGACGTGGTGGAACCAAGACGCGACTTCATCCGCGAGAACGCGCTCAACGTGGCGAACCTCGACGTCTAACTCTCCCCCATTTATTGGGAGGGTATGGTGAAAGTCGGTGCAGTTCCGGTTCAATGACCACGGTCGCCTACAATTACAATCAGTTATTGAGCGAAGCTCGATCTGCCCTCCGAAAAGGAAATTGGATTCTAGCTTTTGGAACTTATGCTTGTTCGTTCAAAACACGGGGCCGTCAGTTACTAATCAATTCTTTTGATTGACCAATAGAATGGGACGACTGTGGTTCAGCCTCTATCCTTGGAGAACACGACAACCGCATTGTTGGTAGGCATATCGATAATCTCGCGGAGACTTAGCCCAGAGGCTTCACCGACGCGTTCGAGGTCGATAATATCGCGAACACCCCAAGATGGGTTGCGTTCCTTTAATGACGCATCGAAATCGGCGTTCGAGGGAGCGTTGTGTACGCCGCTTCGCATGAATGGTCCATAGAGAACGAGTAGCCCACCGGTACATAGCAAACGGCCAGCACCTGCAAACAATCCTAAACTTGCCGCCCACGGCGCGATATGTACCATATTGATCGACACGATGGCAGCAAAGGGCGCGGTTTCCTCGACGCCCCACAATGTTGAGCATACGTTGATGTCGAGCGGTGCGAGCACGTTGTTCAACCGGGCAAATTTGATCCAGCTGGCGGTGCTGGCGCGGGCGTCGGCATCCGCATCGCTTGGCTGCCAGGTGAGATTGGGCATTGCTTCCGCAAAACACACAGCGTGCTCGCCCGTCCCGCAACCAATCTCTAGCACCAACCCAGTTGTTGGAAGTATCCGTTCTAGGACCCCAAGGATAGGTTTCGAATTTCGAGCGGCAGAAGGCGAGAACAGGCGCTGGTCAGCGCTCACGCCCCGCCGTTCAAGCGCAACAGGCGAAAGGTCGTCACCCTCCTCGGACATAGGCATAATATCCTTCGAGACGATGCTTCCTGCTTATATCTGAAAATGATGGAAATGTCATGGAGCTTGACCTGCTCCCCGATATGCCCTCGTTCATAAATCCGTTCAGGTTTCGGTCTGTTTTGGGGTTACGGGGTTACGGTGACAGTGCATGGGTTACGGTGACAGTGCATGGGGTGCAGTCCAGCACTGTCACCGTAACTCAAAATATTGCAGGTGTCGCTTAACCTATTTGTATGCCAACGCTACCGCCGATAAATCTACTTCCACGGATAATATTATTTCCCGGCAAAGTAGTTTCGGTTGGCCCCAACCTCACACTATGATTTCCAATCCACAAATTTCCTTCGATGATAGCTTCATCTTTTCTGAAATCCATACGCACCGCAATGTCTCTCGGTCCATAACGTGCAACGGCAAAATTATGAGCATACTCAAAGTCCCAAAGATCGTTTACTCTGAAAGTCACGTCATTCTCGGCTACCGAGAATACTAAATTCCCGTATTCATCAAGAAGATTAAGCGACACCTTGGCCTGACCATCCTTCAAAGTGCAGGAAATTATTGGGGTACTTTGGAACTGAAGAATCACAGGGGTGTTTTCGTACCAGTTGCCTCCAACTTTAAAAACTAAATCACGTTTGTCGTACTCGAGCGCTCCGTTAAGAATATTTTTTCTGATATTGTACGGATTATTCTTGACTTCGTATTGTAGGTCACGCCCTAGCTTTGATACAGCAGGATGGCAGTTCCCGCACAAAGCGACCATATCCTCTTTTCTGAAATGCCTGTCCTCAGAAAAAGGAACTATATGGTGATATTCAATATATGGATGACCGCATTTTGCACATCCAAAACCAGCTTCTTGACGAAGAATTAGTTCTGTTTCTGCTGGAGTTTTAGGACGATGATATCCTGTTTCCATTTGCATAGCACAAATCCTTAATGGCTAGAGTCTGCATCTTCAATACGCATAAATACCCGCCTATATCCCCTTGACAATCTATTCCTATTGGGTTCATATGTTCCTGTTTTGTTCTTTATGAGGGATAGGAACCACATGGATTGGGCATGGACTGGGACTTGGCCATCAAACGCAACAGCGAAGCGCTCAAGGGCATCGTTGAAGTCCTTTTCGCCATGCTGGGGCTTGCAGGCGAAGCCACGGTTTCGCGGATTCCGCAGCCCCTCCACCGCGCCGTGCTGCGTGTGCTGTGGCCCGCCGAATCCGCCGTGCGGCGCCTTATCGTCATCGCGGCCCGCGGCCTTGTGGTGAAGCTGAAGCCCGCTGCCTCGCGTCCAATGCCGGCGGGGCCCATCGGAAAGGGCGGCGGAAGCAGGCTTCCCTCCTTCCAGCTCTTCGATACGCGGAAAAACTTCGCGAGCGCGCCAGCACCGCAGAAAGTTCATGCGGAATCCCCCGCGCATCCATTTCTACCCGTATGATACCCTGCGGCCAGCGCGCCCGCCCGTGGCCGATCCCGTTTCCCCGCCCGATGGCCTCGTCAATGCCGAACGCCTCACCCGGAGGCTTCAGGCCCTCAAGCTGGCGCTCGAGGATCTGCCGCGCCAGGCCAGGCGTCTCGCCCGCTGGCGGGTGAGAAGGGAGGCCATGCCAAGTCCGAAGTTCAAATCGCCGCTCCGGCCGGGTCCTCCACCCGGCCACCGGAGGAAGAAGGTTCACGAAGTCGATGAGGTGCTCGCCGAATGCCATTGGCTCGCCTGGGACGCGATGAAGCCCGACACGTCTTGAAGTTTCCACAACCCTTCGCTTCTCATCTTCCCCGGAAACGGAATAACCGTTTTCACAAAGGGCGCAGCCGTGCCCAACGCTCATTGACATTGTGAAATCTACCCTGGAAGCGGAGTGCCGCTTTCTTCCCCGGATTCCTATTGTCCGAAGCTCATTGCCAACATCTCTCCATCACCGGGCTTGCCTGTTCTCGGGCTTGACCCGAGAAACCCCCGGTGATTCAGTCTGGATACTCGGATCAGGCCCAAGGAGCGGGTCACAGCGCGAAGGAGTCTCGGATGAATGCCAAGCAAGAAGGAAAAGTGCTGCAGAAGATCACACATGGTCACTGCCATTGCGGAGCGGCCCATTGGACCTTTCATGGTGAAATCCCCGATGCCACGATCTGCAACTGCACCGCTTGCCGCCGTTACGGTGTTCTCTGGGCCTATGACTATGAAGGCCATGGCATTCATGTCACGGCTCCCGAAAATGGACTCACCGCCTATGTCAGGGGCTCCGGATCGCTTTCCTTCAACTTCTGCCGGGTCTGCGGCAATCTCGTTTGCTGGCGTGGCACCAAGCCGGGAAAAGATGGCCGCACGAGAATAGCGGTCAACTTGCGTCTTGCCGAACCCGGCGATGTGGCGGGCGTTCCTCTCCAGTGTTTTGAAGGTCTTCACAGCTTCGAGGATCTGCCGAGGGACGGACGCCATGTTGCTGATGTCTGGTTCTGAAAAGAACTGGCATTCCCTCCACGTAATCCCCGGCGAAGCTGCGCCCAACGCTCATTGACATTGTTCACCACCCCCGTCATCCCGGCGAAAGCCGGGACCCAGACTTGGAACATGCGTGTTGGTTGAAAGCCTGGGTTCCGGCTTTCGCCGGAATGACGAAATGGATATGGCTTAAGCCCCAACCCCCGTGCCGATCGCACACACCACGCCGGTGCCGCCAATCCCGCAATAGCCGTGCGGATTCTTGGCGAGATATTGCTGGTGATAGGTCTCGGCGAAATAAAACGGCCCCGCCTCGGCAATCTCCGTGGTGATGGCGCCATAGCCCTTCGCCGTCAGCGCCTTCTGATAGGCGGCCTTTGAAGCCAGCACCGCATCGCGCTGCGCAGGCCGAATTCCAATAGACCGCCGAACGGTATTGCGTGCCCGTATCATTGCCCTGGCGCATGCCCTGGGTGGGGTCATGGGATTCCCAGAACACCTTCAAAACATCATTGAGGCTCACCTTGCTTGGCTCAAACACCACCAGCACCAATTCCGCATGGCCCGTCATCCCGGAACACACTTCCTCATAGGTGGGATTGGGCGTGAAGCCGCCGGCATTGCCAACCGCCGTCACCCAAACGCCGGGAAGCTCCCAGAACTTGCGCTCGGCCCCCCAATAGCAGCCCATGGCCACGACGATCTGCTCGGCGCCCTTGGGGTATGGCCCCTTCAACGGATTTCCGTTCACGAAATGAGTGGCTGGCCGTGGCAATGGCGCTGCCCGGCCGGGAAGGGCCCGGGTGGCATCGGTCATTTCGGCTTTTTTGCGGGCGAAAATCATGGGTTTAGGTCTCCTTTTGCGTCGAGACCTATGTAGTGTGGCAGATCGGTAACTTCCATTCAACAAAGCTTGAACGGCAAAGTTTCATCGCTATAGTGCGCCGCAATTCGAAGGGGCCAGCCCCTTGATTTATTGCGGAGAGGTGGCCGAGTGGCTTATGGCGCCCGCCTGGAAAGCGTGTTTACGTTAATAGCGTAACGGGGGTTCGAATCCCCCCCTCTCCGCCAGCCTTCGCTCTGACGAGCTACGGCTGGCTTACGCCAGTAAGGCAGCCGGAGCGAGACAGAGCAGGCTGTCCTCCGAAGCCTTGGCGAAGGAGGACTGGTGGAGCGAGGTGGGAATGTACTATGTTTACCTCATCCAAAGTCATTCCGATCCTGATCGGCGCTATGTTGGCTTTACGACCGACCTGAAGCAGAGAATCAAAACTCACAATGCCGGAGGCTCCATTCATACTGCTAAGCATCGGCCATGGACGCTGGTCAGCTATCACGCATTTTCCGATAAAAGGGCTGCCCAGGAATTTGAGTACTACTTGAAGACAGGTTCGGGACGGGCCTTCGCTAACAAGCATTTCTGGCAAGTTTAACCCACTTTGCGAGTTTCATCATGGACCAAATCAAATTGACCAGCAGCATCGATCTCCTGGGAAGGCTGCTGCTCGCCGCACTCTTTTTGTATGACGGCTGGATAGTCGTAAACAACTACGGCGCGACGGCGGAATATCTCGCACAGTTTGGCGTGCCAACCCTGTTGCTGGTTCCGGCCCTGATACTCCAGGTTGGCGGTGGCCTGCTCGTTGCAGTCGGATGGAATACCCGGCTGGCGGCCCTTGCGCTGTCTCTCTTTTGTATTTCAACCGCGCTCATTTTCCACAACCAGTTCGGCGACTCAAACGAGGAAATTCATTTCTGGAAGGATTTGGCAATCGCCGGCGGCTTTCTTGTACTTGCCGCCCGTGGCGCGGGAACTTTTTCTCTCAATTCATATCTAAAAAAGGCAGTATGAATCCGAGGCAATGAAAAGATTGCGGCGGCATCTCCGGCTCATCGTCGTCAATGCCGCCGCGCTATCACTCGGAAATAATCCTATTCATTGATCACGTGCCAAACGCCGCCCTTGCCATCGCCGGTAGCGTCGCCTTTTGCCGCATCACCTTTGAAGAAATAGACGGGCTTGCCGTCATAGGTCCATTGCATCGTGCCGTCAGTGCGGGCCGCCAGCTTCCAGTCGTCGGGCATTTTTTCATCGGCCGTGCCAACATAGGGCGGCCAGTTCACCGCACAATCATCATAACAGCTCGATTGGTCACCTTTGTCTTTGTCAAAGACATAGAGCGTCATGCCGTTCTGGGCAGTGATCACTGCGGCCTGGGCGCCAATGGCGGACATCATCAAGGCGGCAATCACGGTCGCGCTGCGCGTCAAAGTATTTGTCATGGGACTCTCCTTGTTTTTGGCTCCCCGCAAAGCGGGGACGGGCGGGATCAAGCCGAGCCAAAGGCTCCGCTCCCGTCTCTGTAAATTTTTACGATTGATAGCGCCGTAGCGGATCATAATTACGGATAATTAATGAACCGAACCTGCACCCAGCACAATTCGTGATGCCCCGCCGCGGCGCGACAACATTCATGGCAACGCCGAAGACATGGGAAAGCGTTTTGCCGGTGAGCGCACGCGACGCAATGTCATTGGCCACGATCTGGCCCTCGTGAATAATGACAACGCGGTCGGCAAAGGCTCCCGCAAGATTGAGATCGTGAAGAATGACGAAGGCTCCCATCTCCGGCGACAGAAGTTCGCGCACCGCAGTCAGCGTGTTGATCTGGTGTTTGATGTCGAGATTGGAGACGGGCTCATCGAGGAACAGGAATTTTTGCGCCGCCGTTGCGCTGCCCTTCAACTGGCAAACCACGCGGGCAAGATGAACCCGCTGCTGTTCGCCTCCTGATAGCTCCTGAAACAGGCGATGCTCAAAACCCTTGAGATCAAATGTTGTCAGCGCCTCCCTGATCGCGGCATGGCGTTCCTGGGAGGTCGAGCCATCAGGAAATCCCAGCGAAATCACCTCGTGAACCGTGAAGGGAAAAACCAGGCTGGTGGATTGGGAAAGCACCGCGCGCCGTGCCGCAAGATCGCGCGCGTTCCATTGCTGCAGCACGCGCCCATCGAACCAGATATTTCCCTTTGATGGCGTGAGATCGCCAGTGAGAAGTTTGAGCAGGGTGCTTTTGCCAGCACCATTGGGGCCGATGACAACCGTAAGCTCCCCAGCCCGCAGTTCCAGATTGCAATCGGAAATGATCCGGCGCTTGCCGCGGGAAAAACTCACATCAAAGGCATGAAACATTTTAGCTTTCCAACTGGCGCACATTGGTGAGAAGCATCCAGAGGAATACCGGCCCGCCGAGGCAGGCGGTGACAATGCCGATGGGAAGTTCGGCAGGCGCCACAATGGTGCGCGCGATCATGTCGGCCACCAGCAGCAGATTGGCCCCAAGCAATGCGGCAGCGGGCACCAGAAACCGGTGGCGCGGAACTCATGACAAGACGCAGGAGATGGGGCACGACGAGGCCGATGAAGCCGATTGCCCCACTCACCGAAACGGCAGCACCGGTCAGCAAGGCCGTTGCCACAATGGCGGCGCGTTTCAGCACCTGAACATTCACCCCCATGTGTCCCGCTTCCGCTTCACCAAGCGCCAGCCTGTCGAGGCCCCGCGCCAGCAGCGGCCACAGGCCCAGAGCCACGACAATAAACAGGGCAACACTTGCCGCCTTTTCCCAGGTGGCACCAGCCAAGACTTCCAAGACTCCAGAACGTGAATTCGCGCAATTGCTGTTCGGTGCTCATGAAGATCAAAACGCCAGTAAGCGCCATGGCGATTGCGCTGATGGCAACCCCGCCCAGCAGCATGGTTGCCGTATAGGTGCGGCCATTGCGCGTGGCGATGGTGTAGAGAAGCACCGTTGCCAGCAGGCCGCCGATAAAGGCGGTCACGGGCAAAAAGCGTGTGGCATTGGCGCCAAACATGTTTTGTCCAATGACAATGGTGCAGACGGCGGCGAGAACGGCGCCCGATGAAACTCCAACAAGGCCGGGATCCGCGAGGGGGTTTCGGAATAGCCCTTGCAGGACAGCGCCACTTGCCGCCAATGCCGCACCCACAAGCATGGCAAGCAAGGTGCGCGGCAGGCGAACCGACCAGACGATGACCGTATCACGCGCCGAGGCCTGTTCGCTGCCCAAAAGAATATGGGGAAGGGATGCGAGATCAATCGCCACGGCACCCGTGGCAATCGAGAGTGCGGCACAAGCAGCAAGCGCCACAAGCAGAAGCGGAATCAACACCGTATGCTGATCCCTTCCGCTTTTCACCAGGCTTCCCCAACTCGTGGTGATGGCCGTCACAGCGGAAGGCCCGGATGCAGCTTGCGGGCCAGTTCCGTGGCAGCCTGCGGGGTGCGCGGACCGAGCCCCAGGAGATAGGCGCTGCTCATTTTTATGAAGGCGCCGTTTTTCGCAGCGGGCGAATTGGCAAAAGCCGTCTGCGATAAAACATCGCCGGTGTCATGGGAACCTGGACCGCCGGTCATCATCAAGACGGCATCCGGCGGCGAAGCAAGAATGGCTTCCGCGCTCATCGGCTTGTAGCCTTTGAATGACGCGGCAATATTTTCTCCACCGGCCAATTGAATAATCATATCGGCAGCCGTATCGGTGCCGCCTGCCACAATGCGGTTATCGGCGAGGCTCAGCACAAATAAAACTTTTGGACGCGGCTTGACGCTGCTGATTTTAGCGGCGAGCGTTGCAAAGCCCGCATCGATTTCCGCATTAAGTTTTTCCGCCTCGGAAACCCTGTCCAGCAATGCCCCGAGAAGGGTGACCTTCGTCTTGATGCCCTCAATCGTTGGCACATGGGGAATAAGCGCGAAGGGAATGCCGGAAGCGCGCAGCGCATCAAGAACTTCCGGTGGGCCCGAATCGCTGGAGACACACATGAGGTCAGGCGCCTGGGCCAGCACCCCTTCGGTTGAAAGGGCCCGCATATAGCCCACATTGGTCAAGCCTTCGGCGCCATCGACATAGATGCTGGTCAGGTCAATGGCAACGACGTGGCTTTTCTCGCCAAGGGCAAAGACAATTTCAGTGACCGCACTTCCGATAGTGACAATGCGCTTGGGCGCGGTGACGGAAACGGATATTTTTCCCGCATCGATAATCGTGCCCGCAAGGCTCGCCCTTGGCGTGCCAAGCAACGCCAGCGAACCCAATAATACATTCCGGCGTGACAGTTGGAAAACAGCCGCGTTGTGCCTCTGCATCATGAATACGTCCTGTTATTTGTTGAGAATCAGTCCGCCGGCGCGCGTAATCCGAAGCCGGTATTCGGCCCCCTGGTGCTCGATCAGGATTTCACTTTGGCCCCTGAACAAATCGCTGCTGTTATAGCGCAGGGCCTCCGAGGCTTTTGGCGCTGGGGACTCCGGTGTGGCCAGGCCCGGATTTGATATCGTTTTATGCGTCATTTTCCAATTTCCGTGGGAGTACGGAACGTGGCAATCAGCTAGTTCCCTCAGATTTGAATGATTCAAATGTTTGATATTGTTTGATTTAATAGTTGACTAATTAAGTCGGCTATCTGTATGTGTCAAGTAACTTCAGAATCTTAATAGATTGTGAAGAGCAGCCAGCCACGTGGAAAGCGTAATTGACGCCCCGCCCGCCAGCCCAAAACAATTTCATAAATAAAGGGCTGGTCAAATGCTTCATCGCAACATTCTAAGAATCCTGCTTGCAGGCTCCGCACTCGTGGCACTGTCAACCGCCGCGATTGCCGAGGACGAAACAAATCTCGATCTCATCACCGTCATCATCGCCAAGGTGAAGCAGTCGTTGAACGACGCGCTTGGCGGCGTAAGCGTGGCAACGGCGGCAGATCTGGACAAAACGGCGTCGGGCAAAATCAGCAGCGTGCTGGCTCCCATGCCCGGCGTTTCAACTGAAGAAAATGCCGACGATCCGGCAACCGCAATCAACGTGCGCGGCCTTCAGGATTTTGGCCGCGTGGCCGTCACCATTGATGGCGCGCGCCAGAACTTCCAGCGCAGCGGCCACAATGCCAATGGCATGTTCTATTTTGAGCCTGAAATGATGAAGCAGGTGACCGTCACGCGCGGACCTGTTGCGAATGTTTATGGCTCCGGTGCCATCGGCGGCGTGGTTTCCTTTGAAACTATTGATGCGTTTTCTTTCCTCAGGGAAGATGAGAAATTCGCCGGCCAGGAGAAGCTGCGCTACAGCCTGAATGGCGACGGCATCATGTCCAGCAAGATATTTGCTGGCCGTCTTGGCGAATATGGCGGCATTCTCGGCAATTTTGTCTATCGTGATATCGGCGCCTATGAGGATGGCGGCGGAAATGAAATCTTCAACAGTGGCCGTGAGATTGCCGCAGGCCTTGTGAAGGGCACGTTCACGCCGGACGAAGGCCACCTGCTGAATGTCAGCTACCTCATCAACGCCGATGAATTTGAAAGCGGCACGGCCACAGGCACGCGTTATGACAATGAAGTGCAAGCCGAAACGCTGGCTGCAAAATATGAATGGGATGGCGGCGGCAATCCGCTCTTCAGCCTCACGGCCGGCGCCTATTGGACCGAGACCTATCAGGAGCAGCTTCGCCTCACAGGCGCCTTGCCGCTTTTGGGCAGCACCAGGACTTTCGATATCGAGACCATTGGCACCGATGTTTTCAACACGTCGAGGGTTTCAACCGGTGCCATTGGCCACACCCTGACCCTTGGTGCCGACGTGTTCCAGGATCAGGTTGAAGTGACTGATCCGGTGAGCACCGCCGATCTGTTCACGCCTAATGGCACGCGCACTGTTGGCGGGGCTTTCGTTCAGGACAAGTTGGCATTGACGTCATGGCTTGATGTGGAAGGAGCACTGCGCTTCGACGCCTACAAGCTTGAAGGTGGCGGTACATCGAGCAGCGGCGAGCGCCTGTCGCCAAAGGCTACCGTGTCGCTCAAGCCCTTCAATGGAACAAGCCTGGAAGGCCTCACCTTCTATGGCATCTATGCAGAAGGCTATCGCGCTCCGGCGATCACCGAAACCCTGATCACCGGCTTCCATCCCGCACCGGCAACCTTTGAGTTCCTGCCCAACCCCGATCTCGTGCCGGAAGTGGCACATAACATCGAAGGCAGGCATCAATGGCGGCTTCACCAATGTAATTGCAACTGACGATGCCCTGAGTTTCCGCGCAGGAGCATACCAAAATGATGTCTCCGACTATATCGGTGGCGTATTCGATCCAATTGCCGATGAATTCCAGTATCAGAACATCGCCGAAGTCCGCCTTTGGGGCCTTGAATTCGAGGCGAATTATGATGCGGGCTGGATCTTTGCCGGACTTTCCGCCAGCAAGGTTCGTGGCGACGACAAGACGGCGGATGTGCCCCTTGCCACCATTCCGGCCGACAAGGTGGTGAGCACCCTTGGTTTCCGCTTCCTCGATGAGAAAGCAACTGTTGGCGCGCGCTGGTTTGCCGTTGCCAAACAGGAGCGGGTGCCAGCGGGTTCGCCCACCAGCGAGGCCTATGATCTGGTCAATCTCTTTGCCAGCTACGCGCCCAATGATTACCTGAGCTTTGGCGTCAATGCGGACAATATTTTCGACAAGGAATACCGCACCTTGCTGGACGCTCAGAATTCACCGGGGCGGAGCATCATGTTCACCGTCACCGCCCGCCTCGGGGGCTGATGGGGCATGGAGCTGACCGGTCCAGTCCAGCTGATGCAGGGGAGCGAGATAAATTTTATCTCGCTTTTTCTGCAGGCGGGCCCCGTCGTCAAGACGGTGATGATCGGACTCATGCTGGCTTCGGTCATCTGCTGGGCAATCATTCTCGAGAAGTCGGTTTCACTATGGTGGTCGGCCCGCGCCGACAAAAAATTCCTGCACAGGTTTCGCACCGGCGCGGGCCGGATGAAGGACAGGAGTGCGGCAGCAGCACTGCTCGCGAATGTCATCACCGAGTTCTCCAAGGCCGGACCAAACGGCGGTTTGCGCGAGCAGATTACCAGCCGTATCGCGCTGGAACTCGGCGATGTGTTGCGCAGACGCGAGGCGGGGCTTTCTGTTTTGGCGAGTGTCGCATCAACCGCACCCTTTGTCGGCCTGTTCGGCACCGTATGGGGCATCATCAACAGTTTTGCCGCGATTGCCGACAGCAAGAACACCAGCCTTGCCGTGGTGGCGCCGGGCATTGCCGAAGCGCTGCTGGCCACCGCCATGGGCCTGCTTGCCGCTATCCCCGCGGCGATATTTTATAACCGGCTGCATCTCTCGGTCACCAAGTCGCTGCAAACCCTTGAAGCCCTGGGTCATGAAATGTTGATCCGCGTGGCGCGCCAGCAACCCCTGGAAGCAGGGACATGAAGCAGGTTGCACACAGTTCCGGAATGGGCGGTGGCTTCCTGCCGCGCCGCGCCCAGCTTTCAAGCGAGATCAATGTCACGCCGCTGGTCGATGTGATGCTGGTGCTGCTGATTATTTTCATGGTGGCAGCGCCGCTCATGACCGTTGGTCTTCCGGTGGATTTGCCGCAGGCCTCGCTCAACGAACTCGAGGCCGAGACGGAACCGCTCAATGTCATCATCGCAACCGGCGGCATCATCCATCTCGGCGAAACGCAAGTCACCAAGGTCAGTCTTGTAGCCGCGCTCATTGGTCTCGGCGAAGAAGCGCGCAAGCAGCGGGTGCGCATCAGGGCTGACCGGCAGGTTACTTACGAAGACATCATGTATGTGATGAGTTCCTTGAGCGAGAATGGTTTCACCCGCATTGGCCTGATGGCCAACCCAAAGACTGATGGTGCGGCCCCATGATTTCCTTTCGCGGCATTGCAATGTCTCTGGTTGTGCATGGCGTGGCCGCAGCACTGGTTTCAGTCAGCGCGGCCATTCAGCCGAACGCACCCGAAGAAGATGTGGCGGCAATTCCGGTCGAGCTTGTCCTTGAAATGGAATCAGCCCCAGTCATGCCTTCCGCACCGGTGCAAGAAGCTGTTGAAACGCCTGTCGCCAGGCCAGAACCAATAATTGAAACCGCATCCCTAAGCCCTCCCATTCTTCCTCCCGCGCCTGAGCCGGAACTTGTAGACGAAGAGTGAAGTGCCCGTTCAAATTCCGCCTGTTGTTGGGGAGAAGCCTGCGCCAAAGAAAGTGGAAATAAACCGCGCAAGGAAATTGTTCAAAAGCCAACGTCGAAAGCCTTGAGGAGCAGCCAGAAAAAACAGGTTGCTGCCCTCGCTGCTGGCAAGGGCTCCCTTGGAAAGTTGCGTTCCACCGATGGCAAGGCCGCCGAGCAGAGTTACAACAGCAAGATCCTGGCCAGGCTTCGCGCCGCCAAGAAATATCCGGCGGCAGCGCGCGGCAAGGGCATTGAGGGAACCGCAATTCTCTCCTTCACCATCTCTTCATCCGGAAAATTGACGTCGGCGCGCGTCGTCAAGGGCGCTGGCCATGCACTGCTCGACAGTGCTGTCATTGCCATGGCGCGCAATGCAGCACCTTTTCCAGCCTTCCCGCAAGCCATCGCCAAAAGCCAAATGACCTTTCGCGTTCCCGTCCAATTCAAAATCAACTGAGCAAGGAGCAACATCCATGAACTACATCGCTATGAACCGCTTCGAAGTGGCCAAGGAAAACGCCGCGGCCTTCGAGGCCATGTGGCAGAGCCGCGAAAGCTATCTCGACGGGATGGACGGTTTTATCTCCTTCAGCCTGCTGCGCGGACCGGAGAAGGATGGGCAGCTTCTCTATTCATCCCACACGGTGTGGGCGACGAAAGCCGACTTCGAAGCCTGGACCAAGTCGGAAGGCTTCCGCAAAGCCCACGCCCGCGCCGGCCAGGGTGGCCCCCGCCTGTTTATTGGCCATCCGCGCTTCGAAGGCTTTGAAGCCATCCAGTCGATCCTGCCATCGGGGGCACGCGCGGCATGAATGTCATTTCGCGCATTGACGCAGCACTCGCGGAAAAACCTGACGGCATACTGGAAATGGTCGCGGGAAAATGCGAGGCCAGCCTGCGGCAGGTGTTCGAGCGCCTGCCCGAGGGGCAGGCCGTGGCCATCACGGGCGACAGGTTCGAAGAATTGTGGAAAGAACTCATCGCCTGGGGCCAGGTGCTGTTCATCGTTCATACCGACGACATTGTCTTGGAATGTGAAGGGACCCTTCCACCCGGCGCGTCCTCCCACGGCTATTTCAACATTCACGGCGACAGTCCCATCGGCGGCCATATCAAGGCCAGCAACTGCAGCCGCATTGTTTTTGTGGATCGCGCCTTCCATGGGCGGCGCTCATGCTCGGTGCAATTCCTGAACGAAGCTGGCAACGCCATGTTCAAGGTTTTCGTGCGCCGCGACAAGCAACGGGAACTGCTCGCCGATCAGGTCAAGCTGTTTGAAGCCTTGCGGGACAAATTCACGCGCGGTTGAGGCCGTACTTCGCGCGCAGCATGTCCATGGTTTCCGTGTCGATGTTGTAGCGCCGTGTCCACAGGCCGAAAGGGCCGGTCTTTATCTTGAGCTTGTGGCGCCCGCTGGCATCGTGGCCAATCAGCACTTTGGCACCCTTCGAAATCAATTCACAAACTTCGTTAAAAACTGTCTGGTTCACGGGATTAGTTCAACTCACCAACAAGCCGCTGGGCGCGGCGTTTCCATTCAGAAAAAATACGAGTTAGGTGATAAAAATACAGTTAACTTCAATTTCTGCTCAGGCGCTTCCAATGAAAATTCCCGTGAGAAACACCAAAAATCCGCCCACGGCAATCTGGAACGCGGCCTTCAGAAATGGCGTGTCCATGTATTTGTAGCGAATCCAGGAAATGGCCCAGAGCTCAATGAATACGATGATGATGGCGAGGCCCGTGGCGGTTTTGAAATCCGAAATGAGATAGGGCAGCGTATGGCCAATCCCGCCAACGGCGGTCATAATGCCGGCGGCCAGGCCCCGGATCAGGGGATGCCCGCGGCCCGTAAGCTTGCCATCATCGGAAAGGCCTTCCGCCAGTCCCATGGAAATGCCCGCACCCACCGAGGCTGCCATTCCCACCAGGAATGTTGCCCAGGTATTGCCCGTGGCGAAGGCCGCGGCAAACAGCGGCGCCAGCGTGGAAACCGAGCCATCCATAAGCCCCACAAGGCCCGGCTGAATAACCTGCAGCAGGAAGAGGCGGCGCTTCGTCTCGCCTTCCTCTATTTTTACATCGGCGGTCAGATGCTTGTCGCCAAGCCGCGCGGCAAGGGATTCATGTCCCTTTTCGGCTTCAGCCAATTGGCTGAGAAGCTTGGCAACCTGCGGGTCCTGGCTATGGGCAGCTGCCTGCTTGTAGAAGCGGTAATTTTCCAGCTCAATGACTTCCGCCCGCTTGCGCATTGCATCAATATTGAGCTTGCCGATCATCCAGGCGGGCTTGTGTTTTACAAATCCGTTGATCTCGCTCCGCCTTATCAGCGGAATGAAATCGCCGAACTTTTTCTGGTAAAGGTCGGTGAGCCAGCGCCGGTGTTGATGCTCCTCTTCCGCCATTTCCATGAAAACCTTGGCGGAAGCCGGGTAAGTTTCCATCAAGGCATTGGCAAAGCCCGAGTAGGCGCGCGCGTCGTCATCCTCGCTCGAAATGGCAAGGGCGATGATTTCCTGTTCGGTTAAATCGGAAAAGCTTTTCAACGGAACCCTCAAAAGCATGCATTAGAATAATTCTAATATGCAGTCCAGCCTGAAACAACTCTTTAACCCCGGCCTTGATAGGTTCACCCTTTTAACGGGGCGCTATCGCAATGAATGAAGTTTCAGCTTTGCCGCGGCAAAACCGCCTGACCGAGACCATTGGTGCCATCCATCAAGGCATCCGTGCCAACGCAATCCTTTATATCTTCGCACTTTCAGTCTGCGCCCTGGCCATGTTGGAGTCCCTCTGGCTGGGCCTGCCCATAGACCTGGACATGGTCATTATATTTTCCGGCCCCGTTTTGCTGCTTCTGGCCGTGCTCCTGATTATAGGCCTCGGCCTTGAACTCAGGCGCTTGAGCAAGGTTGGCTACAAGGGCAGTGCATTTGCCGCACTCTGGCTCAAATTGCGCGATGATTACTTGGCCCCTCAACGTGTCTCAAATGCGGTGCATGCGTTCCTGTTCATGAGTCTGTATATGGTGGGCTACACCTTTATCAAACGGGCAATTCCGCTTGCCGTTCCCTTTGCCTGGGATGAAACCTTCATGGTCTGGGATAAAACCATTCACTTTGGCAGTCATCCCTATGAATGGCTGGCGCCCATCCTGAATTTTCCAATTGTCACTTTCGCGCTTAACGTGAACTATAATCTCTGGTTCTTTGTGATGTTCAGCTGCTGGTTCTGGCAGGGCTTTGCAAGAACTGATTCCGCCTTGCGCACGCGTTTCCTGCTTGGTTTTACCCTCACCTGGTTCGTTGGCACCTGTGTATTGGGAACGCTCCTGTCATCTGTAGGCCCATGCTTTTATGGAAGGCTGATACCGGGGCCAGATCCTTACGTCCCGCTGATGTCTTGGTTGACCGAAGTAAATCAGGCCCATCCCATTTGGTCCCTGAGGGTCATGGATGCGCTTTGGAACAATTATGAAACCGGAACCGGCGTGATCAACGGCATTTCGGCCATGCCCTCCATGCATGTTGGAGCAGCCGTCCTGTTTGCCATGCTGGGTTTCGCTGCGGGAAAGCGTTGGATAGCTTTGCTGCTCTCGGCCTTTGCCGCACTGATCTTTTTAGGCTCCATCCATTTGGGCTGGCACTATGCCATTGATGGCTACTTGGGCATCACTGTGGCTGTTGTTTGCTGGTGGGTGGCAGGAAAAATTGTGGATTGGGACCGGCGCCAGCGCGGAATTGTTTAATTCTCGTCCATCTTCAGCGCCGCAATGAAGGCTTCCTGCGGAATTTCGACCTTGCCGAACTGCCGCATCTTTTTCTTGCCTTCCTTCTGCTTGTCCAGAAGCTTGCGCTTGCGGCTGATGTCGCCGCCGTAACACTTGGCCGTCACGTCTTTTCGCATCGCTGACAGGGTTTCACGCGCCACGATCTTGCCGCCGATGGTGGCCTGGATCGGAATCTGGAACATGTGGCGGGGGATCAATTCTTTGAGTTTCTCGCACATCACCCGGCCGCGCTGCTCGGCCCGTGCCCTGTGCACCACCATGGCCAGCGCATCGACCGGCTCCGCATTCACCAGAATGCCCATGCGCACCAGATCGCCCTTTTCATAGCCCACCATCTTGTAATCGAAGCTGGCATAGCCGCGGCTCACCGATTTCAGCCGGTCATAGAAATCAAACACCACTTCGTTGAGCGGCAAGTCATAGATCACCATGGCGCGCGACCCGGCATAGGTCAGCTGCTTCTGCCGCCCGCGCCGGTCTTCGCACAGCTTGAGAATGGAACCCAGATATTCATCGGGCACTAGGATGGTGGCCTCGATCCACGGTTCCTCGATCAATTCAATCAGCGTGGCGTCCGGCATATCCACCGGATTGTGCAGCGACTTCTGCGTGCCGTCGCGCATGTTGATCTTGTAGATGACGCTTGGCGCCGTGGTGATGATGTCCACGTTGAATTCGCGCTCGATGCGCTCGCGGGTGATTTCAAGATGCAGGAGTCCTAAAAATCCGCAGCGGAAACCAAAACCCAAGGCAGCCGAGGTTTCCATGTCATAGGAGAAGCTGGCGTCATTGAGACGAAGCCGGCCCATGGCCTCGCGCAGGTCTTCAAACTTTGCAGCATCCACAGGGAAGAATCCGGCAAACACAACGGCCTGCGCTTCCTTGAAGTCGGGCAGGGGTTCAGCCGTCGGCCGCCTTTCATCAGTGACCGTATCGCCCACGCGCGTATCCGCCACTTCCTTGATCGCCGCGGTGAAAAACCCAATCTCGCCGGGGCCAAGGCTTGCCACCATTTCCTTCTTCGGGCGCGAGACGCCTACGCGGTCGATGAGATAGGACCCGCCGGTGCCCATCATCTTGACGCGCATGCCCTTCTTGAGTTCGCCATCAATGATGCGCAGCAGAACCACAACGCCTAGATAGGAATCATACCAGCTGTCGACCAGCAGCGCCTTCAATGGCTTGCTGCGGTCCCCCTTTGGCGCGGGCAGGCGATGCACTATGGCTTCAAGCACATCAGGAACACCAAGCCCCGATTTTGCCGAAATCAGCACCGCTTCCGACGCATCAATGCCAATCACATCTTCAATCTGCTGGCGGATGCGCTCCGGCTCGGCGGCAGGCAAATCTACCTTGTTGAGAACCGGCACAATTTCATGATTGTTGTTGATGGCCTGATAGACGTTGGCAAGCGTCTGCGCTTCCACGCCCTGGCTCGCATCCACCACCAAAAGCGAACCTTCGCAGGCAGCCAGTGAGCGCGAAACTTCATAGGCAAAGTCCACATGCCCCGGCGTGTCGATCAGGTTCAGCACATATTTCTCGCCGTTCTTGGCGGTGTAGTCGAGACGAACCGTATTGGCCTTGATGGTAATGCCGCGCTCGCGCTCCAGGTCCATGGAGTTGAGGATTTGATCAACCATGTCCCTGTCGCTCACCGCGCCGCAAAGTTGAATAAGCCGGTCGGCAAGTGTTGATTTGCCGTGGTCAATATGGGCGATAATGGAGAAATTGCGGATATGGGCGGTGTCAGTCATTGCGCGCGGTGTTTGGCATTGGCATGGCCAATGGTCAAGCGTCCCCAGTTAACGCAACTTGCGGGGCTTTACCGGGGGTGCGCGGAGAGCGGGTCTTCCGGCCAGGAATGCTTGGGATATCGGCCACGCAGTTCCGCGCGCACATCGGGGTAACCATTGGTCCAGAAGGTCTCCAGGGACTTTGTTACAGCCAAGGGCCTGCCAGCCGGCGACAGCAATTCTATGCGCAACTGCGCCCGGCCCTTGGCAATTGTCGGTGTTTTTGCAAGGCCAAACATTTCCTGCAGGCGCACCCGGATGACCGGGTCTCCTTCAGTTTCATAATCGATGGCAACATGAGCTCCGGAAGGCACTTCAATGCGGCGCGGTGCCAGCACGTCCATTTGCCGTTGCAAGTCGTAGGGCACAAGGCTCTTCATGATGGCCAGCATATCCAGCCGCTCAAGATGGCTTTTGCGCGAAATGCCAGCGAGATAGGGCTTCAACCATTCACCATAGTTTTGCACGAGGGCTTCATCATTGAGATCAGGCCACGAATCTTCTGGAAAGAGGCGCCTCAGAAATTGGACCTGCGCGCGAAAATTGTTTGAGGCGTCAGTCCAGGGCAATGCCTTGATGCCCATTTCACCAATGCCCTTGATCATCGCATCGGCCATGGCCTCGGGGTCTGCCGCCGTAAGCGGACGCTCTTCAAGGATAAGTGCGCCAAGTTTGCGAACCCGCGCAGCAATACACTTTGTGAGCGCGTGTCCCACCCAACGTTTTCCACCTGTTCAATCTGGTTTGCAAAATGAGTTTCTATATCTTTCAGCATCAGTGGAGCCGCGAGAAATATTTTTTGATCTCCGCTCGCGCCATCTGTTGTGGCAATTGCAAGAAATTCCTGTTTTGCCAGACCATCATGCTCCGGAAGTATCGCACCGCCACCGCCGGACATTCGGTAACGCCGATCACCCCCGCGCTTCTGCGCAATGCGGTCCGGCCAAGCAAAGGCAACGAGTATGCCTTCACTAATCGATGTTGTATCAGATCTGATTTTGAGGATTTGCTTGATCTGTTTTGCCGACGCCTGGATACGCGAGCGCGCTGAACCACGCGTCGCCAAAAGCCGTGAGGCGATATCGCAGCCCGCATCCCTCGCCAGTCCATCCCGCTCTGAAACAAAGGCAGCCAATTCCGCTGCCGCTTCGCCGGAACCCAGGTCATTTCCTTTAACCACCATGTGGGCAACACGGGGATGCAAAGGTACCTTGACCATGGCCCTGCCCATGCCCGTAATTCTTCCGTCCCTATCTAGCGCTTCCAAACGCTTGAGCAGGTCCTGCGCCTGCGAGAAAGCCGCCGTAGGCGGTGGATCGAGCCAGGACAAGAAGGAAGGTTCATTCACTCCCCATGCCGCGACTTCGAGCACGAGCGGCGTTAAGTCACTCACCAGAATTTCCGGCTGGTCATGGGCGGCAAGAGCCCGCGTTTCTGCTTCCGGCCAAAGCCTGTAGCAAACACCGGGACCCAAACGGCCCGCACGACCACGGCGCTGATCCGCCGATGCCAAACTGACCCGCACCGTTTCCAAAGCCGTCATGCCACTGGCGGGATCAAAGCGCGGGGAACGCTTGAAGCCCGTATCAATCACCGTTCCTATGCCTTCAATGGTGAGGCTGGTTTCAGCAATGGTCGTGGCCAGCACGATTTTCCGCATGCCTTCAGGCGCAGGATGGAGGGCTGCATCCTGCTCGGCAAAACCCATGGCCCCGTAGAGTGGCCGCACCACAACATTTGTCGGCAGATTTGTTGCGTTGAGCATTTCCTCAGTCCGGCGAATTTCGGCCTCGCCGGGAAGAAAAACCAGAATGCTCTGCTTGGTTTCCTGCAATGCCCGTTGTGTCGCCTTGCAGGCATCAGCGGAAATCGTCTGCCGCGTCGTCCTGTCGAGATAGCGTGTTTCAACCGGAAACATCCGGCCAGTTGCACGAATAACCGAAGCCCTTTGCAAATGTTCGGAGAGTTTCGCCGCATCAAGCGTGGCTGACATGATGAGCAACCGCAAATCTTCGCGCAAACCCTGGCGCATATCCAAAGTGAGAGCGAGACCTAAATCGCCATCAAGACTGCGCTCATGGAACTCATCAAAGATAACAAGTCCCGTATCCTTCAATTCGGGATCATTTTGCAGGCGCCGCGTGAGAATGCCTTCGGTCACGACTTCGATGCGGGTACGCGCCGAAACTTTGCGATCAAGCCGAACCGTGTAACCCACCGTTTCGCCAATTTCTTCGCCAAGCGTTTCCGCCATGCGCTTTGCAGCCGCACGCGCTGCCAGCCGACGCGGTTCCAGCATGACAATTTTTTTGGACCCAAGCCAGGAACTTCCCAGCAGCTTCAACGGCACCCGTGTTGTCTTGCCGGCACCGGGCTCAGCCACCAGAATTGCAGCAGAGCCAAGCGTCAAGGCTTCGCTCAATTGCGGTATGACGCCATCAACCGGAAATTCCATCAGCTCTGCAGTTCATGGACCCAGGGCGGATTAGCGCCCGCCCGCGATACGGTTATGGCGGCGGCCCTTGCGGCATAATTCACGGCGTTCCGCAGCGAAGTCTCATCCAGGTATGAGATGGCTGCCTTGTTGAGTTTTCCCGCCCTTTGCAGGGATGCGAGAAACCCGGCGGTGAAGGTGTCGCCTGCGCCCACCGTATCCACTACCTTGACGTTTACCGAAGGCACCTTGATTGAAATGCCCTTTGTGAAAGCCTCAACACCGTTTTCACCCCGCGTGATGACGACAACCTTGGCGCCGGCATTGAGCCACTTTCTGGCGGCCGCTCCCAGTTCAGTTTTGCCCGTGATCCAGGTCACGTCCTCATCAGATATTTTCAGGATATCGCACATGGAAATGAGCCTGCCAATCCGCTCAAGGTATTGGCTGCGGTCTTTGATGATGTTCGCGCGGATATTGGGATCAAGGCAGATCACACGGGTTTTTTCTTCACGCTCCATCAGGTCTTCGAGAGTCGTGGCACCCGGTTCGGGAATGAGGCTGATGGAGCCAAAATGCAGCGCATTGACATCAGCCGAGAGCTTCGGAAGGTCTTTCCTCGTCAGCATCCGCCCAGCGGAGTTGTCATCATAGAATGAATAGCGCGCCTGGCCGTTGTCCAGTTTCACGAAGGCAAGAGTTGTCGGTTTGTCCCAGATCTTGGCGTATTTCAAATCGACGTTGCTGGCTTTCAGGCCGGCGATCAGGCTGTCGCCAAAGAAATCCGTGGAAATTCCGCTGAAGAATCCGGTGATGATTCCCAGTCTTCCGAGCGCGATGGCGGTATTGAAAATTGAACCACCATTGAAAGGCTGGTAAACGGCGGCCCCTTCCTTCGAGGTGCGCGGCAACATGTCAATCAGCGCCTCGCCGCAGCAAACAATCATCCTATTCTCTCCTCTTGAGCCCCGCGCTATCCATCGCCCAGACACGAAAAAAAATCAATAAATCAGTGGAATTGAATTATTGCAAAAGCCGTCGTCGGCGTGTAGATCGCCCCTTTGATTAGCGTACCTCAAAACTGGAATTATAACAAAATATGACGCCGCGAACTATTCCTGTCGAAGTCTTCGATCTCGTCGTGTTCGGTGCCACTGGCGATCTGGCCCAGCGCAAGCTGCTGCCGGCCCTGTTTCACCGGGATTTACAGGGGCAAATCCCCCTTGCGGCCCGCATAATCGGCTCCTCACGCCGCGCCATGACCCGCGAGGCCTTCCGCGCCTTCGCCTTGGCCGCCATTGAGGCTCATGTGGCAGAAGACCTGCGCAAGCCCGACATGTGCAAGCGGTTCCTTGACCGCCTGGACTATGTGGCGGCAGAAGCGAGCCAGCAATCGGGCTGGAAGGAACTCGAAAAAGTACTGAAGTCCGCGGAAGACCGCATTCGTGTCTTCTATCTGGCCGTGGGGCCCGACCTCTTCGGGCCCATTTGCGATCATCTTGGCATGCATAATCTGGTAACTCCAAAATCCCGTCTTGTTGTGGAAAAGCCCGTGGGCAAAAATGGCGCCTCCGCCAAGGCCCTGAATGAACAAATCGGCCGCATTTTCCCGGAGCCGTCGATCTATCGAATTGACCACTACCTCGGCAAGGAAACCGTGCAGAACCTCATGGCGCTCCGTTTTGCCAATGCCCTGTTCGAACCCATCTGGAATGCAGCCCACATTGATCATGTGCAAATAACGGTCGCGGAAACCTTGGGAGTAGAGGGCCGTGCCGGATACTATGATACGGCAGGAGCGCTGCGTGACATGGTGCAGAACCATATGCTGCAACTCCTCTGCCTCGTGGCCATGGAACCTCCGACATCAATTGATGCCAATGCGGTGCGCGATGAAAAATTGAAGGTGCTGCAATCTTTGAAGCCGATTACGGCAGATAATATGGCAACCCAGACAGTGCGTGGACAATATCGCGCCGGGGCTTCGGCGGGCGGCGCCGTTCCGGGCTATCTTGAAGAGCTTGGCTCCAACACGTCCAAGACGGAAACTTACGTGGCATTGAAAGCTGAAATCGGCAATTGGCGCTGGAATGGCGTTCCATTCTATCTCCGTTCCGGCAAGCGGCTTGAATCGCGCGCCTCGGAAATTGTCGTTGAATTCAAGCCCATCCCGCACTCCGTATTTGATGCCAGTGCTGGCCCCATCGCCGCCAACCGCCTTGTCATTCGCCTCCAGCCCGATGAAGGTGTAAAGTTGTGGTTGATGATCAAGGACCCGGGCCCCGGTGGCATGCGGCTTCGCCATGTGCCTCTCGACATGAGTTTCGCCGATGCCTTCGGCGTGCGCAATCCCGATGCCTATGAGCGGCTGCTCATGGATGTGGTGCGCGGCAATCAAACCCTGTTCATGCGCCGCGATGAAGTCACCGCCGCTTGGAAATGGATTGACCCCATTCTGGATTATTGGAAAGAGTCCCCCGAGTTACCCAAGCCCTATACCTCAGGCACGTGGGGGCCATCGGCGGCTGTCGCCCTGATCGAGCGGGACGGACGTACTTGGCATGAAGGCGAACACCAATGATCGCCAAGGAGCGATTGTTTGAAAGCCGAGGCAGCCTCTGTTCAGCCCTTGCAACCGATGTGGCCAATGCCTTGCAACACCATGTGAGAACCAAGGGCAGCGCCTGCCTTGCGGTTTCCGGCGGCACCACGCCAAAGCTGTTTTTTGAAACCCTCTCCCGCATTGATATCCCCTGGAGCAAGATAACAGTTACCTTGGTTGATGACCGTCAGGTGCCGGAAGCCAGTCCGCGCTCCAACGCCAAACTGGTGCGTGACAATCTTCTGCAAAATCTTGCCGCCGGGGCCGAGTTCGTTCCTCTCTTTGAAAATCCAGATGCGGAAAATGTTGCAACTCTCGACGTTGTCGTTCTCGGCATGGGAACCGATGGTCACACTGCGTCGCTGTTTCCCGGCGGTGATCATTTGGTCGAAGCCCTTAATCCCAAGACGGAAAAACGGCTCATTGAGATTTCAGCCCCGGCTGCGGGTGAGCCCCGGTTGACATTCACGCTTCCAGCCTTGCTTGAAGCGAGTCTTCTGTGCCTCCACATTGAAGGACAGGAAAAGCGCGAAGTGCTAAACAAGGCCATTGCGGGAGGGCCGGTTGAGGCCATGCCGGTGCGGGCTGTCCTGCGGTCAAAAAAGCCTTTGACACTCTATTGGTGTCCCTGACGGAGTTAAGTTCATGTCTGTACATTCCATCGTCTCAGCGGTCACTGAGAAAATCATTGCGCGCAGCAAGCCATCGCGCGGGCGCTATCTCGCGCGCATTGATGCCGCGGTGAGTTCACAGCCCAAGCGCAAGGCGCTGGGCTGTGCCAATATCGCCCACGGCTTTGCTGCCTGTGGACCCCACGACAAGAATGAATTGCGAACTGGCACTGGGCCAAACCTCGGTATCGTCACGTCCTATAACGACATGCTGTCGGCTCATCAGCCCTTTGAGTATTACCCGCAGATTATCCGTGAAGCAGCCCGTGCCAATGGCGGCACGGCGCAGGTGGCAGGCGGCGTTCCTGCCATGTGTGATGGAGTTACCCAGGGCGAAACCGGCATGGAGCTCTCGCTGTTTTCCCGCGATGTGATTGCCCTTTCAACTGCAGTAGCTCTGTCGCACCAGATGTTTGATGCAGCTGTCTATCTCGGTGTCTGCGACAAGATTGTGCCGGGCCTTATCATTGGTGCGCTCTCTTTCGGCCATCTGCCTGCCGTGTTCATTCCAGCTGGACCAATGACCTCTGGCCTTCCCAATGATGAGAAAGCCAAAATCCGCCAGCTCTATGCCGAAGGCAAAGTTGATCGCACAGCACTTCTGGAAGCAGAAGCACAATCCTATCACGGTCCGGGCACCTGCACCTTCTTTGGCACCGCCAATTCCAATCAGATGCTGATGGAAATCATGGGCCTGCATTTGCCGGGAACAACATTTGTAAATCCCGGCACCACACTCAGGGATGAAATTACCAAAGCCTCCGCCCAGCAGGCGCTTTCGATCACCGCGCTTGGAAATAATTACACACCCATTGGCCGCATCTACGATGAAAAGGCCGTGGTGAATGGCGTCGTCGGACTGCTGGCAACGGGCGGTTCCACCAACCACACACTGCATCTCATCGCCATGGCCGCTGCTGCTGGTATCGTTCTGACATGGAATGATCTTGCAGAACTTTCCCATGTTGTGCCGCTGATGACCCGCATCTATCCCAACGGCAAGGCCGATGTAAACCACTTCCACGCGGCAGGCGGCATGGGATTTCTCATTCGTGAGCTCTTGCATCGCGGCGTGCTGCATGAGGACGTCACCACAATCATGGGCACCGGGCTGAAAGGCTATCTCGTTGAGCCAAAATTAGACCGCGATGGCGCGTTGGAATGGAAGGAGGCCGCGACCGCCTCCCATGACGACAAGGTGTTGCGCGGCTGCGAAAATCCATTTCAGGCAACAGGCGGCCTCAATGTGCTCGAAGGACCTTTGGGGCATGCTGTCATTAAAACCTCTTCAATCCCCGATGATCGCCATGTCATAGAAGCTCCCGCCCGGGTGTTTCATTCCCAGGAAGAACTCCACGCGGCCTTCAAGACAGGCGAGCTACACAGAGACGTCGTGGCCGTGGTGCGTTTTCAGGGACCAAAAGCCAACGGCATGCCGGAACTGCACCGCATGACTCCGCCGCTCAGTGTGTTGCAGGACAAGGGTTTCCGCGTGGGACTGGTGACCGATGGCCGCATGTCTGGCGCATCGGGCAAGGTGCCAGCCGCTATCCATGTAACGCCTGAAGCCGCCAATGGCGGTGCCATCGCCAAGATCAGGAACGGCGACGTCATTCGCATCGATGCGGACAAGGGTCGTCTCGAAATCTTGGTGGATGCAAAAGAATTTGCGGCGAGGGCTCTGGCCACCGCCGATCTTTCCCATAACGAACAAGGCACGGGCCGCGAGCTGTTCAAAGCCTTCCGAAACCTTGCGGGCCGCGCCGACCAGGGCGCATCGATTTTTGAGGTGGCGTGAAATGACTGAAGATGTTCAACCAGGCATGGATTCAATACTGAAGGCCGCGCCGGTCATTCCGGTGATCGTCATCGAAAATGTGGCGGATGCCGTGCCATTGGCCCGCGCCCTGGTCAAGGGCGGCTTGCCGGTGCTTGAGATCACGCTTCGCACCAAGGCGGCGCTTGAGTGCATTCGGGCAATCATTGCCGAGGTGGAAGGCGCCATTGTCGGCGCTGGAACGGTGCTCGACGGCAAGAAGTTGAAGGAAACCGAACATATTGGCTGCGCCTTCGCCGTTTCCCCCGGTGCCACCAAAGCTCTGCTTGATGCGGCCGAGGATGTGATCGTCCCCCTGCTTCCGGGCAGTGCATCGGCGTCGGAATGCATGAGCCTCATGGAACGCGGCTACCGCTTTCAGAAATTCTTCCCCGCCGAAGCGGCAGGCGGCGTTCCCTATCTCGCCTCACTTGCCTCCCCCTTGCCGCAGGTGAGCTTCTGCCCGACCGGCGGCATTACGCTGGAGTCAGCGCCCAGATATCTCAAGCTTTCGAATGTGATCACCGTCGGCGGCTCCTGGATGGTTCCGAAGAAATTGATTGAGGCGAGAGATTGGGTGGGGATTGAAGACTTGGCTCGTGAGGCCTCAAAACTTGGATGAAGGTTGAATACTTCGCACAAATTCCGCCAGTTCGCGATTGAAGCGTGGCGCATCCTCGGCGAAGGGAGAATGCCCAATACCTTGATACATTGAAAGCCGCGCGCCGGGCACGACCGCCGCCGTGAACTCGCCCAGGCCCTTGAACACAAGCTTGTCCTCGCTTCCTTGCGTGACCAACACAGGCACATCGAGTTTTTTCAGAATACTGCCATCTGACGCCGGTCTGCTGAGGTGTGCACGGCGAATATCGGGTGGAATCAGCATATTGTAGGCGAGAGCCGTTTCGAAATCCTCCGGGCTAGGCTGCATTTCAAAGCAGGCGCGAATGAAGTTGCGGGTTGCCCTGATATTAATTGCAAGATCGTTGCTGGTCATGTCGCGCAGCAATCCAGTGCTCGGCCCGTTATAGGCCGCATCACTTTTTGTCCGCGCGCATACATAGTTTATTCCAGCAATGCGACTGGTCCCATGCGCCGTCACATAGTCACCGACGATGCGGCCCGCATAGGACCAGCCCACCAGCACAGGCCGCCTCAAATTGAACGCTTCCATTACGCAATGAACATCATCGGAAAACTGGCTATCATCGGAATAGTGTGTGGCGTCAATTGGCTTTTCCGATGCACCATGACCGCGAATGTCGAAGGCAACCAGCCGGAATTCACCGGCGAGCGCTTTGGAAGAAAATTGTTTTTCCCAGGCAAGCGAACACTGGGAAAATCCGTGGATGAAAAGAATTTCAGGGCCTAGCGGATTGCCGGACTCGTAACCGGCAAGCATGAGCCCGTCGTTGGAACGGATACCGCGCGCGATCATGGCATTCCGTCACTTTTCCATCTGGTTCATGGCATCCACATAACGCTCAATTGCCAGCGCCGTGGTTGAAAATCCCTGGCGGTAGAGCAGAAGGCCGCTCATGACCACAGTCATGAAAATGCAGTAGTAGGGGCCCGCGAAAAGAAAGATGGCGGCCACCGCAAAATAAAATCCGCGAATGCCGTTGTTCAGGCTTTTCACCGCTTCGGTCATCACGGTCGCCGTTTCAAAAATCATGGTTTTGGAATGGGGATCGTCGCCCGGCGCCTCGCTCAAGCCGCCCATCATGGCCAGCGTGTAGGACAATTTCCGCAGCGCGTAAGTGAAAGCGAAGAAGCAAATGGCCATGATCACGGTAAGTGTAATGAAATAGACAGTGAAAAGTTCGAGGCTGACGATAGGGACAAACTTCACTTCCATGACAGCCCCATAGAGACCGCTGATATTGGCCAATGTGCCCAACAGGCCGGCCAGCACCAGCAGCGTTGCAGACCCAAAGAATGCCATGGAATTGGAAATATGCCCCATCATCAGGGCATCGAACGTGCGATGGTCACGGTGCGTTTGCAACAACATGCGCATCCAGCGCATGCGCACCACATGCAATTGCGCATTGAGCGTGCCGCGACCCAGGGCTCTCAAGATGGGGCCATAGAGCCACCACATGACAAACAGGAAAATGATTGCAAAGGCGTGGGGCAGGTCAAGGTCATTTGGCAACATGATATGTGCTCCTTAGGCAGCCCGGTGCATTTCCTTGATTTCAGTCGCTTTGATATCAGGCGCCCGCTCCAGCGTATAGTTCAGGCTGAAGGCCGATTGCGCCATCAGCACCGGTGACCCATCAAGGTCATTGGCAATTGAAAAGCGGTTGGCGGCAATAAAATCATCAAGCTTCTTGGCATCATCACAGGCAATCCAGCGCATCACCTCATGCCGCGTCGTTTCAAATTCAACCGGCACGCCATATTCATTTGAAAGGCGATCAGCCAGCACATCAAGCTGCAACGCGCCTACCACCCCCACAACAGCCGCAGAACCATCCACCGGAATAAAGAGCTGAACCACGCCTTCTTCAGCGAGTTCTTCCAAAGCACTGCGCAGTTTTTTGGCTTTCATCGGATCACCGAGTTTCACCCGGCGCAGGATTTCCGGGGCAAAACTTGGCACACCCGTAAAGACAATGTCTTCGCCCTCCGTCAGCGTATCGCCAATGCGCAGCACGCCATGATTGGGAATGCCCACGACATCGCCGGCAAAGGCTTCCTCCGCCAGCGAGCGATCCTGGGCAAAGAAAAATTGCGGGGCATTGAGCGCCAGGGTTTTTCCCGTGCGAACAATCTTGACCCGCATGCCGCGTGTGAGCTTACCGGAGGCAAGCCGCATGAAAGCAATGCGGTCCCGGTGATTGGGGTCCATATTGGCCTGTATCTTGAATACAATGCCCGACATTTTTGGTTCACTTGCATGGATCACGCGCTGCCTCGCCTGCTGGTCGCGCGGCGGCGGTGCATGGGCAATCAGTGTATCGAGGAGATCACGCACCCCAAAGTTTCTCAAAGCCGAGCCAAAAAGAACCGGAGACAGGTGACCTTCAAGAAAAGCAGAGCGGTCAAAGCTATGGCAGAGATCGCGCACCAGCTCCATTTCATCGCGCCAAGTCGCAAGCTGGGGTGGCGTCAGAAGCGTGGCGAACAGGGGATCATCGGGGCCGGAAACCACCTGTCCGGCGGGATCTTCATCAAGCCTCCGGACCCGTGGCGTATTGAGATCATAGGTGCCAGTAAAGGCGCGGCCCAGGCCAATGGGCCACACCATGGGGGCCACAGTGAGCGCCAACCCCTTTTCAATCTCGTCCAGAAGATCAAGCGGCTCGCGGGTTTCCCGGTCCATCTTGTTGATGAAGGTGATGATGGGAATGTCGCGCAGGCGGCAAATTTCAAAAAGCTTGCGGGTGCGTGCTTCAATGCCCTTGGCCCCGTCGATCACCATGACCGCCGCATCAACCGCCGTAAGCGTGCGGTAGGTATCTTCGGAAAAGTCCTCGTGGCCCGGCGTATCCAGAAGATTGAACACGCAATTATTGTATTCAAACGTCATGACTGAGGTGACGACCGAAATACCACGCGCCCGCTCGATCGACATCCAGTCCGAACGCGTCCGCCGCCTGTCACCCTTGGCCCGCACTTGGCCTGCCAGCTGAATGGCGCCGCCGAAAAGCAGGAGCTTTTCCGTGAGCGTGGTTTTGCCGGCGTCCGGGTGGGAAATGATGGCAAAGGTGCGTCGGCGCGCAACCTCGGAGGCTATTTGATCAGTCACGGAAATCTCAGCTGGTTAAAGTCAGGCCGCTTACTAGCCGAAGTTATGGCGAACCGCCAGATCAACACTCACCCTTGCCCAAAAGCGCTTGCCGTGGCAGTGGAGGGCTGAGGGACATGATGACAGAATTTGCACTCGTCGGCGATATTGGGGGCACAAACTCCCGCTTTGGACTGGTTAAGCAGGGTTCCATGGCAATCCAGCATATGGAGGCCCTTCGGAACGACAATTTTCCTTCGCTTGAAGCGGCAATTCAGCAATATTTGCGCAACCGGGATGTAACTTCGCTCTCGTCCGCTGCCATCGCCGTCGCGGCCCCCGTTGACCGCGAGCATATTTCCCTCACCAACCGCGATTGGTCATTCACCAGTGAAAGCCTGCGGCTGGCCGCCAAGGCAAGGCACCTCAGGGTATTGAATGACTATGAGGCGCTGGCCCTTTCCCTCCCCCATTTGCATGGCGATGATCTGATCCAGATAGGCGGACAGGATTCGCCAGTGCCCAAGCTCAAAATTGTCCTGGGGCCGGGCACTGGCCTTGGCATGGCAGCCCTTGCACCCCTGCCGCAAGGCGGCTGGATGGCGCTTCCCGGCGAACTTGGCCAGGTGACATTGCCCACCGCAACGCGCGAGGAGTTTGACTTGCGCGAACGCATGAAAGTGCCCGGTTCGGTATTTACCGCCGAGGATGCGGTGAGTGGCGGCGGCCTCTATTTGCTCTACAAGACAATTGCTCCCCAGGGAAAATTGGAAAGCCCGGAGGCTGTCATTCAGGCGGCACTAGCAGGGCAGGATGCGGCGGCCACAAAGACTCTTGACCACTTCATTTCATGGCTGGCGCGCCTGTCCAGCGATGCGGCCATGGCGCTGCAGGCCCGTGGTGGCGTGTATCTTGCCGGCGGTATTGCGCCATCCATAGTTGAAAATCTGAAGAGCGGCCCCTTCCGCGCGATATTTGAGGATAAGGGGAAACTGGCGCATCTCATGCATCCCATTCCCGTCTATGTCATTGTCGATCGCTTCCCGGCATTCAAGGGTTGCGCTGCTTCCCTGGCCCATTGAGGTTCCTATGCAGACCGCAGAAACTGAAGTTCTCCTTGTCGTTGATGTACAGAACGACTTTTGTTCCGGCGGAAATCTGGCCGTGCCCGATGGTGATGAAGTCGTTCCCCTCATCAATGACTTCGCCAAGAACTTCAAACATGTTGTCCTGACCCAGGACTGGCATCCCGCCGGGCACTCATCTTTCGCATCGTCGCATCCCGGCAAGGCACCGTTTTCAGAGATTGAAATGCCCTATGGCCCGCAAACCCTGTGGCCCGATCACTGCATTCAGGGGCTTCATGGTTCCGCCTTTCACAAGCTGCTGGATATTCCGCAAACGGAGCTCATCGTTCGGAAAGGTTTCCGGCACGAGGTCGATTCCTATTCCGCCTTCTTTGAAAATGACCATGTGACGCCGACTGGCCTTGGCGGCTATTTGAAGGAACGCGGATTCACCAGAATATTCTTCGTTGGCTTGGCCTTTGATTACTGTGTCCGCTATTCGGCGGAGGACGCGAAGAATTTGGGCTTTGATACCGTGGTGATAGAGGATGCCTGCAAGGCCATCGACCTCAATGGTTCGGCTGAGGCCACGCGGGACCTGTTCCGCTACCGTGGCATTGAACTGATATGAGTTACGTCATTGCCCCGCCAAAACAGGCCTCGGTGCCGGTAAAAGGCACCCATTTGCGCTTTCCGGTTCGCCGCATTTATTGTGTGGGCCGCAATTACAATGACCATGTTGATTGAAATGGGCGGCATTCCGGGGCGCGAGCCGCCATTTTTCTTTCAGAAGCCCGCAGACTCGCTGCTGCTGGACGGAAATTTCCCCTATCCATCAGCAAGTCAAGATGTGCATCATGAAGTGGAACTGGTCGTTGTTCTTCATTCCGGTGGCAAAAATATCGCGGTGCCAGAAGCCTCTCAGCATATCTATGGCTATGCGGTAGGCATAGACATGACCCGGCGTGATTTGCAGGGCGAAGCCAAGAAAGCAGGCAGGCCCTGGGAGGTCGCAAAAGCCTTTGACCACTCGGCGCCGGTCAGCGGGATCACGCCAAAGGCAGGCCTTGGCCTGCTCGAGCGGGCGGGTATTTCATTGCACGTCAATGAAGTTCAGCGCCAAAACTCCAATATTTCCGAAATGATTTGGAGTGTACCAGAAATCATCAGCGAACTTTCCAAACTGTTTGAGTTGCATGCCGGTGATTTGATTTTCACCGGCACACCAAGTGGTGTTGGTCCCGTTCGGCCTGGCGACAGAATACGCGCCGCCATTGAGCGTCTCGGCGAACTTAACCTGCTTGTGTGTAAGCCGTCTTGATCGACGTATAGAAATCAGCCGCGTGGCGCCCTTGCTCGCGCGCGCCATAGCTTGAGCCTTTCCGTCCGCCAAAGGGCACATGATAATCAACGCCAGCCGTGGGCAGATTGACCATCACCATTCCAGCAGCCGATTTCTTGCGGAAATCCGTTGCGTATTTCAGTGATGTTGTGAAAATTCCAGATGACAGGCCGAAGGCGGTATCATTGGCAACGCCGAGTGCCTCGTCATAGCTGCCGACTTTGATGACTGAAGCGACGGGTCCAAAGACTTCCTCACGATTGATCCGCATGTCGTTCTTCGTATTCACAAAAAGGGCAGGCGACAGAAAATGCCCCTTGGTATCCCGGTTCAGGCGCTCGCCGCCCCAGGCCAACTCGCCACCTTCGTCACGCGCGATGCCAATATACTTCTCATCCTGCGCCATTTGGGCTTCATCGATGACAGGCCCGACCTGCGTTCCTTCTTTCAAAGCGTGGTCAACTTTGAGCGCCTTCATGGCGGTCACCATCTTGTCAACAAAGGCATCATGGATTTTGCTTTGAACGACAAAGCGCGATGACGCCGTGCAGCGCTGGCCGGTCTGGTAGAACGCACCGTCAATGGAGGCTGCAACGGCAGCGTCGATATTGGCATCATCCAGAACAATCAGCGGGTTCTTGCCGCCCATTTCCAGCTGATACTTGGCACCCCGCTTCGAGCACGCCATTGCAACCTTTGCCCCCGTTTCAACTGAACCGGTAAATGAGATGGCATTGACGCCGCGAGAGTCGAGCATGGTTTGGCCCACGACCGAGCCTCGCCCCATCACCAGATTGAGCACGCCTTTAGGCAGGCCCGCGCGCGACAGGATTTCAACCAGGGACCAGGCCGTGCCCGGAACGAGGTCGGCGGGTTTGAACACGACGGTGTTTCCAAAAGCCAGCGCTGGCGCCATTTTCCATGCTGGAATGGCGATTGGGAAATTCCACGGACAGATGAGACCAACTGTGCCAACGGGCTCGCGAGTGATGGCAACATCTACGCCTGCCCGCACCGAAGCCACCAAAACGCCCTCAACACGCAGTGCTTCTTGCGCAAAAAACTTGAAAATCTGGGCCGCGCGCATGGTCTCGGCGATGCCGTTGGCAAGGGGCTTTCCCTCTTCGCGCGACAGCAGGCGGCCAATTTCGTCCTTGCGGGCGAGGAGCTCGATGCCTGCCGCTTCCAGAATGTCGGCACGCTGTTGCGGCGTGGTGGAGGCCCATGCGGGTTGGGCTGCTTGCGCCGCGGCGATCGCCGCTTCCGTTTGCTCCTTGTCGGCTTGGGTATATTCACCAACAATGTCGGAAACATCGGAAGGGTTGATATTTTCCTTGGCTTCGGCACCTGCAACCCATTCGCCATTGATGAAATTCTTGTGTAGCGCCATGATGCAATCTACTCCTGTTCAAAGGCGGGAAACTAGCATGTGTTGGTAGGGAGGCAAGCATGAGAATTGGTTTCATAGGTGCTGGTCTTATGGGGCATGGCATGGCGCAGAATTTGCTGAAAAGCAGCCACGAAGTTTCCGTCATAGCCCACAAAAACCGCGCCCCAATCGAAGATCTGGTGTTAAAAGGCGCGCGCGAGGTCAAAAACCTCGGGGAACTCGCTCAAGCAAGTGATTATATTGTTTTGTGTCTGTCATCCTCGAAAATTGTGGAAGATACCATATTTTCAATGGAGCCATTCTTGCAGAATGGCCAGATCATCATTGATACGGGAACCTCGGACCCCGAATCGACACGCCGTTTGGCGAGCCAACTGACGGAGCTCGGAGTTGGTTATGTTGATGCACCGCTCACTGGCGGGCCGGAACAGGCGGCAAGCGGCCAACTCGGGGTATTTTGTGGCACAAGCCCCGAATTATTTTTGACCCTCAGGCCGCTCTTCTCCTGCTTTGCCAACATAGTTCGTCATATGGGGCCAGTGGGTTCGGGCCACACCGCCAAGCTAATTTCCAATTATCTTGTGACCGGAATGATAGCGCTTGTGGCAGAAGCCTTTGGAACGGCACGCAGGGCCGATATCGACTGGCGCGATCTTTACGAAGGCATGTTGAATGGATCCGGGAATTCTGGCGTGCTGCGCAAGATGGTGGCTCCAGCTTTGGACGAAAATTTTGAGGGGTACAAATTTTCTCTTGCCAACGCCTCAAAGGACATTGGTTATTTCAAATCGTTAGCAACGGATCTCAACTTGGATACGTCCCTGGTTGAGGCAGTCGAAGCGGTGTTTTCCGCTGCGATGGATGAAGGCCTGGGCGAGATGAACGTAAGTCATCTGCTAGAACTATGAGAGCCTGAGCGCAATTGCGCCCAGGACCACGAGTAAACCTCCAACAATGCGCGCCCAGCTCATATATTCCTTCAGGAATTTTGCAGACATGAGGATGACAAACAGAATGCTGGTTTCGCGCAGTGCGGCAACTGCAGCAATCGGTGCCTGTGTCATGGCCCATATGACAATCCAATAGGCTGAGGCAGAAAGGAAGGCGCCAATGACCCCGCCTTTCCAATAGGGCGCGACTTTTAACAGAATCCCCGGGCCACGCATGTAAAGTCCGGCCACAATCATAAAAATTGCATCCAGGATAAAGACCATTGCCGTATAGCCGGAAGCAGCTCCCGATGCGCGCCCCCCAAGTCCATCAACAACCGTGTAGGCAGCGATGAAACAAGACGTTCCAAGAGCAAAGAACAGCGATACCCTGTCGAGTTTGAGAGATTTTGATTTTCCAACGGCAACCAGCCATATGCCAGATACCAGTATGCCGATGGCGATGGCGGTTACTGCACCAATTTGCTCGCTGGCGACGAGCCAGGTTGCCAGCAACGTTAACAGTGGCGCTGTGCCCCTTGCAATGGGGTAAACCAGGCTGAGATCGCCATCCTTGTAGCTACGCGCTAGAAAAAGATTATAGCCCGTATGGAGTAGCCCTGAGACAAGGACATAGGGCAGGCTCTCGCGGGCAGGCCATGAAAAAAAGAAAAGCATGGCGATACCCATGAGGCCCATCAGGGTTTGCAGCAGGAAAAGTGAGAGAAACCGGTCCAAGTTGAGTTTGACCAGCAGGTTCCAGCTGGCATGCATGAAGGCTGCGGCCAGGACGGCAAGAAAAACAGTAAGTTCCAATTATTTAACTCCGGGAGTTCTGCCCTCTTAACCTGAGTTCGGCATTTTTGCCAGTGCGGCCACTTGCCGGGAGCCGCGGACCAAAAAAGAGGGGAGCACGTCAAGTGCTCCCTTTAATGATCAACCGGAGAGTCAGGCTAAGAGCAAACGGCTCCGCCCACGACCGAGCTGTAGCAGGTCAGTTTCAGCGTGCTTCTTGGCCGCTGTGTAATTGCTTCACCCACGACAAACGATGATTTGCCCAGAATTTCCTTGCCAAGAAATGACACGATGTAAGGTTGGTAGGTTGTGCAAACCCGGGCAACCACCAGATCATTTCCCGCGACCATTAGGGGCGCCATGGCGCCAGTGGAAGGCGCTGAGCCACAAGAACTCCCTTTTGCGTTGTCAGTCTTCCAGACTTGGGAAATCGTTGAACCACTGATGCGATAGCCAAATACTTCTACGCGGATGCCTGTCGAGGGCATTGGCGACATGACCATGTCTGAGGCTTTAAAATAGTTTGAAATATCGGACTTAAGCACGGAGGTCTTGTTTTGGGCGACCAGATCCGCGACAACGCTGGTGGCGTACGTCACTTTTCTGTTCACTGAAATGAGACCAGTAAGGTCAAAAAGCCCAAAGTACAGAAAAAGCATGAAAGGCATGATGAATGCCACTTCAATTGCCGCAATGCCGTTGGTTTCGTACAGAAATTTTTTGAGCAGGTTTTTCATGACTTATCTGGTCCCTATGAACATGTGGTCGTCGCGGGGAAGGGCTCATTTTGGAATATTGCAATGCCGACGAGCCGGCGCTTCTCACCACCGTTGATATTTCCAAGGAATGTCATGAATGGCATTGTGAAATCCCAGTCGTAGGTGGCAATAACACCTGCCGCCTGTGAAGGTCCGCCACAATCATATGACGTGGGATTAGGCGAGCCGTCGGGCTTGGCCCCAACATTGAGATAGTTGGGCATTGTCGTTTCCAGGACAGTAAAAGTGGTGGCCGGCTTTACATAGACTGTAAGACCACCGGCACAATCGAAAACAACGCCGGCGGTTTCGCAAATCTTTGCCTTGAATGCCGTAGCGCTTAAGCTTGCAGTCTGCGCTTGCCCCGTTTTGATTGATCGGGCCGCTTCCTGGACGCCGACCTGAATGGAGTATTCCGCGAAAAGCATGACACCAGTTTCGCAAATGCAGCCCATAAGCATGAAAAATGGAAAAGCGACCATCGAAAATTCAACAGCGGTTGCGCCACTTTCGGACTTTCTAAAGCGTCTCGCAAACCTAGGACGAAATTTGTTCAGAAAATTCCGCATTACAATCTCCCGTGTTGAAGCCGCCCATGGATATTAAGAGGCAGAACCACTTCTTCGAGATTGTTTCTTATCAACAAGCCATTTCAGCTAACTGAAAGAATTCATTAAAATTGTATCGAACCGCCGCATTCATGGTGCTGGTTAAGAAAAACAAAGGCCCCGCTTTAGCGGGGCCTTTGGGAAGGCGATTTGTCTTTGGACTACTGCGCAACCGGCGGTGCCGCTGATTCAGTGCTGGTTTTGCCTGTTGCCGACGATGTTTTCGAGTTGTTCATCTTTGCCACGTCACCGAACCAGTCGACCTGGTCACCGGCCTGCAAGGCCGCTTCGCAACTGGGAGCGCAAACATACGAGTACCGGGTCCCCGCCTTGTAAATTGCAACGTTGTTCAGGCCACCCTTTTGCACGGTTATTTCGAGGGCGGCAAGTTGGTTGCCTTCCTGGTCAAGTATGATGAGGTTGGTGGAGCCAAAAGCGCGGCCGTGGAGAAATATTTTGTCTCCATGAACTGTGGCATCGGCAATGCTTGGATTTCCGATCACAACTGCGCCTGGATTGCCAGACACGTCTATCAACTGGGTTTGGTCGGTCTTAATGATGATTTCCTGCGCCGCGTATGCTGCTGAGGTGCAGAAAAACGCCAGCGTAAGGGCACTTGTTGCAGCGCGTAAAAATTTCAGCATATCGCCTGTTTCCTTGATGTCGAACGAGGGGTTGTTTTTCAATTTCATTCCAATTTGCACATGAATGGTGAATCTTCTCTTACGAAATTGCCAAATATGGAATCCAGTCACTAACTAAAACGAAGGAAACAGGTTGAGTAGCTATTGACGAGGGTAAATAACGAACGCAGCCGCAGCCAAAGTCAAAATTCTTGGTTCAGATTGCCGAAGAAAAAATTAAAAAATATAGAGTATAAATCGTAGTCTGGGCTCATCAATTCTCAATAAAGTCTACAATTTATTGCAAAAATAGAGTAGAATATAAAGTAATACTATATTATAACACAATATTTACCAGGATATACAAAGATATATAAAATACTACTGAATAGTACATGATTTTAATAACCAGAAGCGGTCTAAGTAGTCATAAATATTCACCTGATCTAGAAGATTTACTTGGCATTAACAGGTGGCGACTAAGGTCACTGCATGGTTCACGGAGACGGCGCATGAAGTACCGTTACAGAGGAGCCAGGTGCTGTAGAATAAACTTGGAGATTTAAATGAAGAAGTTTGTACGTTTCATGAACGACGAATCCGGCGCAACCGCAATTGAATATGGTCTGATCGCCGCTGCCATGGGCTTGATGCTCGTAATCGTGATGCCTCCGTTGTCGACTGCGGTTTCGGAAGTGTTCACCAGCCTGACGACCGGCATGGAGACCGTTACCGCGCCGTAACATTTCTGCACCGCGAAAGCGGTTCAGCAATTGTAACTCGAAACTGGAACCATTGGGCCCGTCCCAATGGTTCCTTTTTTTGTGCAACAATTTGGCAAGGTTAACTCAGTCTTTACGCCATGCATGTGATGATCAAAGCGCGCGCACAATGCTGTTTGCGGCAAAGCTTACTGGGGACCTATGATACATTTTCTTTCGATCTCGGTTTTTCCACTTCTCATGATTGTCGCCGGAGCGGGCGATGCCTTGTCACTCCGCATTCCCAATTGGCTGACACTCACCATTTTCGCGGCTTTTTTCCCGCTCGCCTTCGCAACGGGCATGCCACTCGCCGTATTCGGCTTTCACGTCCTGACTGCCGTTGTTCTATTTGTCGCTGGTTTTATTCTGTTTTCTGCCGGGCTGTTTGGCGGCGGTGACGCAAAATTATTGGCTGCCGCTGGAATTTGGTTTGGCAGTTCCCAGGCATTGCCATTTTTGGTTTTTACTGTCCTGGCCGGTGGCGCCCTGGCGCTTTGCGTAGTCCTCTGGTCGCTCATTTCCATGTGTTGGGACATTCATACTGCGACGTGGGCAAAAAAAATATCCGGCCTGAGGCCGAAAGTTCCCTACGGCTACGCCTTCGCGATTGGCGCCATTATGGCGTTTCCTCAAAGCTGGTGGATGGTGGCGTCTGGTTAATGAGGCAACACCAATCTGTCGGTCATTAACCTAAATTTGACCATTCCGTCCGAAAGTCAGAATTCTAATTGGCGCCAAGTGCGCAAGGTAAGGGTACGAAATGAGTAAAATGCGCATCGTCATCTTCAGTCTGGCTTTTGGATCCGCCGTCGTGGCCGGCCTTTTGGCCAAGGGATTCATTGGCCAAAAACCCGATAAGGAAGTTGTGGAGATCAACAAGGTTAAAACTGTTGATGTTCTGACTGCCTCAAAGGACATCCTTATGGGTGAGCGTTTTGCTGACGGCTCCACCGCCTGGAAGCCCTGGCCAATGGAAAATATCACCGATGCCATGATCACCCGCGATGAAAAGCCGGGCGCCAAGGAAGAGTATTTGGCGGCGCGCGCCAGGGTCGCCATTTATGAAGGCGAAACCATTCTTGAGAAGAAGTTGGTGCTTCCAGGTCAGACCGGGTTCCTCAGCGCTATGTTGCCCAAAGGCATGCGAGCCATTTCAGTCAAGATATCCAAATACACCAGCGCCGGCGGCTTCATCCTTCCAAACGACCGTGTTGACGTCATTCTCACCAGGAAGCTGGATAATCCGGATGGCGGAGATAGACTTGTCAAGAGTGAAACTTCTCTCACCAATGTCCGCGTTCTCGCCATCAATCAAACCTACCGGCAAGAGCAGGAAGGTGACACTGTTACCGTAGCCGAAGGCGAAACCGCAACCCTGGAGCTGGATGCCAGGCAATCTGAAGTAATTTCGATGATTGAATCGGCTGGCGAACTCTCGCTCGCCCTTCGTTCAATCGCAGAAAATGAGGGCAAGAGCATGGAAGAAAATGGTCCGAAGCTTGCCGATAAATATTTGGGCACGCATAAAGGCGGTGGCGACACACTATTCGTTCGTTACGGCATTGAATCCTATTCGTCTACTCGTTGAGGCATCAGGTCATGTTGTTTAAAAATCAAAAGTCAGCGGCGCTCAAATCAAATCGCATGAGCCTCAAATGGGCGGCACTCCTTCTGAGTTCCATGGTATTCGTGCCGGTGGCGGGTGCATTGCTGCAAAAGTCCGCTGCAGCCAGCGATTTGGAAACTATCCAGAGCACGGCTGAAAGCGATGGGCAATTCGTGCGCATTGGGTTGAACAAATCCATCGTCGTTCGTCTTCCTGCCAACGCTCAGGATGTAATCGTAGGCAATCCGGAAATCGTGGACGCCGTGGTGCGTTCAAAAAACACCGCCTACTTGTTTGCCCGCGCCATTGGGCAAACCAACATCTTCTTCTTTGATGAGGGTGGCAGGCAGATTCTCAATCTTGATCTCGAAGTTGCCGTCGATGCGATGGCCCTGCAGAAACTCATTCAAAGAAGCATCCCGGGCACAAAAATTACCGTTGAATGGGCCGACAAGAATGTTGTGCTGTCGGGCACGGCCAACGCTGGCGATGCCAAGTTGGCGATAGATATTGCTCAAAACTTTGCAGGTATCAGCAAGGACGATATGTCGAAGCTCGGCATTGTGAACGCCATCAAGATTGCCGGCGAAGACCAGGTAATGCTGAAAGTTCGCATTGTTGAAGTGAAGCGCAATGTTCTCAAGCAGTTCGGAGTCAATCTCCAGGCGCTGATGTCCGTGGGAAATTTAGCCCTCAATCTTCAGAGCTTTGGCCCTCTTGCTGGGGCAACCGGGATAAAGGGTATCTATGACGATGGCACAAACACCATCACCGGCGTCATTCGTGCCATGGAAACAGATGGTGTGTTGAAAACCCTGGCGGAACCCAATCTGACCGCTATGTCCGGCCAAACCGCCAGTTTCCACGCGGGCGGCCAGTTTCCGACAGGAAATAGTTGTGCGGGCCAGTCGTCTTCAGGCAGCTCGTCGACGACTTGCGGAGTGGAATTCAAGGATTTTGGCGTATCGCTTTCCTTCAGACCCATCGTGCTGTCCGAAGGCCGCATTAATCTGAGTATAACGACCGATGTGAGCGAGCTCAGCGATCTCAGGGTTAACGGCATTCCGGGCATAGACCAGCGTAACGCTTCAACGGTTATCGAGCTTCCAAGTGGTGGTTCCATGATGCTGGCTGGACTTATCAAAGATACCACCCGTCAGCAAATTGACGCGACCCCGGGTCTGAAAAAACTTCCAGTACTCGGCGCGCTTTTCCGGAGCCGTGACTACACCCACGACGAAACCGAACTGGTGGTTATCGTGACGCCTTATCTGGTGGGTCCGGTTGCAGAAAAACAGCTTTCAACCCCGGCGGATCGTTTCAATGTGCCGACGGACCGCCAGACCATTTTGCTTGGTCGCTTGAACAAAGTTTATGGCACGGCTGGGCAAAATCCGGATGGCGTCTATCACGGCACCGTCGGTTTCATTGTAGAATAAGTGTAAGCGGAGACTATCATGTACAAGTATTTTCCCGTGTCGGCCGCTTCAAAAATGAGTGTGGTTTTGCTTTTGGCAATGTCATCCACCCTTGCGGCATGCAGCAATGGCGAATTGGCGCTTGATGACACATATGTGGCAACAGCTCACTATGAAAGATATCCAATTGAGGTCACAAGAGCGCCGGTAAAATTGGAAATTTCGTCTCAGTACGGGACGCTGCAGTCCGCGCAGATCAATATGATTTCCGGGTTTACCCGTTCCGCCAGAAATTCCAGTTCGTCCAAGATCACAATTAGTCGCCCCTCTGGTGGCGGTGCCTCTGGCAAGGTTGCGCGGGAAACCTATCAACTGCTCGTGCAAAGTGGGATTTCGGCCAGCATGATTGCTCAAAAAACCTATCCTGGCCCATCGAAGGGACCGGTCCAGATTTCCTATCTCCGCAATGTCGCAGTCACGAAGGAATGCGGTGATTGGTCGTCCGATCTGACCAATACGTCACAAAACGAGCCCTATTCAAATTTTGGCTGTTCCGTGCAAAGCAATATTGCCGCCATGGTGGTAAATCCCGACAATTTCGTAGTGCCTGAACCAACTGCGCCGGCACTGGCTGCGTCACGAGAACCGGCGACAAGAATTTATGCACTCTACTAGCCCAAAAACATAGTTTACGTAGCCGACCGAATGCGACGCCTTAGAGAATTTAGAACAGGCCAAAAAAAATGATCAACGCAACTGCCCAAAGCACCGCAACGCCGCAAGCTGATGAGTTTCCAGTAGCATTGGTGCCCCGCGTCAACATCCACACGTTTTGCGACAATCAGCAGACCGCTGAGACGCTGCAGGCTGCCGCGATGGACCGGCGCATGTCCAAGGCCCATGTCACAATTCAACTTGGGGGCATTTTGGCGGCAGTCCAGGTCTATCAGACCCAGCCCACCCCAAATGTTCTGGTGGTTGAATCCCATAGCTCAAGAGACGGGATACTGGCGGAGCTTGGCCAGCTTGCCCAGGTTTGCCAGCCGACAACCAAGGTCATTGTGGTTGGCCACCTGAATGACGTCATCCTTTACAGGGAACTCGTTCGGCAAGGTGTCAGCGAATATCTTGTTGCCCCCCTGGGGCAAATGCAAATTATTGAGACCATAGCTTCGCTCTATCAGGACCCGAAATCGGAACCGCTGGGCCGCATTGTGGCCTTCGTCGGTGCAAAGGGTGGCGTGGGCTCAAGTTCCATTGCTCACAACATTGCTTGGGCCCTGTCGAAGAACCATGGTCTTGAAACCGTGATTACTGACCTCGACCTGGCTTTTGGAACAGCCGGGCTGAATTTCAATCAGGATGCCGCAGGCGGAATTCTTGATGCGCTCGGACAACCCGACCGCGTAGACGCAACATTGCTTGATCGCATGCTCACGAAATTGAGTGATAAGCTCAGTCTCTTAAGCGGCCCAGGCGGTGTGGACAGGGACACGACGATTGAAGCCAGCGCCATCGAGACAATTCTCAATGTTGTACGGCACAGCGTGCCATGTGTTGTGGTCGACGTTCCAAATATGTGGGCTCCGTGGATTAAGCATACACTGCTCAATGCTGATGAAGTTGTCATTACATCAACACCAGAACTCGCAAGCCTGAGGAATACGAAGAATCTGGTTGATCTTCTCAAGGCCTCCAGGCCGAATGATAAGCCGCCCCGTCTGATTCTGAATCAGTTTGGTGTGCCAAAGCGTCCGGAAATTCCTGCCGCCGACTTTGCCAAGGCGGTCGGTATTGCGCCGTCATTCATCATTCCCCACGACCCACAGACATTTGGAACAGCCCAAAGCAATGGCCAGATGATTTTTGAAGTCGCACCCAAGTCCAAGACCGCAGAAATGCTGACGTCATTTGCACAGATCATTGCGGGAAATGAAACAGCAGGGAAAGCCGTTAAATCTGGACGGACATCCCTGTTTCAGAAATTGCCGTTACTGAGGAAGAAATAATGTTTGGCAAAAGAAGTGATGTCGGTACACAGCAGGCTCCCGTATTGCCGGTCCCGCAGACCATTGCACCGAACGGCGATGCATTCGCTGGCGGAGCTTCGGTCCCGACCCATATCCCTGATCTGAACGTTCCTGCATCCGGTGGCCAATTTACCGGGCAGGCGGCGCGTCCAGGGTCAACCAGCGCACCGCCAGCAGCGGCCAAATCCAAAAAAGCTGAGCCCGGCCTGGCGGCGCGGAAATCTGACAATTACTACGACATCAAGAGCACAATATTCAATGCCTTGATTGATGCCATTGATCTTACCCAGCTTGGCCAGCTTGACCGCGATGCCGCCCGTGACGAAATTCGTGACATTGTAAACGAGATCATCACGCTGAAGGATGTCGTGATGTCAATTGCCGAGCAGGAAGAACTGCTCGAGGATATTTGCAACGACGTCTTGGGTTATGGTCCCCTGGAGCCGCTTCTGGCCCGTGATGACATTTCGGATATCATGGTGAACGGCGCCAACCTCACCTTTATCGAAGTCGGCGGCAAGATGCAGCAAACTGGTGTGCGTTTCCGCGACAATGGCCAGTTGCTGAACATCTGCCAGCGAATCGTCAGCCAAATTGGACGGCGCGTCGATGAAGCAAGCCCGATTTGCGATGCACGTCTTCCCGACGGATCTCGTGTCAACGTCATTGTCGCGCCACTTGCTATCGATGGCCCGGCACTGACAATTCGTAAGTTTAAAAAAGATCGGTTGAAACTGAACGATCTCGTCAAGTTCAAGTCTATCACGCCGGAAGGTGCCACGATTCTGGAAATTATCGGTCGCGTTCGTTGCAACGTGCTGATTTCCGGTGGTACCGGTTCAGGTAAAACGACACTGTTGAATTGCCTCACTGGTCATATTGATCATGAGGAACGCATTATTACCTGCGAGGACGCGGCCGAACTTCAGCTTCAGCAGCCCCACGTTGTGCGTCTGGAAACCCGCCCACCCAATCTGGAGGGTGAAGGCTCGATCACCATGCGTGATCTCGTGAAGAACTGTTTGCGTATGCGTCCCGAAAGAATCATCGTGGGCGAAGTCCGCGGACCGGAAGCTTTTGACCTCTTGCAGGCCATGAACACCGGTCACGATGGCTCCATGGGAACACTCCACGCCAACAGCCCGCGCGAGGCCCTTTCACGACTTGAGTCCATGATTACCATGGGCGGTTTCTCGCTGCCGTCAAAAACGATCAAGGAAATGGTTTGCGGGTCGATCGATGTCATTGTTCAGGCAGCTCGTCTGCGCGATGGTTCGCGTCGCATTACACATATAACCGAGGTTGTTGGCATGGAAGGTGATGTGATCATCACTCAGGACCTCTTTGTTTATGAAATCGTCGGTGAAGACGCCAATGGCAAGATCATCGGACGGCACCGGTCAACCGGCATTGCAAGGCCCCATTTCTGGGATCGTGCCCGTTACTATAATGAAGAAAGACGTTTAGCTGAGGCGCTTGAACAGGCTGAGTCGCGCAACGAGCAGGACTAGGGCATTTGTAAAAGTTGCGTCACGACGTTTGTTGCGCAGAATATTGAAGGATTGATGCAATTATGTTCTTTGGCCAGGATATTTCACAAGTTGCATTTGTGTTCATGGTGGCCGTTGCCGTAGGCGGCATGGCGCTGGCGATATTTTTCCCTCTCTTTGCAAATGCGGTCGCATCGAAGCGGATTCAGGCAGTAACATCCTCTACAAAAATGCCTGTCAAACAGACGCTGCGTTCGCGGCTGATGGAGGACCCGAAAGACACGCGCCGCAAGCAGATCCAAGACTCATTAAATCAGCTTGGCGAGCGCGAGAAGCAACGCAAAAAGAAGCTCAATTTGCGTACTCTAATCGCACAGACTGGCCTCGAATTGTCTATCCGGACATTTTGGGTGCTGTCGTTTATCTTGGGGCTGATCATGGCCGCCGTGCCATTTGTTTTTGCCTTGCCCTGGTATGTTGCTGTCTGCTCTGGACTGGTAGGTTTTCTTGGTCTGCCGCGCTGGATTATCAAGTATCTGCGCACCCGCCGGCAGAATATTTTTCTTAACGATTTTGCCGATGCCATTGACGTCATGGTTCGGGGTCTTAAGTCGGGTCTCCCCATCACCGATGCCATGCGGGTTATCGCTTCGGAATCAGGCCCGCCAGTTGGTCCGGAATTCAATGAAATTGTGGAAGGCCAGCGTATCGGCATTTCCGTTGACCAGGGTGTTGAACGCATGGTTGAACGCATGCCATTGGCGGAAGTCAACTTTCTGGCAATTGTCATGGCCATTCAGGCAAAGACCGGCGGTAACCTTTCGGAGGCCTTGGGCAACCTGTCCAAAGTGCTGCGCGACCGCAAGAAAATGAAAGCAAAGATCAGGGCCGTAAGCCAGGAGGCCAAATCTTCGGCTGCAATCATTGGTTCGCTTCCTTTTATTATCATGGGCGCGCTAACTGTCTTGAACCCGGAATATTTGAATCCGCTTTTCTACACGCGCATGGGGAACATTCTCATCATTGGAAGCGGGATATGGATGAGCATAGGTGTCTTAGTCATGCGCAAAATGATAAACTTCGAAATTTGAGGCTGGGTACCGCGCCAAAATGATGAACCTCATATCCAGTCTCCTCCAGATCGAAGTGCTTATTACAGCGCTTGTTGGCTTCGCAGCCTTTGGAACCGTGCTGACGATTGCAGCACCTTATTTCGAGAATGACAAATTGGGCGCGCGCATCAAGGGCGTTTCCCTGGAGCGCGACAAGTTGCGCGCTCAACAAAAGGCCCTGCTCGTCAATGGCGAGGCAAGGCTTCGGGAAAAGCCAAAACGCGGCCTGGTGGCCCAGTTCGTAGAAGCTTTCAATTTGCGGCATGTGTTTGAGGCAGAGGGATCGCGCGAAATGCTGCGCCAGGCCGGAATGAGGAGCGAGCGTCACCTTATCACGTTCCTTGCCATGCGCCTGATCGCACCAATTGTGGTCGCCATAATCGTATTTGTCTATTCGTCCACGGTTTTTGCGGACCGCGTTCCGCCACAGATGCGAATAGTTGCAACAGTGGTGGGCCTGGTGGTTGGCTTTTATTTGCCAAATATTATCGTAAAGAACCTCAAGACCAGACGCCAGGATTCGATTAGGAGGGCATGGTCCGATGCGCTCGATCTCTTGCTGATTTGCGTTGAGTCTGGCATGGCCGTTGAGCCTGCCATGCAACGCGTCGCACGCGAAATAGGCAGTGGCTCCGTAGCCCTGGCCGAAGAGTTGACATTGACTGTGGCCGAACTTTCTTACTTGCAGGATCGCCGCAAGGCTTTCGAGAATTTGGGCAAGCGCACGGGCCTTCCGACAGTCAAGTCCGTTGTCACAAGTCTCATCCAATCCGAACGCTATGGTACGCCATTGGGCACGGCCCTTCGTGTTCTGGCTCAGGAAAATCGTGATAGCCGCATGTCAGAAGCGGAAAGGAAAGCGGCAGCGCTGCCTCCAAAACTGACCGTGCCAATGATCTTGTTCTTCTTGCCAGTTATCTTCGTTGTCATTCTGGGACCATCCGTAATCCTGGTCCTTAAGTTGCCATAAGGGAATGACCGCACCAAAGCAAAAGGCGCGAACGATTTTCGCGCCTTTTTTGTTGAACTGTTTTTAGCGTTTAGCCTTGAGAGTCGCCTGAAAGTTGCTGCCAGGTGTTGGGTTGTGAAAGCATTTTTTGCAAATAGGCCATGTTTGCTTCAACTTCTTTCGGTGGAAGATCTGCGCTGGCAATTTGGCGGGATTCCTCAAAGCGCCCTTGCAAGCCCACAACTAGCGCAAGATTTTGCCGAAGTCTTGGCAATGTTTTGCCTTCGGGCAAGGCCATGGCGCTTTGCAATGTCACTTCTGCCTGTTTTAGATTTCCCTCGAGCGCATAAGACATGCCCATATTGTTGAGAACGGCAATTTGGTTGGGCTGCAGTGCCAGGGCTTTCTGATAGGTTTCGCGGGCGGTGCTGTATTGGCCCTGCTGATCATAGGCTGATCCCAAAGCCGACAGCGTACGCCAGTCACCGGACCCGCTTGCAACCATTTTTTCCAGAACGGGAATGGCTTCACCTGGCCGGCCAGCGGCTAGGAGGGTCTTGCCATAAAGTGATTGAATTTGGGCATTCTCTGGATTTTGGGCTGACAGTGTTGCCAAAACCTGCATTTGCTGGTCAGTCTGGCCAAGTTTTTCAAGCCCGTCCGCGTAAGCCAAACCGAGTTCAAGGTTCTTTTGGTCTCCTTGCCACCGATCACCAAGTTCGGCAGTTTTCTTGAACGAGGCAGGGCTCGTGCTGGCCGTATTCAACCCGTCAAGGCTACCCAGGCTCGCGGTCTTGCTCTGGCAGGCCGATATGGCAAAAGCCGATGCCAGCAAGAGTACGGGCAGCGTAACTTTGCGCAAATTTTCATTGTTAACCGACACCATCACCCACACCCCAAAAGAATCATGCAAATTGCGAATAGCTTAGCCAGATCATGGTATGGAGGTGTCAATAAACCATTAACCATATATTGATTGAAGCTGGATGCGGTCCAAGAAACAAAGCGAGCTGATAAATGATCGATGCCCGAAAAATTCTTCTGCCGAGTGGCAGCCACAAGGCCGTTCAAATGCGCGTTGTGACAGCGGCAACCTGGCCTAAAGTCCTCAGCAAACTGCAGCAAGCTGCCCAGAAGTGGGCCGAGGCCCAGAATTTTACAGGTGCCGCCGGAAGCTGTCTTCAGGTGCCCGGCGGAGACGGCGCCATTGCAGAAGTCATCGTGGGCTCCAATGGCATTGACGGCTTCAAATTGGCCTGGCTGTGCCGGCGGTTGCCACCCGGAACCTATGCTTTCGATGTGGCGAATTTCGAATCTCCCAGATTTGCGGAATTGGCCTGGTGCCTGGAAGCTTACGGGTTTGATCGCTACAAGGCGCAGGCCAGGAATTTCACGCGCCTCGTTTGCGGCAGCCATGTTGATTATGAAGCTGTTGTGAGACTTGCAAACGCCACTTTTATGGTGCGCGATCTCATCAACACCCCTTCCAATGATTTTGGCCCAGCAGAGCTGGAAGCAGCTGCCCGCAAAGTTGCTTCGCTTCACAAGGTAAAACTGAAGGTAACTTCGGGGGATGCCCTCGAGCGCGGATTTCCAATGATCCATGATGTTGGCAAGGCCAGCCCACGGCAGCCACGCCTCATTGATTTTACGTGGGGGTCAGCGCGCGCTCCCAAGGTGACACTGGTGGGCAAGGGCGTATGCTTTGATACGGGTGGCCTTGATATCAAACCGGCCTCCGGCATGGCGCTTATGAAAAAGGACATGGGCGGTGCCGCCAATGTGCTGGGGCTTGCCCAAATGATCATGGACGCCAAACTTCCAGTGCGCCTGCGCGTTCTCATTCCTGCCGTTGAAAATGCCATCAATGGCGAAGCCTTCCGCCCTGGCGATATCTTGACAAGCCGCAAAGGATTGACCGTAGAGATTGGCAACACCGATGCTGAGGGCCGCTTGATTCTGGCTGACGCCCTAACACTTGCCGATGAGGAAGCGCCCGATCTCCTGATCGATATGGCAACCCTCACCGGCGCGGCCCGCGTGGCACTGGGACCTGACCTCCCGCCATTCTATACAACTGATGAAGGACTCGCTGCTGACCTTGCAAGGCACGCATCCGAGCAACGTGATCCACTCTGGCGGATGCCTCTTTGGGAACCGTACAACACCCTTTTTGAATCTTCCGTAGCCGATATGAATAACAGCGCCGACTCAAGCTTTGCCGGTTCCATAACCGCGGCCCTGTTCCTCAAGCGCTTTGTGGAAAAGGCCAAATCCTACCTTCACCTTGATATTTATGGCTGGACCCCCACGGCCAAACCGGGCTTCCCAAAAGGCGGCGAAGCACAGGGTATTCGCACCCTGTTTTCACTGATTGCGGAGCGTTACAAGAAATAAGCTTGCGAACCACCGCCCGATGCGAGAGAATGAAACGCGCCCGTAACGATTGCTGATGGCTCCATGTCAATCCCGCTGGGAACCGCACAGGCCCTGAAACTCTGGCACGATGTCAGCCTTGCGCAGGTGCATGGCCATGAGGCTGATCTTTCAGTGCGGCAGGTGACTATCCTGTTGACCATCTATATGGAGGCACCACCCCATACCATTCGCGAGCTTGCCAAGAAGCTTAAGGTCTCTAAACCTGTGATCACCAGGGCTTTGGATACCATGGGAAAGCTTGATCTCGTAGCCCGCCGGCGTGATGAGGCGGACCGCCGCAATGTCCTGGTCCAGCGCACCGTAAAGGGTGCTCTGTATCTTGACCGCTTGGCCGATTTGATCGGCCTGAATTCAAAGAATCTATGATGCCTGACCTCGACAATCGCCTCCATGCCTACCGTCCTGACCTCGCCGATGTAAATTTGCGGGGCCGCATCGATGCCAAGAGATTTGTTGACGGCGCGCGCATGGAAGTTGTTGTTCCTGTTACCGCCATGCACCGCGAAGCGTCATCGACAGCCATGCAAACCACCCAAGCCTTATTCGGTGAACGGCTATTGGCATTCGAGATAGGGAATGACTGGGTTTGGTGCCAGCTCGAGCGCGACGGGTATGTGGGCTACATCGCCAAAGCTGCTGTCTCCAGTGATCTGACCAAGCCAACCCACCGGGTCTCCGTTCCCTCTACATTTTTGTATCCGCAGCCCGATATAAAATCTCAAGCTGCAATCAATCTGCCAATGAATGCGAAACTTGAAATTGTTGCAAGCGATGAAAAGTTTTCAAGACTTTCAAATGGAATATATGTTTTCACAAAACACGTGAAACCCTTGAACGAATTTGAGTCGGACTTTGTGAACGTCGCGGAAAAGTTTCTGGACGTGCCCTACTACTGGGGCGGCAAAACCGCCCTGGGCCTGGACTGTTCCGGCCTCGTGCAAACGTCGCTGGAAGTCTGCGGAATTTCTTCGCCACGCGATACCGACATGCAGGAAGCTCAATTGGGCAAGAAACTCATGGTCAATGATCTCGATGGCCTGCGCCGCGGCGACCTGGTTTTCTGGAAAGGCCATGTGGGCATCATGGCCGATCAGAAAATGCTGCTCCACGCCAATGGCTATCATATGATGACGGTGATGGAGCCCTTGGCGGAAGCAGTCGCCCGCATTGCTGACCCCATCACCAGCATCAGGCGCTTCTAGTAACCGCGCTTGACGTCCACGAGATTGAGAAGGGGTAGTCCAGCCTTGTGCCTTTCAATCTGCGAAGCCACATAGGCGCAGATCACCTCCGGATCAGAGTCCGCCGCAATGTGCGGTGTAACGGTCACGCGGGGGTGGCGCCATAGGGGATCATCTGCAGGCAAAGGTTCAACAGCAAAGACATCAAGGGTTGCGGCATGAAGTTCACCTGCCTCAAGGCACTTCAGAATATCGCCAGCCACTTGCTGGCGGCCACGGCCGGCGTTGATAATGATGGGCGCGCCAAAAGGCCCGTTTCGCGACAGTTTTTGGATGTTTTCCCGGTTGATGATGCCATCGGTCTCCACCGTTGCCGGAAGCAGGGAAATCAAAATGTCCGTGCGTGCCAGAAATTTATCAAACTCGGCACCCCCGGCAAAACATTCAACCCCTGGAATATTTTTCCGGCTGCGGCTCCATCCCGCCACGCGAAAGCCGAGATCACGCAGGCGCTGCGCTGAGTCCTGCCCCATGACTCCGAGCCCCATGATGCCCACAGAAAGTGCGGATGCGGCATGGGTTGGAAAACTGTCCCAGATTTTCTCTTTCTGGTTTGCATCAATGCGCCGTTGCTGCCGGTGATGCAGGAGAACATGCAGCACAATATATTCCGTCATGCGCTTGGTGAGATCATCGTCATTCACCCGCACAATGGGAATGTTGGCGGGAAGGGTGGGATCCTTCAGAATGGCATCAACACCGGCACCCAATGAAAAAATAACTTTCAGATTGGGAAGGCCCTTCAAAACATTGGGTGGGGGAAGCCAGGCTGCGGCATACTCAATATCCTCAATGCGTCCCTTCTCTCCGGGCCAAACCCGCACATCAAGCTTTGGCGCCGCCTTGATCATGGCGGCTTTCCATGAATCGGTCGGCCAAGTGGGAGTTACAAACAAAAACGCCATTACTGTCTCACAACATTTTCCGGTGCCGCCTTGAGATTGAGCGAAGCCGCAATCAGCGCCTTGGTGTAATCCGTCTGCGGCGCATCGAAAATCTGTGACGCGGGGCCTCGTTCAACAGCGATACCGTTGCGCATGACAATGACATCATTTGCCAGCGCCCGCACCACCCTGAGATCGTGGCTGATGAAAAGATAGGTAAGATTATGCCTGGTCTGCAACGCCCGCAGCAGATCGACAATCTGCGCCTGCACCGACATGTCCAGGGCTGATGTCGGCTCATCAAGCATGATGAACTTCGGATTGAGCGCAAGGGCCCGGGCAATGGCGATGCGCTGCCGCTGCCCGCCGGAAAACTCATGGGGGTAACGGTCCATTGTTGTGGGGTCCAGCCCCACTTCGGTGAGCGCCTGTGAAACATGCGCGCGGCGCTCGTCAGCATTGCCTCTTCCGCCCTGCACCAACAGACCTTCTTCCACAATTTGCAGTATCGAAAGGCGTGGTGACAGGGAGCCAAAAGGATCCTGAAACACAATCTGCATGTCCTTGCGGAGCGGCCGCATGGCATTGGAGCTGAATTCATCAATGCGGCGGCCCTGGAACGAAATTTCACCTTGCGAGGAAATCAGGCGCAAAATGGCAAGGCCAAGCGTGGTTTTCCCCGAGCCCGATTCGCCGACAATACCCAATGTCTGGCCGGCCCTGACGAGCGTATCAAGCCCGTCAACCGCTTTTATGTGGCCAATGGTCTTGCGAAAAAATCCACGCCGGATAGGAAACCAGACTTTCAGGTCTTTCGTTTCAACAACAACGGCAGCGCTCGCATCGGATTTCGGTGGCTTTCCCTTGGGCTCGGCCAAAAGCAGCATTTTTGTATATTCATGTTGGGGATTGGCAAACACAGCCTTGGCATCGCCCGCCTCAACCACCTTGCCCCTCTGCATCACACAAATTGTATCCGCCATGTGACGCACAATTCCGAGGTCATGGGTAATCAGTAACAGGGCCATGCCGAATTCGGATTGCAGGTCTTTCAGCAATTTCAGGATTTGTGCCTGCACAGTCACGTCGAGCGCCGTGGTGGGTTCATCTGCGATCAGCAGGTCGGGACTATTGGCAAGGGCCATGGCAATCATGACGCGTTGCCGCTGCCCGCCGGACAGTTGATGGGGATAATCCTGCAACCGCGTTTCAGGATCGCGAATGCCCACCTTGGTCAGTAATTCAATGATCCGTGCCCTGGCTTCCGCTCCCCCTAAGCCCTGGTGCAACTCCAGGATTTCACCGATCTGCCGTTCAACTGAATGCAATGGGTTCAGCGATGTCATGGGTTCCTGAAAAATCATGGTGATGTCGTTGCCACGAACCTTGCGGAGGTCACGCTCATCGGCGTCAAGCAGTTCCTCGCCGTTGAACTTGACGGAACCTGAGGGATGCTCCGCGGCGGGATAAGGTAAGAGCTTCAGAATCGAGAGCGCAGATACGGACTTGCCAGAGCCCGATTCCCCAACCAGGGCCAGTGTCTCTCCTTTCTTAAGCGAGAAGGAAACGCGGTCAACCGCAAGCGTGGTTTTGCCGCCCTGTCGAAAGGCAACGGAAAGGTCTTTGACCACAAGCAACATCTCGCTCATGCGAAAGTCTTTCTGGGATCAAGTGCATCGCGCACCGCTTCGCCAATGAAAACCAGTAGCGTGAGCATGATGGAAACCACAAAGAATCCCGTGAAGCCCAGCCACGGCGCTTGCAGGTTTGATTTGCCCTGGGCCAGTAATTCACCAAGCGAGGGCGAGCCCGGCGGCAATCCAAAACCAAGGAAATCAAGGGCGGTCAGAGTTGTCACCGAACCGGACAAAATAAAAGGCATGAACGTAACGGTTGAGATCAGGGCATTCGGCAGAAGATGCTTGAACATGATTTTTGTATTACTCAGGCCCAAGGCTCTTGCGGCGCGCACATACTCAAAATTCCGCGCCCGCAGGAACTCGGCGCGCACCACACCCACAAGTCCCGTCCATGAGAAGATGACAAGAATGAACAGCAGAAGCCAGAATGTCGGCGTGATGAATGCCGCCAGAATGATGAGCAGATAAAGCGTGGGCATGGACGACCAGATGTCGATAAAGCGTTGAAACAACAGGTCCGTCCATCCGCCAAAATAGCCCTGCACGGCGCCGGCGGCCACGCCGATGACCGATGAAAACAATGTCAGGATAAGACCGAAGGCAACGGAAATTCGAAAGCCATAAATGAGGCGCGCAATGACATCGCGGCCCTGGTCATCGGTTCCCAGCCAGTTCAAATTGCCGAAAATGCAATTGGGGTCTGCGGCAACAAGCGGATATTTGACGCAAGCTTCATCCCTTGTGAGATTGGATGCAGGGGTTGAGGGGGCGGGGCGCGGAAGTTCGTTGTTCACGGTGTTATAGGAATAGCGAATGGGTGGCCAAATCATCCAGCCATTGGCATTTATCTCATCTAGGTTTACGGGATCGCGATAGTCCGTCCGCGCAAGAAACCCGCCGAACTTGGATTCCGGATAGTCCACAAAAGTCGGAAATAGAAGTTCACCCTTGTAGGAAGCCAGCATTGGCCGGTCATTGGCAATGATTGGTGCAAAGACGCTCATCAGGAATAGCACACCGAAAATCCACAGGGACCAGTAACCACGGCGGTTGGCCTTGAATAGCGCCCAGCGCCGCTTGTTCAGTCCCTTCAGGGTAAAGAGCTTCATGCGATTAGACCTCACGCGATTCAAAATCGATACGCGGATCAATCATCATGTAGGTGAGGTCACTGATGAGGGCCACCACAAGGCCCACCAGCGTGAAGATATAGAGATTGGCAAAGACGATGGGATAGTCGCGGTCAAGCGCTGCCTTGTAGGTGAGATAGCCCAGGCCATCGAGCGAGAAAACCGTCTCAATAAGCAGGGAACCGGCAAAGAATGCTCCCAGAAATGCGCCTGGAAATCCGGAGATCACCAGCAGCATGGCATTTCGAAACACATGGCCATATAGCACTTGGGACTCTGTTAAGCCCTTCGCCCGCGCAGTCACCACGTATTGCTTGCGAATTTCATCGAGGAAGGAATTCTTTGTGAGCAGTGTCATGGTGGCAAAGCCGCCGATACCGAGCGCAAACAATGGCAACGCCATATGCCAGGCATAATCCGCAATCTTTCCAAACCAGCTCAATTCGCTGAAATTGTCTGACGTGAGGCCACGCAGCGGAAACCAGCTGTAATAGCTGCCGCCGGCAAAGAGCACGATCAGCAGGATGGCCAGAATGAAGCTCGGTATGGCATAGCCAACGATGATGACAGCCGAAGTCCACACATCGAAGTTCGATCCGGCTTTCACGGCTTTTCGGATGCCGAGCGGAATGGAAACGAGATAGGTGATAAGCGTCAGCCACAGTCCCAATGATATTGATACCGGCATTTTTTCAATCATGAGATCGACAACATCGCGGTCTCTGAAATAACTTTTGCCGAAATTGAAGGTCAGGTAGTTGCCGATCATCAGCAAAAAACGTTCATGTATCGGCTTGTCAAAACCAAATTGCTTTTCCAGCGATTTGATGAATTCCGGATCCAGCCCTTGCGCACCCTTGTATTTGATAGCGGTATCGGCTCCCACCTGCGACTGTTCGTTGCCACCCGCTTCATTGCCGGAGTTGCCGCTGATGCGCGCCGTGGCGTCCGTATCTGTTCCCTGCATTTTCGCGATGACCTGCTCAATGGGTCCGCCGGGCACGAATTGAATGACGGCAAAAGTCATGAGCATGATGCCAAGCAGGGTTGGGATCATCAGCAGAATGCGTTTGAGAATATAGGCGCCCATGATGGGAATCAGTTTCCTTTGGCCGGGTCATACCACCAGGTATCAACAATGCCACGGTCATATTTGGGCTTTATAGCAGGCCAGCCGAAACGGTCCCAATGGGCGATCCAATGGCTGCCCTTGTGCCAGTTGGGGACCCAGAAATGTTCGGCACGGAGAACCCGGTCAAGGGCGCGGCCGGCGATATCAAGCTGCTCGCGGCTGTCGGAGGAGACGACTTGCTCGATCAGCGCGTCGATGGCGGGGCTTTTGACACCGGAGATGTTGAAACTTCCCGGCGCATCGGCGGAAGCCGTTCCAAAGAAAACCCGGAGACCGGTGCCCGGCGTCACGCCAGAGGCAAAGCGGCTGGAGAGGATGTCATAGTCAAAGGCCTCGCGGCGCGACTGGTATTGCGCTTCGTCGACAATGCGGATGCTGGCATCGATGCCGAGGAGTTTCAGGTTTTTAACAAAGGGTGCAAGAATGCGTTCGAACACCGGACTTTCGATGAGGAATTCAGCGGAAAGGGTCTCGCCTTTGGGATTTTTACGCAAGCCATTGTCATTGGCCCAGCCCGCCCGATCGAGAAGTTCGGAAGCCTGGCGCAGGAGCTTTCGGTCCTGGCCGGAGCCATCGCTGACCGCGGGCAGTTCGGGCGTTAAAAAAACTTCCGGCCGAAGCGTGCCCCGCATCGGCTCGAGGATAGCGAGTTCGTCGGCGGGTGGAACCCCATTGGCTTTCAGTGGTGACGCTTCAAAGAAACTCGCGGTGCGTCTGTAGGAGCCGTAGAATAGATTCTTGTTGGTCCATTCAAAATCAAACGCCAGGTTGAAGGCACGGCGCACCCTGATGTCCCGGAATTTTTCGCGCCGCAGATTGAAGAAATAACCCTGCGCACCCGAGGGCGTTTCATCAGGCAACACGGTTTTTTTGACGCGACCTTCCTTCAGTGCCGGGAAATCATAGGACGTGGCCCAATCGCGCGAGGTGAATTCTTCGCGTAGATCGATGACGCCGGATTTGAGCGCTTCAAGACCTGCCGTGCGCTCACGGAAATAATCAAAGCGCACTTCATCGAAATTATAGCGGCCGCGATTGGCGGGGAGATCCTTGGCCCAATAGTCAGCGCGTCTTTCGTAAGCCACATACTCGCCAGTGCGGAAGCTCTTGATCTTATAGGGCCCGGAGCCAACCGGTGCATCAAGGCTGGACTTGGCGAAATCATTCTTGGCGTAGTACGCCTTGGAGAAAATCGGCAATGCTGCGATGCTAAGCGGCAGATCGCGGATGCCTGCGCTCTTGAAGCGGTAGCGTACCGTATGAGGTGTCAACGCTTCGCAAGCCTCGACATCTTTTATCGTGAGCCTGATGTTCTCATGGCCAAGTGTTGAGAGCAGGCGGAAGCTGTCGCAGACATCCTCGGAGGTGAGCCCTGTGCCATCAGCGAATTTCGCTTCCGGCCGCAATTCAAAGACAACGCTCTTGCGGTCCTTTGCGAGATCAGCAGTTTTTGCAACCAGGCCGTAAACCGCATCCGGCTCGTCCATGGCTCGGGCCATGAGCGTATCGAACATTAGCGCAAATCCCTGGGCGGGATCACCCTTCAGGATGTAGCCGTTGAAGCTGTCGAAAGTATCAACGGGCACAGGCCCGATCAGCGCCATGCGGCCACCCCTCGGGGCATCGGCGTTCACGTAGTCGAAATGGCTGAAGGTGGCAGGGTACTTGAGGTCACCAAAAACTGAGAGCCCATGCATCGGCTCCGCCTGACTGGAAGTTGCAAGGCACAATAGGGCGATGCCGAGCAAGCGCAGCCTCATCCCTTCGCTACCTTTTTGGCTTTTTCTTCATCCCACCACCAGATTGTCGGAAAGCCGATAGCATAATCCGGAAGTTTGTCCGGCTTTCCAAAACGGTCCCAGCGCGCGGTGCGTTCGTAAGGAATATACCAATGTGGGACGACATAATGATTCCAGATCAAGGCGCGGTCCAACGCCCTGCAGGCCGTGGTGAGCCCCGCCCGGTCCTTTGAATAAATGACTGCGTCGACAAGCTTGTCGATGGCCAGGATTTTTGATTCCCAAAAAATTGCGGCTCCCTTTCTTATCAGCGGACTCCGAACCCCAAAAGTCCCGTTGTTCATTGCCGGGTGAAAGGGATTGTCCCCAGCTGCCGACAATGATGTCGTAGTCAAAAGTTTGCGTCTGGCGTTCGTATTGAGCCCCATCAACAGTTTTGATTTTCACACCCACACCGAGCAATTCCAGCTGTTGCTGGTAGGGCAGGGCGATCCGTTCAAACAGCGGTAAATCCAGAAGGAACTCAACCTCCAGCCTTTCACCCTTGGCATTTTTGAGGACGGATTTGTTGCCGTCCTGCGTAACATTCCATCCCGCCTCCGCGAGAAGTTTCGAAGCTTCACGCAAGTTTTTGCGCCGTTCCGTCGCGTTGTTGCTCACCGGATTGGCATATTCCGTGGTGAAGACTTCTGCTGGCAATTGGTCTCTCAAAGGCTCCAGCAATTTTAGTTCCTCCGGCGAAGGAAGCCCTTTGGCCTCCATCTCGGAATTGTTGAAATAACTCCTTGAACGCGTGTATTGCCCATAGAACAAATTCGCGTTCGACCATTCGAAATCAAAAGCATAGTTGAAAGCCTTGCGCACCCGCACATCCTGGAATTTTTCGCGGCGCAGGTTGGGGGCAAAGCTCTGCATGCCCTCCACCCCCCTCAGGTGAATTTCTTCCTTGATGCAGCGCCCATCCTTGATGGCCGGAAAATCAAAGGCGGTTGCCCAGTTCTTTGAACTTGATTCAAGCCGGTAATCATATTGATCGCCCTTGAAAGCTTCGAGAGCCACGTTGGCATCGCGGAAATAGATGTATTCAATCACATCCAAATTATCCTGGCCGACATTCACCGGCAGGGCTTTGCCCCAGTAGTCTTCAACGCGCTTGAGAACAACCGAAGCACCGGATTTCACCTCGGCAGCCTTATAGGGGCCGGACCCCAGCGGAATTTCCAAGGTGGTCTCTTTGATATCGCGCGCCTTGCCATTGGCATCTTTGCCGGTCCACCAGTGCTTTGGAAGAACCGGAAGCTGGCCCGTGATCAATGGCAATTCGCGATTGCCTTTTTCCGAGAACGTGAAAGTCACTTCGCGGTCGCCCGTCTTTTCCACGGTCGAGACGTTCTTGTAATAGGAGTTGTAGAAAGGATGCGAGTCCCGCAGCGCCTGCATGCTCCAGATTACATCCTCCGGGGTCATGGGTGTTCCGTCATGGAAGCGTGCCTCGGGTCGCAAGCGGTAAACCACCGAAGACCAATCGTCTGGGAACCAGACGCTCTCTGCAACCAGCCCATATTCCGTTGATGGCTCATCAAGAGATGATGTGAGCAAAGTCTCGTTGCTTGCGGCGGGACCGGTTTCACCCTTGAAGGTGTAGGGGTTCAGGTTGTCGAAGGACCCGACAACCGAAATGCGCACCTTACCGCCCTTGGGGGCTGCCGGGTTTACATAGTCAAAATTCTTGAAATCCGGTCCATATTTGATGTCATCAAACAGGGTCAGCGCATGGCGGAATTGCCGATCCTGGGCCGAGGCAACAGAAACACCTGCAATTTTTGTTAACGGCGCCACGCTTGCCAGTTTCAGTATGGTCCGGCGGCTAATGCCCATGGGTGCGTCTCTCCAATCTTGATTCCTTACAATAGATACGCATGGCTTGCCCTAAAAGAAAACACCGGCAAGATCGTGCCGGTGTTAATTCTTTGCAATAATTGCAGCAATTACGGGGCGGGGAATGGCTTCGGCGCATCCGAAAGGGAAGCCAGATAAGCGATGAGATCGGCCCGGGCCTGATCTTTTTTCACGCCGGCGAAGACCATTTTTGTTTTTGGAGTAGCTGTCTTTGGGGCCTTGATGAACGCGTCGAGGTTCTCATATGTCCATTTTTCCGCGGAACGGGCCTTCATGCCTTCGGAGTAAGCGTACCCTTCATGGGAGGCAATTCCACGCTCAACCAGGTCCCAAAAATTGGGTCCAGTCTTGTTGGGGCCACCCTTGGTAAAATCATGACACGTCCCGCACGTCTTTTTTGCCTCCACGGCACCCTTGGTTGCATCAGCTGAGGCCAAAAGCGTACCAATGGAGACCGTTGGGGCATCCGCCGCAGGGGCTGCCTCGGGCGTTGTGGTAGCGGCTTCCACAACCTCAATCGCAAATCCCTGATGACCTATTTCTGGAACCTCAGCATGATAAATGATGCTGGAAAGCTCTTTAAGGCCAAATACGACCAAGGCAGTTGCCAGAACAGCACCTGCGATCTTATTAAATTCAAATCCATCCATGGGGGGTAGCTGGTCCTCTGAAGCCATTTATTCGGGCCGGAAACTAATTGTTTCTCTGCTGGCCTGCAATACGTATAAGGGCCCCAGAACAATTTGCCGCGCCCAGAATCAAGTCCATGATTGAATTCAATAATACCATTGTCGTCATCCCTGCCCGCATGGCTTCGACGCGCTTGCCTGGCAAGCCTATGGCAGATATTCACGGGACCCCAATGATCGTCCATGTCTGGAAACGCGCGGTCGAAGCCAACATTGGCAAAGTCCTGGTGGCAGCAGCCGAAAACGAAATTGCCGAAGTTATCCGTGCCCACGGCGGCGATTCCCTTGCCACCGACCCCTCCCTGCCTTCGGGCTCGGACCGTGTTGCAGCAGCCCTCAAGCTCCGTGATCCCCACCGCAAATTTACCTACGTGGTCAATCTGCAAGGGGATTTGCCCACGATTGATCCCCTGGCGGCCCAGCGTTGTCTGGCCGGCTTGACCAACGACAACGTTGATATCGCAACCATTGCAGCCCGCATTGAGACCGATAGGGATGTTGAAAACCCAAACATCGTCAAGGTGATTGTGCCCTTGAGCGAAGACCGGGAAGTGGCTTATGCCCGTGATTTTGTGCGCGATGTTGGCCCTGAACATGATGCCCCTTTCTGGCGTCACATCAGTGTCTACGCCTACCGCCGCGAGGCCTTGGACCGATTTGTCAGCCTGCCCGTCAGCACGCGGGAGGCCAGGCGCAAGCTGATACAGATGCGTGCTCTCGACAATGACATGAGAATTGCAGTCGTAAGTGTCGATTCCGTGCCGCTTGGCGTTAATACCCCCGCCGATCTTGAGGCTGCCCGCGTGATCTTGAGGAAAAAACCATGAAAGCGAAAATCGCCTACCAGGGCGAACCCGGTGCCAATTCCCATATTGCCTGCATCGAGGCCTATCCCGGATTTGAACCGTTTTCCTGCCGCACCTTTGAGGATGCCTTTCAGGCCGTGAAGGAAGGGGAAGCTGCCCTTGCGATGATCCCCATCGATAATTCCGTGGCAGGCCGCGTGGCCGATATTCATCACCTCATGCCGGCGGCCAACCTCCATATCGTCGGCGAATACTTTTTTCGTGTGCACCACCAGCTGTTGGCAATGCCGGGCGTTGGTGTTGATGCGGTAAAGTCAGTCCACAGCCATGTGCATGCCCTGGGCCAATGTCGTAAGCTCATTCGCGAGCTTGGTCTCAAAGCCGTTGTCGCCGTTGATACGGCAGGTGCGGCCCGCGAACTGACCGAGATCAAGGACAAGACCCGCGCTGTCATCGCCACCAAACTGGCAGCAAAAATCTATGGCCTCGAAATCCTGCGCGAAAACATCGAAGATGAAGCCCACAATACCACGCGCTTTGTTGTTCTGTCGGCCGCACAACAAGACGCGGCGCTGGAGGATGGACCAGTTGTCACCAGCTTTATCTTCCGTGTACGGAATGTTCCCGCAGCTCTTTACAAGGCCATGGGCGGCTTTGCCACCAATGGCGTGAATATGACCAAACTTGAATCCTACCAGTTGGAGGGCCAATTCTCGGCCACCCAGTTCTACTCGGATATTGAGGGTCACCCTGAACAGCGCAGTGTGCGCCTTGCCCTTGAGGAACTGGCGTTCTTCACCTCCTACATGCGCGTTCTCGGCGTCTACAAGGCAAGTCCCTACCGGGCCGAGATTGCTGCGAGAATGGCACCATCTCAGGACGATTGAATACAAGCACGAATGAGATGATGCGCGATGGCAAGCGGCAGTGGCGCTTTTAATCCTTGCGGGTGCGTTCCCTGAAGCATCAATTGCACCTCGCCCTTTTCAAACCAGCGCGCGGTTTCAAGCTCCTTGGGATCGATCACGATTTCATCGGTGAGAGCCTCGCCAATTAGGCCTATCATCAGGCTGGAAGGAAAGGGCCACGGTTGATTTGAGTGAAACCTGATTTCACCCACCCTGATACCCGCTTCCTCAAATACTTCGCGCCGCGCTGCCTCTTCGATGGTTTCTCCCGGTTCCATGAACCCTGCAAGCGTTGAATGCATGCCTTCTGGCCAGGCGCTTTGCCGCCCAAGCAGCATGCGGGTTCCATGGCGAACCGCGATAATGATAACGGGATCCGTGCGTGGAAAATGATCCGTCTTGCAAGCTCCGCAATGCCTGCGATAGCCCGCATCCTTCATCTCGGTCTTTACCCCGCAATTTGCACAGAATCCGTGACGCTCATGCCAATGGAGCAGGGAGCGAGCCTGCGCCAGAATGGCGAGTTCTCCCTGCGGCAGCAACCCCGCCACGGCAAGACTGCGCAGATCTGTGAGGCCTTCTTCCGCCTCCGTAGCGCTGGCAAACCAACCATGGCCATTTTCATCGACCCCCAAAAGAACCACTTCGGCTGAATTTGCCTGCTGGAAGGTCTGCAATTCTCCGTCAATTGCGGCCGTTTTGTCCCCATTCATGTGAATATGCCGCGTGGAGGGCTGTTCAAGCAGACGGCTTAGCCATTCCTGGTCAGCTCTATGATTGGCGCAGCGGTCGAGGGAATTTCCGAGGAAAGCGAGCACGGATGAATGGGGCACAATGGGTCCAGTTGTTGCGGCGCTAGCGCGCTTCCCGTCGAAGTGATTCCACTTCGACGAAAAGGAATCGCGCCAATTCGATACGCTGGAGCATGTCCTTTTCGACGAAGTCATGCAACTTCGTCGGGACATGCTCTAGGCGATAAATACAAGAAAAAAACAGATACTTAACTGAATATTTACCAAAAACGTTAACTTCTAGGGAAGGCAAGAATTCATGCGCTAGAGATTCGTCTTTCAGGATGGCGAGGGGAATCTCAGGCTGCACAAAAATGGAAGAGCGAATGAAACCGGGAATCCCGTGGAGTGTAAAGGGCATTGAACCAGAAACCCGCGAGGCCGCAAAAGAGGCGGCGCGCCGGTCTGGAATGACCCTTGGCGAATGGCTCAACACGAAGATTTTTGATTCAGCCGATGAAGTGGAGCCTGCCCCCGCAGCCCGCTATCCCCGCCCATCCACGGCACGTGGTGAAACCTCAATCCGGCTTGAAGACATAGCCGAACAACTATCCCGCATCGCCAGGCGCGAACAGGATACGGCCCCATCCCGGGGAACCTATTCTCTCGAATCCAGATCGGATGATGAGGAAGCACTTGGCCAGATACTGAGCCGTATTGAAAGCAATGAACGCCAGACGGTTGAAGCCTTTACGGCGGTCAACGAGCGCCTTGCGGTTTTGGGCCGGCAAGTTCTGACCGCCGGAAAAATGCCGACGCTGGCAAAGCCCGAAGAGCCGGCGGCCCTAAAATCACTGGAAACGGCCGTACGCAACATTGTTGAACATATCGAGATCAGCGAGCGTCGCACCCGCGATTCGCTGAAATCCATGCAGGACCGCATGGGCGAAATGGCTGAACGGGCGACATCGTCAAACAGTGAGCAGGTTATTCAATCTGCGCCAGCCTTCACCAGCCTGGAATCACGCCTGAGCGAACTTGCAGGCCGGGTCGAGCGCAGCGAAAACAAATCAGACGCGGCCCTTCCGGATATTTTGCGCAACGAACTTTCACAGCTCGCTGACAGAATTGAAACCGTCCGTGAATCCGCCGAACTCCTCGCCTCAAAGGCGCAAACCGCTGCGGTGCAAACCTCGCAAGCCGAACTGCGCGAAATTGAGAAACGCATTCTCAGTTTGCTCAAGGAAGCGCAAACCGCATTCTCCGGCCATGGTGGCAGCACCAATGCGGAGATGCAAAGGCTGCGCTCTGAAATAGGCGCGCTCAATCAGCGCATCGATAGCGCAAGGTCTGAGGCCGCTTCGGAACGTGATGTGCATGCACTGCGTTTAGCCCTCGAACAGCTTTCCACCCGCGTGGCCCAGGGTCCGGATATGCGGCCCCTCGCCGACATGGACAAGCGCCTTGTTGATATCACCCAGCGTCTTGACCAGAGCCAGCAGTCGGCCCGCAACAATCCCCAGATTGGCGATCTTGAACGCCGCATGGCCGAGCTTGATCACCGCCTGCAAGATGCAATTCGGCATCAGGGCGACAGTCAGGCCCAGCTTGCCCTTGAACAGAAGATTTCCGAAGTTGCCGATCGTATCGGCCACACTGAACACCAGCTCGGCCATCTTGAAACCATTGAGCGCGCCATCAATCAGTTGTTCGACAGCATCGAACAGAGCCGCAATTGGGCAAAAGACGTGGCTGAAGACGCAGCTAACCGCATGGCTGATCGTTTGATGAATACGCCAAGTGCAACGCCTGTGGCGCTCGGAAGCTCGCCGGAGCTCCAAGCCCTGGAAGATGGCCTGCGCGCGGTGCGTGAAAGCGCCGTTGGTGCCGACAAGCGCAATCAGGAAACACTCGAAGCAGTTCATGAAACCCTCGAACAAATTGTAACGAAACTGGCTGAACTGGAAACAGCGGCAGTTGGCCAGCAAATCGCTGCGGCGGCGGCTCAGGGAAACCAGTTTAAGGCAGCCGGCCACCAGCAAGGCGAGATCTGGAAAGCTGACTCCCATCAGGTCCAGCAGGCTCCCACGCCCCAGTCGCCGGAAAAACTTTTTGAGGAGTCGCTGGTTTCATTCGTACAGGAAACCCAAGCCAATCCACCTGTTAACCAGCCGGCAGCGCCCGAGGCCAACCCCCTGTCGGATTGGCTTTCGAAATCGGCATTGCCGTCGAATCCGGAAGCTGATGCCCCCGCCTCCGATGACCAAGAGGCAGCGCCTGACGATTTCATTGCGGCCGCCCGTCTCGCCGCCCAGGCGGCAGCACAAAAAAGCATTCTCGCCAGTCTTGCTCCAGCCGCAAAGAGGGCCGGCAAATTTAATCTGCCATTTAAGAAAGCGGCTTCGAGACAAAAGCGGGAGGTTTACACCGGGGAAAAATTGCCGCCGGAAATCAAACCGGCCTTTGGCACAACAAACAACAAGCGCCGCACGCTGATCCTGGCTGGGCTCCTTGTCTTGGCTGCCGTTTCGGCCTTCTCGCTGAACATGTTTGGCAAATCCAGCAAGTCCACCTCTACGATAGCACCCCCGGCGGTTGAAGATACCGTAAAGCCCGCTTCGGAACCAAAACAGGGCAATTTGGAAGTGCCTGCTGGCGAAGCTGAGACTCAATTTCTGGCCGAGCAGCTACCGTATGAAGTGCCGCAAGAAGACCAGGGCGGCCCCCAATCGATCGATGAAATTCTTACAGGCTCTCTGCCCGCGCCCAAAACTGATGCAACCCTAGCCTCGATAGTTACCGAACCCGGCACTTTGGCCGGCGAGCGCGAAATGCCGCCTGCTGAAGTTGGCTCCGAAGCCCTGCGCCAGGCCGCCGAGCGGGGCGAGGCATCGGCCCAGTTCATTGTTGCCACGCGCTACCTCGATGGCGAAGGCGTGGCCCAGGATTTGACGCGGGCCGCCCATTGGTATCAGAAGGCGGCCCTGTCTGGATTGGCCCCGGCCCAGTATAGGCTTGCCACCCTGTTTGAGCGCGGCCGCGGCGTGCCCCAGGATGCCGCAACCGCCATGGTCTGGTACCAGCGCGCCGCAGAGCAGGGCAACGTCAAAGCCATGCATAACGCCGCCGTCATTGCGGCGGGAACCGAGGCCGGAAAGCCCAACTACGATATCGCCTACAAATGGTTTCTTGCCGCCAGCCAAAATGGCTTGAAAGACAGCCAGTTCAATTTGGCGGTTTTGTATGAGCGCGCCTTGGGAACAAAAGCAAACGTCGACGAGGCCCTGTTCTGGTACATGGTGGCGGCGAGCCAGGATGATGCCGACGCAAAGAAACGCGCCGAGGTCCTGTCGCAAAATATCTCTCCCGTCGTTGTGGAAACCGTCCGGGCCAAAGCCAAGGCCTGGATTCCGCAACAGCCCCCTGAGCACGCAAACGTAGTGACGATTCAGGATCCCGCCTGGCAGAATACGAATGCGCTTACGCAAGTAGCCCCAGCCCAGTCAGAGATCGAAAAGCAGGCCCCGGTGGAAGATCCGGTTGGGCTAACGCAAAAACTATTGGACAAGCTGGGATTTAATATCGGCGACCCCGATGGCAAAATTGGGTGCACGCACCACCAATGCCATTCGCCTGTTCCAGTTGCAATCAGGTTTGAAGGTGACCGGCGAAGTCACCGAAGATTTGATCACGCAACTGCAGGCAAAGCTGGGCTGACGCCACGCTTACTTGACGCGTTTGGCAGGGAATTTGTAAATCGCCCGGTCACCGAGCATCCAGACATGGAAATCTTTCTCGGCAAACAAATTCTTGAACGGTGCCGCTGAAATGCTGAGTGCGCCGGTGAAACTGCCAAATGCTGGCATGATAAGACGGCTGCCATCAGCGATAAAACATTTGCAGTGAATGTGCCTTCCGCGCTGGCTCACGGCAGCTACCCGGATGAAGGTGACCGGCAATTTCAAATTCTTCAGGCTCCAGCAGTTTTGGTTCATGCCTGAGTGTCACGCCGCCAAGCACCACTTCATCGGCAATGCGTCCGCCAATATCTGTCGGTGGATGGGGATCGTGATTGCCGGTAATCCAAATCGTTGCAACACCCATTGATAGGGCGCGAAGACTTGTCAAATCAGTTTCAGCAATTCTGTCCCGCGCTTCATCATCATGAAAACTGTCGCCCAGAAAAATCAGTTGCTCTGGCCGGGAATGGGAAATGACCGCTTCGAGTTGTGTCAGCGAGGCCCGCGTATCATAGGGCGGCAGATGCACACCGCGTTTTGCCATGTTGGAGGCTTTTTCCAAATGCAAATCCGCAATCAACAGGGTCTTGAACTCAGGTACAAAAAGTGCGCCCGAAAGATCAGGGATAAGGTCCAGCCCGTTGAGGGTTATGCGATGCTCCTTAGACAAGCCCCATGGCCTCGTGGACGAGGGCACCGGCAGCTTCGGCGAGAAGGGCATCATGGGCTTCGCCGTAAATTGATTCGCGTGCGATCTCAAGCAGCACGGGAACCGCAAGGGGCGAGACGGTGTCCAGAGCACGATGCACGATTTGTCCCTTGATGCGCTTCAAAAGCGCGCCCAGCCTATGAATGTCGATAAGGCCGTCGGCGGCATCATCCCATGCGGCGCGCAGCAAAATATGGTCCGGCTGATGCGAGCGCAACACATCGTAGATCAAATCCGAATTGACCGTCACCTGCCGTCCGGTTTTTTCCTTTCCCGGCCAGCGCCGCTCAATGAGCCCGGCAATGATCGCGGCGTTGCGAAAAGTGCGTTTCATCAGGTTTGATTCCGCCAGCCAGGCTTCAAGATCATCGCCCAGCATGTCCTCATCGAAAAGCTTTTCCAGTGAGAGTTTGCCGGAAGAAATCATCAGGGAGAGATCGCGCACCGTCCAAATGACCAGGGCATATTCAGAGGCCGAAAAGCCCAGGGGCTGCGCCCCCCAGCGCTCCAGGCGCCGCGTAAGCAGCATGCCAAGTGTCTGCTGGGCGAGGCGTCCTTCAAACGGGTAACACACGAGATAATGCTTTTCGGCGCGCGGGAAGGTTTCAACCAGCATTTGGTGAGCCTGCGGCACCACGGATTTCCGGCGCTGGGCGGAGAGCCAATCCTGAACCTGCAGTGGCAGTGTTTTCCACTTGGCGGGCGTGCTGAGAATTTCACGGACCCGATCCGCCAGATAGGTGGACAGCGGAAACTTTCCACCCTCATAGGACGGAATCATCGGGTCGCTGCCATGGGCCCGCGTGGCCAGCGCGCCAAATTCATCGAGACCCTCAAAGCGCAGAACTTCTCCGGCAAACAGAAAAGTATCGCCAATGGAAAGCTGACTGAGGAACCATTCCTCAAGCTCCCCCAGACTGCGCCCGCCCGTGACCACCCGCTTGCCGAGCCGTCGTTTCACACTGGCAATGCGCACTTTCAGCATTGCCGCTTCAACAATGGTGCCCATGTTCAAACGGTATTGCTGCGCAATCAGCGGATGGGTCAACCGCCATAATCCATCAGCGCGGCGTTTCAGCTTGGCATATTTTTCGTAAGCCCGCAGCGCGTAACCGCCCGTTGCCACATAGTCCACCGCCGCATCGAAATCTGCCCGCGTCAGGTTGCGGTAGGTCCAGGCCCGCGTGACTTCGGCAAAAAACTCATCTGCATCAAAGGGGCCCGCACAGGCCCGCCCCAGAATGTGCTGGGCCAGCACATCAAGCTTGAGAACCGCCGGATACTCCGTGTCCTGGGCATTCTCCTTGGCCGCCTGCAACGCCGCCTCGCACTCCAGGACCTCAAATCGGTTGGAGGGAACCAGAAGCGCTTCGCTCGGGCTATCCAGCCGGTGATTGGAGCGGCCAATGCGCTGCAGCAAGCGGCTGGAACCCTTTGGTGCGCCCATGTGAATGACAAGATCGACATCGCCCCAGTCAATGCCGAGATCGAGCGTGGAGGTGCAGACAACGGCCTTTAATTTCCCCTCAGCCATGGCCGCTTCCACCTTGCGCCTCTGGCCGACATCAAGGGAGCCATGGTGGAGTGCGATGGGAAGGTGCGCTTCGTTGGCCTCCCAAAGCCATTGAAACGCCATCTCGGCCTGGCTGCGCGTATTGACGAAAATCAGGGTCATCTTCGCCCGGCCAATTTGCTCATAGACTTCGGCAATGGCATAGCGCGACGAATGCCCCGACCACGGCACATGCTCCGCCGATTTCAGAATGCGAATGATTGGTTGCGCCCCTGCATTTCCCATAACAAGCGGAACCGGCCCATTTCCCGTAGGTGCAAGCCAGCTTTGCAGCGCTTCCGGGTCCGCAACAGTCGCTGAAAGGCCAATGCGCCGTGCGCTGGGAGCAAAGCTTTGAACCCGCGCGAGAGCGAGCGACAGCAACACACCGCGCTTTGAAGTGACCAGCGAATGCAACTCGTCGAGAATAATGGATTTGAGATGGCGCAACATATGCGCCGCCCCTGGATCCGCAATGAGAAGCGAAACCTGTTCCGGCGTTGTAATCAGGATATCAGGCGGATGTTCCCTCTGGCGCTTGCGCTTTGAGTGCGGCGTATCGCCAGTTCGCGTTTCAATGGATATCGGCAGCGCCATCTCGCGCACCGGCGCTTCAAGATTGCGGGCGATATCCACAGCCAGCGCCTTGAGGGGCGAAATGTAAAGCGTGTGAATGCCATTGCGCTCGTGTTTTTCAGACAACTCCACCAGGCTTGGCAAAAACCCTGCCAAGGTTTTGCCACCACCCGTTGGCGAAATAAGCAAGGCACTCTCGCCTGCCATCGCGTGATCCAAAACTGCAAGTTGGTGCGCCCGCGGGCTCCAGCCCCGCGCTGTAAACCAGTCTTGAAATTTGGATGGCAAATGACTCATGGTTCGGCAGCTTGACTCGGGGTTTGGCCTAAAGCAACACGGGGCCCATGAAGCATTCCATCTCTCTGATGCCCCTCAACCATCGATCGGTGCTGACAATTGCAGTGCCGATCATGCTGTCGAACGTGACAGAGCCCCTCATTGGCGTGGTCAACACCGCCATCATTGGGCAATTGCCGGACCCCTATTACATTGGCGCTATTGCCGTCGGTGCCCTGATCTTTTCATTCCTTTTCTGGGGTTTTGGCTTCCTTCGCCTCTCGACCGGTGGCCTTACAGCTCAGGCCGTTGGCGCTGGCGATAGCGTTGAACTCACCGCAGTCTTGTGGCGCGCCCTGGCGATTGCTGCCGTGGCAGGAATATTTCTTATTGCTATCAGTCCCGTGATCGAAAGCATCTCCTTTGGCCTTATTGGCGGTTCGCCGGAGGTGCGCGCCCAGGGCGAAATCTATTTTCGCTACCGCATCTGGTCAGCCCCCTTTGCGCTGGCGAATTTCTGCATCCTTGGCTGGTTCATAGGCCAGGGCCGCGCCACGATCGCCTTTGTAGTGCAGATTTTTCTCAATCTCACCAACATGGGCTTGGGCGCGTTGTTTGTTCTTTCACTCGGCATGGCAGCAGATGGCGTGGGTCTTTCCGCCTTGATCGCCGAAGTCTCGGCAGCTTTGCTCGGCGGCGTCTTGGTTGCCCAACGTTTGGGTAAGCTAGATGTGAGAGCAACCTGGAACCAGATTTGGGACCGCAACAAGGTCATGCGCACCCTGGGTGCCAATGGCGACATCATGATCCGCACCCTGTGCCTGGTTTTTGCCTTTGCCTGGTTCACCTCGAGGGGCGCACGCGCGGGCGATGTAATTATTGCCGCCAATGCGGTGCTCCTCAATTTTTTTGAAGTGGCAGCCTATCTCATTGATGGTTTCGCCTATGCTTCGGAAGCCCTTGTTGGCCAATCCATTGGTGCCAAAAATCGCGAGCGCTTTAACCGGGCCATTCGCCTGACGACACTTTGGGCCCTTGTTGTGGGAGCGCTTTGCAGTGCCATAATCTGGTTTGCGGGGCCGTGGCTCATTGATCTCATGACCGTCAACCCCGAGGTGCGCGAAACTGCCCGGCATTATCTTTTTTGGACAAGCCTCACGCCATTGCTCGGCACCATATGTTTTCAATTCGATGGCATCTATACCGGCGCCATGGCCACCCGCGAAATGCGCAACATGATGGTGCTTTCACTTGTGATCTACCTGGCGTCATGGTGGTTTCTCGAGCGAAATTTTGGCAATCACGGGCTTTGGGCAGCGCTCTGTGTTTTCTTTGTCGCCCGTGGCATAACCTATGCCATGCGAATGCCGGCACTGTCGCGTGCGGCTTTTGCCTAGTTGATAAATTGGATAAGGATAGGGGACCAAGATGTTGGAAGAATTCAAGAATTTTGCATTCAAGGGCAATGCCTTTGATCTCGCTGTTGGTGTGATCATTGGCGCCGCTTTTGGGAAAATCGTAGGTTCAATAGTTGATGATTTGATCATGCCAGTCATCGGTGGCCTTGCCGGCGGCCTCGATTTCAACAATTATTTTGTTGGTCTCAATTCAGGTGTAACAGCCACGACACTTGACTGCCGCCAAGGAGCAGGGTGCAGTTTTCGCCTATGGCAGCTTTATTACAGTAATGATCAACTTTCTGATCATCGCGTTCATCCTGTTTCAGTTGGTGAAGATTTCGAACCGCTTGAAACGGGCCGAACCACCAGCACCACCGCCAGCAGCTTCGACCACGGAAGTTCTGCTCAAGGAAATCCGCGACGCGCTGGTTACTGCCAAAAAGAAGTAAGCGTTTCAGGTATGACTGTCATGGGGCCCGGGTGCTGGACATCCGGGCCGCTTTTTTGCTCTAAGGTCGCCCATGAACATTGCATCGCATCTCACAGCCATCACCCCGCAAGCTCAAGTCGAACCCGACAGCGGCATTGTCAAAGCCGCCATGTATGGCTTTGGCAGGCCGGGCATCATTCCGCTCTGGGCGGGCGAGGGAAACCTTCCAACCCCGGAAGGATTCTGCAAGCCCGCCGCGGAAAGCCTGATCAAGGGCGAAACCTTCTATACTTGGCAGCGCGGCATTCCGGAATTGCGCGAGGCGCTGGCCCGTTATCACACGCGCCACTATGGCAGGGAATTCAGCCTCGAAAATTTCTTCGTCACCGGCGGCGGCATGCAGGCCATCCAAACCGCCATTCAGATGATTGCCGGTGAAGGTGATGAAGTTATCATTCCTTCGCCCGCCTGGCCCAATTATGCGGGCCCCTTGCGCTTGCAAGGCTCGCGGCCCGTTGAAGTGCCGATGGACTTTCGCAATGGAAAATGGTCGCTCGATTTTGACCGCCTGTTTGCCGCCATCACGCCGCGCACCAAAGCGCTCTGCCTGAATTCGCCGTCCAATCCCCTGGGCTGGACGGCCTCGCGCGACGACCTGATTGCAATCCGCGATGTCTGCCGCAAGCACGGCATCTGGATTTTCGGCGATGAGGTCTATTCCCGCTTCTATTACGGCGCAAAGGGCGAGCCGCGCGCCCCTTCATTCCTTGATGTATGCGATGTCGAGGAACGCCTCCTGCTCGCCAATACATTTTCCAAGAACTGGGCCATGACGGGCTGGCGCGTGGGCTGGCTGCAGGCGCCAAGAGAACTGGGGCCGGTGATTGAGCGGATCATCCAATACAACACCAGCGGCACGGCCGCATTCCTGCAGAAGGGCTGTGTTGCCGCGTTGGATACAGGCGATGATTTCGTGGGAATGCAGGTTTCGAGGGCCCTTGCCAATCGCGATCTCGTCGTGAAGTTCCTGCGCGAATTTCCGCAGATCAGGTTCGAAGTGCCAACCGGGGCTTTCTACATGTTCTTCAAGATTGAGGGCATGAAGGATTCAGCCGCAACCGTGCGCCGCCTCATCGATGAAGCAGGCGTTGGTTTCGCGCCGGGGTCTGCATTTGGCTCGGATGGCGAAGGCTTTATGCGCATGTGTTACCTGCGCGATCCGGCCCAGTTGCAGGACGCAATGACCCGCTTTGGACAGTGGCTAAAAACCCATCAGCCTGAGTAAAGTGCTGCTCTTTTAATTGCTGCACTGCACATAATTTCGGCTCCCGTAATAATTGACATCTTCGTCGACCATTTCTTAAATTACAATTTTTATATAAAAATCAATAAGTTATGAAATTTGTTCAGACTTAGGACAAATTGGCCCGGCGTTTGCAAAGTACATTGCAATGCACACGTCTGTTTTGGATCCTCCCATTTTCACTACAGAGTACTCGTGTCGCGGAGTGGCTTTCTTCGGAAACCACTTTCGTAAAGGGGTGGGCGGCGAAAGGTTGCTGCCGTTCACCCCTCTTTTTTTCAGGTGATCAGCGCTGTGACACCATCAATGATAAACTGCACCGCAAGGGCAGCGAGAATGATGCCGAGCAAGCGCGAAATCACTGCGCGTCCGGTGATGCCCATGGTCTTGGAAATGCGCTCCGCCATGAGAAAGCTGATGTAGCAGGCAAGCATCACCAGCGCCGTGATGCCAAACAGTCCTCCCAGCAATTCAATTTCCCCGCCAGCCTTGCCTGCCAGCAGAATCATGGCGGTGATTGCTCCGGGCCCCGCCATGAGCGGAATGGCAAGCGGGAAGGCCGCGATATTTCGCACATGGTCCACGGCTCACTGCTGTTTCAGCAGTGGCTTGCAGTCTTTGGCTGCGGCGGTCAAAAACCATTTCGGCCGCTGCCGACAGAAGCAGCAATCCGCCGGCGATGCGGAAGGCCGAGAGCGAGATGCCGAGAAGCTCCAGAAGTTTTGCCCCGCCAAGTCCCGCCGCCACCAGGATGCAAAAAGCGATGATGGAACCGCGAAGTGCCACTTCGCGCCTGTCCTTTGGTGTCAGGTTGCTTGTCAGCCCCAGGAATATGGCGCTGAGAAAAATGGGATCGGCGACAACAAGAAGTGTGGCGAGCGCCGAGGTCAGAAAGTCGATCATGCCCGCAGGCTAACACAATTTCCTGTCCCGGCAATTCAGTGATTGTGGTGCATCGACCAGGAATTCGATGTCGATTGTTCCGGCGTTGCGGAACATCAAGCGGGCAGGGTAGGCGCCCACGTCGGGCTCAAGGCTTTTAGAAACGTTGCTGAGAAACAGGCACCATTCGTGGCGGTGCAGGTCAAGTGTGGCACCCGGCGCTATCGCTACGGCAGATGGTGCGCTGATATCTTGGTCATGACTTGCAACACGAAGAAGCTTCGTATTGCTTGCGACCTCAATGTCTGCGCCGAGAAAATATTCGGTTTCAGAACCGTGGTTGATAATCGTCACATGGGCGCAAGTACAATCAGAATTTTCCTGCGGCACCATGATGGCGGGATGCACGATCTCCAGATTGCCAATGCGGTACGAATGGGCCTGCGCCAGCGCCCGTGGCAAAAAGCAGGAGAGCAATGGTGATTGCGGTTCTCATGGATAACTCCATAGCACAGGAGCGGGATCGCCGCCCCTGTGCCAGATCAAATTTATTCTACCGGAACCATGAGATGTTGATAGGGCGTTCCAGCCCACATCACATAGGGTTTGCTGGTGTCAGGTTTTGCATCCGTCGGGTAGCCTGCCATCATGTCCATGGCATTCATGATCATGACATGGCGGCCAGTCTTGACCCAGTTGTTGGCCTCGGTTGGCGCCGTTGCAAAAGGATCGGTGTTGCTGGCATCGGAGCCACCGGCAAGCATGTAGATCAGGCCCACTTTGTCCTTCGGCGGATCTTTCTTGCTCATCCAGGCCATAGCCCATTCCATTGAATTGGCATCCCCGCACATCGGATCGTCACCCGGCGTGTTGGGGTCATTTGGCATGCACCAGAAGCCGTTCTTGCTTTCGCGCAAGGCTTTGATTGTGCCATCGGCTTGCGGAGCAAGGACCGAAGCACCCGCTCCGACGGCCGCTGGTGCTGCCGACTTCGGCATTCTTGATCAATTCGGCGTCGTCAGCACGCGCCAACTGTGTGGCAGTCAGGCTCAATGCAAGCACGCTGGCAGTAAGCATCACAAATTTTTTCATGATATTTCTCCCTAGGCTTTTATTGATTATAAATCGGCGCAGCCGCCCCACGCCTGCATGATGGTCTGATCGACAATACCGTTGAGGGCCAAGTTCAGCCATCGTCGAGGCACAGCACGAATGCGGGATTCACTGACACAACGCGAGGCGGGTCAGCAAACCCAAGCGGCTCTACACTTACCTATTGATAGGTAACTTGTCAACTAGTAGATAGAATTGTATTACTAATTGTTCGAACCGCAATTCTACAAATTTCAGGAAGAACCTTGTGGACCAAAAAACTGACACCATTCACACCTCCCAGCAGATTTTGGATATCGCCCAGCGCCTTGTCCAAACCCGGGGCTTCAACGCCTTCAGCTATGCCGACATCGCCAGCACGCTGAATGTTTCCAAGGCGAGCCTGCATTATCATTTCGCCTCGAAGGCCAGACTCGGTGTCAGGCTCATTGAGCGTTATGAGGATGAGTTTGAAAGACTGCTCGGCGGAATTGATCTCGGCGGCGGCACCGCGGCAATGAAGTTGCAGCGTTACGCGATGATCTATGCCCATGTCCTGGCCGATCAGCGCATGTGCCTGTGTGGCATGCTCGCTGCCGAGTTTGAAACCTTGCCGAAAGCCATGCAGACCGCACTGGATGGCTTTTTTGCCTTGAATGAGCGCTGGCTTGTAAGTGTGCTTGAAGAAGGCCGCAGCAGCGGCACTTTGCATTTCAAGGGGACAGCTTCCGAAGCCGCCCAATATATCATCGGCTCTCTGGAAGGCTCGATGATGATGGCAAGGTCCCACGGCGGCATGGCGCGCTTTGATGCGGCGACCCGGCGCCTGCTTTCCGATTTCGGAATCTAGCCCGCGCGCTTGAGCGCCTGGATAGTGTTTTCAAGCCCCTGAAGAAAACGCGATCTATCGGAAGGCGTGAACACCGGATTATTTCCACGCACGTCACCGGTTTCGCGCAATTGTGACATGAGATCGCGCATGGCCAGCGCCATGCCGATGCTGTCCTCGCTGAACGGCTTTCCATTGTGGGCGATGACCTTCGCGCCTTTTTTGATCGCGCGCGAGGCCAGCGGAATATCGGCGGTAATCACGATGTCGCCCGCTTGCGCCTGTTCTGCGATCCAGTTGTCAGCGGCATCGGCACCTTCGGAAACAACAACGCGTTTGACATTGTCCCCAAAAGGCAGCCGCATGTGGGAATTTGAAACGTAATGGACAATGAGCCCGTGTCGCGCCGCAACTTTCGCGGCTTCCTCCTTCACCGGACAGGCATCCGCATCAACATAGATTTGCAAATGTTTTAACTCACCGTATTCGGCAGTTCGGATTCACGCCGCGCGATAAAATCTTTCAGCCCATCGGCAATGCCTTGGTCCATGGGAGGCTCTTCATAAGCCGCAAGCATCGCGGCGGCTTTTTCGCGGCCCCTTGCATCGTGATCCTTGGCACCTTCGGCAGACCACTGCTCGAAAGGATTGAAGTCCATGACCGTTGGCATGAAGAAGGCGCTTTCGAAATGCTCAAGCGTATGCTTGGTGCCGAGGAAATGTCCAGCTGGCCCCACTTCGCGAATGGCCGCCATAGCTTCCTTGAAATCATCAAAGGAAGGCCCTTGCGCGTATTTGTACCAGCCCTGGAGCTGCTCCGCATCGGTCACGAATTTGGAGAAACCGCAGCACAGGCCCGCCTCGAGCCAGCCCGCCACATGCCAGATGTAATTGGCCCCCGAAAGGATCGCCGCATGCATGAGCATGTTTGATTCATAGCCTGCCTGCGCGTCATTGAGCTTTGAGCCCACATGGAAACCGGAGGTGCGCCAGGGTAGCTTATATTTCCGTGCCAGTGCCCCCATCACAAACATCATCTGGGCCGCTTCCGGCGTTCCGCCCATCGGTGCGCCGGTTTTCATGTCCACCGTGACCATGAACTGCCCATAGATTTGCGGGCTGCCAGGGCGAATGAGCTGGGTGAAGGCAACACCCGCCAGGGCTTCCGCATTCACTTGCGCCACAGCGCCAATGGAGGAGGCAGAGGTTGAGGCCCCACACAGCGCGAAGGGCGCCAGGATCAACGGTTGATTGTGCCGCGCATAAACCTTCATGGCGTCCAGCATCGTCGCATCCCACACCAGCGGCGAATTGCAATTGGTGATCGACACCACCACGGTGTTGTCCTTCACATAGTCGTCGCCAAACACGATGCCCGCCATCTTCATCACATCTTCGGCCCGCTCCTTCGATGTGACGATGCCCATGAAGGGCTTGTCGGAATGCTTGAGCGCGGAATGAATGATGTGCAGATGCCGCTTGGGAACCGGAATTTCCATGGGCTCGCAGATGATCGAGCTGGAGGAATGCAAGGCCGGTGACATGTAGGCCAGCTTGTGGAGATTATTGAGATCAGCAAGCGAACCATAGCGCCGTTCGCCATCGAGGCCGCGCACGTAAGGTGCCCCATACATCGGCACAAATATCGTGTTCTTGCCGCCCACCTTGACAGTGCGTTCCGGGTTGCGGGCATTCAGGGTGAATTCCGGCGGCACCTTTGCCACAAGGCTCATCAGCAGCGCGCGGTCAATCCGTACCCGCGTGCCCTGCACATCGGCCCCTGCGGCCTTCCACATGGAAATGGCCTCATCATCACGGAACTCGCAGCCAATTTCCTCGAGGATTTTCATGGACTCATCGTGAATGAGCTCCACCGCCTCATCAGGCACCATTTGATAGGTGGGAATATTGCGCACCAGCGTTGGAAACGAAGCCATGGGAACCGCGCGCAAGGCTCTCCGGCCTTCGCGCCCGCCGCTCCGCTTGCCCGTTGCCGTCACTTGTTTTGCCAGTTCCATCGTATTGATCATCATGCACTCGCTTTTGTCGCTCTATTGAGCACCTCGCAGGGCGATCAATCAACATCAGTTCGCTGCATGCAATGATTGAGTATAACTCAAGTGACATGGCTCAGCAGAAAATCCCGCAGCACCAGCGCCTCACGCGACAACTGCGAATTGTTGTTCCAGCAAATGTAGAATGACCCAGGCGCCGGCATCTCCGCGATGGTGACCTGCACCAGTTTGCGCCGGTCCAAGCAGCGGCTTTATGAGATTGCGCCATCCCAGAACCAGTCCCTGCCCATCCTGGGCTGCCTGCAAGGCAATCACGTAACTGTTGAAACGCCGCACGCTGAGGCGCTTGTGCGGAGCCTCGTTCACGCGCAGGAAATCCGGCCAGGTCGTCCAGGTCCAATCCGTGCCTTCCACCGAGAGCAGGGGATGGGCAGAGAGGTCGCGCGGAGACTTGATCTTGTGTTGGCTGGCGTAGCCGGGGCTTGCCGCTGCAATGATCGTGTCATCGAAAAGCTTGTGCGTACTCTCGTTGGGCCACACCCCGCTGCCATAACGCACGCGCAAATCCACGTCGGCGCGAAACAGGTCCTGGGCCCGGTCAGAAATCATATGGTCGATGATGATGTCCTGATGGGCATTCCAGAAATCGCCAAGCCGCGGCATGAGCCAATGCTGGGCAAAGGCATTGGTGGTGCCAATGGAAACAATCCGCACCTTGCCGGTCCGGCGGATTTCCTGGAGGTTGAGGGCAAGCCGCTCGAAAGTCTCTTTCAGGCTGTGGTACAGGGCCTCTCCTTCGAGGGTGAGCTGCAAGGCCCGGTGCAAACGAATGAACAGGGCGCAGCCAAGCTCCTCTTCCAGCGCCTTCACCTGCTTTGAAACCGCTCCCGCCGTGACATTGAGTTCAGCCGACGCGCGCGTGAGGCTCAAATGCCGCGCTGCTGCTTCAAAAGCGGCAAGCGCGTTGAGTGAAGGAAGTCCGTAATAGCGGCGCACCATGATGGAATTCACAAAAGCACAGGTGCTACGATTGAGTAAAGCTCACGCTAGAAAGCGGCTGGATTGCTGGAGGTATTTGTGCACTGCAACCTTAGTCTTACAACTAAGGTTGACCTTATCCATGCCCACCGCCACAATGCCGACTCAGGGGAAGACTTGATGCAGAACGCCGCACCGGGGGGTGCAATGCTCAAGGTATTCTAGGGAAACCAATGTCGTCCGGGTCCCCTCGGATGTGCAGGGAGGGGCCAAATGGCTGATCATAAATTGACTGAGGACGAAAAAGTCCTCCACGGAATGGGTTATGCCCAGGAACTTGCCCGTCGCATGGGCGGGTTCTCGAACTTTGCTATTTCATTCTCGATCATCTGCATTCTCGCTGGCGGCATCACAGCCTTCCCAGTGGCAATGTCGTCCGGCGGCGGCTTCTCTGTCGCCATCGGCTGGGTCATCGGCGGCGTGTTCGCGCTGGTCGTGGCAGCTTCCGTCGGCCAAATCGCCTCGGCCTATCCAACGGCTGGCGGCCTTTATCACTGGGCCTCTATCCTCGGCGGTCGCGGCTGGGGCTGGATCTGCGCCTGGATCAACATGGTGGGCCTCATCTTCGTTGTGGCCTCGGTTAACTTCGGCGTTTATCTCCTGCTCAAGGACCTCGTGCTTACCGGCGTCTTCGGCATGGATACATCAGCCTGGGGTGCATGGCATGCCAGCATTTTCGTAACGATATTTGCTGTGACCCAAGCGCTTTTCAATCATTTCGGCATCAAAACTCACAACGATGCTCACCGATTTTTCGGGTTATTTGATCTTCGTGATCACTGTCCTGCTTGTGCTTGCAATGCTGATCTGGGGTGCCAGCTTCGATCTCTCCCGTCTTTTCACCTTCGTGAACAACACGGGTGAACCCGGCGGCCTGGTCGTTCCGGAACCACGCACGGCACTCGTTGCCTTCCTGATCGGCCTTCTCTATCCGCTCTACACGATCACCGGCTTTGATGCTTCCGCCCACACATCGGAAGAAACCAAGAATGCGCGAACCGCTGTGCCGAAGGGCATGTTGCATTCCGTATTCTGGTCACTGCTGTTTGGTTTCTTCCTCGCCGCGTCGTTCATTTTGGCGATGCCGGATACCGCGGCAGGTGCGAAGGATGGCTTCAACTCCTTCTTCAACCTGTTCAACAACCTGCCCATGCCAGCATTCCTCAAGGCAATTCTGGCAATCGGTATCGTGATTGCAAACTATATCTGCGCGCTGGCGGGCATGACCTCGACATCGCGCATGATTTACGCCTTCTCGCGTGACGGCGGCCTTCCGGCTTCGAAGTTCCTTTCGACGATCCACCCGGTGCATCGCACGCCGGTGAACGCCATATGGCTCACCGCCGCTCTCTCGGCCGGTGCCTGCTACTATGCGCCGTTCATGTTTGCGCTTGCCGCGGGTTGTGCCCTGTTCCTCTACATCTCCTATGCCATGCCGGTTGCTGCCGGTCTCATGGCGGAAGGCAAGACGTGGACGGAATTTGGCCCATTCCGCTTAGGGCGCATGGTCGAAGCCCTTCGCGGTGGTCACCTGCATTGGCGTGATTATTCTCGCCTATGCTGGCATCCAGCCACCGTTCAACCCGATCATCCTGCCCTTGTTCCCTGACCTCGTGTTCCCGCTGAACCAGTTGACCAATCCGCTGATCTTCCTGGCGGTGGCCTTGGCCATTGGCTGGTTCGCGAGTGAGAAGCAAGCGCTTCAAGGGTCCTCCGATTGGCGCAGAAATCGCCAAGCGTCAGGCCGCTATTGCGGCACAGGAAAAGGCGCTCGCTGCCGCAGGTGCTGGCGAGTAACTGATTGCCAATAATTGAAAAGGGCGGCCTTCGGGTCGCCCTTTTTTGTGCCGCTCACGAAAAGCCATCGGCCGTGACTGGGGCCTAGCGCCTGCTCCCCCGCGGCTCGGTCCGGGCATCACAGCATGAAAAAATAATTCCTCCCTTTCACATTGACAGCCAATCAATTTTGGGTCGACACTGCAATTAACGGGCACGACGGTTCAAGCAAGTGCCCATGAACAGAGAGGAAAATATGAGTTTTACAGCGACTTGGAAATCTGCCGCGCTTGCCACAGTGGCAATTGTGGCCCCAATTTTGTCACCGAATTCTGCAAATGCGGTGGAATCAAGCGACCCCATCAAAATCGTGCTGTTCGACTGGACCAGCGCCGTTCTCAACGCCAAGATACTGGGAGGCGTTCTTGAAAAACTCGGATACACGGTCGAATATCCCACCGGCGATTATCTTTCGAGCCTTACGACCAGCCTGACCAATGGCGACGCGACGATCGGCATTGAGTACTGGGATACCACGGCGGGTGAGGCCATGAAGGCCTCCGAAGCAACTGGCCAAACCGAACGGCTTGGTACGCTGGGACCGAAGGCCAAGGAAGAATGGTGGTACCCCCTCTACATGAAGGAAAAATGCCCCGGCCTTCCAAATTGGGAAGCCCTGAAGGACCCCAAATGCGCCGAAGCGTTTTCAACGGCTGAAACTACTCCCAAGGGCCGTTATGTCGGTGGCCCGGTAACCTGGGAAGGCTTTGACGATGAGCGCGTGGAAGCTCTCGGCCTGCCCTTCACCGTCATCCATGCCGGCACCGATGCAGCGATGTTTGCCGAGCTTGACTCGGCCTATCAGCGCAATGCGCCGGTCATGCTTTGGATTTATTCTCCGCACTGGGCGCCTGCCAAGTATAAAGGCGAGTGGGTCCAGTTCCCGGACTATACGCCGGAGTGTTACAATGATCCCAAGTGGGGCATCAACCCCGACAAGGCCCATGATTGCGGCAAGCCCCATGGCGAAATTTGGAAGTTTGGCTGGGGTGGCATGAAGGACAAATGGCCGGTTGCCTACAAGGTTGCCAAAGCTTTCCAGATCGACACCAATGAATTGAATTCTATGTCGGGCCAGATTGACCTGGATGGCAAGACAATTGAGGACGTTGCTGCTGCCTGGGTTGCCGCCAACGAAGCGAAATGGAAAGCCTGGGCTCAATAAGCCGGCATCAGGGGCAATTCTTATGAAAACGAAAACATTGGACGCTGAAATTCAGCGTCCGGTCAAATTATCTTGCCGCAATTTGTGGAAGGTGTTTGGCCCGAACGCCGCCAAATTCATGCATGAGCGCAACGGCAAGGCGACAACCGCCGAACTGGATAAGGCTGGGCTGGTCGGCGCGGTGCGCAACACAACGCTTGATGTGCGCGAAGGCGAAATCTTCATCGTCATGGGCCTCTCGGGATCCGGCAAATCGACGCTGGTACGCTGCCTGTCACGCCTGATCGAGCCCACCACAGGCGAACTGGTTTTCGATGGCAAGGACTTGCTGAAGGCCAGCGAAGCTGAACTTATCAATATCCGGCGGCACAAAATGGGCATGGTGTTCCAGCACTTTGCCCTGCTGCCCCATCTCACAGTTTTGGAGAATGTCGCCTTTCCTCTGTCGATCCAGGGCATCGGCAAAGCCGAGCGCGAAGCCCGCGCCCACAAGATGATTGATCTCGTCAGTCTCAACGGGCGCGAGCACCATTTTCCCTCTGAACTTTCCGGCGGACAGCAGCAGCGTGTCGGCATTGCGCGCTCGCTCGCCGTGGAACCTGAAATTTGGTTCCTTGACGAGCCGTTCTCCGCACTTGATCCACTGATCCGCCGTGAGATGCAAACCGAATTGATACGGCTGCAAAGTGTTCTCAAGAAAACCGTCGTTTTTATCACCCACGATTTCGACGAGGCTATCCGGCTCGCCGACCGAATTGCGATCATGAAGGATGGCGAAATTATCCAGATTGGAACCCCGGAAGATCTCGTCAAAAATCCCGCCACCGACTATGTGGCCGAATTCACTGCCGATGTGAATCGGGCCAAGGTGCTTTCGGCGCGCGCTCTTATGGGGGCGGCAACGCCTAAGTCCAGCGGGCTGGAGAGGGTTCCAGCAAGGGCCAAGATCGCAAGCTTCGCGGCAGCAATAGTGGATTCACCCGAGCCATTCGCAGTTGTGGATGACGATGGCGAGATAATCGGTGAAATTTCACCGAAATCGGTGATCAACCTGCTTTCCGGAAAGGAAAGGGGAGCGGGCACATGAGCGATATCGCGCTGTCAGCTGCACGGGCACACAACGGAAAACGTGTCGGCCAGTTTGTTGTTGCAGGGATGATTGTTGCGACCGCTGTTATCCTACTGTTTCCCGATGCCCTGTCCGCGCTGGCAAAGTATCCGGATGGCTTGATCATTCCTTTCAAGGACTGGGTCGGCGCCTTCATGGCATGGCTCAAAACGAATTTCACCTGGGCGACCCGGTCGCTCGCCGCCGCAGTCGACGTGCCACTGCGGTTTGCCTTCAGCCTGCTCGCCAAAGGCTTCAAATTCGGGAATGGAGAAGCTGCCTGGACCCTGCCGCGCCTGTCGTGGCTTGGCGTGATATTTGTGATGGCCTGGCTCGGCTATATCTTTGGTGGCCTTCGTCTGGCGGCCCTGTGTGGTTTCGGGTTTCTCGCACTTCTCCTCTTCAAGGTGTGGGACAATGCCATGCTCACCTTGGCGCTCATTGTTATTTGCGTGCCCTTTTGCGTCGTGTCGGGGCTGCTCCTCGGCATCTGGGGACATTTCTCGCCGAGTATCAATCGTTGGCTGATCGTACCGGCACTTGACCTTATGCAGACCATGCCGACCTTTGCCTATCTCATCCCAATGCTGTTGCTGTTTGGCGCGAGCCCGGTTTCGGCCTTGCTTGCGACGGGGCTTTTCGCCACGCCGCCTATGGTACGGGCAACTGTGTTGGGCCTCAACAAAGTGCCGCAGGAGATCAAAGATTTCGCTGACATGGCAGGATGCACAAAAGCACAGAAACTGTGGCGGGTCTTGCTGCCATCTGCGAAGCCCTCTCTTATGATCGGTATCAACCAGGTGATCATGCTGGCGCTCAACATGGTCATCATTTCATCAATGATCGGCGCAGGCGGGCTTGGCTACGACGTGCTGCTGGCGCTCCGGGCCCTGAAGATAGGCCAGGCCATGGAGGCGGGTCTTGCCATCGTTATCATGGCGGTGGTGCTTGACAGGCTAAGCCAGGCCATGGCGCACAAACGGCCTGAAGCTGTCATTGTCGTGGGGTTCTGGGGAAGGCACACCAACACCATTTTGGCCATTGGCGTACTCGTTGGCAGCACGCTTCTCGGCACGGTTTTCCCGGCGCTGAACAAGCTGCCCAATTCCCTGACATTCACGACGGCACCCTATTGGAAAGCGGGCGTCGACTGGATCACCATCAATTTCTTCGACACCATTGAAGCAATGCGGGTTTTTGTTCTGCTCAATTTTCTCAATCCGCTGCGGGCGGGCTTCGAGGCCCTGCCGTGGTTCGGCGTTTTGCTGGTTTTGACAGCCGTGGGTTGGCGTCTCGGGGGATGGGGGCTGGCCGTGGTGGTCGCTGTACTTACCGGTTTTTGTGCAACGACCGGATTGTGGGTTCCGGCAATGCAGACGCTTTATCTCTGCGGCGTTTCAGCCCTTGTGGCTTCAGCCCTCGGCATTCCGATAGGCCTGTGGTGTTCGCGCAGCGACCGGGTTTCAGCCATCGTCACGCCGATTATCGATACGCTGCAGACCATACCGTCATTCTGTTTCATCATTCCGGTTGTCATGCTTTTCCGCGTGGGTGACGTGACGGCAATGATCGCAACGGTCGCATTTTCCATCGTGCCGGCCGTGCGCTACACAAATCACGGGATAAGGCAGGTGCCCTATGAATTGCTGGAAGCGGGGATCGTATCGGGATGCACAAAGTGGCAACTGTTCCGCCGCGTGCAGCTTCCGGTCGCCATGCCTGAAATCATGCTTGGCATCAATCAGACAATTCTCCTCTCCCTCAGCATGATCATCATATGCGCCATGGTTGGCACCCGTGATTTGGGCCAGGAAGTATTCAAGGCGCTTTCCAAGGCTGATGCCGGACGGGGCATTGTGGCGGGCCTCGTCATCGCTTTCATTGGAATCATTGCGGACCGTCTGATTACCGCCTGGGTCAACCGCATGCGCGAGAGGCGCGGAACGGCTTAATTGCCCGCGAACAAATGAGCTCCATGGACTATCAGGGCAGACCCGTGCTGCCAAATTACTTTTGTGATAGCTAATGATGATGGAGCAGAGATTCGATATCGCGGTGATTGGCGGAGGCGTCGTCGGGCTTGCCATCCTCCGCCGCTTTGCCATTGCCGGGTTGAAATGCGTTTTGCTGGAGCGCGGCAGCGATATTCTGTCCGGTGCCTCCAAGGGCAACAGTGCGCTTCTGCACACGGGCTTTGATGCCCCGCCCAAAAGCCTTGAGCTCCGCTGCATGAAGGCAGGCTATGCGGAATATCTTCGTATCCGCCAGAAGCTCAATCTTCCGTTGATCGAAAGCTCTGCCATAGTTGTGGCGTGGAATGACTCCGAACTCGCCGCCTTGCCGGGGATTGTCGAGAAAGCCCACAAGAATGGCGTCAAGGATGTGCGGGCCATCTCACAAACCGAATTGCGCCTGAAAGAACCAAAATTGGCACAAACTGCTTTGGGCGGTGTTTTTGTGCCCGGCGAACATATTATCGACGCCTGGTCTGCCCCCTTGGCCTACGCCCATCAGGCCCTGGCCCATGGCGCAATCATTTTGCGAAACGCCGAAGTCACCGACGGGGAGTTTTCCCACGATGCCTGGACACTGGCCAGCAAGCAGGGAAAGATCACGGCTTCCGTCGTCATCAATGCCGCTGGTAATTTTGGCGATCTGGTTGAACTGATGGCGCGCCTGTCACCCTTCACCATCAAGCCCCGCAAGGGCCAATTCGTTGTTTTTGACAAGCCTGCCTTCAAATTGCTTCGCGCTATCATTCTTCCCGTGCCCACGGCGCGCACCAAAGGCGTCGTGATCTTTCGCACCGCATTTGGAAATCTGGCAATCGGTCCCACGGCGGAAGATCAAGATGAGCGTGAGATCGCAACGTGTGACTCCGAAACCCTGCACAAACTCAAATCCCGCGCCATCGAAATGGTGCCCGCACTGGAGAGCATTGATGTCAGTGCCACCTACGCAGGCCTTCGCCCGGCGAGCGAGCACAAGGACTATGTTATCGAAGCCGTGAAGGAGAAAAACTGGATTACCGTCGGCGGCATTCGTTCCACGGGCCTCACAGCATCGCTCGGCATCGCGGATTACGTGATCCAGCTCTATGACAAGAATTTTGGCAAATTGCCCAAGAAGTCTCCGGAACAGTTTTGGACCCCGGTTCCAAACCTGAGCGAGGGCCGCATCAGGCCCTATATGAAAGGCGGGGAAATTGTCTGCCATTGCGAGCATGTGACGCGCGGTGAAATCGAAACCGCACTGAAAGGCCCGTTGCCCGCTGGCGATATGGGCGGTTTGAAACGCCGCACCCGCGCCATGATGGGCCGCTGCCAGGGCTTCTATTGTTCAGCGCATATCGCTGAAATCACCAAGGGGCGCTTCGATGGAAAGCCATGATGTAATCATCGTGGGCGGCGGTCCCACGGGCCTGAGTGCTGCGCGGCGCCTGACTGATCTCGGTATCCGCGATGTTGTGGTCCTTGAGCGCGAGGCGCTGGCAGGTGGCATCCCGCGCCATTGCGGGCATTTGGGTTTTGGCTGGCAAAGCCACAAACGCCTGTGGACAGGCCCGCGCTTTGCCGCCGAACTTCGCAAATCCGCCAAGGGCCTCGATGTCAGAACTGCAGCGACCGTGCTTGAACTTCTGAAAGATGGTCAGTTGCGTATTCAAACCCCTTCCGGCCTTGGCGAGATGACAGCAAAACACATTCTCATCGCTACCGGCACCCGTGAAACGCCCCGCTCAGCCCGCCTCGTGGGCGGCAGCCGCCCGCAAGGCGTGATGAATACCGGCGCCCTGCAACAGCATGTCTATCTCCATCACAACAGGCCCTTTGCGCGGCCTGTTATTATCGGCAGCGAACTTGTCTCGTTCTCGGCACTGCTGACCTGCCGGCACCTGGGCATCAGGCCCGTTGCCATGCTGGAAGAGAACCCGCACATTTCAGCACCAAGACCCGGCGGTCTCATCGCCAGATTTGTTTTCGGCGTTCCGGTTCGAACCTCCACCAAACTCATCGCCATTGAAGGCCGCAAGAATGTTGAGGCCGTTGAAATTGAGCGCCGTGGCAAGCGTGAACGCATTATTTGCGATGGCGTCATTTTCACCGGGCAATTCAGGCCTGAAACCGCATTGATCCCAACCGGCTTGCCTTCAGAAAAATTCTCAAGTGCCGGAAATGTTTTGGGCCCGCTCAAGACTTCGGGCGAATGCTGGCAACAAGGCATTGCGGCAGCCGAAGACATTGCGAAGAGGTTGGCATGAAAGTTGTTGCCATTGATCAGGGAACAACAGGCACCAAATCTTTCACCCTCGATGAATCAGGCCGTTTTGAATCCAAAGCTTCACTTGAACACCAGCAGATTTATCCCCAGGCTGGCTGGGTTGAACATGATGCCGAAGAATTGCTGCGCAATGTCAGGGCATGCCTTGAAGCCGCAGGTGAAGTCGATGCCATTGGTATCGACAATCAGGGCGAGACAGTAGTTGCCTGGAATGCGAAGACAGGCAAGCCGATTTACAACGCCATCGTCTGGCAGGATGACCGGACACAAGGAACAACAGCAAAGCTGAAGGCGGATGGTGCGGAAGAATTGACCAAGGCCCGTGCAGGCCTGCCGCTTGATCCCTATTTTTCAGCAAGCAAGCTGCGCTGGTTCATTGACAACGTCGATGAAGCCAAGGCCCTTCTCAAGCAAGGCAGCTTGCGCCTGGGAACCAGCGATGCATTTTTCCATGATCGCCTGACCGGAACTTTTGCAACCGATGTGACAACCGCCTCGCGCACCAGTCTCATGTCACTGGAAACTTGCAACTGGGACCCTGAACTTTGCAAGCTTTTTGGCGTGCCCGTGGAATGCCTGCCCGAAATCAGATCAACCGCAGGTGATTTTGGACAGGTTGGGAAAACACCCGTGACCGCCAGTCTGGTTGATCAGCAGGCGGCCCTCTTTGGTCATGGCTGCCCCACGAAGATTACGTTTGGGACTGGTGCCTTCGCGCTCACGGTTACGGGAGACGTCCGCGTCGATGGGTCGAAATTTGGCATCCTTCCAACCGTGGCATGGAAAATAAAAAATGAACCGCTGCATCGCGCCATTGAAGGCGGTGTCTACAATGCCGGCTCGGCAGTGAACTGGGCGAGGGGACTTGGCTTGTTCAAGGAATTTTCCGAAATCGCAAGTTTCGAAATGCCATCAGCCCTGTCGCGCAATCTCATCTTTGTACCTGCCTTGTCTGGTCTCGCTTGTCCCCATTGGGATCGCGGTGCGTCCGGCCTGTGGATCGGCATGGGACTGGATACGACTGCAAAAGACCTCATGCAGGCGGTGCTGGAAGGAATAGCACTGCGGGCATCAGAAGTGATTGCAGCCATGGGCGAACTCACATCACTCGGAAATATGATCTCGATTGATGGTGGCCTTACAAAGAATCCCTACTTCAACCGGTTTCTCGCCAACGCGCTGCAAAAGACGGTAATCGTTCAGGAATCACCCGAACTCACCGGCCTCGGCACAGCCCGCATGGCGATGCGCGGAGCTGGCGTAAAAACATTGCCACCACTCCCTGCGCCCCGAGCAGAGATCACTCCGGATGCACCGTTGAGCCAGGAATTGATGCAACGATTTTCGGAAGCAATAAAGCGCTCGAAGAACTGGAAATAGCTAAGCCGCGATCACTTCATCGGCATTCGATGCAAGGGCACCACTGGCCATCACCAATCCTTCAGATCCATCAAGTGCGCCGGACACGAGTTCAAGCCCGAGAAAACGGTTGCGCTCGACAGGTCCCGGCAAATGCAAATCCGCAACAAGATTGCGATTGAAACCAAAGCGGCTGTAGTAGGGTTCATCACCGACCAGCAACACGGAAACATGACCAAGAACCTTCGCCATGTTGAGGGCATGTTCCATCAATTCCCGCCCAATGCCGCGCCGTTGGTAACGGCCATCCACGGCAAGCGGCCCGAGCAGAAGCGCTGGTCCGGCAGAACCGGCAATCACATTCCACATGCGCAGGGTTCCGATCACCCGCCCCGATTTGCTCAAGGCCGTGAACGCAAGTCCTTCGGCAGGCAAGCGGTCATCACGAAAGCGTTGCGACGTCTTGCGTTGGCGAGCCCGCCCGAAGGCCCGGTCAAGAAGTGCTTCCCGTGCAATTATGTCAGCCGGAATTTCGGCGCGTATGGTGACCATGACAGCCTCCAAGGATTTGATGATGAACTAAATGATGAAGGCTTGCAGCGGCGTGAAGCCATTGAAAGCCACCGACGCATAGGTCGTCGTATAGGCTCCCGTGGCTTCAATCAGCACTTCATCGCCAACGCTCAGCGTCACCGGCAAGTCATAGGGCGTCTTTTCATAAAGCACGTCCGCCGAATCGCAGGTTGGCCCGGCAATCACGCACGGCGCCTTGGCGTCACCATCACGCGCCGTGGTGATGGGATAGCGGATGGCTTCATCCATGGTTTCAGCCAGCCCGCCGAACTTGCCAATGTCGAGATAGACCCAACGCTGGTTGTCATTGGCGTGCTTCTTTGAAATCAGCACCACCTCGGTCTTGATCACGCCGGCGTTGCCAACCATGCCGCGGCCTGGCTCGATGATGGTTTCCGGAATGGCATTGCCAAAATGCTTGGCAAGGCTCTCGTGAATGGCATTGGCATAGGTGCCGGTGTTTGGAACCGCCTTCAGGTACTTGGTCGGGAATCCGCCGCCCAGATTGACCATGGAAAGCGTAATGCCACGCAGGGCCAAGGCATCAAAGATAGCCTTTGACTTCAGCCAGCGCCGTATCCCAGGCGCCAAGCCGTGTCTGCTGCGAACCCACATGGAATGAAATGCCATAGGCCACAAGGCCAAGCGCATGGGCGCGCAGCAACACATCTGTCGCCATTTCAGGGTCGCAGCCAAACTTGCGGCTCAGCGGCCATTCGGCTCCGGCGCCATCCGTGAGGATGCGGCAGAACACCCGGGCACCCGGTGCCGCGCGGGCAACCTTCTCAACTTCTTCAACGCAATCCACCGCGAACATGGAAATGCCGTAGTGGTGGGCGCGGGCAATATCGCGCTCTTTCTTGATGGTATTGCCAAAGGAAATCCGGTCAGGCGTGGCGCCGGCAGCAAGCGCCATCTCGATTTCGGCAACGCTTGCCGTATCAAAGCAGGAGCCAAGATCGGCCAGAAGCTTCAAGACTTCCGGGGCAGGGTTCGCCTTTACGGCATAAAAAATACGCGTGTCCGGCATGGCCCGCGTAAAAGCTTTGTAATTGTCGGCAATGACTTCGAGGTCGACGACGAGGCAAGGGCCTTCTGGTCGTCGGTCGCGGAGGAAGTCCAAAATGCGGGCGGTTGCGGCCATGTGCGTATCTCCCAAAAAAACAGATGAGACATCAGAGCGCTTTGAAAACCCACGCGATGGAGACGTGGAGTTGACTAACCGCCTACTGACTTTTCGCCTTGGCTTGATTGGGATACCCAATCGCACTGCGGGCAATGATAGTGGTGCCTCTCAGTAACATCAGCCTTTGGAGGGCCAACCGAGACCAAAAAGCCCGCACCGTCGTTGCTTTGGGGATATCCTTAAGGCACGTGCGACTCTGGGCAAAACGCATATGATGGATTCTTGTGTTGCAATCAAGAAAAAATTTGGGCTGAAGCAAAGTTTTTTATTAACAGCCGTTAATCTTTTGGCTCAGCGAAGGCATGCCAGCCCGCGAGCAAGCGCGTGATCGTGGTGATCAGGCAAAGCGCTGCATAAAAATAAGCCAGCGCAGCGAAGTGTTGCGGCCACAGGCACATGGCCAGAAAACAGGCAATCGTCTCGGTTCCCTCCGCCAGCCCACCGAGATAGTAGAATGACTTCGTCGGATATTCCGTGCTCTTCAGGCCGCGCTTCTCGGCGATAATGGCATAGGCCAGAAAGCTTGAGCCGGTGCCAACGAAAGCTGCCAAGAGCGTTGCTGCGGCAAGGGCATTGCTGTCAGGATCGGCGATGCCAAAGGCCAAGGGAATGGTTCCATAGAAAACAAAATCCAGGCCGATATCAAGAAAGGCCCCACGGTCGCGTGGCAACACCGGCCCGCGCCACGGCCCCGTCGAGGCCATCAAGCGCCCGGCTTGCCAGCAGCGGCACGAATGCCAAGGGGTAAAATCCAAGAGCAATGCAAAGTGCCGCAAGAAGGCCCAATCCAAAACCTGCGAAAGTAACCTGATCAGCGGAATAGCCCCTGTTCTTGATCTCCAGGGCTGCCCGGTCAATCGCCGGCTTCAACAATTTCATGGCGTAGCGATCAAGCACGTATCAGATCCCCCTTGTTGCTGATGCGAAAAATGCGCCCGCCCGCTGGAGCGTCTTCACGGTCATGGGTGACCAGCAGGGTTGGAATATTGCGTTCGCGCAAATGGGCAAAAACATAGTTCCGGATGGAGTGCCGGAGCTCCGCATCAAGCTTGGAGAAGGGTTCATCCAGCAGCATCGCCTGGGGTTTTGCCATAAGGGCGCGGAAAAGCGCAACGCGTGCTTTCTGCCCGTTGGACAGCGTATGGGGTGCACGGTTCTCCAAGCCCTTCGAGTTGGGCGCTGCGAGGGCATCGTTCACCAGGCTTTGCCGTTCTGCCGGGTTGCCGCGCGCAATGCCAAACAGAAGGTTTTCCCCAACGGTGAGATGCGGAAACAACAGGTCGTCCTGAAACAGCCGGCCAACCCGGCGCTTTTCAGGCGGCAGGCCCATGAGACTCAACGCCATCCAGCATAACCCGCCCGGCGCCATGCATGGGAGCTGTGAGGTCGCCTGCGATATAGGCCAGGAGCGATGATTTTCCGCAGCCGCTTGGGCCCATCAGGGTGACAATTTCGCCGGCCTCAATTGAAATCGTGAAACTCTTGACGAGCAGCACATCGCCAATTGTGAGGCTGATATTTTCAAGAAGCAGGGTCATAGGGTTTTCCGGCCAAAGCGCGCCGCGGCAATAAATGCCAGCGCTGGCACAACTGCGAGCATGAGCGCAAAAACCGCCAGCAGCGGGCGATTGCCGCCGCTTGCGAGCGTTACCGCTTCGATGGGGAGTGTTGTCATGCGCCCCGAGGCAATGAGTTGGGTTGGAACAAATTGCGCAATGCTGACACCGATGCCAACCGCGGCGGCGGCGGCCAAAGCCGGTTTCATCATGGCCAATTTGACACTTGACCAGAACCGGTATTGATCCGTGTTAAGGCCAAGCGATACGGAGCGATAGCGCGGATCAAAGGCCCGGTACGGTCCTTTCAGCACGATGAACACATAGGCGAATACCGGCGTCAGGTGGGCGAGGAAAACGCCAAACCAGGTGCCATTCAAACCGAGATGAAGAAATGCCAGATACTGTCCATCGGCAATGAGAAGCGAGGGAAGGGCAAGCGCCGCAATGGCGCAGGCAAGCAGAAGCCGTGTCTATTTTTTCAGGGATCGTTTCAAACCAAAAGATGGCGAGCGCCAAGGCGGCCAGCGTTGAAGCACAGGCGAGTGACAGGCTGTTCAAGAGGGGCGCTGGCGACATCAGGAACAGCCCCCAGGCCGACCAGCGCCATTGCGCGGGGAAAAGATTGGGGTAGGGCCACAAAGTGCCAAAGGACATGACGCACAGGATGACAAAAACCATCGCGTAAATCGCAAAGAAGAAAAACAGGAGGACGCTTGAAGAAATTTTTGGTGTCCGTCTGGGCGACGGGCCGCGCGTGAGAAAACTCCAGATGGCGGGAAGGATAGCTTTTTGCAAACCCCAGAAAAACAGGGCAAGACAGGCAAGTGTGCCTGTCAGGAACAGGGCACCAACGGTCCCGCGGGCGTTGATGGCCGGATCGGCATTGTTGAGATCAGACCAGATGATGACGGAAAGTGGCGGCGGCTGCGTGGGGCCAATGGCCAGCGCCACATCAACAACCGATGCGCCATAGAACCAGACGATAAGCAACGGCCATTTCAGGCGCGGCAGAATTTGCGGAATGAACACCCGCAGCCAGACGGACGCACTGCCATGGCCCAGGCTCTGTGAGACGCGAAAATGTCCCTGCAGCATCTGTGAAATATCAGGCCGCGCCAAAAGCGCACCAATCAGCCAGATCAGGAATGGCACTTCCTTCAGGACAAGAACCGCAATCAGCGACAAGCCAAAAGGGTCCTGCGTCGTAACCCACTGCGGTGGCTCGGCCCAACCCGCAAACGTTCCAATGACACGCGCCATAAGCCCGCTCGGCGTGATCAGGAATCCAAAGCCGATGGCAAAGGCCAGATGGGGCAATGACAGAAAGCCGCCCATAAGGCCTGAGCCGGCGGACCATAATTTGCTTCCGTAAAGGCCGGCAACAATCCAGAAGGCCAGCAGTGCTGAAATGATCAGGCTCAATGTGCCTGTTGCTACTGAAAGTGCAAGTGACGGCCAGAGTTGCGGGTGCTCAAGAAGTGCGTTCCATGCCGCCCCATCGCGCGCGCCATACAACACGGCAAGCAGTCCTGCGACAAGCGGGCAGAGCCACAACACGCCAAGTGGCAGAAAACCGGCAAAACTGTTCAGCCATTTTTTCATGTGCCGTAGGATTCGAGCCAGGCCTTTTCAATGAGCGGAACCCAACTGCCATGGGGCTCCGGAAGTGCTGGCGCCGGTTCCCTGACACTTCCGGAAACGATCGCTGCTTGTAAAGAATTTGGCTTCATCGGCAGAAAGTTTGGTCAGAGCAAGCACCGTCGGATCACCCCAGATTTTGAGATCGGCCTTGCGGCCCTGGGCCTCTGGCGACAGCAGGAAGTTTGCAACGACCTGCGCGCCGGCTGCGCCTTTGAATTGACCGGAATGGCCACGAAATGCGTGTTGCCAATGGTGCCAGCCTTGTGCTGCCACGCCACGGTGCTGTCCGGCAATTCTCCTGAGGCAACAAGATTGGCAGGTTCATTGGGATTGAAAGTGAGAGCCATCAGCAATTCGCCATCTGCCAGCATTTGCTTGAGCTGCGCCTGGCTTTGCGGGAACTGCTTTCCCTCGCGCCATAAATGCGGATGCAGGCTGTCAAGCAGGTCAAACAGCGGAGCAGTGGCACGGGCAAACTCTGCTTTCTCACAGGCAAGGGAAGAAAGCTTCGGTCCGTAATTGATTCAATCAGCGCTTGTTTCACAAAGGTTGTGCCGTGGAAATCCGGTGGTGCGGGATAGGTTACGCGGCCCGGGTTGGCTTTCGCAAACTCCACAAGCTCAACCATGCTTTTGGGCGGTGAGGAAATCCTGGCACCGTCGCCAAAAAAGGTGAGCTGCGCCATGCCCCATGGGCTTTCCAGACCATCGGTTGCTTCCGCAAAATCAACAAGCGTCGTGGGCTTGCCGACCGTGTCCACATATTTGAAATTTGGCAGCTCGCTGGCAAATGGTCCAAACAACAGTTTCTCGGCTTTCATCGCGCGGAAGTTTTCACCATTGATCCAGACCAGGTCCGCCGAGCCCTCAGCCTTGCCCGCTTTCACTTCATCACGCACCCGCCGGACCACTTCCGCCGTATCGGCAATTTTCACATGCTCAAGTGTTACCCCGTACCGGGTCTTAAGCTGCTCCGCGGCCCACGCAATATAGCCGTTAATCGGCTCGGAACCGGCCCAGGCATTGAAATAAACCGTTTGGCCCTTTGCTTCCGCTTCGAGTGCGGCCCAATCCCCGGCAAACCCCGAATTTGACAAAAATGGCAGGAAAGTTGCGGCAACCGTGGCCTTAAGCAAATCACGTCTGGAAAACTTCATTTCGGCTCCCTTGGTTGCCGTTACGTCATAGGGAGTTCCACAGTGAAAGGAAATATATCCCGCTTTTTTCTGATCAGAAATTTGTGATCGGCGGCTTGTCTTTTATCACCCAACGCTATTTCGCCACCCACACCTTCGCCGGTTTGCCAGGCTCGAGTATGTAAAAATTGTTGCTGTCCAGCGCTTTGCCAATCGCCGCCGGTGCCGTCCGGCCAGACGACGCGCATTTCGGCCTGCGCGGCATCGCCCAGGCCAAAATGCCACCAGCCGCTCTGGCCGCTGGCGTGGCCGCCGCCCACGGTGATTTCGCGGCGCATCACCTGTTCTCCGCGCTTCACCTCAAGCCACGCGCCGATGGCATCGCGGTTTGGCGCCGGTTGCTGCAATTTGACCTCGATCCAGTGGCCCGCGTTGCTGCTGGTGTTGCGCCACAGCTGCGCGTTTTCCCAGCGGTTCACGACCACCAGATCCAGCAGGCCATCCAGATTGAAATCCGCCAAAGCCGCGCCGCGCGACGATGGCCGTACTGGCAACGCCTGCCGCCTCGCCTGCTTCCTGGAACTTGCCGTCGCTGCCTTGCAGCAGCAGGTTGTTGGGGTCTTTCGCGGCAAAGTCCGGCATCTTCGCCACGTTGCCTTTGGCGATAAACAAATCGACCAGGCCGTCATTGTTCACGTCTTCAAACTGCGCATGCCAGGCGGTGCTGGGCCGCAAGTCGTCGCCCATGTAGGGGCGATGCGCGGTGACACCTTTGGCAAAGGCCACGTCGTTGAAGGTGGCCTGCGGCTTGCCGTCCTTCGGGACGCCGCCAGGGTTTGCAGCTTGTTGTCGGCCATGCTGGTCAGGAAATATTCCGGGTAGCCGTCGAAGTCGAGATCGTAGCTGGCGATGCCCATGCCCCAGATGCGCAAAGGCTTCCAGCCTTCCTTGTCGGTGTACAAGGCCGGGGCCTGTGTTCGGATCAACGTGCCAGAGCTGCTCCTGGCCGCCTTCGTAATATTCGCGGTCGTTGGAGACGCGCAAGGATGGCGTGCCGGACCTGTTCCAGTCGGTGAACAGCATCGAAAGCGCGCAAAGCTGGGTTTGAGCGCCAAGGGTGCCGCGAACTGGCGTTGGGTTTGCCATCGCCATCGGGCCGGTGCAACCAGTTGTCGGTGCAAGACCCCCACGGCGACGTCTCCTCGCGGCGGTTGATGTAATTGCCGATCGCCAGCGTGGGCCAAGTCCGCGCCGCGTTCCCAGGTGGCGGCAAAGGCCGTTGACCAGGCATCGCCGCCATCGAAGCCCCAAGCTTCGTTGGCGCGTTCAAAACGGCAATCGCCAAGCCCGCGCATCACGACGTTTTCGCCAACGCGCAACAACACGAGATCGGTGATGCCGTCACTGTCGATGTCCAACGGGTAGGCGCCCGTCACCTTGTCCAGTTCGAGGCCGCTTGTTTGCGCCTCGAAATGCAACGCGCCGCCGCGCGTGCTGGTGTTGCGGTAGAACTTGGCGGGCGATGTGCCGCCAGCCAGGAGCATGTCGGCAAAGCCATCGTCGTTGCAGTCGAAGGTGGCGACCCCGCCGCCGACCATGTATTCCCACTCGCCGGCGTAGACGCTGTCGATGCCGGCGCTGGCCGTTTCCTCGACGAAACTGGGGATGGCGACGGTGTTTTCGGCAGCAGCTGAATGCGCAAGACCGGCAACACCCAACGCGGTCAAGGCAAGACCTAAAGACATCAGACGCATGGTCTATCTCCTGGTGCGCAAGGCGTTGACGAATGCGCCGATGCAGCGCCCTTGTTCCAGCCCGCGCTCAATCGCGGCGCGGAAATGAATGCCGCCATACAACCTCGAGATGCCCGCTTCATCGGCCGCCGCCCAGAAACTGGGGAAGGCGCGCGGTTTTACGCCATCGCGTTCGTCGCGTGGCGTCCTCGAATGCGAAGTTTTCGCCGAACATGTCTGGTCAGCACCACCGCCGCCGCGCCGGATTGCGTGCTGTGGCCGCTGGGATATTCGGGAAATGGCGGCGTGTTCAGCAGCGGATTCCCATTTCGGGTCGATCACGCGGCGGATATAGGTCACGGGCCGCACCAGGTCGTACTGAAACTTGGTGTTCCAGCAGCCAATAAAGGCATCGGCCTCGGCCATGCCAAGGCGCGCCAGGACGTCGACACTTTTGTCCAGCCCCACCTTGTCGCGCTCGAAAATTTGCAGGGCAATCGAAATCCAGTGCCCCGGCGGCGTCGGCGACAGCATCGGGTCGTCCGACCAGAACCGCGCAATGGCGCGTTGTTCCGGGGTCAAGTTCTGTTTGGTCTCGTAGACCTCAAGCGCTTCCTTGTAGAACTGCGAAGTCTTGTCTTCGCTGTATTCGGGCGGGGCGGGCAACGCGCAGCTCGCGCCATTCGGCATGGCGAAGGTGCGGTTCTTGCCCCAGTTCGGCAGAAGCGGTTTTTGCTGCTGCGCGATCAGGCTGGTCGGCACCCAATGGGCCGGGCCCATTCGTCAACTCGTACTCTAAGGGGAAGCCCATGTTTTCGATGACGGCGCCGCCATCATCGCGCGACCACGCCAGAACATGTTCCGCAACCGCGCGGCCATATGCTTCGCTGCGGGCCGCGACATCGGCAGGCAATCCCGCCGAAACCTCCGCGCGCAATTTTGCTTCGAGTGCGGCCATGGCCCGTTGGCCGGTCGGGCCCGTATTCTCGAAAAAATTCTGCACGGCAAATGCCATGGCGGCCTGAACCACCACGGCCTCGTCGTAGGTCTTGCCCGCCTCGCGTTGCGGCACGGGCTGTCAATCCGTTCAACTGCCCCGCCAGGGATTGCAGTTCGGCCGAACCGGTCGCCACCGCTTCAAAAGCGGTCACGCCGAGATAGGCAAACGAACGGCTGGCCACGGGCGGCGAATAGGTCGGCGTGTGCCGCACCAATTCGAGGACCAGCTGGTACCAGGTGCGCAACACCTCCTCGGCTGGCTTGGCGTTGGCCTGTGCCGCAGCCCCCAGCGCACCGAACCATGCCACAGCGACTACCGCAGCCAGTAACAGTTTCCTCATGCAATTTTCCTCCCGGAGAATTCAATTATTGTTGCTTTTTGGCCCGTAGCATAAACGTCGCGGTCAAGGTGGCGCAGGGTTTCAGCCAGGGTTCCCGTTGTAATCATGTCCTTGCCATAGGGCACAACTTCAAACTCAATATTCTTGCGCAAGTCATGAACCAGTCCGCGCCGCAGGGCCTCTTCAAGACTGTCCTTCATAAGTCCGTAGGCGCGCGTTCCCGGCCCTGCCAGGACAACCCGTTGCGGATTGATAAGTGCAATCAGGCGGGCGATGCCGAAGCCCAGCACTTCGCCGGCGCGCAGAAATGCATTTACGGCAACCGTATCGCCCGCTTCTGCTGCCAATTCCAGTGCTCGCAAATCGCTGTCGAGAACTGGTGCATGAATGTCAAAATCTGTTCCCTGCCTGTCATTGGCCATGCGCATGATGCCGTAGTCTGCGCTGAAGGCTTCAAGGCATCCATGCCGCCCGCAACGGCAAAGGGGGCCTTCGGGCATGATGATTCATGTGGCCAAATTCGGCCGCCCGGCCGGTGGCACCGGAATAAACCGATCCATTGAGTATGAGGCCCAGTCCTATGCCATGTCCCATAAACACAACGGCAGTTGTCCCGCCATATCTCTTCCGGTCCATGCCGAGGAGGGCTTCGGCAATCATGTTGGCATTGTTGGCAATGCTGCAAGGTATATCCAGAAGCCTCTCAAGCGGCCGGACAACCGGAATGTCACGGGCATGAAACGCCGGACTCCACGAGATTTCTCCGGTAATCGTGTCGGCAACACCCTGCACGGCAACACCAATACGCTTGATCGAGCTCAGCGCAATTCCGAGTCTTTTGGCATTGCTTTTTATTTCCTGGGCAATGCGCGGGCCGAATTCTTCTTTTGGAATTGGGTAGATATCCAGGCGCAATTTTACTGGTTCACGCGTGGCCCCGCTGAAATCCGCAAAAACCAGCTCAACCCCATCGACGGAAATTGCGATGGCCAGAACATTGGTCGCCTGCGGATTGAGCGCCAATCTTGTTTGCGGCCGTGCCGCGTTTGGCTTGCGTTGAGACCTCTTCGTCTTCGACAATTGAATAGACCAGTCCTTCATCAATGAGTTGTCCGCTGATCGAGGTAATGGAAGCAGGCGAAAGGCCCGTTTGGTAGCCCAAGGTAATTCTTGCGAGCGGGCCATGCTGGCGCAAAGTTTCGAGGACCAGCCCTCGATTCTGCCGCCGGACAAGATCGCTGTTTGCTTTCTTGAGCATGTTCTCCCAACACGGTCACCAGCATTTACTGCTGAATTGTCATACTTATTTTCTAAGCTTGACTCACTCCGCGACTTGATGCAACATTTTTTTGGACGCTAAAATAAATCAATAATCGTCCATCGGCCACTGTTTGCGAGTTCCAGAACAACTGGAGTAATGGGAGCGTCCCGTGAATGGCTAGGCGATGAGGAGGAATCTAAGAATGAAGCGCAATATCTTAACATTGATGGCCGGCGCCCTGATGCTCGGCATGTCATCCATGTCAGCCATGGCCGCTGGCAAAACCATTGCTGTGTCCTGGAAGACCTTCCAGGAAGAGCGCTGGAAAACCGACGAAGCCGCCATCAAGGCCGTTGTCGAAGCCGCGGGCAACACCTATGTGTCAACCGATGCCCAGACCTCGGCGCAGAAGCAGGCTGCCGACATCGAAGGCCTGATCTCGCAGAAGGTTGACGTGATCCTGGTCGTTGCATACGACTCGGACGCCATCCTGCCGTCGATCAAGGCGATCAACGATGCTGGCATCAAGGCGATTGCCTATGACGTGCAGTTCGAAGATCCAAACGCGCTCTACATCACCTTCGACAACGTCGGTGTGGGCCGCATCATTGCCCAGGAAGTCCAGAAGGCAAAGCCCGAAGGCAACTATGCCTTCATCAAGGGCGACAAGGGCGATCCGAACGCCACCTTCCTGTTCCAGGGCATGATGGAAGTGCTCAAGGAAGCCCTCGACTCCGGCAAGATCAAGAATGTCTGCGAAACCTTCACCGACGGCTGGAAGCCGGACAATGCCCAGAAGAACATGGAACAATGCCTGACCTCGACCGGCAACAAGGTCGATGCAGTGGCGGCGGAAAATGACGGCATGGCTTCGGGCGTTGTTGCTGCTCTTGACCGCCCAGGGCATGGCCGGCATTCCGGTCGGCGGCCAGGACGGTGACTTGGCGGCCATCAACCGCGTCGCGCTCGGCACCCAGACGGTTTCCGTGTGGAAGAACGCCAAGGACCTCGGCAAAGTGGCTGGTGAAGCCGCCAACGCTCTGGCTGACGGCGCTGACATGGCCTCGATCGCCGGTGTTGCCAAGTTCTCCGGCGGCAAGAAGGGCGTTGAAATGAACTCAATCCTGCTCGCTCCGACGCCGATCACCAAGGCCAACATCAATGTTGCCATTGATGCCGGCCACATCACCAAGGAACAGGCCTGCGCTGGCGTTGCCGCCGGTGCAGTCCCCGGTTGCTAATTTCTTGCAGCATGATGAAATAATGGGCCGCGCCGCTTGCAAAAGCGGTGCGGTTTTTCTTTAAGTAGAAGACGGATCATTTGGAGACGGCCGATGTACAGACACGACTGCCACCAGCCAGAGCCCCGCCCTGCAAAATGAGGGGCCGGTGACCCGGTTTTTCCGCGCCACCGAAATTGACGCGCGCATGCTGGGCATGCTTGCGGCATTGGTGCTGATCTGGTGCGTCTTCGACATTGCCAGCGGCATCCTGCGCGGCAATTTCGGCGGCCTGCTGGGCGGCTCGTTCCTGACGCCGCGCAATTTCTGGACGCTGCTGGTCCAAACCTCATCCATCGCCATCATGTCCACCGGCATGGTGCTGCTCATCGTCATGCGGCAGCTCGATCTTTCCGTGGGATCCATGCTGAGCCTTGTGGCCGTTGCAGGTGCGGTGCTTCAGGTCTTCAAGCTTGTGCCGGTGCTGGGCGTTGGCCATCCGGCCATCTGGATCATTGCCGTTGTGTTCTGCATCGTGCTCGGCACGCTGGTTGGCGCTTTCAACGGCTGTCATTACAGCCTACGCCAAAATTCCGGCCTTCATCGTGACGCTGGGCGGACTGCTCGCCTACAGCGGCCTCGCCTTCTATCTGGCCAAGGGCGAAACCGTGGCCCCCATGGACAAGACCTACGAGATTTTTGGCGGCGGCATTCCCATCAGCTGGCTTGGGCCATTCTGGAGCTGGACTGCTGCGCTGGCGTCGTTTGTGCGGCCATCATCTTTGGCATCGTCAATGGCCGCCGCCAGCGCCTGCGTTTCAAATTTCCGCTGCGCCCGATGTGGGCCGAGGTCTTTCTCGCGGCCCTCGGCAGTGCTGCCGTGCTTGGCGTCACCATGGTGATGAATTCCTATCCCTGGCCGTTCAAGCTGATCGAGAACTATGCCAAGGCCAACAATGTCGCCATCCCGCCGGGCGTTGAAAACAAGGATGGCGACGCCGTTTGCATGGCTGGCGAAAGGTGGTGCGCTGCACCGAGGGCCTGATCTACTACACCGGCTATTCCGTGCCCGTGCTGATTGCCATGGTGGTCGGGCTGCTCATGACATTCCTTGCCACCCGCACCATGTTTGGGCGCTACGTCTATGCCATCGGCGGCAACCCGGAAGCCGCAGAACTCGCCGGCATCAACACCAAGTGGATGACCGTGAAAGTCTTTGCGCTGATGGGAACGCTCGGTCGGCATTTCGTCCATCATCTCGTCGGCCCGCCTCAACGCCGCCACCAATGCGCTGGGTGGTCTCAACGAGCTCTACGTCATTGCGGCCACTGTCATTGGCGGCACGTCGCTGGCCGGCGGCGTGGGCACGATCTACGGTGCCATGCTGGGCGCCTTGCTGATGCAGTCCATCATTTCCGGCATGTCGCTGCTCAACCTGCCTGCGGCCTTCCAGAACATCGTCGTCGGCGTCGTGCTGGTGCTCGCCGTCTATCTCGACCAACTCTATTCCCGCCGCGTGAAGTAAGGGGACAGCCAAATGGCAAAAGTCAACAAAAACAGGCAGTCTCGAAAAGTGGCGAAAGCCATCGAAACCCACGAGACGCCAGAGGCCGTCAAAGGCGCGCGAGCCGCACGCGACCATGCAAGGACGCGGCACACCGCTGATCGAGATGCGCGACATCTCGATTGCCTTCGGCGGCATCAAGGCCGTCGATCACGCCAGCGTTGATCTCTATCCCGGCGAAGTCGTCGGCCTGCTCGGCCACAACGGCGCCGGCAAATCCACGCTGATCAAGGTGCTGTCCGGCGCCTACAAGCGCGATGCCGGCCAGATTTTCGTGAACGGCAGCGAAGTCAGCCATCAACAACCCGCGCGACGCCAAGGCGCAAGGCATCGAGACGATCTATCAGACGCTGGCCCTGGCCGACAATGTGGATGCCGCCGCCAATCTCTATCTCGGCCGCGAACTGAAAACCGCCTTTGGCACCTTGGACGACGTGGCCATGGAAGCGGAATGCCGCAAGGTGATGCACCGGCTCAATCCCAACTTCCGCCGCTTCAAGGAGCCGGTGTCGAAGCTCTCGGGCGGCCAGCGCCAGTCGGTGGCCATCGCCCGCGCCATCCATTTCAACGCCCGCATCCTGATCATGGACGAGCCCACGGCAGCGCTTGGCCCGCAGGAAACCGCCCAGGTGGGCGAACTGATCAAGCAGCTCAAGGCCGAAGGCATCGGCATCTTCCTGATCAGCCATGACATCCATGACGTGTTCGATCTCGCCGACCGGCTTTGCGTGATGAAGAACGGCAAGGTTGTCGGCACGGCGCGAATCAACGGACGTCGACCATGACGAAGTGCTGGGCATGATCATTGCCGGCAAGTGCCCCAAGGGTGCCATCCCCGGCCCCGGAGCCATGCGGGAAGCGGCCTAAAGCAGGCTGTTCTTGCCGCGCTTCGTGTTCTGAATAGCCGCCATCACGCGTTTGGATGTGCCGAGTTCTGGAAGCTCGTCAACCGTTACGGAAAGGCGCCTGCGCCAGTTGGCCCGCTCCTTGTCCGTGCCCGGAACATTGAGGGGTTCGGTTTCTTCAGAAAGATCATCCGCCTGCACCAGCATGATGGCGCAAGGGGTCTTGGCAACAAAGGCGTGAGCATCGGCGAGGAGATCGCCGCTGTTAACGCCCGCTTCAGCTACCGCTCTTTCAAGCTTTGAAACATCATTGTGGCTTGCGGTTCCGCGCCATCCCTTGAAGGGTGCCAGATCATGGGACGACAGGCATGCCGCCGCCTGCCGGGGATAACTCTGAGGCGGGTGAAATTTCTGTTCGTCCTGTTCGAACCAAAGTACCCGGTAAGACAGCATGCCAGCACCGGCAAGACGGTGACGCAATCCATCAGGCACAGTTCCCAAGTCCTCGCCGATCACGGCGCATTGCGCCCGCTGGCTTTCCTGCGCCGTGACTTCGAGCAGTTTTTCAAGCGGCATGGTGACATAGGCGCCATCTGCCCCCGACGCGCCACGGGGCACCCAGAACTGGCGCGCAAGGCCCAAGACATGGTCAATGCGTAAAACCTTGGCATGCCTCATGTTGGCCCGCAGGATTTCGGCAAATGGTTCAAATTCTGCATCGGCGAGGGCTAGCGGATTGAACGGCGGCAGGTTCCAGACCTGACCCTCCCAGGCAAAGGGATCCGGTGGCGCACCGAGTGATACGGAAGTTGCATAGAGTTCGGGCCGTGCCCAAACTTCGCCGCCCTCATAAGCGCAACCCAGGGCGAGATCGCGGTAAATACCAAGCTCCAGACCCGCGGCGTCTGCCCGCTTGGCTGCAGACTTCATTTGCTCATCTGCGATCCATTGCAGCCATTGTGCATATTTGAAACGCGAAGGATTGTCTCTCGCCTCATACCGCGCGTGATCATCCAGCGCGCGGCCGCCTTCCACAACAAAACGTTCAAACTCTTTGCTTGTCCCAAATTTTTCAAAACGGGCAAAGAGTATTTCGTCCTTCATACGCCAGACCGCGCCATAATCCACATGGCTTGCTTCACGCAAGTGCGACAGGTCTCGCCCGTATTTCTTTTGCACGCCGTCGAGATCAATATAGATGGGATCAATGAAGCGGCGGTCGGAAGGTTGATAGGGGCTAACGCGGTCTCGATCATCGGTGAACATGTGATGCAGGGGATTGATGCCCACAAGCGAGGCGCCAAGTTTCGCAGAGGTCTCGCAAAATCTCGCCAGCGTTTCAAAATCGCCAATGCCGCCGTCGCTCTCATGGCGAAGCGCATAGAGATGCGATGTCAGGCCGTAGACACGCTTTCCTTGGGCGAGGAATTCCGGCTGATAGCAGAGCTCTCGCGTTGCTGCGGTTGGATTGCGCGGTGCCGCCAAAAGCTTTCTTAGTGACCCACGAGCTTCGCCATCTGTTGCAATTGGAAGTGACATGGCCGCAAGAAGAGCCCGCTTGGTTTCAATGCTGACCTGATGATGGGCCCCGCTGACTTCCCACCACTCACTTTGAATTCCGGCAGCGGCAGCGAGATTATTGATCAGATCATCGTCCGGTCGGGATGATTTTTTCTGTACGTCAAAGACTTCGAGCAGGGTGGTAACCGATCTTGCCGCGCAAGTCGTCAAGTCCGGCTCCCAGCGATAACCCTCCTGAGCAGCAGGCAGCGTAACAGTTACACCGCTGTGTCCCCGGTTGAACCAGATGAGCAGGCGCTCCCTTGCTTCCGGACAACTCAGGATCAAGCCAAAAACATGAAGCGCCGGGATCGGTCCAGTTCAGAACCTCGCCCTCCGCCGAAAGCCACTGAATATCGGGATATATGCTGCCCTTCAGAAGTCTGCCCGGTCAAGAAAGCGGTCAGCAAAATAGGGCGCGTGCCTGCTGCGGAACTTCGCCAGTTGCGCCACATGGTCAATCAATCCATCATCCGCCTTGTTCCAATCCAGCCATGTGGTTTCGTTGTCCTGCGCATAGGCATTGTTGTTGCCGCCTTGGCTGCGGCCAAATTCATCACCGGCGGTCAGCATCGGCGTTCCACGTGAAAGGAACAGCGTTGCGAGAAGGGCTTTCACATCTCGGTCGGGATTGTTCGAAATCCAGCAGGGCTCATGCGAATTTCCGTCGCGGTTGCCTTCGCCATTGGCAAAATTGTTCTTGTGATCGAAGGACACAAAATCACGCAGCGTGAAACCATCATGGGCTGCCACATAGTTGATGCTGCTTGAAGGCTTGCGGATGCCGCGCGCAAAGATATCTGATGAACCCGACAGGCGCGTGGCAAAATTGGCAGTCGCCCCTGCATCGCCTCGCCAAAAGTGCCGAACATCATCACGGTAGCGATCATTCCATTCGTGCCACGAGGATGGAAAATTTCCAAGCTGATAGCCGCCAGGCCCGACATCCCATGGTTCCGCAATGTGGATGAGAGAACCCAACAGGGAATCCTGTTGAATGGCCTGCAGCAGGGGAGCATTGCCATCGAAGCCACTTGCCCCTCGCCCCATGACTGTCGCGAGATCATAGCGAAATCCGTCCACGCCCGTTGCATTCACCCAGTGACGCATGGATGCCAGTATGAGCTCCATGACCGGTGCACAGTCCGTCGCCAACGTATTGCCGCAACCCGTGTCATTCACCAGAACGCCATTCGAATGCCGGTAATAGAGCGCGTTATCAAGGCCCCGCAGCGAAATGGTTGGCCCGCCCAAATCACTTTCGCCCGTATGGTTGATAAACCACATCAAGGACCACGCGAAGTCCTGCCTCATGGAGAGCTGCGATGGTTTCCCGTATCTCTTTCAATCCACCGGGTGCAAGGCTTGGGTCTGGCGCAAAGAAGCTGATGGGATTATAGCCCCAGGCATTTGAAAGGCCTTGCTGCGCAAGATGCCTTTCATCAGCCCAGGCCATGAGTGGCATCAATTCAATCGTATCAACACCAAGCCTCAGAAAATGTTCAATGCATGCTGGATGGGCAAGCGCCGCCACCGTGCCGCGAATATTCTCAGGAATTTGAGGGTGACAGTTTGGTGAAAGCCTTTGACCGCCACTTCATAAATGAAGTTCGGGGTCCTGTACGGTAATCGTCGTGCGATGCGGCTCCGGCGCAGTGACAACACATTTCGGCGCAATATCCGAAGTTTCGGCGCCTTTTACGGCCAAATCGCGGATGCCAGCTGAAAACTGCGGTCAAGCTGGGTTGCAAAGGGATCGATCAGCAACTTGGAAACATCAAAGAGATGACGCCCTCGCAACATCATGGGCCCCGTCGGCCCGCAATCCATAGCGTTGGCCAGGTCGTTACGCCGGGGAAGAAGCTGTAATAGACATCGCCCTCGCGTGATGACAATTCAAAACGCTTCTCTTCGTCCCCGTCAAACAGGCAAAAATATCCGCGCTGCGCATGCTTCGAAATGACTGCAACATTGACGCCACCCTCTACAAGCGTAACGCCAAGTGGGAAAGGCGATCCGGAAATTGATTTGGGCCATACTAGGTGATCACAGTCGGTTCCGTGCGGCCCGTGCGTTCGGCGATACCGGCAAGACCACGCGCAAAGCCGATGAGATCGGAAAGCGCTGCCTGAGTTTCAAGGCCAAGGTTCTTCGCTTCATATTTTTCGATATAGACGCGCAACGTTGCGCCCGCCGTGCCGGTGCCCGAAAGCCGGTAGATCACCCGAGAGCCATCTTCAAACACAATGCGAATGCCTTGGTTGGCGGTGTTCGAACCATCGACGATGTCATGATAGGCAAAATCATCGGCTGCGGACACCGCAAGGGTTCCGGCCTTTTCGCCCTTCAGGTTTGGCAGCTTGTCGCGCAGGAATGCCATCATCTTGTTGGCCGCTTCCGCATCCACCTCTTCATAGTCATGCCGCGAATAGTAATTGCGGCCATAGCTCGCCCAATGCTCCTTGACAATTTCCACAACGCTTTGCCGCCGCTTGGCCAGAATATTCAGCCACAGCAGAACCGCCCAAAGGCCATCCTTCTCGCGCACATGATTGGAACCGGTTCCCGCACTTTCTTCGCCACACATAGTGATCATTCCGGCATCCAGGAGATTTCCGAAAAATTTCCAGCCTGTGGGAGTTTCAAAACACTTGATACCGAGTTTTGCCGCAACTCTGTCAACTGCACAGCTTGTAGGCATGGAGCGGGCGACGCCAGCCAGTCCCTTGGCGTAACCCGGTGCCAGATGCGCATTGGCGGCAAGCAGCGCCAGGGAATCTGAAGGCGTCACAAACTGATTTTTGCCGATAATGAGATTGCGGTCGCCATCGCCATCAGATGCCGCTCCGAAATCAGGCCCGGATGCCGACATCATCAAATCATAAAGCTCCTTCGCATGAACCAGATTGGGGTCCGGATGATGCCCGCCGAAATCGGGAAGCGGTATTCCATTGACGACCGAACCCTTAGGCGCGCCAAGGGCACCTTCCAGAATGGCATGGCCATAGGGGCCGGTTATGGCGTGCATCGCATCAAATTGAATGCGAAACCCGGACTTGAAAAGTGCTCTGATCGCATCGAAGTCAAACAGGGTTTCCATGAGCTTCTGGTAGTCCGACACCGGATCAACAACCTCGACTGTCATGCCTTCGATTTTGGATGTTCCCAGCTTATCCAGATTGCAATCGGCTCCGTCAGATATTTTGTAGCTCGAAATTTTCCTGGTATTGGCGAAAAACTGATCGGTCATTTTCTCTGGCGCCGGGCCGCCGTTTCCCGCATTGTATTTGATGCCGAAATCACCATCGGGTCCTCCGGGATTGTGACTGGCTGAAAGAATGATGCCTCCAAAAGCTTTCGACTTGCGGATGAGGTGGGAAGCAGCAGGGGTCGATAGAAGCCCGCCTTTGGCCGTCAGGACGCGGCCAAAACCATTGGCCGCTGCCATGCGAATGGTGGTTTGAATGACCTCGCGGTTGAAATATCTGCCATCTCCGCCAATGACCAGAGTCTTGCCTTTGAAACCATCAAGTCCATCGAAAATGGATTGAATGAAATTCTCGGCGTAATGGGCCTGCTGGAACACCGGCACCTTCTTGCGCAAACCTGATGTCCCGGGCTTCTGCCCTTCAAATGGCTTTGTTTGAATTGTCCTGATCATCTCATGCGGCTTTCAATAGGGAACGGTAGAGATTGGCATAGCGCGCAGCGCTCCGTGTCCATGAAACATCGGCTTTCATGCCGGCCTGCTGCATTGAAGTCCAAGCCGGCCTTGTCAGCATAAAGCGCCGACGCTCGTTGCAGGGCATGTTCCAGGGCTTCCTGTGTAACAGGTGCAAATTGAATTCCTGAGGCAACACCCGCTGAAAGGGCTGCATCATTGGCATCAACAATCGTGTCGGCAAGACCGCCCACCCGCGCCACCACGGGCACACAACCATAATGCAATCCGTAAAGCTGCGTGAGGCCACAGGGTTCAAAGCGCGAAGGAATGAGAATGGCATCGGACCCCGCCTGCAGGAGATGCGACAGCGGCTCGTCATAGGTCGTGGCGATGCCAACCCTGCCGGGATAGCGAACTGTGGCTTCCTTGAGTGATCCCTCCAACACCGCATCGCCGGACCCCAGAATGGCAAGCCTGCCGCCGAGTTCAATGAGCCTGGGAAGCGCTGCTGCCACAAGGTCCATGCCCTTTTGCAGCGTAAGCCGGCTGACAATACAGTAAAGCAGCCCGTCGCCACTCTCCAGACTGAAACGCTTCTCAATGGCCCGCTTGTTTGCTTCGCGCTTGGCCAACTGCTTTGCCGTGTAGCTCTGCGTGATATTCGCGTCATTGGCGGGATTCCAGATATCCGTGTCAATCCCGTTAACGATCCCATGCACCACATTGCTTCGGACGCGAAGCAATCCATCAAGCCCCATGCCGTCTTCAACTGTAAGAATTTCGCGGGCATAGGTAGGGCTCACCGTGGTGATGGCATCGGCGCATTGCAGCCCCGCTTTCAAGTATCCAACACCGCCAAAATATTCCACGCCCTCAATGCCGAAGGCTTTGGGCGGCAGTCCAAGCGTGCCAAAGATCGAGGCAGGAAAATGCCCCTGAAACGCCAGGTTATGCACCGTCATGACGGTCTTGGGTCCGCCGCCATAGCGCACATAGGCCGGAACAAGCCCCGCCTGCCAGTCGTGAGCAGTGAATGATGTCAGGCACAAAATCTGCCACCAGTCCGCGCCCAATTTCAGCGGCGATCAGTGAGAGAGCAGCAAATCGCCTTGAATTGTCGGGCCAGTCCTTGCCATCGGGACCAAGGTAGGGATTTCCCGGCCGGTCATAGAGATGGGGCGCATCAAGCACAAAAAGATCAAGCCCCTTCGCTTTGCCCCGCAACAATCGCGCCGCGCCACCAAAGAGATTGTCAGAAGTATAAGCGACCTCGTTGCTTTCCAAAGCCTTCATGACCGCGGGATAGCCTGGCATGAGCGTAACGACACTCACACCTTGTTTGGCGAGCGCAGCGGGAAGGGCCCCGGCCACATCAGCCAAACCGCCAGTCTTGACCAGCGGAAATACTTCGGATGCGACGCTGAGTATTTTCATGCCGTCAGTTTTGCAATCATCGGCTTGGTGATGAGGGTGACACCATTTTCGGTTCGCCTGAATCTTTTGGCATCTTCAACCGGATCGTCACCCACAACCAAGCCATCGGGAATGACAACGCCGCGGTCAATGACAACTTTTTTCAAGCTGGCATTCCGCCCAATTTCCACATAGGGCATGACCACAGCCTCTTCGACGTATGAAAAGGAATTCACCCGGACACCCGTGAACAATAGCGTTCGCCTGAGCGACGCACCTGAAACAATACAGCCGCCCGAAACCAGCGACGATACGGCCATGCCGCGCCGGCCATCTTCGTCGTGCACAAATTTTGCCGGCGGCGTAACTTCCCCGTAAGTCCAGATCGGCCAGTTGTGATCATAGAGGTCCAATGCGGGCAGGATGTCGCAAAGATCAAGATTGGCTTCCCAATATGCATCCACTGTTCCCACGTCGCGCCAATAGGCGGACGCTTCCTTAGTCGAGCGCACGCAGGATTGTGTGAAGCGATGCGCCACGGCTTTCCCGTTCTTCACAATATGCGGAATGATATCCTTGCCAAAGTCATGGGCCGAATTCTTGTTCGCCGCATCTTCCTTGAGAAGATCAAGCAGGAATTTCGTGTTGAAAACATAAATGCCCATGGAGGCAAGGCATTGTCCATGATTGCCGGGAATTCCGGGCGGGTCCTTTGGTTTTTCGACGAATGCAATAATCCGGTCCTTGTCATCCACATGCATGACGCCGAAGCCCGTGGCTTCCATGCGTGGTACCTCAAGGCAGCCTACGGTGACATCAGCGCCCTGGTCCACATGCTGCTGCAGCATCAGCTCGTAGTCCATCTTGTAAATATGGTCGCCCGCCAAAATCACCATGTATTGGGGACCATAACCTTCGATGATATCAGCGTTTTGATGCACCGCATCTGCGGTCCCGTTATACCACTGGTCTTCGGAAACTCTTTGGCTCGCAGGAAGAATGTCGAAGCTCTCATTGCGTTCAGGCCGTAAGAAATTCCAGCCCCTTTGCAAATGCCGGATCAGGCTGTGGGCCTTGTATTGGGTGGCCACGCTAAAGCGCCGGATGCCGGAGTTCAGCGCGTTGGAGAGGGCAAAATCAATGATGCGGGATTTCCCTCCGAAAAATACCGCAGGCTTGGCCCGCCGGTCGGTAAGTTCCATCAGTCGGCTGCCGCGCCCGCCCGCCAGAACATAGGCCATGGCGTCACGGGCAAGGGGTGCGGTTCTGCGGGGTTCTGCCAATTTTTCCTCCCAAATTTTTGTTTTTTTATTATGTCGCCGAAAATTCCAAAATCAAGGTCGCCATTGGTGGTAAGGTTAGTATCGCCTCGGCGGGCTGCCCTGCCGTTTCTTTTGCAATTGCCAACACGCTCCCGCCGTTGCCCAGGCCCGTGCCCCCATAGCTCAAGGCATCGGAATTTATCTTTTCAATCCACCGCCCGGCCCTCGGCATGGGAACAAGGTAGCCAACGCGGGGAACCGGCGTCAGGTTGGAAATTGAAACGATGGGAGAAGCCTCGCCAGCCCAGCGCGCCCAGGCGAACACGGAATTTGTATGGTCATCGGCAATCAGCCATTGGAAGCCTTCGCCCTCACAATCTCTGCCATGCATGGCTGGACTGGATTTATAGAGCTTGTTCAGGTCCGCAATAAGCGTTTGCACGCCCTTGTGCGGCTCAAACTCAAGCAGGTGCCAGTCAAGGCTCTTGGCCTCGCCCCATTCGTCCCAGGGCGCAAATTCCTGGCCCATGAACAGAAGCTTCTTGCCGGGATAGGCCCACATGAAAGCGTAATAAGCGCGAAGCCCGGCAAATTTCGCCCAGGTGTCGCCACCCATCTTCTGCAAAAGCGAGCCCTTGCCATGCACCACTTCATCGTGAGACAGCGGCAGCACAAAATTTTCCGAGAAGGCGTAAAGCAAACCAAAGGTCAGGTCATTGTGGTGATGCCGCCGGTGAATGGGATCACGCGACATGTATTGCAGCGTGTCATGCATGAAGCCCATGTTCCATTTGAAACCGAAGCCCAGGCCGCCACTGTAGGAAGGCTGCGACACACCGGGAAACGCCGTCGATTCTTCCGCAATCGTAATGATGCCGGGATGCGCTCGCGTAGCACACCTCATTCATGCGTTTGAGGAAGGCAATGGCTTCAAGATTTTCATTGCCGCCGTGTTCATTTGGAATCCACTCGCCGCTCTTGCGCGAGTAATCGAGATAAAGCATGGAGGCCACCGCATCGACGCGCAGGCCATCGATGTGATACTTCTCCAGCCAGAACAGGGCATTGTTGATCAGGAAGCTCTGCACTTCCGTGCGGCCAAAATTATAGATCGCGGTGTTCCAGTCCGGATGAAAACCCTTGCGCGGGTCCGCATGCTCATAAAGCGCGGTGCCATCAAAAAGCGCCAGACCAAACTCATCCGTCGGGAAATGCGCCGGAACCCAATCAAGAATAATGCCAATGCCAGCCGCGTGCGCGGCATCTACAAAACGTGCAAATCCTTCCGGATCGCCAAACCGCGAGGTCGGCGCAAACAGCCCCGTTGGCTGATAGCCCCATGAGGGGTCATAGGGGTGTTCCGAGATGGGCAGCAATTCAATATGGGTGAATCCCAGATCGCTGACGTAAGTCACAAGATCGGTTGCCAGTTCATCATAGCTCAGAAATTCACTGCCATCTTTTTTTCGCCAGGAGCCGAGATGCACTTCGTAGATGGACATGGGCGAGCGGCGCGCATCGCGCATTGCACGCGCTTTCAGATACTCGCCATCCGTCCACTGGAAATGATCAATGCTGGACACGACAGATGCCGTATTCGGTCGCAATTCTGCTGCAAAGGCATAGGGGTCAGCCTTGAGCGGCAAGCGGTTGCCATCGGCCCCAATGATCTCGAACTTGTATTTCACATCTTCATCAAGACCGGGAAGGAATATCTCCCAAACGCCCGTGCCCATGCGCTTGCGCATTACATGCCTGCGCCCATCCCATTCGTTGAAATCGCCAATGACGGAAACCCGCTGCGCATTTGGCGCCCACACGGCAAAGTGCACACCGCTGACACCCTCGTGGGAAATGACATGGGCGCCCATCTTGTCGTAAAGCCGCAAATGCGTGCCTTGCGCCACGTAGTAGTCGTCAAGGGGGCCGAGCACGGGTCCAAAGGAGTAGGGATCAATGACATGCCAGTTGCCGCCCGCGTTGGCAGCCTCAAGGCGCAGTGGCTGGCGATCCTTGAGTTTTACCGCACCTTCAAAGAAACCGGCATCATGGGCTTTTACGAGGTCGCCGATCTTGACCCCATCCAAAGTGTGAACCGATAGCGTGTCAGCCCCGCTGACAAAAGCCCGGCTCACAAATCCGCGCCCGACCTTGTGCAAGCCAAGAACTGCGAATGGATCATGGTGTTGGCCAACGACAAGAGCGTCAACTTCAGCCTTACTTAACACGCCTGCTGCCATCGGGCTCTCACTGTATTTCCAGCCACTATGGGATGGAGATTGAAAAGGAGCAATGGCAAATCATGCGACCGGAATAGTCCAGATATCGCGGGCGTAGTCACGGATTGTCCGGTCGGCGGAGAACCAGCCAAGCCGGGCCGTATTATGCACGGCCTTTTTTGTCCAGGCATAGGAACTGTCGCGCCAGACCGCATCCGCCTTGCCGAGCGCCTCGGAATAGGCGGCAAAATCCGCGGTAATCAGATAAAAGTCATGGTCCAGAAGGTTGGCAACAAGCTCGTGATAGCGGTTTGGCTCCGAAGGCGAAAACACGCCGCTGCGGATGGATTCGATGACCTGCTTCAGATGGGGCGAATGGTCAACGATGTCGCGAGGCACGTGCCCCGCCTTTCGTTTTTCTGCAACTTGTGCCGCGGTCAATCCAAATATGAAAACATTGTCGATGCCAGCATGTTCAGAAATTTCCACATTCGCTCCGTCAAGGGTGCCAACCGTAAGTGCGCCATTGATCGCCAGCTTCATGTTGCCGGTCCCGGAGGCTTCCATCCCGGCAGTGGATATCTGCTCCGAAATATCAGCTGCCGGCACAATCGTTTCGGCAAGGGTCACATTGTAATTTGGGATGAAGACAACCTTCAATAATCCGCGCACGGAGGGATCGGCGTTGATGACGGTGCCCACATCATTGATAAGCCGGATGATGGTTTTTGCTTCCCAGTAGCTTGCCGCTGCCTTGCCCGCAAAAATCTTGACGCGCGGAACTGTGAGCCGCCCCGGATGCGCCCGGATGGAATTGTAAAGCGCAATGGTCTCAAGAATGGCCAGCAGTTGCCTCTTGTATTCATGGATGCGCTTGATCTGAACGTCAAACAGCGCTGAAGGATCGGTTGGGATACCGGTGCGCTGTAAGATGAGTTGGGAAAGTTTCTGTTTATTTGCCCGCTTGATGCCGGAATATTTTTCGAGGAAGCCCGCATCTTTGGCAAAGCGGTCAAGGGCCATAAGTTCTTCGGCATTGTCGAGGAACTTTTGTCCAATGGCTTCGCGCACCAGATTTGTGAGGCCAGGGTTCACTTGCTGCAACCAGCGTCGCGGCGTAATGCCATTCGTCTTGTTATTGATGCGTCCAGGATAAAGAGCGTTGAGGTCCTTGAAAACAGTCTGTTTCATCAGGCCGGAGTGCAGCGCTGAAACGCCATTGATGCTGTGGGTGCCGACAAAAGCCAGTTGCCCCATGCGCAAGCGCCGGCCATTGTTTTCGTCAATCAGAGAAATTGCCTCAAGGAATCCGAAATCCACCATCTCCTTTTTATGGGCGTCAGCGATAATGCCCGCATTGATCGCGTAAACAATTTGCATGTGGCGCGGCAGCAGGCGTTCGATCAAATGCACCGGCCAGCTTTCAAGGGCCTCTGGTAACAGCGTGTGATTGGTATATGCCGTGGTGGCGCGGGTAATTTCCCAGGCCTTTTCCCAAGCCACATGATGTTCATCGACAAGCAGGCGCATGAGTTCCGCAATGGCAATGGCAGGGTGCGTGTCATTCAGCTGAATGGCCGCCTTGTCAGCGAGATTCAGAACGCTGCCATATTGGCTGACATGGCGCCGGATAAGATCTTGCAGTGATGCCGAGGTGAAGAAGTACTCCTGGCGAAGGCGCAGTTCTTGGCCCGCCGGTGTTGAATCTGATGGATAGAGAACGCGGGTTATGCTTTCGGCTTGCGTCGTGTCAACCTGGGCGCCGATATGGTCCCCCCGGTTAAACTGATCGAGTTTGATGGGATCAACGGCGCGCGCATTCCACAAGCGCAGTGTATTCACCCGTTTGCCCTTCCACCCGCAGATCGGTGTGTCAAAGGCAACCGCCAGGATTTTTTCTGAAGGCTTCCACTTAAACTGGGCAACGCCCTTGAGCGGAGCAGAAACCTCAACGCTCCCGCCAAAGCCTATTTCATATTCGCGCTCGCGCCGTTCAAACTCCCAGGGGTTGCCGTGAACCAGCCAGTCCTCCGGCAATTCAATCTGCACCCCATCAATGATTTTCTGGCGGAACAAGCCGTGGCGATACCGGATGCCATAGCCAAAAGCCGGAATGCCAAGGCTAGCCATGCTTTCCATGAAGCACGCTGCCAAACGGCCCAAGCCGCCGTTACCAAGCGCTGCATCAGGTTCCAGAGCCTCAACAAGATCAGCCTCAACGCCCAGATGTTCCAAGGCAGCCTGAAGATTGTCAAACATTCCCAGATTGGAGGCCGCATCGCGAAGCAGCCGCCCGATAAGGAACTCCATTGAGAGGTAATAAACGCGCTTGCCCTGGCTCTTGTAGGTTTCGCTGATTGAAGCCATCCACTTCTCGATCACCCGGTCGCGCACCACGAGAATGGCAGCTTTCAGCCAGTCATGGCCGCGCGCCGCCGTAGGGTCTTTGCCCACGGAGAAAGCCAGCTTCTTGATAATTTCAACGCCCAGCTCTTCAGCGGTCGCCTTCTGCAGCTTTGGCAAGGGAACTCCCGAAGGCATAGGTATTTCCTGTTTTGATATCTGCACGTATCGTCCCCAGAATAATTAACGCCAAGTGATTTATTCATTATTCCAGCCGACTCATAGCGAATTTTATGCTGCACTGCAACATAACTTTCTAGAGCATGGAAGGCAGCACCCGGTCCGGCGGATTGTGGCCGTCCACCCAGGTCTTGATATTGATGATGACTTTTTCACCCATGTCGATGCGGCCTTCGAGGGTGGCGGAACCCATATGGGGCAAAAGCACAGCCTTGCTGGATTTCAGCAGCCGGGGATTGACCGCCGGTTCATGCTCAAACACATCAAGCCCAACGCCGCCAAGCTCACCCGCTTCCAGCATCCGCGCCAGCGCGTTTTCATCGATCACTTCGCCGCGTGATGTGTTGACGATAATGGCATCCTTTTTCATCAGTTTCAGCCGCCGCGCGGAGAGCAGATGATAAGTTGCCGGCGTGTGCGGGCAATTGACCGAGATGATGTCCATCCGCGCCAGCATCTGGTCCAGGCTGTCCCAATAGGTTGCCTCCAGCTCCTCTTCCACTTTCGCCTGAACCGGTTTCCGGTTGTGATAATGGATTTGCAGGCCGAAGGCTTTGGCGCGCCGAGCCACTGCTGTGCCAATGCGCCCCATGCCTATAATGCCGATGCGTTTCCCCCACAGGCGGCTGCCGAGCATCCATGTCGGCGACCAGCCCTGCCAGGTATTGTCGCTGCCAATAACCTTGGAACCTTCAATCAGGCGGCGGGAAACCGCCATGATGAGTGCCATGGTCATGTCGGCGGTATCCTCGGTAAGAACCCCCGGCGTATTGGTCACCGTAATGCCGCGCGCCACCGCCGTTTCCACGTCGATATTGTCAACACCGGTGCCAAAATTGGCAATAAGCTTCAGTTGCTCGCCCGCCTGCATCAGAATGGCTTTATCAATGCGGTCAGTCACCGTGGGCACCAGCACATCGGCAGTCTTAACCGCCTCAACGAGTTCGGCCTTGCTCATCGCCTGGTCGGTCGCATTGAGCTTGGTCTGGAAAAGCTCCATCATCCGCGTTTCAACGGCTTGGGGCAACTTCCGTGTAACGACAACGACGGGCTTGTGCTTACTCATGGGAAGGCGCTCCAATGCTCGAAAATTGACACAAAATTAACCGACGGTGGCCAATCGTGTTATCGGTCAAATGTTGCAGTTTCATAGGTATGATGTAGACTCATCATGCCTGCCGCCACAATAGGGAACGCCGGGAATCATGGCGAAGAGTAGTTCGGGAAAAAAGCGGGTGGGATCCGCCCTGTTAGCTTTGGTCTGCCTGGCCGTTGCAGGTGGGGTTGGTTGGTCTTTTTTTGGACCCAAGTCTGATTCGCAGGCAAAAGCAGCCGCTGATGCAACAATAACAGCTTCAATTTCGCGGGAAAACGTAAGCCTCGGCCCCTCCGGCCTTCCCGTACCCCGCTTTGTTTCGCTCAAGGCTGAAAAAGTGAATGTGCGCCGCGGGCCTTCAAGCGATCACCCCGTGGCGTGGGTTTTCCAGCGCAAAGGCCTGCCTGTGGAAATCGTTGCTGAATTTGAAAACTGGCGCCGCGTCCGGGACAGTGAGGGCGAAGAAGGCTGGATTCTGCAAAGTATGCTGGCTGGGAAACGCACCGCCGTTGTAGCCCCCTGGCGCGACCAGCAAATGACCCAGCTTTATTCCGCATCCAACAACGCAAGCCCTGTCCGGGCCCGGCTCGCCGCAGGCGTTATGGGTGATGTTGCAAACTGTGATGGCAAATGGTGCGAAATATCCGCCGGAGGCTACGAAGGCTACGTACAGCAGGATATGTTGTGGGGTGTTTATCCCGGTGAAACCGTCAACTAATGGTGACGTCCCAAAACATGGTCAATTGACTACCGCCTCAGCGATCATTGTTCAAAAGCTTTTTCACAACAGCACCCAGCAATGACTTGGGCACGATTGGTTTTGCAATAGCAAGACTGATTTGCGAGTCATAAACCTTTTTGTTCTTGTGCCATCGGCCACTTGGAGGATGAAATGCCAGCATTGCAAAAACGCGCTTGGGTTCCTGAGCACTGCGAAACCAATATTCAGAAATTGGCGCAGAATGTTTTTCAATCCAGTGCGCCATCGATTTCAGCAAGGCTGGACTTTCTGATCGAACGAAACCGTGAAATTCACGAGCGCGACTGCTTTAACCTCAACCCGGCCACCAATGTCATGAATCCAAAAGCCGAAGCAGCGCTTTCAGCCGGGCTTGGCTCACGACCCTCGCTTGGCTATCCCGGCGACAAGTATGAAATGGGCTTGGAGGCAATTGAGGAAATTGAAGTGATATGCGCCGAGCTTTGCGCTGAAGTTTTCAAGGCCAGGTATGCAGAAATTCGCGTTGCATCAGGAGCTCTGTCAAATCTCTACGCATTCATGGCAACCTGCAAGCCAGGCGATAGCATCATCGCGCCGCCTGCTTCCATCGGTGGCCACGTCACTCACCACATCGCAGGGTGTGCGGGCCTTTATGGATTGCAAATTCACGAGGCACCAATTGACGCGGACGGGTACACCGTGGATGTGAAAGCGCTGCAGAAAATTGCCCGCAGCCTGAAACCCAAGCTCATCACCATCGGCGGAAGTCTAAACCTCTTCCCGCATCCGGTGAAAAAAGTCCGTGAGATCGCCGATGAAGTCGGAGCCAAGGTCCTTTTCGACGCCGCCCACCAATGCGGCATAATTGCGGGAGGCGCGTGGCCAAATCCATTGGACGAGGGTGCCCATCTCTTGACCATGAGCACCTACAAAAGCCTTGGCGGGCCGCCAAGCGGGCTAATTGTGACAAATGATGCGGATATTGCTGAGCGGTTGGATGCAATCGCCTATCCTGGCCTGACGGCAAATTTTGATGCGGCAAAGGCTGCAGCCCTGGCGATTACGATGCTGGATTGGAAATCCTGCGGCGCAGCCTACGCTCAAACCATGATAAATGTTGCCAAGTCCCTGGCCAAAGAACTTGATTCGTTAGGCGTCCCCGTCTTTGCGAAACAGGCTGGCTTTTCCAACTCCCACCAGTTTGCGGTTGCTGCGGCAGCCTATGGCGGTGGTCAGACGGTTGCAAAAAAACTCCGCAAGTCCGGGTTTTTGGCTTGCGGCATTGGATTGCCAATTGAGGCCGTGAACGGTGATTTGAATGGCTTGCGCATTGGCACGCCGGAACTTGTGCGCTGGGGCGTAACGGAAGCCCACACAAAACAGCTCGCAAGTCTTATTGCCCGTGCGTTGACAACAAATGATGCTACGTCATTAGCCAAGGAAGTTGTTGAAATGCGCAAACAATTCAATACCATCCATTTCGTGTATGGCCAAAAATAGGTCGAACGGTCTGAAATCTGATCTAGGCCTTACGCAAACGGACAATAACGTCAATGCGATCTATTACCGTGCCCTCGGGCGCGGCTGGCAAACCTCTTATTTCGAGATTTTCCGTGCCGATATCAAACAGCCTGCCTTCCTTTTCATTGTAAAAATGAAAATGGTTGGAGGTGTTGGTATCAAAAAAGCTGCGGTCGCCTTCAATGGCCACTTCGCGCAGCAGCCCCGCCGCCGTGAATTGATTGAGCGTATTATAGACTGTTGCCACCGAGACGAGCACCTTTGCTACACAGGCTTCCCGGTGCAAATCTTCGGCCGACACATGCCTGTCGCCGCTGGAGAATAGGATTTTTGCCAATGCGAGCCGTTGCCGGGTGGGCCTTAAACCCACTGCGCGCAATTTCTCCGCAATCATGCCAAGTGCATTCATTTTCAACATCGCTGAGTACAATTTGAATTCAGTATAGTCTTTTGGGGGTGGTTTGTGCAATATCACCCGAAATCGGGTGATTTCACGAGTTTCCAGCCAATGGGGAAGGTATGACGGAGCGTAAATCCAGTTTTCTCTATGATGATATTTTGGCCTGTGGCCGCGGCGAATTATTTGGCCCTGGCAATGCGCAACTGCCGTTACCACCTATGCTCATGTTTGATCGCATAACCCATGTGGAAGAAAAGGGCGGTGCCCATGGCCTTGGCCGCATTGTTGCCGAACTTGATATTAAGCCTGACCTCTGGTTTTTCGCCTGCCACTTTCAGGGTGATCCGGTAATGCCGGGGTGTTTAGGTCTTGATGCCTTGTGGCAGCTCACCGGATTCTTTTTGGGCTGGCTGGGCGAACCGGGTAAGGGCCGAGCTCTTGGTGTGGGTGAAGTGAAACTTGCTGGCATGGTCACCCCTGTTGTAAAGAAAGTCACCTACGAAGTGGATGTGAAGCGCCTGATTTTACGCAAGCTGAAACTGGCTGTGGCCGATGGCGTGATGAAGGCCGATGGCGAAGCGATTTACAATGTGACCGATATGAAGGTCGGCCTGTTCCAGCCACAGGCGTAAGAGGAGGTTTCAAGATGCGGCGTGTCGTCGTCACCGGAATGGGTATCGTATCGAGCATTGGGAATAACTCCCAGGAAGTTTTGGCTTCCCTGCGCGAAGCAAAATCAGGCATCGTGAAGGCCGACGATTATGCGCGCCTTGGTTTCCGCTGCCAGGTGCATGGCGCGCCAAATTGCGATCTCGACCAGATTGATCGCCGGGCGCGGCGCTTCATGGGCGATGGTGCCGCATGGAATTATATTTCCATGCAGCAGGCCATTACAGATTCTGGCCTTGAGGAAAAAGACGTGAAAAACGACCGCACCGGCCTCATCATGGGTTCCGGCGGTCCTTCCACCAGAACGCTTGTTGCCGCCGCTGACACCACGCGCGAAAAAGGACCCAAGCGCGTGGGGCCCTTTGCCGTGCCGGCCGTCATGTCCAGCACCAACTCGGCAACCCTTGCAACGCCTTTTGGTATTCGCGGCGTGAATTATTCCATCTCTTCGGCCTGCGCCACCTCGGCCCATTGCATTGGCAACGCTGCCGAAATGATCCAGTGGGGCAAGCAGGACGTGATGTTTGCCGGCGGCGGCGAAGAACTGGATTGGACCCTTTCGGTTTTGTTTGACGCCATGGGCGCCATGTCGTCGGGCTATAATGCTACGCCGCAAAAGGCCTCACGCGCCTATGATAAGAACCGCGATGGTTTTGTGATCGCGGGCGGTGCCGGGGTTGTGGTTCTTGAGGAACTCGAACGCGCCAAGGCCCGCGGCGCAAAAATTTATGCGGAGCTCGTAGGCTACGGTGCCACGTCCGATGGCTATGACATGGTGGCCCCTTCAGGCGAAGGTGCGGCCCGCTGCATGCGGCTTGCGATGTCAACCGTGAAAAACAAGATCGACTACATCAACCCCCATGCCACTTCGACACCCATTGGCGATAAGAAGGAAATCGAAGCCATCCGGGACGTTTTCGGAAAAGATATCCCCGCCATTTCGGCGACCAAGTCACTCACCGGCCATTCCCTCGGAGCGACGGGCGTTCAGGAGGCGATCTATTGCATTCTCATGATGAAGAACAACTTCATCTGCAAAAGCGCCAATATCGATGAAATCGATCCGGAATTTGCCGATATTCCCATTCAGCGGGAGCGCCAGGATAACGCAAAGATCGACGTGGCGATGTCCAACAGCTTCGGCTTTGGCGGCACCAACGGCACACTCATTTTCCAACGCTATAACGGTTGACCAGATGACAGATGGATTGATGAAGGGCAGGCGCGGCCTGGTAATGGGCGTGGCCAACGATCACTCCATTGCCTGGGGCATAGCAAGCGAACTGCGCAAGCATGGTGCTGAATTGGCCTTCACCTATCAAGGCGAAGCTTTCGGGAAGCGCGTGAAGCCCCTGGCTGATTCCGTTGGCTCCAAATTGCTGCTGCCCTGTGATGTCGAGGACATCGCCACCGTCGATAATGTTTTCGCCGAGTTGAACAAGGCCTGGGGCAAGATCGATTTTCTGGTCCATGCCATCGCTTTTTCCGACAAGAACGAACTCAAGGGAAAATACGCCGATACGACGCGGGAAAATTTTATCCGCACCATGGTGATTTCCTGTTTCTCATTCACCGAGATTGCAAAACGCGCGGCCGCCATGATGCCCGACGGTGGGTCGATGGTGACGCTAACCTATGGCGGCTCCGTGCGGGTCATGCCGAATTACAACGTGATGGGGGTGGCGAAAGCCGCCCTCGAAGCATCGGTGAGATACTTGGCTGCCGACTATGGCCCGCAAGGCATTCGCGTGAATGCAATTTCCGCGGGCCCCATGCGTACGCTCGCCGGTGCTGGGATTGGTGATGCCCGCGCCATGTTCAACTACCAGAACAGCCACGCGCCGCTGCGCCGCACGATTACCTTGGAGGAAGTGGGCGGTGCCGGTGTCTATCTGCTCTCGCCCATGTCCGGCGGCGTGACCGGTGAAATCCACTACGTCGATTCCGGCTATAACATCATCTCCATGCCAAGGCCGGAGGAGCTTTAGTTCCCCTTGCTCTAACAGATTGTCATTCCGGCGACCTGTCCGCTGAAGCCTTGGCGAAGGCGGAACGCCGGAATGACGGGTGGGGTGGATATTCACTTGTCAATGAGCGTTGGGCACAGCTTCGCCCGGGGTGAGAACGGTTATTCCGTTTTCGGGGTTAGTGATAGAAACGAAGGACCGCGCTTCAAGATGTGTCGGGCTTCATTGCATCCCAGGCGAGCCAATGGCATTCGGCGAGCACTTCATCGACTTCGTGAACCTTCTTCCTCCGGTGGCCAGGCGGAGGACCCGGCCTGAGCGGCGAGGTGAACTTCGGACTTTTTGCGTGTCTCCCGTCTCACCCGCCAGCGGGCGAGACGCCTGGCCTGGCGCGGCAGATCATCGAGCGCCAGCTTGAGGGCCTGGAGCCTCCGGCTGAGGCGTTCGGCATTGACGAGGCCATCGGGCGGCGGAGTGGGATCGGCTGCGGGAGGGCGCGCTGGCCGCAGGGTATCATACGGGTAGAAATGGATGCGCGGGGGATTGCGCATGAACTTTCTGCGGTGTTGGCGCAGCTCAGCGAAGTTTTTCCGCGTATCGAAGAGCTGGAAGGAGGGACGCGAAGGCCCCGCCCTTCCCGATTGGCCCCGCCGGCATCGGCATCGGACGCGAGGGGGCGGGCTTCAGCTTCACCACAAGGCCCCGCGCCGCGATGATGATGAGGCGGCGCACGGCGGATTCGGCCGGCCGCAGCACACGCAACACGGCACTGTGCAGGGACCGTGGAATCCGCGAAACCGTGGCCTCACCAGCAAGCCCCAGCATGGCGAACAGGGCTGCAACGATGCCCTTGAGCGCTTCGCTGTTGCGTTCGATGGCCCTGGCCCAGTCAAAGTCCACGTGATCTCCTTATCCTGCATTAGAACAAAACAGGAACATATGAACCTGATAGGAATAGATTGTCAAGGGGGTATATCCGAGTCATTGGGTGTTTTTGAAAGTTCAGCCCACAGCTCCTAGGCCTGGCTAATCGGTGCGGCCCGAGCCACTATTTTCCTCGCGATTCACACTCTTCAACGATAAAAAACAGATAATTCAGAGGCTTAGGAGAGATCTATCTTCTGCAAATCGGATACTGAATGATGATTAATGATAATTGTTGACATTTATCATTAATCACTTTATGTTGAAAAAATTCATTTCCGAGGTACTCAGATCATGTTTCGCTCACTTAACTCTCGAATTGCTGTCATCCTACTCCTGCCTCTCCTCGCCGCATGCAGCGAGGCAGACAGCACCCCAGCCAAAGACAAGCTGCCGGTTCCGGTGCTGGCAGAGCGCATCTCTTTCGATTCCTCAACTGTTGAACAGAGCCTTTCAGCCACTATCGAGCCCAGGGTCGTCAGCGACCAGGCCTTTAGGGTTCAAGGCAAAGTAACGGCTCGTTTGGTCAATGTCGGCAATAGGGTCCGCGAGGGCCAACCGCTTGCAACGCTCGACGATACCGATTTGAAGCTGCAACTAACCCAGGCAAAGGCGGAAGCCGAGGCGGCAGCCAACGTGCTGCAACAGCAGGGGGCGGAAGAGCAGAGGCTTGCGAAACTCCTCAAGGGTGGATGGGTCGCGGCATCAGCCTATGACCGGCAGAAGGCAGCCCTCGACGAGGCGCGCGGGCGACTCGCAAGGGCCGAACAAGCCGTCGAACTCGCAAGGAACGCCGTGGCCTACGCTGTTCTCACCGCTGATCGTGATGGCGTCGTCATTCGTACCTCGACCGAACCAGGACAAGTCATGGGTGCCGGCCAGACTGCCGTTACGGTGGCTCAAGAAGGCGAGATCGAGGCACTCGTCGCAGTGCCCGAAACCCGTCTCAAGGAGATCACTGAAGGCGCGGCGCGTGTTGAAGTCTGGTCCAACCCGTCGCAGTCCTACGCCGCGAGGCTGAGGGAACTCTCACCGGTCGCCGACCCCGCCACCCGCACCTACGCAGCACGCTTCACTATCGACAATCCAGATAAAGCTTTGATGCTCGGCATGTCCGCCGAACTTAAGATCTCTCTAAATGGCGGACGCGGCACCTCGATCCCGCTTGCGGCCCTGTTGGACCAGGGAGCAGGTCCGGCAGTGTGGAGTGTTGATCCGCAAAGTGGCTCGCTCACCATGAAGTGGGTCGAGGTGGCCTCATATGGGGCCGCAACCGCTCGCGTCACCGGTGGTGTGAGTGACGGCGATTACGTCGTGGTAATGGGTGCGCAGAAACTTGATAGCGGTCTCAAAGTTCGCGTCGTGGACTCGCTCGAGCGTTAGGGGATCTCAAATGCGCGGCTTCAATCTTTCGGCATGGGCGGTCAGGCATCAAGCCCTGGTGCTCTTCATGATCCTCATGCTCGCGGCAGGCGGCCTCTTCAGCTACTTCAAGCTGGGGCGCGACGAGGATCCCAATTTCACTATCAAGGTCGGCATCGTCACGGCAGTCTGGCCAGGTGCCACTGCGGCTGAAATGCAGGACCAGGTCGCCGATCCGATCGAGAAGAAGCTCCAGGAACTGCCGAGCTTTGAACGCGTGCAAACCTATTCCAAGCCCGGCTTCGTCGCCATGCAAGTGGTGTTCAAGGATTCAACACCCGCGTCCCAAGTTCCCTATCTCTTCTACCTGATGCGCAAGAAACTTTCCGACCTCAAGGGCAGTCTACCGCCAGATGTCATCGGGCCCAGTGTCAACGACGAATATGGCGACGTCGACTCAGTTCTCTACGCGATCACCGGCACGGGAGCGGACTACAAGCAACTGAAGCAATTGGCCGAGGCTCTCCGCTCCGATCTGCTGCGTGTTTCCGATGTCGGCAAGGTGAACATCTATGGTGCGCAGAAGGAACGGATCTTCGTTGAGTTCAGTCATGTCCGGTTGGCGGCGCTCGGCGTCAGCCCGCAGCAGATCTTCGAGAGCCTTGCTAAGCAGAACGCCATCGCGCCGGCTGGTACAGTCGAGACCGACGCTCAGCGTATTCCCCTGCGTGTGAGCGGCAAGCTCGAGGGTGCTGCGGCCGTCGCCGAAACACCGGTGCAGGTCAACGGCAAAGTGTTCCGCCTCGGCGACATAGCAACCGTGACCCATGGCTATGAAGATCCGGGCAGCTTCTATGTCCGCCAAAAAGGAGAACCTGCTCTTCTCGTCGGGGTTGTCATGCGGAAGGGCGGCAATATCATCGGCCTTGGCAAAGCACTTGCTCAAACGCTTGAATCATTTCAGGCGCAGCTTCCCGCAGGCTTCTCGCTCGAGCAAATCGCCGACCAGCCGCGCGTCGTCGAACACGCCATTGGGGAATTCACCACGTCGTTTTTGGAGGCATTGGGAATTGTGCTGTTCGTCAGCTTCTTGTCGCTCGGCTGGCGGACTGGCATCGTCGTGGCGCTGTCTGTTCCGCTGGTGCTGGCGGCGACTTTCATGATCATGATGGCTCTAGGCTTCGACTTGCACCGGATAACGCTCGGCGCCCTTATCATTTCATTAGGGCTTCTCGTCGACGACGCGATCATCGCGGTCGAGATGATGGTGGTGAAGATGGAACAGGGTTGGGACAGGGTGAAGGCCGCTGCCTTCGCCTGGGAGACCACTGCCTTTCCCATGCTAACAGGCACGCTGGTGACGGCAGCAGGATTCTTGCCAGTCGGCATGGCACAGTCCTCAACCGGGGAATATACCAACGGCATTTTCTGGGTGGTTTCGATCTCGCTCCTTGTCTCCTGGGTGGTCGCTGTGGTGTTCACGCCCTATCTCGGCGTTAAGCTGCTGCCACACTTCAAATCCCATGCCGGGCACGGGACCGACATCTATGACACCCGCGTCTATCGGGCGCTGGCCAGCGTCGTTGAGTGGTGCGTCAGGCACCGCCTCATTACCATCTCTGCCACGGCAGGCATTTTCGCGGCTGCGATCGCGGCCTTCGGGCTTGTGCAGCAGCAGTTCTTCCCGCTGTCGGAAAGGCCAGAACTGTTCTTCCAGATGCGTCTGCCCGAGGGCTCGTCAATTGTTACGACCGGGAAGCTTGCGGCTGATGCAGAAGTTCTGCTCAAGGGCGACGGAGACATTGCCACCTTCACCACTTATGTCGGCCAAGGTTCGCCGCGCTTCTGGCTCGGTCTCAACCCACAGCTTCCTAACGAAGCCTTCGCCGAAATCGTGATCGTGGCAAACGACACAGAAGCCCGCGAGCGTGTCAAGGCCCGGATAGAGCGGGCTGTCTCGCAAGGAGCACTGGCGGCTGCGCGCGTGCGGGTGGATCGCTTCAATTTCGGACCGCCCGTGGGCTATCCGGTACAGTTCCGCGTCGTCGGGAAAGACGAGATGACGGTGCGAGAGATCGCCTACCAGGTGCGCGACGTGATGCGGCAGAACCCCAATACTATCGAACCCCATCTGGACTGGAACGAGCGCGCACCCTCGGTCACGGTCCAGGTTGACCAGGAGCGCGCTCGGGCCTTGGGCCTGACGCCGCAGGATGTCGCGCAGTCGTTGCAGACCCTGCTTTCGGGCTATACAGTCACGACAGTCCGTGACGGAACTGAGCAGGTCGCCGTGGTCGCCCGCGCGGTGGCTAAGGAGCGAGCAGCGCTCGATCGGATTGGCGATCTCACCATCGCAACGCGCGATGGTGTCGCGGTGCCGCTGAGCCAGGTGGGAAAAATCTCGCTCGCGGCCGAGGACCCAATCCTATGGCGGCGCAATCGCGATCTTACCATCGCAGTGCGCAGCGATATAAAGGACGGTGTGCAGGCGCCGGACGTGACGAGTCAGATCCTGCCCCAGCTTCAGGCCATCAAGGATGCCCTGCCTTCCGGCTACCGAATTGACACAGGCGGCGCTATAGAGGAATCAGTCAAGGCCAATGCTTCGCTCTTCGCCATCTTCCCCTATATGCTGGCAGCCATGCTGGTGTTGCTGATGATCCAGCTGCAGAGCTTCTCGCAGTTGGCGCTGGTGCTGCTCACCGCCCCCCTCGGCATCATCGGTGCGTCCTTCGGATTAAATCTTGCGGGGATGCCGTTCGGTTTCGTGGCACTGCTAGGTCTCATTGCCCTTGCCGGCATGATCATGCGCAACACGGTGATCCTGGTGGATCAGATCGAGGCCGACGCCAGAAGCGGTGAACAGGGCTTGAAGGATGCGATCGTTATGGCGACCGTCAGGCGCGCGCGGCCAGTGGTTCTAACCGCCCTTGCGGCCATCCTAGCCATGATACCGCTTTCGCGGTCGCCATTCTGGGGACCCATGGCGGTGACGATCATGGGCGGACTGTTTGTCGCCACTTTCCTCACTCTGTTCTTCGTCCCGGCACTTTATGCACAATGGAATCGTCGCCGCCTCAAAGACGCAACGGAGACTGCTCCGACGCCTGAGGCCGCCGTTCCAGCCCAGCCGTTGACGGTCCCGCACTTCCAGCTGGCCGGGAAATGAGTTAGTTTTCGAATCATGAGACCGAGCACAGAAATCAAAGAGGCCGATACCCGCGGTCGCATCGTTGCGGCGGCGGAAAGGCTGTTTCACCAATTCGGCTACCAGAAAACGACAGTGGCGGACATCGCCAAGGATATCGGCATGAGTTCGGCCAACGTCTACCGTTTCTTCGAATCGAAGAAGCAGATAAACGAATCCGTCGCACTTAGACTCATGGGCGAGGTCGAGCAGGCTTGTGCCGCCATAGCAGCTGAACCGGGCCCTGCGGTCGCCAAGGTCCGCCAGTTCATCGCCACCGTCCACAAGATGAACAACGAACGATATATTGCCGATGTCCGTATGCATGAGATGGTCGCTGCGGCCATGCGTGACAGCTGGCCCATCATCCACCAGCATGTGCAGAAACTCGACCGTATCATGGCCGAAATTATCCATGATGGCATCGCCTCGGGTGACTTCAGGGTGACAGATCCGCAGATTGCTTCGCGATGCGTCCATACTGCAATCATGCGGTTCTGCAACCCCAGCATCATGATGGAATGCCTTGACATGGACGTGCCAACACTCGAGCAGATGACAGAGTTTGTCCTAGGCGGGCTTGGTTGGCAAAAACTCGAATAGGCAGGAACTGGGAGAGTTTACGATTTGTGACCTGCTCCCCTCAATTGACCTCGATTTGAAGTTGGTCTGTTCAGCGGTAAAATATATCCGACGCCTGTACCTCATTCCACCACTCCATCTTTCCAACAAAGATTAAAGTGTTGCGTCGATCAATTGAGATCACCACCCATTGCGGAAGTGTCGCTCGCTGCATTTTAATACCGATATCGATTCCAAAACGGACATCGCAAGACACCCGATGGGATTTTTTAGCTCTCATCTTAGTTCGCCAAATGAAAGATTATGCCATATTCCGGTGGGTGTATTTAAGTTCTTGGTCTCGCATTCTGGAAGCCAAGAAGCAAACACGAAATTATGATCATTCCTCCGCCCAGCCAGCTTGCGATGGAATAAGTCTCTCCAAAAAATAGATATGCCAATGCCGCAACGGCAGGCAGTCGCAGGAAATCGAGGGATGCGATTTGGGAAACGGCACTCAGTCGTATCGCACGCGCCATCATCAGGATGCCAAGTGCGCTTATTGCGCCTTGCAGGACAAGCAGGATGATCACTCTTATTTCCGGCGTCTTCCATACGAGAAGTGACGGAATGAAAGAAATCGCCACAGTCAACACAAGGTTCCAGAACAATACAGCCTCAGCGCTGTCCGTATCCGTGATGTGCTTGAGAAGGAGCATTACTGAGGACAGGCCGACGGCACCCCCAAAAGCGAGGAATAAATAGGAATTCGAATGAGGAAGACCCGGTTGCGTGATAATCAATGCGCCGGCAAGGCCCAGCAGGGCAAGCCACATCCTGTTGATGTTGCTGCGCTCCTTGAGGAACATCCATGCGCCCGCAATCGACAATAGTGGTGCGGTAAGGGCAATCGCGGTCACATCCGCAACTGGGGCATTTGCCAGCGCGACGAAAAACGCGATCATCGAGGCATACTTGACCGTTGCCCTGATGAAGTGGGTTGAGAGTCTGGTCACTTTGAAAGGCACACGCTGCAACATCAGCCAGGGCAGGACGGCGAACAGGCCAAAGAGACTTCGCAGGAATGCAATCTCGAATGCATGAATGTCCCGGGAAAGGGATTTCACCAACAACGTGTCGATTGCTGCCAGAAACGCTGCGCCGAGTGCGAGTAAAGTGGCAGGACGCATTGTTGGTTCTCGCCGCAGGTTAATGAATCTCGGTAATGCTGAGCAATCCTGCGCGCAAGGCTTCCAAGGAAAATTCATTGGATGCACAGAGGTCGAGAATGACTTTTTCTCGCCTGGCAACCAGATCAATCATCTCCGGCAGTTTCTTGATGCATTCAGCTGGAATGACAACGGCGCCATGGACATCGGCATGGATCACGTCGTCATTTGCAGCTTGCATGCCGAAGATATTCACGGGGCCACCGAAATCGACGACATGGATATGAGCATGGCTCGGCCCAACTCTGCCACCGATAATCTGAAAATCTTTGGCTGATGCGGAAAGATCCCGGAACGAACCATTGGTAACACACCCCAATGCGCCGAGTTTTCGGTGGAGATTGGTGTTAACCTCCCCCCAGAATGCCCCGTAACCAGGGTGGTCATCGAGGTCCTGCAACACTACAACAGTCGGAATTGCCGCACTGCCCACATATTCATACCACTCGATACGCTTGGCTACTTGCCCCCGCGGGGGTTCCTTGGCGCGGATTGTTCCGGTGCGGGCAAGGCCGATGATTGGTGCTGCTGTGGGATGTAGCGCCACCATGTTCCCGACTGTGAAGCCGATGGCGCGCCGCTCAGGAACAATGAGTTCCAGGGCATTGCAAATGGTTGGTGTGTCCCATTGGGTAAGCAGCGAAAGGTCAGCAGCGTCAAACGGTAATTTTATCATCTAGATGAAAATCCTCACATGTTTGATACCTTGGCGGAACCAGGTGAAGGCTATGTCGAGCGTGCCCAATGGGCCTTCAAGGATCACTGGATATGACAGCTCGCGATTGCTCCGGTCGATGGAATTGTTGCTGAGGCAATAGCCGTCGCTGGTATCGATATCGCGCCGGCCGGCCCAGGTTTCGCCGTCGTTGCTAGAAAAGATCAATGACAGGGGAGCCCGGGGGGCGCCCCAAAATGCTTGCCGTCCCGTGACTGGTGCCTGCTCTTTGCCAACATCTTCAATTTCATCGTAGAGCGATGACCGCCTGCCAATTGCGTTGGCGGCACTGGAATGATTGTAAACCATGGCCAGCCGCCCCTCGGAAAGGCGGATGCACTGAATGGAAGAGTTGTTGTTGGGCAGCGACGTAGGGCGGGGAGGAGTCCAGCTTGCGCCTTCGTCCTTCGAATGGCTGACATGAATGAAATCGGCCCAACGGCTGCGAAAGAACGCAACCATGTCTGTCTTTGACAGTGTGACGATGTTCATGTGGACGAAGCCAAGCGATGAGGGGACTTCTGTGAAGCTCCACGACTTGCCGCCATCCGTTGAACGATAGATGCCACTGATATCATGATTGCCGGACCATTTTTCGCCAGGAATGATCTTGCAATTGAAAACCGGCAACAGCAAATCCTGGCTGGAAAGTGTCACGATAGGCTGCCGTATGAAAGTGCCCGGCGCATCAATCATGGTATGTGGGGCGCCGAAACTCTTACCGCCATCTGTTGATATGCGCCGTCGCACGACAGCTGTTTCCTGATTGCCGGAAATCTGGGAGGTGTAGAGCAACCAAAGGGTTCCGTCTGGTGCGTTGAACAAGAGAGGATTTTGCTCCGATCGAGCCGGATCATCCCGCAGGACAGTTGCAGAACTCCAGGCGCCAGCCGATTCATCGAAGGTCGACATATGCGTTGAAATATCCGGCATGCCCTCCATGGTTCCGCCAAACCAGACGCAGGTGAGGTGCCCGGACGGCAGTCGGCTCAGGCTTGCCGCATGATTTTGCAGCGAGGGCGACGGAATGAATGCATCCGCGCGGTCCGGACCTGTCTTGCGCAGGACGCCGTCCATTTGTGATTGGATAGAAAGGCCAAAATCATTCATCATGGTGATCCGTTAGCCAAGTTCTATCATTGCCGCGTCGAGTTCTGCTATCTGCGTGGAGGAAAGCGATACGAGTGGTGGCCGGACATTGGACCACGCGCTATCGCCATAGCGCCGAGCGATCAGTGCCTTAATCGCCGGGATTTGCACGAATTTGGCGGAGATACCGCGCACCTTAATGATGCGGTCCTGTGCGTTCTCGACTTCCGTCTTGCGAGCGTGATCGTTAAAATAACGAAACACGGTGACAAGCTGCGCACTTACGAGATTTGCTGTTGCCGTGATGCAGCCGGCACCCCCGATTTCCAGCAGGGGTTTCACCAACGGATCGGCGCCCGCGAGAACTGCGAAGCCCGGAAATTCCTGAACCATTTTTTGCATGTTGGCGAAGTCACCGGCCGAATCCTTGATGCCAACAACTGTATTCGGGTAAGCGGCGATTAATCTTGCGATGAGTGGCAAACTGAGCGGAACTGCTGACATTTGCGGAATGTGATACAGGATGATTTTCAGACGGCTGTCGCCGATTTTTTCGATTGTGCGGGCATAAGCGGCAAAAACACCATCATCGCTTGGCTGCTTGTAATAGAATGGCGGAAGCATGACGACGCTTGTCACACCCAACGACAAGGCATGGCGCGTGAGAGAAATGGTATCTGGAAAAGCACAGAGGCCCGTGCCGGGCATCAATTGGTTGGGTCTGATGCCCGCATCAATTGCAGATTCCAAAAGTTTTTGGCGCTCTGGAATGGAAAATGAATTGGCCTCGCCGGTTGTTCCCAGAAGAGCAATGCCAGTGCAGCCATCGGCAAGGAGCTGTTTGGCATGGATGGTGAAACGTGCGATATCGGGTTCACCATCGGCCATTACGGGCGTTGCGGCAGCGCAATAGACGCCACGGATTTCCATATCCTGTTACCTTTCTGAAGATACAAGCTTGCGGGCATAGGCAATGGCGTGAAGCATGTTCACGTGCTTTGCCTTTCCGGTGCCGGCAATATCAAATGCCGTGCCATGGTCCACGGAAACACGATCAATCGGCAATCCGACAGAGACATTCACTGCTGTATCGAAAGCAATGAGTTTCATGGGAATGTGGCCCTGGTCATGGTACTGGGAAACGACAAGATCAAATGCTCCATGATACGCACGGTAGTAAAGCGTATCGGCTGAAACGGGTCCCACCACATCGATCCCCTCGGCGCGAGCTGCGGCGACGGCCGGTGCAATCAGGTCAGCATCTTCGCGGCCGAACAGGCCATTCTCTCCACAGTGGGGATTAAGACCGGCCACGGCAATGCGTGGGTTTGGCTTGCCGATACGCGTGAAATGCTTGTGTCCAGCGCGGATAGTTGCGAGAACCCGTTCGACCGTGACCCGGGCAATCGCATCCTTCAAGGAAACATGGGTCGATACATGAATGGTGGACATGCGATCATCGGCCAACAGCATGTAGGCCGATTTGGCGCCCGTCAACGCGGCAAGCATTCCCGTGTGGCCGTCATAGTGGTGACCGGCAGCGTTGAGCGCTTCCTTGCTGATCGGAGCCGTAACAATGCAGCCAATCTTGCCGCTTTGCGCCATTTCAACGGCACGCGAGATATAGCGGAAACAGGCCTCACCGCCTGCCTTGTCCATCTTGCCAAAGGCCAGAGGTAAGCCGGGGCTTGGCACGTCTTCCATGGTTATGCTTGAACTTACCGCAGCTTCGGTCCCCGTTGCGGCGGCTGCGCGGTGAAGCGTTTCCGTCGAACCGATAACCGTGATGGTCTTGCGCTCATCCGGTGGAAGGGTGGCAATTGCCTTGCAGATAACTTCCGGACCGACCCCCGCTGGATCGCCCATGGTGATTCCAATGCGTGATTTACCGCTCATGGCATCAACTGCCCACCGTTCACCTCAATGACCTGGCCCGTAATATAACTGCTCATAGTTTCATCAGCGAGGAATTCAAAAGCCCCCACACATTCTTCCGCCGTGCCAAGCCTGCCTAGCGGAATGCCTTTTACGGCCGCTGCGAGTTGATCTGCGGACGAAAATTTTTTGTGAAAGTCAGTTACGATAACCCCAGGAGCCACGGCGTTGACGCGCACGCCATAGGGGGCGAGTTCCTTGGCGAGAACCCGCGTGATTGTACTTACAAAGCCTTTTGCTGCGCCATAGAGTCCCGCACCGTCTCCGCCCCCGGTTCGGGCAGCGACGGATGTGGTATTGACGATTGTGCCCGAGCGCTGCTCCTGCAGGATATTGGCCGCCCGTCTGCAGGCGAAAAACACGCCGCCGATATTGAGGTCAACCACATTTCGGTACTGTTCGTCGGAAGCGTTTGCGATTGTCGTGCGGCCAAACATCGAGCCTGCGTTGTTAATCACAATATCGAGGCGGCCGAGTTTCCTGGCCGCGTCATCAACCAGGCTATTTGCGATTGCCGCGTCCGATGCATCGCCTCCGATGAGATCAGCTTTGCCTCCAGCCTTGATGATATCGGCGGCGACCTGCTCGGCACCGGCCCGGTTGGTGTTGTAATGAATTAATACCTCGGCGCCCCGCGCCGCAAACCTGCGGGCAACAGCAGCACCAATTCCAGAGCTTGCCCCGAAGATCACGCATTTCTTGTCTTTTAATCCTGTTGTCACGGCGCAATTCCATTTCGTTGATAAGCGGATTTGCAGGTTGAAATAAGAACCCCAACTTGTCAAGTGTTCATAAATTTGAAAAACTAACAATAATGTGTTATATATCATATGGATAAGTATAAAGATGACAAAATTTATGGACTGCATAACATTTTTTAATTGACAAGTTTACAAATTAGCAGTGAGGTATGCAGCACCGGAGATATCCGGATTCTAATATCATTCTTGGGAGGAAGTTGATGTCTGGAAACAAAATTGGCCAAACGGGCCTCACCCGTCGCGGTGTTTTGAAGTTGGGAGCAGGCGTCATTGCCGGTTCATCAGCCATGCCATTCATGGCCGGATATGTGAACGCCGCGGGCGAGCAAATTCTCAAAGTCGCCCATCCGTCTTTCGATCAAGATTGGTCGCCGATGCGCGGCGGGGGTCCGCATTTCCGCTGGAACTCCGCGTGGTGGGCAGCGCCCATGTATTTCGATGCTGAAGGCAAGATCAACCCTTACGTCTTTGAGTCTTGGAGCGGCTCGGACGACAAGAAATCATGGACGTTCAAGATCGCTGCCAATGCGGCCTTCTCCGACGGCTCAAAAATCACCGCTGCTGACGTCAAGGGTTCGTGGGAACTGGCAACGATGCCAAGCACCAAGAACCAGCGCGTCTCACAAGTTCTTTCGGGCGTGGTTGGCTATGCCGAAGTCAGCGGCGGCACTGGCAAGGAACTGCCGGGTGTGGTCGCCAAGGACGATGCAACTGTCGAGGTCACGCTCACGGCTGCCGATCCCATTTTTTTCATGCGCCTCGGCAACCATATTGTGCCAATCGTTAAGGCGGCGCAGGCCCGTGGTGAAGACGGCAATGAAAAGTCCGAATGGTGGTTGCCCGCCAACGGCGGTGTTTCATCAGGCCCGTTCACCATGACAGACATGGATATCGATGGTGGCAAGATCGGTTTTGCGGCCAATGCAGCCTTCTTCGGTACAAAGCCGAAGCTTGCCCGTATCGAGATCACAACGGTTGAAGATAATGTATCGGCTACCCAGTTGTTGAAGAAGGGCGAATTCAATGCCCACACCGAATTGGTGACGTCGACAATCGTACAGGACTTAGGTGCTGAATTTGCCTCGGGCCCATTCATTCCGACAAGCCAGCATTTCTGGCTCAACATCAGCCGCAAGCCGATGGAAGATCCCAAGGTGCGTCAGGCACTTATCATGGCGATTGACCGTGATGGCCTGATCAAGGCATCTTTCCCCGATGGGCCGCACAAGAAAACCGATCAGGTTATCAATTCGGTTCCAGGTGCGGACGGTGCATTCGAGCCATTTCCATTTGATCCGGAAGGCGCCAAGAAGCTGCTTGCTGAATCGACCTATGGCGGGCCGGAACGTTTGCCGAAGCTGATGATGGTTGGCATTTCCTCGTCTGCCAACGAAGCGGCGGCCCAGTACATCGCTGAACAGTGGCGCCAGAACCTCGGCGTCACAGCTGTCGAGATGAAGCCGCAGCAGGACCAGTATGCGGGTCCCGATCAAGCCAACGTGCAGATTTTCCGCGACGATGTTGGCACGCGCGTGCCCGATGCTGCCTCCTATCTCATGGGCTCGATCCATTCGTCATCGTCAAATGCCCAGAACAAGATGGGTGGTTATAAGAATGCCGAAGTGGACAAGCTGCTTGAAGACGCGCTGACCAAGGCTGCCGATGATCCGGCGCGCATTGAGCAGGCGCAGAAAGCCCAAATGATATTCCGCAACGACTGGGCCTTCATCCCCTGGTACATGCAAGCGATGTCGCGCTGGGCCATGCCGAATGTAAAGGGCATGGAAAAGAACCTCGACTGGCAGGTGGTGGCGCCCTGGGCAATTGAGATCGTTTAATCACAGCAGGTTTGGCGGCCATGTGAATGCATGGCCTCCAAACGCTTGCGTGCTGCTGCCTGATCGGGAATGATTGGCGATGTTTCGATATGCCCTTTCACGGCTACTGCTCTGGATACCGACAGTTCTCGTAATCCTGATGGGGGTCTATGCGCTGGCCTATTATGGCGCAGGCGACCCGATCAAACTGATCTTCCTGCGTGCGCCGGGAGACGTTGCCTATGATCCGGTAAAGATCGAGGCAATCCGTGAGCAGGCGGGACTCAACCGCCCTTTCATTGTGCAGTTTGGCTCCTATGTGTGGAACATGCTGCACGGCAATTTCGGCAATTCCCTGATTACCGGAAGATCTGTCTGGCGCATGATTTCCGCCGCATTGCCGGTGTCTTTCCAGCTTGGCATACTGGCCATTGCGCTGACGGCGATTGTTGCCATTCCATTGGGCGTCATCGCGGCGTTGAAGCAAAATTCACGCACCGACTATTTCATTCTCGGCAGTGCGTTGCTGTTATGGGCAATTCCAGCTTACGTGGCGGGGCCGATGCTGATGGTATTCCTGATCACCGTGCTGCCCAAGGCAAACATTCCCTATGGCTGGGGCGGCCTGTTTGACACGCGCATCATCTTGCCCTTGATCGTATTATCCTTTCAGCCGATTGCACTCATCGTGCGGCAGACACGGGCTGCGGTGATCGAGGTGCTGAGCGAGGATTTTGTGCGCACCGCGCGGGCCAAAGGCGTGCCTGAGTTTCTGATTATTGTGAAGCACATTCTGCGCCCGGTATTGACACCAGTCGTGACACAACTCGGCCTCATCATGATCACCATCATCAATGGTGCCATTTTCGTGGAACTGGTCTTTGGCCTTCCGGGACTTGGGCGGCTGACGGTTCAATCGCTGCTCAATTCGGATTTCCCCGTCATCCTGGCGATCACGCTCATCGGATCATTTATGGTGATGATCTCCAATCTTCTCGTTGATCTGGTTTATCCCTTGCTTGATCCGCGCGCCGCAGACACGAGGACGAGCAAATGACCGATATGTCTTTGCAACTCGATAAGCCTGTCAGCCTGTGGCGCGATGCCTGGGAAAGGCTTCTGAAAAACCGGCTTGCGGTCTTTGGCCTGTTTGTCATCGCGGTTCTCTTTGCTGCGGCTATTTTTGGCCCGATGTTCACGCCCTATGACTTCCTCAGCCAGAACCTAGAGGCGCGCAATCTTCCGGTCTCGGCGCAGCACTGGTTTGGCACCGATGATCTTGGCCGCGACGTGTTCAGCCGCGTGCTTTATGGCGCGCGTACAGCGTTTTTTGTGGCGATTGTCGTAACAGTGGTGGCGGTTGCGCTGGGAACCGTCCTCGGCGTGGTCGCAGGCTATGTCGGCGGCTTCACGGACCGCGCCATCATGTGGCTGTCAGACGTCACCATGTCGGTCCCCAACCTCCTGCTGGTGGTGGTGATCAACACCTCGTTGAAACCGCCGCTTGGCCGCTGGATGGAAGAGCAATACCTTGCAACTCTCAACCCCATTTACCGCAATTCGCTGTGGATTGATTTCGTCTTGGTGTTCGGTTCCATGGCCTTGATCACCTGGCCACCCTATGCACGTCTGGTCCGGGCGCAAGTGCTGTCGATCCGCAACCGGCCTTACGTCGTTGCCGCGAAGGCGCTGGGCCTTCCGGCATCGCGCATCATGCTCCGGTACATCGCGCCCAATGCCATGGGACCTTTGATTGTGGCAGTCAGCGCCGGACTTGGAACCGCGATGGTTCTCGAAAGCGCATTCAGCTTTTTGGGGGTTGGCGTCAATCCGCCCATGCCAAGCTGGGGCAACATGATTTCCGATGGCTTGCGCGTGTGGCAGCATTATCCGCATCTTCTGGCGGCACCTGCCGCCGTGCTCGGGGTTGCCACGGTTGCCTTCAGCTTTCTGGGTGACGGCCTGAATGACGCGCTCAATCCGCGGGGCATCAAGTGAGTGCCGCCCCCATTCTGGATGTCCGCAACCTGTCCATTGATATCGATACGCGCTATGGCAAGGCCCGTGTCGTCGATGGAATTTCCTTCCAAGTCGCCAGGGGCGAAACCCTGGGAGTCGTGGGGGAGTCCGGTTGCGGCAAAAGCCTCAGCATGCTGTCGCTGCTCGGACTTCTGCCGCGTCGCATCGGTGTATCGGGCGGCGAGGCCGAATTCGAAGGCCGGAACCTTTTTGCCCTCGGCAAGGAGGAGATGCGGAAGGTCCGGGGTGGCCGGGTTGGTTTCATCTTTCAGGACCCGATGACCTCTTTCAATCCGGTTTTGCGGATTGGCGACCAATTGATGGAGCCGCTCATTCATCACCGCAGCATGGGCAAGGCTGAGGCGCGCCTGAAAGCCGGTGAGCTGATGCGCCTTGTCGGCATTCCAGGCGGCGAAACGCGGCTCGACAATTATCCGCACCAGCTTTCGGGCGGGATGCGCCAGCGCGTGATGATCGCCATGGGCCTTGCCTGTGATCCCCCCTTGCTGATTGCCGATGAGCCAACGACTGCATTGGATGTCACCATCCAGTCGCAAATCGTGGAGCTGGTGAAAGGTTTGCGTGACCGGAACACCATGTCGGTGGTCTGGATCACCCATGACCTGGCCCTGATTGCCGGTTTGGCTGACCGCATCATTGTGCTCTATGCGGGCACGATTGTGGAAGAGGCAACGGTTGATCTTCTCTATGCCAACCCGCAGCATCCCTATACCCAGGGGCTTCTCGCCTCATTGCCAAAAATATCGAAAGTGCCCGGACAGGCGAAACGCCTGCCATCCATTGGCGGCACACCGCCTGAGCCCGGGCGGCGGCCACAGGGCTGTCCCTTCGCGCCGCGCTGTTCGAAACGAATGGATATCTGTGACCAGCGAATTCCAACACTTCTGCCGATACAGGCAAACGCTGCCCATCGGGTTGCCTGTTTTGCCGTGAATGGGGAGGCAGCAACATGAAGGGCGAAGTGCTTCTCCACGTTGACGGTCTGGTCAAGCACTTCGACGTACGGCTTGGCGCCTTTGGCCAATCGGGGGCAAAGGTCCATGCTCTTGATGACGTCACCTTTGATGTCATCGAAGGGGAAACGCTAAGCCTGGTGGGTGAATCCGGCTGCGGCAAGTCTACCGCGGGGTTTTCGCTGCTGCGACTGTTTGAGCCTACTGCGGGTGCTGTTATCTACAATGGCAATGACATTACAAAACTGGACGATGCCGCCATGCGCAGCTTGCGCAAGGACCTGCAGATTGTTTTTCAGGATCCTTATTCCACGCTCAATCCGCGCATGACGATTGGCGATGCCATTGCCGAACCGGCGCAATTTCACGGCAAGACGAACAAGGCGCAGGCCCGTGAGCGGGTCACGCAGATTCTTGCTGACGTCGGTTTGCCCGCGCGCTTTGCCAACCGCTATCCCCATGAGCTTTCCGGTGGCCAGCGGCAGCGCGTGGCGATTGCCCGCGCACTGGCCTGCGAGCCCCGTTTCATCGTGTGTGACGAGGCGATATCGGCTCTCGATGTATCCGTGCAGGCGCAGATCATCAATCTCCTTTGCGATCTTCAGGACAAGTATGGTCTCACCTATTTGTTCATCGCCCATGACCTTGCCGTTGTGCGCCACATCAGCGACCGTGTTGCTGTCATGTATCTCGGCCGCCTTGCGGAACTTGCCCCCAAGGATGAGCTGTTTGAAAATCCGCGCCATCCCTACACCAAAGCGCTGCTCTCTGCCGTGCCCGAGCCGGATCCCGTGCATGAGCGCAAGCGTAAACGGCAAATTCTTGTAGGAGAAGTTCCAAGCCCGATGAATCCACCAACGGGCTGCCGGTTTCACACGCGCTGCCCCATCGCGCGCGATCAATGCAAACAAGAAATTCCCGGCTGGCGCGAAATATCTGCGGCCCATTCAGTGGCCTGCCATGCGGCGGGAAATCCGGATTGGGAAAAATGACCCGCATTGCCATCATCGCTGATGATTTGACCGGGGCGCTCGATACGGCATCACCCTTTGCATGCTACGGGTTGACGGCAATAGTTGCCTTGGATGTCGATCATCTTGAAAGTGCTATGGCGTCGGGCGCCGAAGTGCTTGGTGTCAGCACCAATTCACGGCATCTCGGCGCTGAAGAGGCAACGGTAATCGCGGCCACGGCAGCCCGTATCCTGAAGAATTGGGCGCCGAACCTTATTCTCAAGAAGGTCGATTCACGGCTAAAAGGCAATTTGGCCAGCGAGACGGTGGCTATCACCGAAGTCTTTCAATTTTCGCAAGTTGTCGTCGCGGTTGCCGCTCCCGATGTGGGGCGCTTTGTGGATAGTGGCAAGGTCACGGGATCAGGTGTTGGCGAACCGTTGGATGTCGCAAGCCGGTTTCATGGCCTCCACACGCCCGTTTCAATTCGGAATTCACTTTCCCACCATGATATGGGCTTGATTGCGGCGGAATGGAACGGGGACGATGCCACGCTCTATGTTTGCTCGCGTGGATTGGCCGTGGCCTTTGCGAAGCGTTTTGGGCGAACCAACGAACGCCCGCTATTTCAGTCTTTTGAGCCCGTGATCGTTGCCATTGGCTCGCGGGACCCGGTAACGGATCACCAGGTTGAAATGCTGTGCAGGAGTGGAAATTTCCTGCGCGTGAAGGCGACAGATGGGCAGGTTGTGGCGCAGGATTTGTCTGCCGACAGGATTGTCTATCAGTGCGCTGGGAAAATGCTTGAGCCGGCCCATGTTGTAGCCCAGCGTTTTGCAGGCGGCATTTCAGCTGCCATCACTGTCAAAAAGCCCCGGACTTTGGTTCTGTCCGGCGGCGATACGGCGCTTGCCGTGTTGAACGTGTTGGGCGTCGGACTGCTTGAGATTTGCGGTGAGGCCGCTCCCGGGCTACCTTGGTTCATGATTCCTTTGGAAGGCGGCATGAAGATATCGGCGATCAGCAAATCCGGCGGCTTTGGCGATGCAGGCACCCTGCACCGCATGCTTGCCGCTTCGCCTGACATTAGGGTGCCATCCCGAGGCTTAAAGGTTCATCATGGATCGCACTGACCAGTCAGGGCCTCAAACGCAAGACGCCGAACAGCGTGAGCGCGCCAAGCCAGCGCCCCTGGCGGATCGCGTCTATGACCAGATCTCCGTGCGGATCGCGAGCGGGGAATTCAAGCCCAACACCAAACTGCCATCGGAGCATGATCTTGCTGCGATGTTCGGTGTGTCCCGACCCATTCTCCGCGATGCCCTTGAGCGGCTGCGTTCGGAGGGCGTTATCGCCTCGCGGCAAGGGGCGGGCAGCTATGTCCGCGACCGCAACACTTCGACTTTGGCTTTTTCGCCGGTTGAAACCATTGCCGATATCCAGCGCTGCTATGAATTCCGCCTGACGATTGAGCCCGTTGCGGCGTATGTGGCCGCCTTGCGCCACGATCAGGATGCACTTCGCAAGATGCAAAACGCATTGGATCTTTTGCAAGATGCCACGCGAAACCAGCGGCACCGTGAAGATGCGGATTTCAGTTTCCATCTGGCGATTTCCGAGGCTGCGAACAATCACTATTTCTCTTCTACCATGCAGGCGCTGCGCGAACACATCTACGTTGGCATGCACATGCATGGCCTTTCGCTGCTGGGTGCAAAACCGAAGCTCCAGAAGGTTCTGGACGAACACCGGGGCATCTATCAGGCAATTGTTGAAGGCCGTGCCGAAGACGCGGGGCAGGCCATGCGCAAGCATCTCGAAGGCTCGCGTGACCGGCTGTTCGAAGGGCGAACCCTTGATTTGAGAATATCGACGATCACTCCTTAAGCGACGGGCGATGTTTCCGTCCTCATTGAAAATCTAGTCATCATCCTGCAGATTGCTGAAAATCACTCAACGCAAATTGTGATACTCGATTGTGGAGGAGCTGCGCCGCAGGATGGCTAATCTCTGTGGAAAGATAACCGCTTTTGGCCCGTTTGAGACTTCGGAACTGGATGGGAGGAGGTCCGCTCACCGCGAGGCAAGCGGACATTCAGCCGACCCCAAACCAAATTCTAGGCTAGCTGTCTCAAGACAGCTGGCGATCCAACTTCCGTGAAATATTCTTAAGATCGATTGGGTGTAGTCATTGAAGTGCAAATTTGAGCTTATCACTATACCCCCGCTGAAGCGGAGAGAGCGAAAGTCACAAAATAAACTTCGACAGGTCAGCATTCTTCGCCAGATCGCCCACATGCTTTTGCACATAGGCCTCGTCAATCGTCACCGCTTCGCCGGAGCGGTCCGTTGCCGAATAGCTCAGTTCATCAAGCACCCGTTCCATCACCGTGTGCAGGCGCCGCGCCCCGATGTTCTCGATCGAGGCGTTGATCTCGGCGGCAATATTTGCAATGGCTACAATGCTTTCCTCGGTGAAGTTAAGGTCAATTCCCTCAGTTCCCAGCAGTGCCTTGTATTGCTTTATTAAACTGCATTCAGGCTCGGTCAGGATGCGGCGGAAATCTTCCCGTCCCAGCGCCTTGAGTTCAACCCGGATTGGCAAACGGCCCTGTAATTCCGGCAATAAATCAGAAGGCTTCGCAATATGAAACGCGCCGGAGGCGATGAACAGCACATGATCGGTTTTCACCGGGCCATATTTTGTTGAAACCGTAGTCCCTTCAATGAGCGGCAACAGGTCACGCTGCACGCCTTCGCGGCTCACATCTCCGCCCTGGCGTTCAGCCCGAGCGCAAATCTTGTCTATCTCATCAAGGAAAACGATGCCGTTATTTTCGACCGCATCGATGGCTTCCTGATTGATCTGTTCCTGATCCAGAAGCTTGTCGCTTTCCTCGGCGATTAAAAGTTCATAACTGGTTTTCACCGTCATGCGCCGCGTCTTGGTGCGGTTGCCGAAGGCCTTGCCCATGATGTCGGAAATATTAATTACGCTGGCCGATGATCCCGGCATCCCCGGAATGTCAAAGGCAGCGCCGCCCGTATCGGCAACCTGGATTTCAATTTCCTTGTCATCGAGCGAATTGCTGCGCAGCTTCTTGCGAAAATTTTCCTTGGTTATTTCCGAGGCATTGGCGCCGACAAGGGCTTCCAGCACGCGCGACTCGGCATTGAGATGGGCTTGCGCTTCCACATCCTTGCGCCGCGCCACCTTCACCATGCCGATGCCCGATTCCACCAGGTCACGAATGATCTGGTCCACATCGCGGCCCACATAGCCAACTTCGGTGAACTTCGTGGCCTCGACTTTCAGGAACGGCGCGTTAGCGAGCTTGGCAAGCCGCCGGGCAATTTCAGTCTTGCCGACACCCGTGGGCCCGATCATAAGAATGTTCTTGGGGAACACTTCCTCGCGCATAGTGCCGGTGAGCTGTTTACGCCGCCACCGATTACGCAAGGCAACGGCCACCGCCCGCTTGGCATCATCTTGCCCAACGATATAGCGGTCCAGTTCAGAAACAATTTCACGGGGCGTAAAGTCAGTCATGATTATCCTTGGGTGGGCTTTGCCGCTGGCGGCACGAGATTGCGAATGGTTGACGGAAGAACTTGGAGAACAATGCGGCGCATGGGTTGCCAGGCAACGGAAAGCGTAAGCACCGTTCCGCCAACGATCAGGACAGAGAGGCCGAGATTTTCTGAAGCAACACCGGACCAGGTGAGAATTTGCGAACTGGCATAGCCCAGATAGAGCAGGGACGAGACCAGCAAGGCGCGCCGGTCAATGGCCAGGGCGACAAAGCTCAACATTGCAAAAAGCGATAAGATCGCAATTGCGGCACTCGTACTCAACACACTTTCAGCCAGGAGCGGACGAACAACTGAATGTACGATAAGTGGTGCGGCCAGCAGATGCAGCCAAAACGCGATGTCGGTGCGTTGCGTCGTGCGGTTACGGTCCGACATGTCAAATTTCATGGCGGTTGCAAATATGGCAAGTCCAATCGGAATAAACACCAGCGAAGGGTATTCGAACACAAAACCGTTCTTGAATGCCTCAATCGTCGCGACGGCGACCACTGCTAGCCCCGCCGCAAAAGCTGCAATAGTAATGGGCACACGGAACCGCAACCAATGGAGCACGGAGGCCGCAACAGCTGCCAAGCCATAGGGTAGGCCAGGCAGGTTTCCGTAATCAAAGAACGAAAATAAGCTTGAAGTTGGAGCGAAGAGGGCGTGACTCACTCCAGCGCTGGACACTACGAAAACGATAAGCAGGACAATGCTTGGCAGCGCCATGCGCTTTATCTTTGTGAAAACTTCGGCAAGAACCCACGCCGCAATGGCAACGCCCGCGCCGCTTGCAAGCGCGCCGTAAGTGCTCAAAAGATAATTCAACGCACCGAGGAAAAGTGCGATGCCAATGGTGACAAAAATGTCATTGAAGCCCGTGATCAGCCGCAGCCGTTCCTCATCGGGATCGCCCGCAGCCTCATTGCGGTTCTGGATGAGAAATTCTGCGAAGCCATCGGCAACGGATTTTTCCAGCACACCCTTGGCAACTGCAGCTTCAAGATCACCGCGGCCAAACACAAGTTCATCTTTGCTTGGCATCATCACAGGCTCTCAACAGTGACATTGCCATTGGTGTAAACGCAAATCTCTGCCGCGATGGCCATGGCCTTGCGCGCGATTGCTTCCGCATCCATGTCCGTGTCGATCAGTGCCCGCGCCGCCGCCAGCGCAAAATTTCCGCCGGAGCCGATGGCCGTGACCCCGCGCTCCGGTTCCAGAACATCGCCCGTGCCGGTGAGCACCAGCGTGACATTCACATCGGCCACAATCATCATGGCTTCAAGCCGGCGCAGGTAACGGTCCGTGCGCCAGTCCTTGGCCATTTCCACGCAGGCCCGGGTGAGCTGCGCCGGATATTGCTCCAGCTTTCCTTCAAGCCTCTCGAAAAGCGTCATGGCATCTGCCGTCGCCCCGGCAAAGCCGGCAATGACCAGGCCACTGCCAAGGGGGCGGACTTTCTTCGCATTGCTCTTGATCACGGTTTGCCCAAGGCTCACCTGGCCATCACCCGCAATCACCACCTTGCCATTCTTGCGCACCGTAAGAATGGTTGTTCCGTGCCACTGCTGGATTTCGCCCATTGGGTTTTCCTGTGTTTAATCCTCCCATGTAGGCACCCGCCCAATGAAAGAAAAGCCATTATTTTTAGAAACTTAACGATTCCGGCAAGTCCATATAGTCATATATTGCTGCATCTGCTAAGAGGCCAGTCCGAAAGTGGACCCTCCCATGCGCAAAGCCAGTTTAGACCGCAAAACCACGGAAACCCAGATCGCCATTTCCATTAATCTGGACGGCACGGGCGCCTATGACGTGAAGTCGGGCGTGGGTTTTCTCGATCATATGCTTGAGCTGCTGGCGCGCCACTCCCTGATTGACATCAAGGTGCGCGCCAAGGGCGACACCCACATCGATTTTCACCACACCACGGAAGATATAGGCATCGTTTTGGGCCAGGCCTTTGCGAAAGCGCTGGGCAACCGCAAGGGCATTCGCCGCTATGCCGATTGCTTTCTGCCCATGGATGAAGCGCTCACCCGTGCTGCCATTGATGTATCAGGCCGTCCCTATCTGATTTGGAAAGTGGAATTCTCGCGGCCCAAGATCGGCGAGTTCGATACCGAACTGGTGCGCGAATGGTTCCAGGCCTTTGCCATGAATGCCGGCGTGACACTCCATGTGGAAACGCTTTATGGCGACAATTGCCATCACATCGCTGAATCATGTTTCAAGGCTTTGGCGCGCGTGCTGCGCGCGGCAACCGAAATTGATCCGCGCCAGAAGGATCGCATTCCATCCACCAAGGGTTCGCTCAAAGGCTGATGACCACCTACGCGATATACGCCAAACCAAATGACAGAAATGCCGAGGACGCAATCTTCGTGCCCGATACATTCTGCTGGGGCGGATTTATTTTAACCGGCTTCTGGGTTCTGTGGAACCGCATGTGGATTGTAAGCAGCATCGTCATTGCTGTGTTGTTCCTTGGAACTACCCTGCCGCTGGTCCTGCAATTTCTGGTGAATGTTGGGGTCAGCGTTTTTTTGGGCCTGCATGGCCATGATCTCCTGGGCTGGACGCTGAAAAGACGCGGGATTCTCGGAAGTTGGCCTCAGTGCGGGCAGCACGCTGGAAGAAGCGGAACTGCGCTTTTATGCGGATGGAGCGAGCTCTCCATCGCTGCATTCGCCGCCGTTCAAGGAATTTGATGCGCTTGGCCTCTTCGGCGCAAAAAGTTGAATGCCATGAAGGTGGTGATTATCGATTATGGCTCCGGCAATTTACACTCCGCCCTGAAAGCCTTCGAGCGCGCGGCTGGTGGCAGCGGCCAAATAGCCATTACCTCCGATCCCGATGAAGTGCGCAAGGCCGAGCGCATTGTTCTCCCCGGCGTTGGCGCCTTCAAGGATTGCCATGCCGGTCTCATGGCCGTTCCCGGCATGCGCGAAACCCTTCAGGAGCAGGTGATTGCCCGTGGCAAACCCTTCCTCGGTATCTGCGTGGGCATGCAGCTCATGGCCACGCGCGGGCTTGAGCACGACATTACGCAGGGACTTGGTTGGATTGCCGGTGACGTGAAACCGATAACGCCCGCTGACAGCACTCTGAAAATCCCGCACATGGGCTGGAACACGCTTGATGCAAAGAGATCGCACGCCTTTGCTGGAGGGAATTGCGCTGGGCGAAAATGGCGCTACACGCCTATTTCGTCCACTCCTATCAGCTTGAGGCAGCACTGCCTGAAGATGTGATTGCAACAGCCGATTATGCCGGGCCGATTACCGCCATGGTTGGCTATGACAACATGGCGGGCACGCAATTCCATCCGGAGAAAAGCCAGACCCTTGGCTTGGCGCTGATTGCAAATTTTCTGCGGTGGAAGCCATGATCCTGTTTCCCGCCATCGATTTGAAGGACGGCCAATGCGTGCGCTTGAAATTGGGTGACATGGCGCAGGCAACTGTCTTCAATGATAACCCCGCAGCCCAGGCCAAAAACTTTGAAGCCCAGGGCTTTGAATGGCTGCATCTCGTCGATCTCAACGGCGCCTTCGAAGGGCGACCCGTTAATGGCAAAGCCGTGGAAGCGATACTGAAAGCCATTTCCATTCCGGTCCAGCTCGGCGGTGGCATTCGTGACTTGGCGACTATTGAGCATTGGCTTTCGCGTGGCGTGACCCGCGTCATTCTCGGAACCATTGCCTTGCGCAATCCAAAAATCGTAAGCGAAGCCTGCAAAGAATTTCCGGGCAAGGTTGTTGTTGGCATTGATGCAAAAGCTGGCCGCGTCGCCGTTGAAGGTTGGGGTGAAAGCTCATCGCTCACCGCCATTGAACTCGCACAATGCTTTGAGGATGTTGGTGTTGCCGCAATTGTTTTCACCGACATTGACCGTGACGGCATTCTCAAAGGCATAAATTTCGAAAAAACTCTTGAACTTGCAAACAGTGTGCACATTCCGGTTATTGCGTCCGGCGGCCTTGCATCCATCAAGGATGTACAGCGCCTGCTTGAGCCCGACTGCGCCATTCTCGAAGGCGCCATTTCAGGCCGCGCCATTTATGATGGCCGGCTTAATGCAGCCGAAGCGCTCAAACTCATCCGCGAGGCCGCATAATGCTGAAGGCCCGCATCATTCCCTGCCTCGACGTGAAAGATGGCCGCGTGGTGAAAGGCGTGAATTTCGTTGATCTGCGCGATGCCGGCGACCCCGTTGAAATTGCCAAGGCCTATGATGCGGCTGGCGCCGACGAGCTGTGCTTCCTTGATATTACCGCAACTCATGAAAATCGCGGTACCATGCTGGACGTTGTAAAGCGCACCGCTGCTCAATGCTTCATGCCGCTCACCGTGGGCGGCGGCGTCAGGGCGATTGAAGATATTCGCCAGCTCTTGCTGGCCGGAGCCGACAAGGTTTCCATCAATTCGGCGGCCGTCAGCAATCGGCAATTCGTGAACGAAGCCGCGCGGAAATTCGGCAGCCAGTGCGTAGTCGTGGCCATTGATGCCAAGGAAACCACGCCCAATCGTTTTGAGATATTCACCCATGGCGGGCGCAATCCAACAGGCATTGAGGCCGTGAGTTTTGCCCGTGAAGTTGTGGCATTGGGTGCTGGTGAGATTCTTCTGACGTCAATGGACCGCGATGGAACAGGTCTCGGGTTTAACCTGAGTCTTACCCGCGCAATCGCTGATGCCGTATCAGTTCCAGTGATCGCCTCAGGCGGGGTGGGCAATCTCGATCATCTTGTTGAAGGCATCCGCGATGGCCATGCAACGGCCGTTCTGGCGGCCTCCATTTTTCACTTCGGAACCTATACAATCGCGGAAGCCAAATCCCACATGGCAAAGCATGGCATTCCCATGCGTTTGGTTTAGGGTAGGGGGCACAAATGACCCATAAATTGGAAGTCTTAGGAAACCTTGCAGACGAAATCGCCAAGCGCCGCAATGGCAGCCCTGATCAGTCCTATACGGCCAAGCTCCTGTCGCAGGGCATTGAAAAATGCGCCAAGAAATTTGGCGAGGAAGCGGTTGAATTGGCCCTTGCCGCAATGAAGCAGGACAAGGCCCATGTGACATCCGAGGCAGCCGACGTGCTTTATCATCTGCTGGTCCTGCTTGCGGCCTCAAATGTATCCGTGGGTGATGTGATGGCGGAACTGGAACGCCGCCAGGGCACCAGCGGGCTTGCCGAAAAAGCCTCCCGCGGAAAAACCACCTGATGGAAGCTTTCGCCAGGGAAGTTTCCCCCTTCCGCCGTTTTGACCGTGATGAATGGTCAAAGCTCCGGGCCGACACGCCGATGACCCTGACCCAGGTCGACCTCGATGAATTGCGCGGTCTCAACGACAAGATCGATCTTCAGGAAGTTGAGACAATTTACCTGCCTTTGTCACGCCTGCTCAATCTCTATGTTGCAGCAACCCAGAAACTTTTCCGCGCCACAAACAGCTTCCTGCACAGTGAAGACCGCAAAGTGCCCTATGTCATCGGCATTGCGGGCAGTGTGGCCGTCGGTAAAAGCACCACGGCGCGCATATTGCGCAGGCTCCTGTCGCGCTGGCCCCATCACCCGAAAGTCGATCTCGTGACGACCGATGGCTTCCTTATGCCCAACTCGGTCTTGGAGCGCGAAGGCCTGATGGCGCGCAAAGGGTTTTCCGGAAAGCTATGACCTGCCCTCAATCCTGCGCTTCATGTCGGATATCAAGGCAGGCAACCCAAATGTCGCAGCCCCGCTTTACTCGCACCTCACTTATGATGTCCTGGCTGGTGAAACCATTACCATTGACCAACCCGACATCCTGATTGTCGAGGGCATCAATGTTTTGCAAACCGGCCGTCCGCCCAAAGACGGGCGCGGCATTCCAAATGTCTCGGACTTCTTTGATTTCTCGATTTACATCGACGCGGAAATTTCCGATCTCAGCGACTGGTACATCGACCGCTTCTTCTCGCTCAGGGACGGCGCGTTCAAGGATCCCAGATCATATTTCCACCGCTATGCATCCTATTCAGATGTGCAGGCCCGCGAGACGGCCACGCGAATATGGGAAACCATCAATCTCGTAAACCTGCGCGAAAACGTCCTGCCCACCCGCCCCCGCGCCGATCTCGTGCTCCGCAAAGGTGCGGACCATGCCGTTCGCAGCGTTTTCCTGCGGAAGCTGTAGGGCCTGCAGCCTTCCTTCTCTAATCATGTCCGTGCTTGATGCCATTTGTCCTCTCCTGCGGAACGCGGGAGAGGAAGGGACCCAATCGCTTTGCGATTGGGGAGGTGAGGGGAACGAGGTAGAAGTGCCCTCATCTATCCCATCCTGCTCCGCTATCGCTACGCAGGACGGGCCCCTTTCTTCTCCCGCTGCGCAGGAGAAGACGAAAGTCGAAAAAGGATTTGTTACCGCCTGCGGAGCGCCTCAACTATTGTCATTTCCGCGTTCCGAGAATTTGCCCGAAAATATCTTCCAGTGTCGGCGTTCTCGCGCGCGTCCTGCGCCGCGTGGTTCTTCGCCGCCTCGTGCCGAAATAGTCGGAATAGCTCCGCCGTCTGCGCCGTCTTGGGGCCAGTTGGCGTGCCAGACCCTGCAAGATGCCTTTGAGGATTGCCGAAATGATTGTTCCCAGTAGTCCTACGCTTTGCGGAGCCGGATCGGAGACAGCGGCAAGGGTTGTCGGAACCGAATAGGTCTTGGCCAGCACGGCCAGAACACTTGTGGCTGCAATGGCAGAAATTTTTTCGTACTGAGTATCGTCCAATCCGGGAACAAGGCGTTTCATTTCAGCCAGTGCAACCGCAGGCGATCCATAGATATCTTCCAGCACTGCCTTGCCATCTGCAATGGCTTCGGAGTCTGTTAAATCATCGAGATCAGAACTGCCGCCGCCTTCATCCAGAAGATCAAGCAATGCTTCTAACGCCTCGTAATCGTTTTGCGATTTGCTTTCGAGCCGCATGGCAATGGCGGGGCAAAGTTTTCCAAGATTGGATTTTGCTTCGCCAGCACTCATGCCGCAGGCTTTTGCAACGCTGGCAAAATAATTGCCGTTCTGGGCCGCATCCAAAATAGTCATCATCGTCATCTATAGCGTCCCAGTAATTTCAAAACCCAGGCTCCTGGCTTCTTTCACCAGAGGTTCATAGGAGCGGAAATGATGGGCCTTCAATCCCGCAAGCCGCGCTCCCTGCACATTTGATCTTTTGTCGTCGATGAACCAGGTATCGGCAGGGGCAACACTTATCTTTGCCAGCAATTTTGTAAAGCTTTGGGGATCAGGCTTCTTGGTCCCAAATTCATAGGAGCAGTAACGCTCCTTGAAAATGGCCGCAGCTTCAGGAAACAATTCATCGAGCGAGCTTTTAACAATGGGGCCGTTGTTGGTGTAGATGGCAATGCGCGCGGCTGTGGCGATGGATTCTGCCAACGTCAATACATCAAACGACGCAATCATCGATTCCCGTCGGGCGGCAATCCATTGCTGGCGCGTGATGGTGTGGCCGATACGGTAACTGAATTCCGCGAGATAGACGTCGGCATCGGGATAGCCGCCGGAGTCGGCATCATCTTCGAAACCTGAATCCCAGATGGCGGCCCTGATATCCCGCGGCGTCTTGCCTGAAATTTGCGAAAGGGCGCGAAGCCTGCGGCCGAGGTCATAGTGGCACAACACGTCATCCATATCGAAAATGACGAGGCGTGGTGGCATCGCTCAAGCCGCCGTTCCGCCAACCGTCAATCGGTCAATGCGTAAGGTGGGTTGGCCGACGCCGACCGGCACGCCCTGGCCCTGCTTGCCGCAGGTTCCAATGCCGGGATCAAGCGCCATGTCATTGCCCACCATCGAAATGCGGGTGAGGGCATCAGCCCCTGAGCCAATGAGTGTTGCCCCCTTGACCGGGGTGGTGATCTTCCCATCCTCGATCAGATAGGCTTCGGTGCAGGAGAACACGAACTTGCCGGAGGTAATATCAACCTGGCCGCCGCCGAAGGATTTGGCAAACAGGCCCTTCTTGATGGATTTCAAAATCTCGTCGGGGTGCCGGTCGCCCGACAGCATGTAGGTGTTGGTCATGCGCGGCATGGGCGCATGGGCATAGGATTGCCGCCTGCCATTGCCCGTGGGCTTTACCCCCATGAGCCGGGCATTGAGACGGTCCTGCATGAAGCCCACAAGCACCCCGTCCTCGATCAGGGTGGTGCAATTGGAAGGCGTGCCCTCATCGTCAATGCTGAGTGAACCGCGGCGGTCGGGAATTGTTCCGTCATCAACCACGGTAATGCCCTTGGCGGCGATGCGGCTGCCCATGAGCCCGGCAAAGGCAGACGTGCCCTTGCGGTTGAAATCCCCCTCCAGGCCATGGCCTATGGCCTCATGCAGCAGAATGCCGGGCCATCCCGGACCCAGAAGCACATCAACTTCGCCTGCGGGCGCTGGTTTTGCATCCAGCGACACGAGGCTCTGGCGATAGGCCTCGCGCGCCGCATCCTGCCACAGGTCATCAGTCAAATAGGATGTGGGATCACCACGGCCGCCCAATCCATGGCTGCCCTGGCCCTGAACACCGCCGCGGGCCGACACAATCGACACGCCAAAGCGCACCAGTGGCCGCACATCCCGGTAAATGCGGCCATCGCCGCGAATGATTTCAATTGATTGCCAGTCGCTGGCCAGAGAAACAGAAACTTGGGCAACTTCAGGCCCCAAGCCCCGCGCAAACGCATCAACCTTCTGCAGAAGACTTACTTTTTCCGCAAATCCTATGGCCTCAACCGGATTTTGCGCAGAGTAAAGTTTTTGATTTGTGCGCTCCGGCGAAGCAGCGGATTGCCCGCCTTTTGATCTCGCCATTGTCTTGCACAATTCCGCGGCGCGCTTGAGGGCCGCAACGGAAATTTCGGTTGAGTGGGCATAGGCCGCAGTCTCACCTGTTACCGAGCGCAGCCCAAACCCCTGGGATTCGTCAAAACTGGCGGCCTTCAGTTTTCCATCATCGAAGGAAAATCCTTGCGTTTGACGCTTTTCAACAAACAACTCGCCATCATCGGCTCCCTGCAGCGCATCCGCTACAAGCTCCGTGGCCTGTGTCTGGGTGGTATCGCTATTATCGAAGAGTGAAAGCGGCAACGGAAAAATCCTTGTCCAAAAGTATCACATCTAGATAAGCACCAGATACCGCCGCCGCTAGTCCGTAGTTACAGGGTATTCAGATTTTCCAAAGCGGCTGAAAATCCTTCAAGCGAGATTTTCAGCGGAATGCCCAGTCCCGGCGCTTCGTAAACAATGAAATTGGCAGCCGTGCCCTTTTTCATCAATGCAAGAGTCTCCGCCGAGGCCTCCGCCAGGGCCTCACAAATTTGCGGCCTGCAGCGCGTAAATGGCACACGGCCAACCGCCGCACCATCGACCTCAAGGGCAACACCCGTAGGCAGGTAGACGCCGATTGGGGCCATGATGCGCATCATGATAACATCCTTGTCACCCTGCTTTGCCCTGACAATGACAAGGGACATGCCGACTTTCTCATTCTTTTCGCTGCGGGTGACTTGCACCATGCCACAAGATTTTTTTCCAGCCTGGCCTCCGCTTGCTGGTGGTGCACTGCACTGAATTTGCCAGGCGCCATGGGTTGCAATGGTTTCAGCGGCAACTGGTGCAGGCTGTCCCGTTTTTCCCGGCTTCACCCGGGGGCCAAATGTCTTTTGTCCCGCCACCGGCTGCTCCGTCTGTGCAAAGGCTGAAACCGGGCAGAAAAGGCCCAGCAGGCCAGCCACAGCAAGGGTGCGAAGGGAAGTGGTGATTCTCACGGGAACAGTACCTTTCGTAATCGAAGCGCGGCTAATAGCGCCGAGTTAAGTGCAAAACAACACCGAATTGGGGTATGCTTAAAAATGCTCGCTGCTGCATTTCACGGATAAATGAGGCGGAATTTCGAATGGGCGAAGCGCTTGATTACAATGACGTTATGCCGCGCCCGCTTTAGTTGCGAGTGCGAAGCGAATGTGGTTCACATTCAGCCGGCCGTTGGGGTATTCATGTGAACCTGCAATGGCGGGGCTGGGACTGGGCAACAACCGGTAGCAAAATTACGAACTGAGAGGGTTATCGATGAAGATCGCAAACAGGCTGGCGGGAACGATAGCGGGGATGTTTGTTCTTTTCGCCTCGGTCACCGCCTGGGCCGCCGCTGGCCAGCCTGAACCATGGCAAATGGGCCTGCAGGATGCGGTAACCCCCGTTGCCGAGTTCATCCATTGGCTGCACAATTTCCTGCTGGTGATCATTACTGTGATCACTCTCTTTGTACTTGGTTTGATGCTTTACATTATGGTGCGCTTCAATGCCAAGGCGAACCCGGTGCCATCCAAGACCACCCATAACACCTTCATTGAAGTGGCCTGGACCGTCATCCCCATTTTGATTCTCGTTGCAATCGCCATTCCGTCCCTGCGCCTGCTCTACCTCCAGCGGGACATTCCAATGGCCGACATGACCGTGAAAGTCATTGGCAATCCCGGCTGGAACTGGACCTATGAATATCCTGATCTTGGATTGAATGATGATGGTTCAGCCAAGGTCAGTTTCACCGCCGTTCTGAAAACGCGCGAAGATGCCGCAAAGGACAATGTTCCTTACTTGCTGGCAACCGACGTTCCGGTTGTCGTGCCGGTCAACAAGACCGTGAAAATGATTATTACATCCGATCCCGAGGGGATCATCCACGCCTGGACCATTCCCTCCTTCGGCATGAAAATTGACGCCATTCCCGGCCGCCTGAACGAAGACTGGTTCAAGGCGACGAAAGAAGGTGTGTATTATGGCCAGTGCTCCGAGCTTTGCGGCAAGGACCATGCTTTCATGCCCATCGAAGTGCATGTTGTATCGGAGGCAGACTTCAGCGCCTGGGCAGAAAAAATCAAGACTGCCAGCGCCGAAGAAGCGAGAGACTTTCTATTTGCCATGCTGAAGGCCAAGGGCCAGCTGGCACAAAATTGAATTCATTGAGAGGCTAAACACCCATGTCCCACGCAACCGCCGCTCACGATGACCATGCGCTGCCTTCGGGCTGGAAACGCTATGTCTATTCCACCAACCACAAGGACATCGGCACGATGTATCTTTGGTTTGCGATTATTTCAGGCCTGATTGGCGGCTTTTTGTCCGTCATGATGCGTATTGAACTGGCCGAGCCCGGCATTCAGATTTTTACCGGCCTGGCCCAAATGGCTTATGGCACGACTGCTGATGCGGCATTAGACCAGGGCAAGCACATGTATAACGTGTTTGTCACGGGCCACGGCCTTCTCATGATCTTCTTCATGGTCATGCCCGCGATGATCGGCGGCTTTGGAAACTGGTTTGTGCCGCTGATGATCGGTGCGCCTGACATGGCGTTTCCGCGCATGAACAACATTTCCTTCTGGTTGTTGCCGCCGGCCCTCGGACTTCTGCTGATCTCGATGTTCGCTGAAGGCCCTGCAAATGCCTATGGCGCAGGTGGCGGCTGGACGCTTTATCCGCCGCTCTCCACCACGGGCCAGCCCGGTCCCGCCATGGATTATGCAATTTTGTCAATCCATCTCGCCGGTGCGTCATCGATTCTGGGCGCCATTAATTTCATCACAACCATTTTCAACATGCGCGCACCGGGCATGACGCTCCACAAGATGCCGCTTTTCGTCTGGTCCATTCTGGTCACCGTGTTTCTGTTGCTGTTGTCGTTGCCGGTCTTGGCAGGCGGCATTACTATGCTTCTCACCGACCGTAATTTTGGCACGTCATTCTTCGTGCCATCAAAGGGCGGCGATCCCATCCTGTTCCAGCACTTGTTCTGGTTCTTCGGCCATCCGGAAGTTTACATTCTCATCCTTCCCGGCTTCGGCATCATTTCGCAGATTGTTTCGACCTTCTCGAAGAAGCCCATATTCGGTTATCTCGGCATGGCCTATGCGATGGTGGCGATCGGCGTGGTAGGCTTCGTGGTCTGGGCCCACCATATGTACACCGTGGGCATGGATGCCGATACGCAAGCCTATTTCGTGGCGGCAACCATGATCATCGCGGTGCCGACTGGCGTCAAGATTTTCTCCTGGATTGCCACCATGTGGGGTGGTTCAATTGAATTCAAAGTGCCCATGCTCTGGGCGCTCGGGTTCATCTTCCTCTTTACCGTGGGCGGCGTAACTGGCGTTGTTCTCGCCAATGCGGGTGTCGACCGCTCTCTGCATGACACCTATTATGTGGTCGCCCACTTCCACTATGTGTTGTCACTCGGTGCCGTGTTTGCAATCTTCGCTGCCTGGTATTACTGGTTCCCGAAATTCACCGGCTACATGTACAACGAAACCATTGGCAAACTGCATTTCTGGGTCACCTTTATCGGCGTGAACCTGCTGTTTTTCCCGCAGCATTTCCTGGGGCTCGCCGGCATGCCCCGCCGTTACATCGACTATCCCGATGTGTTCGCGGGCTGGAACCAGATATCGTCCTACGGTTCCTACATGTCCGCCTTCGGTGTATTGATTTTCCTCTACGGTGTCTTCTCGGCCTACGCGAAAAAGCAGCAGGCGGCTGACAATCCCTGGGGCGAAGGTGCAACAACTCTGGAATGGACCTTGTCATCACCGCCACCATTCCATCAGTTCAATACGCTGCCCGTCATAAAGTAAGCTTATGAGCGACCTGCAGTTAAATATCGCAAACGACTCTGCCCTCGGCGGGCAGGGCACGGCCGGCGATTATTTTGCGCTGCTCAAGCCACGCGTCATGTCGCTCGTTATATTCACGGCATTTGTCGGAATCATTGCGGCTCCCGGAACTTTACATCCGCTGTTGGCACTTGTGGCACTTCTTGCCATTGCCGTTGGCGCTGGCGCCTCCGGTGCCCTTAACATGTGGTATGACGCCGATATTGACGCGAAGATGAAGCGCACCAAATCGCGCCCCGTGCCGCGTGGCGCGATACTTCCCCGTGAGGCCCTGGGATTTGGTGCAAGCCTTGCCGTTGGTTCGGTTATTGCCCTGGGTCTCATGGTCAATCTGGTCGCGAGTGTCCTGCTGGCATTCACCATTTTCTTCTATGTCGTGATCTACACCATGTGGCTGAAGCGCTGGACGCCACAGAACATTGTGATTGGCGGTGCCGCCGGAGCACTTCCGCCAATGATCGGCTGGGCCGCTGTGACGGGCACAATCGATCCAGGTGGCATCTCGCTTTTCCTGATTATCTTCATGTGGACCCCACCGCATTTTTGGGCACTGGCGCTGTTCACCGAAAATGATTACGCGGCCGCGGGCGTTCCCATGCTGCCAAATGTTGCTGGGCCCGATGAAACCCGCAAGCAAATCCTGCTCTACACGCTGGTCCTTTTGCCCCTGACATTTGTTCCCGCGCTCTTGGGTATAAGCGGCCTTCTCTATGTCATGGGCGTAGCGCTGCTCTCCGCCATGTTCCTCTATTACGCGATCAATGTTTATCGTATCCGCGAAGGTGCTGCAGCCACGCGCGCCTGCAAGAAGCTTTTTGGATTCTCAATTATTTGGCTTTTCCTTGTCTTCGCCCTTATCCCGCTTGAGCATGTCCTGGGCCTGTCAAGCTTTCCACCGGTGCTGCCGTGAACAACGCTCCCTTCAGCACTGAGGATATGGCGCGCCGCAGGAAGCGCTCGATCATCATGGCGCTCATACTTGGTGCCCTCATGGTCCTGTTCTTTGCCACGACCATTGTACGGATTGGCAGCAATTTCGCGGCGATGAGTGGAAGTTGACATGAGGCCTGCGCCAGTCATCCCCAATGCACGGAAAAATCTTCGTGTCGCAGCAGCGGCAGCCAGCGTTGCCGTTGCGATGGTTGGTCTCGCCTATGCCTCCGTGCCGCTTTACAGCATGTTTTGTGAGGTCACGGGATTTGGCGGCACCACCCAGCGTGCCGATGTTGCCCCTGAAACCGCAACCGACAAATTCATCACCATCAGGTTTGACGCCAACACCGCAGGAAGCCTTGGCTGGAATTTCCATCCCGTGCAATCCGTCATGAAGGTCAAGATCGGTGAACAGAACATGGCCCACTACAGCGCCACCAACACCACCGACAAGAGTGTTGACGGGCAGTGCCATTTTTAATGTGACACCAAGCGAAGCAGGCGCTTACTTCAACAAGATTCAGTGCTTCTGCTTCACGGAGCAAACCCTGAAGCCCGGCGAAAGCGCCGACTTGCCGGTGGATTTCTTTGTCGATCCGGCAATCCTCGACGATCCGGATTCAAAGTCGATCAGTGAAATCACGCTGTCCTATACATTTTTTCCAGTAGATAAACCTGACGCTGTTTCCGCGGTTGAGCATCCGCCGCAGCAAAATACAAATTGAGGAGTAGGGGACATGGCTGACGCCCACGCAAAGAACCACGATTATCATTTGGTCAATCCAAGCCCCTGGCCCGCCGTTGGCGGAGCCTCAGCCTTCATATTGGCTATTGGTGCGGTAAACTGGATGCACGGTGGCAACTGGCTTATCATGGCCCTTGGCTTTGCCCTCGTGTTCTACACCATGTTCATGTGGTGGCGCGATGTTATCCACGAAGCCCATGCGGGTGATCACACGCCGGTCGTCAGCCTTCATCTGCGCTACGGCATGATCATGTTCATTGCCTCGGAAGTCATGTTCTTCGTGGCATGGTTCTGGGCCTTCTTCGATGCCAGCCTGTTCAGCGATGAAGCCATTCAGGCCTCGCGCGTGGCACTCACCGGCGGCGTTTGGCCGCCGACAGGAACGAAGATTTTTGACCCATGGCATCTGCCTCTGGTGAATACCCTGATCCTTCTCACCTCGGGAACGACCGTCACCTGGGCCCATCATGCCCTGTTGAACAATGACCGGCAGGGCTTGAAATGGGGCCTTATCGCAACCGTAGCTCTGGGCGCACTTTTTACCTGCGTACAGGCCTATGAGTATGCCCACGCGCAATTTGCCTTCAGCCGCGAAGGCGAAGGCAACATCTATGGTTCAACCTTCTTTATGGCGACCGGTTTCCACGGCTTCCATGTGCTGGTAGGAACCATCTTCCTGCTCGTTTGCCTGTTCCGCGCCATGAAGGGCCATTTCACACCACAACAGCATTTCGGTTTCGAAGCCGCCGCCTGGTACTGGCATTTCGTGGACGTGGTCTGGCTGTTCCTGTTTTCCTGCGTCTATGTTTGGGCTTCGGCAGGTGCGGTGATCGGGCATGAATAACTGAACATGCAGGATGAATGACAGCTACTATCCGGAACTTTCTCCGTTCACTACGGGCCTTGCTGGAAAATGCCCCCGTTGTGGGCGGGGTAAATTGTTTGCTGGCTATCTGAGCGTCGCCAAATCCTGCCAGAGCTGCGGGCTGTCCTATGCCTTCGCCGACAGTGGCGACGGAGCTGCATGGTTTGTCATGCTGTTTACGTGCATCGTGGGCGTGGGTTCAATTCTTGGCCTTGAGATTGCCTACGCACCGCCCGTCTGGGCTCATATCCTGCTGGCTATTCCTGTTCTAATCCTGATGCCCCTCATTCTCCTGCGGCCCGTGAAGGGTTTTCTCCTCTGCCAGCAATGGATAGCCAAGGCCCGCGAAGGCCAGGTGGAGAAATGAAGCCGCGTATCTGGCCAATCGCGCTATGGGCGGGACTGGGTATTGCCGTGCTCACAGGGCTCGGAACGTGGCAACTCTCTCGCCTTGCCGAAAAGCAGGCGCTTCTCGCTGAAATTGCCCAGCGGGCCGCCGCACCACCGGTTTCACTGGGCGAAGTCCTGGCACGCAGGGACAAGGGCGAAGATATCGAATTCGTCAGGGTCAAGACAAAAGGTGTCTTCGATAGCCAGTTCGAAAGACACAAGCTTGCAACCTTTGAAGGAAGTCCCGGCTGGCAGATCGTAACACCTTTCACCAGCGACGAGGGCATTGTCGCCCTGGTTGACCGCGGAGTGGTTTCCGATGATTTGCGCAATGCCGATAAGCGGCCCGTAGAAGCGGCGCCCATAGAGTTAACCGCCATCATTCGCTCCCACAACAGCGGCGGTGGCTTCTTCGATCCCGAAAATGATGTTGATGGCAATATCTGGTACTGGTGGGATGTTCCCGCAATGCTTTCCTCGATACCCATTGCCAGTGAGAAGAAAGTGGCACCCTTTGTCCTGCAGGCGCTTCCCGGCGAAGATCCAACGAAGTTTCCGCGCGCCAGCAGCCCCGAGGCCCAGTTGCGCAACAATCATTTGCAATATGCCGGAACCTGGTTTTTTCTCGCGCTAACACTACTTGTGATCGCGGGTCTTTTCATCCGGAAACAGGTGAAAAGAACCGGTGCTTGATGCCACGGGTTCGCCCCGCTAGTTTGAATTTTCAATAAAGAGGTTCCTTCGTGCAGTATGTGTCGACAAGAGGTGAAGCCCCGGAGCTTGGCTTTGAAGATGTATTGCTCACGGGTCTCGCCCGCGACGGCGGCCTCTACATTCCCAAGACCTGGCCGCAAATCAGCGCCGATGAATTGCGTGGCCTGCGCGGCCGCTCCTATCAGGATGTGGCCTATCACGTGGTTTCGAAATTCATTGGTGGTGCAATTCCCGACGCTGAACTGAAGCAGATGATTGCAGAGGCCTATGCAACCTTCGGCCACCCCGCTGTCACGCCCTTGAAGCAACTCGACGCCAACCACTGGCTTCTGGAACTTTTCCATGGCCCGACTTTGGCATTCAAGGATGTCGCCATGCAGTTGCTGGCGCGCCTCATGGATTGGACTCTGACGAAGCGCGGGGGCAGGGTCACAATTGTCGGCGCCACTTCGGGTGACACGGGCGGTGCGGCTATTGACGCGTTCAAGAGCAGCAAGAACGCCACAACCATCATACTCCATCCCCATGGCCGGGTTAGCGATGTGCAGCGCCGTCAGATGACCACAGTGGATTCTCCTGCCATCCACAACATCGCCATTGAAGGAAATTTTGATGATTGCCAGTCCATCGTCAAGGCTCTTTTCAATGACAGCGGCTTCCGTGACCGCGTAAGTCTTGCGGGCGTGAATTCCATAAACTGGGCCCGCATCATGGCCCAGATTGTCTATTACGTGACGTCGGCGGTTGCCTTGGGCGCTCCTGACCGCAACGTGAGCTTCTGCGTTCCCACTGGCAATTTTGGCGACATCTTTGCAGGGTTCGTTGCCAAGCGCATGGGAGTTCCCATTGATCGCTTGATCATTGCGACCAATGTGAACGACATTCTGGATCGCACTTTGAAAACAGGCCGCTATGAAATGCAGGGCGTTACGGCAAGTACGAGCCCCTCCATGGATATCCAGATTTCCAGCAATTTCGAACGGCTGCTGTATCTCGCCTACGGGCGCGATGCCGGAGCGATACGCGGCCTTATGTCGGGCCTGTCTCAATCCGGTTCCTTCACCATTGGCCAGAAAGAACTGAAAGCCATCTGCGAAGAATTCGACTCCTTCTCGGTAAACGAAGCTGAGACTGCCAAAACCATCGCCCAAACCCTGAAAGCAACGGGTGAACTTCTGGACCCTCACAGCGCCATTGGTTTTGCCGCCGCACTCAGGGCCAAATCCAGCACCAGCGCCATGGTTAACCTGGCCACCGCCCACCCCGCCAAATTCCCCGATGCCGTTGAAAAAGCCAGCGGTATAAGGCCCCATTTACCTCAAAGACTATCCCACTTGCTCAACGCCAAAGAACGCTTCAAGATATTGCCAAACAGCGCCACGGCGGTCAGGGATTTTGTCTTGGCCCTTAAATAAGGCCTGAAATGGGATTGAGTTATGGGTGTTGAGATTACTTGCTTGCCGAATGGGTTGAACGTGTTGACCCACGCCATGCCCCATATTGAAACCGTTGCCTTAGGGATTTGGGTCAAGGCAGGGGCCAGGGACGAAAGGCCGGAAGAAAACGGCATTGCCCATTTCCTAGAACACATGGCTTTCAAGGGCACCAAGCGCCGCACCGCTAAGGAAATCGCCGAAGAAATTGAGTTTGCGGGCGGCGAAATCAATGCTTCCACGGGCATGGAAACCACCACCTATTACGCCCGCGTGCTGAAAGATGATTGGGCACTCGCCCTTGATATCCTCGCCGACATCTTTACTGAATCCGCGCTGGATGATGATGAACTTGAACGCGAGCGCGATGTCATCCTGCAGGAAATTGCCGCCGCCAACGACCAGCCCGATGATCTGGTTTTTGATCTCGCCCAAAGCGCCAGTTACGGCGACCATCCCTTGGGCCGCTCGATCCTTGGCACCTCGGAACTGATCTCCGCCGTGGACCGTGAAAAAATGCTGGCCTGGCGCAACCGGAACTACTGGGCCTCGCGCATTGTCGTGGCCGCCGCCGGCAATATCGACCACGAAAAATTTGCCGAAGCGGCCGAAAAGCTTTTTGGGAAAATAGAACGCGGGCAGCAGCCCCAGCGCGAACCTCCAAGCTTTTCAGGTTCCGAGCAGAAGGCGCAAAAGCCGCTGGACCAAACTCATGTAGTACTTTCATTTGCTGCGCCAAGTTACCGTGATCCTGAGATTTATCAGCTTCAGATCCTCTCGAGTATTCTGGGCGGCGGCATGTCGTCGAGGCTGTTCCAGGAGGTCCGCGAGAAGCGCGGGCTCTGTTACAGCGTCTTCGCTTTTGGCTCGGCCTATGAGGATGCGGGCCAGATCGGCGTCTATGCCGCAAGCTCACCCGAACACACCGAGGAACTGCTGGATGTAACCTCAAGCATCATGATGTCGGTCGCAAGTGCCGTGACCGATGCAGAGGTTGCCCGCGCCAAAGCCCAGTTGAAAACCAGCCTGGTCATGAATCTGGAAAGCGCTTCTTCGCGGGCTGACCAGATCGCCAGGCAGTTCCTGGCCTTTGGCCTCGTTCCGGCGATTTCCACCCTCGTGGAAAAAATTGAAGCCGTGACACCAGATCAGGTTCGTGACCTCGCAGCAAGGCTGTTTCAAAATAAAATACCCGCCGTCAGTGCAGTCGGTCAGCTGTCTCACCTAACTGCACACAAAAAAATATCAGGCTATTTCTCCAAACACTAATCTGAAGGTCAAACGCTGTGGTATTTTTGAGATCACCTTTTGCAAATGATCCGGTGCCGCAATTGCGTCATGGTTCCGTGTTCCTTCGGCCACCCACGCTCGTGGATTTTGAGGAATGGGTGCGCTTGCGCCAGGAGAGCAGGGTTTTTCTGTCGCCATGGGAACCCTTGCCGCCTGCAAATGAATTCAGCAAATTCAATTTTCGCGCCCGCATTAAGCACTATCAGCAGCAGGCGAAAAACGATGCGTCCTATTCATTTTTTATTTTTCACCAGCAGCAGGGGCATCTCCTTGGAGCCATCACCGCCTCGAACATTCGCCGTGGTGCCGCCCAGATGTGTTCCATGGGGTATTGGATTGGCAAGCCCCATGCCCGTCAAGGTTACATGGGCCAGGCCTTGAACGCCATGGTGGGCCACGCCTTCAATGGTTTGGGTCTGCACCGGGTGGAGGCAGCATGCCTGCCTTCGAACCAGGCCTCAATTGCCTTGTTGCGCCGCTGCGGCTTTTCCGAGGAAGGCCTCGCCAGGAAATATCTGAACATCGCGGGAAAATGGCAGGATCACCTGTTGTTTGCACGGCTGCCGGAAAGCAAGTAGCGGCAGTTCTTGCCAGTGAGGCCGCAGCACGTTACGAAGTAGCCCACCAATTGGGGACGGCACAACAAGGACGTACGGATGTTATTGCGCTTAGCAATTCTGCTGAGTTTGATTTTTCTTGGCGTTGCAAAATTTGCATCGGCGCAAAGCCTTGTTGATGTGGGTGCCATGGGCTCCAGCCAGAACCTTGTGCCGTTTCTGCGTCTGCTGACGACTGAGGCTCCCAATGTGCGGGCAGAACTTGCGCGTGATGCCACGGGAAAGTCTGTCTTTATCGAGCTGAAATCGTCGCGGGAAATACCATCCCATCGCTGGGCAATCATGACTTTGGTGAACCGGTCCACGGTCGAACGAAACATGGTGATATCAGTTGATCACCAGAAGTTTGCCGGATCCCGGCTTCTCTATCCGCTGGCGCCAGGCAGCATCGTCGAAGGCGTGGCTTTCGCCGGAGCCGTGGCGCCCGTCAAAATTCAGGCTCTGGGCCAGGATGCCTTTGACATCGTTCTGGGACCGTCGTCATCGCTGAGCCTTGCGCTGGAAATAGCCAGTGATTCACCTAACGCCATGCTCTGGCAGCGCGACGCGTTTGACTCGCAGGCCCGCTCCACGGCCTTTTTTCGCGGCGCTATTCTGGGCGTTGCCGTATTGCTGACTCTCAGCATGTTGTTGCTCTACACAACCCGGGCCCGCGCCTCATTCCTCTCCGGCGGCATATTTGCATTTGCTTCCGTGGCCTTTGTGGCGATGGAAGCAGGCTACTTCACATCGACACGAAAACTGTTTTCAGGTTTGGAAATTTCGCCTGCCGAAGCGCGCGGCATCATTGAATCCCTGATGTCAGTGGGACTGCTCCTGTGCCTGACAGCGTTGGCTGATCTGAGGCGTACGGCACCTGTTCTTCGAAATGTCTTCCTGGGCCTGGCGGCGGCGGGAGCAGCCCTCCCGGTCTATGCCTTTGTCGATCCGATGCTCGTTTCGGCGATCGCCCGCATCCTTTTTGTCATAGTTGCGGTAGTGGGTTTTTTCATACTCTTTCGCTTGCGGATGGACCGGCCCGCGGAATCGGCCCTTTTGCTCTGGTCCACGGTCGTCATCTGGACCTTTGTGGCAACAATGGCGGCTTTTTCGAAAGGCAGTGACGCAGCGGTTTCACCGGTTCTTCTCCTTGGCCTGATAATCGTTCTCATATTCATGAGTTTTCGCTTTGCTCAAGGAGCCGCAAGCACTGGTTTGCTGTCCAGGCGCCTGTTCCAGGAAGCCGGGCGCCGCGGCCTGGCACTTGCCGGAGCCCAGCAATATGTCTGGGATTGGCAGCCCGACGATCAAAACCTGTTCGTGAGTGAGGAACTGGAACAGGCCTTGGGTTATCAGCCGGGAACTCTCGACCATCCAGCGGCGGAGGCCTTGCTTGATCTCATGCACCCTGCTGATCGCGGACCCTACCTCGCGACCGTGGAGAATGCCGAACGCCGCGGGCGAGGGCTTATCAATCAGGAGATGCGCCTGCGCCGCAATGACGGAACCTACCGCTGGTTTGAGCTTCGCGCCCGCGCCATGGCCGGTACCGATAACCGCATGGTGCGCAGCATCGGCACCCTGTCGGACATAACAAACGCAAAACGCACCGAAGAGCGTCTTCTCAATGATGCCGTTTATGACCGGGTAACCGGCCTTCCCAACCGCGCCCTGTTCATGGATCGCCTGAAGCGCCAGAGCACGAAGTCCGATTCCGAAAATCTCCATGTCATTCTGGTGGACATTGACCGGTTCAAGACTGTGAATGATGGTTTGGGTCACGAGGCCGGCGATAGTTTGCTGACGGTCCTCGGCCGCCGCATTGAGCAGCTCCTGGGGCCGGAAGACACGGTGGCGCGGCTGCCGGGCGATCAGTTTGCCGTCCTGTTTTCAGGTTCAGGCCCCAAGCGCGACATCACACGCTTCACCGATGGCTTGCGCCTCACCATTGCGAAGCCCGTTGTGGTCAACCAGCAGGAAATCTTCATGACGGCCTGCCTTGGCGCCGCCAGTTTCCGGGAAGGGGGCTCAACAGCTGAACAACTCATGAAAGATGCTGCAATCGCCCTTTATGAAGCCAAGCGGCGCGGCAAGGAGATGGTTGAGTTCTTCAAGTCTTCGATGCGCGACAATCGCGGTGAACTGGTTGCCCTTGAAGCGGAGTTGCGCCGTGCCGTCGAGCGCAATGAAATTGAGGTGCACTATCAACCCATCGCCCGGTTGAGCGATATGGATTTGGCGGGGTTTGAGGCCCTGATGCGCTGGCGTCACCCGGTTCTCGGGCTTTTGACACCGGAAAGTTTTCTGGGCCTTGCCGAGCAAACCGGCATGATCAAGGAAATTGGCCGCTTTGTCCTGAATGAGGCGACGCGGCAGCTTGGCATCTGGCAACGGGCCTTCAGGCCCTCGGAGCCGGTCTTCATGTCGGTCAACGTGTCGGCCAGCCAGCTCATGGATGCGGATCTGGTGGACGACATCAAGACCGCCGTCACGCGCGAAACCGTTTACCGGCGAACCCTGAAAATTGAAGTGACTGAATCCGCCGTGATGCAGTATCCGGAAAAATCGGCAAGCCTGTTGAATTTGGTCAAGCAGATGGGGGTTGGCCTGGCTTGCGACGATTTCGGAACCGGCTATTCATCCCTGTCGAGCTTGCGCCATTTGCCTTTCGATACATTGAAAGTGGATCGCACTTTCATTGCGCCCGAATCCGAGGATGAGAAGGCGGCCATCATTTTGCAATCAATTGTCTCGTTGGCCCACGACCTGGGCCTCGCAATTGTTGCCGAAGGCATAGAGGACCAGGCGCAGGTTGACCGTCTCGTGGAACTTCAGTGTGACTATGGCCAGGGATTTTTCATTGGCCAGCCGATGACGGCCAAACAGGTGAGCGAGTCGCTGACCTCCATGCCCTATGTCAAGGGCCATGGCCGCACCGCCATGTCAACCCTGTGGGAACGCGCCGCCCATGAGCCCGTGCCGCTAGCGATTGATACCGAAGTCACCACCAGCGCCATTGAAAACGCGGCTTCTCGAAAAACCTCCGAGCGGGAAGCCGTAAAGGAAGTTGCCCGGGCCATAGAGGCGGAAAAAACTGCCGAGAAAGTCCCGCCGCTCGGTTCATCACCGATGGCGCCCCGAGTTGCGAAACCCGCACCTGAGGAACTGCCATCCCTTGCCGCGGTTAAAGACAAACCAGCAAAAAAACTGAAAAAGAAACCAGCCGAAAAAAAGAAACCCGCATCCGAGAGCGATCAGTCCAAGCCTTCAGGCGTGCCCTGAGTCAGGCGACAGCATGAGCGGGTCGACCCCAATTTTTTTCAGCGCCCGCCTGTATTTTCCGTCGTTGTCCACGCCAAAGATGAGATCGTCATCGGCCTCGCAGTGCAGCCAGCCATTGTGCTGGATTTCATTTTCAAGCTGGCCCGCCACCCAGCCCGAGTAGCCCAAAGCCAGCATTACTTTTCCAGGGCCGTTGCCCCTGGCGATTGCCTTCAGGATTTCGACGGTAGCGGTGAGCGCAAAGCGGTCATTGATGGGAAGGCTGGTGTCGTTGGAAACGTAATCAGTGCTGTGCAGGACAAAGCCGCGAAATTGCTCGACGGGGCCGCCAAAGAGCACAGGCAAATTGAGGACCGGCGGGGCCACCCCCCGGGCTTCGTCCGGTGAAACGATCTTAAGCTGATCGACAAGATCGGAAAAAAACATCATGGGCGCCGTCTTGTTGACGATGATCCCCATCGCGCCATTCTTGCTGTGGGCGCACATGAAGACAAGGGAACGGTCAAATCGGGGATCGCCAATGCCCGGCATGGCGATCAGGATTTGGCCTTCAAGATAATGCGAAGCAGTCATAGACTCAATTTATCCGGAATTGGCCCTTTAGAAAAGCACGCCATTGTGACCGGAAATTGGTTGGGAAATTACGCTTCCAAGGCCATAATGAGGTCATGAACAGAAGATACGCATTTCTTGTTTTGACTTCCGCGCCATTTTTGGCCGTTCCCGCGCGGAGCGAGGTTCCGAGGCCCTATAAGGTTTCCATGCTCTCCGGCGGGCAGGATGGAGGTGTTTGGCAAGCCGGCGTTCTCATCGAACTGGAACCAAATTGGAAAACCTATTGGCGGGTGCCGGGCGATACCGGAATTCCTCCGCAGTTTGACTGGACCGGTTCAAAAAACTCCGGTGCAATCGAGGTGGGATACCCCGTACCCAGCCGCTTTCAGGACGCCGGCGGTGATTCAATTGGTTACCACGATCAGGTTTTGTTTCCGCTTTCCGTGAAGCCTGAGAAACCGGGTGAAATGGTTCACCTGCAACTCAACATGTTTTTTGCCGTTTGCAATGAAATTTGCATACCGGCCAAGGCCAAGGCTGAATTGTTGCTCAATTCATCAAACATAAATCCGGACTTGGAAAATTGGCAGCTGCGCGTTCCACGTGTTGCCGCCGCGGGCGATGCCCCATTGGTGACAGCGGTTCGCATTGAAACGCGTGAAGACAAGCCGATGCTCGTCTTGAACCTGGCCAGGGCAGCCCATGACATTTTCGTTGAATCGGAAACCACCGCCTATTTCGGAAAGCCCCAATTTGATATTGCCCCTGGCGAGGCATGGTTGCCGATCTGGAACCTGAGCGATGCGGGAAAACTCCGCGGCGTTCCCCTGAAGGCAACACTCTCCTTCGGCGATTCCGCCATTGAACAAATGCTCGCCATCAACTAAATCAGCACTCGCGTTCATCCCATTCAGGAATTTCCCATGACAATTGCTATTGGAGACCATCTGCCGGAGGTGGAGTTTTTGATGATGACCGGCGACGGTCAGCAGAAGATTTCAACCGATGTGATTTTTGCCGGCCGCAAGGTTGTGCTGTTTGCGGTGCCGGGTGCCTTCACTCCCACTTGCAGCAGGAATCATTTGCCGGGTTTCCTCAGCAATGTTGAGGCCATCAAGGCCAAGGGTGTCGATTCCGTGGTCTGCGTCACCGTGAATGACATCCACGTTGTCAATGCCTGGGCTAAGCATACGGGCGCCGAAGGAAAGATCACCATGCTGGCCGATGACAATGGAAAATTCACCAAGGCAGTGGGCATGAGCAAATTTTTCCCCGACTCCGGCATGGGCGAACGCTCACGGCGTTACTCCATGATTGTTGACAATGGCGTGGTGCGTCAGCTCAATGTTGAAGACAAGCCGGGCGTAAACGTTTCGGGAGCGGATACGATACTGGAGCAGTTGTAATTCAACGTTTGAAGGGCGCCATCCCCGCACGCGCCAGTTCATCGGCGCGCTCATTCTCGGCATGGCCCGCATGACCCTTCACCCAATGCCATGAGATATCGTGGGCGGCGAGGGCCTTATCGAGACGCTGCCAAAGTTCCACATTCTTCACCGGTTTCTTGTCGGCGGTTTTCCAGCCATTGCGTTTCCAGCCGTGAATCCATTTGGTGATGCCGTCCTTGACATAGGCCGAGTCCACATGCATTTCCACCTTGCAGGGCCGCTTGATGCTTTCAAGCGCCATGATTGCGCCCGTAAGTTCCATGCGGTTATTGGTGGTCTCGGCCTCACCACCCGAAAGTTCCTTGCGCGTGCCATTGTAGGCGAGAATGGCACCCCAGCCGCCGGGACCAGGATTTCCCGAGCACGCGCCATCCGTATGAATGATGATCTTGTTTGCTGTCATGAGGCAGCAGCGACGGCGCGCAACTCGCGCGGCAATTTGAAGGATACGTTTTCTTCCCGCAGCACCACGTTTTCAACCGTCACATCATAGTGGGTGCGAAACGCATCAACGATTTCATTCACCAGAATTTCCGGTGCCGAAGCTCCCGCCGTTACGCCGATTGTGCGAAGGCCCCTCAGCTGCGTCCAATCCAAATCAATGGCGCGCTGAACGAGCAGGGCTCGCGCGCAACCATTGTTCTCGCCAACCTCAACCAGGCGTCTCGAGTTGGAGGAATTGGGCGCTCCTACCACAAGCAACAAATCAATCCTGTCGGCGATGGATTTCACCGCCTCTTGCCGGTTCGTGGTGGCATAGCAGATATCTTCACGTAAGGGTCCACGAATAGCGGGAAAGCGGCGTTGCAGAGAAACAATGATTTCGCGTGTGTCATCAATCGAAAGCGTTGTCTGTGTGACGTAAGCCAGTTTCTTGGGGTCTTTGACAGTGAGCGCTTCCACATCAGCGACAGTTTCGACAAGCGTGATGGCACCTTCGGGCAATTGCCCCATGGTGCCGATGACCTCTGGATGGTGTTTGTGGCCAATCAGAATGATTTCCAGGCCTTCCGCATGATGGCGCTGGGCTTCCATGTGAACTTTGGTCACCAGAGGGCAGGTGGCATCAATCTGGAAAAGCTTCCGGGCGCTCGCCGCCGCCGGAATCGCCTTGGGCACCCCATGGGCCGAGAAGATCACCGGCCTGTCGCCCGCCGGAATCTCATCCAGCTCATCGACAAAAATGGCACCCTTGGCTTTAAGATCATCGACCACAAACTTGTTATGCACAATCTCATGGCGCACATAAACCGGCGCCCCATAAAGCGCCAAAGCCCGCTCCACAATATCAATGGCCCGCACCACTCCGGCGCAAAATCCACGCGGTGCAGCAAGCAGAATGGTAAGGGGCGGCATCTTCATGGCGCTTACATGCGAGGGGCACGTCAAGATGTCAAGAAAGCCGTGCGACCCTTGCCTTTTGAGGCCCATCCCTCTACGGTTCCGTCCAGTTCGCGTAAAACGCCAAGCGGGAGAGATTGAGGGAAACCCCAGCGCCGAAGGAGCAACCGCCCCGGAAACTCTCAGGCAAAAGGACCGCCGCGTTTTGGAACTCTGGAGAGCAGACGGGCACTTTTCCGTCTCACCGAAGGAGCAAGTCTGGCCGTGTCGGAGTGACGGTTTGGACGAAAACTCTCAGGTTCTCTGACAGAGGGGGCAGGTCATGCGCAATTTTTGCGTTGGGGCCTGTCGTCAATTGTCGGGAGCCGAAATGAACGAAGAAATCCTTCACCGCACCGCCCTTTATGAAGAACATGCCAGGCTTGGCGCAAAGCTCGTGCCCTTTGCGGGCTACGAAATGCCCGTGCAATATCCGACAGGCATTCTCACTGAACATAATTGGACCAGAACCCACGCGGGCCTATTTGACGTTTCCCACATGGGGCAGGCCTTTCTCGTGGGGCCGGATCACGCCACCACCGCTGCCGCGATGGAAAAACTGGTTCCCGCTGACATCGCCAGCCTCAAACCCCATCAAATCCGTTACTCGCAATTCCTGAATTCTGCTGGCAGCATTCTGGACGATCTCATGATAACCCATTCGGCCTATGCAGGCTATGAGGGTTGGCTCTATCTCGTCTGCAATGCCTCACGCAAAGAAGAGGATTTTGCCCATATCGAGGCAAATCTTCCAGCTAATGTGAAACTCCAGCGCGGTGAAGCCATGTCGCTCATTGCCCTGCAGGGCCCAAAGGCCGAGGATGCGTTGGCGAAACTGGCTCCCGCCGTTCGAGACATTCCCTTTATGTATTATGGTGCGCTTTCCTTAGATGGCATTCAGGCCCATGTTTCACGTTCCGGCTATACCGGCGAGGATGGCTTTGAAATTTCAATCTTTGACAAGGATGCACCGCGGCTTTGGCAACTTCTGCTGGCCAATACCGAAGTGAAACCCATTGGCTTGGGTGCGCGGGACTCTTTGCGCCTCGAAGCGGGCCTGTGCCTTTACGGCCACGACATCGATGAAACAACGAGTCCTGTTGAAGCAGACCTTCTCTGGTCAATTCAGAAGCGCCGCCGCAGCGAAGGCGGCTTTCTCGGCGCCGAACGCGTGTTGAAAGAAATCACATCAGGATCGAAGCGGAAACGCGTCGGCATCAAACCCGAAGGTCGTGCGCCAGCCCGAGAGGGAACCATCGTAACGGATATGGGTGGTCGCCCCATAGGCACCATCACCTCCGGCGGCTTCGGTCCCACGGCCAATGGCCCCGTCGCCATGGGCTATGTTGAAACAGCATTTGCAAAGGCGGGCACTCCCGTTCAGCTTATCGTCCGCGATAAGCCCATTCCGGCGCAAATCGTGAACCTGCCATTCGTCCCCCATAATTATAAACGTTGAGGAGTTGAGATAATGTCCGTCAAGTTTTCGAAAGACCATGAGTGGGTGAGTGTCGCCGGCGATATTGCCACCATTGGCATCACTAACCATGCGCAGGAACAATTGGGTGATGTGGTTTTTGTTGAACTGCCCGCCATTGGCAAGAAAGTTTCTAAAGGTGGGGATGCCGCCGTTGTTGAAAGCGTGAAGGCCGCCAGCGAAGTTTATGCGCCTGTCACCGGCGAAGTTGTTGACGTCAACAAGGAGCTCGAAGGCGATCCCTCCCTGGTTAATCGCGGTGCCGAAGGCGATGGCTGGTTCATGAAAGTGAAGCTCTCCAATCCGGCGGAGCTTTCCGAACTCATGGATAAAGCCGCCTACGACAAATTTGTTGCCAGTCTCTAAGGAGCCCACCTGATGTCACGCGCAAGCCTTGCCGAACTCGAACCCGGTGCCAATTTTATCCGCCGTCATATCGGCCCGAGCGAGGCTGAAACCGCGGAAATGCTGCGGAACATGGGCGCCAAGTCTCTCGAAGACTTCATTGCCAAAGTGGTTCCGGAAAAAATCCGCGTTGCGCGCCCGCTTGAGCTGCCAAAGGCCAGGGCAGAACGCACGACACTGTCTTATCTGCGCAACATGGCTGATCGCAATGAGGTGTTCACCTCCATGATCGGCATGGGATATTACGGCACGGTCACGCCCAAGGTCATCCTGCGCAATGTGCTGGAAAACCCCGGCTGGTACACGGCCTATACGCCCTACCAAGCCGAAGTGAGCCAGGGCCGCCTCGAAGCGCTCCTTAATTTTCAGCAAGTGATTGTCGATCTCACTGGCCTGGAACTGGCCAACGCCTCCCTTCTCGATGAAGCAACCGCCGCCGCAGAAGCCATGGCCATGGCAAAGCGCCTGGTCAAGACAACGGCGAACACTTTCTTCGTTGATCGCGACACCCACCCGCAAACCATCGGCGTCATCCAGACCCGGGCGCGGGCCTTTGGCTACGACATCGTCGTTGGTGATCCCGCCAAGGATTTGAAACCGGAGACTGTGTTTGCGGCTCTTCTCTCTTATCCCGGCTCCTCCGGCGAAGTCCGCGACTACCGCGGGCTTATCGACAAGCTCCATGGCGCTGGCGCTCTAGCCATCATGGCAACGGATTTGCTGGCGCTTGCCCTGCTCACACCGCCCGGCGAACTGGGGGCAGATATCGCCGTTGGTTCGTCCCAGCGCTTTGGCGTTCCCATGGGTTATGGCGGCCCGCACGCCGCGTTCTTTGCAACGCGCGAAGAATTTAAGCGCGCCATGCCGGGCCGTATCATTGGCGTATCCATCGACGCGGAAGGCCAGCGCGCACTCCGCATGGCCATGCAAACCCGCGAGCAACATATCAGGCGTGAAAAAGCCACCAGCAACATTTGCACGGCGCAGGTTCTGCTTTCCATCGTGGCTTCCATGTTTGCTGTTTACAATGGCCCCGAAGGCATTCGCAAAACCGCCGCGCGCACCCACCGCTTTGCCGAGATTTTTGCGGGTGCAGTTACTTCGTTCGGCTATGAGGTCACCACCAAGGCGTTCTTCGATACCGTGACGGTTCACGCGCCGGGCCGCGCCTACGCCTTGTTCGCCCGTGCCAAGGAAAAGCGCATCAACCTGCGCTATGTCGACGCCGATCATCTCGGCATCAGCTTTGACCAATCAACGCGCCGCGAGGAACTGACGCGTCTGCTCACCGTGTTCAAAACCGATGCGCTCGAACACTTCAATATGGATGCCGTAGATAAAACCATAAAGGAAACCATTCCAAAATCTTTGCAACGGACCTCAAGCTATCTCACCCATCCGGTCTTTGAAATGTATCATTCTGAAACCGAAATGTTGAGATATCTCAGGCACTTGCAGGCAAAAGATGTAGCATTGGATCAAGCGATGATTGCCCTCGGTTCCTGCACCATGAAACTCAATGCAACGTCCGAAATGATTCCCGTGACCTGGCGGAATTTCTCGCTGCTCCATCCCTTCGCACCCCTTGAACAGACCCAGGGCTATCAGCAGTTGTTCGAAGAACTGGAAGCGATGCTGGCGGAAATCACCGGCTTCGATGCCGTCTCGCTGCAACCCAACGCCGGCAGTCAGGGAGAGTATGCGGGCCTGCTGGCAATCCGCGGCTACCACGCATCGCGAGGCGATAGTCACCGCGACATTTGCCTCATTCCCATCTCCGCTCATGGAACGAATCCCGCTTCTTCCGTGATGGCGGGCATGAAGGTTGTTGTCGTTGCCTGTGATGAGCAGGGCAATGTTGATGTGGCTGATCTCAAGGCGAAAGCAGAGGCGCATAAAGACAGTCTCGCAGCCCTCATGATCACTTATCCTTCCACTCACGGCGTCTTTGAAACGGCCATCAAGGATATCTGCTCGATCATCCATGCCAATGGTGGCCAGGTCTATCTGGACGGTGCCAATCTCAATGCGCAGGTGGGAGTCGTGCGTCCTGCCGAGCTCGGCGCTGATGTCTGCCACATGAACCTGCACAAAACCTTCTGCATTCCCCATGGCGGCGGCGGACCGGGCGTTGGTCCCATCGGCGTGAAAGCCCATCTGGCGCCGTTTCTGCCGGGCCACAGCGTTGTCGATGGCGTGAACCCCGCAGCAGGCCGCGATCAATCGCAGGGGGCCGTCTCAGCCGCGCCCTGGGGCTCAGCCTCGATACTGCCAATCTCATGGACCTACATTGCCATGATGGGCGGCGAGGGCCTGCGCAAGGCCACCATCGTGGCCATCCTGAATGCGAACTACATGGCCAAGCGCCTCAGCCCCCATTTCCCGGTGCTTTATACCGGTCCCGGCGGCTTTGTTGCCCATGAATGCATCATCGACTTGCGCTGGCTGAAGGAGCGCACCGGCCTCAGCGTGGAAGATGTGGCCAAGCGCCTGGTGGACTATGGCTTCCATGCCCCGACCATGTCTTTCCCCGTGGTCGATACATTGATGATCGAGCCCACCGAATCCGAGTGCAAGCGCGAGCTTGACCGCTTCTGCGATGCCATGATCGAAATCAGGAAAGAGATTGCCGAGGTGGAGGAGGGCAAGGCCGACAAGCTCGACAACGTGCTGAAGAATGCTCCCCATACCCACCGGCTGTTGCTCGGCGACTGGAAGCATCCCTATTCAAAGGAGAAGGCCTTCTTCCCGCTGAAAGGCTACGCCAACGACAAATATTGGCCGCCCGTGGCCCGCGTCGACAACGTCTACGGCGACCGCAACCTCGTCTGCACCTGCCCGCCCATGGCGAACTACATGGAAGCGGCGGAATAAACAAAAACTCCGGCACTAGGGCCGGAGTTTGAATTCTTCTTGTCAGATAGATTAGTTCAGCCGGCTCTTTACTGCAGCGATTGACTCATCAATCAGCTTGGTACCCTTGGCGCCTTGAACCGCTTCGCCAACCAGCTTGGAGGCGGCGGCAATGGCAGCTTCCGTGGCTGTCGTGCGAACTTCCTTGATGGCAGCAGCTTCCGCCTGGGCGATTTTCTGGGCCGCCTGCTTGGTGCGGCGTTCGATGGTTTCAGCCAGCTTCTTGCGGGTTTCAACCGCATAGGATTCAGCTTCCACCTTGGCCTGGGCGACGATATTGGCCGCATCTTTTTCAGCTTCAACGCGCTTCTTCTGGTATTCGGCCAAAAGGGCCTGGGCTTCTTCGCGGAGCTTCTTGGCTTCCGCAAGTTCCTTGCTGATCTTGTCAGCCCGCTCGTCCAGCATCTTGGCAAGCATGGCTGGCACTTTGAGATAGATGCCAAGCCCCACGAAAAGGACGAAGGCAACAGCAACCCAGGTTTCTGGTTCACGTAACATGGCTTGCTCCTATTTACCCAAGGTCTTGGAAACGGCAGCGGTTGCCTCAGCTTTCGTGACTTTGGCACCGGTTAATTGCTGGACGATGTCACCGGCAATTTCGGCAGCCATGGCAGCCACATCTTCCAGGGCCTTGTCGCGCGAGGCCGCAACTTTCTTCTCAGCCGTTGCAATCTTGGCGCCCAAGGCCGCATCAAGCTTGGCGCGTTCCGCTTCAATTTCGGTATTCAGCTTGTTGCGGTTTTCGAGCGCAATGGCATGGGCCTTTGCCTTGGCGTCAGCCAAAGCAGCCTCATAGGAACGCACCGCATTTTCCGTTTCGTCCTTGAGGTTCTTTGCTTTCGCCAGATCGCCATCAATGGTTGATTTGCGAAGCGCTATCACGCCGCCCGTGCGGGGAATGGCCACGCGCGAGATGACGAAATAAAGCGCCAGGAACGTGACAGCCAGCCAGAAAAGTTGTGGCGGCCAGGTAGACATATCAAGCTGCGGCATGGGCAGGCCCTATAAAAAGTTTGACAGGCGTTGCCTCATGCAACGCCGATCCGAAAAGCGTAACTGTCCGGTATCAACCGAACAGAATGAGCATGGCAACGGCAAAGCCGATGAGGCCCGTGGCTTCTGCGAATGCAAAGCCGAGGAACAACGTACCGCGCTGGCCGGCGGCGGCGGCTGGATTGCGCAGCGCACCTGCCAGATAGTTTCCGAAAATTGTACCGATACCAACACCAGCGCCGCCGAGGGCTACTGCTGCAATACCTGCACCGATCATCTTTGCTGCTTCAACTTCCATTTTTTTCTCCTGTCGAATGGATTGGGTTTAGTTAGTGGTCAACATGCATGGCATCGCTGAGATACATGCAGGTCAAAAGTGCGAAAACATAGGCCTGAAGGGCGGCCACAAGAAGTTCAAGGCCCATGAGGCCCACCATGGCTGCCAGCGGCAGCCAGCCCGCCGTCACGCCAAGCATGACAACGAAACCCGCCATGACCTTCAGCATCATGTGGCCCGCCATCATGTTGGCAAACAGCCGGATGGAAAGGCTCATGGGGCGGATGAAATAGGACACGATTTCGATGACAATCACGAGGGGCAAAAGAAATACCGGCACGCCCGAGGGCACGAAAAGCTTGAGATAACCAAAGCCATTGCGGATAAAGCCGATGATCGTGGCGCCGATGAAGACAACCAGCGCCAGGGCGAGCGTGATCACGTAATGGCTGGTAACCGTGAAGGAATAGGGAATGAGGCCCAGAACATTTGCGAAGAGGATGAAGACAAACAGCGTGAGCACAAACGGGAAATAGGTCCGCGCATTTTCATGCAGCACGTCATGGGTGATGCCATGCACAAGTTCATAGATGCTTTCGGCAACCGACTGCAAACGGGTTGGGATCAGATTGCGCGGCGCCAGAATGAACAACAGGGAAGCGCAGGTAACCGCGATGACGGCCCACAGCGCCGAATTGGTGAAGGAAATATCTACGCCGCCGATATCGAGTGGGACAATGCGATTGATCACGAATTGATGGATCGGATCGATAATCTTTTCGCCATGTTCAGGAGCAGCTGTTGACACGTTCAATCCTCATCATCGTCGTCTTTGACGGATGGGGGCATCTCGCCCTTGCCGCCCAATAATTCTTCCGCCTGTTTGCTGCGCGAAAGCCGCATCACGTTCACGACACCCGCAGCAAGTCCAAAAGGCATCAGCGCCAGCATGATCCAGGGTGCGGTGCCGAGATATTTGTCAGCGCCCCAGCCCAGGCCCATCATCACAAGAAGTCCCACGAGAAGTTCGCTGACCGCCCGCACTGCGAGACCTGCGGCAGACCCCTCCTGACTGTCAGGACCAGATTCGCCGCGCCGCTCTTGCAGGGTCTTGTCGAGTTTCTCGCCTAGGTCCTTGAGCCGGTCAGAATCTTTCATCATCCCACCCAAAACAAACAGCGAAAAAGCAGCGATTTCCACCCCTTAAAATCGAGCGCACCATAGTTACGGGGGTGAATTGTGTCAAGAAATGGATAGGATATGTAAACCGTTGTAATGCATTGGTTTTAGGGCGGTTATAAGCGATGCGTCGAAAAGTCCGCAAGGATTTGGAAAACTGTCCGATTCTGCTATCCCAGCGGCAAGCCGGATATTGCAAAGGAAGTTCACAATGAAAGCCGTACTCTATGAAGCCTTCTCTGAACCTCCAAGAATTGCAAATGTTCCCGATCCAACGCCGGAGCCCCACGGCGTTGTTGTCAAGGTCATGGCTTCGGGCGTGTGCCGCAGTGACTGGCACGGCTGGGTGGGCCACGACCCGGATATCAGGCTTCCCCATGTTCCGGGGCACGAGCTGGCAGGAGTTATTGAAGCTGTCGGCAAGGACGTTACCCTTTGGAAAAAGGGCGATCGCGTAACGGTACCTTTTGTCGGCGGCTGCGGCGCTTGCCCCCAGTGCCACTCCGGCAATCATCAGGTTTGCGATCACCAGTTTCAACCCGGCTTCACCCATTGGGGTTCATTCGCCGAATATGTTTCCATCCACCGTGCTGATATCAATCTGGTGCAATTGCCGGAGACACTTGATTTCGCAACAGCCGCCAGCCTCGGCTGCCGCTTTGTCACGTCGTTTCGCGCCATCGTGGATCAGGGCAAGGTGTCCGCCGGCCAATGGGTCGCGGTCCATGGCTGCGGCGGCGTCGGCCTTTCCGCCATCATGATTGCCAATGCGCTTGGAGCGCAATGTCATTGCCATCGACATTGCCGACCAGAAACTCGAATTGGCCAGATCAGTAGGCGCAGTTGCCACCGTGAATGCCACCAAGGTGGCAAATGTCGTCGAAGCCGTAATGGAGATATCGAAAGGCGGTGCCCATGTCTCCGTGGATGCCCTCGGCCATGCCACGACCTGCTTCAATTCGATCAGCAATTTGCGAAAACGCGGCAAGCACATTCAGGTGGGGCTCATGCTGGCGGAGAACAGCACACCAAAAATTCCGATGGGCAATGTCATCGCTAATGAACTTGAAATTCTTGGCAGCCACGGCATGCAGGCCCATCGCTACGACGCCATGCTGGCCATGATCCAATCGGGAAAACTGTCCCCCGAAAAGCTCATCGGGAAAACCATAAGCCTCGAACAGTCAATTGACGCGCTGATGAACATGGACAAGTTTGAAACTGCGGGCGTAACCGTCGTGACAGAGTTCTAGAGCAAGCCAAGCTCGACAAGTATCTTCCGCAAACCTTCCGGCGATGTGAAATGATGCGCCTTCATGCCAACCGCTTCTGCACCTTTCACATTAATGGCACTGTCATCAATGAACAGGCATTCAGCAGCCTCAAGGCCATTGCGCCCCAGCAGCAATTGGTAAATCGCGGGATCAGGCTTGATCAGCCGCTCATCGCCTGAAACCACGATATCCCTGAAATTATAAAGAAAGGGAAAGCGCTGCTTCGCTTCGCGGAACTTGTCGCCGTTCCAGTTGGTGATCGCATAGACAGGCGCGTCGCGTCCACCAGTTCATTGAAAATCGCAACCGTTCCTTCGATGGCATGGGGCAGGGTTTCATGCCAGCGTTCATCATAAGCCGCAATCGCCTCTGCGTGCTGGGGATGAAGCGCGGTTGCGTGCTTTACCGCTTCGGCAAAGCTCCGGCCCCGGTCCTGCTCCAGGTTCCACTCATGATTGCAGACATGGGCAAGAAACCATTCCATTTTTTCTTCATCATCAAAATACTGCGTGAAGAGAAAACGCGGATCCCAGCGCAGGAGGACATTGCCGATATCGAAGACGATGTTCATGGCAGCGCGTTCAGCTTAGCTCGCCTCAGCCATCGCTTCAGCTTCTGCAAGGTTCACCGACACAAGCTGCGATACACCGCGCTCCATCATGGTCACTCCAAACAGGCGATGCATGCGGGCCATGGTGAGTTCGTGGTGGGTGATGATGAGGAAGCGGGTTTCGGTGCGTTCCAGCATGGCATCGAGCAGATTGCAGAAACGCTCCACATTGTGATCGTCGAGCGGCGCATCAACTTCGTCGAGCACGCAGATGGGCGATGGGTTGGTAAGGAACACGGCAAAGATGAGCGCAAGCGCCGTGAGCGTTTGCTCGCCGCCGGAAAGCAGTGAAAGCACCGTTGGCTTCTTGCCCGGCGGATTGGCCATGATTTCAAGACCAGCTTCTAAGCGGATCATCGGACTCGATCAATTGCAGTTCCGCCTTGCCACCGCCAAACAATGTGGTGAAGAGCTCGCCGAATTTTTCGTTCACCGTGCCAAAGGCGTCAAGCAAACGCAGGCGGCCCTCGCGGTTCAGGCTCGAAATACCGCCGCGCAATTTATTGATGGCTTGCACCAGGTCATCGCGCTCCTTGATAAGCGTCGCAAGCTGGGTTGCAACCTGTTCGGCTTCCTCCTCGGCCCGCAAATTCACTCCGCCCAAACGCTCGCGATCTTCGCGGAGGCTCTGAAGCCTGCGTTCAATGTGCTCGGTGTCCTCAATCTTGTCGACGTCAAGTCCTGCATTGGCAACAATCTCGGAAGGTGCGCATTGCAAGGTTTCCGCAATGCGGCGCTCGCTTTCCTCATGGCGTTGTTTTGAAGCTTCAAGGCGCGCCTCGAAACGGGCGTGATCCTCGCGTGATGTCGAAGCCAGTTCCTGGGCCTCGCGCAGAATCTGGTCGGCTGCGCGAACCGCATTCTCGCCTTCGGCCAAGGCATCAGCCGCAACCTTGCGCTCGGTTTCCGCCTCCTGCAGCATATTCATCAGCTTGCGGCGCTTGTCCGCCAGGATTTGAGGCTGGCCTGCAAGTTCGGCAATGGCCGCGCGGGTTTCTTCGGCGCGCGTTGTCAGGTGTGCAATCTGTTCGGTTGCGCGCTTTGCCCGCTCGCCCCATTGTTGGTGCTCAGCTTCAATTGCCGCGAGGCGTTCGGCGCGTGCCTTCGCTTCACGTTCGAGGCCATCATGCTTGGCTCGGGCTTCCGCGTAGGCCGCGCGCTCGCGATTGACGTTGTCGCGTAGGCTGGCCACCTCTTGCGCCAGCCCTTCCAATACCGGAATGGCCTGAAGTTCGGTCTGCGCCGCCGCAAAACTCCCGCGCACTTCATCAAGCGATTGGGTAATGCGGCGGATACCTTCGTCGAGTGCACTGGTCTGGGCCAGACGCTCGGCAATTTGCCGCTCATGCTTGGCCAGCGCCTGCCGCGCCACTTCAACTGATGAGGTTGCAGCCCGCCACGCCTCGCGCTTTTCGCGCTCGGCCCGCGCTCCCGATTCGACTGACTGCTTGGCCAATTCAAATTTCTGGCTCGCCTCCATGGCAATTCCTGCGGCGTCCTGCAACTCGATTTCGAGCAGTGAAAGGCGGTTGCGTTCGGCCAGCCGCTTTGCCGCCGCACTCGGCGCGTCTGCCGCCGAGGTAAATCCATCCCAGCGCCATACATCGCCTTCGCGTGATACCAATCTTTGCCCGGATCGGAGTTGCGCCTGGAGCGCCTGTCCCAGCGACCTGGAGACAATGCCGATATGCGAAAGCCGGCGCGCCAGGGCTTGAGGAGCCTGCACAAAGTTTGAAAGGGGCTGGGCGTCGCCCGGCAATGAAACTCCATCTTCCAAAGGCGGAAGACCGCGCCAATGGATGGGCGCGCCTTCATCGGATGACGCATCAATATCATCGCCAAGCGCTGCCCCCAAGGCCGCTTCATAGCCCCGTTCCACCTTGAGTTGGTCAACCAGCGCGGGCCACAGCTTGTCATCGGCGGCTTTCAACAAATTTGTCAGTGTACGGACTTCCGTCTGCAGGCGCTCGGCCTTGCGCCGGGTCTCGTCATGGGATTGGCGTGTATCGGTCTCGACTTGGCGGGCCACACGCAAAGCCACCTCCGCGTGATTGGCAGCAGTTTCGTTCGAAGCCAGAACGGCAACCGCCGCTTCCATGGCAGCGGCAAGTGTCGGCCCGTCGCCGGTGCTGCCCATCTGTTCGAGCAAGGTCTGGCGCTTTGCGCTGGTTTCACTCGCATCCCGTTCAAGGCGGGCTATGCGTTGCCGCTGCTCATCAATAGAGCGGGTAATGGCGCCGCGCCGCGCTGTCAGTTCTGAAAGCCTCGCCCCTGCCTGGTCGGCGACGTCCTGCGCTGTGGCCAACGCGCTGGCAACGCTTTGCAAGGCAAGGGCCGCTTCGGCGCGCAAGTCACCGTCATTTTCCTGTGAAGCCTTGAGCGATGTGTCTTCTTCGACAAGCCGGGCGATGACGCCATTCGTATCGCGAAGCGTTTCATGCTCGCGCGTAAGATCGGCAACGGCCTGTACCAGCCGCTGGTCCAGTTCCTTACGCCGCGTTTCAACCCGGCGCTCTTCTTCGTCAAGGCTGTTGCGCTCAACCGCCATGCGCTGCAACACGGCGGCACGGATGGTTTCCTGCTCGCGTAGTGCTGGCAATTTTTCGCCCAGTTCATCGCGCGCCCGCAGTTTTTCGGAAGCGACCCGTGTATTCTCGGCAAGAACGCGCGTCGATTCATCAAGAGCTGCGGCATCCCTCTGGGCGCTTTCCACCGCCTCTTTCCACGCCACATAGAGGCCCGCCGCTTCCAGCTTTCTGATTTCGGCCGATATCAGCTTGTATTTCTGCGCCTGCCGGGCCTGCCGCTTCAGGCTGTTGAGCTGGCTTTCAAGTTGTGAGGTCACATCTTCAAGGCGGACGAGATTTTGTTCTGCCGCCTTCAATTTCAGTTCGGCCTCATGGCGGCGCGTATGCAGGCCGGTGATGCCCGCCGCTTCTTCCAGAATCAACCGCCTTGCCTGGGGCTTCGCATTGATGATCTCGGCAATCTGTCCCTGCCGCACCAGCGCTGGCGAGCGGGCCCCGGTTGAAACATCGGCAAACAGTAATTGCACATCGCGCGCCCGCACATCCTTGCCGTTGATGCGGTAGGCGGAGCCAGCTTCGCGTTCAATGCGGCGCGAGATTTCGAGCACCTCGCTGTCATTGTGCTGGGGCGGCGCCGAACGGTCGTCATTTGACATCGTCACCATGACTTCTGCCATGTTGCGCGAGGGCCGCTGCGTGGTTCCGGAGAAGATCACGTCATCCATGCCGGAAGCGCGCATGGATTTGTACGAGCTTTCGCCCATAACCCAGCGCAGCGCCTCAAGCAGATTGGATTTGCCGCAGCCATTGGGGCCTACCACGCCCGTCAGGCCGGGTTCAATCAAAAGGTCCGTGGGCTCAACAAATGACTTGAACCCGGATAGCCGCAGCCGTGTAAACTTCATCTTGCCTCAATCCCCCGAACCGCTTCTTACATGAGAAGCGGATCAATCTTCGCCCGGAAGGCCTCAATCGTATTTTCGCCTTCATATCTTTCGCCGTTCACAAAGAAAGTCGGAATACCCGTCACGCCAAAGCCCTCGGCCTTCGTGCGCACGGCCAGAATGTCCTTGGCCACCGTTTCGTTCTTCAGGCACGCTTCGAAACTTTCCTTGGTGAAGCCCGCTTGCTGGGCAATCTTGTAAAGCCCCTCTTGCGGATTTTGCGTCCAATCCGGCTGCGTCAGGAAAAACACGTCAATCAGCGGGAAATATTTTTCTTTTGGCGCGCAACGCGCCACCATGAAAGCCGCAAGGGCCGCGTCCTGGTGTGGATATTCGCGGAACACGAACTTGATCTTGCCCGTGTCGATATATTCTTTTTTCAGCGTGATGAATGTCTCGTTATAGAATGCAGCGCAGTGGGGGCAGGTGGCCGACGCATATTCAATCACCGTCACCTTGGCCGTATCGGGGCCGAGGGTCATTTCGCCAAAAGCTGGCGCATCATTGAGACCTGTGAGGTCCACCGCATACGACGGCGCGACGCCCAGGAGCAATCCGCCAAGGGCGGCTGAACCAAACAGGACTTCACGTTTATTGAGCATTTTCATGGAATCTACCTACTAGATGTTGAGGGTTGGGAACAATTGATTATTTTTCGTGTGGAGAACCTGGCCGCTTGGCAAGGGCCCCAGCGCCCAGGCGGTGCAGTGCCTCTTTCAGCCTTTCGTCGGCTATGGATTGAAGGCGCAGTTCAAGTGCTTCCTCGGTCTTGTCGTCAATGATATTATCTTTATTTGTCAGAGACTTAGATTTCGCCAGATGGCCTTGCATGATCTTGATGGAAGTAATGGCGCCATAGCCATAGAACTGGTTGATGCGCTCGATGATCTGGTGCGTCTGGTATTGCAGGTCGAGGCCGCGTCCAGGCTCGGCACGGATAACCAGAGTGCCGCCAAGCTTCTGCGCATTTTCGCCGGAACCCCGGGGCCATTTGATTCGCTCCGGCTCGCTGTGCTGGGCCAGCGCCCCGCCCACAATTTCGGGCCAGCGCGCCATGAGCTCCCCATAGGCAAAGCCATAGCGGGCAAAGCTTGCCTTGGTGAGTTTCTCAAAATGCTTGTCGAGCCGTTCCATGTCGCGTCTATATAATACTGTTTAAACGTGATGCGAGTGTTGATCCAGGACCATGGCAGAACAAGGGCTCCACGAAAATTTGGCGGGAAAACTTCTGGCCTGGTATGACGGACATGCCCGCGACCTGCCATGGCGCTCAAAGCCCGGCATAAAACCTGATCCCTATCATATCTGGCTTTCTGAAATCATGCTGCAGCAGACAACCGTTGCAGCGGTTCGGGATTACTACATTAAATTTCTTTCACGTTGGCCCAAGGTTTCCGATCTGGCGAAGGCCAGCCAGGATGATGTGCTGCGCGCCTGGGCAGGGCTCGGTTACTATGCCCGTGCCCGCAACCTCCATGCCTGTGCCATCAAGGTTGTCAGCGAATGGAATGGAAAATTTCCAGATACGGAAGCTGCATTGCGTACACTTCCCGGAATTGGCCCTTATACCTCAGCAGCAATTGCAAGCATTGCCTTTGACAGACTCCACGCCGCTGTTGATGGCAATGTTGAGCGCGTTATTGCGCGACTCTATGCAATTGAAACACCAGTGCCTGCCGCAAAACCTTTGATCAAAGAGAAGGCACAGGTACTGGTCCCGAAGCAACGCGCCGGTGACTTTGCCCAGGCCCTGATGGATTTGGGAGCAACCATCTGCACACCACGCACTGCCAATTGTCAAATCTGTCCGTGGACTGATAATTGTGAAGGGCGCAAACGTGGCATTGCCGAGAGTCTGCCGCGCAAAATGCCAAAGGTAAAAATCCCGACACGCCGTGGCATCGCCTTTTGGGTCGAACGCGACGATGGCCACATTCTTTTGCGCCGGAGGCCGCAGAAGGGATTGCTCGGCGGCATGATGGAAATTCCTTCAACTCCGTGGGGGCCAAAATTGCATGGCGAAGTGTCGGCACCCATTGACGCCAAGTGGTCCAAATCAAAAACTCCGGTGAAACATACCTTCACGCATTTTCATTTGCAGTTAAGCGTGTGGAAAACTTCAACAGCAGGTCCGTCACTGCCAGATGGTGGTGACTATCGCTGGGTACATAAAGACGATCTCATCCATGAGGCCCTGCCATCCCTCATGCGGAAAGTAGCAGCCATGGCGCTCGGATAATCTCTAACTCCGAGGTTCCATCACGCCATGTGCTTCCAGTGCCGCCTTAAGCTTGGGTCGCGCCCTGACAGCTTGCGCGAATTTCGCGATGGCCGGAAATTCCGCATGGACAATTGCTTCCTTGGGCCTGCTAAATACACACAGCATGAAGGCGTAAATGTCGAGCGCTGAATAGGTTTCACCCATCAGCCATGGCCCTTCAGTCTCCAAGCGCTTGGCCAGGATGGCCCAGAGCTGATTGCATTTCTCAATCGACTTTCCCACAAGGAAAGCTTCTTCTGTTGAATTACGCGAGTAGAAATTTCCGGCGTCACCCATATTGATCGCAATATAGAGATTGGTGCTCAGGAAATGCAGCCACGATAGGAACTCGCCGTAATCATCTGAACCCGGCTGCGGCGCCAGACCCTTGTCGGGATGGGCCGTCACCAGAAACGATACGATGGCCGCCGACTCAAACAACGTTCGGCCATCTGAAAGCCCCAGCGCCGGAATATAGCCGAGCGGACTCAAGGCGCGGAACTCCGGAGCCGCAACCTGTTCCGCAGTCATCCAGATGTTTGTGTAGGGAACATCCATTTCCTCCAGCAGGAAATGCACACACATGGAACCCCAGGCCTTCACATTGTAAAGCTTGTACATAGTGACGTCCTCCCCGCTCGCAAACCTGTAGACGTGGGTGTTATAGCAATCCTGTGACGGCTGACTAGCGCCGCCCGCCGACCTCATCGATATGGGCAAGCATGTCAGCCGGATCTTCAAACACGCGGTAGGCACCTGATCTTTCAAGCTCGTCCGTGCCATAGCCCCCGGAGAGAAAACCAATGCCAAGGGCCCGCGCCCGTTGCGCCGCCAGCATATCCCATATGCTGTCGCCCACCACGCAGGCCGTATCAATCTCGATGCCCAGTTTCTCCGCAGCTGCCAGAAACAGGTCGGGATCAGGCTTTGCGTAGGCCACAAGATCGCGCGTGACCACGGGCACCTTGTCCGGATCGACACCGAGAATTTTCAGCACGGGGCCTGCTGTCAGCATCCGGCCCGATGTGGCAATAGCCCAAGGAATCTTGTTGTCAGTTAGATATTTCAAAAGTTCTCGCGCACCGGGCAGGGCCCGCGTGTTAGCAGAATGCTTGCTGTAGTGACTGGCATGAAGGGCGCGAAGCCGTGTCAGCTTGTCATCATCAAACTCAATGCCGGTCTCTCTGGCCAAGGCCCGTGTAAAGAGGCCACCCGACATGCCGATGCGTCGGTGAATGCGCCAAATCGAAACGTCAATGCCTTCTTCCTGCAGGGCCGCGTTCCATGCCAGGACATGGTCATAGACACTGTCAACCAGTGTGCCATCGAGATCGAAAAGGAAAGAGGTCGGTTGCAGGGCTTTCATAAGGCTCGGCCTACTGCCTTGAGCCTTTCAAAGCAAGGCGCAATCATGCAAAGCAGTTATGCCGCCGATCCCAATTCAGCCCGCACCTGCTGGCGCAGGATGTCGATGGGCACAAGATTGGTGCCCTTGCGCACATGCCAGAAGGTCCAGCCGTTGCAGGCCTCGGCCCCTTGCACATAGGCGCCGATCTTGTGAATGGAACCGCTGTTGTCCTTGCAGGCAATAGAGCCATCGGCACGGATGCGGGCCGCAACACGGGCCGTCGGGTCAAGCAGCATGTCACCCGCTTTTACCAAGCCGCGCTCAAGCAGCGAACCAAAGGGAATGCGGGGCTCTGCCCGTTTTGCCGTTGTTGTTTTCAGCGCTTCATCCGACAGGGGCTCCGTGGCCTTGATGCGTTCAAGGGCAGAGCGCGCATAATTTTCCTCGCGCTCGATGCCGATAAAAACCCGGCCCAGTTGCTTGGCAACGGCACCGGTGGTTCCGGTGCCAAAAAATGGATCAAGCACGACATCTCCTGGATTAGTGGAAGAAAGCATGACGCGGTGCAGCAGCGCCTCCGGTTTTTGCGTTGGATGAAGCTTGTCGCCGTCACTGTTTTTCAAGCGCTCGCCGCCGGTGCAGAGCGGCAGCGTCCAGTCCGAACGCATTTGTGAATCGTCGTTGAAGATTTTCATCGCTTCATAGTGGAAGGTATACTTTGAGGTGGCGCTCTTGCCCGCCCAGATCATCGTCTCATGCGCATTGGTAAAACGCCGGCCGCGAAAATTCGGCATGGGATTGGTTTTTCGCCAGATCACATCATTGAGAATCCAGTAGCCCAGGTCTTGCAGGATGGAGCCGACGCGGAAAATATTGTGATAGGAGCCGATCACCCATAGCGCACCGTTGGGCTTCAACGCCCGGCGGCATTCGCTGAGCCACGCCTTGGTGAATTCATCATACACAGCAAAGCTGGAAAACTTGTCCCAATGGTCGTCAACCGCATCAACCTTGCTTTGGTCGGGCCGCGTCAGGTCGCCAGCCAATTGGAGATTGTAGGGCGGGTCCGCGAAGACAAGGTCAATGGAGCCCGTGGGGATCTTCTTCAATTCGGCAAGGCAATCGCCCACCAACACGCGGTTGTGGAGCGGCCTTATATCCGGTTTTGTTTCGAAACCCATCGATGAACTCGGTATCCAACGCAACAAACTTGATTCAGATTTCCATCATGAATCTTTGCGGAGTCCGCGTGAATCGAATTCACTTATTGTGGTTAACGGGCCAACAGCTTGGCGATGGGTGCAAAGCTTTTTCGGTGGTGAATGCAAGGGCCAAGTTCGAACAAGGCGGCGTGGTGAATGGCCGTGCCATAGCCCTTGTGGCGGGCAAAGCCGTAACCCGGAAATTCCCGGTCGAGCGCCACCATGATCCGGTCGCGCGTCACTTTGGCGATGATCGAGGCGGCAGCAATTGATAGGGAACGTGCATCACCGGAGATAATCGTTTGGGCCGGGCATGAAAGCTTTGGCGCGCGGTTGCCATCTACCAAAGCATAGTTTGGTGTTTCGACGAGACTGTGAAACGCTTCTGCCATGGCCCACAGGGTTGAAGCGAGAATATTGTCACGGTCGATGCGGACCTCGTCGCCGATGCCAACGCCAACTTTTGCCGAAACCATGATTTCCGCAAAGAGCCTCTCGCGTTGCTCCTCCTTCAGTTTTTTGGAGTCATTCAGGCCTGAAGGTATCTTCTCTGGATCAAGAATGACGGCTGCAGCGACCACAGGCCCAGCCCACGGCCCGCGCCCTGCCTCGTCGATTCCACAGACCAGCGAAAACCCTTGATCTCTCGCAGCAAGTTCAAGACTGAAATCGGGTTTGCTGGAATCGTCTCGTGCCATGGCCTCTTTGGGCCACAACTCTAAATCAGCGTCAACTGCTCGCCCGCTTGCGGCGGCCGGCGAAAGAGGTCCGTGGCAAGCGTCGAACGTTTGCGATTGATGCCAAGGCGTTCGGCAGCCAATTGAAAGCGCCGCCCGATGGTCCATGCATAGGGGCCCGTACCCGTCATGCGCCGTCCGAATGTCGCGTCATTTTCCTTGCCGCCCCGAATTGATTTCACCAGCGACATGACTTTGGAGGCCCGGTCCGGCATTTCCGTTTGCAGCCATTCCTTGAAAATATCCTTCACTTCGAGCGGCAGGCGAAGCATCGTGTAGCCAGCCTCTTTCACGCCAGCCACCGCGGCAGCCTTCAGGATGGCCTCAATTTCCATGTCATTCACCGCCGGAATAACCGGTCCCATCATCACAACGGTTGGAACACCTGCCGATGACAGAATACGAAGAGCCTCGAGCCGTTTTGCAGGGGTCGAAGCCCGAGGCTCCATCGCACGCGCCAACTTACCGTCAAGGGTAGTGACCGAAATTGCAACTTTCACCAGTCCTCGCTCCGCCATGGACGTCAGGATATCCAGGTCGCGCAACACAAGCGCAGACTTGGTAACAATGCCCACCGGATGATTGAACTCGGACAATACCTCCAAAATCTGCCGCGTAATCCGGTAGGTCCGTTCAATCGGCTGGTAGGGATCCGTGTTGGATCCCAGCGCCATGGTGCGGGCCACATAATTGGGCGCGGTTAATTCCTCCCGAAGAAGCGCCGCCGCGTTCGGCTTTATGAAAAGTTTGCTCTCAAAATCAAGGCCAGGCGAAAGCCCCATGTAGGCGTGGGTGGGCCGCGCATAACAATAAACGCAGCCATGCTCGCAGCCCCGGTAAGGATTGACCGAGCGGTCAAAGGAAATATCCGGCGATTGATTACGCGCGATAATGGACTTTGGCTGTTCTTCAAAAATCGTGGTCTTGAGCGGCGGCAAATCTGCCAGGGATTCCCAGCCATCATCAAAGAAGGAAATCCCGTTCTTCTCGTAGCGTCCCTTGTCGTTGTTACGCGCCCCGCGCCCCCGCAATTGGTGCGGCAAAGCCGTAAGCCGCCCCGCACCCGTAACGGCGGGGTCAAAGGAGACCGAAGGCCTCATATCTAGAAGTGTGGACATGCCTCCACAGTGGCACAAATTTTAGAACATAACAAGAACAAAATTGCAATCAGCCCTTTTTCCGCTTCTGGTGTTCCTCCAGCCGCGGCATGATTTCCACGAAATTGCAGGGGGGATGGCGGTAATCCAGCTGGTATTTCAGGATTTCATCCCAGGCGTCTTTGCAGGCCCCGGGCGACCCCGGCAGGCAGAAAATATATTTGCCCTTCATGACACCCGCCGTGGCCCGCGATTGCACCGTTGAGGTTCCGATCTTGGGAAATGAGATCATGTGAAAGAGTGTGCTGAAGCCCTCAATTTCTTTCTCGAACAAGGGACGCATAGCTTCGATTGTAACATCGCGTCCCGTGAGGCCCGTGCCTCCCGTCGAAATGATGACATCAATATCAGAGCGTTTGCTCCACGCTTTCACAATGCGGCGAATCTTGGCGATATCATCCTTGGCTATTTGCCGGTCAGCAACAGTATGGCCAGCCGCCGTAATTCTATCCTGCAAAGTCTGCCCGGATTTATCATCAGCCAAAGTGCGTGTGTCAGACACGGTTAGAATTGCGATGTGAAGGGGGACGAACTCGCGTGGCTCTGCCATTTATTTTCTCTCAAATACAAGCCGCGCCGCCAGCAGCACAAACAGACCAGCCGAGATACGCGAAAACCAGCGACGGAAATTAAGGCTGGTTGAAAGGGCTGCACCGATTTTTCCGGCAAACAGGGCAACAATGCAATTGATCACTGTGCCACCCACATTGAAAATCATTCCGAGTATAAAGAGCTGCAAAAGCGGCGAACCATTTTCGGGCCGGATGAAGGGTGGCAAGAAAGCGAACATAAAGACGATGATTTTTGGATTAAACAGGTTGACGAGAACGCCGTCGCGGAAAGCCGCAAATGTGCTGCGCTGTTTTTCATCCTGGGCAAGTGCCGACATTGGTGACGTGAGCGTGGTGTAGGCAATCCAGATGAGATAGCAGGCACCCGCATAACGGATGAGATCGAAGAGCAGCGGATACTGTGCCAGTATGACGGCAACACCAAGCGCCACAAAGCCGAGATGGATAAGCGAACCTCCGGCAATCCCCAGGCTGGCGGAGACGCCGCTGCGCGCACCGCCGTTCAAGGATTGTCCTAACACATACATCATGTCATTGCCGGGCGTAAGATTGAGGCTCAGCGCAGCAGTCAGGAAAACCAGCAGGTCCGTGGAATTAATGAGCATCAATGGCTTCCTTGAACAAGAGGAGATCGCGCCATGCCAGGCGCTTCTGGCTCGCCTGCTTGAGCAGGTAACTGGGATGAAAACTTGGCAGCACAGGAATTTTTTTCTTAGCCATTTTGAGATCAAACCATTTTCCGCGAAGTGAAAGAAGCCCTTCGCTCTTGCCTGACAGGCGCTGGGCGGACTGGCCCCCAAGACACAGAATGAATTTGGGCCCGCAGAGTTCAATGGCGCGTAAAAGAAATGGCAAGCACAGCTGAATCTCCGCTTCCGTCGGCGTGCGGTTTCCCGGCGGCCGCCACGGAATGAGATTGAACAGGCTTACACCACCGGATGACAGTCCAATGGCCGCAAGCATTTTTTCCAGCAGCAATTCATTTTGCCCGGCAAAGACTTTGCCCTCAATATCCTCATCACGCCCCGGCACATCGCCAATGACCATGATGTCAGCCAGGAAATTGCCGCCTGCAAAACACAGGTTGCTGGCAGTTTTTTTCAATGGGAAATTTTCCAGCGCGACCAGGGCCGCGTGAAGGTCCTCCAAGGAGTTGCAGGCTTCCGCCGTTGACGGCGCGGCGCGGGCAGGTTCAACCTTGGCAACAGGCGCAGCAACAGGCGCGGCCACCACAAAGCGGTTGACCGGCACCTCGCCCACAATTTCATCGGCCCCCATTTCAATGAGCCAGGAAAGCGCTGCCTGCGCTTCGTGAGCGTTCATGTCGTTTTGCCTTGTTTGCATGTCCGAATTGGTTGTCTTGCGAGGCCGTATGAGCCACTATAACAGGCGTTATCCGGAAACGCATGCCCTTTGAGGAGTATTACCTGTGGATCAAGTTCAGCGCGAAGCGATGGAGTATGATGTCGTCATCGTCGGTGCCGGTCCCGCAGGTCTTTCCGCCGCCATCCGTCTGAAACAGCTTTCGAGCGAGATCAGCGTTTGCGTTTTGGAAAAAGGATCGGAAGTCGGCGCCCATATTCTTTCTGGTGCGGTAGTTGACCCCATCGCCCTGAATGAACTCATTCCCGAATGGAAAGAAAAAGGCGCACCCCTCAACACGCCCGTGGTTGACGACCGATTCTATGTGCTTGGCCCCAAGGGTGCGCTCCGCATGCCGAATTTTCTGATGCCGCCGCTCATGAACAACCACGGCAACTATGCTGTCTCCCTCGGAAACGTCTGCCGCTGGCTGGGCACGCAAGCTGAAAGTCTGGGCGTTGAAATCTATCCCGGCTTTGCCTGCTCGGAAGTTCTCTACCGCGAAGATGGCTCCGTGCGCGGCGTCGTGGCAGGCGTCATGGGCATTGCCAAAGACGGCAGCCACAAGCCTGACTACCAGCCAGGCATGGAACTCATCGGAAAATACGTCTTCATCGCCGAAGGCGTGCGGGGCTCGTTGGCAAAAGAGATCATTGAAAAATACAAACTCACGGAAGGCCGCGAGCCGCAGAAATTTGGCCTCGGCATGAAAGAACTATGGGAAGTGAAACCCGAAAATCACAAGCAGGGTCAGGTCACCCACACCATGGGCTGGCCCTTGGGTGCGAAAGCCGGTGGCGGCAGCTTCATGTACCACCTTGAAGACAATCTCGTCTCCATCGGTTTCGTAGTGCATCTCAATTACCAGAATCCCTATCTCTACCCCTACATGGAATTCCAGCGCTTTAAGCATCACCCGCTGATTTCGCATGTGCTCGAGGGCGGCAGGCGTGTGGCCTATGGCGCGCGGGCCATCACCGAGGGCGGCTTCCAGTCCGTGCCAAAACTTTATTTCCCCGGCGGAGTCTTGATCGGCTGTTCCGCCGGCTTTGTGAATGTGCCGCGCATCAAGGGTTCACATAATGCCATGAAGACCGGCATGATGGCGGCAGAAGCAGCCTTCGCCGCATTGAATGAAGGCCGCGCCGGTGATGAACTCACAAGCTATGAAGAGGCTTACAAAAAATCCTGGGTCTATGAGGACCTGAAGCGGGTGAAGAATGTGAAGCCCATGTGGTCAAAGCTTGGCCTCGTGGGCGGCGTCATGTTGGGCGCTATTGATATGTGGATGAATACGCTTTTTGGCTTCGGCCTCGGCACCTGGAAACACGGCAAGCCCGATAGTGCCACCCTGAAACCCGCTGCAAGTTGTAAGAATATTAACTATCCCAAGCCAGATGGCGTGCTTTCCTTTGATCGCCTCACCAATCTGGCCTTTTCGTCAACCAATCATGAGGAAGATGAGCCGGCCCATCTCAAACTAAAGGACGCCAGCATTCCAATTTCAGTAAATCTTCCCACTTGGGCCGAGCCCGCCCAACGCTATTGTCCCGCAGGGGTTTATGAAGTGTTAATGGAAGAGGGCAAGCCGCCGCGCTTCCAGATTAACCACCAGAACTGCGTTCATTGCAAAACCTGTGACATCAAGGACCCGTCACAGAACATTACCTGGGTTGTGCCGCAAGGCGGCGAAGGGCCAAACTATCCCAACATGTAAACATGCGACGTGCAATTTTAGCGGCTCGTTTAAATAGAAATTAGTATTGGATGTGCTTCTTTTGAAATTTTACAAAGTATCTAAAATGCAACCCTTCCGCGCAACTTGTCTTTCATCCGCATAGCTTAGAACTCTCCCGATATGTAATCCTCAGGGAGAGGCCGCAATGCGCAATTTTATCGATGCTTTCGCAGTTTCCACACGTCAGAAGTTGAAAGCTTTTCGCAACAACCAGCTGGGCTCAGTCACCCAAATGTTCGCCGTTGCGGCCTTTCCAATGGTGATTGCGGCAGGTGCCGCCATCGATACGGTTCGCATTGGCCGTGAACAGGTTGCCTTCAATGCAGCCGTTGATTCCGCGGTCCTGGCGGTTGCCGCCGATGACCGCGCCAGTCTTTTGGGCCTGTCCACGAGCCAGCAGGCCTCCAGAATCGCCGAGCTTGAACTGTTTGCCAAGAAGTATCTGACTGAGAATTACACACCGCAATTTGGCGATAACACTGAAATCTCCGTTGATATTGATATCACCGGCTCAACCATCGATCTTACGGCCAACCATGACTTCCCAACAACGATCATGAAAATAACCGGGGTGGAAGAAGTCAATCTTACATCCCATGCCCAGGTGATGAAGGCCATGCGGCCAATTGAGCTCGTGATGGTGATGGATACCACCGGGTCCATGGCAACCGACAACAAAATTGACGGCGCCAAGACTGCGGCCAAAGATCTGTTGAACACGATTTATGGCGGAACGGTAGGTTCGATTCCGGAAAGCGAGTACATCCGCGTTGCCCTTGTTCCCTTTGCGGGTGCCGTCAGGCTTAACAAGAACGCCTATGACTTCAACCTGGGTTGGATCGACACGACAGGTCTCAATCCGCTGTCGAAACTCAACTACAACCTCGCGACCTTTCATAACTATCTGGGTTGGACCTCTCTGAAGACCTCAGCCACGGCGTATATGCAGTGGAACGGTTGCGTCGAAGCGCGGATGCGCGGCACCGCTGGAGCGGGAACCGACTACAATGTAAATGACGCGGCTCCGACGACCGGCACGCCTGCCACATTGTTCCCAGCCTATTTCAACCCGGACACGGTCGGCACCAGCTATGGCGTCAACTATATTGGCACGACCGGCACGCCGAATGAATACACCGGACTTACGTCTGCGCAGCAGAGCAGCACAACCACTGCCGGCCTTCTGTATAAGCAGGAGAATCAGGCCAAATACATCAATCGCGTAATTCCTGCCGAAACTCGCGTCCAACTCTGGTCCCGTGGTCCAACTGTGCGAAAACCCCAGTTGTCCCATTGACCTACAAACGGGCAAATGTCGAAGCAGGCATAGACGCCATGACCGCCAATGGCCCCACGCTGATTGCCGAAGGCGTTGCCTGGGGCTATCGCGTCCTGTCGCCCACTGAGCCTTTCACGAAAGTGGAAGGCACAGGTTCAATTCCTGCCGATACGATCGCCACCTATGGCCATCCGCGCTGGCGCAAAATCATGGTTCTCATGACCGATGGTGACAATGATCTCAGCCCCGGATCCTATGCGGTCAACGGAACGACCTACTCGGCCTATGGCCGTGGCAAGGAAACCCTCGCCGTCAACCGTTTCGGAACAACCACCAACTCGGCCATCGAGCCGGCGCTTGACACTGCACATGTTGGCCGCCTGCACCAAGGTCAAGGCGGAAGGTACCGAGCTTTACGTGACATCCTTTGGCAATGGCGTATCTTCGTCTACGCAAACCCGGTTGCAGAACTGCGCCACGGATGCTGACAACTACCAGCATGCCACGTCCAGCGCCGATCTCGCCGCCTTCTTCAACCACATCGGCGAAGATGTGCTGAACAAGTCGATTTACGTCAGCAAATAAGCTGAAATACGGGCAAATTTGGCGGCGGGCTCAGGCCCGCCGCTTTGCTATTGCGGTTATCCTGAAAAAACCCCATTTTATAGGCATGAATCACCCGCGCGCCGAAAATGGCCGCCTTTTTGAGACAGATGCCCATGCCTAAGTTTGCCTTGCCTCTTGCCAGCGTCGCGGCATTCCTGATGTTGCTGACGGCAGTTCCCGCCCACGCCGAGTTTTCAATTGACGAGGTAACCAGCCTGTCCGGAAACTATCTCGCGGGAAGGTCGGCCGGCAAGGAACGCGATAACGAGATTGCGGCTGATTACCTCAGCAAGGCCCTGATCGAGGATCCGGACAATCCGGTTCTCATTGAAAAACTGTTTTTGCTTGAAGTCTCTTCCGGCAACTTGCCCGACGCGGAAGAACTGGCCGTCAAGGTCCTGTCGTTCAACAGCCAGCACCGGATGGCCCGCATCGTGCTTGGGCTTCGTGACTTCAAGGTTCGCCACTATGGCGATGCGCGCAAGAATTTTGCCGAAGCCTCCTACACGCCGGTGGGCGAATTGACGTCGGCGCTTCTGTCGGCCTGGGCCTATGCCGGGGAAGGCAATCTCAAACAGGCCCTCGCGGCACTGGACCGGCTTGAAAGCAATGATTCTTTCGCCAATTTCAAATCCTATCATGGCGCATTGATTGCCGATTATTTGTCCTCCGCCATGCGCGCCGAGGCCTCCTATAAAAAAGCCTATGAGCAGGCTGGCACATCATTGCGGGTGGTTCAGTCCTACGGAAATTTCCTCGAGCGCAACAATCGCCGAGACGAAGCAATCAAGATCTATCAGACATTCATAGAAGGCGGTGAAGACAACATATTGGTTGAACTCGCGCTGAAGCGCGCCAGGGACGGCAAGACCCCGCTCCCGTTTATTGCAACACCTGGCGCCGGCGCCGGCGAGGCCCTGTTCTCGCTCGCAGCGGCAATGACCGACGAACAAAGCATCGACGTGGCCTTGCTTTATGCGCAGCTTTCCCTTTCGTTCAATGGTGACAGGCCTGTCGTGCTGACCCTCATCGGCGATATCTATGTGGACACCAAGCAGTACCAGAACGCCATCAACGCCTACGAACAGACGCCGCCGGGCTCTGCGCTTCGCATCAATGCGGATACCGAAATTGCGGTAAATCTGCAGAGGATGGAACGCACCAAGGAAGCCCAGGAAAAGCTCAAGGCGATTGTCGCGCGTGATCCAAAAAACTATGATGCACTGGTGACCCTGGGAAATGTGTATCGCAGCAACGAGGAATTTGCGCTCGCTTCTGAAACCTACTCAACGGCGCTGGCGCTTCTCGCAAAGCTGGAAAAGGATCATTGGCGCGTCCTCTATTATCGCGGCATTACCTATGAGCGGCAGAAAATTTGGGACAAGGCCGAAGCGGATTTTCGCAAGGCCCTGTCGCTGTCGCCTGACGAGCCTCTGGTCCTGAATTATCTCGGCTACTCCATGATCGAGAAAAAAATCAATCTCAGCGAAGCCCTGAAAATGGTGAAAAAGGCCGTCGAGATGAAGCCAAACGACGGCTATATCGTTGACAGTCTGGGCTGGGCCTATTTCCAGCTCGGTGACTATGAGGAAGCTGCAATTCAAATTGAGCGTGCCGTTGATTTGAATCCGGCTGATCCCATCATCGGCGAGCATTTGGGCGATGCCTATTGGCGCGTGGGCCGCACTCTGGAAGCAAAATTTCAATGGCAGCATGCCAAAGACAATGGTCCGGAGCCCGACGACCTGAAGCGCATTGAGGAAAAATTGTTGAACGGCCTGCCTGATGATCCGGTCACCAAGCCCGCTGAAAACAAGACCGGGCAGACAAACGGCTGATCAAATGCTCGTGACCGAGCGGGCCTACGCCAAAATAAATCTGGCCCTGCACATCATTGGGCGAAGGCCGGATGGCTATCACGAACTTGATTCCATAGTGGCCTTCGCCGATGTGGCGGATGTTCTGACCATTGCCCCGGCAACTGATGTATCCATCAGCCTGTCCGGACCTTTCGCAAATGACTTGCCACCTGATGGTGAAAATATAGTTCTAACGGCTTGGCACCTGCTGGCTGACTATGCCCAGAAAAAAAATACGTCCATTCTCGCCAGTAAAATTTCAGCTCGAAAAAAATCTTCCCGTAGCCTCAGGTATTGGTGGCGGATCCGCCGACGCGGCCGCAGCGCTGCGCGGGCTTATCCAGTATTTTAACCTTTCAATAACATCCGGGGATTTGAACAATCTCGCCCTGCGGCTGGGAGCGGACGTACCCATATGTTTACTTCAAAAAACCGGCCGCATGCGTGGCATTGGAGAGATTATTGAGTCAATTGATATCGATCTTCCCTCCGGAATCGTACTGGTCAACCCGCGAATTCCAGCGCCAACATCAAAGGTTTTTGGATCCTTGAACTTGCAATGCGGTCAATCCTTTGCAACACCAATCAGTGATCTCAGCGATGTTCATGGTTGGCGCAATGACCTCACCGAGCCCGCGATAAGCATTGTCCCGGATATTGCCGACGTACTTGAAAGCCTGGGTTCTCAAGAAAACATCACTTGCTCGCGCATGTCAGGTTCCGGTGCCACATGCTTTGGCTTGGCGGAAAACTCAGGTCAAGCAGAGCGTGCCGCAACAAATATCAAAACCCGGCACCCCGATTGGTGGGTTATCGCAACCAGTCTGCTTTGAGTTCAATTTTCTAGAACGCTCTGACGATGCAGAAATCAACTGCTTCAAGCAGCGCTGATTTCCATTTGCTGTCCGGAAAAATCGCAAGCGCATCCCGTGCGATGTCGCCATAATGGTTGGCGCGCTCGATCGTGTCGGCAATGGCTCCGTGCTTTGCCATGAGTTTTTGCGCATAGATCAAATCATCGTCGGTCTGGTTTCCGTCCTCCAGCGTGCGTTTCCAGAAATTTCTTTCTTCCTTCGAACCGCGCCGGAAGGAAAGAACCACGGGCAGGGTGATTTTCCGTTCGCGGAAATCATCGCCAACGCTCTTGCCAAGCGAGGCCTGCTTGCCTGAATAATCCAGCGCATCATCAACAAGCTGGAACACAATGCCAAGATTGCGGCCATAGGATTCAAGCGCTGCCTGCTCATCCCGCGGGCCTGCCGGCGATGACGCCGCCAACTTCAGCCGCCGCCGAAAACAGCGCCGCAGTTTTTGCGCCTACCACTTGCAGGTAAGCGTCTTCCGTCGTCGATGTGTCTTGCGAAATGGAAAGCTGCAAAACTTCCCCTTCGGCGATAACCGCTGCCGCATTCGACAGAATGCGAAGGCAATCAAGCGAGCCTGTTTCCACCATCATCTTGAAGGCCTGGCCCAGCAGATAATCGCCGACCAATACGCTGGCCTGATTGCCCCAGATGACCCGCGCCGCCTGCTTGCCGCGGCGCAAATCGCTTTCATCGACAACATCATCATGAAGCAGCGTCGCCGTATGCATGAATTCAACAGCGGTCGCGAGCTTGATGTGATGTTCGCCCGAATAGCCGCACATGCGCGCAGATGCCAAAGTCAGCATGGGGCGAATGCGCTTGCCCCCGGAATTGATCAGGTGGCCGGCAATTTCCGGAATGAGTTCGACATGACTCTGCGCCCGCGCCAGAATGCCATCATTGACCCGGTCCATGTCGTCGGAAACCAGCCCGACAAGGGCATCAAGACTGGGTAGTGGGGCATCAGAACTGCCCCCAAAGGGAATGACCACACCCATAAAGTTGCCATCCTTCTCCTGTTTTCTCGCCCCCAGAATAGAAGGAAAGGCCTGCAATCAGCAAGCGTGACCGGTTGCCGCGAGTTTGAATGATGGCCAACTCAACTGGGTGATCGCTTAAGTGGTAGAATTATTGCGGACCAATGATATTGTTTATCTATCTTTTGTGCGGCATATGTTGAATGAAGAAGGCATAGATCATTTGCTCCTGGATGACTATGTGAGTGCCGTGGAAGGATCAATAAATGCCATACCTCGCCGCATTGTCGTTGCCGAAAATATGCTGAAATACGCGCAAAAGTTGCTCAGTAACCATTCGCTAACCATCAATCATTAATACTTGGCGATTATGCAAATGAGTGCGCAGGTCAATCCGGCCCAAATCCCTCCGCCGCCCATGGCTCCATCAGCCGTGCCGCAGTCGCTGACCGAGGACGCGTTTCTGGGCGGCAGGCTCCGCATTCTTCAGCCCGAGAAGGGCTATCGCGCCGGCATCGATGCCGTATTCCTCGCCGCCGCAGTGCCTTGCGTAGCCGGCGAAACCATATTTGAAGCTGGTATTGGAACGGGTGTCGCGGCCCTTTGCGCCATCGTGCGCAATCCAGCGATCCACGTCACTGGAATTGAAATCGCCTCGCGCTATGCGATGCTGTGCGAGGAAAATGCCAAGCGCAACGGCTTTGGCCATAGCTTGCGTGTCATTCACGCAGATGTGAAGGATGCGCTCCGCAAGGACCTCTCGCACCTTCCCCAGCACGGTTCCTTCAGCCACGCCATTGCCAACCCACCCTATTTTGAGGAGGGGAAATCAACTCCCTCGCCAAATATCCTTAAAGCCCAGGCCCACGCTTTTGGTCCCGAGGATCTGGAACTCTGGGTCAAGGTGATGCACACCATGGTTGCCTTGCGCGGCACCGTGACAATCGTTCATCGCGCCGAAACACTTGGAAAAATCCTGGGCGCCATGGAAGACCGCTTTGGCGACATCCGCATTGCACCCCTTTATGCCCGCGAGGGAACCGCCGCCTCGCGCGTCATCGTGCAAGGCATCAAAGGTTCAAAAGCCCCCATGCAGCTATTGCCGGGTCTGGTTCTGCACACGGAAAATTCCCAGTTCACGCCGGATGCCGAAGCAGTCCTGCGCGATGGCTCAACCTGGCGCCTGCGCTAAACACCACTAATACTTGCAACCCCGGGTCTTTGTTCCTATCTCATAGGGCATGGCTAAAGCTTCATATTTCTCCCGTTTAATCCCCCAGCGCTTTCGCAAATCCCAACCGAGGATAAACGTCGTCCGCTTGCATGGCGCCATTGGCGTCGGTTCCCCCTTGAAGCCGCCACTCACCGCAAAGGACCTCGATCCCGTCCTTGAGCGTGCTTTCAACAAGAATGTTGCTGCCGTCGCCCTGACGGTCAATTCTCCCGGCGGTTCCGCCGTGCAATCAGCCCTCATCCACAGCCGCATCCGCGCCCTCGCCGAAGAGTTCAAGATTCCCGTCTATGTTTTTTGTGAGGACGTAGCTGCCTCCGGCGGCTACTGGCTGGCCTGCGCCGGCGATGAGATCTACGCCGATGAAAGCTCCATCCTGGGTTCTATCGGTGTTATCTCGGCAGGCTTTGGTTTCGTTGATGCCATCGGCAAGCTGGGCATCGAACGCCGGGTCCACACGGCGGGCGAAAACAAATCGATTCTCGATCCCTTTCAGCCCCAGAAGAAGGAGGACGTTGATCGCCTCCTGGCACTTCAGGCCGATGTCCATGGCGCCTTCAAATCGCTGGTACGCGAGCGCCGGGCAGGGAAGCTCAAAGGCGATGAAACCGAAATGTTTTCCGGCGCTTTTTGGTCAGGCCGTCAAGCCCTGGACCGGGGCCTCATTGATGGCATCGGCCACATGCATGACGTGCTGAAAAAGAAATTCGGCGACAAGCTGGTTTTGAAGAATATCGCAGCGTCCCGGGGCTGGGGCCTCAGCCGCCTTGGTTTTGGCACTTTTGCCGAGTTTCCTGGTGCGACTCTTGATGCGCTGGAAACGCGCGCGCTTTGGGCTAAGTTTGGGTTATAGTAACGGGGACAAGGAGAAGATCATGCTATTTGCAAAGGTTGTCACTGTAATCATTGCCGGTGTTTTGACTGTTTTGACGGCTCGCCGCCTGATGAGCGAAGTGAACGCCGCCAAGGCCCGCGTGAAACCGCGCCAGGACAATGCCGTCACCAAACTGCGCCAGGACCCCAGCACCGGAATTTATTACCCTGACAATTAATGTCCGGCCATTCCAGCGACGCTTGGCTTGAAGGTGTCTACCACGCCAAGACGCAAAGCGATCTCATCGCCCTCTATGATGGCTGGGCCGAAACCTACGACGCCGACATGCAAGGCATCGGCTACATCCACCCCGCTGTGATCGCAGGCCTTGTTGGCCGCTATGTTCCAAACAAGTCAGATGCCGTTTTCGATGCGGGCGTAGGCACCGGCACCGTAGGCAATATTCTCGCCATCATGGGCTACAGCAATATGATCGGCGTTGACATGTCCGAAGGCATGCTGGCCCGCGCCGATGCCCGCAAGATTTACGCTGATCTGCGCAACCGCGTGTTGGGCGAACCTCTCGATTTCGCCGATGGCAGCATGGCGGCAATTGTCTCAACCGGCGTGTTCACCACCGGCCATGGCCCCGCCAATGCCTGGGATGAACTCACGCGCATCACGAGGCGCGGCGGCCATCTCATCTTCACCGTCGGAACCGTCGTCTGGGAGGAGGCGGGTTTCGCTAAAAAGTTTGCGGAGCTTTGTCAAAAGGGTCTGATTGCCCCAGTCGAAACCACACCGGTCTATCACCCCATGCCCTACTCACCCACAGAATCAGGTTTTACCACAAGGGCCCACGTCTACCGCCGACTCTAATGTCTTCTCCTGCGAAGCAGGATGGGATAGATGAGGGCGCTTCGACCTCGTTCCCCTCACCTCCCCACCGCTTCGCTGCGGGTCCCGTCCTCTCCCATTTCATGGGAGAGGACGAAAAGCTAATCTCCTTGACCTCTTAAACCCGCGTCCCTAGTTTGCGCCCGCAAATGCCATTGAATCCGAGCAAATCATTTCAGGACCTGATTCTCACCCTGCACCAGTATTGGGCGGCCAAGGGCTGCGTGATTTTGCAGCCCTATGACATGGAAGTGGGCGCCGGCACATTCCATCCCGCAACCACCTTGCGTTCCGTCGGGCCAAAGCCCTGGGCCGCGGCCTATGTGCAGCCCTCGCGCCGCCCCAAGGATGGCCGCTACGGCGAAAACCCCAATCGCCTGCAGCATTATTATCAGTATCAGGTCATCATCAAGCCATCGCCGCCCGATTTGCAGGAACAATATCTGGGCTCGCTCGCGGCTATCGGCATTGATCCCAAGCTCCATGACATCCGCTTTGTCGAAGATGATTGGGAAAGCCCAACGCTGGGTGCCTGGGGCCTTGGCTGGGAAGTCTGGTGCGATGGCATGGAAGTCTCGCAGTTCACCTACTTCCAGCAGGTAGGCGGCTTGGATTGCTTTCCCGTCTCCGGCGAATTGACCTACGGCCTCGAACGTCTCGCCATGTATGTGCAGGGCGTGGACAATGTTTACGACTTGAACTTCAACGGCCTCTCGGGCGCGAAGAAAATTTCCTATGGCGATGTCTTCCTGCAGGCCGAGCAGGAATTCTCCCATTACAATTTCGAGGATGCCGATACTTCAATCCTGCATCAGCATTTCATCGACGCGGAGAAGGAATGCAAGGCGCTGCTCGATAAAAGTTTGAACGGCAATTATACCTTGGCGCTGCCGGCATACGACCAGTGCATCAAAGCCTCCCACACATTCAACATGCTCGATGCGCGCGGCGTGATCTCCGTCACCGAACGCCAGGCCTATATCCTGCGCGTGCGCGATCTCGCCAAGGGCTGCTGCGAAGCCTGGAGCAAGTCGGCTGGAGGAAAGGTCTGATGCCTGAACTCTTGATCGAACTTTTCTCCGAAGAAATCCCCGCCCGCATGCAGGCGAAGGCGGCTGAGGATTTGAAGGCCATGATCACCAATGGCCTCGTCGATGCGGGCCTCACCTATGAGGGCGCGCAGGTTCACGCCACGCCGCGCCGCCTCGCACTCTCCGTCGAAGGCTTGAATGCAAAAGCCGCCGACATGTTGGAAGAGCGCAAAGGCCCCCGCACCGATGCGCCCAAGCCCGCCATTGCCGGCTTTCTCAAATCGACCGGCCTGACGCTCGAAGATCTCACGGTTCAGGATGACAAGAAGGGCAAGTTCTATATCGCCTCAATCAAGAAACCGGGCCGCGCCGCAACCGATGTGGTGGCAGAACTCGTGCCCGATGTTATTCGAAAATTCCCCTGGCCAAAATCCATGCGCTGGGGCGCAGGCACTTTGCGCTGGGTGCGCCAGCTCCTCTCCATCATCTGCACCTTCGATGGTGAAGTCGTGCCCTTCGAAATCGAAGGCATAGCAACCGGCAACACCACGCTGGGCCATCGCTTCCTGAGCAGCAAGAAAATCGAAGTCCGCCGCTTCGAGGACTATGCGCAGAAACTCCACAAGGCCCATGTCATTGTCGACGCAAACGTCCGTGCCGAAACCATCCGCACCGAAGCCAAGAACCTCGCCTTCGCCCAAGGTCTCGAAATGATTGAGGACGAAGGCCTGCTGAAGGAAGTCGCAGGCCTCGTCGAATGGCCCGTGGTGCTGATGGGCCAGTTTGACAAGGATTTCCTCAGCGTTCCGCCGGAAGTCATCGTCACCACTATCAAGAACAACCAGAAATGCTTCGCGCTGCGCAATCCTTCGAGGCCCGCTGCGCGGGCACCTCAGGATGAGGGGAAAAAGGCAAGCGCATCAGGAAGCCCTCACCCTGAGGTGCCGCCGCAGGCGGCCTCGAAGGGCGAGGGTATTGGCACTCTATCCAATAAATACCTCCTAGTCTCAAACATGGTGGCAACCGACGGCGGCAAAACCATCGTCGCCGGCAACAACAAGGTCATCGCCGCAAGATTGTCCGACGCAAAATTCTTCTGGGATCAGGACCGCAAAACCAAACTCGAAGACCTTTTGCCGAAACTCGATAGCATCACCTTCCACGCCAAACTCGGCAGCCAGGGCGAACGCGTAAAACGCATCGAAGCCCTGGCCGGCGAAATCGCCAAGACGATCAAGGCCGATGTTGAGAAAACAAAACTCGCAGCAAAACTTGCAAAGGCCGATCTTGTCACAGGCATGGTCGGCGAGTTCCCCGAACTGCAAGGCTTGATGGGCCACTACTATGCGCTTGATCAGGGCATCGACAACGAAGTCGCCGAAGCCATGCGCGATCATTACAAGCCGCAGGGGCCAAGCGATTCAATTCCCGTTTCGAAAGTCGGCCAAGTCCGTAGCTCTTGCTGACAAGCTCGACACGCTCGTCGGCTTCTGGGCCATTGACGAAAAGCCAACCGGATCGAAAGATCCTTACGCGCTTCGCCGTGCGGCGCTAGGCGTATCCGCATTATGCTCGAAACAGAATTCGAATTCCGTATGACCAATAGTGGCGAATTGCCCGAGTTCAAAGAGATTTGGAATCTAAAGCAAACCAGGACCAGTTAAAGACAAGAACTGCAGAGCAGAATGCGGATGGCAGAAATTAATAATCCACCGATCTCCTCGCCTTCTTCGCCGACCGTCTGAAAGTCTATCTCAAGGATCAGGGCGCGCGGCATGATCTCATCGATGCGGTGTTCTCGCTTGGCGGGCAGGATGATCTGCTGATGATCGTGCGCCGCGTCGAAGCCCTTTCAAAATTCCTTGACAGCGATGACGGCAAGAATTTGCTTGCCGGCGTGAAACGCGCATCCAACATTCTCAAGATTGAAGAAAAGAAAGACAACCGCTCCTTCAATGGCCTGCCCAATCCGCAGCTTCTCATCCAGGGCGAGGAGCGCGACCTGCACCGCGCCGTGTCCGCCGCCGAAGCCAACGCGCGGAAAGCTGTTGAGAATGAGGATTTTGGCGCCGCCATGACAGCAATCGCCAAATTGCGCGGCCCCGTCGATGCCTTCTTCGACAAGGTGACAGTGAACGCCGACGATCCCTCCTTCCGTGAAAACCGCCTGAAACTTTTGAACCGCATTCGCGCGGCGACGCTGGCTGTGGCGGATTTTTCGAAGATCGAAGGGTGGGCAACGACGAGCCAAAGGCTCGGCAAATCGTACCAGTGGCACGATTTGAGTTGCAAACGCCCTGAGCCCCTCGAAGGGCCGGAACGGTGTTTCAAAGCGAACCAGCCATGCACCGCTCCCATCTTGCCCAATCAACGCCGCCGGTGACATAAGGCGCCATGAACGCCGCCTCCACCACCCAAGACAGCCGCTATTCCTGGTTCCGCCTTGCCGTGTCTTTGGCCCTCGCCACCATTGGCGGCATAGGCATTTGGGCAGGCATCGTGGTCCTGCCATTCATCCAGGTTGAATTCGGCGTTGACCGTTCCGGCGCGTCGTTCCCCTATACCATGAGCATGATCGGCTTTGCCCTCGGCGGCGTGCTGATGGGCAGGCTTGCCGACCGCTTCGGCATCATGGTGCCCATGTTCATTGGCTCCATCATGCTGGGGCTCGGCTTTATCGCCTCGGCCCTTTCACCAAATTATTGGACGTATGTTGCCTCCCAGGCATTTCTCATCGGCCTGGGCTGCGCCACGATTTTCGGCCCCCTTGTTGCTGATGTATCTCTCTGGTTTCAAAAACGGCGCGGCATCGCTGTCGCCATAGGAGCCTCCGGAAACTACATCGCCGGCACCATCTGGCCGCCAATCCTCACCTGGGGCATTCAGACCTACGGCTGGCGCAGCGCTTACATTGCGCTTGGCATCCTCACCGTATCGCTCATGCTGCCGCTGTCGCTTTTCCTTCGTCGCAGGGCTTCATTGGATGAGCGGCCAAGCCCTTCCATCGCCGCGCGGGGTGGTGGGAAGGCCCCCGACGGAACGCCCGTCCTGCAGGGCCTGCTCATCCTCGCTGGCCTTGCCTGCTGCGTGGCCATGTCCATGCCCCAGGTCCATATCATCGCCTATTGCGGTGACCTCGGCTACGGCCCCGCCCGCGGCGCTGAAATGCTCTCCCTCATGCTGGGCTTCGGCGTGGTGAGCCGTTTGGCCTTCGGTTTTATCGCCGACCGCATAGGCGGCGTGGGAACCCTGATCATCGGCTCCTTCCTGCAATGCCTGGCGCTCCTGTTTTACATTCCCTTCGATGGCTTGGCCTCGCTTTATGTCGTCTCCGCCTTCTTTGGCCTGGCCCAGGGCGGCATCGTGCCAAGCTATGCCCTGATCGTGCGCGACCATTTCCCGGCAAGGGAGGCGGGGTTCCGCATCAGCCTCGTGCTCACCGCCACGGTTTTAGGGATGGCCCTTGGTGGCTGGCTGTCCGGCGAGATATTCGACCTCACCGGCTCCTACCAGGCGGCCTTCCTCCATGGCATCGCCTGGAACTTGCTTAATATGGGCATAGCCTTCTGGCTGCTTATGGGACGCCGGACGCCAAAACTGTCGGCTGCCTAAAATTTGACCACTTGACCCCGCCGCCCGCAACGTGTTTGCTGCACTGCAATATGGCGAAAAAGACGATATATCCGTTGGGAAAATGTCCGGCATCGCTCGGCGTCAAGGCCGCTGGCCTGGATGCCATGGCAAGCCTTGGCCTGCCCGTCCCGCAGGGCTTCGTCATCGCCAATCCAACTGCTGCTGATCTTGCGGCGGCACTGAAAAAACTGAAGCCCTTGTTCTTCGCCGTGCGGCCAAGTGTGAATGGCCAAGCACGCGGTTACATGGAGGCGGTCTTGAATGTGGGGCTGAACGATGAAACGGTCGAAGCGTTGGCCAAACGCCTGAATGATCGCCCCATGGCCTTTGATCTCTATCGCCAGTTCATCGAAAATTATGCTGTCAATGTTCTGTCACTTCGCCATGCCGATTTCGAAGATATTTTTGCTGTTCACAAGGGCCCCGACCTCATCGCGAAATACAAATCATTCATAGAGCAGAAATCTGGTACGAAATTCCCGCAGGATTTGAACCGGCAATTGCGGAGCGTGATCGAAGCAGCGAAGCGCCGCAATAATTCTGCAGCCCTCATCGTGCAGGAAATGGTCTACGGCGGAAATATTCATGGCGTGGCGACCTCGCGCAATTTTTCGACCGGCGCCAATATTCCAAACATAGCCCCTGCCTTTGTGGAAAAATTTCCAAAGCAAACCGCCCAACTCACCACCGCTCTGCGCAAGATAGAACGCCACTTCAAAGCCATTCAGGAAGTCACCTTCACGGTTGAGAATGGCAAACTGTGGCTTCTGCAAACCAAGCCAGCCAAGACCAGTGCGCGGGTTGAACTGAAAATCTTGGTGGATATGGTGGGAGAGGGCTTCCTCACCAAGAAGGAAGCAGTCCTGCGCGTTGATCCGCTGATGCTTGACCAGTTTCTGCATCCCACCCTTGATACGACGGAAACCCACGAGATATTCGTAACCGGCATCGCCGCATCTCCCGGTGCTGTTTCTGGCCAGGTCGTCTTTGACGCCGCCGAAGCCCAGCAACTCAAATCACGCAATCGATCGTGCATCCTTGTGCGCAGTGAAACCAGTCCCGAAGATATTCAGGGCATGCACGCAGCCGAAGGTGTGCTCACTGCGCGCGGCGGACTGCTCTCCCATGCGGCCGTAATTGCCCGCGGCATGGGCAAGACTTGCGTTGTAGGCGCGAGCGGCCTTCGTATTGACTATGAAGCCGGAACCATGACGTCCCTTGGCGTCGCCGTGAAGAAAGGTGAGACGATCACCATTGATGGCTCCACCGGCCGCGTGTTCAGGGGCCACATCGCCACCCAGAAGCCCGTACTCTCCGGCGATTTCGCCACCATATTGGAATGGGCCGATGCCTCGCGCCGCATGAAAGTGCAGCGCCAACGCCGAAACACCAAACGAAGCCCGCTCCGCCAGATATTTCGGCGCCGAAGGCATCGGCCTCTGCCGCACCGAACACATGTTCTTCAGCGCCGAACGCATCGGCCCCATGCGCAAGATGATTCTCGCTGAAACCGTGGAAGCGCGAAAAGAAGCGCTCGATGAAATCCTCCCCATGCAGCGCCAGGATTTCATCGAACTGTTTGAAATCATGGCGGGCCTTCCCGTCACCATTCGCCTGCTCGACCCGCCGCTCCACGAATTCCTGCCAAAATCCGAGCATGAAATTCTTGAACTCGCCCATGATCTCTCCATTGCGCCGGAATATCTGCGCACCCGTGTCGGCGAGTTGCAGGAGTTCAACCCCATGCTAGGCCATCGCGGCGTGCGCCTCGCCGTCTCTTATCCCGAGATTGCCGAAATGCAGGCCCGTGCCATTTTTGAAGCAACCGTCGAGGTGGCGCAGAAATATGGCAAGGCGCCTATTCCGGAAATCATGATTCCTCTTGTTGTCGGCAAACTGGAATTTGATTATGTCCGCGCCCGCATTGTGGCCGTGGCCGAAGCCGTGCAAGAGGAAAGCGGACTGGAGCTGCCCTATCTCGTGGGCACCATGATTGAATTGCCCCGCGCCACCCTGCGCGCCGCTGAGATCGCCCAGTCAGCAGAATTTTTTTCCTTCGGCACCAATGACTTGACGCAAACCACTCTCGGCATCAGCCGGGATGACAGTGCAAATTTCATCAGCGAATACACGGCCAAGGGCCTTTTCAAGACCGACCCCTTTGTCTCCATCGATATCGATGGCGTGGGTGAGCTCCTGCGAATCGCCACGACCCGCGGAAGAAAGTCCCGGCCCGATCTGAAACTGGGCATTTGTGGCGAACATGCCGGCGATCCGGCCTCGATCAGTTTCTGCGAGGAAATCAGGTTAGATTATGTATCCTGTTCTCCCTTCAGGATTGCCATTGCGAGGCTCGCCGCAGCCCAGGCAAGTATCAGAAATAATTGAATAAATTTTAGGGTACATAGACGGTTAACCCTTCCTTAAAATGAACAATAAAAATGCACCAAATTGGCCACTTTTGGTTGCTGGCATGGTTAACCTATGCTAAACGCGAAATGTATATGTTTCCGTAAGTGAAACAATATTGCGACTGAGCCATCAGCAGGACTAGGGGATTTGCAGGGAAAACGCCAAAATCAAAGGCCGATGGACGATTTTCCCGTGTATCCCGATATGCGCGAAGAAGGTGGCGGCATCGTTCAGGAATATGCGCCTTTCGTATTTGGCGGCGTGATGCTGATCGCAGCTTTTGCCTTTGCCGGCAACTATATGGGCCAGAATGCCAGTGCCCGTAATTTAACCCCTGACGAGCAGACACTGGTATCACCGGTGACCAACATCATCGCCAAGGGCTCGCTTCTTCCCGAGGGCGAAAACTTTGACATCGTCAACCTGAAAGTCTTGCGCAAGCAGAGCCGTCGTGAGCCTGGGCAAGGGCGATTTCTTCAATGCCGATCCCAACGGCGATGTTTTCATTTCACCGGCTGCCGTTGATCTCTCTGGCAAGTCTGATGTTGTTAAGCCCGCAGTAAAGCGCATGGCATTGGCGCCTTCGCCGGCGAAGATTGAAAAGTCCTTCAAGTTGAAGCGCAGCGAAAAGCAGGCCGTTGTGGCCCAACGCCGCATGCGTCTTGCTGAGGAAAACTGCCTGGCGCGCGCAATTTATTTTGAGGCCCGCTCCGAATCAGAGCTTGGCCAGCTTGCCGTCGCGCGCGTTATCCTGAACCGCACCAAAGCCCCGGATTTTCCAAAATCAATTTGCGGCGTGGTTTATCAGGGATCCAACCGGCGCAATTCCTGCCAGTTCTCCTTTGCCTGTGACGGCCTGCCCGATGACGTGAAGCAGCCAACCGCCTGGGCCAACTCCAAGCGGATTGCCCAAAAGGCCATGGCTGGCGACAAGACCATGAAGATCATGAACACGGCCACCAACTATCATGCGGACTATGTGCGCCCGAAATGGGCAGGCAACATGAAGCGTCTGGTAAAGATCGGCCGCCACATCTTCTATTCTGACTCGTGAGCTATTTGCATACGGCCATGTCTTAAGGCGCCCCTGCGGCGCCTTTATCATTTGTGCTACAGTGGGACGAATGAGGAGAAATCATGGCTTGGAACGAAAGCAGCGGCACCGCCTGGACCTATTTTGAAAATGCCTGGCATAAGGGCAATCCATCCATCATGGGTGCCATGGACCATGCGCCATGGCTGGGCTCCTGTGTGTTCGATGGCTCCCGCGCCTTTGAAGGTGTCGCCCCCGACCTAGACCTTCATTGTCAACGCCTGGTGCGTTCAGCCAAAAGCTTTGACCTCAAAGTTTTGAAGAACGCCAAGGAAATTGAAGCCATCATCCGGGAAGGCATCGCCAAATTTCCGAAGACCGCTGAACTCTATTTGCGCCCCATGTATTGGGCAGCCGAGGGCTTTGTCGATGTTGATCCCGAATCCACAAAATTCTCGGTATCTGTTTATGACGCCCCCCTGCCTAAGCCCAAGTCGTTTTCCATAATGTTGTCTTCCTTTCGCAGACCTTCCAACGAATACGCGCCCACCGATGCTAAGGCCGCTTGCCACTATCCCAATTCCGCCCGCGCCATCCGCGAGGCAAAGGCGAGGGGCTTTGACAATGCCGTGATGCTTGATCCCCTGGGCCATGTGGCCGAACTCACCACTGCAAATATCTGGTGTGCAAAAAATGGCGAAGCCTATACGCCCGTTGCCAATGGCTGCTTTTTGAATGGCATAACCCGCCAGCGGATTATTTCCTTGCTGACGGGCGTAGGTATCAAGGTTCATGAGTGCAGCCTGGACTGGCAGGACTTGCTCGACGCCGATGAAGTTTTCTCAACCGGAAATTACAGCAAGGTCACGCCGGTGACGACCATCGAACAGCGCACCCTGCAACCCGGCCCCATCGCAGCCAAAGCCCGCGAACTCTACTGGGCCTACGCCCACAGCAAGTAGTTTTCCTTCGCTTCAGCCGAGCCAGTTTTACATAGTCATGCTTGCGATGGTTTGGTAGATTTTGGGGAGCATGGCCCAGCCTCTCGCCAGTGTCCCCACTCATCGACCGTACAGAAAACGTTCGCTCCTGGTCAATATTTTGACTTACGCCGTGCTGGGTCTTTGGACCTTTGTCTGCCTGTTTCCTGTGTACTGGGTTGCGATCACCTCGTTGAAGGGCGCGCTGGAGATAGACCACGGCCCTTTTTACCTTCCGTTTGTTGACTTTGCTCCTACGCTCGATTCATGGGCGTTCATTCTGACGGATCCTTATGACAATCTGCTCAAACGGTTTTTCAACTCGACTGTCGTTGGACTGTCATCGACCCTGCTAACGGTGTTCCTCGGCGGAATGGCCGTCTATGGATTGACACGCTTTCGCTACAGGCTGCCGTGGACGGAATTTGGCAACAAAAGTATCCTGTTTGCCATATTGGCAACACGGATCCTGCCGCCCGTAGTCCTTGTCGTGCCAATCTACATGATGGCCCAATTCACCGGCACGCTGGACACGCGCTTTGCCCTCATTTTAACTTACACGGCAATAAATCTCCCTGTTGCCGTGTGGCTGTTGCAGCCCGTATTCGGAAAAGCCGCCACTGAACAGGAGGAAGCGGCCCAGCTTGACGGCGCATCGCACCTCCGGGTTTTCTTCACGATCTTTCTGCCGATGGTCGCCGCCAGCATCGCGGCCGTCGGGCTGCTGATATTCATACTGTGCTGGAACGAATATCTTTTCGCTGTCTACATCGCCAGCGATCACGCCATGACACTGCCGCCCTGGCTGGCAGGCCAAATGTCCATGAAGGAAGCGCAAGCAGGCGGCGAAGCCGAGGAATGGGCTAGGCTTTCCGCCACTACAATTCTCATGGTAGCGCCCTTGCTCGCCTGCACAGCGGTCGCACAGCGCGTCCTCAGCCGCACGGCGCTTTGGAACCGGTGATATGAGGAGAAGCTAAGCAATCATTTCATGGATGTTAAGGCCTCAGAATAAACGGCGTTCCTTCGAACGCACTCTCTCCACGGCCGATTTTCTCGATTGCCCTGGACATGCGGCCATTACGGCCCAGAAGCGCGTCCGTGTAAGAAATGATTAGGCGGTTTGGCGTGGCCGAAGGCGAGGCGGCGCGCAGTTCGTAAGCCAGTTGCTCTTCGTCAGCCTTTGGCCTCAACATGCAGAGCGCCGTATAGGCCGATGCCGTCGAACGGCTGATGCCCGCCCAGCAATGGATGAGCAGGGGCTTGGCTTGGTCCCAGTCATCGATGAATTCAATAAGCTTTTCCGCATCCGTAGCCCGTGGTGCCGAAAAGCCATCCATCATTTCCACAACGTCATGGAAGGTCAGCTTCAGGTGCTGGTCCGTCGCAATGCCCTTGAAATGATGATGCGGGGTTTCTGGCCCCAGAAGGCTGACCACGCGGCCCACCGCATGGGTATCCACCAGATCCTGAACCGCATTGAGACCGCAAACAATAATCATCATCACACCAGCAATTTGAATTTCTTGAGAAACTGAGCCGCCGCATCATTGGGCGGCAACGGTTTCAACTGAAGAAATTTTCGCGATCCCTCGCCATTAAGTCCTTTAGGCCGGCCAAAGAATTTCTCCGCTTCGGGAACGGTGAAGCCTGCAAGTTGTGTTGCTTCCAGATAGGCCGCCATTTTATCCGCCGTCTTGATTTCAGCCTCGCACTCCGATGGCGTTTTAGGGGGCAGACTAAAGCGGATATGAATGGCACTCAACAGGCGGTTTTCAAAGGCCTTGTAATCCAGCCCAAGGGCAGCCTTGAACGGCGAGATCATGTCGCCCACCACATATTCCGGCGCATCATGGAGGAGCGCCATAAGCCGTGAGTGCTTATCAAAACCCTTGTTTACGTGCGATGCGATGGCTTCTACCAGCACACAATGCTGAGCCACGGAAAAGGCATGATCGCCCTTGGTTTGCCCATTCCAGCGGGCCACGCGCGCCAAACCATGGGCAATGTCTTCGATCTCGATATCAAGCGGCGAGGGGTCAAGCAGGTCGAGCCTGCGCCCCGAAAGCATCCGTTGCCATGCCCGCAGTTCCTTTGCCATGTTACCGCGCCAGTTTCTTCACCGCCTCATGGCGGTGGCAGTCGATCATGTGGTCATTCACCAACCCGCAGGCCTGCATGAAGGCATAGACAATCGTGGGGCCGACAAAACGGAAGCCGCGCTTTTTCATGTCTTTCGAAATTTTCTCGGCCAGGGGTGTCACGGCCGGCACTTCCTTCATGCTGCGCAATTTATTTTGCAAGGGCCTGCCATCCATGAAGTTCCACAGGTATGCGGAAAAATCCGGCATGGCCAGATAGGCCTGTGCATTGCTGACGCTCGCTTCGATCTTCAATCGGTTGCGCACAATGCCAGCGTCATTCATCAGGCGCTCAAGTTTTGCCGGTTTGTAGCGCGCCATTTTGACGGGATCAAAATCATCAAAGGCTTTGCGGAAAGCCTCGCGCTTGCGCAGAATTGTAATCCACGAAAGCCCCGCCTGAAAGCCATCGAGCTGCAATTTTTCAAACAATGCACGTGAATCATATTCCGGAACACCCCATTCCGTGTCGTGATAGGTCACATAAACTGGATCCGTGCCGCACCACGTGCACCGGCAAATCCCGTCCTCATGCAAAGCTGGAGACACTAGGCGTAATCCTTTGATGGAACGTCGTATTTTATCCACGCAGGTTTATGCACATGGACCCTGACACCATCTGTCAGCAGCGGGTGTTCTGCCTCGTCTAGGCGATCCAGGCGAATAAGTGCAAGCGCCATGTTTCCATTAGACGACAGAACTGAACCCACAATCTTGTCAGCGCTTTTGATGGCCGCATCAAGTGGAGGCGCAGTGTCATCAAACGTCACCGGAAGAATGCGGCTCCGCGCCGTGGCGCGGTGTTCCATGCGCGAGACAACTTCCTGGCCGATGTAACAGCCCTTGCTGAAACTCACGGCGCCAATCTGATCAAAGTTCGCTTCATGGGGAAAGAGCTGGCCCGAACCGATATCGCCATCCGAGTCGGCAAGACCCAAAGCGATGCGCGCCAGTTCATAGCCTGAACCCTCCGGCAGCTTGCCTTTTTCGGTGATGACCCGCCATCCCATGAGGGGCGTGCGCGGATCAACATAGGCCGTGAAGCCAGATGGTTGTTCAGGCGCAACGCCCACCTCCAGATCTGAACGGACAGCAATCACTACCTTGGCGCGAAGCCGGTAAAAATTCAGGCGCTTCATGAGCTCTTCAAGTTGGGAGGCGGCACAATCGAGGAAATAGCCCTCAGCCGTTTTCAGTACAAAGAAATCAAACAGGATTTTCCCTTGGGGCGAAAGGAGCGCCGAATACCGCGCCTGTCCCTCGGCCAGCCCCAGAACATCAGCGGTCACCATATTGTGCAGGAAATTCTCGGCCTCCGCCCCCTCAAGGCTCAAAACCGCCCGGTCCCGCCGCACCTGCATTAAAAAGCTAGAATTCGCCATCAGCACCATTTACGGTCGCTTTGCGCCACAATCAAGGAAGCTCGATGAAACGCATGGCTGACCTCATTCTGAAGGGTGGAACCCTCGTCAATCATGACGGCGTCGGCGCCCGCGATCTTGCCATCCATGAGGACCGCATCGTGGGCGTGGGCGACCTCAGCGAATTCGCAGCCGCCGAGACCCTGGATTGCAGGGGCCTTCACATTCTGCCAGGCGTCATCGACAGCCAGGTGCATCTGCGCGAGCCCGGTCTTGAACACAAGGAAGATCTGGAATCGGGTGGCCGCGCCGCGGTCATGGGCGGCGTCACCAGTGTCTTCGAAATGCCCAATACAAAGCCGCTGACCGTCACCGAAGCAGCGCTTGCCGACAAGGTGCGCCGCGCCACAAACCGCATGTATTGCGATTTCGCCTTCTACATGGGTGGCACAAGGGAGAATGTGAATCAGCTTGCCGATTTTGAGAAGCTGCCGGGCTGCGCCGGGATCAAGGTTTTCATGGGCTCGTCAACTGGTGAATTGCTGGTGGAAGACGATGAAGGAGTTGCGCAAATCCTGGCGCAAACCAACCGCCGCGCCGCATTTCACAGCGAAGATGAATATCGCCTGCGCCAGCGCTTGAGCGAGCAGGTCGCGGGTAATCCCGCCAGCCATCCCGTCTGGCGTGATGCGGAAGCGGCAAGGCTTTGCACCGAGCGCCTCATCCGCATTGCGCGCAAACAACGCAAGCGCATTCATGTGCTGCATGTTTCAACCGCCGATGAAATGCCGCTGCTTGCTGCAAGCAAAGATGTGGCAACCGTTGAGGTAACACCCCATCATCTCACCCTGTCGTCCGATGATTACATAAGGCTCGGCACCCTGCTGCAAATGAATCCACCTGTTCGTTCAAAGGAGCATCAGCATGCCATCTGGCAGGCACTGCAGTCCGGCATCGTGGATGTTCTCGGTTCAGATCACGCGCCCCATACGCTGGAAGAAAAAACCAAGCCCTATCCCAATTCGCCGTCAGGCATGCCCGGTGTGCAAACCCTTGTCCCCGTCATGCTTGATCATGTGAACAAGCACCACCTCTCTCTTGAACGCTTCGTTGATCTCACCTCCCATGGCCCGGCGCGCATTTTTGGCATTTCGCGTAAGGGCCGCATTGCCGAAGGCTATGACGCCGATCTCACCATTGTTGATCTCAAGAAAAAGCGGAAGATCGAGAACAAGTGGATTGAAAGCAAATGCGGCTGGACGCCCTATGATGGCTATGAAGTCACAGGCTGGGTCCAAGGCACCTTCGTGCGGGGCCGCAAAGCCATGTGGGAAGATCAAATTTTAGGTAATTCTCACGGCCAGCCCATTAAGTTTATGGAAGCTTTGCCCGCGCTATAAGCCCTGCCATGACCGAAAAGTTTCGTGCCATTCAAGTTTCCAAGAGCGACCAGGGCCAGCTGGTTCAATTCGTTGAATTGACCGAAGCCGATCTCATGGAGGGTGACGTGACCGTGGCCGTCAGCCATTCCTCGGTGAATTACAAGGATGGCCTGGCAATCACCGGCAAAGCTCCCATCATCCGCAAATATCCTTTGATTCCCGGCGTTGATTTTGCCGGCACCGTGACAAAATCTTCCCACAAGAGCTGGAAACCCGGCGATCAGGTTATTCTCAACGGCTGGGGTGTCGGCGAGCAGCACCATGGCGGCTTTTCCGAATTGGCCCGCGTTTCCGGTGATTGGCTGGTAGCAGTGCCCAAAGGCTGGACGCCCGCGGATACCATGGCGGTCGGCGTGGCAGGCTTTACCGCCATGCTTTGCGTCATGGCCTTGGAAGAGCAGGGGGTAAAACCTGGTGATGGTGAAATTTTGGTTACTGGCGCTGCAGGCGGTGTAGGAACGGTTTCAATCGTCCTCCTGGCCAAACTCGGTTTCAAGGTTGCGGCCTCAACCGGCCGACCCGAGGAATCCGATTTTCTAAAAAAACTCGGAGCTTCAACAATCATTGACCGCAATGAATTTAATGGTCCCGTAAAGGCCCTCGCCAAAATGCGCTGGGCCGGAGCCATCGATTCCGTGGGCTCTACCACGCTTGCTAATGTCATCTCGCAAATCAACAATGACGGCACCGTTGCCGCCTGCGGACTTGCCCAGGGCATGGATCTGCCAACCTCAGTTGCGCCGTTCATTTTGCGCGGCGTGAAATTGATCGGCATCAACTCCGTCACCACGCCCCTGCCGCGCAGGCAACAAGCATGGGCTCGCCTGGCCCGCGACCTTGATTTGAAATCCCTCGCGGCCCTCACTACTCACGTGAAGCTGGAGGATGTGCCGCGCGTCGCCGCTGAAATTGTTGCAGGCCGTGTGCGTGGCCGCGTTGTCGTGGACATTCGCTAGATCATGGACTCGCAGTTATTTATCGCAGGCATGAGTATTGGCCTTGCAATGTCGGCTCCTGTTGGTCCGGTCAATCTCATTGTTATTCGCGCTGCATTGAACTGTGGCTTCCGGGGAGCCTTTCTGGCAGGCCTCGGCGCGGTCCTTGCCGATATGAGCATGGCGGGCATCGCTGCGTTCGGCCTCAATTCCATCGCGCAATTCATCACCGCCTATGAGACGCCACTGCAAATCATCGGCGGCCTGTTGCTGGTCATCCTGGGGATAAGAACGGCACGAACGCATTTTGCAGCAGCTGACCTGGCGCCCGTCCTGCAAGCCGCAACGCTCGGGCTCACTTTCACACTTTCGGTAACCAACCCCGGCCTGGTCCTCGGATTTCTCTCAATCTTCAGTTCAATGAGCGGCTTTCTGGCTTTGGGCGCCTCGCCCTATCGGCCATTGCTGGTGCTTCTGGGCGTAGCGATGGGGGGTGCCCTGTGGTGGCTGGTGTTGAGTTTTGTCGTCAGCCGCGCGAAATCCAGGTTGAGCGCAACAACGCTGGACAGGATCAATCGCTGGTCAGGGATTTTTGTGGCAGCTTTCGGCTTCGCTCTGCTGCTTAATGTTTTTGACTGATTACTGCTTGGTCTGGGCAACGGAAAATTCGCCAGTCCTGATGCGATCGGGCAATTTTTCGCACATTACAGCAACCGGCTCTTCCCCATAGGACGCAATCATGTCCGAAAGGGCCGCGAATATCGCCGCCGTAGCGATGCAATCCGGGTCAAGCCCCTCATAAACCGCTTCTTCCCAGGCATCGAGAATATAGCGCAACGCCAAATGTTTGGCCTCAGCCGGATGAGTTACAGGGGCCGGTCGTGTTTGAAATTTCAACATGGCGAACTTTTTTTTGATGTTTGCGTCCCGTTCACGAAGTTTTTTCCACCAACCCCGCAATTGTTAACGCACCTTAGCAAAGACCGGCCCCAACGCGACTCGTTCCTTAAAGAAGGGTTAATATGAACAGTTGGTTTTATCTTAAAGCTTCAGCAATGCCCGGGCGCGGGCAATGGCCTCCAGGACATTTGGAGCAAATTCAAGAAGATAGAGCTCCGCCGGAGCAACCCATCTTACTGCTAATGCATCGCTCGAAGCCTTTGCCTCGCCCGATATCCACAAGCCGCAATAGCAGCCTATGGCGTAGTGCATTGCGGGATTCGCCTGGATAATTTCGTAAAGTCCGACAAACTCCGCTAGATCGGCGTGAACGCCTGATTCTTCCAGCAACTCCCGTTGCGCCGCAGCTAAGGCCGTCTCGCCAAATTCAACATGCCCCCCGGGCAGGCTCCACAGGCCCAGGGGCGGCTTTGCCCTCTGGACAAGCAGCACTTTGCCGTCCTTCCAGACACACGCGGAAGCCCCAAGCCTGGGCATTTGTTGAGCGGTGGTCATCAGGTTAAGCTGGCTCCATGTGTTATCTCTTTAGTTTCAGGAAATCGGCGGAAGAAACAAGGCATCTTCTCAACTATTTGGAGAGCCCGGATTTTCCGCCCCGCGCCCACGTGGCACCCCTGAGCCCCATCGCCATCGTCCGCTCTGAAAACAACGAAAGGCATTTTGCCCTGGTGCGCTGGGGTTTCATCCCGTCTTGGGTAAAGGAAATCAAGCCGGGAAAACCGCTGGTAAATGCCCGCAGCGAAACGCTGCTCGAAAAACCTTCATTCCGGAATGCCTTCAGGCGCCGCCGTTGCCTCATTCCTGCCGATGGATTCTATGAATGGCAGGGCGATGTGCCGGGCAAAAAGATTCCGCACCTCATTCATCGTCCTGACCATGGCCTCTTTGCCTTTGCCGGACTTTGGGAGCATTGGATGGGGCCTGATGGTTCGGAACTCGAAACCGCCGCCATCATCACCACATCATCCAATGCCGCAATCGCGCAAATCCACGACCGTATGCCCGTGGTCATACATCCTGAAATTTTTGCGCAGTGGCTCGACATTAAGAATGTGGACGCGGAGGAGGCGGCACAATTTCTGAAACCAGCCCCCGAAGACTACTTTGTTTTTGAACCTACGGTCATTGAACGCACCTCACCGCCGCCAAAACCAAAGCCTCAACTCACGCTTTTTTAGACCAAGACATTTAGCTATCGCGCAACGCTTTCAACCGGTCGGCCATGCTCGAAAGGCCGCCGGCAAAAACCTGATGCAGATCTTCCTTCTCGCTATTCGATCGTCTTTCCAGAGTTATCAGGCGATTTTCCAGAAGTTTGGCCGCTTCCCCGCTGTTTGCCCGGAATTTCGCTTCCAGTTCCTGCATCTTCCGTTCCTGAACTGCCGCCGACTCACGCATGTCCGCTTCAAACTTCTTTGCGAGGGATTCGACTTTCTGATCAACTTGCAAGGCCAGTTGTTCGATTTTTTCATCGATTGCCAGAAACATCTCAGACAGCATTTCCTGCTGGGCAGTTGCGGACTTCTGGATTTCCTTTTGCAAGAGTTCAACTTGGATGCGGTTTTGATCCCGGCTCTCCACGGAGGAGGCAACAAGCTCGCTGGTCACATGGGAAAGTTTTACGCAGCGGCTCTCCAGCGCTCGCAGGGAGATTTGCACCTCGCGGTCGGATTCCTCGAGAATCGTGACAATTTCTTCAAACATCGCATCGTGCAGCTTGTGCGTGGGGCCGACCAGGAGCTTGCGGATGTTCGCCAGTGACGCGGCAGGATCCGGATCTTCTGCCATCGCCGCGAGGACTTTTTTGCTCACACCTGGTTTGGCGTACTGCACCAGTTTGGCGCCAATCTGGCCGGCAATATTGAAAAATGGCACGGGCTGCGATTGCGTGCGAGAAAGGCCCAACTCACCCGATTTTTGTTCTGTCCTGCCAGTTAAAGTTGCCGAAAGCGCATTGTCAAAAGCTTCCCGCTCATTTTTGTTAGGTAGTGGATTCACTTCGCTCTCCCAGAGGTCAGTTACTGCCGCCCACTTGTCATCGCTCGAAATTCCGACCGTTAACAATGCTTAATATCTAACAAACATCGTTAACAATCCAGCGACCGCTGGGAAGTTAGTAAATTGTTAACCTTAACAGATGGTATTTCCACATTAAGATCGTGCCCGAATCAAGGCAGACGGTTCATCAGAGGCTATCAAGGCGCTTGCCGAAACTGGTTACCGGATTGATTTCATAACCCAAACGCTCATAGAAGCGGCCAGCCTCTTCATTTTCACTGCGCACCATGAGATTTATTTTCCACACGCTGCGTTCCCGCAACCACGCCTCCGCGGCGCCAACGGCGGCCTTTCCAAACCCTCTTTTTTGAAAATCCGGATCAACCGCAAGATAATAGAGAACACCCCTGTGTCCATCATGCCCAACCATCACCGAGGCAACAACGCGGCCATCAACTTCGCCCACAAGAACGGTTGAAGTTTTGCCTTCGCGTGCAAACTGAATGTCCTTATAGGGATCGTTCCACGGCCGTGTTAAATCACAACGTTTCCAAAGAGTTACAATACTATCTACATCCACGTCCTGAAGTTCACGGAAAGCTATCATCACGGCAGAACCTTGCCGGGGTTCATGATGTTTTTGGGATCAAAAAGTATTTTAAGATCACGCATCATCTGCAATTCGACCGCAGATTTGATCTCCGGCATGTGGTGTTTTTTCAGGCGCCCGATACCGTGTTCTGCGCTGATCGAACCGCCAAATCTCAACACCACATCGAACACGACCTTGTTCATTTCGTTCCAGCCATCGAGATATTTTTTCTTGTCCATGCCGGGCGGTTGCGAAACATTGAAATGCATGTTGCCGTCGCCCATGTGCCCGAATGACATCACCCGCGCCTCTGGCATGAATAGATTTACGGCAAGGGTGGCCTCGGCAATGAATTGCGGAATTTTGGAAACTGGCACGGAAACATCATGCTTGATGGATCCGCCTTCGAATTTCTGCGACTCCGGCATCAACTCACGGATGGCCCACAATGCCTGCCGCTGGGTTTCCGATTGCGCCACCGTGGCATCCGTCACCAGTCCCCGCGCCATGGCCTCTTCCAGAATACGCTCAAAACTGCCCGCAACAGGATCAGCAAGTTCGCTCAAGGCATACCACGGTGAGAATTCTGCCAAGGGGTTGGTGATTCCCATGTGTTTCACGGTAAAATCCATGGCGATTCGGGGCATCAGCTCAAAGGCCACTACGCGATTGCCGCTCATCTCGCGTGCAAGCGACAGGAGATCAACGGCCGCCTGCGGAGATGCAACCGCAATAAACGCCGTCTCGTGGCTCCGCGGTTTCGGAAAGAGTTTCAGAACCGCCGCGGTAATCACCCCAAGCGTTCCTTCCGCCCCGATAAACAGGTTCTTGAGGTCATAGCCCGTATTGTCCTTGCGCAAACGCCGCAAGCCATTCCAGACGCGCCCATCTGGCAAGACAACTTCCAGCCCCAGACACAGGTCACGGGCGCTTCCATAGGCCAGCACATTAAGCCCGCCCGCGTTGGTGGAAAGATTGCCGCCAATCCGGCACGATCCCTCGGAAGCCAGACTCAGGGGAAAAAGCCGTCCCGCTTCTACAGCCGCATCCTGCACCGATTTCAGCGTGGCCCCGGCTTGAACCGTCATCGTGTTATCAGCCGCATCGACATCTAAAATCTTCGTCATGCGGTCAAGCGACAACAACAATTCCTGGCCAATTTCAAAGGGAATTTGCCCACCAACCAGACCCGTATTGCCCGATTGCGGCACAATGGCAGTGCCCGTTTCGCTGGCGAGTTTCAGAATGCGCGAAACCTCATCAGTGCTGGCGGGCCGCAACACGAGGGGAGATTTGCCAACCCAGATGTCGCGCCATTCCTTCATGTAGCCCGCCATCTCAGCGGCATCACGAATGACGTTTTTCTCGCCCACGATGGCGGCGAATTGGTTCAACAGGTCTGGCGTCATGTCTTGGGCCTCGGAGCCGCCGCGCGGCGCAAACGGTCATTGATCGCTTCCCCCAGCCCTTCATGGGGAATGGGAGCAACCGCGATTGCCTTCACTCCCAAACCATCCAGCTCATGCAGCATGTGAAAGAGATTGGCAGCTGCTTCAACAACATCACCGTGCTCCGAAAGCGTGTAAGGCCCATGGCTATATGAACCAAATCCCAAATAGCTTTCGCCTTTCCGGGGTGATGCGGCCTCCAATCGCAATTGCGCATGGGGTGCATAATGGCTTTCCATTTGTCCAGGCGAATGGGGTTGGGCTGAGTCCGCTTCAACATCCAAATCATGTCCCAAGACCTGCTCAATTTCACCCCGTGACAGTCCTCCGGGGCGGAGCAGGGTGGCAGGCGCTTGCATGAAACTGACGACAGTTGATTCAACGCCCACCGTACAGGGACCGCCATCAAGAATTACCGATACTTTCTTCCCGAGTCCCCGTTTCACATGCGCAGCTGTCGTAGGACTGACGCGCCCTGAGAGGTTTGCACTTGGCGCAACAACGGGCCGGCCCACGGCACGCAGCAGCTCAAGCGCCAGCGGGTGATCAGGCACGCGCAGCGCGATGCTGGGCAAGCCTGCCGATGCCAGCAATGAAACCGGGCACTTCGCCGCCCGCGGCACCACAACTGTTAAGGGCCCCGGCCAAAATGCCAGTGCCAATTTCTTTGCATCCTCAGAAAACGCACCCAGCGCAAAAGCCGCTGGAGCATCAGCGACATGCGAAATCAGCGGATTAAAACTCGGCCGCCCCTTGACCGCAAATAACGTAGCCACAGCCTGATCACTGGTGGCATCGGCCCCCAGGCCATAAACCGTCTCGGTCGGGAAAGCGACAAGCTCGCCTTTTCTCAACGCCTCCGCGGCCAGATTTATTTCAGTGGGACTCTTCATGGAAGCCGCTCTATAGCAGGCGGATGAATACGGTTCTATACACCCATCCCGCTTCGCTTAATCATCAGACACCCGAAGGCCATCCCGAGCGGGTGGACCGTATAAAGGCCATCAACAGGATACTGGAAGCGCCACACTTTGCCGGGCTCAAGCGCCAATTGGCTCCACTTGGCAGGGAAGAGGATATTCTCCGCGCCCACACCCAGGAACACCTGCATCACATCCAATCCATGTCCCCTGAAGAGGGTGTGGAATATGTCGATCCCGATACGGTGATGTCACCAGGCTCCCTGGAAGCGGCCCTTCGCGCCGTGGGAGCTGCAACTGCCGCGGTGGACGCCGTCTTTACCGGACAGGCGGATAACGCATTCTGCGCACTCCGCCCACCCGGCCACCACGCAGAATCAAGAAAGCCCATGGGTTTCTGTCTGTTCAATCAGGTGGCCATTGCCGCCCACTATGCCCGCAGCCGCTATGATGCGGAACGCGTGGCGGTCGTCGATTTTGATGTGCACCATGGCAATGGCACCCAGGAAATTTTCTGGTCCGACCCCAACTTATTTTATGGCTCCACCCATCAGATGCCGCTTTACCCGGGATCAGGTGCCAGTAATGAAACCGGGGTTGGCAATATTTTCAATGCGCCGCTCAGGGCAGGTGACGGCAGCGTGCAATTCCGTGACGCAATGCGTACGATCATCTTGCCAGCCCTCGACCATTTTGCACCCGACCTCGTGCTCATCTCGGCGGGCTTTGATGCCCATCACGCAGATCCCCTGGGTAGCCTGCAATTGAGCGAGGAAGATTTTGCCTGGGCCACTTTGGAACTGATGGGCGCCGCGGATGCCCATGCGGAAGGCCGCGTTGTGTCCGTTCTTGAAGGCGGCTATGATTTGCAAGGATTGGCGGCGTCTGTTGCCATTCATGTGCAAGCCCTCATGCTGGGCACCGCCGGGTTTGACCAGGACGAAGACGAGGATGATGAGACATGACGAAGTTTCCGGAAATCGCCGAACTGCCCTTTGAAAAGGCACTGGCCCAGCTTGAGGAAATCGTCTCAAAACTCGAGTCCGGCAAGGTCGATCTTGAGCAGTCCATTGCCATCTATGAAAAAGGCCAGGCCCTCAAAGAGCATTGCGAAAAGCAATTGAAAGATGCCGAGGCCCGCATCGAAAAAATCACCCTGAAGCCCGATGGCAAACCGTCGGGAACGGCCCCTCTGGACGTGGAGTGACACGTCACCGCCTTGACGAAATATTGGTTCAGCGCGGGCTCTATGCTTCGCGCTCGCGTGCCAGGGATGCCATTGCGCGGGGAACCGTGACCGTCGATGGTGTTGTGGCGGCCAAGCCCGCGCAGAACACCAGCCCTGAAAGCCGCATTGAAATTCTTGATCAGGCGAGGGCCTATGTTTCCCGTTCCGCGCTCAAACTCAAAAGCGGAATCAATTTCTTCAGTTTTTCCGTTAAGGGTCTGAGTTGCCTTGATATTGGCGCATCAACCGGTGGCTTTACCCAGGTGCTTCTGGAGCAGGGCGCCGCTCACGTGACAGCCATCGATGTGGGCCATGGCCAGTTCGATGCGTCGTTCAATGCGAATCCTCGTGTGACTTCAATCGAAGGCCTTAACTCGCGCGACCTCACCGCCGATCATCTCAAGCACAAAATCGATTTCATCGTCTGCGATGTGAGTTTCATTTCACTGAAACTGGCCTTGCCCCCAGCCCTCGCAATCGCCGAACCCGGAGCCCGCCTTATGGCCCTCATCAAACCCCAATTCGAAGCAGGCCGCGATGCCGTAGGCCGTGGCGGGATAGTCAGCGACCCCCACGAGCACGACCGCGTATGCAGGGAAATTTCCGAATTCCTCACCGCCGAAAACTGGAAAGTCATTGGTGTCACCCCCTCATCAATCGAAGGCGGCGACGGCAACCGGGAATTTTTGATTGCGGCAGTGAAGAAGTGACACTTCTACGTCTTCTCCTGCGAAGCGGGAGAAGAAGGGACCCGTTGCGGAACGCAACGGGGAGATGAGGGCACTTCGACCTCGTTCCCCTCACCTTTCCCATTGCTTCGCAATGGGCCCCGTCCTCTCCCGCAAGCGGTAGAGGACGACTAACCCATCTGCGCGCGGTGCCGCAGGAAATGATCGGCCAGCACCAGCGCCATCATCGCTTCAGCAACAGGTACCGCGCGAATGCCGACGCAGGGGTCATGGCGGCCCTTGGTGCTGATATCCGTATTCGTACCTTGCGCGGTGATTGTCTGACGGGGTGTCAAAATAGATGACGTTGGCTTAACCGCCATCCGCACCACAATATCCTGCCCGCTTGAAATGCCGCCCAGAATGCCACCGGCATGATTGGACAAAAACTCTGGCTTACCGTGGCGCATGCGAATTTCATCGGCGTTTTGCTCGCCCGTGAATGCGGCAGCGGCAAAGCCAGCGCCTATCTCCACGCCCTTCACCGCATTTATGCCCATCATGGCGGCCGCCAAGTCCTGATCGAGTTTGCCATAGATTGGCGCGCCCCAGCCTGCGGGAACGCCTGATGCTGTCACTTCAACAACAGCACCGCAGGAAGACCCCGCCTTGCGAATGCCATCAAGATACTCTTCCAACAGGGCCACGGCTTTTGCGTCCGGCGAGAAGAAGGGGTTATTGTTAACTTCGGCCCAGTCCCAATTCTTATAATCAACTTTATGCGGCCCCAATTGCACAAGAGCGCCGCGAATCGTAACACCCGGAATAACCTTCCGTGCGACCGCACCTGCGGCCACCCGCGCTGCCGTTTCCCGCGCCGATGAGCGCCCACCGCCGCGATAGTCGCGCAATCCATATTTCGCTTGATAGGTGAGGTCCGCATGTCCGGGGCGAAACTTGTCACGAATTTCCGAATAGTCTTTTGAGCGCTGGTCCACATTCTCGATCATCAGCGCAATCGGCGTGCCAGTGGTCACCTGGCCGCCGGTGCGCTCATCCTCAAAAACGCCAGACAGGATTTTCACTTCATCGGGTTCGCGCCGCTGCGTGGTGAAGCGGCTTTGCCCCGGCCTGCGCTTGTCCAGAAAGCTTTGAATGTCAGCGGCAACCAGCTTTATGCCCGGCGGACAGCCATCAACCACGCAGCCCAGAGCCGGCCCGTGGCTTTCCCCGAAAGTCGTCATGCGAAACAGATGGCCGAAGGTATTGTGTGACATGGAAAATGTTTTAGGGCGGCAGATGGCGTTCCGTCAAACCACTCTGCGGTCCCGTTGGCAATCCTGCAAAACCGCCCTTGATGCATGCGAATGCCTACAAGTTCGCGCATGGTCATGTTCGTGAGATGCCCGATGAGGCAGCGCCCAATCGCACCGTGGGAAACCACAACGGTCGGGATCCTTGATAGTTGCCAGCCAATGCCGCAAGCGACTCTTGCCCATCATCATAGCTTTCGCCGCCCTCGGGCCGCCAGGAATAACGCGTTTCCGGATCAGCAGGGTAAATCGGTGAAGCCTTGAGTTCCCAGAAAGGCTTGCCTTCCCAAACGCCAAAACCAAGTTCCTTGAGCGACGGAGAAATCGAAATGTGGCTTTCAGGGAGTGACAGTGCATCCGCGATATAGTCCATGGTCTGCCGCGTCCGGCCAAGCGGGCTCACCGCAAAGCGGCATTCCTTCGTCACTTCCGGGTGGGCAACAAAAGCCCGCGCAACATTCCGCGCTTGCGCATGGCCCGTTTCATTCAGGGGAATATCGGTCCAGCCTTGAATGAGCCCCAGACGGTTCCATTCTGTCTCTCCGTGGCGCACAAAATAAATGGGCGGCCGTGTCTCACTCACCGTTGGAAGCAACGCTCATGTCAGGGGCCGTCGGATTTTTCATGCCGACAATATGATAACCGGAATCGACGTGGAGAATTTCACCCGTAACCCCGCGTGAGAGATCGGACAGCAGATAGAATCCGCTGTCGCCCACTTCTTCCGTGGTTACCGTGCGCCGCAAAGGCGAATTATATTCGTTCCATTTCAGGATGTAGCGGAAGTCGCCGATGCCGGAGGCGGCCAGCGTCTTGATCGGGCCAGCCGAGATGGCATTGACGCGAATGTTCTTCGGCCCGAGATCGGCTGCCATGTAACGCACGGAAGCTTCAAGCGCCGCCTTCGCCACACCCATCACATTGTAATGCGGCATCCATTTTTCCGCGCCATAGTAGGTGAGTGTGAGAAGCGAGCCACCATCTGTCATCAGTTTCTCGGCGCGCTGGGCAATGGCCGTAAAGCTGTAGCAGGAAATGAACATGGTCTTGGTGAAATTGTCGGCACTGGTATCGACATAGCGTCCGGTCAATTCATCCTTGTCGGAAAAGGCAATGGCGTGAACCACAAAATCCAGCTTGCCCCAGGCTTTCTCGATCGCCGCGAACGTCGCATCAACCGAGGCCATGTCGGTTACATCACAGGGCACCACAAGCTTGGCGCCGATTTCAGCAGCAAGCGGCTCAACCCGTTTCTTGATGGCATCACCCTGATAGGTGAAGGCCAGTTCGGCTCCATGCCTTGCGCAGGCCTGCGCAATGCCCCAGGCGATGGAGCGGCTATTCGCAACGCCCATAATCAGCCCGCGTTTGCCAGCCATCAAGCCTTTGGTATCGTTCATGATTTTCCCTGATCAACGCAATGTGCAACTGAATCCAGCCGTTTCACCGCTATTTGGCATAGTTAAGCAGGGAAGGAAAGGGTGCCGTCAGGTGAGCGGTCAGCCCACTACGCGCCAGCGGCCATCGGGCGTTTGGCAGGCGGTGCCTTCAATCACGTCCGGCTCGCCATCAACCCAAATCGTGTGGTCAAATTCCCGGCACAGGCCATCGTCACCCTGATAGCTGCGCTGCGGCCTGAAGCGCCCGTGGTGGCCGCTGTCCGGATTTTCCCAGTTCACCACGCGGCCCGAGGTGAAGGAGCGTGTTGCCGCGCCATAGGCATAATTGCGATCCTCGTCATCAAGGCTCCGCCCCACTTTGCCGCCGACGACAGCACCAAGGGCGGCGCCAAGAATGGTTGCCGCAGCCCGGCCATTGCCGTGTCCAATGGTGTTGCCAATAAGGCCACCCGCTACGCCGCCAATGATTGCACCCGATGTTTCCTTCGGCCCGCTGTCCTGGGCGCAACCCGCAAGCACGAGGCCCGCCATTGCAACTGCTGCATAGGTCTTGATCATCATGTGATTTCTCCGCGACTTGATGCGCATTTTGGTTTAACCATTTAGGGGCGAAATGAGCGCATCCCATGGCCAAAGTGGGATAAATTGTGAAGAGTCTGGGCCCCGAAATGATTTGGTTAATGCAATGAGCCTGAGCGATCTGACAACACTTACCGCCGCCTACGGTTTTACCGAGCGCAATGATCCCTTCCAGCTTTTTGCCGATTGGCTGGCGGATGCGGAAAAATCCGAACCCAATGATCCCAACGGCATGGCGCTCGCCACCGTGGATGAAGAGGGCCTGCCCAATGTGCGCATGGTGCTTCTCAAAGATGCCGATGAGCGCGGCTTTGTTTTCTACACGAATTACGAAAGCCAGAAGGGCCAGGAAATTTTAGGGACGATGAAAGCGGCCCTGTGCTTCCACTGGAAATCGCTGCGCCGCCAGGTGCGGGTGCGGGGCATTGTGGAACAGGTGACAGCGGCGGAGGCCGATGCCTATTTCGCCTCCCGCGCCAGGGACAGCCGCATCGGCGCCTGGGCCTCCCAGCAATCGCGGGCCTTGGAGGGCCGCTTCGCGCTTGAAGCCTCCGTTGCCTTATATGCCGCCAAGTTTGCTTTAGGCGACGTCCCGCGCCCACCCCATTGGTCCGGTTTCCGCATCAAGCCGCTGTCCATTGAATTCTGGCACGACAGGCCCTTCCGCCTGCATGACCGTGTCGTTTTCCGCAGGCCCGATCCCGATAGCGGTTGGACCAAGACAAGGCTATATCCCTAGGCCATGACCCAAATTCTGGACGCTGAACGCAAGACTCTCATTCTCACCGGTGCCTCGCGCGGCATTGGCCATGCCACGGTGAAACGGTTTTCGACTGCTGGCTGGCGGGTGATTTCCTGTTCGCGTCATCCTTTCCCCGAGGATTGCCCATGGGATGCCGGGCCTGAAGATCACATTCAGGTCGATCTCAGCGATTCCGTCGATACCGCCGCCGCCATCCTGCGCATGAAGGAAAAACTGAAAGAGCAGGGCTCGAAACTCCATGCCCTGGTCAACAATGCCGCCATCAGCCCGAAGAAGCCCGATGGCGGACGGCTCAATACGATCGAAACCGATGAAGCCGACTGGAAGAAAGTGTTCCAGGTGAATTTTTTCGCCCCCGTCATGCTGGCCCGCGGGCTCATTAATGAGCTTGAAGCTGCCAAAGGTGCGGTGGTGAATGTCACCTCTATAGCAGGCTCTCGCGTGCATCCCTTCGCAGGTGCCGCCTATTCAACTTCGAAGGCGGCGCTCGCTTCCCTCACGCGCGAAATGGCAGCCGACTTTGGTCCCCTCGGCGTGAGGGTGAATTCCATTTCGCCCGGTGAAATTGAAACTTCAATTCTTTCGCCTGGCACGGAAAAAATCATTCCGCAAATTCCGCAGCGCCGTCTTGGCCAGCCGGAAGAAGTGGCCAAGGCCATTTATTTTCTGTGTACGGACAATTCCAGCTACGTGACGGGCGCTGAACTCCATATCAATGGCGGTCAGCATGTCTGACCGTTCGAACTCGAAACCTTCCATCCGTACCACGATAGTTCAGGCCGGCCACTTCATCGACAAGGAAACTGGCGCGGTCATTCCCGCCATTCAGCCCTCCACCACGTTCGCCCGCAAGGAAGACTATAACCTCATCGGAAACTACATCTACGCGCGCAATGGCTCGCCCACCGTAACCCATGCCGAAGGGCTCTTGTGCGAATTGGAGGAGGGTTTTGAAACCCGTCTCTTCGCATCGGGCATGGGTGCCGCTTCCGCCCTGATCGAAACCTTGGAAACGGGCCAGCGCATAGCCGCACCCACCATCATGTATCACGGCGTAAAAACCTGGATGCTGCGCCAGCAAACCATGCGCAACATCGGCCTGGATCTGTTTGACGCCGCCGATCCCGCAAGTCTCACAAGAGCAATCATCCCCGGCAAAACCGCCATGGTGTGGATTGAAACACCGGCGAACCCAACATGGGACGTGATCGACATCAAGTCCGCCGCCGATGCGGCCCATGCGGCAGGAGCAATACTGGTTGTGGATTCAACTTGCGCGCCACCCGTGATCAGCAAGCCGCTCACCCTCGGTGCCGATATCGTTTTCCATTCCGCCACAAAATATTTGAATGGCCATAGTGATGTGACGGCGGGCGTGTTGACCGCCCGCGAAGCCAGCCTCCGCTGGGAGCAAGTGAAGCAGGCGCAAATCGGTCTCGGAGCAACGCTTGGAAGCTTCGAAGCCTATCTCCTGATCCGCGGCCTGCGCACGCTTTTTCTGCGCGTAGAGCAGTCGTCGCGAAATGCGCTGGCACTTGCAAAGCATTTTGAGAAACATCCCAAACTAGTGCGCGTTCTCTATCCCGGTCTCGAAGGCCATCCCCACCACAAAATTGCAAAGAAGCAAATGACTGGCGGCTTCGGCGGCATGCTGTCCATCCTGGTGAACGGCAATGAATCGCAGTCGCGCAGCGTCGCCTCAAGATTGAAAGTTTTCACGCCCGCAACGTCTTTAGGCGGCGTGGAAAGCCTCGCCGAGCACCGCAAATCCGTGGAAGGCCCCAACTGCAATCGTGCCGGAAAACCTCATCCGCTTTTCCATCGGAATCGAAGATGTGGCCGATTTGATTGCCGATCTGGAACAGGCCCTGGCGGGCGTGTGATGTCCAGGCCAATTTTCTGTCGGCAATTTGCAAACAATTGAACGCATTTCCGCAATGCGTCATTCACCGGGCGAAGTTTTAATCATTGTATTAACCACAGCGAATCCGGACGATGAAGCCATTCTGCTCACCCACTCTGATCAAAGGGGAACATCATGGCTTCCAAGTTTTCAAAATTCACTGCAACACTGGCCCTTGGCGCGGCATTTCTTGTAACTCCTGCGCTCCTGGACCCGGCCAGCCCCTTTGCAATTGACAGTGCCTTCGCCGGGAAAGGCGGAAATGGAAATGGCGGCGGCAATGGTGGTGGCAACGGCAACGGCGGTTCTGCCAAAGCTTCGGGCAGCCATGGAAACAGCGGCAACAAGGTTGCCAAGGCTGAAAAGGCAACCAAGGTCAACCACGGTGCCACCGCGTCAAAACTCGGTGCCCTGAATGCGGCTCACGCGTCTGCGACGGCATTTGCCAACGCCTCTCCCAATTCCCGTGTTGGACGAATTGCTGCTTATGGGGAAGCCTCGGCTGCTGCCGCGGAGTCTGGCGAAGCCCTGTTGGCCGCTCAAGACCAATTGGCAAGTCTCAATGAGACAGTCACAAACTACAATATGGCCCTTGCCGATGTGACAGCTGCTGAAGAAAAATTGGCAGAGGACGCTCCTGCTCTGCAAGCAATTGTTGATGATCTCTCGGCAACCGATGACGCAAAGGCCGCCGCCGCCGCCGAATTGCAGGATTTGAATGATGCGATTGACACAGCACAAACAACGGCGGATGGCCTGGAAGCGGCTGCTGTTGCAGCAGCAGCCCAAATTCCGGACGCCGAAGCGGCCGTGACACAGGCCGAAATTGATGCCGAAGCAGCCGAGGCCGCAGAGCAGGAAGCCCTCAATTTTGCCGCCAACAAAACTCCGGTAAGCGTTGAAACAAAGGCCGCCCTTGATGCCCTTCTCGTGGGAAAGATCACTGAGGTAGCAATTGAACAGTAGCTGCTTGCCTCACGGGCATTTGTCGGCATTGCGGCCGGCGGAATTTCACGCGGACTATTTGGTTGACCATAATTGGGAAATGCCGCGCGGCGGTTGATCAGTTTCTGGCCGGAAAGTAACAAGAAGTTGGTGCGTGCGAAGGTCCTCGGATTTCCCTGAGTTTCCGCAGGCCCACCCAATATGATTGCCGTTCCCGGGCAGCCCTTGGCAGGGATTTAACGCCTCCCCATATGAAAGCGGAGGAGTTTCCCCATGCTTGACGACAGCGGCTCTGCCACGCCCCAGGATACCGGCTTCGAAACTCAATTGCAGGATGCCTATTCCGGCGCCGTCATCGGTGCCGTCGAAACGGCAGGCCCCGCCGTTGTCCATATCGGTGTGTTCAAAGGCAAAACCCCAGGTGGCGTTGGTTCTGGCCTCATTGTGGCCTCCGACGGCCTGATCCTCACCAACAGCCATGTGGTTTCAGGTGCCGGCGCGATCAGGGTCAGCATGGCGGATGGCCAGAAATCAGCGGCGCGCGTCATCGGCGAAGATCCCCACAGCGACATTGCCGTGCTCCGCACTGATGTGCACCTCAAGGCCCCCGCACTTTCCTTCTTTGATTCAAAATCCATAAGGCCCGGCCAGTTGGCCATCGCCATCGGCAATCCCCTGGGGTTTGAACAAACCGTAACCGCGGGCGTGGTCAGCGCTACGGGCCGTTCCATGCGCAGCCAGACCGGTCGCCTGATTGATGATGTCATCCAGACCGATGCCGCCTTGAACCCCGGCAATTCCGGCGGCCCGCTGGTTGATTCAAAAGGCCGTGTCATCGGCATCAACACGGCCGTTATTCGCGGCGCTCAGGGCATCTGCTTTTCCGTGGCCGCCAATACCGCACTCTATGTGCTCACCCAGGTTCTGCAGCATGGCCGCGTGCGCCGCGCCAGCCTCGGCATCGAAGGTGCGGCCACGCCAATCCCCCGCCATGTCGCGCGCTTTTCCGGCGTTGAACAGGCAGCAGGAGTGCGCGTGTTGAACATCATCAAGGACGGTCCTGCCGAGGCCGCGGGCATTCAGTCCGGCGATCTCCTGATTGCCATTGACGATGCGCCCGTGCTGGGCATTGACGATCTCTTGCGTCTCCTGAACCATGAGCGCGTCAATCAAACCGTGCGGGTCAGCCTGCTGCGCAAAGGCGAACGGCGCGATCGCTTCGTCATTCCGGTTGAGCGGCTTTAGGAAGAATGCATCCCTTCTTCGCAAATCACAGGGCCCACAGCCCAGGCGAAATCCGCGCCGATGCCCTGGTTCATGGCGCGGGCATTGTTGCGGCGCTCGCAGGCAGCATCATATTGCTTGCCCATGCAGGCGTGAGTTGGGTGCTGGCGTCCTATCTCTTCGGTCTCGTGGCAATGATGATTTTCTCCGCCGCCTATAACCTCACGCCGCCCTCGCATCTCAAATGGCTCCTGCGCCGCTTTGATCACAGCGCCATTTATGTGCTGATCGCCGGCACCTACACGCCGTTGCTGCCCTATCTGCCCGATGCCACGCAAGGCTGGACGCTGGGGCTTGTTACCTGGCTTGGCGCTGCCTTCGGAGTGCTGGTGAAATTTCTATTCCCCGGCCGTTTCGATCGCCTCGCCATTCTGGTTTACCTCGCCTTGGGTTGGGTCGGCGTAACCGCGGCAGGCACCTTCACGCAAGTTCTGCCGCCGCCGGTTATGAACCTGATCGTTGCTGGCGGGCTGCTCTATACCGCAGGCGTCATCTTCTACATTTGGGAACGGCTGAAATTCCACAATGCCATCTGGCATGGTTTCGTGGCCGCCGCCGCCGCCTGCCACTTCGCCGCAATCACGCTGCTCTATTGGTGACGCAGGTTTTCCTTGCGCACCCATTCTTCCGTCTGGTTGAGCGCCACTTCCACCATATCAAACATTTCGTGAATTTCTTCCGTGGTGATGATCAGCGGCGGGCAGAAGGCGACTGAGTCTCCCATGGCCCGGTTGATCAGGCCAAGCTCCTGCAGATAATTCACGCAAGTGGCACCCACCATTTTCTTCGGATCAAAGGCGCGCTTGGTTTTCTTGTCGGCCACAAGCTCCAAAGCCCCGATGAGGCCAACGCCACGCGCTTCACCAACCAGCGGATGTTCTGCGAGCTTATCCAACCGTGTTTTGAATACAGGGGCTACTTTCCGCACATGTTCAACAATCTTTTCGCGTTGATAAATCTCAAGCGTCTTCAGCGCCACCGCACAGCCCACGGGATGCGCCGTATAGGTGAAGCCATGCCCGAAAGTGCCGATCTTTTTGCTCTCATCAACCATCGCCTGATAGAGCTCTTCCTCAATGGTGATGGCGCTCATCGGAAAATAGGCTGAGGTGATGGCCTTGGCCATGGAAATGGACGTGGCCTTCATGCCGAAAGTCTGCGTGCCAAACCAGTTTCCCGTGCGGCCAAATCCGCAGATCACTTCATCGGCAATGAAGCGCACGTCATATTTTTCGAGCACCGCGTTGATCTTGGGGAAATAGCTCATGGGCGGCACGACAACGCCGCCAGCCCCCATCACGGGTTCTGCGATAAAGGCCGCAACCGTCTCCGGTCCCTCGCGCTGAATGAGATCATCCAGGTCCTTGGCCATGCGATCGGTGAATTGCTCTTCCGTTTCGCCCTCCTGCCCGCCGCGATAATAATGCGGGCACGAGGTGTGCAGAACATTCTTGATCGGCAAATCAAAATCCGTATGCACCATGGGAAGGCCCGTAAGCGATCCCGATGCAATGGTGACACCATGATAGCCGCGCATCCGCGCAATGATTTTCTTTTTCTCCGGCTTGCCCCTGGCATTGTTGTAATACCAGGTGAGCTTCATCTGCATGTCATTGGCTTCGGAACCTGACGTCCCGAACAACACCTTGGACGTGGGGCAGGGCGCAATCTCTTTCAGCTTTTCCGAAAGTTCGATCACCCCGTCATGGGACTTGCCGCCAAACACATTGGTGAAGGAAAGCTTGCGCATGGCCTGCGCCGCCGCATCCACAAGCTCTTCATTGCCGTAGCCAAGTGCTGTACACCAAAGCCCGGCGAGGCCTTCAATGTAGCGCTTGCCCTTGTCATCATAGAGATAAATGCCACGCCCCTCGTTGAGGATCAGCGGCCCAACTTCCCGGTGCCGTGCAAGATTTGTATAGGGATGCAACACCGTTTCAATGTCACGGTGGGCCATATTGGAAAGTTTGGTCAGATTAACTCCAGTCATTTCTTGAAATATTGCACGCCCGGAAGGCCTTGGAAATGCGCATCGCAGGTTACCAGCGTTGCGTTGGCGAGGGTTGCCGTGGCATAAATCAATGCATCGGTTGAATGCAGGTTATGGCGCTTTGCCAATATGGCGGCTTGGATTGCTGTTGCGGTATCGAGCGGAACCACAACCCCGGTCATTGTCAATGCCAATAGCCGCTCCGCTTCCGCCTCGTTCCACTCACGCAAACACCATTTCTGCAGTTCAAACTGGACAAGCGTCGGAATGAGGGACGTTTCAATGTTGGCGAATTTCTGAATTAAAGGATTTGCCGAGGTGGGTGCCAACGAGCCATTCGACCCAAATGGAAGTGTCGTAAAGCCACACTAAAGGCGTTCCTGACGGTCCCTATAACCATGGGGATTGGCATTCTTTGCTCCAGCCAGATCTTTGGGCTTTGGCACCGGCACGAGCACAAATCCCGCTCCCTTGGGCAAAAACACGAATTTCTGGCCGGGCATCCATACCTTCGGCCTCACAACCGATTTCGGAATAGAAATCTAGAATTTACTGGAAAGTAGTTGCGGTTGGCATCAGTTCACGATATCCTATCGATCACCATTGGGTAAGATTATCGCAATTTCAGGCCGGAATGTCTATCGGCCTCACGAACCGATTTCGGCAATGCGAAATCTGGAATTTACTGGAAAGTGTTGCGGTAGCGCTCATTTCTATGACCGATATCCTAGTGCAGATAGCCATTTTGTAAGAATAGCTGCAATTCTAGCCGGATGTCTATAGCCACTGTTTGTAGCTATAGCGGCAGGAAGTACATGGTCGCCGCGCGTCTATGCATGCGAAAAATACATGCTCATTCGGTCAAGCTGCACTCGCAAGAGCTTACGTCCTCACGAACCGCGCTTCGGAACTGCCAGATCGGCGCTGGTTCTTGGAAATTCGAGGCCGTTCAATTGCGATAAAAGATTGAGTAGCCATGACCCATTTGATCCAGAACTGGTACAAAAATCAGTCAATGAGCATGCTCCACCAAGAATACGAAATAAATGGCTTCCGGGCTTAATTCCCCAGCAACGCCTGGATTCCAGAATATCCAGTCCTTCGTTCAATACCGCATCGGATGCGGTGAGAGGTGTGAGCAAACGGATGGTGTCTGCGTAAATTCCGCAGGTCAGAATGAGCAGCCCGCGCTCCAGGCATTTGGCCGCCAGCGCCTTGGCGCCACCCGCATCGGGCTTGTTGCCGCCATGCTCGGTGACCAGTTCAAAGGCGCACATGGCGCCAAGCCCGCGAATATCGCCAATGGCCATGCCGCGTCCTTTAGCCTTGATGGCCTTCATGCGTGCCATGATGTTTAACCCCTGAGCCGTAGCTTTTTCCATCAGGTTTTCCTGCTCGAACGCATCGAACACGCCGAGAGCCGCAGCACATGCCACAGGATTGCCCGCATAGGTGCCGCCAATACCGCCGGGCTCCGGCGCATCCATGATCTTGGCACGGCCCACAACGCCTGCCAGCGGAAAGCCGCCCGCCAATGATTTGGCAACGGTGACGAGATCAGGCTCCACACCGAAATGCTCCATGGCAAACCATTTGCCCGTGCGCCCGAAGCCCGACTGGATTTCGTCGGCTATGAACACAATGCCATGCTCGTCACAGAGTTTGCGCAGGCGCACCATCAATTCCTTGGGCGCCACATAAAATCCGCCCTCGCCCTGCACCGGCTCAATGATGATGGCGGCCACGCGCGAAGGCTCCACATCGCACTTGAACAGCAGCTCGATGGCATGGATGGAATCTTCAACACTGATGCCCTTGTGTTCGACCGGAAACGGCACATGCCAGATACCGCCGGGCATGGGGCCGAACTTCGCCTTGTAGGGCAGTACCTTGCCCGTAAGCGCCATGCCAAGAAGTGTGCGGCCATGAAAGCCACCATGGAAGGCGATGACATCGGAGCGCCCGGTGTAGCAGCGCGCATACTTCACGGCGTTTTCAACCGCCTCGGCCCCCGTGGTGACAAGTGCTGATTTTTTCTCGCCAGACATCGGCGCAACGGCATTCAATTTTTCGCATACCTCAACGAAAGGCTCGTAGGGCATCACCATGGCGCAGGTATGGGTGAATTTTTCCAGCTGCTCATAAACCCGCTTCATCACCAGCGGATGCCGGTGGCCCGTGTTGACCACGGCAATGCCGCCGCCAAAATCCACATAGCGGTTGCCTTCAATGTCCCAGATCTCGGAGTTCTCGGCCCGCGCCGCCATGACGGCGGCGCCCATGCCAACGCCCCGCGAAACCGCCTTGGCGCGCCGCTCCACCCACTGCTTGTTCATTCCGGGTGCGGACGTTACAGGTGCATTCATGATTGTCTCCTGAGCAAAATTTGGGCAATCTTTACTCTTTCCAAGCCCACAAGAGCAAACATATTCACTTGTTAGGAATGCCAGATGTCCGAACTCTATAGGTCCACCGCAAATGAGGTTCTCCTGCGCCTGAAAAGCGGGGAAATTTCGCCGCTGGATTGCCTCGATGCCCTGGAGGCGCGCATTTCTAAGGTCGATAGCAAGGTGAATGCCTTGCCGACACTGTGTTTTGACCGCGCCCGTGCCCATGCCCGCGAACTCATGAAAAAACCCATGGACGAACGCGGCGTTCTTGCGGGCCTTCCCGTTCCCATAAAAGATCTGAATGACGTAGCAGGCGTGCGCTCGACGCAGGGCTCGCCGATTTTTGCAAATCGCATTGCGCCCACGTCAGACATCATGGTCACCCATCTGGAAAAAAATGGTGGAATTGTCTACGCCATGTCGAACACCCCGGAATTCGGGGCAGGGGCCAATACATTCAACGAAGTCTTTGGCCGAACCTTGAATCCATGGAACACCTCGCGCTCCGCCGCAGGCTCATCAGGCGGAGCAGCTGTCGCCTTGGCTACCGGCACCGCGTGGTTAGCCCAGGGCTCCGATCTCGGAGGCTCGCTCAGAAATCCCGCAAGCTTCTGCGGAGTCGTCGGCATGCGGCCATCGCCGGGTCGAGTGGCGGCAACTGTGGCCAATAAAATTGATTCAACCCTTGGCGTCGAAGGTCCCATGGCGCGCAACGTTGAAGACCTTGCTCTCCTCTTCGATGCGATGGTGGGCGAGGAGCCAGCCGATCCCCTCTCGCTCCCCTCAGACGGCACATCCTATCTCAAAGCCGCGCGCTCGGGATGGAAGCCAAAGCGCGTTGCAATCAGCCGCGACCTCGGCATTACCCCCGTTGATCCCGAGGTGGCCGACATCGTCATGAAGGCGGCACGCAAATTTGAGCAGGCTGGCGTAATCGTCGAAGAAGCCCACCCGGATTTGCATGAGGCTTTGGAATGCGCCCAGACCTTGCGCGCCCTGTCCTACGCCGTGGGCATGCGCAGCCTTCTCGAAAACCACCGCGCTCAGCTCAAGCCCGAAGTCATCTGGAACATCGAGAAAGGCTTAGGCCTCACGGGTGCCGAAATTTCACGGGCCGAAGCCCAGCGTGGCGCCATGTTCCAGCGCACTTTGAAATTCTTCGAAACCTATGATTTGCTGTTGTGCCCCACCACAATCGTTCCTCCCTTTCCGGTTGAGCAACGTTACGTAACCGAATGTAATGGAACGAAATTCGAAACCTACGTGGACTGGCTTGCCATCGTCTCGGCGATCACCAACGTCTGCTGTCCCGCCATCTCAATTCCGGCAGGCTTCACAAGAGAAAACCTTCCCGTGGGCATTCAGATCATCGCAAGCCCAAGAGCCGAAGCAAAGCTCTTAGCTTCAGCCAAATTGCTTGAGACAATGTTGGGGCTGGCAGCGCTTGTCCCAATTGATCCCCGGCAAATGCCCGGATAAGCGCCGCAAGCTCGGGCTCATTCACCTGGGCCGCGGCCTCATGGGGCGAAAGCCATTGCCGCGTGCGTTCATGGGCTTCGGGCCACAAGTCCAGAACCTCGGTGACTTCCATGGCAAACACCTCAACCCTGAAGCGTTTTTTGGCTCTGCCCCGAATGCGCTTGTTGTAGTGGTAGTGGCCAATGGCTTTTGCCATCATCTGTCCGCGAACACCCGCCTCTTCATAAGCCTCCTGCGCCGCACTTTCAGCGGCGGCATTGCCGGGCACCGGCCAGCCTTTGGGGATCACCCAGCGTCTGGTTTCCCGTGAGGTGATCAGCAGAATTTCAATGCCGTGCGCCCGCCGCCAGGGCAACGCCGCATATTGTTGTGATGTTGCCGTATCTTTCATGTGAACAGGGCGACAGAAAGCCAATAGGCAAGGGCGGCAATCAACGCTGACATCGGAAGCGTAATCACCCAGGCCGTGACAATTCCCTGGGCAATATTCCAGCGCACCGCAGATACGCGCCGCGATGCACCAACACCTACGATGGCGCCTGTGATGGTGTGCGTAGTAGAAACTGGAATGCCCAGCGCCGTTGCGCCAAAAAGTGTTATGGCGCCCGCCGTTTCAGCGCAGAAACCCTGCATCGGCGAAAGCCGCGTGATTTTAGAGCCCATGGTGTGCACGATGCGCCAGCCGCCAAACAATGTGCCAAGGCCCATGGCAGCCTGGCAGCTCAGCACCACCCAGAACGGCACGGTAAATTCACCCCCGCTCGCGCCATTCGCATAGAGCAGCACCGCGATAATGCCCATGGTCTTTTGGGCGTCATTGCCGCCGTGGCCAAGCGAATAGAGTGACGCCGATACAAATTGCAGTTTCCTGAAGGTCGCGTCGGCAAAGCTCGGGCTGGACTTCAGAAAACTCCAGGCCACAATAAGCGTGAAGAAGATCGCCAGAAAAAATCCGGTCATTGGTGAAATCACGATTGCCGCAACCGTTTTGGTAAGTCCGCTCCACAGAACCGCATCGAAGCCCGCCTTCGCCATGCCAGCGCCCACAATGCCACCGATCAGCGCGTGGGAGCTTGAAGACGGAATACCGCCGAGCCAGGTGATGACGTTCCATGCAATGGCGCCCGTCAGCGCCCCCAGGATGACAAAATTATCAACCAGCGCAGGTGCCACAATGCCGGAGCCAACCGTCTTGGCCACATGCAGGCCAAAAAACATGAACGCGATAAAATTGAAGAAAGCCGCCCAGAACACGGCATATTGTGGCCGCAACACACGCGTCGAAACAATCGTCGCTATCGAATTCGCTGCATCGTGCAGGCCATTGAGAAAATCAAATAGCAGTGCCACACCGATCAGGAAAATCAGGAATGGCGTAAAGCTGCCCGCGTCCATTACATATGCTCAATCACAATGCCGCTCACCGTGTTGGCCACGTCCTCAAACCGGTCAGCCACCTTTTCAAGATGACTGTAAATTTCAGAGCCGATGATAAAAGCCATGGGGTCCTTGCGGCCCTTTGCAGTCAGCAAACTTCTAAGGCCGTCATCATGCACATGGTCGGATGCTTCTTCGATCTTGGCTATTTTGCTGGTCAGCGTGAGAAGGCGGTTCGCATTGGGGTTCATCCTTCGCAGGAGCGGAACAGCCTCTGCGGTGAGCGCCGCGGCCTGTACAATCTGGTCTCCCATCAGGCGCATTTCAGGTTCGAATTTCTTGATCTCGAACAGGAGCACGGCTTTTGCGGTTTTGTTCATCTGGTCGATGGCATCATCCATCGCCGTAATAAGCCCCTTGATATCGCCACGGTCGAAGGGCGTGATGAAACTGCGGCGGATGGCCTGCAGAACCTCGTGACTGATCGCGTCCGCCTCTTCTTCCTGGCCCATCAAGGTCTTGCACAGGGCCGCCACATCCGGTCCGCCCTCCAGCAGCTTTCGCAAGGTCAGCGACCCCGCCGTAAGACAGCCCGCATGCTTCTCGAAAAGATCGAAGAAACGCTCTTCCCTCGGCATGATTTTCTTGAAAAGATTAAACATCCGCCCGGCCCCTCGATTCGTGCGTTCTCCCGCCCGAACCCCTTAGCTGCCATACCATGCCGGGTAAAGACAGCCACCCTTCATGGCACAAGCACAAGCGACATCACATGATACTTGTCGCGGCTTGAAAACCCCGCCCGTGCATAGGCCGATTTGGCCCGTTCATTCGTCCCGTCCACTTCCAGATGAAGGGCAACAATATCGCGCTCTCGCAAAAGCGCACTGACGTCCGCCAGCACCTTGCTGCCGATGCCCTTGCCACGTTCCGCAGCTTCAACATAAAACTCATCAATAAAGGCATCGCGCCCGCCGAACTCAATGGAATAGCTGTAACAGACCGCGATATAGCCGATGAGGCCGTCCAGTTTCCGGATCAGCCATATCTCGCCAAGGCGCTTGTCGTTCAGCAGTTTGGTGACAGAGCTTCTCCTTTGCTCCGATGAAGACTCCACTTCTTCAAAAGCATGATAAGCCGCAACGAGCGGCAGCAATTCTTCAAGCTGTGTTGGCCCTGCCAGTTCCAGGGTGATGTTAGGGGTTGAAGTCATTGGTGCAAACTATCCCATTCATTTCCGAAAAAAATACAGCCCGTCCCGCTCTTCAATTCGCCCCTTTTCCATCAAGTGCTCAAGATGGGCCAGCGTCGAAAGTCCGGCAGCGGCATGCAGGCGCGGGTCAACGTCGGCATAGATGCTCGCAACGATTTCGCCAATCGAGCGATCACCCGCCTTCACGCGGTTATATACCGCTTCCTCGCGCATTTTCCGATGCGCCAGAATTCCCCGCACCAAGGTCAGAGGTTTACGCTTCTCCGGCCCATGCGCCGGATAATAAATGCTGTCATCGCGTTTCAGAAGTTTGCGCAGCGATGCCATGTAATCCCCCATGTGTCCTTCCGGCGGTGCGACAACTGTTGTCGCCCAGGCCATCACATGGTCGCCGGCGAACAACGCCTTTTCTTCGCGCAAGCAAAATCCCATGTGGTTAGCGCATGTGGCCCGGCGTGAACACCGCTTCCAAAGCCCAGCCTTGTCCTTCCACGGTGTCACCATCAGACAGTGAAACATCCGGCATGAAGTCACGATCAATACTGGCATCAAGTCGCAGGCCTGAATCCACAAATGGCTTTGCCGGTGAAATCGCGGCATAAGTTTTAGCTCCCGTTGCAGCCCTAAGCCTCGCCGCCAAAGGCGAATGATCCATATGCGTGTGGGTAATCAAAATATGACTGACGGTCTCGCCCTTCAGCGCGTTCAACAATGCCGCAAGATGCACTTCATCATCTGGTCCGGGATCAATGATCGCCACACTCCCGCGTCCCACAATAAATGTATTCGTGCCCTTGAAGGTGAAGGGGCCTGGGTTGTTGCAGGTGACTCTTCGGATGAGCGGCGAAAGCTCCACCGCCTTTCCGAATGGCGGTTCAAAATTCGTGTCAAATTTGATTTTTTTCATAGGACCAAAGTCATGGTTGCACCTGCGAACCATCCCAACTAAAGGAAGTGGCATTGGTAACCAGGTTAGAGGGAACAGACGAAATGAGCACTCCAAATCTTACACTTGCCGACCAGTTCTGGCCCACGTCATCATTAAACTGGACCCGCGCTGTTTTGCTGGCCGTTTTGGGAAGCGCCGTTGTGGCTGTCGCTGCACATATCAGCGTGCCGATGTTGCCGGTGCCAATGACGCTGCAAACTCTCGCGGTGCTGGCGATTGGCGCTGCCTTCGGTTCCAGGCTGGGTGCCGCCACACTGGCACTCTATGCGGCCGAAGGTGCGGCTGGCCTTCCGGTATTTTCGCCAACCGCCGATGGCTATCCCGGCATCACCGGCCCCACCGGAGGCTATATTATCGGCTTCATCCTCGCCGCCGGCCTTGTGGGCTGGTTCGCTGAGCGCGGCTGGGACCGCAGCCTGCCGAAAATGCTGCTCGCGACAGTGCTGGGCGGAGCTATTCTTTACGTTCCGGGCCTTGCCTGGCTTTCCACCTTTGTGGGCGGCATGGCCAAGGCGATTGAATATGGCTTAACCCCCTTCATCATGGGCGATCTGGTGAAAGCGGCAATCGCTGCCATCGGTTTTCCGGCGCTGTGGGCGTTGCTCGGCCGCAAATAGTTTTGCGTTAAAAAATGGTCGGAGTGAGAGGATTCGAACCTCCGACCCCCTGCTCCCGAAGCAGGTGCGCTACCAGACTGCGCTACACTCCGACACTTGAGCCCAGCTTATAGTCATCTGAAAATCCCTGCGCAAGTTGTTGCGGGGGCAGGTTGCCTCGGCTATAGGGGGCAGCGCTTTGGGGCGTCGCCAAGCGGTAAGGCAGCGGATTTTGATTCCGCCATACGGAGGTTCGATCCCTCCCGCCCCAGCC
>CAVYAB010000017.1:0-77044 GCA_963766425.1 uncultured Alphaproteobacteria bacterium
CGTAACGCCGCCACCGATTTGGAGTGTCTGTCAATCTCTTGGCCCTAGACCTGCAATCGACTAGAGTGCGTGACGAGCGCGGGATGAGTCAAGCCACGGACCAATTCGAGCAATTGCCTTGGTCCAGAATCCAATGTTTGGGGGAGAGCAGCGAATGGCAGCTTTGCGAAATGTTTATGCGGCAGCAAACAAATTAGGGGAAGCGGCGATCTGGCATGCCGCTTCAAAGCGCCTGCTGTGGATTGACCTGTACGATCCAAAACTCTTTATCCATGACCCGGCAACCGGCGAAACGCTGGTACGCGCCATTGCACTGAAAGCTCCGCTGGGCGCCATTGTCGCCACCACCAACTCCAAGGTCCTGATCGTCAGCCATCCCCAGGGCCTCTCTACCCTGAACATTAAGACCGGTGCCACCAAGATCTTTGCCAGGCCGGAACAGGACCGTGACGCCATTATTTACAATGACTGCAAGGTGGATCGTTTTGGGAGACTCTGGGCCGGCAGTTCCCACGCCAAGGAAACAGACACGCGTGGTGCGCTCTGGTGTGTGCTGCCAAATGGTAAATGCATTCTCGGTGACGTGGGCTTTGCCGTTTCGAATGGTCCTGCCTTTTCGCTCGATGGCAAAATCATGTATTTCAACGACAGCGTGGGCAAGAAAACCTTTGCCTATGACATTTCAGCGAAGGACCACGCCCCTCGCAACCGCCGCGTCTTGATATCCTACACCCACGAAGAGGGCATGCCTGATGGGTTGACGGTGGACTCCGAGGGCGGCTTGTGGGTGGCCCATTGGGGCGGCGCGCGGGTTACGCAGTTTTCCAATACCGGCATCCGCCTGCGCCACATAGAGATTCCGGCCCCCCACGTGACCACGGTAGGCTTTGGCGGGGCGGACCTGGCTACGCTTTATGTGACCACGGCGCGCGAAGGCATGAGCCCTGACGCGCTCAATCTTTGGCCCCAGTCAGGCGACCTGTTTGCGCTCAAACCTGGCGTTCATGGCGTTCCCGAGCCGCTCTTTCCCCTGAAATAAACCATTCATCAAGGTTAATAGGAAAGCCGGTCGTCAAAGTTACCGTACATGTTAATCAGTTGGCTCCGAACTTGCATTGCATCACCGCACAATCCCGGGATGGAGTTTGGAAAGTGCAGTCCGATGCGGCAAAGACGGCCTCAAGATACGTCGATGATGAAGTCGTCCAACGCCTTTTGAAGGCTATGGATTTTCTTGTCTTTTTCGCAACAGCCAGTTTTTATTCAACTGCTTTTGCAGGCCCTTCGGATATCCCTAACGGGGCAGCGATCATCACATTCTTCTCACTCGCATTGGCCTTTCTTTGCGTTCTCCTGCTGCGCGACCTCGAGCTTTACAAGGCGCCTGCCCTGCTCAATGGCGGCTGGGCTTTCATGAAATCAGCGGCAACAGCCTTCATCACCGGCGTGGCAGCCTATTCATTATTCGACTACTTCCTCATTCCGCTGGCGCCGCAATGGCCGCTTTACTGGTCTCTGATTGTTACGTCTCATCTGGCGTTGAGCCGTTTCTTCGCACAAGCCTGGGCGAGGCCCGTGGCGGCGCAGGGAAGATTCCGCAAGCGCATCGCCATTGTTGGTGGCGGTAAGGTTGCAGAAGATGCCTTGAGCGCCCTTGAAGCATCGCGTGACCTGGACATTGAAGTCATCGGCCTGTTTGACGACCGTGACGATGTCCGCAGTCCCCGCTCAATTCGCAGGCACTTAAAGATTGGAAAAATTTCCAACCTCGCCACTTATGCCCGCAACCACCGCGTTGACCTTATCATCGTGGCCATTCCGCTTGCAGCGGAGGCCCGCCTTTTGTACATCCTCAAGCGGCTGTGGGAACTGCCCGTTGACATCCAAATCAGTGGAAAGGCATCAAGCCTGAAATTCAGTTCCAATGCCTATACCTATATCGGCCGCCTCCCGCTGCTTTCGGTATTTGATCGACCTCTGATGGGCTGGGGATTGTTTCTGAAAATTGTTTTTGATCGCGCGGTAGCAGCCGTGATGATCATTGCCCTGGCGCCAGTCATGCTTCTTGTTGCCGCTGCCATCCGGCTTGAAAGCAAGGGGCCGGTTATCTTCAAACAGAAGCGCTATGGCTTCAACAATGAAATGATCGAGGTCTTCAAATTCCGTTCGATGTATACGGACCGGTGCGACGCGCACGCCACCATGCTTGTGACCAAGGGTGACCCGCGGGTGACCCGCGTCGGCCGCATTATCCGAAAGACTTCGCTCGATGAATTACCACAGCTATTCAACGTGTTAACCGGGCAGCTTTCACTTGTTGGACCGCGCCCCCATGCCACCCAGGCGAAGGCAGCCAATACGCTTTATGAGCAGGTTGTTGATGGCTATTTTGCGCGTCACAAAGTGCGCCCCGGAATTACGGGCTGGGCCCAAATCAACGGCTGGCGCGGGGAAACGGACACGCGCGAAAAAATTGAACAGCGCGTCAAATATGATCTTGATTACATTGATCACTGGTCGCTGATGTTTGACATTGCCATTCTGGCGCGAACACCCCTCGCATTGCTCAAGAGCGAAAACGCCTATTGAAATTTCCGCCCTTTCCATGGAATTGAGTCGCGTTTTTCCGACTTTGAGTTGTCATCCAAATTCTGCTATATTTGGGCACTGGCAGCGAGCCAGTGATCGTCCACAAGAGGGGAACCAAAATGGACATTACGTCGCTTATTATTCAACTGATCGTCGGTGCCATCGGCGGTAACGCTGCTGGCAAGGCAATGCCGGACAAGAGCCTCGGCACCACTGGCAACACGATTGCCGGTGTTGTTGGCGGCGTTCTTGGTGGCCAAATCCTCGACGCATTGCTTGGCGGTGCCGCCGTGCCTGCAGATGCCGCTGCAGCTGCAGGCGGCATGGACATCGGAGCCATCATCCAGGATATCGCCGGTGGCGGTATCGGTGGCGCCGTCCTCATGGTCGTTGTCGCCATCGTTAAGGGCATGATGAACAAAAGCTAAGTTTAGCCCCAAAAATTCGAACGGGCGCATTTCAGCGCCCGTTTTTGTTTGTTAGTTCATTTTGTGCAGTTCTTCCATCGCCATATTCAGGTGCATGGCGCATTCATCCATCTTGCTGGCATGCATGGCGTCTCCGGCCATCTTCATTTCCGCGTTAGCCATGTCTACCTGCTTCTTCATGCCGGGATCGACATCGGCGTCAATTTCCTTTTGCATCTTCATCATGTTGGCTTCATCGCATTTCATCATCTCGTCGGCGAATGCGGGAGTGATGGTGAAAAGGCCAGCTACGGCGGCGGCAATTGCAAATTTTAACATGTTATTGTTTCCTCTGTACAAGAGACTTCATCGTCTCGGAGGAAGAATGCAAAAGTGCCTGATAACTAGCAAAACACAAGCACGACATTCACAGGCTTGTGAGCCAGCGCGAGCAAACCGCTCACGAACCGCTGAACCAGTTATAGCCCTGGTCTTCCCAGAAGCCGCCGGGATAATCATTGGTCACATACATGGCCATGATGTGCTTGGGGTTCTTGAAGCCGAGCTTGGTCGGCACGCGCAGCTTCATCGGGAAACCGTATTTCGTGGGCAGGACCTGATCGCGGAAGGTGAGCGCCAGGATGGTTTGCGGATGAAGGGCGGTGGCCATATCGATGCTGGAATGATAGTTGTCGGCGCATTTGAAGCCCACATATTTGGCGCTCGTGTCAGCCTCAATGAGCCGCAGAAAATCGCTGAAGCGCACGCCGCCCCACTTGCCGATAGCGCTCCAGCCTTCGACGCATATGTGGCGGGTGATCTGGGACTCCTGCGGTAACGCGCGCAACTGCTCAAGGGTCCAGCTTTCCTTCTTGCCGATCAGGCCTGAAAGTTCGAGCTTAAAACCTGCTTCCGCCACAACGGGAGCCTTCGCCTCCGGATAGTAACCGTTGAAGGGAAAGTCCGGAGTGATGTCGGCCTCGGTGTAAACCTGGGCCAGTTTGTCTGGGCTGAAGATGGCAAGCTGCACGTCGTCATTCCAACGCGACATGGCCGAAAGGATGCGATCCATTATGGAGGGGTCTGTGGCATCGCAGCCCGTGAGCATCGCCAGGGCGCCGAGGCTCAGGGTTTTTTTCATGAACAGGCGGCGCTCGATATTCACCAGGGATTTGGTTGGCTGCAACAGCAACTTAGTGTTCATGGCTTGCCTCCTGCTCGTGTCTGTCTTTGCGCGCCCAACCCAAAACCATGGGTATCAGTGTGCTGGGCACAAGCAAGACAAGGGTTAAGTGAAGCACAATGAATGCGCAGATGGCGGTCATGCCGAAGAAATGCACCAGGCGCGCGCCTTCATAGCCGCCCATGAGTAGGCCCAGTTCCTGCCACTGCACGGGCTTCCACACTACAGCACCTGAAAGGATAGTGAGAATGATGGCCAGCAACACGCCAATATAAGCGGCCTTCTGCACGGCGTTGTAGGTGGTGGTGCTGTGAGGCAATTTCCCTTTCAGCGCTTTGGCCGCATCGCCCAGAACCGAGGATGGCGAAACTGGTGTGAAGCGCCTTTTGAAATGACCGGAAGCAAAACCCACAATCACATAGACGAGGAGGTTGATCACCAGCAGCCACATGGCAGCGAAATGCCATTGCAGGGCGCCGCCCAGCCAGCCGCCCAACGTAATGCCGCTTGGAAACTTGAAATCAAACAGCGGCGAGGCATTGTAAATGCGCCAACCGCTCATGATCATCAGGGTCATCCCCAGGACATTCACCCAGTGGAACACCCGCACAAACAGGGCGTGGACATAAACCTTCTCACGGGGCATTTCTGTTGCGGTCATGGTGCGTCTCTCAGTCCAGTATCAGACGCGACGATGCCCCCATTTGCCGCCGCCCACAACACAACTCCTGTCACAATTTAGTGTCGGGAAAGGCTGAAACTTTTGTTGGCGGGCTTGCGTAACGTTAGAGCTGGTCGGTGCTAAAGGTATCGCACTGGCCGATGTCGGTCGCCTGGAAGCCGGTCTTGAACCAGCGCACACGCTGCTCCGAGGTGCCATGGGTGAAGGATTCCGGCACCACGTAGCCCTGCGACTTTTTCTGCAGGCGATCATCGCCAATTGCAGTTGCTGCATTGAGGGCTTCTTCAATGTCACCCTCCTCAAAAACTTTGGATTGCTTGGCCCAGATGCCGGCAAAGCAATCGGCCTGAAGCTCCATGCGAACTGAAAGCACATTGCCCTCTTCCTTCGAAACCTGCACGCGCTTGCCTGCACCTCGTCGGCATTGCCAAAGAGATTTTGCAGATGGTGGCCCACCTCATGGGCGATGACATAGCCTTGCGCCGCATCGCCGGGTGCGCCCAGCTTGTTCTTCATGTCCTGATAGAAGGACAGGTCGATATAGACCTTGCTGTCCCTCGGGCAATAAAACGGGCCCATGGCCGATTGTGCCATGCCGCAGGCCGATTGCACGAACCCGGTGAAGAGAACCAGATTGGGTTTCTGATAGGTCTGCCCCATCTGCTGGAATACGCCGTCCCAGACGCGCTCGGTCGAACCCAGCACGCGCGCAGACGAAATCCTTGCCCGCATCTCCCGTGACATCGGTGGAAGTCGTCTCCGCCCCACCTTGCACTTCCCGCATCCGCTACATCCGTGTTGCCGCTCGGGAGGGTGATTTCCGTGTTGCTTCCGCTGTTTGGCATTGGCACGCCTCCGCCATTGATGACCTGGAGCAGGTCAATGCCGAAAATCAGCTTGATGGCGAAGTAGATGATAACCAGTATGACAATTGTCTTAAGGCTCAGGCCGCCCCGGCCGCCGCCCATGGGAATGTTGATGCCCCTGCCACTGCCGCCGCGCGGAAAGCCAAAGCCTCCGCCAGCGCCACCCTGCCCGCGTCGGTCCTCAACATTTTCACTTGGCTTTTCATTATCGAGACGCATGGGTTTTTCTCCGGTAATAACTATCAGGACTTGCTGCGAAATTTGGTGAGATCATATATCAAATTCAGGGTCGGTGTGGCAATTCCAACCATCTGTGCCAATTCTATTACGGCACCCAGAAGTGCATCGAGTTCGGTGGCCCTGCCTGCTTCCACATCCTGCAACATGGAGGTGCGGTGATTGCCGACTTTTTCCGCCATGCCGATGCGTTCATCAATGTCCACGGAAAATTTCACGCCCAACGCTTCACCAACGACGCGGGCCTCCTCCATCATCGCGCGCAATACTCGTCGCGTGTTTTGATCAGTAGCCAATTGTTCAAGGGTTCCCAATGTCAATACACTCACGGGGTTAAAGCTGAGATTTTGCCATAGCTTCAGCCAAATCTCATCGCGCAAATTACTCCGCACCGGGCTTTTGATTCCGGCATTCAACAGCAGTTTGCTGAGAAGCATGGCGCGACCAGTTTTTTCACCGGAAGGTTCCGCAATGGGCATGCGCTCACCATATTTGTGGACGACCACGCCGGGGCCTTCCAGTTCCGCAGCCTGCCATACGACGGTGCCAATGGCGCGTTCCGGCCCCAGGCGCTTCCAAATTTGCCCGCCGGGATCGACGCTTTCAATGCGGCGTCCATCGAGGGGTCCGCCGTGTTTGTAAAAATACCACCAGGGCATGCCATTCTGGGCAAAGAGAATTGCCGTGTCTTTGCCAAGAAGCGGCTCGATCTGATCAAGGGCGGCGCTAAGCCCATGGGCCTTCAGGGTGATGATCACAAAATCTTGTGGCCCCAGGGTTTTTGGATCGGAGGTCGCGCGGGGCCGGACCGTGAATGTCTCTCCGCCCTGTTTCAATGTGAGGCCGTTCGCTTCCATTGCGGCGAGATGCGGCCCTCGTGCCACCAGTGAAACATCGGATTCGGCCTTATGCGCCAGTCTTGCGCCAATATAGCCGCCGATGGCGCCTGCTCCAAAAACACAAATTTTTGTCATGCCAGACCCAGTTTCTCGGCTAAGCCGATGCGCTGCAACTTACCGGTTGCCCCTTTGGGAATCTCGCTGAGAAAATAGATCTTGCTGGGCACTTTGAATGCAGCCAGCTTTTCATTCACGAATTCCCGCAACTCCTGTTCGCTTGCCACGGCACTTTCCTTGAGGACGACGACGGCCGCCACATCTTCACCGAGCTTCTCATGGGGGACTGCGAAAGCCAATGCCTGCGAAACGGCGGCGTGATCGAGAAGCGCTTCGTCGATTTCGGCGGGGGAAATTTTCTCGCCGCCACGATTGATGATCTCTTTCAGGCGGCCGGTGATTTTAAGATAGCCATCCTCATCCATGAAACCCTGGTCACCGGTATGAAACCAGCCATGTGCAAATGCCACTTCGTTGGCTTCTGGGTTGTTCTCATAGCCCTTTGTAACATTGGCTCCGCGCGTCACCACTTCGCCTTCCTGCCCGGCCTTCAGAATTTTTCCAGCGGGTGAAATGATGGCTACCTTCGGGCCCGCCGCACTGCCCACGAAGCCCGCTTTGCGCTTGTCCGGTGGCAATTGATTGCTGGTCATCTGGTGGGCATTTTCGGTCATGGCGTAGGCTTCGATCACGGGACAGCCGAAAACGGCCTCCAGCTGATTGAATACTGGCACAGGCAACGACGACGAACTCGACCGAATAAGCCGCAAAGGATTCGACTTTATCACAATCATGTTTCTTTCAGCCCGGGATAGGATCGCCTGATGCATCGTTGGAACTGCCGTATACCAGGTGGGTTTTGACTCCTCCAACCAGCCAAAGAATTTCAATGCGTTGAAACCTGGGGCGCAGAAAACCGAACCGCCGCCGGAAAGCGTTGCCAGCACAGCGGCGACCAACCCGTGAATGTGAAACAGCGGCATGATATTCAAACAACGGTCTGCGCTGATAAGCCGGAGTGTTTTGGCGATGTTGTTGGCGGATGCAGTCAGGTTTCCCTGCGTGAGCGGCACAATCTTTGGCTTCGACGTCGTGCCCGAGGTATGGAGCACAAGTGCTGTTTCATCGGTGCCCAGAAGTCCGCCGTTCCGGGTTTCGCCGCGCGTTAAAGGGTGCAGGGAAAAATTTCCGGCAAGCTTATGGGGAACGAGGTCGATCAGGGGAATGTCAAGGCTTGCCGCCGCGGCGATGGCGGGCGACGTGCTGTCATTTTCCACGATCAGCGCTTTTATGTTCAGGTCTTCCATATAAAAGCGGAATTCATCTTCTCGGAAGGCTGGGTTCAAGGGGGCTGCAACGCACGCGGCGGAGACGGCCACAAAAGCTGTTGCCATGAATGGTCCGTTGGGCATGACAATTGCCACCTTGTCACCCCGGCCAAGGCCGGCCCCATTGAGGCTTTCCAGGGTTTTTCCGACAAGTGCTGCGAGGCTCCCATAGGTCAGAGGTTCCCATTCAGGTGCCGCAATTGCTACGTTTGCCGGATCGGCCCGCTTGATAAAATCAAGAATGGTCATGGTCGCGTTTTGGTGGGTTTTGTTGGCACCGTCAACGGCCAGCAATTGAAGCCTCGTGTTGCTTAGGCTAAGAGGCGGGCATGACCGACAGACTCGTCATTGCACTGGCCCAGTTGAACCCCACTCTGGGTGCCATTCAGGCCAATATGGCCAAGGCCCGGGATGCCTGTGGCAAGGCTTCCGGGGCTGATCTCGTGCTGTTTTCGGAGCTCTTCATTTGCGGCTATCCGCCGGAAGATCTGGTTTTGCGTCCGAGTTTTGTGGCGCAATGCAAGGCGGCGCTTGAAGAACTGGCCAAAGATACAAAGAACGGCCCTGCCATTCTCATGGGCACGCCTTGGGCGGAGGGCGGCAAGGTTCACAATGCGGTGGCGCTGCTGAACGGTGGCAAGATCGAGGCCCTGCGCTTCAAGCATGATTTGCCGAATTATGGCGTGTTTGATGAAAAGCGGGTGTTTCAGGCAGGCCCTGCCCCCGGCCCCATCTCTTTCAAGGGGGTGCGCATCGGGGTTCCCATCTGTGAGGATATCTGGACCGAAGAGACCTGCGAAACGCTGGCGGAAACTGGGGCTGAAATTCTTCTCGTCCCCAATGGTTCGCCGTTTGAGAGCAACAAGGATGATCAGCGGCTCAATCTCGTGGTGGCGCGCGTCACCGAAACGGGCTTGCCCATGGCCTATCTCAATCAGGTGTGCGGGCAGGATGAGTTGGTGTTTGATGGTGCATCCTTCGTACTGAATGCGGATCGTTCACTTGCTTTGCAAATGCCGATGTTTGAAGAGGCTGTCACGCTCACCGAATGGACACGTGGCAAAAATGGCTGGCGCGTCACGCCAGGTGAAATCGCCAAGCTTCCCGAAGGTGAAGAGGAAACCTGGAAGGCCTGCGTGTTGGGCCTCAAGGATTATGTGGAGAAGAACAGATTTCCCGGCGTGGTGCTGGGCCTGTCGGGCGGTATTGACTCTGCCGTCGTGGCCGCCATGGCGGTTGATGCGCTGGGCAAGGAGCGGGTTCATTGCGTGATGTTGCCCTATGCCTATACGAGCAAGGACAGTCTTGTCGATGCGGAGGCCTGTGCCAGGCTTTTGGGTGTGCGCTATGATGTGGTGCCGATCAAGGAACCGGTTGAAGGATTTCTCTCCGCGCTGAAGCCCATGTTTGACGGCAAGAACATTGATGTCACCGAAGAGAATATCCAGTCGCGTTCGCGTGGCGTCATTCTCATGGCGATTTCCAACAAGTTCGGGTCGATGGTTTTGACCACGGGCAACAAGTCAGAAATGTCGGTGGGCTATGCCACGCTTTATGGTGACATGAACGGCGGCTTCAATCCGATCAAGGATGTTTACAAAACACAGGTGTTCCGGCTGGCAAAGTGGCGCAATACGCAGGGGTTTGTGGTTCCGGAACGCATCATTACCAAGCCACCCACGGCGGAACTGCGCGAGAACCAAAAGGATCAAGATACGCTGCCGCCTTACGAGGTGCTGGATGATATTCTCGCAGGCCTTGTGGAAGAAGAATTGCCGATTGCCGACATCATGAAGCGCGGCCATGACGAAGCATTAGTCAAACGTATTCAGCACATGCTCTACATCGCCGAATACAAGCGCCGCCAGGCGGCACCGGGCGTCAAGATCACGCGGCGCAATTTCGGCCGCGACCGGCGCTATCCCATCACCAATGCTTTCCGAGACAAACTGTAAATGACAATCCTCCGTTTTGCCCCCTCGCCCACGGGCCGCATTCACATTGGCAATGCGCGTACCGCTATTTTGAACTGGCTGATGGCGCTGAAAACTGGGGGGCAATTCATCCTGCGCTATGACGATACGGATTCGGCGCGTTCGAAAGAAGAATATGCGCTGGCAATTGCCGCCGATCTGGATTGGCTTGGTATTAGGCCTACGCGCGTTGAATACCAGTCAATGCGGTTCGATAAATACCACGCCGCCGCCGAAAGGCTGAAAACCTCTGGCCATCTCTATCCCTGCTTTGAAACTGCGGAAGAATTGGACCGTAAGCGCAAGCGCCTGCAAGCGCGCCACTTGCCGCCGATATACGACCGCGCCGCGCTAAAACTTTCTGCCGATCAAATAACAGAGTATGCTGCTGATGGTATAGAACCGCATTGGCGCTTTAAACTTGATCGTCAAAGTGTTGAATGGAACGATCTCATTCGCGGCCCCGTGCATATCGATACAGCGTCCTTGTCCGATCCCGTGCTGATCCGTGAGGACGGCACCTATCTCTATACATTTTGCTCTGTCGTCGATGACATAGAATTCAGCATTACTAACGTGATCAGGGGTGAGGATCATGTGGCAAACACTGCTGTGCAAATTGAAATCACCAAGGCGCTTGGTGGCATTGCTCCTGCCTATGGGCACCACAGCCTTCTTATCGGTGCTGATGGTGCTGGATTGTCCAAGCGTCTGGGCTCGCTCTCCATCAGCGCCATGCGTGAAAATGGCCTGGAAGCGATGGCTGTTGTTAGTCATGCCGCGCTGCTGGGCACATCGGACTCAATTCATCCGTGCGCAGATTACAAGGAACTGGTGGATGGCTTCGATCTCGCCAAACTGTCACGCGCGCCGGCTCGCTTTGATGAGGCGGAACTCAATCACCTCAACGCTAAGCTGCTGCACATGCTGCCGTGGGAAGCAGTGGAGAACAGGCTGGGCTACGGCAATGAAGCGTTCTGGTTGGCGGTGCGTGGGAACCTTGAAAAACTCTCGGATTCAAAAATCTGGCATGAGATCATCGCAGGCAGAATTAATCCGGTTGTGGCTGCGGAAGATCGCAGTTTCGTTAGCGACGCGGCAAAGTCGCTTCCCTCAGAACCTTGGGATTCAACCACCTGGAAAACCTGGACTGATGCCTTGAAACTTGCGAGCGACCGCAAAGGCAAACAGCTTTTCATGCCGCTGCGTTTGGCACTCACGGGGCTCGATCATGGCCCTGAACTTGCAGCCCTTTTGCCACTAATAGGACGCCAAAAGGTTATGGACCGTCTCGCTTAGTTGCGCAATAGTATGGCCATGATTTTAGTTGGCCAATATGACTCGCCCTTTGTGCGTCGCGTTGCCGTCACGCTGCATCACTATCACATGCCGTTTGAACGCAACACGATCTCCGTGTTTTCCCAGGCCAAGAAAATGCAGAAGATCAATCCCCTGATCCGCATTCCTTCGCTTGAACTTGAGTCCGGTGAAATACTCATCGACTCGTGGGCCATTCTGGATCATCTCGATGAGATCGCAGGTCCGGCGCGCGCGCTTACGCCAAGCCATGGGCCGGAGCGGCGCAAGGTGTTGCAGGCGGTGGCTTTGGCAACAGGCACGGCTGAAAAGGCAGGCGCCGTCACCTATGAGCGCTATTTCCATCCGGGGAAGATGCTGTGCAAGGACTGGGAAGAGCGTTGCCTGGACCAGCTCGAGGCGGGGCTGACGCAGTTGGAGAAAAACTGCGGTACACCATGGTATTCCGATTTGCACATGAGCCAGGCAGATGTCACCATTGGCTGCATGATCGGTTATGTTAAACTGCGCGTGCCCGAAGCTTTCCCGGCAAACAAATATCCCAAGCTCCATGGGCTGTCGCTTCACTGCGAAATGCGCGAGGAGTTTGTGAAGTCGCGCATCTCACCTGATGAGATCATGCCAAAGCGGAAGTAACGTGGACGCCAAAACCATTGTGGACTTCTGGATGCTGGCGGGGCCTGAGCGGCAGTTCGCCAAGGACGCCGCCTTTGATGGGGCGCTCGCCGTGAATTTCGGTGACAGTTTGCGGCAGGCTCGGCTTGGGGCCTTCGATCATTGGGGCGAGACCCCGGAGGGCGCTTTAGGGCTTGTCATCCTGCTCGATCAGGTCTCGCGCAACATCCATCGAGGCAGTCCTCTCGCTTTCGCCGCCGATGCCAAAGCGCTTGTCTTGGCCAAGACATTTGTTGGCAGGGGCTTTCACCAGATGCTGCCACCTCCTCTTGCTTTTTGGCTCATCATGCCGTTTGAACATGCGGAAAACATCGACGCGCAGCACCGTGGTGTCGCCCTGTTTGAAACCATGGGGCAGCACGAGATGGTCTATTACGCCCAAATGCATTTGGATATCATCGCGCGCTTCGGCAGGTTTCCGCATCGCAATCCAGTTCTCGGACGGAGATCATCGGAGGCAGAAATCGCTTTCCTGCAGGCTGGTGGCTTTGCGGGATAAACCTGCTCCGTCATTTCAATCGCAATGATTATAGCAGCTCCAGCCCTCCAGCCTTTTGCATCTCACTTTCAAGATCGATGATACGCTCATAGGCATTTGGCTGAAGCACGGAGTTACCATTCAGGAAGAGTTGCTCACGGCACTCTTGTAATTCCGAATCTGCGAAGGCTACAACCAGCGCTGCCCGCATGGCATTAATGTTGCCACTGCGCGTGACGTAAGGAAGTGCTGGAACTGACGGCGAGCGCGCGATTTCAACCAGGCCTTCCAGATAGTCGGGCCGGTAACGCCTGGCCATCGCCACACACACCGCATCAATGGCGCAGACATCGGCCAGGCCATCGCGCACCGCAATCATGGATTTGACATGGCCGCCGCTTTCAATGGCGCTCGCAAAAAATTTGCCCTCCCTGGCAAATGGCGCGAAAGCCAGTTTCAGCGCCAGCATGCCGGACATTGAGTCCGAGTTATTCACGGCGGCAATTCCGCCCCGGAAAGAATCCAGCGGTTGGTCAACGCGGGCAAAAATGAAGCTACAGTAGTTCGCCCCTTCGCAGCCCGGCACGGCATAATGCGGCGTTGCAATATAGTTCAGCAAGCCTTTGAATTCATGGGTAAAAGGGTAGCCACAGGTTTGGCTGAAAGTCGAGGTCGTCCCGGCGCCAGGCGGCGAAATGATCGGGGTTCCGGTCAAGCTCCACGGCCACGCCGAGATGCCGCGAAAGCCCGTGCCACCACGCGTCCGTGGCACCCCGGACTTCCGGCCAGTCATACATGGGAAAAGATGCTATCATGGGGGTGGTGAGTTTCCTGGAGACTTGAACAATGCCAGAAAGCCAAATAATTGGTGCCCATGCAACACCTGACTGAAATCGCCGCCGCAAGGCCCACGCAAATCGAATGGCCCACGGTCTTCTTGATCATTTTGACCTATGCGGCGTTGGCGACGCTGATGTGGTTCTACCACGCGCTGCCTTTCTGGGTGATAATTCCGCTGGCGGGTTATCTCATTGCCTTGCATGGTTCCCTGCAACACGAGGCCTTGCACGGTCATCCCACGCGCAATGCGGCCCTCAATGAACTTTTGGTGGCGATCAATTTCAGCCTCACGTTTCCTTACCGGCGTTACCGCAAACTGCATCTCATCCACCACAATGACGAGAACCTGACTGACCCGACACTCGATCCGGAGTCTTATTATCTGTTACCTGATGAATGGGCAAAGCTGCCCGCGCCGCTGAAACAGCTCTACACCATCAATAATACACTGGCGGGCCGCATGATTCTTGGCCCCATCATTGGCACGATACGATTCTGGTTTTCCGAATTTCTGGCCATTGCAAAAGGCGATATGGCGATTGCCAAAGCCTGGGCCTGGCACATTCCAGCTTGCGCCATCACTCTGGCTTATGCCTATTTGATTTGTGGCATACCCGTGTGGGCATATCTCGTGATGTTTGCCTGGCCCGGCATATCATTTTCTCTTGTGCGTTCGTTCTGCGAGCATCAGGCGGTGGCGGATTTAGGCGAGCGTACAATCGTCGTGGAATCATCTCCGCTGCTGTCGCTGATGTTCCTCAATAATAATTTGCATCTCCCACATCATCTCAAGCCACGCATGGCGTGGTACGAGCTTCCGGCCTATTACCGGGCCGAGCGTGAGCAGCTTCTGCAAAGGAACCATGGTTATCTCATGCATGGTTACCGCGAAATTTTCCGCAAATATTTTCTTAAACCGAAGGAACCGGTGGCCTATCCGCATCCGGAGTACCTTCGCCCCAAAAACTCTAACTAACTGTAATTGTTATGTTTTTCCTAGCAATTTGCTCCTGCGATTTGTTAACGGCCATTTTATAAGCCTTATTTCGACTCAAATTGAAAATAGCCCCTAAAAATAAGGGTTTTCACAACTCACTGAACGCGCTAGTTTCCCTATCGGCCGATTCGGCAAACGGAGATGAAACATGGCTGATGAAAAAATACTGACTGTTCCACTGTCTAAGATGGCAGCTGAACTTGCTGAAAAACACACGATGTCAAAGAAGGCTACCGGAGAATTTCTGGCTGACTTCGTAGACACCCTGGTGAAGCATCTGAAGAAGGGCAACAAGGTCCGGGTCACGGGTCTTGGAATTTTCCAGGTCAAGAAGCGTCCTGCGCGCCTCGGCCGCAACCCGCTGACCGGCGAGCAAATCAAGATCAAGGCTTCGAAGAAGTTGGCTTTCCGCGCTGCCAAGGAAGTCAAGGAAGCAATCTAGTTTCTTTGCTTTGACTATTCAGCGGCCCCGCAAATTGCGGGGCCGTTTTTGTTTGTGCGCTTGTTGAATTCTTCTCACCGGCCAGCCGATTGCGAAGGGCCCTGCGCATCGGCTATGGAAGCTGAAAGAAATCCGTTCTTTCCAAGGAAATTTCCATGAAAACGCAGGCGCGTGTCGTTGTTATCGGTGGCGGTGTTGTTGGCTGCTCAGTGCTCTATCACCTCACCAAGGCGGGCTGGAAAGATGTGGTGTTGGTCGAGCGTGATCGCCTGACTTCCGGTTCCACCTGGCATGCGGCGGGCGGCTTTCATACGCTCAACGGCGATCCCAATGTGGCCAAGCTGCAAGGTTATACCATTGGCCTTTATGACGAGCTTGAGAAGATTTCCGGCCAGGCCTGCGGGCTGCATCGCTCAGGCGGCTTGATCCTGGCAGATACGCCGGAGCGCCTGGAATGGCTGAAGATGGCCCATGCGCGGGCCAAGTATCTCGGCCTAGAAACCGAGATGATGTCGATGAAGGAAGCCAAGGCGCTCAATCCGCTTGCTTGAAGAAAAATACTTTGTCGGCGCCATGCTGGATGCGGCCGATGGCAACCTTGATCCCGAAGGCACGACCCATGCCTATGCCAAGTCGGCGCGCATTGCAGGTGCGGAGATTTACCAGAATTGCCGCGTTGAGGATTTGAAGGCACGCGCCAATGGCACATGGGATGTGATCACCGCCAATGGCAATATCCATGCTGAACATGTGGTGAATTGCGGCGGGCTGTGGGCCCGCGAAGTGGGCCGCATGGTAGGTCTGGAGCTTCCTGTGCTCGCCATGGAGCACATGTATCTCGTCACCGACGACATGCCGGAAGTCATTGCCTACAACAAGGAGCGTGGCCGCGAGCTTCCGCACATCATCGATTTCAAGTCGGAAATCTATATGCGGCAGGAGCGCTCTGGCATTGTGCTCGGCACCTACGAAAAGGATTGCAGGCCCGTGGCAGCCCAAACAGACACCATGGGATTTCGGCCAGGAGTTGCTTGCCCCCGACCTCGACCGCATCGCCGATCATCTTGAAATCGGCTACCGGCATTTCCCCGCGCTCGCCAAGGCCGGCATCAAGCGGGTGATCAACGGGCCGTTCACCTTCTCGCCCGATGGCAATCCGCTGGTAGGCCCGGTTCAGGGCCTGAGGAATTTCTGGTGCGCCTGCGCCGTTATGGCGGGCTTCAGCCAGGGTGGCGGCGTGGGCCTAGCCCTTTCACAATGGATGGTGAATGGCGATCCGGGCTTTGACGTCTGGGCCATGGACGTTTCGCGTTTTGGTGAATGGGCCACACGCAGCTACACCAACGAAAAGGTGCGCGAGAATTATGCCCGCCGCTTCTCGATCAAATTTCCAAATGAAGAGCTTCCCGGCGCGAGACCACAGCAGACCACGGCGCTCTATGACACGATGATTGCGCAAGGGGCCGTGATGGGCGACTCTTGGGGCCTTGAAACGCCGCTGTGGTTTGCGCCGAAGGGGGTTGAGCCGAAAGATATTTTCTCCTTCCACCGCTCCAATGATTTTGCCCATGTGAAGGCGGAAGTCTTAGGTGTGCGCAATGGCGTGGGCGTCACTGAGATTGCCAATTTCGCCAAGTATCGTTTCACCGGGCAAGGGGCCGAAGCTTTCCTGGCGCGCTTGATGACAAACAAGATGCCGAAAGTTGGCCGTCTTATCCTGACGCCGATGCTGAACCCGAACGGCAAGCTGATCGGTGATTTCACTATCGCCAATGCGGGCAATGACACATTCTATATGTGGGGCTCCAGCCAGGCGCAGAAATATCACATGCGCTGGTTCGAGCAGCATCTGCCGAGCGATGGCAGTGTGCATATCCATCGCTATGACATGGGCCTGGTGGGGCTTTCCATTGCCGGGCCGAAATCCCGCGCCGTGCTGGAAAAACTTACCGACACCGATGTATCAAACGCCGCCTTCAAATTCATGGACCATCGCGCCATGGACATCGGCAATGTGCCGGCCCTCATCAACCGCGTCACCTATACGGGCGATTTGGGCTATGAAATCTGGGTGGCGCCGGATTATCAGCGCCGCCTCTATCAGGAAATCATGAAAGCCGGTGCTGACCATGGCATCATCAATTTCGGCATGCGGGCCCTGCTCTGCATGCGTCTGGAAAAGAACTTCCCGACCTGGTACCGGGAGCTGCGCCCAATCTATGGCGGCTTCGAAGCGGGCATGGACCGCTTCATCGATCTCACCAAGAATGATTTCATCGGCCGCGAGGCCGCGATGGAAGAAAAGCGCACTGGCGGCAAGCTCCGCCGCGTGTCGATGATCGTCGAGGCGGGCGATGCGGATGTGCTGGGCGATGAGCCGATTTCGCACAAGGGCAAGGTGGTGGGCTGGGTCACCTCGGGCGGCTTTGCCCATTTCGTGGACAAGTCCATGGCGCAGGGCTATGTGCCGAAAGAATTGGCTGATGATTTGAGCAAAGGCGCCTTCGACATCGAAATCATCGGCGAACAGCGCAAGGCGACGATCATCGTCGACCCGCCGTTTGACCCCAAGGGCGAGAGGATGCGAGGATAACTCGAGGGCAACCAATGAAATTTGTCAATCGGGGCGAATTGTTTGCGCGTTTTTCGCTCGGCAATTTCGCCATAACGGTCCTCAGCGACGGCTACGCCGACATGCCAACGAGCAGGCTGCATGGAGCGACGGCACTGGACCTGTTGCCTCTGCCTCTGTTTGATGGACAACTTCGCCTCTCAGTGAATGCCTTCCTCGTTGAAACTCCCTCGGGCACTCTTCTGATAGACACGGGGTCAGCCAACGTCTGGCGCACGACAACGGGCAGGCTTTTTGAGGCTTTGGCTGAAGCGCGCGTGGCGCCCGAAAACATCGAAATGATCGCTCTCACACATACACACGTCGATCACGTCAATGGACTGGTTATGCCTGACGGTCACGAAACTTTCTTCAATGCGACCCGGATATGCGTTCCAGAGAACGAGCTCTCCCTGTTTCATGCTGAGGAGCGGCTACGTTCCACATTTTCCAAACTTGCTGTCTTCTCGGATAGCGATAAAATTGCTGAAGGCGTCACAGCTCTCGCAGCTTACGGTCACGAAAAGGGCCACAGCGCATTTCTGATTGAAAGCGGCGATGAGCGCCTCCTGATCTGGGGTGACACAATTCATGTTCCGTCCCTGCAATTCAGCAAACCCCACATCACCTGGGAATTCGATGCCGACCAGAACCAAGCGCGACAATCAAGGTTACACTTGCTTGATTGGGTGTCGAAGGAGAAAATCGCGGTAGCGGGAGCCCATCACGATTTTCCCGGGATAGGCTATGTCGCAAGCGCCGCATCAGGATATAGGTTCGCGGCACTTGCCTGAATCCACCAAAAAATCAAGGGACAAAGAGAATTGCTGCTATTCCGCAAATTCCAGCGCCGCGTCGATGAGCCAGTCGTGGACGCTGAGGGCGAAGGTGCGGAGGGCATAAATCTCGAAACGGTTTTCGCTCACGCAATGGACCAGCACTGGGGTGTGGTGGATGCCGGTCATGGCGAACATGCCGGGCTTGAAAACTGTGGGGTGGAAATCGAGCGGAATGCCCTTGCTGAGAACATCGCCGGCTGGCGGGCCTTCGATGAAGATGCGGGTGCGGCTGTGCGACAGGGGCGTGAGAATGGCAACGCCCTCCAGCTTGGTTGCGATGGCGTCATTCTCCGGGCCCATGATCCAGAACTGGTTTTCCCCGGTGCGCATGAGGGTGCGGCCTTCGGCTTGCAGCGCCGTTCCCACTTTCGTTGGCAGCTTGCCGGTGATCGGGCTTATGGCTTTTGCGGGGCCGGCAACCTGCAACAGGGAGAAGCCGCGCGCTTCGCCGATCTGCAGAACGGGGCTTGCATAGGATTTTGCGCTGGCGAGGGCTGAGCGGCGGTCAAGCATTGAGGCGCGCTCCTTCCCGGTCGATGAAGTGGGGTGAGACGATGCGGGCCTTCACTTGTTCGTTCTTCAGGGGGAAGGCGCAGATGATGTCTTCGCCTTCATGTTTCAATCCACCCTGATAGAGGCCAAGCGCGATGAATTTGTTCAACTCCGTAGACCACGTCACGCTCGTAATGTAGCCGCGACCATGGCCCTTGATTTCATCGCCTGCTGAAAACAGGATGGAGCCGCCGCGCAGTTTTTTGTCGGCTTCCATCAGTTCAATGCCAACGAGACTCCAGCGTTCCGGCGCCTGCAGGTTTTCGCGCATGCGCATTTCCTTGCCGATATAGGCTTTTTCTTTGCCCGCCATTTTGCCAAGACCCAAATCATCCAACGTATTGCGATGATCCAATTCAAGGCCCGCCACATGGCCTTTTTCGATGCGCAATGAAGCTAAAGCCTCCAAACCGTAGGGCCTGATGCCAAGAGGTTCGGCCACCTTCAGGAAATGCTCCCACAGGGCGCACGCGTAGTCGGCGGGACAATGGACTTCATAGGCGAGTTCACCGGAGAACGAGAGGCGCAGCAGGCGAATGCGGACGCCATCGAGATGCACGTCAAGGCAACCCATGTAGGGAAGATTTTCGGTGGAGACATCGGCATCGGGGAAAGCCAGTTGCAAGGCTTCGCGCGACTTTGGTCCCGATACCGCCATGCCTGCCCATTCGTCAGTGAGCGAGGTGACATGAACTTTCAAATCGGTCCAATGGACCTGCAGCAGGTATTCGAGCCAAGACATCACCTCGCCGGCCTGCGCCGTGGTCGTGGTCAAATAAAACTGTGTATCCGAAATGCGCGTGGTTGTGCCATCATCCAGCACCACACCATCATCATTCAGCATCACGCCATAGCGCGCCTTGCCCACGGGCAATTTGGCAAAACCGTTGACGTAGACGCGGTTCAGGAACTCCGCCGCATCGGGGCCCTGCACATCAATCTTGCCAAGGGTTGAAACATCGGCAAGGCCAACGCCTTTGCGCACCAGTTCCATTTCCTTGATGTAGGCGGTCTCCGGCGAATTTCCGGCCCAAGAATAAAACCAGGCGCGCATCCAAAGACCGGCTTCTATGAAGGTGGCACCGCTAGCCTTGTTGGCATCATGAAGCGGCGACAGCCGATAGGGCCTGAAATGATGGCCAATGGTTCTCCCCGCAATGGCCCCTACAGCAAGGCCCGTATAGGGCGGACGGAATGTTGTGGTGCCCGCTTGCGTAATCGGCACGTCACGAAGTCCTGCCATGATCGCCAGTGCATTTATGTTCGAGGTCTTGCCCTGGTCGGTTCCCATGCCGAGCGTCGTATAGCGTTTCAGATGTTCGACGCTGACATAGCCTTCCTGATGGGCGGTTTTCACGTCCTTCAGGGTCACGTCGGATTGCACATCCACAAAAACCTTGCCCTTGCCCGCAACGGCCGGCTGCCACACGGGCAGAATATGATAGGCGCGGTCCTTGCCTTCAGGTGGTGCAACGGGCTTTGCAGGCTTTCCAAAATCAGCAACTGCCTTGGCGCCCATTTCATTGCCGTCTTTCACGGCGGCCTGAAGGCCAAAGCGGCCCATCACGGCGCCCGCGCCAAAATGCGTCGAAGCAAATCCACCGGGAACAAAGGCTGCAATCTTTTCGTCGTAAACGGGCTTGATGCCGCCGTGGGAGGTAAGATGCACCGTCGGGCTCCAGCCGCCGGACATGGCCAGAACATCACATTCGATTGAAGCAGAATGGGCGCCTGCGAGTTGCACGCGGCTTACCTGCTTGGCGCCTTCCACGTCGGCGACGCCGGTTCCCGGAAACATTGCCATGCCGAGCATCGCCGCCTTCGAGAGCAGGTCAGATGGAATGATCTTGCGGTGGTCAGCCATGGTGACGGCAATGCCTGCCTCCGCGAGATCAAAGGCGGTCAGGTAAGCCGTGTCATTGTTGGTCACCATGCACACGCGCTTCAGCGGCGCCACGGCAAAGCGGTTAAGATAAGTGCGCACGGCAGACGCCAGCATCACGCCGGGCCGATCATTGTTCGAAAAAACCAGCGGTCGTTCGAGCGCGCCTGTTGCAAAGACAATCGATTTTGCGCGCAATGAAATCAGAGTCTGGCGCGGCTTGCCTTTTGCCGCATCGAAAGTCTCGTGACGTTGCAACAGGACCACGAAATTATCATCATAGAGACCTTGTGCTGTTGTCCGTGCGCGGATTTTCACGTTGGAAAGCGATGCTAATTCAGCGACTTGCATCTTTCGCCAAGATTCCAAATCGGTCGTCCGTTCAGAGAGCAATTGCCCGCCAAATTCCGATTCCTGCTCAACCAGAACAACGCGCGCGCCGGTGCGCCCTGCGGTCAGGGCGGCGGCAAGTCCAGCGGGACCAGAACCCACAACCAGCACATCGCAGAATTCATGGGCCGTCTCGTAGCGGTCCGAATCGTTTTCGTAGGAACCTTTGCCAAGCCCAGCGGCCTGGCGAATGAAGGGCTCATAGAACATCCAGGATTTTTTGAACGGCCCCATGAAGGTCTTGTAGTAAAAGCCCGATTGGAACATGGGACTGAGAAGCGAATTCACTGCCATCAAGTCAAAGTCCGGCGAGGGCCAGGCATTTTGTGATTTCGCTACGAGACCTTCGGTGAGATCAACGGTCGTTGCCGGAATATTGGGTTCGTTCTTCCCCAAGGTGAAGAGACCATTGGGTTCTTCAAAACCAGCAGACACAATTCCACGTGGGCGATGATATTTGAAACTGCGGGAGGTCAGGGTCTTGCCATTGGCCAGCAGCGCCGAGGCCAGTGTGTCGCCAGCAAAACCATTCAGCGGCTTGCCGTCATAGGTAAAGCTGATCGCCTTGCTGCGGTCTATGCGGCCACCCTTGTCGAGCCTGCGGAAAGCCGTCATGGGGCTTCTCCGATTTCGTTTGTTGCGGTATTCCGCTTCAGCTTGAACCAATGCCTGCATCCCAGGACATGCTGCCAATACTCAGTGTGCGGTCCTTTGGGATTGTCGAAGAGGAAATAATAATCATGCCACGCCTTGAGGTCGCCCTCGCCATGCTTGGGCCGCACCTTCGTCGCGTCGCCGCCGTAGCGGAATTCGCTCACGTCTCTCTCGCCGCAATGGGGGCAAGGAATTCTCATTGCTTATACGTCCAGTTGCCAATGCCGTAGTCGTCAAGCTCGCTGCCTTCTCGAAGCGATCAAGGGAATAGCAGCGGTTCAATTCATGTTCTTCGTCATGCGCAATCGTGTGGGCAAAGGTCCAGCCACTTGCAGGCGTGGCCTTGAAGCCCTGGTAACACCAGCCGCCATTGAAATAGAGGTTCCGGATATTCGTGCGGCAAATAAATGGAGCGCCATCGGGAGTCATGTCCATGATGCCGCCCCAGTGGCGCAAGAGGCGCAACTTCGACATGAAAGGCAGCAGCGACACCGCGCATTCCGCCACGGTTTGAATGCGGGGGAATTGCCCGCGTTGCGTATAAGTATTGAAGCCATCGATATGGCCGCCGAAAACCATGCCACCCTTGTCGGATTGTGAGAGGTAGAAAAGCTCCGCGCCCCAGGACACAACATGATGCACCATGGGCTTCACGGGTTCGGTCACGAAGGCCTGCAGGATGTGGCTTTCGATGGGCAAACGCAGTCCCGCCATTTTCGCCACATGGGAGGAATGGCCCGCAACGGCAATGCCAATCTTGCCGCCTAGAATTTTCCCGCGCGAGGTTTCAACACCAACGGCCTTGCCTTCGTCCATGACAAAGCCGGTCACTTCACAGTTTTCGATGATGTCCACGCCCAGCGTATCGGCGGCGCGGGCATAACCCCAGGCCACGGCATCGTGGCGCACGGTGCCAGCGCGCTCCTGCAGGATGCCGCCCCATATGGGCCAGCGCGCTTCCTTGGAATAATCGAGATATGGCAAAAGTTTCATCACCTGCCCGCGATCCAGCAATTCCGCATCTATGCCGTTGAGCCGCATGATGTTGCCACGCCTTGCAAAGGTATCGAGCTGCACCGGATTGACGGCCAGCACCACCTGCCCGCGATGGGAAACCATGCAGTTGAAATTGAGATCGTGGGAAAGGCCTTCCCAGAGCTTCATCGAATGCTCAAAAAACTGGGTATTGCCGTCGATCACATAGTTGGAGCGGATGAGCGTGGTGTTGCGCCCCACATTGCCGGAGCCAATATAGGCCCGCTCGAGTACCGCCACATTCCGCAACCCATGGTTCTTGGCCAAATAATAGGCAGTGGCAAGCCCATGCCCGCCGCCGCCTATAATAATGGCATCATAGGAACTCTTGGGTTCCGGCGAACGCCCACGCCCGCGGCCAGGGCCGTTCGGGCGACAGGGCATGCTGGGCAAGCGCCAATGCTGAGTAAGGTTTGAACACGCCTGACCCACTACCAGAAATCCACGTCAATCGACAAGACGGGGATTTTTCACCCCTTTGCGCTTGGCCCATTCCACCCATTCGCTGAGAAGAAACGCCAGCATTCCCATGGAAAGGTAGCCGTAAACCAACGGCATGATAGTGCCGTCATACATTTGGCCGATCCAGGCACCGATGGGAATGGCTACGATGGACGACAGGGTGCCGGAAATTGCTGCCGCCATCCCGGCGATGTGGCCCACGGGTTCCATGGCCATGGCATTGTAATTGCCGAAGAGAATGCCGCAGCAAAAGAAGGTGGCGAACAGGTAGAGTCCCAGCGTCCACAGCGGCGGATGGCCCGCATAGATCAGGGCCAGGACAAGGAACACAGCTGAAAACAGGATGCAGCCGCGCACCGCCCACTTGGAAAGCATGCGCATGCCATGGCGCATCACCATCCTGCCGTTGAAGATCATGGCGCAGGCGATCGCTACGGCAAACACGCCGAACCACACGGCGAACAAGTCGCCCTGTTCATACTGCTCGGCAAATATCTGTTGCGAAGTGCCGAGGTAGACAATGAAGGCCCCGAAAATGAAGCCGACGGCAATGGTATATCCCCAGGCCATGGGATAGTGGAAAAACTCCACCGCGGCTCTCCACAAATTTCCCGCCGAAAACGCCACGCGTTTTTCGCGCGGCAGGGTTTCCTCCTGGCGGACTTCCAGCAGGATTGCCGCGATCACGGCCATAACGATAAATCCCACGAAGATCACGCGCCAGCTTGCCACGAAGAGCACGAGTTGCCCGATTGAAGGTGCCAGGATCGGCACCAGCATGAACACCGACATGACGAAGGACATGATGCGCGCCATGGCAGCACCGCCCTGCCCGTCGCGGACCATGGCCATGGAGACGATGCGGGGGCTCGCCGCGCCAAAGCCCTGCAAAGCGCGGCCCGCCAGCATCATTTCAAAGCTTGTTGAAAACAAACACAGGGCCGAACCCGCAAGGAAGATCAGCAGGCCCGCGAAGATGGCGGGCTTGCGCCCCGTGCTGTCTGAAATGGGGCCGTAGAGCAGCGTGCCAATAGTCATGCCGGCAAAAAACGAGGTGATGATGTATTGCCGCTGGTTGGGGTCGACTACGCCAAATTCACTGGCAATCGTTCCAATCGCCGGCAGCATCGTGTCGATCGACATGGCCACCATTGCGGTGAGCAGGGCGACAAGGAAGATGAATTCCTTTTGTGAGGTGGGTTCGTTGGACATGGTTCCCAATTCTATTTTATGAAACGCAGGGCGCGCATCACGTCAAGAATATTGTTGGTTTCAACGCGGTTGGTGCGATTGCCGATGTATTGGCAATCCGGGTAAAAACTTTTTTCGTAAGCCAGCGCCGGGCTCACATAGGTCACATCCAGCGTAAATTGCTCCGGTATTTGCAGTAGACAATCTTTCAATTTCCCACGCAAGGATTTTTCAACGCCCGCCCGGATGGCATTTTGCGCGGCGAGAGGCGTCATGGATATGGTGGATTGTCCTCGCCCCTCTTTAACGGCCAGCCTGCCGATATGCGGGTTGGTTTGCGCCACCTCCTCCATCAAAGCCTTGTCGCCGCTGATAAACACGACGGGAACGCCAAGACTCGCTGCCGAGAGCGCGCAAAGCCTGAATTCGGAAACTGGTTTGCCGTTCAGCGTTATCATGTGGGTTCGGGTGTTCAGCGTGTGAGCAAGACTGTTGCCCTCGGACCCCACGCTGGCATGGTGGCCGATCATCACCAGTCCGGCAAAGCTTTCATCCAATTCCTGGATCATGCTGTAGGGATGGCCAGACCATTCACGGATCAGCATCACGTCGGCTGGTAACATGGAGGTAATCAGGTTACGGCCGCTGTCATGGGCGTCCTTCACCCAGATTTCCGTGGCTCCGCCAGCCCTTGCGCCATCAATGGCGGCGATGGTTTCCCGCGTCATGATTTCGCGAAATTCGGCCCAGTCAGCGTGGCCCTTTTCGGCCTCGTCCCAATGAGTTATGCCAGCCACGCCCTCGATATCGACACTTATATAGATTTTCATTTTTGCTAAGCTAGTTCCCATGAAGATAGATTCCAACACCCGAAGCGTAGACCTAGACCCGCGCGAGGCGCAGTTCTACGAGAACCCCTACCCCACCTACCATGAGCTGCGCCGGAAAATGCCAGCATTCAAATGGCAGCAATATGGCTATTGGTGTTTTGCAGGCTATGAGGATGTTAATGCGCTTTTGCGCGACAGGCGCTTTGGGCGGCAAATTCTCCACGTGGCGACCCGGGAGGAACTGGGCCTTGCCAACATTTCGCCCCGCCTTAAACCTTTCTACGATTTCGAGCAGCATTCCCTGCTGGAACTTGAGCCACCGGTTCACACACGGTTGCGCGGGCTGGTCAGCCGGGCGTTTCTTTCGCGCCAGGTGGAACGCCTGCGGCCCAAAATCGAGAGTCTTTCCAATCAGTTGATCGATGGCTTTGAGAAAAAAGATGAGGTTGACTTATTGTCGGCCTATGCCACGCCAATTCCGATCATCGTCATCTGCGAGTTGCTGGGTGTTCCCACAGACAAGGCAGATCAGCTCCTGAGGTGGTCGCACGACATGGTGGCGATGTACATGGCGCGGCGCGACAGGGAGGTGGAAGATGCGGCGGTTGCAGCCACGGTTGCATTTAGCGATTACATGCGCATGCTGGTGAATGAACGACGCAAGAACTTGCGCGATGATCTGCTGTCCGCTCTCATCCGGGCCGAAACCGAGGGTCAGAAACTTTCTGAAAATGAACTCATCACCACCGCCATTCTCATTCTCAATGCAGGCCATGAGGCAACGGTTCATTCAATTGGCAATGGCGTCAAAACCTTGCTCGAATGCGGCGTGAGCGAACCCATCACTGAATCCCTTATGGAAGAAATCCTGCGCTTCGATGCGCCTCTTCACCTGTTCACCCGCTACGCGCTGGAAGACATCGAATACGCCGGAATCAAACTCAAGAAGGGCGAAGAAGTGGGCCTGATGCTGGGCGCCGCCAACCGCGATCCCGAGCGCTTTGCGAACCCTGATCAGTTTGATCCCGCGCGCGGTCCCAACCCTCATGTCAGTTTCGGCGCCGGAATCCATTTCTGTATCGGCGCTCCGTTGGCCAGACTCGAAATGCTGATTGCCTTTCAAACGCTGTTCAGCCGCTTGCCGAAACTGGCACTAGCCGGCGAGCCCCATTACAAGGACGTCTATCATTTTCACGGGCTGGAGGAGTTAAGGGTAAGGTTCTAAGGGGTCCTCATTTCACCAAGGCGACGATGCGGCAAGCTGTTCTGCGCCGGAAAACTGGATATTTAATGTTTCCATTGCAGGCTTTCATGGCTTCTTTCTTTGCTGCAGCGCTTGAGTTGTAGCCTGCCACCATTCCGCAACCCTGGGCTTTTCCAACGGTCCGTGTGATTGCAATTGCTTTCCAGCCTTCCAATTTCTTCCAGGTTTTCAGATCCCGCAAACATGACTTGTTATCTGACCTAATTCCGAAACTGGCGGACGCTGCAAGCGAGCTGGAACTTGATCCCATCACAAGCGCTGCGAAGACAACGGCAATTGCGATACATTTGGATGCCGGTTTTTGCGGCTGTGCAGAAAATTTCATGCGTGTTCATCCTTCCATTGTTTTTGGTTGCTCACCCACAGGCACCAGATTGCCAGTAGCGGTTGCTCCTCGGTTTGCATGGCGTGCAGCACGTTGGGTTCATTGTAAATGATACCGCCCGGTACTGGCGTGGTCCACTCCATATTTGAATTCCACCAGGCACCACCGGCTAACGAAACATAGACTTCTTCCGGGTGATGCCGATGGTCGGGATAGCGCACATGGGGTGCCAGCAGGCTGATGCCGACCCACACATCGTCGCGCTCCTCCAGGCCGCCTGGCCCTGCGACTAGGGCGTTGGCGTGGCCATCATGAAAAGTCGTGCGAGCGGGCGACGACGCATTGCGGCGTTTCCATTGCAGGCGAGGTGATAGGTCGTTCAAGGCTGCAGCAAGTTCGGGGATTGGGGCTGGGGCTGTGCTTGCCAAGTGTGACGCGGATTCCAGTGCATCGCACACTGGCAAGCGCTCCGGGGTAAAATTGCCTTGATCACCAACGCTCAATCGCAGCGCGTCAAAGACGGGCCTTGCCGCTGGGCCTGCGTTTGCGCAGGTCTCAGCCCGTTTTAAAATGGCCGCTTCCGTAAGATCATAGAATAGTTGAAGTTTTGCATCGCGGCGTTTCATGAGCCTATCTTGAATGAAGAGCTTTTGCCTGACAAGTGGCACCTCTCGCCCACGTCGTTTCCGCACCTTCGGCTGACGTTTATCCGCCTCTCCCCCCTCCCCGTTGAGCCTAAAGCTACCCCCTAGTGAAACTTTCTCAACAGGCCATGACATGACCGATTTACAGCCCGCTCCAACCGGCCGCCGCGCCCGTGGCGGGGCCGATGCCCGCCGTGCGGCGCGCACCAATCAAATCACCCCTCCTGCGGGCTATATCCGCCGCAAGATCAAGACCTATGAGCCGTACAGCGACGACCAGCTCGAACTGATCGAGCACAATGCTGAAACTGTTTTGCAGGAAACCGGAATCGACTTCTACGAAGATGAGGAAGCCGTCCGAATGTGGAAGCAGGCCGGCGCCGACGTCAAGCACTCAGAGTCCGATACGAAGCGCTTTCGCGTACGCTTTCCCAAGGGCCTGGTACGCTCACTGATCAAGACCGCGCCGCGCGAATACCAGCAGCATGCGCGCAACCCGGCCAACAACATCAGCATCGGCGGCAACAACACCGTGTTTGCGCCGGTCTATGGTCCACCCTTCATCCGCAATCTCGATGAGGGCCGCCGCTATGCCACGATCGAGGACTTCCGCAACTTCTCGAAACTCGTCTACATGCTGCCAAGCCTGCATCACGCCGGAGGAACGCTGTGCGAGCCGGTTGACATACCGGTCGCCAAGCGCCACCTCGACATGGTCTACACCCACATCAAGTACAACGATAAGCCGTTCATGGGCTCGGTCACCTCGGGCGAGCGCGCGGCGGACTCGGTTGCCATGGCGGAACTTCTTTTCGGCAAGGAGTTCGTTGACCAGAATTGCGTGATGACCAGCCTTATCAACGCCAACTCACCCATGGTGTGGGATGGCGTCATGCTAGGTGCGCTAAAGGTCTACGCCCGCGCCAATCAGGCAACCGTGATCTCGCCGTTCATTGTGGCGGGCGCCATGTCGCCTGTCACCACGGTCGGAACGCTTACACAGATTTTGGCGGAGGCATCGGTTGGCATTGCCTTCACGCAATTGTGCCGGCCCGGCGCTCCGGTCGTTTTCGGCACCTTTGCCGCGTCCATGTCCATGCAGTCGGGGGCACCGACATTCGGCACGCCGGAACCGGCGCTCGTCACCTTCGGCGCCGCCCAGTTGGCGCGCCGCATGGGGGTGCCCTTCCGATCCGGCGGTGGCCTGTGCGGCTCCAAGATCCCGGACGCACAGGCAGCCTACGAAAGCGCCAACACGCTGTGGTCGACGATCCTCTCCGGCGTCAACTTCTGCCTCCATGCAGCGGGCTGGCTGGAAGGCGGATTGGCATCCGGCTACGAGAAACTCATCATGGATGCCGACCAGCTCACCATGTTCCAGAAGCTCGCCGAAGGCGTCGATTTTTCGGAAAACGGCCAGGCCATGGATGCCATCCGCGAAGTTGGCCCCGGTTCACATTATCTGGGCTGCGCCCACACGCGCTCTAATTTCGAAACTGCCTTCTGGCGCTCCGGTCTTGCCGACAACAATTCGTTCGAGCAATGGCGCGACGAAGGGGAAAAGGACATCGTGGCCCGCGCAAACACCCAGTGGAAGAAGATGCTGCGCGAGTATGAAGCCCCTCCCCTCGATTCCGGCATCGATGAGGCGCTTCAAGCCTTCATGGCCAAGCGCAAGGAAGTTCTGCCGGACAGCGTGAGTTGACGCTCACAGTCATTCCGGCGCATGCCGGAATCTCATTCAGGATTCTTAACTGCAGCTGGATTCCGGCTTTCGCCGGAATGACCAAGATTGGGTACTGCCTTCACATCGGTCAACGCATATATCCCCACACCGGCAATCACCATGGCGGAGCCAATGGCATCGGCCAGGGTGAAGGGTTCACCCAAAATCCAGACTGCCAAAGCAATGGTGATCAGCGGCGAAATCGTGGCTATCATTGAAGTTGACTGCGGGCTGATGCGCGACAGGCCTGCATTCACCAGAAATGATGGTACGACTGTCGCAAAAAACGCCGTGCCCGCCGCCAACCAAAAAAATCGCGGGCTGGACGAGAAATCAAAACTCCAGCTGGTGACGATATAGTGGGCAATGCAGGCGAAGGCCGATCCCGACAGGGCGATGGAGGTAAACAAGGCGCTGCCCATCGCTGTGATAAAATTCTTGGCCAGCAATTGATAGATAGCGAAGGTCAGGGCGCAACCCAAGACGAGAGCGGTGCCGATGACCGTTGCCATGCCGCCCGTTGGCAGGTCGGTGAGAAACACCACAACGAGGCCAGCGTAAGTTATGGCGGCAGCCATTATGCTGATCCATGTGAGCCTCGCACCAAAGAACAACCAGCCCAAAAACATCACAAAGATCGGATAGGTAAACAGGACCAGGCGTTCAAGCTGGGCCGTGATGTAAACCAGCCCCTCGAAGTCAAGAAGCGAGGAGACATAGTAGCCGATGAAGCCCGTCAGCAGGGCGCGGATGGTCAAGCCCCATCCCGGCATTGCCTTGCCATTCTGGCGGAGCCGGTAAACCGCATAGAGGCCCACGGCCACAAAGAAGGGAAGCGCCATGGCCATGCGGAGTGCCAGCATCAGCGCCGCGTTGGCTTCTTCCATATAGGCAAGCTTGATGAAAATGGCCTTGGTCGAAAACAGTGCCGCCCCTGCGCCGGCATACAAATAGCCCTTTAACACGCGATGCCGTTCCATGGCCCCGCTTTACAGGCTCACCCTGTACTTGTCGTCATCTTTGGGTAACATGACTGTCATGCAGGTTAAGTGATGGAGTTCCCGGGAATGACTGAATTGCGGTTTTGTTCCGCCGTCGAAATGGCCCGTCTGCTGCGGGCCCGGAAGATTTCGGCAAAGGAGCTTCTGGAAGTCTGCCTCGATCAATATGCGCTCCACAATGACACGCTCAATGCGATAGTTGTCACCGATCTTGGCCGGGCCAAGCACGCCGCGGCGGCTTCAGACAAGCGCCTGAAGAAAGGCACGCCGATTGGATACTTTGACGGGGTTCCGATGACGGCCAAGGAATCCTTTCGATTGGAAGGGCACGCCCTCAACCTGGGGCGAGCCCGCTTACAAGGAAAATATCGCTGCCTCTGATGCGGTGGCCATCACCCGCCTCACGGACGCTGGTGCCGTGATCTACGGCAAAACCAATGTGCCGCTCATGCTGGCGGATTGGCAGAGTTTTAACGAGGTCTATGGCACCACGAACAATCCCTGGGATATCACGCGTGCGCCGGGCGGTTCCTCAGGCGGTTCGGCGGTGGCGCTTGCCACGGGCATGAGCGCTCTTGAAATTGGCTCTGACATCGGCGCGTCGCTCCGTAACCCTGCGCATTATTGTGGGGTCTATGCCCACAAGCCCACCTATGGCGTAGTCCCCTATCGTGGCCACCTCCTCAGCAATGTGCAGCCCAGCGACATTTCCGTGGCGGGGCCTATGGCGCGCTCCGCCCGCGACCTCACCGCCATGCTAAAACTTCTGGCGGGCATGGACGGCATCGAGGCGCGGGCAATGAGTATTCACTTGCCGGACCTCAAGCAAAAGACCTTCAAGGATTTTCGCGTCGCTGTGATGCTGAATGATCCGGTGAGCGAGGTTGATCAGCCAGTTCAAGACCTGATTGTAAAACTTGCACAATTTCTCAGCAAGAAGGTGAAGAAGATTTCCCATGACGCGCGGCCTGATTTCACGACGCGCGAGGCTATGGACATTTTTATCTCTCTCCTGCGCTCAGCCACCAGCCGCAGGCAAACTGATACCGACTTTGCTGCTAATGTCGAACGGGTTGGCAATTTTGCTCCCGATGACAACAGCTACTATGCCAAGATGACACGGGCCTATGTCACGCCGCACCGCTCATGGCTTATGGCCAACGAGCGCAGGCACCAGATGCGCTTGTTGTGGGATCGCTTTTTTGACGACTGGGATGTGTTGCTCTGCCCTGCGGCCGCTTCTGCCGCCTTCCCCCATGACCATGTGGGTGACCGTCATGAACGCACCATTGAAGTGAATGGCAAGCGCGTGCCCACAACCGATCAACTTTTCTGGGCCGGCTATTCCTGCGCTTTTTACTTGCCGTCGACAGTTGCGCCCCTGGGCCTTACCCCGCAAGGCCTGCCCTCAGGCGTGCAGATCATCACACGGCAGTATGGGGACTACACCTCGCTGCACTTTGCTGAACTGCTGGAAAAGGAATATGCGTGCTTTATTCCACCGCCGGGGTACTGAACCGGTATGGCAACAAAGCTGAGGCGGGCAACTCTGGCTGATTCCGCAACCATCCGTGACCTGACACGGCTGGCCTATGCGAAGTGGATCCCACTGATTGGCCGCGAACCAAAACCGATGACGGTCAACTATGACAGGGCCGTGGTCGATCACATTATAGACCTTTATGAAGTTGATGGTGAAGCTGTTGCTCTTATCGAAGTTGTCCCGCAGGAGCAGCATCTCCTGATCGAAAACATCGCCGTGCGACCTGACCACCAGGGCAAAAGAATTGGCGAGCTGCTTCTGAGCCACGCCGAAACCATCGCACGCTCACTCCATCTGGCTGAGCTGCAGCTTTACACAAATGCGGCATTCAACTCGAACATCGAATTCTACGCCCGTCGCGGGTTTCAGGAATTTCAGCGAGAACCATTCCCCGCCGGAGGTGTTACTGTTCACATGAAAAAAATTTTGTGCTTGAGTAATCGGAGTTACAAAACTTCATCATGACCGGACTTGATCCGGCCATGATGAGAAAGCTCTTGAACTAGTTCTTGCAGACGATTCTTTTAAAACCATCGCAGAAGGGCTGGTCGCATACCGCACTTGTCCCGATCAGGCGGGTTGGTGCGTGGGCGCCGATGTTGTTGGCGACGACATAGGAGTGTGCCGTGGACCAGCCTTTATTCTGACAGTACTTCTTGGCGGCGGGCATGCCGCAGCCCACGCCCCAGTCAACGCAGAGGTCAAGGCGCATGCCGTTGAATTTTGGCTTGTTGTAGCCTTGCATGTCCGGTGCGGGAGGTGCTCCCGGTTTGAAGCAGGTTACCTGCGAAAATCCATCACAGAAGGGCTGGTCGCAGACAGCACCCGTGCTCATCAGCCGGGTTGGCGTGACAGCGCCAATGTCATGAGCAACGACATGGCTTGAAGAAGTGGTGAAGCCCTTGCTCACGCACCAGGCGTCGGCGGAAGGTTTGCCGCAACCGGTTCCCCACTCCAAACACAGGTCAAGGCGCTGGCCACTGACTTTGGGGTTTGCGAATGCCTGGGTTTCGGCTTGGGCGGCACTGGCGAATGAAATGATCCCAATTATGGCTGAGGCTGTCGTGACAAGAAGTGTCTTCATGGTGTTTCATCCCTTGACGTTGGTTGGCGTTTAACGGCGTGCGAGAGTTTGGCCCGCGCTGTTTTCACTTTGATCCAACAAAACCGAACGCTGCCTGAACCCATCATTCATTCGTGGTTCATCACTCTTTCAAAAAACTCAACTTCCCGCGCCCATGCCACCTCTTCAAACATGGCTTCGTGGCCAAAGCCCTCGACAATCGCCATCTCCTTCGGTTCATTGGCAGCAGCAAACAGTCTCTTGCCAAACTCCAAGGGAATCAAAACATCCTGATCGCCATGAACAACCAGCAGCGGCGCTTTTACATCGGCGATAAAATTAATGGACCTGTATTGGTCTTTCATTAGCACGCGCACGGGCAGCCACCAATAGATGCGTGCCGCCACATCAGCAGTTGACGTGTAAGGTGCGTTCAGCGCCACGGCGCCTACTTGTTTCTTGGCAGCGATTTGCACTGCAATGCCGCTTCCCAAGGATTCACCCAGAAGTGCAATGCTTTGAGGTGCAATGCCTTTGGCCATGAGCCAGTCATAGGCTGTCACTGCATCGGTGAGCAGCCCCTGTTCTGTTGGTGATCCTGTGCTGCCGCCATAGCCACGGTAGGAGACGTAAGCCACGCCGAAGCCGCGCGAATGGTAATAGTTGAAGCGCAAGGGCCTGTCGCCGATCTCGCCGGCGTTGCCATGGAAATAGAGAATGGTTGGCTTGCCTTCCGTCGCCGAGGCATACCAGACGATGATCTTCTCGCCATCGGGCGTTGTCAGCGTTTCGATTGTTGCACCCACAACGCCAACGCTTTCCGGTGTCAGGCCTTTGTTTTCGGCGATATACTGCAGTTTACGCTGAAACACGTACATGCCAAGCGCTGCGACTGCATAGGCCACAATGCCAAACACGACGAAAAATTTAATGAGGCTCATGCATCAACCAATTTGGCAGGGGTTTGGGTGTCGCGGGTCCAGCTCCATACCGTCAGTAACGGATGCTCTGACGTTTTGGTTGCGTGGTGAACATTGGGGGCATGGTAAATGACCGTACCTGCCGGTTTCGTTTCAAAGGTTCCATTGCCCTGTTTCCATTCCGTCGGACCGGTTAGCGGCCAATAGAGTTCGGGAGCCGGATGATAATGGTCTTTATAATGACGATGCGGCCCCAGCATCAGGAGACCAAGCAAAAAATCATTCCCGGCAAAAAATCCCTGGGGACCGACGATCTGGCACCAGCCATAATTCTGTAAAAACCCCTCGCCGAGAATTTCATCGGTGTAGGATTTGGATTGCAGCCATTTGAGGTGGCCATCGAGGGAGGCAATGGCGGCGGCCAACTCAGACTCCAGCATCATGGTTTCGGCGATGCATGGGGCGAAGTACCGCGTGACGGGAAGGTTCTGCGAACGCGGTACAACAAGATCGCTCCGAGTCATGTCCTGCTCCGCAAGCCGCTGCAGTACCTCATCGACGTAAACGCCGCCCCGCGCATGCAGCCCGCGGGCAACAGCACCCACCAGCCAGCGCGCATCATTGTAGAGATCGTCACTCATGGCGGCACCATGAAGGCCCGACCTTTGAAAGAGCGTTAACGAAGACCGTAAACGAGCCGCGCGAGATCAACCAACTCCGCGTCGCCGGGATAGCGCTGGTTTGATTTCCGCATGGGGGCATTGGCGGGGCTCGCCATGCGTTCAGCCAGAAGTTCTGGTTTGGAAAGGTCAAGCCCGTCACCCTCCAGTGAAATCTTCATGCCCGTGGCCCGCACGAGGCGTTCATAGGCTTTCACAGGGTCGGCTGTTCCCATGGCTTTTGCAACCCTTGCGAAAGCTTGGGGGTCACCGTGGGAAACCCATTCCATGGTGGCAAGCATGGCAAGGCCCGTAGCCCTGCCATGGGGAATGGGGGCAAGATCGGCCATGGCGTGGGAGATGTTGTGGGCAAGTGCCGTTCCGCAGTTGTCGATGGCAATGCCGCCGTAACATGAGCCGAGAAGCAAGCTGCCGCGTGCATCAAGATCATTCGGGTTTTTTATGGCCCGTTCCAGATTCTCGACAATCAGTGAAACTGCCTTTAAGGCGTAGAGATCATTGCCATCGGTGCGGTGTTTGTTGGTTGCGGCCTCAATGGCGTGGACTAGGGCATCAAGCCCGGTTGCCGCCGTGACATGGGCCGGCACGCCCACGGTCAATTCCGGATCGAGGATCGCCACGCTGGGTTTTAGTTCCTCGCCCCAGGCCCAGACCTTTACCTTATCTACGTTAGCGAAAACCGAAACGCGGGTGACTTCCGATCCCGTGCCAGCCGTGGTGGGAACGGCAATGATGGGCAAGATGTTTTTTGGAAGTGGCGTTTCGCAAAGCTGATAACTTTGCGCGCTCAAACCCGAAGCGGCACAGGCCGCCACAAGCTTTGCCGTATCGAGGGCAGAACCACCGCCCAGACCCACTACGGTTTTCGCGTTCATGGTGCGGGCCAACGCGGCGGCGCCATCAATGTCGGCAACCTTTGGCTCGCCCTTAAGGCCATCAAAGACCTGAACTTCCAATCCGGCCTTTTTCAGAATCTCAAGCGCACGTCCAGCAATCCCCAACGTCGTGAGCATGGGATCAGCCACCACGAGAACGGCAGCACCCTTGCCCGCGAGATGTTCGGCCTTGCCCGCAAGGTCGGCCAAGCGCCCTGCGCCAAAGATGATTTCGGGAAGGTGGGAAAGAGTGAAAGACTGCATGAGATAATCCGTGCCGTAAGGTTTCCTTCCGCATATGTCCGCGGCAGGAGGCGGTCAAGCGTGAGGCTTTCTCACCTTACTCAGGAAATTCCAGGCCCGGTGATTTCCTTCAGCAGCTTGCGGTAGATGGCCTCGGCATAGGCCGCGTAATCATTGGCCGGGATCACGAAATTGCCCTCGCCGCCGGTTACCTGATTCTGGAAATAGACATTAAGGGTTGGCCATTCATTGAGAATGGTGAGTGCATTGATGGTGATGCCCTGGGCCACAATCCGGTCGCGCACGGCAACGACCGGAACGCCAACATTGTTGCGGCCGTCCGATGATATATCAATCACCTGGCGTGGCGAGTACGGGGCCTTGCTGAAGAGTGCTGCCGAATAGAGCAGCGCGCTTGATATCGAGGTGCCCCCCTCGGCCAGTTGACGCGGCATGACGGCCAGCCTTTCGCCAAGAAGTTCGGCGTCGTCATCGCTGGCGATAATGGTCCAGGGCAGCACCACCGCCTGGTTGGATTCGTCCGACCACTGCACCACGCTGACGGCGATGCGTTGCAGGTTTCCCAGTGAAATGGCGCGTTTGACATCCGGGTGCCGGAAGGCCTGCCCCAGGCCTTCCATCTGCAGGGCGAACTCGCTCAGATCCACGCTGAAGGAACAATCCACGGCCAGCACAAGGGCCAGGTCGACTTCATAAGTTTGCGCAAAAGTTTTTGGCAATGGCGTCGCCAGGGCCAGAAATGAAATTGCCACCGCCACGACGCGACCTTTCCAATTTCGGGCGCGGGGCATGGGCAATTTCTCCTTCCGCTAGTGATGCAGCTCGATATAGTCGAGGGCGCGACAATCCTTGACTGACCAGCCCACATTCACGGTCTTGCCGTGGGCAATGTTATCACTTCCAGCCTTGTTTGGCACCTTCACAATGAAGTTATCGTGACCGGCCACTTCAAGTCGCGCGCGAATGTGATCGCCGAGGTAAATGAGTTCGGCAATTTTCCCGCGCAACAGGACATCAACATTCTTGGCCAGCGGATTGATTTCAACACGCTCCGGCCTGATCGACAGCAGGGTGCGTTCGCCCTTGGTGCCCACGTTGACCGCAAGCGCCTTCACCACATCGCTGGAATCGAGTTTCACGGTGGCAATGCTATGACTGTCCACTTCCTCAATCACACCCTTCAACTTGTTGTTCTCGCCAATGAATTGGGCCACGAATGAATTCTGCGGGCGCTCATAAAGTTCATCAGGCGAGGACAGTTGCTGCACCACGCCGTCATTAAACACCGCGATGCGATTCGACATGGTGAGCGCTTCCGCCTGGTCATGGGTCACATAGACGATGGTTACGCCGAGGCGCTCGTGAATGTGCTTGATTTCATATTGCATCTGCTCGCGGAGCTGCTTGTCGAGGGCGCCGAGGGGTTCGTCCATAAGAACGAGGTCAGGCTCGAATACGAGAGCGCGGGCCACGGCAATGCGCTGCTGCTGGCCGCCGGACAATTGCCCCGGCCTGCGACTGGCCATCTGCGGAAGTTCCACCAGTTTCAAGATGTTTTTAACGCGCTCTTCAATTTCAGCCTTGCCGATGTTGCGCACCTGTAACGGGAAAGCCAGGTTCTCAGCCACCGTCATATGGGGGAACAGGGCATAGTTCTGGAACACCATGCCTATGCCGCGCTTGTGGGGCGGGGTGTTGTTGATGGGCTTGCCCTTCACGTAGATTTCGCCATGGGTTGCGGGTTCGAAGCCAGCCAGCATCATGAGGGTGGTGGTCTTGCCGGAACCGGATGGTCCCAACATGGTAAGGAACTCACCTTTGGCTATGTCGAGATTAAGGTCCTTCACAACCAGCGTTTCGCCATCGTAACTCTTTTGAACCTTGGCGAAACTCACCATTGGTTCATTGCCTGCAACGCTCGCTGTCATCGGTTAATCGCCTTACCCCTGTTTTTGGACCATAATATGCAGTCAGGGCAAAAAGGGAAGCCACGATATTAGCGCAGCTTCTTTGCAGGCTTTTTGGCGGGTTTGATGATCAAATGCTCCGGTCCATACGGAAAAGCTGTGATATTGCGGTTGCCCTTCCCGGTGATCACCAGGATGTCGTGCTCGCGGTAGCCGCCTGCCCCCTTCTGGCCTTCGGGAATCATGATCATGGGCTCCATGGAAACCACCATGCCGGGTTCAAGCACCGTGTCACAATCTTCGCGAAGTTCCAAACCAGCTTCGCGGCCATAGTAATGGCAGAGTACGCCGAAGGAATGGCCGTAGCCAAAGGTACGGTATTTCAACAGGTCATGCTGGGCGTAAATATCGTTGAGGGATTTTGCGATATCGGAACATTTGGCGCCGGGCACCAGCAGCTTCTTGCCCACATCATGGACATGGCAATTTATTTCCCACATTTTGAGATGTTCCCTGCTTGCAGTTTCGGCAAACAGGGTGCGTTCGAGAGCCACGTAGTAGCCGGCCACCATGGGAAAACAATTGAGCGAGAGAATATCCCCGCGCCTTATTTTTCGGCTGGTCACTGGATTATGGGCGCCATCGGTATTCACGCCGGATTGAAACCAGGTCCAGGTATCCATCAGTTCCGCATGGTGCCAGACCTTTGCAATCTCGCGCACCATGGCTGCAGTTGAATGCAGCGCCACCTCATGTTCCGGCACACCCACCGCAATCGCTTCAACACAGGCCGCACCACCGATGTCGGCAATACGTGTCATCTTGGTCATGTGTTTGATTTCCTCGTCTGACTTGATCATGCGCATCTTCATCGAAGGAGCGGCAACATCCACGAACTCGACGCCGGGAAAGGCATCCTGCAGGCTTTTCCGAAAATCCACACTGACATGATCGAACTCTATGCCAATGCGCTTGGCACCCTTGATCAGGCCTTGCTGGGCCAAGAAATAATTGTCCTTCGACCAATCCGTGTAAGTCACATTGTCGCCAAAAGTGCGCCTGGCGGGTTGGCCACCGTCGATGGCAGCACTCACCGTCGTTGCCGCCTTCTGGGTGATCACCAGCCCGTATTTGCGACCGAAGGAGCAATAGAGAAAATCTGCGAGATAGCAGATATTGTGGTAGCTGGTGAACAGGCAGGCATCCACATTGCTCTTGGCCATCCAGCCGCGAATCTTATCCTGCCGTCCTTGCATCTCGCCCGCCGAGAATGTTGGCTTTGGCGGCTTTCCGTTTCCCCGGTAGTCAACCAGGCTTGGGCGCTGGGCAGCAGTCATCATATTCCTCCGAAATCTGGCAGCCCTTTTGGGCGGCAAGTGGCGCTTGAGTCAAAAGATGATCACTCACATAATGCATGAGAATTTTTCATGGAGCTATCTTGGCCCGCCTGCCGCCCCTGAATGCCCTGAAATGCTTTGAAGCGGCCGCCCGCTGCAACAGTTTCTCAAGAGCCGCCGATGAGCTGCATGTCACCCAATCGGCAGTAAGCCATCAAATCCGCCAGCTTGAAGAATGGTTTGGTGTGGCGCTCTTTGACCGGCAGGGCCGTCAGACCTTACCTACGCCTGAGGGGGTGGAGCTTGCCGCTTCGCTCGCAGAAGCCTTTGGCATAATCGGGGCTGCCTGCCAGCGCATTTCCAAGAGCGATGGCAAGGCATCGCTCACCATTGCCGCCATTCCCTCTATTGCAACAATCTGGCTCATACCGCGCCTGCCCGCCTTCATGCGCCAGCACCCGGAAATCAATGTCCGCCTGATGCATGCAATCTATGACCACCCGGTTGATTTTGAGGATGTTGACCTCGCCATTTCCTATGGCGATTGGAATGACGCCCCGGCGCACGCCACCAAGTTTCTGGAAGGTGTTTCAGTGCCGGTCTGCAATCCGGCCTATCTTAATCAAATGGGCCCCTTCGAAAAGCCCGCCGACCTGCTGAAATGCCTCCTGCTCCACGACCTTGATCGCAGGCCATGGTCACGCTGGTTCAAGGCGGCGGGAGTAAGGCTCGATGATCCACTGCCCGGCCCGCTGTTTGAGGGGTTCAACCTGCTGCACTCGGCCATGCTGGCAAGCCAGGGTGTGGGGCTCGCCCCCACCGCCATCCTCGCCGATGATATGAAAAGTGGCAGGCTCATCAGGCTTTTTGAAACCGAAGTGCTGCATGAAAAAGCCTACTACATTTCCGAGCCTGCCACGCCGCGATTGAGCCGCGCCGCCGAGGTCAAGGTTTTCAAGGATTGGCTGCTGGAAGAGGTGACGACGAATTAACTTCCTCCCCTGCCGGGGTATGGCTGCCTTGCGTCCCGCCAGCTGGCAGGGCCCCAGTATGTCTGCTAAACGGGCCCGATCTTTAGGGATTTCAGCTTGACCACAATCGAAAATCGCATTGCCAGCAGCACAGTTTTTGCAGTGCTGATTTCGGTCACCGCCTGCCACCTAATCAATGACACCCTGCAGGCCCTGATGCTGGCTATCTATCCCATACTGCGCGATTCCTACGCGCTTACTTTTGCCCAGATCGGCATGATCACCATGGTGTTCCATGTCACGGCGTCAGTCCTGCAGCCCCTGATCGGTCTTTATACGGATCGCCGCCCGCTGCCCTATTCTCTCCCCCTCGCCCCGGCTTTTACGCTCTTGGGCCTCGTGTTGCTTGGCGTGGCAACGTCCTATCCTGTCATTCTCATCGCCGCCGGGGCCGTCGGCATCGGTTCAGCCATTTTCCACCCGGAAGCCTCTCGCGTGGCGCGGATTGCCTCGGGCGGACGCTTCGGCATGGCGCAAAGCCTGTTCCAGGTCGGAGGCAATATCGGAACGTCACTCGGCCCGCTGCTTGCCGCTTGGATCATCCTGCCACGCGGACAGGCCAGCGTTGTCTGGTTTGCCCTCATCGCCCTTGCCGCTGTTGGCATCCTGAGTGGCGTGGGGCGCTGGTACAGCCATCACCTCAGTCCGAAGAACACGGCACGTTCAATACCTGCCATCCGCCACAGCTTGAGCACGCGCACGGTAAGTCTGTCGCTCCTCATTCTGCTGGCGCTGATGTTTTCAAAATTTGTTTACACGTCAAGTTTCAGCAGCTTTTACACCTTCTATCTCATTGATCATTTCCAGGTGCCGGTGAAAGACGCGCAGATTTATCTCTTCGTTTATTTGGGAGCTTTCGCCGTTGGCACATTTGCGGGCGGCCCCGTTGGCGACCGTATCGGGCGCAAGGCCGTGATCTGGTTTTCAATTCTCGGCGCACTGCCTTTCACGCTGGCGCTGCCATTCGCAAACCTGTTCTGGACGGTGGTGCTCACAATCCCCATTGGCCTTATTCTCGCTTCGGCCTTCTCCGCCATGGTGGTTTACGCACAGGAGCTTTTGCCGGGGCGGGTCGGCATGATCTCCGGGCTGTTCTTTGGCACCGCCTTTGGCATCGCGGGCTTAAGCGCCGTGCCCCTTGGTTATCTTGCCGACCACACCAGCATCGTCTTTGTCTTTCAACTCTGTTCGGTGCTGCCGGCCATTGGGCTTCTCACGATTTTTCTTCCCGGCACGGAGCGCATGAAGGTCGCTTAACTCCCGCGCCACCGTCCCATGCCTTTTCCTCCTTTGACTTGCAGCCATTGGCCATGACACATTCGCGCAGTTTCCCAGAGGTTTCTTGATGCAAAGTCATGCAAAAGTAGTGGTTATCGGCGGCGGCGTTGTGGGCTGCTCCATTCTTTATCATCTGGCCAAGATGGGCTGGAAGGATGTGGTGCTGCTGGAACGCAAGGAGCTCACCTCCGGTTCCTCATGGCATGCGGCGGGCATCATCCACACGATCAATTCCGATTCCAACATCGCGAGGCTGCAGGGCTACACGATCAATCTCTACAAAGAACTTGAAGAGCTCACGGGCCAATCCTGCGGTATTCATCGCCCGGGCGGCATCTATCTCGCTTCCACCAAGGAGCGCTATGATTACCTGAAACAGGAGCGGGCCAAGGCGCGCTATCTCGGTTTGGATTCAGATTTCATTTCGCTGGAGCACGCCCGCGACCTCAACCCGCTCATCGACCCCACGAAATATGTGGGTGCCCTGTTCGAACCCGTTGATGGCCATGTGGACCCTTCCGGCGTCACCCATGCCTATGCCAAGGGCGCCCGCCACTACGGGGCAAAAATCCACCGCGAATGTCCGGTCATCGAAACCAATCCCCTGCCCGATGGCACATGGAATGTGGTGACACCTCAAGGCACGATCAATGCCGAGGTTGTTGTCAATGCGGGCGGCTTGTGGGCGCGCGAGGTGGGTCGCCTTGCTGGCATCGATCTTCCGGTGCAGCCCTTCGAGCATCACTACATCATCACCGAAACCATTCCGGAAGTGCGCGACCATGGCAAGGAAGTGGCTGTCACGGTGGACTACGAAGGCAACACCTACACGCGGCAGGAACATGATGGCCTGCTCTATGGGACCTATGAACTGAAGCCTCAAGCTTGGGCCGTGAATGGCACGCCCTTGGATTTCGGCAGCGAACTTTTGCCGGATGACCTTGGCCGCATTTCAGAACGCCTTGAGATTATTTTTGACCGCATGCCGGCGCTGGCCAATGCCGGCGTCAAAAAAGTGGTGAACGGCCCCTTCACCTTCGGGCCCGATGGCAATCCGTTGATTGGCCCGGTTCCGGGGCTGCGCAATTATTGGACTGCCGTTGGCGTCATGGCGGGTTTCTGCCAGGGCGGAGGTGTCGGCCTGTGCATGGCGGAATGGATCATCAATGGCGAGCCATCGATCGATGTCTGGGGCATGGATGTAGCGCGCTTTGGCGCCTTCGCCACCCGTGATTGGGGCACAATAAAATCCTGTGAAAACTATTCGCGCCGCTTCCGCCTCACCTATCCCAATGAAACCCTGCCAGAAGGCCGCCGCCAGAAAACCACCGCACTTTATGACCGCTTTATTGAGCGCGGTGCGGTGATGGGAGTGTCTTTCGGGCTGGAACATGCCTTGTGGTTTGCGGGCTCAAAGGACGCGGCGCACGAAACGCCGACCTTCCGAAGGTCCAATGCTTTCAGCCATGTAGCCGATGAAGTGAAAGCGGTGCGTGAACATGTGGGCATGATTGAAATCGCCAATTACGCCAAGCATGAGTTCAAAGGTCCGGGCGTCGCCGCCTTCCTCGACCGCCTCCTCGCCAATAACTTGCCTAAAACAGGTCGCCTCGCTTTGACGCCGATGCTGACCCCAAGGGGCAAACTTTATGGTGATCTCACCATCGCAAAACTCGACGACGAAACTTTTATGCTTTTCGGCTCCGGCGCCGCCCAGGAAATGCACCGGCGCTGGTTTGAGTTGCACATGCCGAAAGAAGGCGTCACCTATCGCAACATAACTGACGTGTTGCACGGCTTTGCCATTTCTGGTCCCAAATCCCGCACCCTGCTGTCGCGCCTCACGCGCGATGACGTTTCCAACATGGCTCTCAAGTTCCGCGATATCCGCCGCATGGTGGTGGCGGATGTGCCGGTGATCCTTACACGCGTCTCGTTTTCCGGCGAGTTGGGTTACGAGATTTACTGCGCTCCGCAATTCCACATGCGCCTGTTTGAAGCGCTGGAAGCGGCTGGGGCTGATCTCGGTCTCAAGCTCTATGGCGGCCGTGCCTTGATGTCGATGCGATTGGAAAAGAACTGGGGCGTCTGGACCCTTGATTTCCGCCCGGATTTTACCCCAGCCGAATCCGGCCTCGATGCCTTCATCGCCTTTGACAAGATGGCGGAATTCATTGGCAAGGCGGCAGCAAAAGCTGACAAGCCAGCCAAACGCCTCGTCACCATGATAGTGGACACCAAGGATGTGGATTGCGTCGCCGATGAACCCATCTTCCATCATGGTAAATGCGTGGGCTATGTCACGTCTGGAGGCTATGCCCACCACGCCAAAAAGAGCATGGCCATGGGCTATGTGCCGATAGACTGCGCCAATGATGGCACGGAACTGGAAATCGAGCTTCTGGGCGAATTCTACAAAGCCCGGGTGGCCGCCAAGCCGGTCTATGACCCGGATGGGGCAAGGATGAGGTCTTAATTACCCCTCACCCTGAGGTGCCGCGAAGCGGCCTCGAAGGCCTGGCGGACACAGCAAAGGTGCTTAGAGGCCCGGTTGCACCGGGCACCTCAGCATGAGGGTTTACTTAACACTTGCATCTCCCATAACAAACACGTCACTTGACCGTTACCCCCCGAAAGCCCAAATTTAGCCTATGAACCCTGTTTCTCTTATTGATCCCTTTGGCAGGCATGTCAGCTATTTGCGCGTGTCGGTGACGGACCGTTGCGACTTCCGCTGCGTCTATTGCATGGCGGAGGACATGACGTTTTTGCCCAAGCGCGATTTGCTCTCGCTGGAAGAGCTGGACCGGATGTGCACCGCCTTCATTGAAAAGGGCGTGCGCAAGATCAGGCTGACGGGTGGCGAGCCGCTGGTGCGTAAGGGCATCATGACGCTGGTTGAAAGCATGGGGCGGCATCTGCGCTCTGGTGCGCTTGAAGAATTGACGCTCACCACCAATGGCAGCCAGCTGGCCAAGTATGCGAATGAACTCGTTGCCCACGGCTTGCGCCGGATCAATGTCTCGGTCGACACGCTTGATCATGCCAAGTTCAAGCAGATCACCCGATGGGGCGATCTTGCCAAAGTGAAGGAAGGCGTTCGTGCCGCGCAGGCCGCAGGCCTTGCAATCAAGATCAATGCGGTGGCGCTAAAGGGCGTGAACGAGCATGAAATTCCTGAAATGATCCGCTGGGCCCACGGCGAAGGCATGGACCTGACGCTCATTGAAACCATGCCGCTCGGCGATATTGATGGCGATCGCACCGATCAATACCTCCCACTCTCGGTGGTGCGGGCGCAATTGATGGATCAGTTCACGTTGGAAGATATTCCGTACAAGACGGGCGGTCCGGCGCGTTATGTGAAGGTGAAGGAAACCGGTGGTCGCCTAGGCTTCATCACGCCGCTCACCCATAATTTCTGCGAGAGTTGCAATCGTGTGCGTTTGACTTGCACTGGCACACTCTACATGTGCCTGGGCCAGGAAGATGCCGCTGATCTCCGCGCGCCGCTTCGCGCTTCGGAAGGCAATGATCTCCTCAACGCCGCCATCGATGAGGCGATCACGCGCAAGCCCAAGGGCCACGACTTCATCATCGACCGCCGCCACAACAAGCCTGCCGTTTCGCGGCACATGAGCGTTACGGGTGGGTAACCACCCCACTCCCCAAAATCACACGCTTCGCGCCGGTTTCTATATGGTCATCACGACGGCCTGTTTTGTGGGCGGTGACACGTGCATCAAGCTAATTGGCACGACCCTGCCCATTGGTGAAATCATCTGCCTTGTCGGTTTATTGTCGACAGTTTTCCTCTTCCTCATCTGTGCCCAACAAGGTGTTTTAAACAGCGCACCGATGATTTTGACGCGCATGGTTCTCTGGCGCTCCCTGTTCGATGTGTTGGGATCATTCATGTTTGTCTCAGCTCTCATGCATATGCCGCTCGCCAATCTGTCGTCGGTCATGCAAAGCGTGCCGCTGGTCGTTGTCGTGGTAGCCGTCATTTTTCTTGGCGAAAAAGCCGGGCTCGCGCGCATTGCGGCAGTCATTACGGGATTTCTGGGTGTTCTCCTTATTGTGAAGCCCTCGCTGCAAACTATTGCCATCTACGAGTTTCTGGCGATGGGTGCGGTTGTCGTCGTGGCACTGCGCGATCTCGTCACCAAGCGCATCCCCTCTCACGTTCCCCTCCTCATCATCGCTCTCGCAAATGCCATTTTTGTTTCGCTGAGCGGTTTCGGCTTTGGCCTGGTGCAGGGGTTTCGAGGTATCGAAGCCTGGCAATTGGCGTCGCTTGTCGGGGCCGGCCTATTTGTGACGTGCGGTTACTTCTTTATCGTTGCTACCGTGCGCTTGGGTGAGCTTTCGGCCACCGCGCCGTTTCGCTATACCGAGGTGGTCTTTGCAATCATCGCCGGGACTCTGGTTTTCAATGAGTTCCCAGACCTGCTTTCCTATGTTGGCATGGCGCTTGTCATTGCAGCGGGGCTCTACGCCGCCCATCGTGAAGCCACTCAAAACCGTGATGCCAAAGCTGAGTTGATGCCGTCGGCATTTTAAGGAAAACATGCGCTAATGCCTTCCCCTCCGCAGAACAACACGCTTCGCGCCGGCCTCTACATGGTCATCGCCATGGCGTGTTTTATCCTCAACGACACCTGCGTAAAAGCCATCGGCACTTCGCTGCCGCTTGGCGAGATCATCAGCATTCGCGGAGTTCTTTCAGTCCTCTTTATTGCCATGATCTGCGTCCACCAAGGCGTGTTGGGCAGCGTGCATTTGCTGTTTACCCCCAACGTGCTGGCGCGTTCGCTGCTTGATGTGGCCGGAACCTTCATGTTCCTCACGGCCCTCATGCACATGCCAATTGCCAACCTCACGACTATTTTGCAGAGCGTCCCGCTGGCGGTGGTGCTGGTATCCGTGATTTTTCTCAAGGAAAAAGTGGGGCTGCGGCGTACTGCCGCCATTCTCGTAGGCTTCTTCGGCGTGTTGCTGATTGTGCGGCCAACGCCATCCACTTTCACGATCTATGAGCTACTGGCGCTGGGCATCGTTTTCATACTGGCGTTTCGCGATTTGATCACCAAGCGCATTCCGGCCCACATTCCCACCTTCATCATAGCGCTGGCCAATGCCTGCTTTGTTGCCCTTGGCGGCATCGTCTTTGCGCTTTATCAGGGGTTTCAAACAGTAGAATTTTGGCAATTCGGCTTGCTCAATGCCGCCGCAATTCTGCTGGCTGCGGGCTATATGTTCATGGTGGCCACGCTGCGACTCGGCGACCTTTCGGCCACGGCCCCCTTCCGCTATTCCAACGTGCTGTTTGCCATCGTTATCGGCATGGCAGTCTTCAGCGAATTTCCCGACGGTTTTTCATATGCCGGCATGGTTCTTGTCATAGGTGCCGGCATCTATGCTGCCCACCGGGAGGCCATATTCAGCAGAAAAGTTAATGAACCGCGTTGAGGTTTTCTACGTAGAAGAGGTTCCAGGAGAAGGAGCCCCACGTGCGTCCAAAATTGCTTAGTCTTGCCACCGCAGTTCCAGAGCATGAGCTCCGGACCGAAGATGTCATCGTCGAAGCCACCAAGATTTTCGGTGGCCGCCATGAGGATTTTGACCGGATGATGCCGGTCTATGCCAACACTGGCATCAACATGCGTCATTCAATTTGTCCCTATGAGTGGTTCCGCGAGGAGCAAGGCTGGCAGGAGCGCTCGGAAGCTTTCGTCACTGGGGCCTCGCATCTTTTCGGCGTGGTCTCAGCGCGCGCCCTGGAACAGGCCGGGCTGTCAGCCAGTCAAATCGATACCATCGTGATGATCTCATCGACGGGCATTGCAACGCCCACCATCGAGGCACGGGTGATGAGCGACCTGGGCTTTCGTGATGATGTCAATCGCGTTCCGGTTTTTGGCCTGGGCTGTGCAGGCGGCATTGCTGGTCTCGCCCTTGCCGCACGATTGGCCGCAGCCCAGCCCGACACAAATGTTCTCGTCGTCGTCATCGAACTCTGCTCGCTCACGTTCCGCCGGGATGAAATGACCAAGTCCAACATCATCGCCACGGCGCTGTTTGGCGATGGCGCGGCAGCGGCAGTTCTTTCAACCCTTGGTAAAAACCCCCATGGTGAAATCGAATTCATGGGCGAGCACACCTGGCCCGGTACGCAAGATGTCATGGGCTGGCGCATGGACAATCAGGGCTTCAGCGCAATATTTTCTCGCAGCATTCCGGACCTCGCACTTCGTGACCTGCGTCCCGCCGCCGATCAATTCCTGCGGGGCCACAATCTGAATCTCACTCATATCGGGGCCTATTCCTTCCATCCCGGCGGTGCCAAAGTGATCACCGCGATAGAAACGGCCTTCGAGCTCGAAACTGGCAGGCTCACCGAATGAACGCAGAATTCTCGCCAACTATGGCAACATGTCGGCACCCACCGTCCTGTTTGTGTTGAACGAGGGCCTGAAAGAAAACTTCACCGGCCGCCGCTTTGTATCAGCACTTGGACCGGGCTTTACAGCCGGCTTCCTCACCATGCTACAATAGCCCCATGTGGATAAATTTTACCATTCTTGCGCTTGTCACCCTGCAACGCCTCGTGGAGCTTTATACTGCGCGGCGCAACACCAAGCGCCTGCTTGCCAACGGCGGAATTGAAGTCAGCTCCGGCCATTATCCGCTGATCGTTCTATTTCACGCCATCTGGCTCGGCGGCCTTTGGTATATGGTGTGGGGCGAAGTGGTAAGCTGGCCCTGGGCCATTGCCTATCTTGTCCTGCAGGCGGCACGGGGGTGGATCATTGCGGCACTTGGCAGCCGCTGGACCACGCGCATAATTATTGTTCCAGGAGAGACCTTAAGCCACGCGGGCCCATACAAATATTTCCGCCACCCGAATTACATGATCGTGGCTGCTGAAATTTTCATACTGCCTCTGGTCTTTCACATGTGGTGGTTCGCCATCATTTTCGGCTGCACCAATCTGGCTCTGCTCGCCTGGCGCATCAGGGAAGAAGAAAGAGCCCTGAAGCCCTTGCGCGAGCAAAATCAGTTGCCGGTTGAACCTTCGGCGTGAGCATGGTCGCCTGCGGCCACGTCCCCCACATGAGCCATCACCTCAACTGTGCCTGCCTGCTCAAACTTTAGTTCAAGCATGATCATGCCGCCCTTTTTCAGGGGGGCTTTCAATCCGGTCAGCATGATGTGAATGCCTCCCGGCTTGAGCTCCACCGTGCCGCCTGCGGGAATTTCCAGGGCCTCAAGGTGTTTCATGGTTGCAACCCCGTCTTTCTCGACACTTTCGTGGACTTGTGCTGTATCGGACGCCGCTGTGGTAACGGACAAAAGGCGGTCGGCCCTCGAACTGTTATTGGTAAGGGTCAGATAGACCGTTCCGGCCTTAGCCGTGGGAACGGCGGAAGCCCGGGCAAAGGCCCCCTTCACCATTACGTCACTGGCCAAAACACCGGGTGTCAGTGCTAGGATGGCCCCCAAGGTGAGGGCAGTGGCCGCAAATATTTCCAGAACAAGTTTACGCATGGGCCGCAGATTGCTCCAAATTCGGGCACGATTGTGTTGGATCGCACGCGGCATGGGGTCGCGTATTTTTTGCGCGTTTGCGGTTCTGGCCACGCCGTCCCTCGCCCAGAACAAGACGCCGGTGACGCTTGAACTTGTCCTTGCGCTGGATAGTTCGGCAAGCGTCGACGCGCATGAATTCGAGCTGCAGAATGAAGGCATTGCGCGGGCCTTCCGTGATCCCGACGTTCAGCAGGCCATCAACAACATGAGGCCTTTTGGGGCCGCGATTGCCGTGGTGCAATGGGGCGGACCGGGCGAAACCCAGCTGGTGCTGCCGTTTACCCACATCGAGAATGCAAGGGATGCAAAGGCCTTTGGTTTTCGCATAGGTCTCATTCGCCGCTGGATGCGCGCGAGTTCCACTTCGATTGGCACAGGCATCAATGACTCCGTTGCCCTGATCGAAGGAAACGCCTTTGAAGGTTTTCGCAAAGTTATCGACGTGTCAGGCGATGGACCGGAAAACAGCGGCGTTGATCTCCATGCGGCGCGCGAAGCAGCACTGGCCTCCGGCATAACCATCAACGGCCTCGCCATCGAGGCGGAAGACCGGACGCTGCACGGCTATTATCTGGAGCATGTCATCATCGGGGCAGATTCATTCGTCGAACCCGCCCAGGGCTTCAAGGATTTCGCAAGGGCAATGAGGGAGAAACTTTTGCGGGAATTAAGGCCACTGGGGTCGTAGCGCATCCTCACCATGATGTGCCAAGCGCAGCTTGGCCTCGGAAGGCTGGTGGACGTGAAACGGGTGCTTCTAGGCTCCCCCGGATCTAGTCCGGGGTCGCGCCTCAGCATGAGGTTCAACGAAATATTTCCACCAATTTCTTCGCCGCGGTGCGCAGTTCCTTGTCGGTGAATCCGGCGAAGCTTAGAAGCAATCCCTGCTCTCTGGCTCGTCCCACGTAGTGGCTGGATAGGGATTGCACTTCAAGGCCGGCGCTCGCAAGCTTCGCCACGACTTCTTCATCGTTCTCATCTGGCTTCAAACGTAGCAGAAGCATGAGTCCGGAAGGTGAAGCGTCTATGGTGAAACGCTTGCTGCCTTCCAATGCCGCGATCAGAGCCTCGCGCCTTGCCGCGTAAATTCTACGCATGCGACGGATGTGGATGGCGAAGGTGCCCGAGGTCATGAACTCGCACAAGGCGGGCTGGGCCATCAACGAAGGCGGTGCGCCATGGGCCAGTCTTTCACTTCGAAAGCGTTCGGCCAATGACTTGGGCACAACGATGTAGCCCAGTCGCAGAAGTGGTGAAAAAACTTTGGAGAAGCTGCCGGAATAAATCACGCGCGCTTTGCGGTCGAGGCTCATCAAGGCGGGCAAAGGTCTCCCCACGTAGCGGTACTCACTGTCGTAGTCATCTTCGATGATGATGGCTTTTGCCTCGTCGGCCCAATCCAAGAGCTCCAATCGCCGCGACAGGGGCATGGTGACGCCGGTCGGATACTGCCGTGCAGGTGTGACGAACGCGCCGCGCGCCTGCCCTGCCCGTGCGCGGCCTTTCACGACCATGATCCCTTCTCGATCAACGGGCACGGCTACTGTTTTCACGCCGCCCAAGGAGAACACGCGCCGTGCGGTGGGATAGCCCGGCTCTTCCATCCAGATCCTGTCGCCAGCCTTGAAGATGGAACGGTTGATGAGGTCAAATGCATCCATGCCGCCTGCCGTCATGATCACTTCCGCGGCCTCGCAGGAAATGCCGCGCCATTCATAGAGGTGGCGGGCTATTGCTTCACGCAAGAGCAGCCAGCCAAAGGCATCGTTGTGTTCCAACATGGCAATGGGCGGGTTACGCCAGAAACGTCCCAGAAGCCTGCCCCATTCATCGTGGGGAAAGTGCTCCCAATCGACGAGGCCGGAGCGGAAAGGTTTAGCGGGTTCGCGACCATTCGCGCGGGACGGTTTACTTGTGTCCGGACGTGCAGGCGTTGAGTTCAGAAGCGCCTCCGGCAATTCTGCGGCTACCCGGGTACCTGAGCCTTTGCGGGCTTCGATATAGCCCTCGCTAAGGAGCTGCTCATAGGCCTCAACCACGGTGGCGCGGGCCACTTTCAGGTCCTCCGCCATGCTGCGCGTTGATGGGAGTTTGGCCTGCGGGCGCAGCCGTCCGCTCAAAACAAGTTCCCTGATCTGGCGGGCAATCTGCGATTGAATGGCTTCATGATCGGCCCGGTCAATGCCAATTTCGCTGGTTGCGGGTGCTAAAAGTGGTCTGTCCATTGGCGGCAATCTTGGTTCTTTCAAGCAGACCATATAGACAGCATAGAGGTCGTGCAATCAAGAGGACCAGCCATGACCGAAGCCCCCAGCGAAAGAACCCGGGTGAAGCGCCTGAACAAGCGGGCGAAATATGACGCGGAAACCGTGCACGGCATCCTGGACGCCATGCCCGTGTGCTATGTGGGCTATGTGTTCAAGGGCACGCCCTATGTGACGCCCACGCTGCAATGGCGCGAGGATGATCACATCTACTGGCACGGCTCTGTCGGCCAGCCGCATGCTGGAAACCTGTGTCGATGCGGATGTCTGTGTCACCGTCACCATGATCGACGCCATGGTCATGGCGCGCTCGGCCTTCAATCACAGTTGCAACTACCGCTCGGTGATGGTGATGGGCAAGGCCCACATCATCAGGGATGCCGCCGAAAAAGAGCGGCGCCTGAAAAATTTCACCGAGAAGCTCTTTCCCGGCCGCTGGGATATTCTGCGGCCCGTCACTTCGAAGGAATTGAAGGCCACAACAATGTTGAGCCTGTCACTGGATGAGGCTTCTGCCAAGGTGCGCAATGGTCCGCCGGGCGATGATGAGGAAGATTACGCCCTGCCGATCTGGGCCGGACTTATTCCCATGCGCACGGAAATTCTGGTGCCTACTGCTGATGCAAGAAATTTGCCGGGACTTGCGCCGCCTGCGCATGTGACGGATTTCAAGATGGGGTAGCCATGCCGGGCGGCGCGAGGGAGGCTTGAAACGCAAGGGAGGCGGGGGTTTCCCCGCCTCCTCAAGATTTAGCAATTTATTGGACTTAGTTCACTGAAGCGCTGGAATGGCTCTCGCCAGCTGCAAAGCCGCCGCCACCGGCGCTGCAACCGTAAGTGCCGCCGAGCCGCCGGAAACGAAGTGACCGCCAGAATGCGCGTCAGCGCTGGTGCTGCCTCGTGGCTTCTGCGTCTGAATGTGGAGTGGCTGATACCAACTCCGAAGCCGCCGCCACCGGCGAGATACTGGCTGCCAACACCAACGCCTAGAGCAACTGTCGTGTTCGAAGCGCTGGCCGCGCCCCACTTCTTCTTGGCATCAGCTGTACCGACCATCAACGCGCCGGCGCAAAGCACAACCGCGGCCGAAAGTACAAATTTCGAGAAAATCTTCGTTTTCATTTTTTTACTCCATTGTATACTAACGTGCACGAGAGATATACTTCTCCCAGTAGAGACTTTACCATTTATTTACCAAATAGTAAAGTATTATTTATACTTTTTTACTAAAACACTACGCTTACACACACAATTAGTTGCCGCTTTTCTTGGTCTTCACCGGGATGGCAATCGCATTTTTCTTGGCCGTTACCTTTGTTTTCAGGTTTATGACCTTGCGCTTCACGATGCAGTCTCGATTATGAATTTCCTTCTTTTTCCACCACTCGGCGCCGCATAGGCCCGGCCTGGTGCTGGTCGCCACCGACAGGATCACTTTCGAACCCCTCCGCTCAACACTGGCGAAGGCATAAGCGTGCCCGTAGGCACTTGATTGACCGAAGGAATTTTGCGCAAATGCGTCAACGCTGGCGCGCGCATAGGCGCTGGCCATTTTCGGCGATGCCATTGCCATTGCACTCATCGCTGACTTGATGACGGATTTCACATTTCCAGCAGCCAACGCACCAACATTTTCAGTGGTTCCGGTCGCTGCAAAAGCCCGTTTTCCCTTGGTCATCGCAACGCTGTAGCTGCCTGTTTCGGAATAGGCGATCGATGTCGATTTCTTGCCCTTGGAGTATGTCGTGGACGTTCCGTCAGGAACATAAGCGCTGGTTGAGCCATTTGGCCCTGTTATGGCTGCCGCATAACCGCCATCGGCTGAATTCGCGTAGGCGGATGACCCTTCCTTGGTGCTCACCGCATAGGCCTCGCCGCCATTGTTGGTCTTGGCAACCGCCGATGAATCATCCTCGATAGATTTTGCTTCTGCTTCTACACCTGCCGAAGCATAGGCCTCGATCTGGGTGCTTGAAGACGTGGCTTCCGCTTTTGATTCAGCGGTTACTGCTATGTGATTGGAATTGGTGCTGTCACCCTGGTCAACAGAAGATGCCGTGGAGGAAGTCCGTGTCGCCGCTGGCTGACGAATTTCCCGTGCTTTCGGCTTCGGACTGGGAACTCGTTTCAGTTGACGCTGTGGTGTCGCCATTGCCGCTGCCCTCGGCACCGCCTTCGGCAGAACCACCTGTATCGGCAGAGTCTGCCCACGCAGGAGGAGCAATTCGGCTGTCGATTGCCGCTACGGCAAACGTCAGAAAGACCGAGATGAACAGAAAACGCAGACAGACAAACTGACGCAAACAAACCATGACATGCTCCATACTCGTCTCGCGCTGGTTCGGTTGGCCTCCAAACCCGTTCCAAGACACGGAACATGGGAACCATCTTGTTCAGTTTAGTGATAAATTAGCAAGCAATTTAAGATTGTGTATTTACACATTTTTAATATCTGCACTCTTCAAAGTTGCTTAAAATTTTACACAACTACAATTTGTGACAGTCACAAGTTTCTTTTGTGACTTCCGGAAGGCATTTTTCCGATAAACTCAGGGCAGGAGAGATATCATGGGCACTAAGATTTCATTTCCGAGGTTCGATGGAAAGCAGGCCAAGGGCTATTTGGCAAAGTCGGCCCTGGCCAATGCGCCGGGCGTTGTCGTAATTCAGGAATGGTGGGGATTGCAGGACCAGATCAGGGGCATCTGCGACCGGCTGGCGCTCGCCGGATATGAGGCGCTGGCGCCCGATCTCTATGCCGGAACCGTTGTTCCCTATCACGACAGGGAAGCGGCGGCGCGCGAGATGAACTCACTCAATTTTGCCGAAGTGACGGATCAGGTGGTGCGTGGTGCCGTCCAGTATCTCGGCAATACCGGTGTGAAGGTCGGGCTCACTGGTTTCTGCATGGGCGGTGCAGTGGCGATCCTCGGCGCTTGCCGCATTCCGGAAGTGGCTGCCGTTGCCGCCTTTTACGGCCTGCCTCCGGAAAGTGCCTTCAAACCCGCTGACATCAAGGTGCCATTGCAAGGCCACTACGCCAATATCGATGACTACATCACACGACAAAAGGTCGATGCCTTCGAGGCGGGCCTGAAAGCGGCCAAATGCAAATATGAATTATTCCGCTATGAGGCCGACCACGGCTTCATGAACGAACAGCGCGACGTGCATGAACGCAAGGCTGCCGAACTTGGCTGGAAGCGGATGCTGGGGTTCTGGAAGAAGCATTTGTGAAGGTAAATTCCTTTTCCCGCGAGGGGAGAAGGAATAACTAGCAAATTCGATTCACTCCTTGCAGGGTTCCACGTCCTGCACTTCAACGGTGGTGATCAGGCCCTTGGGATTGAAATAGATTGTCTCGATGCCCTGACGATGCACTTTTCTGCCCGATGATTTTGTTGTGGCATGGAGCCGCCAATGGGTGCGCACGGCATTTGGGTCTATGGCCTCAATGCTGTCGTCGGCTGAAACCTGGTCGCTGAATTCGGTGAAGTAGGCTTTCATCGCCTCCATGATGGCTGATCGGCCGTAAAGCCCGCCCACTCCGGCGCCGATGCCGGTTGAATGATACTCCGCATCCTCTGTGAACATCTTCTCGATTGCGGCAAAATCGAAATTGTTCAGCGCCGCATGATAGCGCCCGGCCAGCGTCAGGATGTCCTTGGTCATCGGCTTACTCCGCTAATGCCCCCATGATGCGCACCCAGCTTCGAATACCCTTTTGAAAGCTGCCCAGATTGTATTTTTCGTTGGGGCTGTGAATGGCATCGTCATTGAGGCCAAAGCCCACCAGCACGCTGTCCATGCCCAGAATGTCCTTGAAGTTCCGCACGACTGGAATTGAGCCGCCGGAGCCCATCAGCACGGGCGCGCGGTTGAATTCGGCTTTCAACGCGGCGGCGGATTTTTTGATGTACACATTGTCTTCGCTGATTTCAGACGCAGGCGCGCCACCCCCATGGCCGGAAAACTCCACCTTGCAATCCTTGGGGAGCAAATCTTTTACGAACTTCTGGAAGGCTTTCAGTATTTTCGCCGGATTTTGCTGACCCACCAGCCGGAAGGTCAGCTTGGCGTCGGCTTTCGATGGCAAGACGGTCTTGGCACCAGTGCCCGTATAGCCGCCCCAGATGCCGTTCACTTCTGCCGTGGGACGTGCCCAAATCTGTTCCAGAACTGATTTACCCTTCTCACCAGCAGCAACTGAAAGCCCTACGTCACCCATGAATTTCTTCTCAGAGAATTTTAGGGACTGCCACTGTTTCCTGGTCGCAGCGGGCAGCGGATTCACGCCGTCATAAAAGCCGGGAATGGTGACCTTGCCGTTCCTGTCATGAAGGGCTGCGAGGATTTTCGTCAGCACACGGATGGGGTTCATGGCGGCACCGCCATACATGCCGGAGTGCAGGTCGATGCGAGGACCGGTAATAGTTATTTCTTCATGAACAAGGCCGCGCAGCCTGGTGGTGATCGCGGGTGTCTTTTCGTCCCACATGTTGCTGTCACATACGAAAGCCGCAGCGCAAGAAAGTTCGGCCTTGTTCTCTTTCAAAAAAGGAATGAGCGAGGGCGAGCCCGACTCCTCTTCACCTTCGATCAGAAATGTTGCCTTGACGGGCAGGCTGCCGGTGGCGGTGATCCAGGCGCGGGCCGCTTCCACGAAGGTCATGAGCTGGCCCTTGTCATCGGCAGCGCCACGGCCATACAGGCGCTCCACGCCGTCCTTGTCTTTTTTCCGGACGGGTTCAAAGGGCGGGGAATGCCAGAGTTCCACGGGGTCCACGGGCTGCACATCATAGTGGCCGTAAAACAGCACATGAGGTGTTTTTGCGGTCATGGCCTTGGGTGTGTAATGGGCCACCACCATGGGCCTGCCCGGTGTTGGCCTCACCTCCGCCTCGAAACCCAACGAGGTTAATTCGGTCACCACCCAGCGTGCCGCTTTTTCACAATCGCTCTTGTAGGCGGCGTCGGTTGAGATGGAGGGAATGCGCAGGAATTCAAAAAGCCGCTCCAGGCTGATTTCGATACCTTTGTCGGCGGCGGCAAGGGCATTGGTCGTATCGGTCATCAAATCCTCGTTGAAATCAAACTGCTAAAACAAAAAAATTGCGTCCTGCCATCTTTCCCTTTTGGAAATTGTGGTTCAAATGGTGGGGAGTTCCGCAGCCCAACCGGGCTTCCGGGCAGCACACTGTAATGGCCATGAAAAAGGATTTTGGACGCATGGGACGTCAAGCCCTGGGGTATAGGATTTTCAAACGCCGCGTGCCCGTCGGTGCGGCTGAGAACTGCGTGCATAAGGTAATCCTAACACTTCTGACTTTAGACTCTTATCCCATGGAGATTACAACAACCGCAAGGGTGGGGGCATGAGCCTCACGCAATCCACTACGGCCTTTTCGCTCGCCCGCGACAGCTTGCAGGCCAATGAATCTTCGGCCCGGCTTGGCCGTTTCCGGCGGCGGGGCTATCAGCGCTACCGGCTGGTCAGTTCGCAAATTGATCTTTCGATGGTCTGGAAGCGGCGCTGGTTCATCATCAGCATGATGCTGGGCTTTGCCCTGATGTCGGCACCTACGCCCTCCGGCCTCACCCATGAGGGGCAAATTGTTCTGGCCATGTCGGTCATGGCCACCATCCTCTTTATCACCGAGGCCATTCCGCTACCCACGGTTCCCTTGCTGATTATCGTGGGCGAGGTGCTGCTGCTCAAGGTTGACGCCACGAAGGTGGCGCAAAGTCTGATGACCGATTCCGTCCTGTTCATCATGGGCTCGCTGATGCTGGCGGTGGCCATCGTCAAGCAGCGATTGGACAAGCGCATCGCCTGGTGGATCGTGCAGATGACTGGCACCAACGTCTACTGGATCAGCTTTGGCATTACGGTCGTCTGCGGCGTGCTTGCGGCGTTCATCGGCGAGCACACGGTTGCCGCCATGATGCTGCCGGTTGGCGTGACATTGATCACGCTCACCTCCAACGATCCCAAGAAAGTTCACAATCTGGCCGCCGTCATTCTCTTTTCCATCGCCTATGGCTGCTCCATTGCCGGCGTGGCAACTCCATCAGGCGGAGCCCGCAACGCCATCATTATCAGCTACTGGAAAGACTTTTTCTACGATCCAACCAATCCGGAAACGCGGCGCTACCTCATGGATTACGTATCGTGGATTTACTACGCCTTCCCCATGTTCCTGCTCCGCCTGCCCATCGTTGCGGCACTTTTGATTTTCACCTTCCGGCCGGAAGTCACGGATATGTCGCGCGCCATCAGCCGCTTGCGGACCCAGGTGTCCATGCAGGGGCCGATGAAAATGTCGGAATGGCTCACCATCGCAGTTTTCCTTGCAACTATCGCCGGCTGGATCGCCTTTTCCACGGACGTCGGACTGGGAGTCATCGCCATAAGCGGTGCAGCTGCCTTTCTCGTGCTTGGCCTGGTGCGTTGGGAGGACATCAATTCCGGCGTTAACTGGGGCGTGGTGCTGCTGTATGCGGCGGCCATTTCCCTGGGCGTTGAAATGAAGGAAACGGGTGCTGCCGAATGGGTCGCCAGCAGCGTCATCATGGCCATGAACTATATAGGTGCTGGCAGCGACCTTGGTTTCAACTTTGTGGTCTCGCTGCTCACAATTGGCGTATCAAACACCATGACCGCCGGCGCGGCCGTCGCGGTGCTCGCTCCCATCATTCTCAAGACTGCCGTTGTGGCAGGCGAAGATCCCCTCAGTGCCGGTTTCGTCGCCGCAATTTCTTCGGCCTTCGGATATCTCACGCCTGCCGCCCAGCCCGCCTTCACCATCATCTATGCTTCGGGTTATCTTAAGGGATCCGACTTTCTGAAAATCGGCATCCGCATGATGCTGCTGTCACTCGTTGTCCTGCTCCTGCTTTCAACATTCTATTGGCCGCTGCTCCGATGAGAAGCATCTTCAGTCGCTCACAGCTTTCAGACCGGCAGGAAGTGGCGGTCCGCAAGACCCTGCAAAACCTGCGGTCCCAGCGGCGCAACCGTTTTCGGGTGCTGGCCTGCGTTGATGGCAGCGACGAAGCCGATGAAACAGTGCGCTGCGCGGCGAGGTTTTTTGTTGGCGATGATTGTGACCTGATCATTGCGCATGTCAGACCCATTGACCAGGGCCTGCATTCCGGCGGCCTGCAAGTTCGGCTGGCGCGGCAAAACATGATGGCGGCAGGTTTTGAATTGCCCGGCGTGCGTTATCTCAAACAGGCACTCGAAGTCTTGAAGCAGGAAGGCATTGACCCGGAAAGCTGGCCTGGGGAAGCTGGCACGCAGGATGCCTGGGGCGATCCGGCCGGTGACACCAAGGTTGAGTACAAGAGCCCCGAAGGCCGCAGTGTTGTGCTCAAACTCAAAACCGCGCCTGATGTGACTAACGGCATTCTCGACCAATATGAACTCGGCCCCTACAACATGATGCTTCTCGGTGAGCCGTCACGCTGGCGCGGTGAATTTGCCGCGTTCTTCGACGCCGGCGTCGTGCAACAGGTTACAACGCTGGCCCCCTGCTCTGTATTGGTGGTCCGCAACGGCCAGGACAAGACTGGCTTCTTCATCTGCACCGATGGCACCTCGCGCTCCATGCAGGCGGTGCGCCGCGCGGCGGTTCTCGCCCATGTCACGGGTGAACCCATTACGCTTTTTTCCGTGGCCAATACGGAGCAAGACCGCGGCGCGGCCGAAGAGGCCGTGGCCAATGCCAAGGCGCTGCTCAAGGCCATGACCATTCCGGTCCATGACACGAAGGTTGCGGTTGGCGATGCCGTGGAAGAAATCGTTGAAAGCGGATCGCTCTACAAAATCATCGTCGTCACAGACGAAGGCCGCTCGCGCTTCCAACGCCTGTTCAGGGGATCGATAGCGACAGATGTGGTACGCAAGGCGAGGACGAGTGTATTGGATGTCAGATAAAATAAAATTTCGTCATCCCGGCGAAAGATTAGTGAGTTGTTGAGAGCGCCCTCAATCTAGTAACCACCAGCGCCGCGATCGCGCCGAGGGCGTGGATGAGTGAGGTGGCTGTCACGAAGCCTGCTACAAATACCCAGGGGTTTGCTCCTTCAGGAATTTCGGCACCGTGGGCAAATCCGTGGGCGAGCGCGAATAATCCGACAATCGCCATGCCACTCCAAATCGGCATTTTCACGCGGGCTGCGGCGAAGCCCGCGAGCACCAGAACGGACGCCAGAATCATTGTTTCAACGAATGGAACTTCAATTCCTGACATACCGAACAACCCACCGACAATCATGGCGCACACGAATGCCGCAGGCACGGCCAACATGGCGCGTGCGCCAAGCGCGGCACCCCAGGCGCCAACAGCCAGCATGACGATGAGATGGTCCCAGCCGAGAAAAGGATGGAGAAAACCGGAGGCAATGCCGTGGCCCGCATGGGCGAAGGCGGGTGTTGCCGAAACTAAAATCAGTGTTGCAATAAGTGCTATGCGCTTCATTGTTATGATCCCCTTCATTTGGTCTTGATCGGGAATCAAACTAGCAACGGCACGCGCGAAAGTCTCCCCTCAAATGCGACATGGCTGGCTTGATCAGCGTCCTTCTACCGCGGGCACCATGGCTTCGAGATATTCATCGAGGTGTTCGAGATTTTCAAAACGCATCCAGCCCTCGTCGGTTTCGGCTTCCACGGTTCCATCTGAAAGCACGCGCGCCGGGCGGCCGCGAATGACTTTTTCTTCCACCACGAACAACTCGACGGCTTCGCCCTCCTCTGATTTCGTTTCGGGCTCGACTTTTGCCGCAACGGGTTCGGCCTTCGGCGTCTCATGGGTTTCAACGCCGAGCGCCGCCGCAATGTCAGATCTCGCCTGTTCAAGGGCCGAGACCGTATCGGCAACGCTGGGCTTGACAGCGGCGGCGGGCTCGGCTGGTGTTTCAACGGCCTCAGCGGCGGCGGTTACCGCGGCAGCTTTCTTGCCAAAGCCCGTGAATTTTGGTGTGGCGGGTTTTTCAGTCGCTGTCTCCTCCTTGACAACTTCCACCGGCACAGCTGCAACGGCTCTATCGCGAAGGGCCCCTATCAGGCCGCCCAGGCCCAGGCACAAGGCACCGCCCACCAGGAGGATTGCGGAAACCTCCGGTGTCAGGGCATACACCTGCATCTGGCCCGATCTAAAATGAAGAAGAAACCCAAGCGCCGCCCCCAGGCTCATGAACAAAATACCAAATATGAGCATCAACTTCGACATCAAAACCCCTTGGACCTTATCGCCGGTCTCTCCTGCTTCCTAAGCGCCCCGCTAGGAATCCCGCCTTATGGATAACACTTCCTGAAACGCCTGCCTAGCTTTCAACAGAGATGCGAGGGGCAGGCTTGGATAACTTTCCGCCTTCGATTGCCGCCCACACCTGCCGCGCAATATCCCGGTAGATGGCCGCATGAAGTGAATCCGGCATGGACACCACAACGGGCTCGCCGCTGTCTGAACGAATACGCACTTCCCCGTCGAGCGGCACCTCGCCGAGGAACGGCACACCAAGCCGTTCGGCCTCTTCGCGCGCCCCGCCATGGCCAAAAATTTCGTGGCGCTCGCCGCATTTGGTGCACACGAAGTAGCTCATGTTTTCAACAATGCCGATCACCGGCACATTCACCTTGCGAAACATATTGAGGCCCTTGCGGGCGTCGATCAGCGCCAAGTCTTGCGGGGTAGAAACTATCACCGCGCCGGAAAGCGGCGTCTGTTGCGCAAGGGTTAACTGCGCGTCGCCGGTGCCTGGAGGCATGTCAACAATCATCACATCGGTTTCGCCCCAGGAGACCTCGCGCAGAAGCTGGGTGAGTGCCGACATCACCATGGGGCCGCGCCAGATCATGGGCGTTGCCTCGTCCACCAGAAAACCGATGGAGGCCACTTCAACGCCATAGCGCGTCATGGGCTTCATGCGCTTGCCTTCGGCATCGCTGGCTTCGGGCTTGCCGGTGAGGCCAAAAAGTTTTGGCATGGACGGGCCATAGACATCGGCATCGAGCACCGCCACTTTGAGGCCAAGCGAGTGCAGGCCTAATGCCAGGTTGATTGCGGTTGTGGATTTGCCAACTCCGCCCTTGCCGGAAGCAACCGCCACGAGATGCTTAACACCGGGAATGCCATGGCGGAGCTGCTGGGCTGAACTCACCTTTGGGCCCACGGGGCGGGCGGGCTGCTGCTCCGCCGTGAGTGCCACTAATACCTTGTTAACCCCCGGCAGCTCGCTTACCGCCTTTTCAACTACACCGCGCAAGGCCTCCATGGATTTCATGTGCTGGGGCTCGGCGTTAAGGGCAAACATTACCTTGCCTTCAAATATGGCAATTTCGGAAACCAGGCCGGCGGTCACGATATTCCCGCGGCCATCGGGGGCGGCAATGCGCTTCAGGGCAGCCAGCACAATTTCCTTTGTAATATCAGTCATCATTCACCTGTCATCAGGGGCTCCGCATAGCCCCAAAGGGCAAGCCCCCGCAAGTTAAGTTAACGGCCGCCTAAACCATTCGTTTCAAATTTTACCGGACTTCCAAAGCCGCTCTTAGGGGCCATCATGCTAGGTTTCGGGCCCTGGGATGGCCAGGATTGTGGGTTAAGATTTGTGATGCCTAGCGAAATCAATTCGGAAATGAGCCTTGATCGCCGTAACTTTTACAGCGACGAGCAAAGCCCTGCGCGCCCCAAAAAGCGCTCCACGTTCGAGGATGACGGCGTTTGGGAACGTACCGCCGAAGCGCCGTGGAAGCTCGAACTGCTCACCTTGTTCCTGCGCAACCAATTGCGCGTAGCCCCTTGCATGCCGCTCCTTACCCTGATGCTGGCGTTCACCAGCCTCATGTGGGTGCCGCCCCTTATGGTGATGTTTTGGCTGGCTGCAACATTGGCCAGCCAGGCCGCGCAAATATATCTCTGCGCAAATTTCTTCCACAAGGAGCGCGACCAGGGCGAGCAGCATGACTGGATTGGCATGATGTCTGCTTCGGAACTGGTGCAGGGCGTGTGCTGGGTTCTTCCACTTTTTCTGTTCTGGTCCGGGGCGACCAGCCTGCAGGCTGCCTACCTCGTTTCCTTCATCATGGCCATCATCGCGGTGCGCCTGCTTGTGGTGAATAATTTCATGCCTGTCCTGGTGGCGGGCACGGGTGTCATGTCCATTGGCGTTGCCATACGCTGTGCTGCCCAGGGCGAGCCCATTTTCTTCGCCCTCGCCGGGCTGGCCATCACATTGGAAGCATTTTTTCTTTTTGTGGCCCGCCAGCTGGGAGACACGGCGCGCGACATGGTCAAATTCAAGGCGCAGAAGGACGAACCTCATCGAAGAGCTGAAGCTTGAGCGCGACAAGGCCGAGGCTGAAAAAACCAAGGCCGAGACGGCCAACAAGGCGAAATCCTTTTTCCTCGCCACCATGAGCCACGAACTGCGCACGCCTTTGAACGCAATCATGGGATTTTCCGAAATCCTCAAGCGCGAGATGTTTGGCCCCATGTCGGTTTCCGCCTACAAGGACTACGCGGGCGATATTCATCATTCAGGCCGCTATCTTCTCGACCTCATCAACGACATTCTTGATTTGTCGCGTATCGAGGCGGGACGCAGGGATATTCAGGAAGAGCCATTTGGCATTTCGGCCTGCGTGAAAGCGGCCCTGGCGCTGCTCAATGGCAAGGCCCAGGAAAAATCCATTTCGGTCAAAGTTGAGATTGCGCAGTCGCTGCCAAAACTCATGGGTGATATTCGGGGCGTTAACCAGATTCTTATCAACCTCCTTACCAATGCCATCAAGTTCACGCCCGAGGGCGGCGAAGTTGTGGTCAGCGCGGCACGCAACACGGAAGGCGCAATGGTGGTGTCGGTAAAAGATAATGGTCCCGGCATTCCGGCCCATGAGATAGACACGGCCCTTGATTCATTTGCCCGCGGCGCGATCGCCACAACGCAGGCCATTGACGGGGCAGGCCTTGGCCTTCCCATCGTGAAGGGCCTGATGGATCTGCACGGCGGCGATGTCAGCATCGTGAGCGTCGAGGGCAAGGGCACCGAAATTCTGATCACCTTCCCTGCAAAGCGCGTGCTGGCCGGCCCCCGTGGCGAAGTCATCGCGGCGCAGACCGTGCAATCGGAAAGCCAGCGCAAGCTGATCGCGATTACGGGCTGAGCCTTCATTTGCAAAATTGAGCGCTGGCATGCTAGCCAGCGGCCATGTCTTCCCATGATGTTGTCATTCTAGGTGCTGGTGCCGCAGGTCTCATGTGTGCCATCGCGGCGGGCGCGCGGGGCAAGCGGGTGGCGCTTCTCGACCACAACAATCAGGCGGGCGCAAAGATTTTGATCTCCGGCGGCGGGCGCTGCAATTTCACCAACAGCGGAACAGCGCCCACAAAACTTCCTTTCGGAAAATCCGCATTTCTGCCGCAGCGCCTTGAGCCGCTATACGCCCGCTGACTTTCTTGCCCTGATGGCCAGGCACAATATCGCCTGGCATGAAAAAACCCTTGGCCAACTTTTCTGTGATGGTTCGGCCCGGCAGGTTGTGGCCATGCTGCTGGCGGAATGCGCGGCAGCACAGGTTCAGGTGAAGCTCAACGCGAAAGTCACCGACATTCGCAAGTCCGATTGCTTCACAGTTGAAACAGAGGGTGAGACATTCACAAGCCCCGCTCTCGTGCTGGCAACAGGTGGCCTCTCCATTCCCAAAATGGGGGCCACGGGATTGTCCTATGATATCGCCATAAAATTTGGCCTCAAGATCATTACCCCGCGCCCTGCCCTTGTTCCCTTGAAAGCGCCATCCGGCGAATTGGCGTTCTACGCAAACCTCTCCGGTGTTTCGCTCCCGGCAATCGCTTCATGCGGCACGGCGTCGTTCAAGGAAAACATCCTCTTCACCCATCGCGGTCTGTCCGGTCCCGCCATCCTGCAAATCTCATCCTATCTGCATGAAGGACAGGCCTTGAGCCTCGATCTCGCCCCCGGCCTTGACGCCCTGAAGTTCCTCAAGGAGCGAAAGCACGCGCGCGCCAAGGCCGAGATCAAGACCATTCTTGCCGAACTCTTGCCGCAACGGCTGGCCAACGCTATGGCAGCCACCGAACTGCCAGCCCTTGCCGCCAGGCTCAAGAACTGGACGATGACCCCTGATGGCTCGGAAGGCTTTGCCAAAGCGGAGGTCACCGCAGGCGGCATTGATACAAATGAACTTTCCTCCAAAACCATGGAAGCAAAAGCGGTGCCCGGCCTTTATGCCATCGGCGAGGCGGTTGATGTTACGGGCTGGCTCGGCGGCTATAACTTTCAATGGGCCTGGGCCAGCGGCTGGTGCGCCGGCCAGGCCATTTGATTTGCCGCCCTGTTAATAATTAGAGACGGGACGACTCATTCCCTGTAGTGCTAGATTCAGAAAATCAAAAATACCTATTGGGGACCTACTTGGATATTCTGAATGAGACGCAGTTTTCTGCGGAACTGCGGCAGCAGGCCAAACGCCTGACCGCCCATTGCAATCTCTACCGCGACGCCAATAACCGCAGCGCAATCATCCAGCTCATTACGACGGCCATTCCGTTTTTTGCGCTTGTTGCCCTCATGTTCTGGGTGGCGCCCCATGCCTATTGGGCAAGCCTGCTGCTGGCCATCCCCGCAGGCGCCCTGCTCACGCGCTTCTTTGCGCTCCAGCACGACTGCGGCCATGGCTCGCTGTTTCCGTCACGACCCACCAACGAAAGATTCGGGCGGCTGATCAGTGTCTTGACCTTCACGCCCTATGACCATTGGCGGCGCTCACACGCGATGCACCATGCGCTGTCGGGCAATCTGGACAAGCGCGGCTTTGGCGACATTGAAACCATGACGGTGAAGGAATACAGCCAGCTCAGTTCCTGGGGGCGCTTGCGTTACAGGCTTTACCGCAACCCGCTCATCGTTCTGGTCCTGGGGCCGCCGATCTTTTTCCTTGTGCTACAGCGCCTCGCCATTGGTTCCAACATGCCGCTGCGCGACAGCTTGCGCGGCGTGATTGGCCACGACGCGGTTCTGCTCCTGGTCTATGGCACGCTGGTTTTCCTTGTCGGCCTGTCGCTGACGCTGCTGGTGCTCCTGCCCATCTATTTTATCGCCACATGGATTGGCGGCTGGCTGTTCTTCGTGCAGCACCAGTTCGAGGAAACCCACTGGGACGGGGCTGACGAATGGGATATGAAAATTGCGGCGCTCAAGGGCAGTTCATTTCTGGTCATGCCCAAGGTCCTGAACTGGTTCAGCTGTAATATTGCGCTCCACCATATACACCACCTATGCAGCCGCATTCCAAACTACCGATTGCAGGAATGCCTGCACGGGAACCCGGAACTCGAAACCGTCTCGCCGCGGCTCACCATGTGGCAGGCGCTGAAATCGTCACGGCTGGCGCTGTGGGATGAAACCTCGCGGCGGCTGATTTCATTCGGCGAGTTTGCAAGGTCGCAAAAGGTGCAGACGGCGTAAGCCCCCAGCTAAACTTTCCGGACCCTGCCGGTACAGTTTTCCTTAATATAGGCAGGCATCGGCAGATCGGCCAGCTCGGCCAGTGTCATGCGGGACAATTCCGGATGATCCAGCAGTTCGCGGTTTTCTGAATCAGTACTATTTGCATTGCCTTGAAACCTTCTTAAGAACCTTGATGTGAGCCATTTATAAGTCATCACCGGTCTCCTTTCCGCTCCTATCTCGCACCTCCGCCCTAATTTTGGTATGGAGTTTTGCCTCCAATTACTGTAGAAAAACTATATGGAACATCTAAACCAGGTCCATCTCAACGGCCTGCGCGCTGTGGAAGTTGCAGGAAGGCTTGGAACTTTGGCGCTGGCGGCAGAAGAGCTTGGCGTTTCCATAGGCGCTGTGAGCCAGCAGATTCTGAAAACCGAACAGCAGCTGGGTCGCCCCCTCTTTACCCGGACTCCCAAAGGCTTGGTGCCTACCACTTTCGGCGAAGAGGTGCTGGCATATCTTGAGCGCGGCTTCCGCGAGCTGTCACGCGCCGTTGCCCTGGCGCAGGAGCCAAATCGAAATCTGCTCACCGTATCCGTGGCCCCCGTCTTTGCGGCAAAGTGGCTGGTGCCGCGGCTGCACAGTTTCCAGCGCGCGCATCCCGATCTCCATGTCAGAATTGATTCCTCAATAGAGCTCGTTGATCTCGACCATTCGGACGTGGATCTGGCAATCCGGGTCGGCCCCGGAACCTGGCCCAAAGTGAAGGCCGAGCTTCTGCTTGAGCAGCGCGTATTCCCCGTCTGCGCGCCGGCGCTTGCGGCACGATTGAAGACGCCTCGTGATCTTGCGAAGTTGCCGATCATTTATGACCGGCCTTCGATCACCCGCGATATTTTCCAGGTGCGCTGGAACTTGTGGCTGGCGCTGCACGGCATGAATGAAAGCATGCTGGTGACCGCAGGCCCGAGCTTTTCCGATTCAGCGCTGTGCCTCGATGCGGCCATCGCAGGCCAGGGCGTCATGCTGGGCTGGCACACCCTTGCCATAGATGCCCTTGCCGGTGGCCGATTGGTCAAGCCCTTTGCCGAGGAGGCAAAGACACCGCTCGGTTATTACCTGGTCACCTCGCCGGCTCGCGGTAACGACAAAAAAATCTCGGCGTTCAAGGCGTGGATCAGGCAGGAGATCAAGCCGGGAGGCGGCGGGTAATTGTCAGTGGGCGGAGTAATTAAGAGGCAGGGTTTCGATTGTCTCCAATTGAGCATGGAAAGCCTGGGTGGTCGGGTCAAGCCCGACCATGGAGAAATTTGACGTATTTTCGCTTAACTTGCAATTGGGCCACTCCCCCAACTCTCCATGGTCGGGCTTGACCCGACCACCCAGACTTCGAGCTCCAACAGCCACCCCTCTTAGTCATACCAAAATGTAAATATGAATAATATCCTATGCATAAGCCGAGCAAGTTGGCGCACACTTGTCTCGCCAAAGTCATGCGTCTTGCACCACTTTTGCATGACTTTTCACGCCATTTCGCACCCCTATTCGCCCTTGTCGGAGACGCCTGCACTGGCGAAGGTGGCCATGTCGTTGTGGAGGTTGACCGCCGCCTTCAGGAGCGCCTGCCGCAAGCGCTGCGCCCGAGGCTTCGCCTAGGCGCATGCCGAGATCGAGGATGGGTTCCTTGCCCAGCCGCTTGAGCAAATTGCGATGCGCCGGTTCGGCCGAACAGTGCGCCGCCAGGCAATGGTCCAGCGCATCCGGACGCATGGCATGGAGCACGGCGGCGGCGGCAGTGGCCACATAGCCATCAAGCAGAACCGGGACGCGCTGGGTGCGGGCGGCTAATATCGCCCCCGCCATGGCGGCCAGTTCGCGGCCCCCAGCCTTCGTAAAACCTCAAGCGGATCAGTGAGATGCGCCTTATGCAGGGTCACGGCGCGGGCCACGGCCATGGCCTTGCGCTTCAGGCCTTCGGCATCAACGCCGGTGCCCGGCCCTACCCAATCCTCGGGCTTGCCGCCGTAAAGCCCATGGCAGATCGCTGCCGCAATTGTGGTGTTGCCGATGCCCATTTCGCCGATGCACAGCAGGTCGCAGCCGCCGGCAATTGCTTCCATGCCATAGGCCATGGTGGCGGCGCAGTCGGCCTCGTCCATGGCGGCTTCCTGGGTGATGTCCTTCGTGGGTTTTTCCAGCGCGAGTTCAAACACCTTCAAGCCGAGATCAAAGGTCTTGCAGATCTGGTTTACGGCGGCCCCGCCGCGCCTGAAAATTGAGCACCATTTGTTTCGTAACTTCAGCGGGATAGGCGGCAACGCCTTGCGCCACCACACCATGATTTCCGGCGAAAACCGCCACCACGGGGCGGGCGATTTTTGGCGGATAATTTCCCTGCCAGGCCGCCACCCATTCCGCCATGCTTTCAAGCTTGCCCAGCGCTCCGGGAGGCTTGGTCAGTTGCGCATCACGGGCCGTGAATTGGGCTACCACATCCTGGTCCGCCACGGGCAAATCCTGCATCAGTTTTCTGATGTCATCAAAGGGTAAACCCGTTGCGGCAATTGTCATTCTCTCGTCCTTTTCATCTTCTTGCTAGTGTCCTAATCACGGGATTCGGGGTATCAGTGCAACATGAACGACATGTCTTCGCCACCTAGCGAAAATACGTGGAAAATCAGGCCTTTTGCCGAAACCATTGCGGCTTTGCACTTTCTCACGCGGCTGCCAATTCCGTTTGTGCGGACGCTGGATTTGCCGCCGCTGGCCGAAGCCATGCGCTTTTTTCCGCTGGCCGGAGCGATCATCGGCGCCATCATCAGCGCGGCTCTGATTGGTGCAAACATGTTGGGAGTGCCGTCTCTGCTGGCTGCCGCATTGGCACTCGCCGTGGGCGTTCTTATTACCGGCGCACTCCATGAAGATGGCCTCGCCGATGTGGCCGATGGTTTTGGCGGCGGCCGCACGCGGGAAGTCCGCCTCGAAATCATGCGCGACAGCCGCATTGGCACCTATGGCACCATTGCGCTGTGCCTGACGTTCATCGCGAGGGCCGCCATCTATGAAACGCTCGCGGGCGCGCAACCCCTTACAATTCTTGCGCTTTTGGTTGGCGCGGCGGCGTTTTCCCGCTCGCTCATTGTTGATCTCCTGTGGGCGACGCGGCCCGCGCGCAGTGACGGCCTTTCCGTCTATGCAGGAAGACCCGGAAAACGCAGCGCGTTGTTCTCGCTCCTCACGGGCGGTATTGGCGCTGCCATAGCGGGTGGACTCGTTCTATCGCCGGAAATTGCCGTCATCGCCATCATCGCGGCCGGCATTGTGCTGGCCGGAATGCGGGCACTGGCCATGCGCCAGATCGGCGGGCAAACCGGCGATGTGTGTGGCGCCGTGCAAGTTCTGACGGAACTTGCCATGCTCACAGTTTATGCCGCAACGATTGATTAACGTTAACGGCAATTGTTCCAATCATATTCAATAGTTATAGAGGATGTGACCATAATTCTGAGGTGACTTTTTCCAGCGGAGTTGCCTCATGCGTCTGTCGGGTGCGTTGCCACCGGTCTTCCTTGCCTTTCTCTTCACGATTGCTGGCGGCTTGCCGAGTGTCAGCCAAACGACGGCTGCGGAAATGCTGCAACTCAGCGCAGCCACCGAGCTGAAAGCTGGCCAAAATGGCCATTTCGTCGTAAAGGCGGAGATCAATGGCACCCGTGTAAAAGTGCTGGTCGACACCGGCGCTTCAGCCGTGGCGCTAAGCTTCGAAGATGCCGGCGATGTTGGCCTTCACCCCAAAAATCTTGACTATAATATTCCGGTTTCAACTGCCAATGGCATTGCGAATGCTGCCCGCGTTACGCTGGATGAGGTTGAAGTCAACGGTGTCAGAGTTTCTGATGTGCAAGGCATGGTTATGCCTCAAGGCGCCATGCGTGGCTCGCTGCTGGGCATGAGTTTTTTGAGCAAACTCAAGAGTTTCAAAGTTGAAGATGGCGTGCTTTATCTAAAGAACTAAGACGCTTTTGCTTCAATTATGGCGCGTTCGAATGGCCGATGACCCGCAGTTTCCCTATCTTCAAGGCATGAACGCCTTTGATTTGCCAGAAATCGAAACGCCCTGCATCAAGGTTTGCGTTGTCGATCCGGAGACCGGATTTTGCATCGGCTGCGGGCGCACGCGCATGGAAATTGGCAGCTGGCTTGGGCTAAGCCCATCGGACCGGCACTCGATCATGGCGGGCCTTAACGAGCGGGTGGAAACCCTCACGCTGCGCAAGCGGCGGCGCGGCGGACGTCAGGGGCGCCTGGCTAATTCCTAGAATTGGAAGGCGAAATTGGCGCCAGCGGTGTAGGTGTCTGAATCCTTGTACAAAAGCCCGCTGATTTCACCGGTCAGAGCCAATTGCGCACGTGCGCCAAAGGCGAAATTAAGTCCGGTTTGCAAACGCAGATCAGTGTAGTCGTCATCCAATATGGTTCCCGCCACGTCATCAACCACCTTGTTAAGCGGAACCCAATCAAACTGCGCGCCAAGCCAAGGCTCAACTGTTGTTGCCCCACCGAGAGAGAGCGTGTTGCCAAGCTGCAGGCCGGGAGAAATCATACCGGTTTCAATAGTTTGGGCAGCTCAATCCGCCTGTCGCATCCTGCCATTCCTTTGACCAGGCAACAGTGATGGACGGAGAATAGCGCCAGGTGCCGGAATAAAAATAGCCGGTCAGGGCGCTGCTGGTTTGAATTCGCGTTGAATCAAAGTCTGCCGCGCCACCATTAACGTCCGTATCAAGTTCTGTTCCCAAGACAGTGGCCGAGAACACCAAATTGTCGGTCAGCGACAGGCCCATGTATGCACCGCCGCCCCAGCCATCGGTTTCCTGGGTCGGAGGAAGCAGCCCGCTTCCTTCCAAATCTGAAGTTTCATAAGTGCCCATCAGGCCAAGCACGAGACGATCAGTAAACTTGTAGTCCGCGCCAACAATGAGCATTGACAAGCGATCCGTCGAGATTGCTAAATGCCGATGTATCGTCCAGCCAGCTGTATTTTCCGTCAATCCAGAAGTTCCACATGGGGCTCGCTGCCGGGGCCGCCACATCGGCGGTCGGTGCAATTGTAATTGCGCCATTGCCCGACAGCCGTTCCACGATGTCTTTCGCATCGGCCAATTCAAGGCCCGCGGGTTCTGTCTGGTTTGGGCCCGTGTCAAACCGGTCCACATATGATGTCGGCGATGGAGTTCGACGTGTTTATAAGAGATTGATGATTGAGCAATGATTTTGCGCAGGCGGTAATATCGGTTGTCGTGCGTATCATCAAGCTGTCATTCGCAATCGGCAGCCGTAAGCTGGTTTGGGCGTGAGACGTCCGGTGCTACCCACAATGCACGCCAACGAAATGACAGCCGCTATTGTCTTTGCCCGCATGATTACCCTCGAACTCTCCGTCCAATTCGACCCATATCACAAAATCCGGTCACATTGCCAGCAACTTCATTCGGCCGCGATCAGGCGATTTGATTGGGTTTCAACGGCATCCAGGGCGCGGCGCAAGACTTCGATTCCGGCGCCTGGAACATGGCCTTGTTCAGAAATGATCTGGCGCCAGTGGCGGCCTCCGGGCTGGCCGTGGAAAAGGCCCAGCATATGGCGCGTCATCTTTGAAAGCCCAATTCCCTGGTGCAATTGCTGCTGAATGTAGGGCAACATGCTGTTCACGGCCTCGATGCGGTCCGAGACCGGGCTTGGGGCGTCAAAAAACAGCCTGTCCACATCGGCGAGCAGCCATGGCGTGTGATAGGCGGCGCGACCGAACATTACCCCATCCAGGTTCTGCATTTCCGCCTTGGCTGATTCGAGTGTGGCCAAGCCGCCATTCAGGATGATGGCAAGACGGGGAAAGTCGGCCTTGAGTTGATGTACGCGGGCATAATTGAGCGGAGGAATTTCACGGTTTTCCTTTGGACTTAAGCCCTTCAGCCAGGCCTTGCGGGCGTGAATAATGAAAGTATTACAACCCGTTGCGGCAACACTCTCAACAAAACGATCAAGTCCCTCGTTTTCATCCTGGTCGTCGATGCCGATGCGGCATTTTACGGTCACGGGAATTTTGACCGCTTCGCGCATGGCCGCGACACAATCCGCCACAAGCCGCGGCTCGGCCATAAGGCAGGCGCCAAAGCGGCCTTCCTGTACCCGGTCGGAGGGGCAGCCAACATTGAGATTGATTTCGCAATAGCCGTAGTCTTCGCCAATTTTCGCGGCCTCTGAAAGCATGGCCGGATCGCTTCCACCAAGCTGAAGCGCCACGGGCTGCTCAAAGGAATCAAAGCCAAGCAGCCGCTGACGGTCCCCATGGCGGATGGCCTGGGCGGTGATCATCTCGGTATAAAGCAAAGCGTGCCGCGACAGATGGCGGTGGAAGACACGGCAATGCCGGTCCGTCCAATCCATCATGGGCGCAACAGCAAACACTTTCCCGCGCGCCAAAGAGCTGATCTCGGTGGCGTTCATGGGGTGTGTTTAGCGGGAGCAGAGTTGAAGCTCAATTGGGAAAGGCGGGTACTCGCGGGCATAACCGAGAATGGCGATAGCACTTTGCCCAGACTCGTTCAACGCCACAAAGCTAACGCGTTCTTGCCCATTCCGGCAGCCAGTCGCCATGGGCGGCGAGGAGGTCGTCGACCAGGTCCCAGATCTGATCGAGGTCGAGTTCGGCGGCGGTGTGCGGGTCCATCATGGCGGCGTGGTAGATGTGCTCGCGGTTCTCGGTCATCAGCGCCGGGACGGTCAGTTCCTGCACGTTGATGTTGGTGCGGATCAGCGCGGTGAGCTGCGGCGGCAGTTCGCCGATATAGGTCGGCTGGATGCCGTTGCGGTCGACGAGGCACGGCACCTCGACGGCGCAGCCGTCGGGCAGCGAGGTGATGCAGCCGTTGTTGCGCGACGTTGCCGTAGATCACCGAAGGCTCGCCGGTCCAGACCGAGTTCATGATCGGCGGAGGCGTATTCGTGGCTGTCCTTGACCTCGATCGTGTCGGCCTTGCGGTAGGCCTCGGCCTCGTCCTTCCAGCGCGCGATCTGCTCGACGCAGCGCTTCGGGTATTCGTCGAGCGGGATGCCGAACTTCTCGATCAGGTCCGGGCGGTCGCGCTTGATGAACCACGGCGTGTATTCGGCGAAATGCTCCGAGCTCTCGGTGACGAAATAGCCGAGCCGCGTCAGCATCTCGTAGCGCACCTTGTTCGGGCAGCGCGGGTTCCAGTGCTGCGGCTTGGGGAAGCGGCCTTCGCGGTAGCCGCGCTGCAGATCGGGATAGAGGTCGCGGTAGCTGCCGTCGGGCTGGCGCTGCTCGAACTTGAGGTAGAAGGCCATGTGGTTGATGCCGGCGGCGCGGTAGCGGATGTCCTCGAGCGGAATGTCGAGATCGTGCGCGAGTTCGTGCGGCCGTGCCCTGCACCGAATGGCAGAGGCCGACCTGGCGGATCGCGCGGATACTTCGCGGCGATCGCCCAGGTGTTGATCGCCATCGGGTTGACGTATTGCAGCATGATCGCGTCGGGGCAGACCGCGAGCATGTCCTCGCAGATCGTCCAGAGATGCGGCACGGTGCGCAGCCCGCGCATGATGCCGCCGACGCCGAGCGTGTCGGCGATGGTCTGGCGCAGGCCGAATTTCTTCGGCACCTCGAAGTCGGTGACCGTGCAGGGCTCGTAGCCGCCGATCTGGAAGGCGACGACGACGAAGTCGGCGCCTTCGAGCGCCGGCGCTGGTCGGTGTAGGTCTCCAACCTGCGCCTTGACGCCCAGCGTCCGGATCAGCTTTCGAGCGACGATCGCGGACTCTCGTCGAGCCGCTGCGGGTTGATGTCCATCAGCGCGATGTTGGCGCCGCCAAGGCCGGGCGCTGCAGGACGTCGCCGACGATGTTCTTCATGAACACGGTCGAGCCGGCGCCGATAAAGGCGATGCGGGGAGAGGATGCCATGATTAATTGCCTGTGCCAGGATCTTGTTCAACTGCACAATCAGCATGCGGTCGCCAGAAAACAATGACGTGGAGCGAAAAATGCTTCCGGATTTCTAAGGTCAGGCCACTTTTGTGATGCGGTTGTAGGTCTGCCGGAAGGCGGCCGGGCTTTTGTGGAAGCGCTGTTCGAAGGCCGCATAGAAACTCGACAGCGAACCGAAGCCGCAATCAAAGGCGATTGACGCGACAGGCAGGTCGGAGGCAATCAGCATCGACTGGGCCGTGTCCAGCCTGTGCCGGGTGATCGATTGCTTGATGGTCAGGCCGACGGCCCGCTTGTAAAGCGTCATGGCATAATTGGGATGAAGGTCTCGCGGCCCTGGCCACATCTTCAGCGGAGATGTCCTCCAGCGCGTGCTCGCCGATGAACTGCGCCATGCTTTCGACACGCAAGGCGCGGTCGTGGTCATGGCCAAGGTGTTGCAGCCTTGCGGGGCCAGGGGCGAGACGTCGCGCAGGTCATGCCAGCCTGCGCGGTCGAGTCGGCGGACGCGGGCCGTGAGTTCATCCTTGACGATCTGTTCCAGCTGCGTGTCGCCCGTCCAGCAGATCTTCGCGCCAGCGCAGGAACATGTCCGTGTCATAGGGCTTGATGTCCAGCGCCTCGATGACGGCGCCGCGGAAAATCGCCGCGCGCAGCCCACTCAGCGTCGGAAGTTCCAGGAAGACGGCCATCGGCACATAGAGCACAACGAAGGTCGTGCCCTCGTCGCATTCCGTCACCTGATGCGGGATCATGCCCCAGAACAGCGCAAGCCGGCCCGCCGACAGGGTGAGCACACGGCCATCGAACCAATAGGTCATGCTGCCGCTGAGCACGAAATTGAGTTCGACCTGGCTGTGCATGTGCGGGCCCCGGCATGGGCTGCACGGACAGGGTCTTGCCGGCACAAAAACGATGATCGCCAAAGACCACAACGGGATAGCCGCGGTCCATCTCTGGGTGGGCGGGCACGCTCTCATCCTTGTAGCCGGGTGAACGCGTTGTAAGTTTTGCCATTGTGCTTAGGAATCCGGAAGCGGGCGGCAGATTTGCGGTAGAGACTTGTCGAAAAACAATCGAAGGTCAAGCCCAACATGCAGGCAAAACAAAAATCAGCCGCATGAAACGCTTCCGCCGCCATGGTGGCGGCGATCCAGGGAGGACTACCATGACGCTCTTCAAAAGCCTGTTCGGGCTTGGCTTTGCCTTTGCACTTTCCGCTTCGACGGCACTTGGCCGGTGAACTGGTCATCAATTCGGACCAGTCCGATCCCGCGCCCAAGAAGGCCATGGAAGAACTGATTGCCGATTTCGAGGCCGCCAATCCCGACATCAAGGTGAAGTGGAACAACTTCGACCACGAAGGCTACAAGACCGCCATCCGCAACTTCCTGACCGCCGATGCGCCGGACGTGGCCGACTGGTATGCCGGCAACCGCATGGCGCCGTTCGTCAAGGCCGGCCTGTTTGAGCCGGTGTGACGATGTCTGGGACGCCAATGGCTTCAACGACCAGCTGAAGTCGGCTGCCGCCTCGATGACCATCGACGGCAAGAAGTGGGGCGTGCCCTACACCTATTACCAGTGGGGCATCTACTACAACAAGGACGCCTACAAGAAGGCTGGCGTTGAACGTGCCGAAGACCTGGGCCGAATTCGTCGCCAACTGCGAGAAGTTCAAGGCTGCCGGCATCGACTGCCTGACCACCGGCACCAAGGCGCTGTGGCCTGGCGCCGGCATCTTCGACTACCTGAACCTGCGCACCAACGGCTATGAGTTCCACATGGACCTGACCGCCGGCAAGGTGCCGTGGACCGATCCCAAGGTGAAGGCCGCCTTCGCCGAATGGGCCAAGATCGTTCCCTACATCACCGCCAACCATGCCGCGATCGACTGGCAGGATGCCGCCGCGCTGCTCGTCGCAGGGCAAGGCCGCGAACTACGTCATGGGCAACTTCGCCGTCGCCACCTTCAAGGAAGGCGGCATGACCAACGACAACCTCGGCTTCATGGTGTTCCCGGAAATCACCCCCGGCATTCCGCGCGCCGAAGAAGCCCCGACCGACACGATCCACATTCCGGCGGGCGCCAAGAACAAGGAAGACGCCAAGAAGTTCCTGGCCTATCTCGCCTCTGCCGAAGCGCAGACCAAGATGAACGCGACGCTCGGCCAGCTGCCGGTCAACAAGAACTCGACCGTTGGCGACGATCCGTTCATCAAGGCGGGCTTCGAGATGCTGTCGATCGGCCTATGCGCTGGCCCAGTTCTTCGACCGTGACGCGCCGGCCGAAATGGCCAAGGCCGGCATGGAAGGCTTCCAGGAATTCATGGTGAAGCCCGAAAACGTCGACGCCATCCTCGAGCGTCTCGAGAAGGTCCGCCAGCAGGTCTACAAGTAAGCCTTCTGCGCGGGGCCGGGCCTGTCGCAAGGCCCGGCCCCTCCTCATTCCCAGAACTTTGCCGGACCGCGTCGTCCAGTCCGCACCGAAGGGATGCAACCATGAGCTCCGCACCCGGTAAACGCTGGAACCAGCGTGACTTGCGCCCTGGCTGTTCCTGGCGCCCGGCATGCTCATGTTCGTGGTCTATGTGATCATCCCGATCTTCCAGTCGATCTGGATCAGCTTCTACGACTGGGACGGGCTTGGACCCAAGACCTGGATCGGCATTGCACAACTATGTCGAACTGCTGGACGACGATACCTTCTACACCTCGCTCAAGAACAACATCATCTGGCTGGTGCTCTATCTGCTGGCCGTGCCTGCGGGGCTTGCCGTCGCGATCTTCCTGAACCAGACGGTCACCGGCATCCGGCTCTACAAGTCCCTGTTCTTCTTTCCCTTCGTGATCAGCCAGGTCGTCGTCGGCCTGATGTTCTCGTGGTTCTACGCGCCGGATTTCGGCCTGCTGCCCAAGATGATCGGTTGCTTCACCGGCACCGAAGTCGCCGATCCTGGCCGACGAGCGCTTTGTCACCTACGGCATCATCGCCGCCGGCCTTTGGCCGCAGATCGCCTATTGCATGATCCTGTATCTGACGGGCCTGAACAACGTCGCCCCGGATCAGGTCGAGGCCGCGCGGCTGGACGGTGCCAAGGGCTGGCCGATGCTGTGGTACGTGATCCTGCCGCAACTGCGCCCCGCCACCTTCATCGCCGTGGTCGTCACGGTGATCGGCGCGCTGCGCTCCTTCGACCTCGTCTCGATCATGACCGAGGGCGGGCCGTACGGCTCGTCCCGCGTGCTGTCCTACTACATGTATGAACAGGCGCTGTCGGAATACGGCTACCGCATGGGCTATGGCGCGGCCATCGCGGTGGTGCTGTTCGCGATCATGATGGTCTTCATCACCATCTTCATCGTGCGCATGCTGCAACAGGAAAGGAACACCTGATGTTCCCGACACCGATCAAGAACCGCGCCCTGGGTGCAGCGCGGCTACAAGATCCTCCTGCCAGTCGCTCTCTTTCTCTGGCTGCTGCCGTTGAT
>CAVYAB010000018.1:0-402500 GCA_963766425.1 uncultured Alphaproteobacteria bacterium
ACCTGTGATTGCTCGGCCAATCACCAGAATATCGGCGCCAGCAGTTCGCGCCGCCTTTGGTGTAGCAATGCGCTTCTGGTCATGGGATGCACCCTCGGCTGGGCGGATGCCGGGAACAACGGTCAGGAATTCCAGGCCCATAGCAGAGCGGATGCCTGCTAAGTCCTGGGGACTGCAGACGACACCATCCAAACCAGCTGCTTTCGCAAGTTTTGCAAGTGAGGCTGCGTGAATGCTGGTTTCCTGTTTCGCATTGAAGCCAACGGCCCAAATATCTTCATTGGAGAGGCTGGTTAAAATGGTGACGGCAATGAGCTTGGCGCGTCCGTCCACGGCATCGGCAGCAGCCTTCATCATCTCCATGCCACCTGCGGCATGGAGATTTATGATTGCCGGACGGGGCGAAAGCTGCATCAGGGACTTCATGCCCGAGGCCACCGTATTGGGAATATCATGAAGTTTGAGATCAAGAAAAATCCGCAGGCCTTCGGCAGCCACGGCCTCATAGCCCTTGGCACCGTGGGCGTAAAAGAATTCCATGCCGATTTTCATGTAACCGACATGGGGCTTGAGCGCCTTCGCAAGGGCCCGCGCCCGGTCAAGGTCGGGCGTGTCGAGGGCCACGCAAATGGGGTTCGGTTCGCTCATGGGGCTCTCGTTAGCCGCAAATAGTCAGGAGCGCAAATAGGCCATGGTTGCCGTGGCGAGGTCCTCAAGGGCGGTGCCGCAGGACTTGAACAGGGTGATTTCCTGAGGGCTGCCGCGCCCTTTTACAGTTCCCCGGCACAGGTCAAAAAGATCGCCCTGGACATTGGCAAAATCAAATTTTCCTTCGTCGCGGGCCTGTAAGAGATCGCCGGCCTCAGAAAGGGCGCCTTCCCTCGTGTCGACATAAACCCGGGCGCGGGCCACTACGTCGCCATCGGTTTCACGCATGGTTGGCCGGAAGGCTCCGGCGAGATCAACATGGGTGCCGGGTTTCAGCCATTGGCCCCTGACAATGGGCGATGTCGAGGTCGTAACACAGGATATGATATCGGCCTGCTCCACAGCTTTTTCCAGATCGACAACACCTGATGCTTCAATGCCATCTTTCTTTAATTCAGCTGCGAGCGCCACCGCTTTTTCGGGTGACCTGTTGTAGATAAAAACCCGTTTGATCGACCGTACTGCCGCATGGGCCTTAACAAAATGTGCCCCCAAAGCTCCGGCACCGACCAGCACAAGCGTCGAAGCATCGGGGCGCGCCAGATAATCGGCAGCTAAGGCCGAGGCTGCGGCAGTGCGTCTGCGGGTGAGTTCGGTGCCGTCCATGATGGCAACGGTTTCACCGGTCTCATTCTTGATGAGAAGGTAGCTCGCCTGAACCGTGGGCAGGTTCTTTGCCGCATTGTCGGACTTGACGACGACGGTCTTCAAGCCTGTCCATTCCCTGGACCAGGCCGGCATGAGAAGAAGTGTTGCGACCGCAGAGGTTTCGTGATGGTGGCGGACCGGCGTTGCGATGTCCGCCTGAAAGCCCGCCCTCAGTGCTGCAATGACCGCACTGTAAGGCGCTAATCTCGCCAACTCAGCGGCAGAAATTACTTTCATAGAAAATTGTGATCAACGGGCGGCACGTCACGCCGCAGCTGGCTGGTTTCTTCCTGGGCGCGCGCCAGCTCCTTGCGCGTGTCCTTGGCCGAGCGCCGCCATTTGCTTTGCGCAAGCCAACAGGCAATCCATCCGGCGATCAGGCCAAAAAAAACACCGCAAAAAAACAGCACCCACAGGGGCATGTCCATGGCGGCAAACGGCGCATCCTTTGAGAAGGGGTCAAATGAAATTGTAATCCACTGGCGGTTGGCAATGGCGAAAGACACAACAACAATGGCTATGGGCAGGCCTATGGTCCAGCGCAGAATTCGCTGCAACATCATTCCGTCTTGCCGTTCAACCGCGCCCGCAATTCCTTGCCGGTCTTGAAAAAGGGCACGCGCTTGGGTGTGACTTCAACCGCCCCGCCGGTGCGCGGATTGCGGCCAGTGCGCGCACTTCTCGACTTCACTGAAAAGGCACCGAAGCCCCGCAGTTCCACACGCTCGCCATCCTTCATGGCGCGGATAATCTCATCCAGTATCTTGTTCACAATGCGCTCAACGTCGCGGTGATAAAGATGGGTGTTGCCGTCCGCAATCTTTTGCACGAGTTCAGATTTGATCATGATTTTGGCCTGCCTCTTTTGGGGGTCAAAGCTGAGGGTGCCAAAGCACGAGCAAGCCGTCAAGCCTCGCGCTTTCGACCTGCCGCCTGAGGCCTTCAAAACCCAAAACCTTGAGCGCGGTGTCGGCTATTGAAAAGCCCAGGCCTGTGGGGTCGGCAGTCAACGAGTTGCGCCAGTCGATAACTTCCATGTCTTTCGGAAGTTTCTTCTGGGTTTGAAGCCATTCCAGTGCCACTTCTTCACCGCCCAATGCATCGATGAGTTTTTCTGTTACCGCCTGGCGGCCCGTATAGACGCGGCCATCGGCCAGAACCTTGACCCGCTCAACTGAAAGCCTGCGGCGTTCGACTACAAGGCCCGTGAACCAGGCAAAAGATTCCTGCACCATCTCATTGGACACCGCCCGCACCCGGTCAGAAACCGGCTTGTAGGGCGAGGGTTCGGCTTTCAATTCACCGGACTTTATTTCCTCCATCTTGATGCCCAGCGTATCAAGAAGTTTGGATATCTCCGGAAATGAAAAGATCACGCCGATGGAACCCGTGATGGTGTTGCCACGCGCCACGATATAGTCAGCTGCAATGGCCGTGATGTAGCCACCCGAAGCCGCAACTGTGTCCATGACCGCTACTACCGGCTTGTCCTTGGCAATTTTCCTGATCTGCTCATAAATCGCCTCAGAGCCAGCGGTTGTGCCGCCGGGACTGTCAATGCGGATGATGACGCCCTTGACGTGATCTGATTTGGCAATATCTTCGAAAAGATTGAGCGTTGCCTGGTCCCCGGTGATCAGGCCATCGATTTGCACGCGGGCAATATGATCAAAGCGCTTTTTGAAATCACCTCCGCTCCAGAAAAGTGAGCCCAGCGCCAGGAGAACTGCAAGGATTGCCAGAATGCGCCAGCGGGTGAGGCGTCTTTTCAACTGCCTGCGGTCAACGATCACTTCAGCCTGGCTTATTGACATACGCATCCTCCAAGGTCTGACCAATGATATATACAAAAACTCCGTCCGAATGAACCCATCCGGACGGAGATAATTGTCACGTCATCCAAGAATTATTCCTTGCCTTCGGCATCTTTCTTCTTAAGGGCAGCCACGAGAATGTCGCCAAGCGAGGCGCCCGAATCGGACGAACCATATTGGGCGACGGCTTCCTTCTCATCGGAGATTTCGAGGGCCTTGATCGACACGTTCATCTTGCGCGCCTTGGAATCATATACGGTCACCTTGGCGTCGAACTTCTCGCCAACCGCAAAGCGTTCGGTGCGTTGTTCGGAACGGTCACGGGCGAGATCGCCGCGCTTGATGTAGGCGGTCATGTCGGAGCCTGCGACCTTCACTTCAAGGCCTGCGTCTTCAACCTTGACCACTTCGCAGGTCACGGTGTCGCCTTTCTTAATGCCGGTGCCCGCAGCGGACTTTGGCTGATCGCCGGAAAGCTGCTTAATGCCGAGCGAGATACGCTCCTTCTCGCGGTCAACATCGAGAACGATCGCCTTTACGACATCACCCTTCTTGAATTCCTTGATGGCTTCTTCGCCAGGCCGCTTCCAATCGAGATCGGAAAGATGGACCATGCCATCGACATCGCCGTCGAGGCCAATGAACAGGCCAAATTCAGTGATGTTCTTGATCTCGCCCTCAACATGGGTTCCGTTGGGATACTTCGACGAGAAAGTTTCCCATGGATTATCCTGAACCTGCTTGAGGCCCAGCGAAATGCGGCGCTTGGACGAATCGATTTCAAGAACCTGCACTTCAACCTCTTCCGAGGTCGAAAGGATTTTTCCAGGATGCACGTTCTTTTTGGTCCAGCTCATTTCCGAAACATGGACGAGGCCTTCAATACCATCTTCAAGCTCGATGAATGCGCCGTAGTCGGTAATGTTGGTCACCTTGCCGCGAACCCTGGCACCAATCGGGTATTTGCCTGCCACGAGTTCCCATGGATCCTTGTCCAACTGCTTCATGCCGAGCGAAATGCGCTGGGTTTCCGGATTGATGCGCACGATCTGCACCTTCATGGTCTGGCCAACGGTCAGAACATCGGAGGGATGGTTCACGCGCTTCCAGGCAATGTCAGTGACGTGGAGCAGGCCGTCAATGCCGCCCAGATCAACGAAGGCACCGTAATCGGTGATGTTCTTCACCACACCGTCAACGATCTGGCCTTCGGCAAGATTTTGCACGAGTTCGGAGCGCTGTTCAGCGCGGGTTTCTTCCATGATGGCGCGGCGCGAGACAACGATGTTGCCACGCCTGCGGTCCATCTTCAGAATTTGGAAGGGTTGGGCTACATGCATCAGCGGGCCCACATCGCGGATGGGCCGAATGTCGACCTGTGAGCCGGGCAGGAAGGCCACGGCGCCGCCCAAATCAACGGTAAAGCCACCTTTCACACGGCCGAAGATCACGCCATCGACGCGCTCATTCTTGGTGCTCATTTCTTCCAGACGGGTCCAGGCCTCTTCGCGGCGCGCCTTGTCGCGCGAGAGAACTGCTTCGCCGAGAGCATTTTCAATGCGCTCGAGGTAAACCTCAACCGTGTCACCGGCCTTGATGGCCACGTCCTTGCCGGGCTGGGAGAATTCCTTCAGCGCCACGCGGCCTTCGGTTTTCAAACCGACATCGATAATCACAAAATCATTTTCAACGGCCGTCACACGGCCCTTAACGACAACGCCTTCGGTGGCGGGATTGTCCAGATAGCTCTCGGCAAGGAGTGCTTCAAAGTCTTCGCGGGTGGGATTCATGGAAGCGACAGATTTCGCCATGGGTCAGGTAGTCCTAAAGGTTATGCGGCCCATCCATTGCGGACGGTCCACGTTAAGTCGTTCCAGCCCAACACATAAGCTCGGAGGCTTTGCAAATTGTGCCGATTCTGAAACAATTAAGGGCGCACTGCGAGCAGTCTAGCGCCCCGATTATGTTCACCTGCACCAAGGCAGGCGACCTCCAACGGGGCTCGCTATAGCTCAAACGAAAGAGCAGGGCAACCGCTGGATTCAGCCTCGACTTGGAGGCCCCATTCGCCTACATAAAGCCCATGAAAATCATTGATGAAAGCCATCCCTTTTACAAACCCCTGTGGCGGCGGGTGGCCCTGGTTGGCGTGCTTGCGGGCTGGACGGCTTTTGAGGTGTTTTACACTCAGCAGCCGCTGTGGATTATGGTGGCGGGCGCCCTGTTTGCCTATACGACCTGGATATTCCTGATTTCCTGGCCCAGTGCGTGATCAGGTTAAGTGGGCACCGGTTAACCGTCCGATCATGCGCCAACATTGAATCGACGATCACGTTCATCACTTTGGGTCGAATCGACCCAAAGTGATCGTGATCTAGGAACTCAGCGGGCTGAGTTTGCGACTCTCGTCGCTGCGGCAATTGCCTCTTCTGCGGTCATCTCGGATGTATCCATAACCACTGCGTCAGCTGCGGATACGAGGGGGGCGACGGCGCGCGTTCTGTCGCGCTCATCTCGCAGCTTGATATCTGCCAATACCGCGCCGAAGGATACGTCGGCGCCATAGGACTTGAGCTCGGCCAAGCGGCGCCTGGCCCTGACTTCGGGAGATGCCGTGATGAACAATTTCACGTCGGCGTCCGGGCAAACAATGGTGCCGATATCGCGACCATCAAGCACCGCTCCGGGCAGCTGGTCAGCAAAGTTTCGCTGGTAGGCAAGAAGTGCTGTGCGCACTTCCGGGATGACCGCCACGATTGAGGCGGCAGCACCCACGGCTTCGGTTCGCAATTCAAGATCAGAGTAGGGATGCGAATTCAGGTTTTGGGCGATGGCCACGGCTGCCTTGACGTTTCGCGGATCATCACTGGTTTCCAAAAGTGCCAGACCCACTCTGCGATAGAGTGTTCCCGTGTCCAGGAAATGATACCCGAAATGCTGGGCCAGGGCCCTGGCAATGGTTCCCTTGCCCGCCGCGGCCGGGCCATCAACGGCGATGATCACCTGGGTTCAAGGGTCGCCATGCGCGCACCCATGCCATTCATCAGCCCGACAAAATCAGGAAAGCTTGTGGCGATGAAACTGCCATCATCAATGCTGGTGTGAATGCGCGAGGCCAGCCCCATGACAAGGAAGGACATGGCGATGCGGTGATCCATGTGGGTCGTGACCTTGCCACCGCCGGGTGCGCCACCACCTGAAACTTCCAGCCAGTCAGGCCCAGAATGGGTCAACACACCATTGACCTGCAGGCCCGCCTCGACAGCAGCAAGACGGTCACTTTCCTTGACCCGCAGTTCTTCCAGACCATCCATCCGGGTGGTGCCTTCCGCGAAGGAGGCAGCAACGGCAAGGATGGGATACTCATCGATCATTGAGGGCGCGCGCGCTGCCGGCACACGAACACCATGGAGCTTCGATGCCCTAACCCGCAGGTCACCAACGTCTTCACCGCCGCTAATCCTTCGGTTTTCAATTTCAATATGGGCGCCCATTTCAATCAGCGTGGTGATCAATCCGGTGCGCGTCGGATTGAGCATGATGTTCTCGATGGTAATATCCGAGCCTTCGCTCAGGAGCGCTGCAACCATGGGAAAGGCCGCCGAAGATGGATCGCCCGGAATATCAATGTCCTGGGCTGTCAGTTCGCGCTGGCCTTCAACCGAGATATGGCGGGCGCCATCTTTTTCTTCAATCACAAGCCTTGCCCCAAAGGCTTTCAGCATGCGCTCCGTGTGATCGCGCGTTGCCACGGGTTCGATAACCGTGGTGCGCCCCGGCGCATTGAGGCCTGCCAGCAGCACCGCCGATTTCACCTGAGCTGACGGCATGGGGAGCGTGTAGGTAATGGGAACGGCGTTCTTCGCGCCATAAATTGTAAGCGGAAGCCTTCCGCCTTCGGCAGCCTCGAAACGCACGCCCATTTCCTCTAGCGGCTTGGTCACCCGGCCCATGGGGCGCCTTGAAAGCGAGACATCGCCAATGCATTTGGCAATAAGCGGAGTTGTGGCCATGAGACCCAGGGCGAGGCGCACGCCCGTGCCAGAATTGCCGAAATCAAGGGCGTGATCGGGTGATTGCAGGCCTGCCACGCCAACCCCTTGCACATGCCAGACGCCTTCTTCGTCGCGCATTGTCCCGGCACCAAGGGCCGCCATGGCCTTTGCCGTATTCACCACGTCTTCGGCCTCCAAAAGGCCCTTGATCCGCGTTTCGCCAATGGCAACGGCACCGAGCATGAGGGCGCGGTGGGACATGGATTTGTCGCCAGGAACCTTGATTCGTCCCTTCAAACCAGAAACCTTGCGCGATATTAGAGGTTGTATTCGAGGCTGCATTTCAGTCATTGCGACTGAATTCGATACACGGGTTAATTTGCACTGTCACCCCCTTCTCGTCCCGGGCTTTGACATTCCGTAAAACCCGTGGCATGGGAGCCTCAATTCCAGTCTTTATGCGATCTCGAAAGGATCAACCGTGGTCAATGCTGAACTCGGAACCAAGCGGACATGCCCTTCATGTGCTTCAAGGTTCTATGATTTGTTAAAGAATCCAATTGTCTGCCCCAAGTGCGGCGTGAGCTTCATTGCGGCTGCAATTCTCCCCTCTAAGGGTGATTATCCCGGCGCCGTGCCGCCGCCCATGCCGAAGGCGCGCGAGAAGGTGGAGGTTGAGGAGAGCGAAAACGCCGATGTCGAACTCATCAGCCTTGAGGATGTCGAGGAAGACGGCAAGGATGATGACGAAACCGCCGGAATCGAAGATGTCGATCTGGGCGAGGACGCCGAACCCGCCGATGCTGAAGAGGACGACACGTTCCTGGTTGTCGAAGAGGAAGAAGGCGACAATGTCTCCGGCCTCCTGGACAGCGGCCCCTCGGGCGGCAAGGAAGGCGAAGAGGAAGTTTAGAAGTTTTGCTTGATTGTTGAGGGGCGCGGAACTAGGTTCCGCCCGCTTCCAGAACCAAATGACTTTGGTTCATCTTGAAGACCTGTGGGGTCATAGCTCAGTTGGGAGAGCGCTTGCATGGCATGCAAGAGGTCGTCGGTTCGATTCCGTCTGGCTCCACCACTCTTCGCCTGCGGCGAATCTCCGAAGGAGCGAAGCGGGGCTGAATGCCCCGAGATGATGCTCGCCCGAAAAATTGCACCCACTCGGACTTGGCTTTTTATAGGAAAATAATGCTTGACTCTTATATTCCTATATGCCAGTTATATTCCTGTCCATCCCGGAAGGGGTCTCGGTCATGACGGTGATCATAGATGGGGTGGATGTGGCGCCTGCGGGTTTGGTGAAACGTTCATCAAACACTCGGGAGCTGACGGTTGGTCCCGTGGATACTACGGTCCACTGCGCCTTAAATGGCTAAACAACCCTAGCGGAAAACCTCAGACACCGTGCGATCTAGGGCTCTGCAAGTGCCAGCCGGACAGCAAAAACCGCCGCAAAAGCGTGGACGCGGACTTCGCGTCAACCGCCGGACCACACGACCGGCATTCTTGCGAGCTTTGCGTCCACGCAACCCTTCGCTACGGCTCGCATCTCGGCTTCGATACCCTCCCGGAAACGGCATTACCGTTTTCACCCCCGGCGAAGCTGTGCCCAACGCTCATTGACAAGTGAATCTGAACTTTACCTCTCCCCCATGAAAATGGGGGAGAGGTAGTGCTGGCCGGAGACTCATGATTTGGAATTTTGTTTCCGTGAAGAAAGCACCGCCAACAATTCATTCAACGTCTGCGGTTCCAGTTTGCTGATGTCATCGGCCAGCCGGTTGGCGAGTTCGGTGGCGAGCGGATTGAGGCCGGAGGTATCAATGGTAATGCGGGGATGGGAAATGCGGGCGAGGCGGGTGACCTCTTCTGCTTCGTCCCAGATGATATTGAAGTAGGCGATGATGCGCTGGATCAGATGCCAGCCGGGCCTGCCCCGCTTGCCATGTTCCAAGGCCGAGAGGTAAGCGCTGGAGACGCCAATGGCCGATGACATTTGTTTCAACGTGATGGCGCGGTCTGCTCTCAGCTTCCGCATTTTTTCGCCAAAGGGTGTCATGTCAGCTCTCTCTGGTTCGGCGCAGCTTCACATAAAATGCGCCACCGCCGCCGTGCTTCGGATGAGCCTGCTGGAAACCTGAAACATGGGCTCGAAATGGCGCCTCGTGCAACCATTCGGGCAGTTGCCGGCGCAAGCGCCCTTCCCGTTCTGGCGCATAAAAATGGTCCCTGCCATGGAGCGTGTGGCCGCTGAAAGGCGATGCGCCCTTGCCTGTAATGACGAGCACCAAACGATACCCTTCCATGCGGCGGTGGGAGATAAAATCGAGGAGGCGCATCCTTGCTTCCTCGAGCCCCATGCCGTGCAGATCGAGGCGGGATTCAATTTCCACTTTTCCGCGCATTAATTTCTGTTCGGTGCGCCTGTCGAAACCAGTGATTGGCGGCGGGGACTTGTTGAGTGAAATTTTGGGCGCAGACGCTTTCTGGGGCAGAATTTGCACCACCTGCTTCGGCAGCGAAACTGATGAGGCGCTCATCTTGAGTGCGCGCTTTCCTAAAGGCCTAATGGAGCGGGCAACCTCGTCCCACAGATTGCGATCATGAACCTCAAAGGATTTCTTTTTCATCTCGCATTCAAAAATCTGGCGGCCAGTTTCTTCGGCAACAGGACGATCATGGAGCCGGGGCTTTTCATGTGTCCGGCAATGAGGGCAGCCTTGTCTCCCCAGCCCCAATAGACGTCACCACGCACATGGCCTTTGATGGCCGTGCCCGTATCCTGCGCCACCATGAGATGACGAAATGGTTGCAATTCGCTGGCGGGGCCTAAAGGCACTTTCGCATCAAGCCATATGGGCGTTCCAAACATCCACAGGCTCCGATCAATGGCAAGGCTCCTGAGCGGTGTGAGAGAAACCTGTTGCGCGCCCGGGGCGCCAAGCGAGGAATCATCAACCCTCACTTCGCGAAAGAAAACAAAGGACTTGTTTTCCCACATGAGCTCACGTGCGGAACCAGAATTATCCTTCATCCATTTGCGCAGGGCCTGCATGGACATGTTATCGCGGGTGAGTACGCCGCGCTCAACGAGAAGCCCGCCGATGCCTGTGTATGGCTGGCCGGTTTTTGCGCCATAGGCCAGGCGCATGGTGCTGCCATCGGCAAACCGAATGCGGCCTGAGCCCTGTACATGAATAAAGAACGCATCAACCCAACTCTTGAGCCAGACGATTTCGAGATCGCGGCTGTGCAGGGCTCCTTCTTCGATTTCGCGGCGGGTAAAATATCCGGCAGGTTTTCCCTGAACCATGCGGCCGTATTTCAGATTGATTTGCTTTTCAGTTGCCTGATCAAAGCTCACGAGGTCATCAGGCTTGCGATAGATTGGAACGTCATAGCCGTTCCCCGCTGTTCGACTGCCTTCAGCCTCCGGTTCGTAGTAGCCCGTGAAAAGCCCTTCGGGCCGGACCGGATCGGCAACTTTCAGCGCCGTAAACTCGTCTTCAAAAAATTGTCGCGCTGACTTTGCATGAGCAGCACTTTCGCAGACTTCCAGCCAGTCTGCCCGTTGGCCACCAAAACGAACATCGCGTTCAAAACCATGGCCATTCTCCTGGATTTCCATGCATGATCTTTGAAACGCCGCCAGCGCTGCTGCATGGTCATCATCGGCCCAGCCTTCAATTTGGGCAAATGGTATCGCGCTGAGAATCGGTTTGGCTTGGGCGGTCATGGCAAGGGAAATGGCGAATAAGCAGGCAAGACCCAGGCGTCCTATCACGCTTGCGTTTCGGTGGCCACAACGCGCCAGTTCGGGTCCTTCTGCGCCACATCCTTTTCGAAGGTCCAGATATCGGTGATGTCCCGAACTTCCTTGGGATTGCCATCAATGAGGGTGCCTGCCTTGTCATGGGTTGCGGAAATCATCTGGCTGCCAAATTTGACAACGATGCTGGCGCGCTTTCCGGTCAAGGCCACTGACTCGAAGTCCACTTTCTCAAATCCGACGAATTGGAAATCGAGTTTTTCACCGGCCTGGCTGCGGCTGTCGATGGCCTTTGAGAAGCCATCGAAAACTTCCCGCGACAGAAGATTCTTGAGGGCTGCCTTATCGCCCTTGGCAAAGGCCTCGACAATCATCTCATAGGCAAGCTTGGCGCCTTCCAGAAATTCCTTTGGCGAGAAACTGGAATCGGCCTGAACCAGCTTTTCAAAACCTGCAGCGAGAGGCGATGATGCCTCCGCGAAGCCAGTCCAGATTGGTGCCTGCGGTTCAACCTCAGCATCAGCCTTTTTCACTGAATCCTCCTTGCCGGAGGGAAATTCCAGAACTTTCCCGCTGCCAGTTTCGACCGGGGCGCTGCCATTTGTCCGGCGGGGAGGTGCATAGGGATCAATTGGCGGGCGCTCATGTCCAGTACGCTGGCCGAGGACAGAACGCAAACGCCATACCACCATGAGCGCGACAGCTGCCAGAACCAGATTCAGGGGATCAAATAACTCATTCATCAAGAAACTCTCACACTTCGGAGCATACACCCCGGCAGCACATTGTACTCGTCTTGTGCTCAGTCCTATATAGGAGACTTTGGGGCAGGTCCAAGAACCATTTCCAACGGAGTTTATGTGTTGCGTCGTCATTTTCCAATTGTGGTTTTAGGCATACTGTTTGCGGATCTCGCATCCCTGATCTGGCTTGGGGGGGTTGTGGGCGTATTGCTCGTTTTGGCGCTTGTCGTCCTAGACATTTTGGTGGGCAGCGCGCTTATCCGCAGGAGCGGCACCAACATTTTCAGTATGATGAATATGCCGGCAACCGACAAAAAAGCCTTTTCAGGCGGAGCGGCCCAAAGCCTGCTGGGGGCAATTGCGGGATTGCTTTTCATAATCCCGGGGATCGTGAGTGATTTCATTGCTTTGACCCTCCTGCTGCCATGGGTCCGCCAGCGCATGGCCAGGTTTTTTGAGAGCCATATTTCCCAGGATTTTTCCTTTCACAGAGAGGGTGCAGTCATTGATGCGGAGGCCGTTGAGATCATAGAGCCACGAAAATTGGGGTCAAATTCGCCGGGGGAACGCTAAAGACCCTGCTTGCGGCCCCGCATCCTTCATGTTAGCCACTGCAAATTGTGATTTGATCAGACTATTCGATGCACGAGAGGCATTCCAGATGGCAAAAGCAGCAAAATCCGCTCCCCGCAAACCCGCGGCAAAGGCAACAAACGGCGGTGGCAAGCGCGCCGAAGAAAAGGAGCCGAAAATTTCCGAAGGCAAATCTGCCAGTGCCGTTAATCTGCAGGTCCCGCCGCCGCAGCCCGGCACCCAGCCTTCCATGCGAATTCTTGGCCAGTATTTGAAAGACCTGAGCTTTGAAAACCCTAACGCGCCCCAAGCATTGGCGCCCCAGCAAAGCCAGCCCGACATCAATATCGCGGTCAACGTCAACGCCCGCAACCTGGCACCAACGGATTTTGAGGTTGAACTGCATCTTGATGCAAAGGCAACTTCCGAGGGCAAGGTCATATTTGCCTCGGAGCTGTTGTTTGCCGGTGTGTTTCGGATGGAAAATTTTCCGGCCAATATGCTTCACGCGGCCGTTCTCATTGAATGCCCGCGCATGCTGTTTCCCTTTGCGCGGCAGATTCTTGCTGATGCGACGCGCAATGGCGGATTTCCTCCGCTGATGCTGGATCCCATTGATTTTGCCGGCATGTACCAGAAGCGCATGCAGCAACAGGCCGCAGCGCGGGCCTGACCTTCAGGTTGATTTCCAAAGTGCGGCAGCGCCGAGGCTTTTGACCATTGCCTCATGGCGCTCTTTTTCTTCACGGGTGATCCGTTCAGGAAGTGCCCTGGTCCGTTTGGTCTGCGGGAGCACGCTATTCACTTGCAGTTGACGCACATTATCGGTTTTTGGCAGAGTCAGGGCAATTTGGCGGCCACCAATAAGTTCAAGGTAGACACTTGCCAGAAGTTCTGAGTCCAGCAGGGCGCCATGTTTGCTACGCTTTGCGATATCGATGCCGTAGCGCTTGCAGAGTGCATCAAGGCTGTTGGGGCCCATGGGATGGCGTTTCTTGGCCAGCGTCAACGTATCGACTATCCGCTCATAGAGAATTGGAGGCCGCTTGATAAATTCCAACTCCGCATTCAAAAAACCAACATCAAAACTGGCGTTATGAATGATCAGAACCGTCTCGCCAATGAATGCCAAAAATTCATCTGCAATCTGGGAAAATATGGGTTTGCCTTTTAGAAACTCGCTGCTTATTCCATGAACCGCCTCAGCTTCGCGAGGGACGTCACGTTGGGGGTTGATGAAGGTGTGGTAGGTTTTGCCGGTTGGAATATGATTGAACAGCTCAACGGCGCCAATTTCCACAACACGATGGCCCTGCAGAGGATCCAGACCGGTTGTTTCCGTATCCAATACAATTTCTCTCATGGCTTGTGATTCCTGCCTAGCTCTGCAAGCTTTCTACTTAAGGCATCAACTTGCATTCGCAAATGCTCCATGCTTCCGGAGTTCTCAATAACAAAGTTCGCCCGGCTGCGTTTTTCCAGATCAGGCATCTGTCTTGCCAGAATACCCGCCAGTTTTTCTCCTGTCATCCCCGGCCGGGCCATTGCCCGCTTTCTCTGGATTTCCTCATCTGCCGAAACAACGACGACATAATCCACCTTCTGCTCCTCACCGGTTTCATATAGAAGCGGGATATCAAGGATCACAAAAGGGCACTCCTGTTTTCGCCAACGGGAAATGAATTCCTTCCGTTTTTCTTTTACCAAGGGATGAATGAGCGATTCCAATTTTTTCAGGTCTTCCGGGGAAGCAAGAACGCGTTGCCCCAAAAGCTGGCGATCGATATTTCCCTCAACAACCACTTCTGGAAATGTCCTCCCAATCAAGCTCACTATTTTCCCGTCGGCATAAAGGTTGTGCACCTCGGCATCGGAATCAAAGACCGGAATGCCGGCGCCAGAAAGCAGTTTGGCTACTTCGCTCTTGCCTGTGGCAATCGAGCCAGTGAGACCGACAGTGATCATTGCTTCTTCACTTTTCGAACGTCCGCCGCCACCAGTTCATAGAGCTCGGCGGTGACTTCCGGTCTCACGCCAAACCAGAGTTCAAAGCCTCTTACTGCCTGATGAAGCAGCATTCCCAAGCCGCCCACTGTTGGATTGCCGCGGTCTTTCGCTCTTTGCAAAAATGCGGATTCCAGGGGCGTATAGACAATGTCTGCAACCAAGGCGCTTGGGTTCAAACTCCCAATATCCTGTTCCAGGGGAGGTTGCCCTTCCATGCCCAAGGATGTGGTGTTGACCAACAGTTTGCATTTTTTCAATTCGTCCTTCGCATCGGCGCCGGTGATTTCAAAGACGCGGGGACCAAAAAGCTTTTGGAGATTCTGTGTCCGGGTGCGGGTGCGATTTATTATTCCAATTCTTTCCGCTTTTCCGTCGAGCAGCGCGCCGACAATCGCCTTTGCAGCTCCTCCTGCCCCGATCACTATCGCTGTCTTGTTCTCCACGCGAAAAGCAGGGTGGGAATGCTCAAGCGAGGCGACAAAACCTTCACCGTCCGTATTGGTTCCGCAGATTGCCTTATTCTTCAGGTATACGGTATTTACGGCTCCTAACCGTCTTGCGATTTCATCCACGCTACCTACCGCCTCAAAAACGGTTTCCTTGTGTGGAATGGTAACGTTGCAGCCAATGAACCTTGATGAAGGCAACTCAGAAATAAACTCGGAAACTTTGTGGGCTTCCACGGGCTGTAATTCGTAGACCGCATCAATACCGTATTTCTTCAGCCAATAATTGTGTATCAGGGGCGAGCGGGAATGGCTGATTGGCCAGCCTATGACGCAAGCTCCTTTCATGACGGGATAGTTTTCTGCTCTCTCAGAAAATCGAGAAGCGGCAACATCGGCAAACCCAGGATGGCAAAATACTCACCTTCAATTTTTTCAAACAATTGAATGCCAGTCTCTTCCAATTTGTATCCACCTACTGATGACAGATAGTTTTCCGGATTGCCACTGAGATAATACAACAAAAAGTCCCGCGTAAAATTCCTCATTGTGAGATGGGCTTTGGCGCAATAGTTCCATTTCTCAACGCCATTGATGGAACAGGAAATCGCCGAGTAAAGAGTATGCGTAGTGTTCCGCAATTCCAGCAGCTGTTTTTCAGCATCGATACGGGACGCTGGCTTATTGAAAATGCGGTTGTTGGATCCAAGAACCTGGTCCGCGCCAATAACAAGGGCTGTTGGATTTTGACCCGAGATCTTAAGTGATTTTAATTTAGCGAGTTCAAGTGCTACTTTTTGAGCGGGAAACTCCGGCATCAAAGACTTTGCTTTTGCTTCATCAATTTCTGGGTCGACAGCGGAAAATTCTATTCCGGCATTGCTGAGGATACTTCGCCGAATTTTGCTGGTAGAGGCCAGGATAATGTTCAATTGTGTGAGCCCGCCGAAGACTGTGGAAATTTAAGAGGTGAATTGTGGATAGTTTTTCGCAAAGTTATTTGGTTAATATTCAGTTAATTTTATGGGGATGTTATCAACAATCCGGCGAAGCCAAAATATCCTTTTCGAATTGTGGGGATAAGTTTTCTCCGTGAATAACTTTGGAAAACTTTGGTTATAGTGAACTTTTAGGCGTTAATCCATTGAAATATTTGGAATATTTCAGCACTAATTTTCATGCTCGTCGAGGACTAATCCTGGCTGCGGAGCGGTGTGGTATTGGGATTTGACAGTTTTCAATCCCGCTCTAAGACCTACAACATCAGATTCAATCTATAGAAAGTATTTTTAAGAAGGAATACGATTTTGAAAAACCAGCCGTTAATGAATGTATTGACGGGTCAGAAAGCTGAGAGAAGGCCGATCTGGTTTATGCGCCAGGCTGGCCGTTATTTGCCGGAATATCGCAAAGTCAGGGAACAGGCCGGCTCCTTTCTGGAGTTGTGCTATTCGCCTCAACTTGCGGCGGAGGTTACGTTGCAGCCATTGCGGCGCTATGACCTTGATGCAGCGATTATATTTGCAGATATATTAGTGGTTCCGCATGCGATGGGAAACGGTCTTTCTTTTGTCGAAGGCGAAGGACCCAGATTGGAGACGGTCAGAAGTAATACTGATCTGTTGCGGTTAAATTCTGGGTTTAAGTCGGTGCAATTTGAATCAGTTGCCGCATCGATAAACCGGGCGCGACGCGATTTAGATCCGAAAATTTCATTGATAGGATTTTGCGGGGCGCCCTGGACCGTCGCAAGTTACATGGTTGAAGGAGGAAGTTCCGAACGTGAGCTCGCCAGAAAAATTGCCTACCAAAAGGAACCTTGGTTTAAGGAACTGATTTCCCGGTTGGTTGAAAGTTCAATAGAATATTTGTGTACTCAGATAGAAGCCGGCGCTGATGTCGTGCAGATATTTGATTCCTGGGCCGGGGAATTGCCTGGAGAATTGTTGACTGAATACTGCATTGAACCCATTCGGGATATTGTTGCCGGGGTTAAAGCCAGATTTCGGGCTATTCCAATTATCGTTTTTGCCAAGGGGGCAGGTTATCGGCATGGAGAAGTCTATTTAGAGTCGAAGTGCCAGGCTGTTGGAATTGAAGCAGAATCCTCGCTTGAATTCATTCAATCTGTTTTGCCGCCTAATGCCGTCGTACAGGGAAATCTGGACCCATTGCTGTTGCTTTGTGATGACGACGTAGTGCGCAACCACACGTTAAAGCTCGTGAAGTCAATTTCAAAGGATCGTCATATATTCAATCTGGGTCACGGAATTAAACCGCAGACCAATCCGGAAATCTTAACGACAGTTGTTAAGGCAATTCGAGAATATGACCATGGCTGAGTGGTTTCTATGGTTGAAGGTTTTTCACATCATTTCAGTTGTGGCGTGGATGGCTGGTCTTTTTTATTTGCCGCGCCTGTTTGTCTATCATTGTGATGTGGCGCCGCGCGGCGAAGCCAGCGAACTGTTCAAGAAGATGGAGCGACGCCTGATGGGGGCCATAATGAGGCCCGCAATGATAGCGAGTGTGTTGTCAGGAGTTTTGCTTTTTGTTGCGGGTCAGTTTGAGTTCTTGCAGATTTGGGTTTTGGGGAAACTGGCGGCGGTTTTCCTGCTGCTTTTGTATCATGGGGCGCTGGAAATTTATCTCCGGCAATTTGCCCAGGATCTGCGTATCAAAAGCGCCCGGTTTTTTCGGGTCATCAATGAAGTTCCGACGCTATTATTGATCATTATCGTTGTTTTTGTTGTGGTTAAGCCGCTCCAATAATTTTTGTTGGTTCATTGCCTGAAGTTTGTTATAGAGACAGCGAACAAAGGGATCACCGTCCCGTTTGATTTCCCCACCTCCAATTGCCCGATCTGCCCCTGGCGCTTCGTGGTTTATTTCCCACCCCTAATGCATTGAATTAAAAAATGACAAATATTGCTGAATTGAAAGATATCAAGCTTAAGGACCTTAAGCGGAAGACGCCGGCTGAGCTCGTAACGCTGGCAGAAGAACTCGAAGTCGAAAACGCCAGCGCACTTCGCAAACAGGAATTGATGTTTGCAATTCTGAAAAATCTGGCGGTGCGTGATATCGAAATTATCGGCGAGGGCGTTGTTGAAGTCCTGCAGGATGGTTTTGGTTTCCTGCGGTCATCCGATGCAAATTATCTGGCTGGTCCAGATGATATTTATGTGAGCCCCAGCCAGATTCGAAAATTCACGCTACGCACCGGCGATACGGTTGAAGGGCAAATTCGCAGTCCCAAGGATGGCGAGCGTTATTTTGCCCTGGTGAAAGTGAATACCATAAATTTTGAGGACCCGGAGAAAACGCGGCACAAGGTTCACTTTGACAATCTCACTCCGCTTTATCCAGATCAGCGTCTGGAAATGGAAATTCCCGACCCGACGCGAAAAGATTTTTCGGCGCGCGTGATTGATATCGTGTCGCCTCTGGGCAAAGGCCAGCGGGGTCTGATTGTGGCACCGCCGCGCACGGGTAAAACGGTTCTGTTGCAGAATATCGCCCATGCGATAGCAACCAACCATCCGGAATGTTTTTTGATTGTTCTGTTGATTGATGAACGGCCTGAGGAAGTAACCGACATGCAGCGTTCTGTTAAGGGGGAAGTCGTAAGCTCGACCTTTGATGAACCGGCAACACGCCATGTCCAGGTTGCTGAAATGGTCATTGAAAAAGCCAAGCGCCTGGTGGAACATGGTCGTGACGTGATCATCCTGCTGGATTCAATCACGCGCCTGGGCCGGGCTTATAATACGGTTGTGCCTTCATCCGGCAAGGTTCTGACCGGTGGTGTGGACGCAAACGCCTTGCAGCGGCCCAAGCGGTTCTTTGGTGCCGCGCGCAATATTGAGGAAGGCGGATCGCTCACGATTATCGCCACCGCCCTGATCGATACGGGCAGCCGCATGGACGAGGTTATTTTCGAAGAGTTCAAGGGAACGGGCAACTCGGAAATCATCCTGGACCGCAAGGTTGCGGACAAGCGGGTATTTCCGGCGATTGATATTTTGCGTTCGGGCACGCGCAAGGAAGAATTGCTGGTCAAGGCCGATCTTCTCAAGAAGACTTACGTGTTGCGCCGCATCCTGAATCCGATGGGAACGATTGATGCAATCGAGTTCCTTCTGGATAAATTGCGCCAGACGAAATCCAACAGCGATTTCTTTGATTCCATGAACGCTTGAGCCTAGCTTATAAGGGCCAGTAAGCGTAGCGCTGCCAGTGTTTCAGCCGCATTTGTTGCAGGATTTGCACAGGTCATGGCCCGGCAGATATAGAGTGTCGGCTTGTCGCTGCTTGCTGTTTTTCCATGGGCTGGATGATTTTCGGGCAGGTTTGAATTTGCCCCCGTAATGTGAATTGTAGCGTCTAGCCCCGTGTGTTTAAGCGCCAGCAACAACATCTCGCTCTTTGAAGGATTGAGCTCGTTGGTGAGAACGAGCTGGATCGTATCCTGCAGCAGGATGGTGTTTTTGAGCAGACCCGGCGCTGCGAAGGGATTTGATTTCGCCGCTGACGCAAAGGCCTCGACTAATTGCTCTGCTTTAATCTTGAAACTGTTTTCACCGGTGAGATGGTAAAGATCGTTGTAGTTTCCAATCATCGCGGAATTTGCGTTGGGCGTTGCATCATCCTCAATGGTGCGGCTTTTGATTGGCAGTTTCGTATGCTTTTGTGACGCGTGGTAGAAACCACCATCTTTGTCATCCCAGTGGTTGTCTTCTAGTGATGCGGTGAGCTCTCGTGCGTTGGTGATGTATATTGGATCGCCAGTCAGGGCATGGAGGGCAAGAGCCGCTGTGATAAGATTTGCATAATCATCGGCGGTCCCTTCATGGCGCGTGCTGCCCACGCGGTGGCTGTGGAAAAGCCTGTCGTTTTTCCAGAATAGATCGAGACTTTCTGAGAAGGCCCTTGTTGCCGCATTGGCCCATTCCTCCTGGTCAAATACAAGAGATGCTTCCGCAAGGGCTGTGATGAAGAGGCCATTCCAATCGGCAAGGATTTTGTCGTCATGCTGGGGCGGTATGCGCTTGTGCGCGTACCTTCCATAATTTTGCGCGGGCGCCCGCGAGGACTTTTTCAGTCTCTGGCTTGTTGGGCGTTTTGTCATGAGTGCGATTGAGAATGGTGCGGCCTTCCCAATTTCCGCCTGTGGTGACGTCATAGGCGAATTGGAATATTTCGAATTCCTGGGGCGTCAGTAACTGTTGTATCTCGGCCTGGCTCCAGACGTAATATTTGCCTTCAACACCTTCTGAATCGGCGTCGTAGCTGGAGGTGAAGCAGCCGTTGCTGCTGGTCATTTCGCGCAGGACATATTCAATGGTTTGCTCAATGCGTATGGTATAGAGAACGTTTTCAGTTTTGAGCCAGGCGCGCGTGAGCAGACTCACATACTGGGCGTTGTCATAGAGCATTTTTTCGAAGTGCGGTGCGAGCCATTGATGGTCGGTGGAGTAGCGCGCGATGCCGCCGGCCAGATGATCATAGATGCCGCCGTTGCTGATCTGCGTGAGAGTGGTGAGCACGGCATCCCGGGCCTTTTCATTCCAGGTGCGCAGATAGATCTCCCAAAGAAATGAGAAGATGGGACCTTGCGGAAATTTGGGGGCGCCTTTGAGGCCGCCGTACTGCGTATCGGTGGCATTGATAATGACATCGGCCGCCTGACGAATGTCATTGCTGGAAAGTTGGTTTAGGCCCGGCACATATCGAGGTTGCCGCAGGGCAGCCGATATGGCTTCGGCGTTCTGGGTGATCTTGTTTCGCTCCTGGCTCCAGATGCGCGATATTTCTGTCAGGACATGGCGAAAGCTCGGTCTGCCAAATCTAGTTTCAGGCGGGAAGTAGGTGCCACCCCAGAAGGGAAGGGCGTCCGGGGTCAGGAACATGGTGAGGGGCCATCCTCCTTGCTCCCCGAGGCTGTGGAGGGCGGCCATGTAGATGCGGTCGATGTCGGGGCGCTCCTCGCGATCGACTTTGATATTGATGAAGTTCTGGTTCATAAGGCCTGCGGTGACCGGGTCTTCAAAACTCTCGTGGGCCATGACGTGGCACCAGTGGCAGGCGGCATAACCAACTGAGAGAAGAATGGGCTGGTTGCGCTTCTGGGCCTCCTGAAGAGCCTGTTCGCTCCATCCCATCCAGTGTACTGGATTATCCTTGTGCTGGAGGAGATAGGGGCTGGTTTCTTGACTGAGCCGGTTATGTGACATGGTATCGATTCGAATCCGAAATGATTAATTCTGACACGATTTTTGCGGTTTCAAGCGGCTCCGGTATTGCCGGAATTGCCGTCATCCGCATGTCTGGGGGTAACGCCGGAAGTGTCCTTGCTTCCATTGCAGGTCCTTTACCAATACCCCGTCTGGCCAGTGTGCGGCAACTGCGCGTTCCTGGTTCGGGGGAGGTCATTGACCAGGCGTTGGTCCTGTGGATGCCCGGCCCTTCGAGTGCTACCGGCGAGGACGTGGCAGAATTTCATGTGCACGGTAGCGCTGCGGTCATAGATACGATTTTTGGCATATTTAGCTCGGTCGCCGGTGTGAGGCTCGCAGAGCCCGGCGAATTTACGCGTAGGGCCTTCGTCAACGACCGGATGGATCTGGTAGAAGCCGAAGGGCTTGCCGATCTGCTTCATGCCCGTACTGAGACCCAGAGGCGTATGGCCATGCACCATATGCTTGGTCGTGCCAGTTCCGAGTATGAAGATCTGGCGGACGGAATTGATTTCAATCCTTGCGCGGCTTGAAGCGGCGATTGATTTTGTCGAAGAGGATGGTGTTGCTGCCGCGGCACTCGCTGATATTAGGCCGAAAACTCTCGACTTGATCAAGCGCCTAAGTAGGGCCGCCGCGGAGGCAGATCGCGCGGGCGCACTTCGATCGGGCGTCAAGGTTGTTTTTGCCGGGGCACCCAATGTCGGCAAATCGACTCTGTTGAATTTGGTTGCCGCCCGCGAAGCCGCCATTGTCTCTTCCCATCCCGGCACTACCAGAGACGTCATTGAGGTATCAATTGTCCTCGGTGGCGTTCCCGTCATTCTGACGGATACGGCAGGCCTCCGGCCAGAGTCCGGAGATGAAATTGAGAATATCGGCATGCAACGGGCAAAGTCTGAAGCCGGTGCGGCTGATATTGTCGTCTGGGTGTCTTCGGTTGACGTGAGGGAGGAAATTGAGAACGCGGCCCTACCGACGCTCAGAGTTTTGAACAAGTCTGACCTATTGGGTGATTCCCCGGCTCAGGAAAGCGTATTTGAGAATTTCCGCAAAAACCGGGGAAGGCGTTGCAGACGCTCATTGCTGAACTTGAAAAGCTGGTGAGGGAGCGCTTCGGCGGCATGGAACAGGCTTCTGTCGTCCGTACACGGCACAAGGATGCCGTTGAGGAATCGATTCGGTTCCTTAACGATTCACTTTCATATAAAGCGGACCAAATTGAACTTGCCGCCGAATGCTTGCGCAAGGCCTGTTTCAGCGTCGCACGGGTGACCGGGCGGGTTGATGTGGAAGATCTACTGGACAAGATTTTCAGTGAATTCTGCATCGGCAAATAGTCTGTTTCACGTGAAACTTGTTTCGGCTTTGACCGATGGCTGAGCTTGGACTAGAGAACCGCCATGAACAGGAAGTTTGATGTCATCGTTATCGGCGGCGGCCATGCGGGTGTCGAGGCTGCCGCGGCATCCGCGCGGCTTGGTGCGAACACGGCTCTTGTCACCCATAAGTTTTCCACCATTGGCGAGATGTCGTGCAATCCTGCCATTGGCGGATTGGGCAAGGGGCATCTGGTGCGTGAGATCGATGCGCTCGATGGCCTGATGGGCCGGGTTGCTGATCGCGCGGGAATTCAATTCCGTTTGCTCAACCGTTCCAAGGGACCTGCGGTGCGCGGGCCTCGGGCCCAGGCGGACCGCAAGCTTTACCGGGCAGGCATGCAGGAGGAAATTTGCAAGCAGAATAATCTGAATGTCGTTGAAGCGGCGGTGTGCGGGTTTGTAATTGATCAGGGCAGGGTTGCTGGAGTCACGACGGAGGCTGGTGGAGAATTGCTCGCTGGCTCTGTCGTTCTCACCACAGGTACTTTTCTTGCGGGCCTCATTCATATCGGGGAAAAAAAGATTCCGGCCGGCCGTGTGGGTGAACCGCCGGCATTTGGTATTTCACAACAGCTGCGGTCGGCAGGCCTGCAGTTGGGTCGTTTGAAAACTGGAACGCCCGCAAGGCTGGATGGACGCACCATAAACTGGAGTGCGCTTGACGAGCAAAAGGGCGATGAGATTCCAACACCATTCTCCACTCTGACTGAGTCAATCACTACGCCGCAGGTTTCCTGCTTCATCACCCAAACGACGTCCCGGACTCACGACCTGATTGCCAGCAATATTCATCGCTCGCCACTTTACTCGGGCCAGATCGAAGGAACGGGGCCGCGCTATTGCCCTTCCATCGAAGACAAGATTCACCGCTTCAAGGACAAGTCATCGCACCAGATATTTCTGGAGCCGGAAGGGCTGGATGTTGACACGGTATACCCCAATGGTATTTCAACCTCTCTGCCCGAGGATGTTCAGGAACAATTTATCCGGACTATTCCCGGCCTGGAAAATGTTTCGGTCCTGCGGCCGGGGTATGCCATCGAGTATGACTATGTCGATCCCCGTGAATTGACCAGCGGACTGGAAGTCAAGGCCCTGCCCGGCTTGTTCTTGGCCGGGCAGATCAATGGTACGACCGGGTATGAAGAAGCCGCAGCCCAGGGCCTGATCGCAGGTCTCAATGCAGCGCGAAAAGCGGGTGGCCAGAACGAGGTCAGTTTTGACCGGGCCGAGGGATATCTCGGGGTGATGGTTGATGATCTCGTCCTTCGCGGAGTGACCGAGCCCTACCGCATGTTTACCTCGCGGGCCGAATACCGGCTTTCCCTTCGCGCCGACAATGCCGATCAGAGACTGACACCCAAGGGCATTTCTCTGGGCCTTGTGGGCTCCCGGCGCCAAAAACATTTCGCTGATCGCAAGACCGTCCTGAACACTGCACGGGGGCTGGCCGAACAACTTGGTATGACGTCGGCAGCGGCAGCCAAGCTCGGATTGAAGGTCAATCAGGATGGTCAAAGGCGCTCGGCGCTTGATCTTATGGCTATGCCGGAAGTAGGGCTTGAACGTGTTTGTGAGATCTGGCCGGAGATTGCGGCCTTGCCTGACTTTGCCAAGGAAGGGCTGTTTGCAGATTCGCTTTATGCGGGATACAGCGCACGGCAATCGGCTGACATCGTGGCACTACGCAAGGAGGACCAGGTCAGCCTGCCCCACGATACGGACTACATGGGACTCCCCAGTCTCTCGATTGAGATCAGGCAAAAACTTATGCGGGTTAAGCCAAGCACCTTGGGTCAGGCCTCCCGCATTGAAGGTATGACCCCGGCAGCTCTGGCTTGTTTGCTGGGTCACATCAAGCGGCAAAATCAGCGCCGGAGTGCCTGATGAATGGCGCAACATATTTCTGATGATGTGCTGGCGCGGTTGAATGTTTCACGTGAATCATTTGCCCAAATTGAAACCTATGTCGAGCTGCTGCTGACTTGGCAAAGCAAGATCAACCTGATCGGGCCTTCGACAATTGAGGATGTCTGGCGGCGCCATGTTTTGGATAGCCTACAGCTCCTGCCTCTCATGAAAAGTGAAACGGAAGCGATCGCTGACCTGGGTTCAGGGGCCGGGGTTCCGGGTCTGATCTTGGCACTGGGCGGGAATCTCAGAGCGGAATTATATGAGAGCAACGGCAAGAAAGTTGCTTTTTTACGCGAGGCCATCCGGCAGACAAAGGCCAATGCGCTGGTCCACCAGATTCGTTTGGAAACACTCGAAGATCATTTACCGGCGGCAATACCACAATACGTGACAGCCAGGGCGCTGGCACCGCTTGAGAAACTATTGTTCTGGGCTGAGCCCTTGTTGAAGCGGGGGACTGTTGGCCTGTTCCACAAGGGACAAGATGTGGACAGCGAGGTGAACGAGGCTACCAAAGTTTGGAAAATGGGTGCAATCATCAGGCATGCAAGTATGACCGATTCGGACGGTACTATTCTTGAGGTAAAGGAGATTACCCGTGTTTAACCAGAATCAGTCCCCGGCCCCACGAATCCTTGCCATCGCCAATCAAAAGGGTGGGGTGGGCAAAACGACCACGGCCATCAATCTTGGAACGGCCCTTGCCGCAGTCGGCGAGACCGTCCTTATTGTCGATCTTGACCCGCAAGGAAATGCCAGTACCGGGCTTGGGATCGTGCGCAAGCCAAAGCAAAAGTCCTCCTACCACGTCCTGATCGGGGAGGCGGAACTTGATCAGGTCATTGTCGATTCAGGAATCCCCAGACTTCACTGCGCGCCATCGACAATTGATCTCTTGGGTGCAGAACTTGAGCTGGCAGATTTTGACCGCAAGACCTACCGTCTGGCCGATGCCATCGAGCGCCTCTCGCGGCAGCAGAACAAGGCCCGCAGTTACAGCTATATATTGGTTGACTGCCCGCCATCTCTCAATTTGCTTACGATCAATTCCCTGTCGGCGGCGGATGCTGTTTTGGTTCCACTGCAATGTGAGTTTTTTGCCCTTGAAGGGCTCAGCCAGCTTCTGAAAACAGTTGAGCGGGTGAAGACATCTCTTAACCCAAAATTAACCATTCAGGGCGTTGTACTTACTATGTTTGATCGGCGGAACAGCCTGTCGGAGCAAGTTGCCCAGGATGTGCGTGGTGTGTTGGGAGATAAGGTTTACCAGACGGTCATACCGCGTAATGTGCGGATATCCGAGGCCCCCTCCTATGGCAAGCCGGTCCTACTTTACGACAACATTTGCACGGGCTCCCAAGCCTACATCAAACTGGCCTCAGAAGTCATTCGCCGCGAGCGAGAGCTTCGGGCGGCCTGATCGATTCACCTCCGAAACAATCGCGGGCGTCCTAAGCCAGGGTGACCGCAGTCATACTCAAGGGCAAACACTATGATGCAGGCACAAAAGCGCAGGTTGGGTCGGGGACTTGCAGCTCTGATTGGTGACGATGTCGTCGAGGCTGCGTCTCCCGAAGAGTTTCGCGGGCTACGGCACCTTCCAATTGAGCTGCTGCATTCCAATCCAAACAACCCGCGGAAGCAATTTCGCGAAGAAGACCTTGAAGACCTGTCACGATCGATTCGCGAGAAGGGACTTCTCCAACCGATTGTGGTTCGCCAGCGCTCAGATGGCGAATATGAAATCGTTGCCGGCGAGCGCCGGTGGAGAGCCTCGCAGCGCGCGGGCCTTCATGAATTGCCAGTTCTCATCCGCGAGCTCAGCGATGGCGAAACGCTGGAAATTGCGCTTATTGAAAATATCCAACGGGCTGATTTAAATCCCCTTGAGGAGGCGCGGGCTTATGGGCAGCTGCTTGAGCAATTCTCCTACACACAGCAGCAACTCGCCGACTCAGTTGGGAAAAGCCGCAGCCATATCGCCAATACCCTGCGTTTGCTTACGCTCCCCGAATCAGTGCGCGCCTACATCGAAGATGGAAAACTGACGGCAGGCCATGCGCGGACATTGGTTGCAACCGATTCACCCGCCGACCTTGCCAACAAGATCATCAGCCTTGGCCTTTCAGTGAGAGAGGCGGAAACGCTCACGCGAAGCAACCCCACGACTTCGACGCGCAAGGCCAAGTCAGATAAGAATGCCGATACCCGTGCCCTTGAAAAACAAATATCGGAAACCATAGGCCTGCGGGTGGAAATCAAAGCACAAGGACGGGAGGGCGGAACCCTCCTGATCAAATACAAGACGCTTGATCAGCTTGACGGCGTAACACATCGCCTTATGACCAAGAAATGAACTAATTAGTTACTTCGTGCTTCCCTCAGTCGCGCGCTGCGGCCCAATGCCAAAAGGGTACGACTTATAATCGTGTCATCAAGACCGGGGAGCTGACGTGTCTGCAGGATTGCATTGCAGATTTTTTCTTCGGCATTCAGGAGCGCATCAATATCCCAATTTCGCAATTGCAAGGAAATGGAGGCGCGTCTTTTGAAAAAGATGCCGAAGCGGGGCGCATGCACCACGCTGTCGATGGAAGTGCCTTGGGTAATTTGTGCTGCCATGCCCTGAAGTTTAACAATGTGCTGAAGCACCGCGCTGAGGGTTCCCCGGCCGGCGCTTGCAGAAGCGCTTACCGACATCACATAGCGGTCCACGTCATTCAAATTGCCTTCGAAAACCGCGTCCACCAAATCATCCATGGAGGCGTCGGAAGTATCGCCACAGACTGCCTGGACATCCTCAACCGAAATTGTGCTCTGGCCCTGGCAATAGGTGATGAGCTTGAGCGTTTCGCCTTCAGCAATGGCGCGCTCGAAGGACATGAGTTCCAAGAGCCTGAGCATGGCCTCTTCTTCAATAACCAAACCAGATGCCTTGACCAGGCGTTCAAGCCGAAGCCGCAATTCCTGCGGAGATTCTTCATAAAGTGCCACACTGGCACTGCGCGAACTTGATTCGAATAATTTGCGCATGCGAGAACTTTTTGAAAGCGCCTCGGCATCAATCAAAATGAGATTCCCTGCAGCCTCACTAGACAAGATGGGCTCGATTGATTTTGTCAGGGCATCTCCAGCGCCCGATACCCAAACCACGCGAATTCCGCCAAACATTGAAATAGATGCGAACTCTTCAAAAAGCCGTCCCGGAGAACTGACGACCTGTGCTTCCAAAAAGCGTGACACGCCCAAAGTTTCATCGCTTGAACCGATAACCCTTTTCACTATGCCCTGGCATAGATCATAAACGGCACTGCGGTCTGCTCCATGAACCAAAATCGCAGCGGGCATTTTTCGGGGGCTCGACAAAAGCCCGAACAGCTCTGTTGCTTTCACGACGGCCATCTGCTCGCCTCTTTCAATGTCGGACTTATTGGTCTTGGCGACTCGCCATATAAGCCGCAAGGCGCGTGCGAATATCCGCCGCTACTTCCTGGGCGGCCCTGTCAGTTGCATTTGATTCGGCCTGCAGGTCGGCAATTGGCTCACGAATAATATCGTAGGATACCGCCGAAAAGGTCTTGCCCGAATTTACTTTCGTACCGGAACCCGCTTCGAGCAATTCATAGGACACGGTCAAACGCAATCTCATGCGTTTAATGCCGGGAAGCGACTGGTTGACTAGGGATGACTGGGCCAATTCAGGTTTTAAAACCAACTTGAAACGATCCTGCTGGGCGGTGCCCGCGGGCCGAATGGACGAAAGCAGGCTGTTTCTCACCAGTTGGCCAGCCCTGGTCCCGGTTTCCTCGATTGTAATTGAAGAAAGCGATGCGACAACACCGCGGCCGTCGCTGCCAGACGTATAAAGGGGCCTATAGCCGCAGCCCGTGAGGCTGAGCAAAACGACAAGGCAATATACGACTTTCTTCACCCGCAAACTCTTATCCACTTATCACAATATTCACAATACGGTCCGGGACTACAATGAACTTTACCACTGGCTTGCCGTCAAGGGCACGTTTTACACCGTCAAGATTCATGACCGCAGCTTCGACAAGATCCTTCGCCAATCCCTTCTGCAACCTGATTTCATCACGGCGTTTGCCATTAACCTGCACGGCAATTGTTACTTCATCATCGACAATTAAAGCAGAAATAGGTGTGGGCCAGGGCGTTTCTACAACGGGCTGGCTGTGGCCCAGCAACCGCCAGCACTCCTCGGCCAAATGCGGCATCATGGGTGCGAACATAAGTACAAGAAAATTGCTGGCCTCACGAATTGCATAGTTCAAATCAGGTGCTGGATTGGGATTCGCCAATGCCGTGCCTAGGGCATTCGAAAGCTCGTAAATACGGGCGATTGCCCGGTTGAAGCGAAGCGAAGACAGATCGTCGGTCACGGCCGCAAGCGTCCGGTGGGCAGTGCGCCGCAATTCCAAGGCAGTTTCGCCAAATTTGCCGGGGTTTTGGCCTGCCTCGCGGGTGCGTGCGTCCCCCAAGATGCGCCAAAGCCTTTGGGTGAATTTCCAGGCCCCCTCGGCGCCCGCTTCAGTCCATTCAATATCGCGCTCGGGCGGCGAATCAGAAAGCATGAACCAGCGGGCCGTATCGGCTCCGTAGCTTTCAATTATGGACTCGGGGTCGACCACGTTACGCTTGGACTTCGACATTTTTTCGATGCCGCCAATAGTCAATTCCTCGCCGGTCTTGGCGTGAAACCATTTTCCATCGCGCAATGTGGCATCAACGGGAAACACCCACTCGCCACTTCCGGTTTTAAAAGTTTCATGGACGACCATGCCTTGAGTGAACAGGCTGGCGAAGGGTTCATCCCAACTCAAATGATGGGTCTTGCCCATGGCGCGGGCGAAAAAGCGCGAATAGAGCAAATGCAAAATGGCATGCTCGACGCCGCCAATGTACTGGTCCACCGGCATCCAATAACGGGCAGCGTCGGCTGCCACGGGCACGTCTGCTTTTGGTGAGCAGAAGCGGGCGTAATACCAGGATGAATCTATGAACGTATCGAAGGTGTCGGTTTCGCGCGTGGCGTTCGCACCGCACTTCGGGCACTTCACATGTTTCCATGTGGGATGATGGGCCAGCGGGTTTCCCGGCTTGTCGAATGTCACGTCATCAGGCAGCGTCACGGGCAAATCGGTCTTGGGCACGGGAACAATTTTGCAGGTAGGGCAATGAATCATCGGAACCGGACAGCCCCAGTATCTTTGCCTCGAAACGCCCCAATCGCGCAGGCGGAAATTTATTTTTCTTTCGCCTATTCCCAAGGATTCAAAACGCTTAGCCACTTCTTCTTTGGCAGCGAAAACAGTCATACCATTCAAGAAATCGGAATTAATGAGCAGGGAATCAGCACCATCCTTGTCAAGATAGGCCTCGTTTCCGATTTCAAATGATACTGCGTTGGCATTCCGCGGCGCTACGACAGGTATGACCGCCAGGCCATACTTTCGCGCGAAGTCCAGGTCCCTCTGATCATGGGCAGGGCAGCCGAAGATAGCGCCTTCGCCATAGCCCATAAGGACAAAGTTTGCGGCATAGACTGGTAGTCTGACTTTGGACTGAAAGGGATGGCGGGCATAAATGCCAAGCGCATAACCCTTCTTCTCGGCGCGTTCGATCATTTCTTCGCTGGTGCCAAGAGCGGAGACTTCGCGGCGAAATTCATCCAGTCCCTTGTCTTTGACCGAGTAGTGCTTGGCAAGTTCATGGTCGACAGAAATTGCACAAAAGCTGGCTCCAAAAATCGTATCATGGCGCGTTGTATATACTGTCAATTTATCCGGTAGTTCCTTGCCCTGTTCATCCTCCAACACAAATGAAAAGCGCATGCCTTCGGAGCGGCCAATCCAGTTGCGCTGCATGAGGCGCACTTTCTCCGGCCATTTTTCGAGATGGTCGAGCGCTTCCAAAAGTTCTTCAGAGAAGTTGGTTATTTTCAAAAACCACTGGGCGAGTTCGCGCTTTTCAACAATGGCTCCAGAGCGCCAGCCACGTCCATCGATCACTTGCTCGTTGGCCAGCACGGTTTGATCGACGGGATCCCAATTGACGAGGGAAACTTTTCTTTCAACTAAACCTGCCTGCAGGAAATCGATGAACATGGCCTGCTCGTGGCGATAGTAGGAGGGGTCACAGGTGGCGATTTCACGGCTCCAATCCAGTGATAGGCCCATGGATTTCAGCTGACCGCGCATGGCTGCAATATTCTCGTAGGTCCAGGCCTTCGGATGAACGCCGCGCTCGATTGCCGCGTTTTCAGCGGGCATGCCGAAGGCGTCCCAACCCATGGGGTGAAGCACGTTAAAGCCGCAGGCCCGCTTGAACCGCGCGATAACATCCCCCATCGTGTAGTTCCGCACATGGCCCATGTGGATACGCCCCGAGGGGTAAGGAAACATTTCAAGAACATAATATTTTGCCTTTGACGTGTCTTCCTTTGCCTCGAAGCATTGATTTTCGGACCAAAACTTTTGCCAGCGGGGTTCGGCCTCGCGGGAATTATATCTTTCGGATGTCACAGCGCTGGTCCTCGGGAAACTTGAAGCAATGGGCCAAGGGAGTACCAGTCCTTGAAATGCGCTGCAAGCTTGGCCATAAGCAAATCATGAATTTACAGCAGCACAAAGCCTTGCGGGATGTCTGCGAGCGCATCGAGACGGCTGCCCAATCAGTAGGGCGCAAAGCTAACGAAATCACGCTGATTGCGGTCAGCAAGACTTTTGGCGCGGAAGACATCTTGCCGGTCATGAAAGCAGGGCATGCGGCCTTTGGTGAAAACCGGGTTCAGGAGGCGGCGGGTAAGTGGCCCGACCTGAGATCATCAGCAGCAAGTCTTGAGCTTCATTTGATTGGCCCGTTGCAGACTAACAAAGCTGCTGATGCCGTGCGCCTGTTTGATGTCATTCATACTCTTGACCGGACGCGAATTGCCCAGACCGTGGCTTCAGAGATGAAGAAACAGGGCCGGCAAATCCAACTCTTTATTCAGGTCAATACGGGGGATGAAAAACAAAAGGCGGGTATTAATGTTGCTGGCGCTGACAAATTCATTGCGGAATGCCGCATCACCCATGGACTTTTCATTTCCGGGCTCATGTGCATTCCGCCATTTGATGAGGAACCAGAAAAACACTTTGATCTTCTCGCCCAAATTGCCCAGCGCAATGATCTTAAGAATCTGAGCATGGGCATGAGCGGTGATTTTGAAAGCGCGATAAGACATGGCGCCACCCATATCAGGGTCGGCTCGGCTATTTTCGGAGCACGCGGGGGGAGGCCCCATTAGGTGGCCAGATCACAAGGCGTGTTTTGGTGGAGCAGTAGCGCAATACCTTTTGCATATCCCTTAGCGTTACGGCAATGCAGCCTGCCGTTGGGGCAAAACCCTTTCGTGCGATATGGAAGAAGATTGCGCTTCCGCGGCCCTGAATTCTTGGCCTGTGGTTATGGCTGGTCTCAACCACAATATCATAGAGGCTGTCGGGACGTTTGAGGTCTTCATGGGCGGTGGCATAGGGCAGATTTACCCTGCGGTTATAGTTTCTGTCGCCTGCAGTTTCACACCAGCCCCAGCCTTTCCTGATCGGTGAAACGGGTATTTTTGACAGGGGCCGGACAATGCGGTCATTTCGGTAGTAAATCTGCCGCAGGGACCAAATCCCGACCGGGCTTCCGCCGTCGCCCTCCTTTTTCAGGAAATTTCTCCCCGATCTTCCCAAGGCGCAGGGCAGGGAAAGAGGGCCACAGGTCAAAACGCCCCTGGTTGAACACGCGCTGATCGCGCGAACGTGAAGATATGTGACTGTTTTCCTCACGGTCTGTTGTCTTGCCCCCGGGCTATCAAAAGGTCATTGATCATTCTAGAATTATCCAATGTCCCATAATCAACGAAAGATTGGCAATGACCACCACCAAAAAGATTCTCATCGTTGACGATGACGATACCTTGCGTGAGACGCTCCGGGATCAGTTTTCCCTGCATGAAGAGTACATTGTAACTGATGTCGCCAATGCAACGGCTGGTGTCAAGGCGGTCAAGGCCGATCATGCGGATATGGTGATCCTCGATGTGAACCTGCCCGACATGGATGGCCGCGAAGCCTGCAAACTGATGCGGCGCAATGGTTACAAGGGCCCAGTTATCATGCTTACAGGGCAGAGTTCGGATTCGGACACTATCCTTGGCCTTGATTCCGGCGCCAATGATTACATCACCAAGCCATTTCGCTTTGGTGTACTTCTCGCGCGCATCCGGGCCCATTTGCGCCAGCATGAGCACAGCGAAGATGCCACGTTCAAGGTTGGCCCCTATACGTTTAAGCCCGCATCCAAAATCCTGGTCAGGGATGACAACAAGAAGGTGCGCCTTACCGAGAAGGAAACGGCGATTATCAAGTTTCTGTATCGTTCCGGCGAACAGATTGTTGGCCGCGATGTCTTGCTGCACGATGTCTGGGGTTACAACGCCGGTGTCACCACCCACACGCTTGAAACCCACATCTACCGCCTGCGGCAAAAAATCGAGCGCGATCCGAGCCAAGCCGAAATATTGGTCACCGAGGGCGGGGGCTATAAGCTCGTCCCTTGATCTTATAGCCCATCCATCGTTGTATGGGGCAAGCAAGGGGATATTTAAGGGAATCATGCTTTCTAGGGCTCACATGGGGCTTGCGCGATGAATGTGCGGGCGGATGCCGAAACGTTGCGGCAAATACCAATTTTTGGTGAATGCGAACTCCTGCATTTGCAGCTTCTGGCTTTTGCCTCCGAGCGCCAGCAATTTGTTTCGGGCGAGCCCATTATTTCGCAGGGAAAAAAAGCCAAGTCGGCTTTTCTCCTGCTCAGCGGACATGCTGACATACAACAACTATCGGGATTGCAAAGCCAATCCATTGCCAGGGCTGAACCCGGGGCATTGCTTGGGGAGGTCGCCATGATCGGAAAATCGAGTTATGCAATAACAGCCCTTGCACTCGGTTCAGTTTCAACGGCCAGAATAGACCATGGACTTTTTTTGCGCGTCGCAAATGAGTATCCGGAATTTGGCCATAGTGTATTCAGGGTACTGGCGCGAAAGCTTGAAAATTCCATGCGTGACTTTGACAACGTGCGTGAGCAATTTTTACGCGCCAAGTCGTTCCTAGATTTTTAGATCAAAGGTCGCCATTACCGGCACATGATCAGAGGTCTGAGTCCAGCCTCTCGCTTCGCGCAAAATGGTAATATTTTTGCAGGACGGCGAAATCTCCGGCGTTGACCAAATGTGATCAAGCCTGCGGCCGCGGTTGGCCAGGGCCCAGTCCTTGGCCCGGTAACTCCACCACGTATAGAGTTTTTCGCTGGCGGGAGTATGCTGGCGCATCAGGTCCACCCAATTGCCGGCCTTCATCACGCGGATGAGTCCTTCCGTTTCAACAGGTGTATGGCTCACGACCTTGAGCAAATCCTTGTGGGACCAAACATCATGCTCCAAAGGTGCGATGTTCAGGTCGCCCACCACTACGCCCTCATGGCCTTTTGAAACAGCATCCTTGGAGAACCAGTCATGCAGCTCGTCAATGAACTTTAGTTTGTGAGCAAATTTTTCATTGATTTTAGGGTCTGGCTCGTCACCGCCCGAAGGGACATAAAGATTGTGGATTGTAACTGGTTTCTTATCTCCCAAACTTATTGAGATATGGCGGCAGTCATCTTTGCCGCAGAATGATTTGCTGAACTGGCTTGTAAAAGGCAGGCGCGAAACAATGGCAACGCCATGGTAACCTTTTTGGCCAAACTCGGCGATGTGGGAATAGCCGAGAGCGTTCAGCGGGCCTGAGGGAAACTGTCCCTGCGGGCATTTGGTTTCCTGCAAACAGAGCACGTCTGGTTTGAGTTCGTTCAGGACCCGCTCAACCAGGCCAATGCGCAAGCGAACGGAGTTTATGTTCCAGGTGGCAATCTTGAGTGTCATGCGGCAAGCATGAGCATAGGTCCGGGTGAAAACGCAAGTAGCCTAATTGGTTTTTTCCTTGCGCTCGATTTTCACAACAAAGAGCTTGGGATCGATTTTCATGCCGGATTCAAGATTGGCAAGCGACACTGTGGTGCGGCGACCTTTACCGTCAATGATAATCCATTGCTGCAGCTCGTTTTGATTTTCATCGAAGATCAAGACGAGCTGACCGCCTATGGTGCCCTTGCGATCTTCGAGGAGTACGGATGTAATGCCATCGGCCTGTTCAAAGCCCATGATGTTCGCTTCCCGCAAAAGATCAATCTTTGGCGAAACGACCAACCGCAAAGGCGTGGCTGAAAGCGGAAACTGATCACCTTTTTCCTTGGCACGATTTTTGAGGGTTACCCACTTGCCGTCTGAGACGAGAAGGAAAGGATTGGGCGGTGAATATTCAAAGCGCAGCTTGCCGGGCTTGCTGATAAACATCACACCTTTTGAAATGTTCCCCTTGGGACTGATCTGGGTGAATTCACCTTGAAGAGTTACAAAGCTGTTCATATAGGCTGAAATCTTGTTGATTGATTCAGTTTGCTCCGGACTGAGCGAAATGGGCTTGGCTGCACCAGCGAAACTGCTCGCGCCAACAGCAATTATAAAAAGAACCGAGAGGGCCCGCAGGCCAATTTTGAGGGATTGCATCATTTTGTGTTCCAAACCTGAGATTTCCATTTACTGCACATATGCTCGCTATGAATTGAAAAACCGGCCATTTTGGGGCGGCCGTTCACACCCTGGCGCTGTCTCCGGGAACCAGAATTTCCCGTTTACCCGTGCCATTTGCCGATGAAATAAGCCCTTCTTTTTCCATACGCTCAATAAGGCTTGCGGCCTTGTTATAGCCAACCTGCAAGCGTCTTTGCACGTAGCTGGTGGATACCTTCTTGTCGCGCAGCACGACGGCCACGGCCTGGTCATAGAGCTCGTCACCCGAACCGCCGCCTTCGGCACCTGCCATGGCACCGGGCTCTCCATAGGTTTCGTCCTCGACTTCCTCTGTTACCGCATCAACATATTCCGGTGCGCCCTGCGCCTTCAGGAAGCGGACGATTTTCTCTACTTCGTCATCGGCCACAAAGGGCCCGTGCAGGCGGGAAATGCGTCCGCCGCCGGCCATATAAAGCATGTCGCCCTGGCCCAGGAGCTGCTCTGCCCCCTGCTCGCCCAGAATGGTGCGGCTGTCAATTTTTGAGGTGACCTGGAAGGAAATGCGGGTGGGGAAATTTGCCTTGATTGTGCCGGTGATGACATCAACGGAAGGCCGTTGCGTAGCCATGACCACATGGATGCCGGCGGCACGGGCCATTTGGGCCAGACGCTGTACGGTGCCTTCAATATCTTTGCCCGCCACCATCATCAGGTCCGCCATTTCGTCGATGATGACGACGATATAGGGCATGGATGTCATATCCATCTGCTCTTGTTCAAAAATGGGCTCGCCGGACTGGGGGTTGAAGCCGGTCTGCACGGTGCGCGACATCTGCTCACCCTTGGCCAGGGTCTGCTTCAGGCGCGCGTTGTATCCATCGATATTGCGAACGCCAAGCTTTGACATTTTGCGGTAGCGGTCTTCCATTTCGCGCACCGCCCATTTCAGGGCAACAACGGCTTTCCGAGGATCAGTCACTACGGGCGACAGGAGGTGAGGAATGCCTTCGTAAACGGATAGTTCGAGCATCTTTGGATCAATCATGATCAGCCTGCAGCGCTCAGGCGAAAGCCTGTAGAGCAAGGACAGGATCATCGTATTGATGCCCACGGATTTACCGGAGCCTGTTGTACCGGCAATCAAAAGGTGGGGCATGCGGGCGAGATCGGCGAAGATCGGTTCACCGCCAATATTCTTGCCAAGGGCAAAGGCCAGGTTCTGGCCGGTTTTTTCAAAGGCCTCTGAGGCCAGCATTTCGCGGAGATAGACGGTTTCGCGTTTGCTGTTGGGAAGTTCGATGCCGATGACGTTGCGCCCCTGCACTACTGCCACGCGGGCCGATACGGCACTCATCGAGCGGGCGATATCATCAGCTAGGCTAATCACGCGCGAAGACTTGATTCCGGGCGCCGGTTCCAATTCATACAGCGTTACAACCGGCCCGGGTTTCACATTGATGATCTGGCCGCGCACGCCAAAATCCTCAAGCACGCCTTCGAGCATGCGGGCATTTTGTTCAAGCACTTCATCGGAAAGATCAATTGATTGCTTTGTGCTGCGTTTTGGTTCGGCCAGCAGCGTGAGTGGCGGAAACTCAAACTCAGTCGATTTCGAAAAGCGCAAATTAAGTTGGGAATCCTTCTTGATTTTTTTGCCCAGCTTTATTTCCACCGCTTCTCGGGTTACGCGCGGCGCGGGTGTTTCTTCATCGGCATCAGGCTCGTCTTCTTCTTCAATTTCCGCGTAATCGTCCTCTTCCCCATCTGCTTCAGCTTCCGGCAGGGAAAGGCGCGGTTCTGCTGCACTGTTACCCCGGCCCAACGTGGGTTCAATGCGCTGTTTTTGGGCAGGCGCGAGCCTTGAAATAATATCACGGGATGAAGTCGCTGTTTCCGCGCGCTGCACGCGGGCGGAACGTTCCTGCGCCCGATAGGTTCTCCAATGCATGAACGCGCTGTGGAGCAGGCGCAGCAGCTGAGCCAGAAAAATTCCAGTGGAGCGGGTTAGGTTTCCAAGAGCGCCGGTGGTTTCTGATTTGGTGAGTCCGGTGGCGCGAAGGGCTGCCCAGATGGCGACGCTGGCACACAGGGCGCCCGTGAAAAACTCAGCGAAGTCTCCTTTGAGGCCAAGCGCCAGGATTGAAAGAATTCCGCCGCTGATGATGTCGCCGGAATTGCCGCCAAGCCCCGAGGCAAGCGACCAGGAAGATGGGGGCGGAAGCGTGGCAAAGGCACCGCAGGCCATAAATGTGGAGGCAAGCCAGGCCAGCAATGCCATGAACGGTCGCTCGGGACGTTCATGGCTCAGCAGGTTTACGACCCAGGCCATGGGAATGCCAATCAGCGGCAGGACGCCCAAACCCATCAGCTGCATGAGTTCGTCAGCAATGGCAGCGCCGGGGTAACCCAGATAGTTTTGTGCGATCTGGTCGGTCGCATGATTGAAAGAGGGGTCATCCGCTGACCATGTAGCCAAGGCAACGCCTATTGCCGCAAGAGACGCAAAGAGCACTATGCCGGAAATTTCAAAGAGGCGATGGCGAATGAATCGACGCAGCGCCGCTGGTATCGCGCTCTCATCGGTATCATAGGAACGGTTGTAGGCCATGGACTGCTCCGTCGCCCCGGAGATCAGCTCACGGGGCCATAACAAATAGTTAACGGCAGTCTGAAGGCTCATGGTTAAGGCAGGGTTAAACCGCACATAAAAAAGCGCCCCGCGAGGGACGCTTTTTCGTGGCGTTATGAGTATCAGGAACTAGGAGTAAGCACGCTCGCCATGGGAGCCGATATCCAGGCCCTCACGCTCCTCGGCCTCCTCGACGCGCAGGCCAATGGTGTACTTGCAGATCATGAGTGCCACATAGCTGACGACGGCGGAGAGAATGATCGCTGTCAGCACGCCATAAATCTGTGCCGTCATCTGAGCCGAAAAGGAGTACTCAAGCGCCTTCACGGAGGTGTCGGTGGCCAGATAATCGGTCACGCCCACGCCGCCAATTCCCGGATTGACGAAGTAGCCGGTCAGCAGGGCGCCGAGGATGCCGCCGATGCCGTGGACGCCAAAGACGTCCAAGGCGTCGTCATAGCCAAGCTTGGCCTTGAGCCAAACCACCGCCCAGAGACAAATGATACCGGCAAGGAGGCCAATTACCAAAGCGCCTGTCGGGCTTACCCAGCCGCAGGCAGGGGTAATGGCCACGAGACCCGCAACCGCACCGGAAGCGGCTCCCAGAAGGCTGGGATGGCCACGGGTAACCCATTCGCCAGCGGTCCATGCCAGCGCCGCTACGGCGGTTGCAAGGATGGTGTTAAACACTACCTGGCCGGTGAGGCCGTTGGCTTCCAGGTTTGAACCAGCGTTGAAGCCGAACCAGCCGACCCACAGCAGCGAGGCACCGATCATGGTGAGCACCAGATTATGCGGCGCCATGGATTCCTTGCCATAGCCCACGCGCTTGCCCAGAACGATGGCACACACGAGACCGGCAATACCGGCGTTGATGTGCACAACCGAGCCGCCGGCGAAGTCGAGTGCACCCTTGTTGAAGAGCCAGCCGTTGGAGGCATTGACTGCCGTGGCGTAGTCGCCAAGGACGAGGGCTTTTGCCGCATCATCGGTTGCTGCCGCCAGCTTGGCGAGGAAGTCAGTGGCTGCCGCTTCACCCACCGCAGCCTTGACTGCCTCGATGTTATCGGCGCTCAAGGTGTAGGCGTCGGGACCCGCCCACCACCAGACCATATGTGCCATGGGCAAATAGGCAAAGGTGAACCAAAGTGCGAGGAACAGCAGCACGGCTGAGAACTTCATGCGTTCGGCAAAGGCGCCAATGATGAGGGCCGGGGTGATCGCCGCAAATGTCAGCTGGAAGATGACAAAGGTGAATTCCGGTATGTAGGTTTCCTTCGAGAAGGTAGCGGCCAGTGTATTGTAGTCCACACCCGCCAGCATGAACTTGGAGAATCCGCCGATGAAGGCGTTGCCGTTGGTGAAGGCCAGTGAATATCCGTAGATGAACCACAGGACCGCGATCATGCAAAAGCAAATGAAAACCTGCATAAGGACGGAAAGCACGTTTTTGGTGCGCACCAGGCCGCCATAGAAAAGTGCAAGGCCCGGAATGGTCATGAGAATGACCAGTATTGTTGCAATGAGCATCCAGGCGGTGTCACCCTTGTTTACGGTTGCCGCGGCATAGGCCGGGGCTGCTGAAAGAAGACTGCTGAGCGCCAGGCCTGTCGGCAAGCCGACGAGGAGTTGGCGCAATTTTGGTGGAACTGTCATTTCACTGTCCTTTGTTGAAATTGTTAGAGGGCCGCGGAGCCGGTTTCGCCGGTGCGGACGCGAACGGCGGACTCAAGCGGCAAGACAAAAATTTTGCCGTCACCGATCTGGCCGGTTTGGCCTGCCGCCTGGATTGTTTCCACAACCCGGTCAGCCATGGCTTTTTCAACGGCCACTTCAATTTTGACTTTGGGGATGAAACTCACGGCATATTCGGCGCCGCGATAAAACTCCGTATGGCCTTTCTGGCGGCCGTGGCCCTTGACCTCGGTCACTGTAATGCCCTGAACGCCTATGGCCCCCAGCGCCTCGCGGACCTCCTCAAGCTTGAAAGGCTTTATGATCGCTATAATATATTTCATTGATACATCCCTCTCGATAACCGGAAGCTGATTCTCAAGAAACGTGCCAATTAGGAACTGTTCTTAACGTATTGTTATAATTTGATTTTTTATTTCGACCTAGGATGAACATGGACAAGATTGCCTTTTTTTTAAGCAAAAATTTGAAATTGCCTAATTTTGTCTCAGCGACGATAGCCGCCTTGACTGAGAACCCTGTTGGGCGCTTTTGATAAGGCCATGGGCAAGCGGTTTGACGTTATTGTTGTGGGCGGGGCGTTAAATGGCTTGGCTGCTGGCTTGGCGCTAGGCGGGGACAGGGCCAGGCGGCCGCTTTCCCTGGCGATTGTTGACATCAGGGATCCCCGTCAAAATCTTTCGGGTGACAGAGATGCCCGTGCTTCAGCGATTACGGCCAGTTCCAAACGCATGTTTGAAGCGCTGGGCGTGTGGGACCAGGTTTCACAGCACTGCCAAGAGATGCGCGAGATTATTGTGACTGATGGCGGCACTCCGGACAACCGGCCGGTTCTGCTGCAATTTGGAGAAGCTGCGGCTTCGGCCAGTATGGTGGAGAACCACAATTTGCTGGCGGGCCTTCTCAACATCGTGGAGAAATCGCCAAGCATCACGCTGATTACCGGCCATGGCGTTGCCTCGCAGAGCTTTGCGCCGGGACTTGCAAAACTCACGCTTGCGAACGGCGAGCAACTTTCATCAAGTCTTGTTGTTGCCGCTGACGGCGGAAAATCTGCACTCAGAGAGGCCGCGCGCATTGATCTCGTCGGATGGTCCTATGAGCAGATGGGTATCGTTGCATCATTTGACCACGCTTTGCCCCATCATGGCCAGGCTGAGGAGCATTTCACGCCCGCTGGCCCCTTTGCCATCTTGCCGCTGCCTGGAAACCGATCTTCCATTGTCTGGACCAAGGGCCACGGGTGAAGCAAAACGACTCCTGGGTTTGCCGCGAAGCGATTTTGAAATCGCCTTGCAAAATGAGATCGGCACCCATCTCGGAAAGATTGAACTGCTTGGAAGCCCGCAGGGCTATCCGCTTGCCATGTTTTTTGCAAAGGAGTTTCATGGCCCCCGCCTGGCGTTAGTTGGTGATGCGGCGCATGTCATTCACCCGCTTGCGGGACTGGGTCTCAATCTTGGTCTGCGTGATGCAGCGGCTTTGGCAGAGTGTGTGGCCGAGGCTTACGCGCTGGGACAGGATATAGGCGGCCAGTCTGTACTTGAAAGATATTCCAGCTGGCGGCGCTTTGACACGGTGGCAACGGCGGCCAGCATGGACGGGTTCAACCGGCTTTTCTCAAACGACAATTCGTTCCTGCGGATTATCCGCGATCTCGGCCTTCGTGCCACCAATCAATTGGGCGGATTGAAACAAACTTTTGCGCGTGAAGCTGCGGGTCAAACGGGATCACTGCCACGGCTGCTGCGCGGTGAGAGTGTTTAGCCGCGGCTCTGTCCTGTCTTGGTGAGTTTTTCCAAATAGGCAGGCCAAATTGTTTCGTGCTCGCGGCCAAGCTTGGCCAAATAATTCCATGTGTAGAGTCCGGTGGAATGACCATCGCTGAAAATAATCCGAACGGCGTAGGTGCCTATTGGCTCAAGCCTCGTCATTGAAACATTCCGTTTGCCGAAGACAAGCTGCTCCTGTCCCGGGCCATGGCCCTTGACTTCAGCGCTGGGACTTTCAACGCGCAGATATTCCGCCTCGAGATCAAAGGACTCGCCGGTATCAAAGCGAATGTTGAGAATTCGCCCCTGTTGTTTTGACAAGAGTTCCAGCGGCCAGGGATCAGCCATCCTTGAGTTCGCGGGCTTCATCGGGAAGCATGATGGGAATGCCGTCGCGGATGGGATAGGCGAGGCCCGCAGCCTTTGAAATCAGCTCATGCTTTTCCGCATCATATTCAAGGCGGGTTTTTGTGACTGGACACACCAGTATCTCTAACAATTTGGGATCCACTTTGCGTGCCTCAACCATGACCATTCCTACTGCAATTTATGGCGTTTTCCGGAGAAGGATTTTGACAGCGCCATTTCGGTGAGAGCGACCAATACGTCGGCCCGGGTTTTCAAATCGGGCGCTTCCAGGAGTGCTTGCTTTTCGCTGGCGGGATAGGGTGCCAAAAGTGACAGCGTGTTGACCAGAACTTCAGTCGAAGCCGCATTGATTTCACTCCAGTCGGCACTCATGTTGTTGGCGCTCAAGTAGTCCTTGAAAGCCGTTAGAAGTGCCGGGCGATTAACCTCTGCTGCACCGAGGTCCATCACGAGGTCAATCGCAAAGGGATTAAAGTCAGCTATGACCTGGCGATAGGCCGTTTTAGCGGTCAACTCGCGCTTGATGGAAAAGCGGCTGATGCCGGTCAGGGTAACCAACATTCTGCCATCAGGGGTTTCCGCGTAGGAGGTAATTCTTCCCGCGCAGCCGATTTTCATCAAGTCGGGGCGCTCTCCTTCGCCGCTATCGTCCTTGGGCTGAATTATTCCAATGATGCGATCACCCGACAAGGCGTCTGAAAACATTTCAAGATAGCGGGGCTCAAAAATGTTCAATGGCAAATCGGCCCTTGGCAAGAGCAGAGCGCCGGGAAGCGGAAATATTGGCAACGCCTGCGGTAAATCCTGTGGCCTGTGATAGTCTTTCAAAAACTTCATCATTCCTCACGAAAAGAGAATTGCGGACAGTTTGCGGCGACCCTGCAAGGTGGCTTCATCCTTTGGCCCCCAGGCCTCAAAAAACTGAACGAGTTGCTTGCGGGCTGCATCTTCATTCCAATCGCGTTTCTTGCGAATGACATAAAGCAACTGGTCAGTGGCCTCTGACCTCTGGCCCGCGCCATTCAAGGCCACGGCGAGGTCCAGACGATTTTGGAAATCATCAGGAGCGGTTGTCACACTTTTCTGCAACTGTTCCAGCACACTTGAGTCAACGGGATGCAATGCGAGGTCGAGTGCAGCCAGTGCACTTACAACATCGGCGCTGGTATTCTTATCAGCCGGAACGCTACTGAGTGTTGCAGAGGCTCCATCGAGATCGCCGAGCTCAATCTGGCATTTTGCAAAATTGGCAAGAGCTGCAACATGGCCGGGATCAACGCCCAGGATTTGGCCGAGAATATTTTGTGCCTCGGCGAAATCCTTTCGTTGCATGGCCTCTTCTGCAACTTTCATGGCCGCGGCAATTTCTTCGGCCAGCGAGCCTTTGCTACCGAGCTTGTCGATGAATTGCCTGATCTGTCCTTCAGGCAAGGCGCCCATAAAGCCATCAATGGGCTGGCCACCGACAAAGGCAAATACGGCGGGAATGGATTGCACGCGCATCTGGGCGGCAATCTGCTGGTTCTCGTCAACATTGATTTTGACGAGACGCACCTTGCCATTGGCCTGTTTCACGACCTTCTCGAGAAGCGGCGTCAGCTGTTTGCAGGGGCCGCACCAGGGCGCCCAAAAATCAACAAGAACGGGAACCCGCTTTGAGACTTCAATGACATCGGCCATAAATCCCTTGGTATCGGTATCCTTGATGAGCTCGGCGGCGGGTACACCTGAAGCAGCATTTTGTCCTATGATCATATCGTTCATTTTGGGCCTGTTTGATGTTTAATCCGTAAAATGGCGATTTTAACAGCAAATTACAATGCGGGATTGGCGACTGCGACAACCCGTGGTTCGTGGCCGCATGACCTGATGAAGGCCAGCAAATCCACCGAACGAATCGTCGTCGTGGCATCATTTTTCAGGGGATGATAATTCAGGATGTTCTTTTCCATCATATGGGCGTCAAGAATCACATTGGTTCGTGCAGTTTTATCATTGATGAGGCCAAAGGGGGTTACGGAACCGGGTTCAACGCCTAAAATTTCCATCAGCAATTCAGCCTTGCCAAAGGAGAGCCGCCGTGAGCCGATTTTTGCGGGGGCTGCTTTCAAATCCACGCGCGAGTCCTCAAGGCAGACAATAAGCCAAAGAACGCCCTTTTCGTCTTTGCAAAAGAGATTTTTGCAATGGCCGCCGGGAATATCGTCATGGACCAATTGGGCCTCTTCCACGGTAAAAACTGGCTTATGATTCTTTGTCGTAGTTTCGATTCCAAGGTCGATAAATCGTTGAAAAAGCTCGTCGCGGCTGGCTGGCATGGTGGTCGATGGTCCCAAAAAACATGAAGGCTGAGCTTGCTATTGCATTTACGCTGAGCTTGGGCAATAAGACGCGCCACCTCGCCGATTTTTTCCGGCTTCGTCATACGCTCAGCGGGCGTAGCTCAGGGGTAGAGCACGACCTTGCCAAGGTCGGGGTCGAGGGTTCGAATCCCTTCGCCCGCTCCAATTTTCCAAACACATTGGAATCATGAAATTTTTGTAATGAATTCATGGAGTTCATTAAACCCGTTCAACTGCTTGAAGCGTGGGTGATAGGTCGGCGGTTCCACTTGTTCGTGGGTCCAGGTTAATTCATGGGGAATGAATATGCCCCAACTGCCCGCGGCGATGGCTGGAACGATGTCTGATTTCAAGGAATTTCCGATCATGACGGCCCGCTCTGGCCCGTCACCATAACGATTGAAAATCCGCTTGTAGGCCTCGGGGTTTTTGTCGCTGACAATTTCAATCCCATGGAAGAGTTCGCCTAATCCGGATTGGGCGAGCTTGCGCTCCTGGTCGAAGAGATCGCCCTTGGTGATCAGGACAAGACGAAACAACCCACTCAATTTTTCGAGAGTTTCCCGAACGTGTGGCAGAGGCAAGATAGGATGCCGCAGCATTTCGCGGCCGGCGCCCAGAATTTCCTGAATGATCGGGGCCGGGACCTGGCCATGGGTTACGTCAATGGAGGTTTCAATCATCGACAGGACAAAACCCTTGGTGCCGAAGCCATAGAACTGCAGGTTTCTTTTTTCGGCCTGCAGCAGACGCGCACGCAGATCGGCACCTTCGGCGTATTCCGCCAGGAGCTCGACAAACCGGGCCTCGGTGAGCTTGAAGAAATGTTCGCTCTGCCAGAGGGTGTCGTCGGCATCCAGCCCGATAGTTGAGAGAGTGGTCATTTCGTCAGTTATCCAGAGCAGAGCAGTGCAGGCGCAGCGCCAATTGACACTTCATGGGTTTATACACCAGTTTAATTAGATACTTCCGTGTAAAAAGTATGGTTTGGCCGGGGCAATTCAATGTGTCTTGAATTCATGATTCGCACATCGACCGTGACTCCCAGTTTGGGGCATTTGCCAAGCAGGCTCAGACTTACATCAAAGGCTTTGGCTACCGCGACAGGATGGATTGCCGACTAAGGTGCAGGTTGTCGGCTATCAGACAGCGCTCGATTGACCTCTACTCTATTCTAACTGCCGTGCCTGCGGCGGTTACCATCAGCATGCTGCCGTTAGTTCCCACTGTTTCATAATCGAGATCAACGCCGATGACAGCGTTTGCGCCCAGCTGTTCAGCCTTGTCGGTCAATTCCCCAATGGCGGTCTTGCGCGCGTCATTCAGAACTTTTTCATAGGAGCCGGAACGGCCGCCGACGATATCGCGGATGGAGGCAAAGAGATCACGGAAGAGATTGGCGCCGAGGATAGCTTCTCCGGCGACAAGCCCCATGTATTCAACAATGCGTTTGCCTTCGACGTTGTGGGTGGTAGTGACCAGCATGGCGTTCTCCTCTCTGCGCATTTTATTTTAGTGACGAAAATGCCGAATGCCAGTGAAAATCATGGCAAGGCCCGCATCGTCGGCGGCGCGAATGATTTCGTCGTCCTTGATCGAGCCACCGGGCTGGATGATGGCTGTGGCGCCAGCCTCCACTGCCTGCAGCAAGCCATCGGCGAATGGAAAAAATGCATCGGACGCCACAACGGAACCATGGACAAGCGGCAGCGTCTGGCCTGCCGCCTTTGCGGCATCCTCGCTTTTGCGAACGGCGATACGGGCCGCATCAATGCGTGACATTTGGCCGGCGCCAATGCCGACGGTTGCGCCGTTCTTGGCATAGATGATTGCATTGGATTTCACATGCTTGGCAATCCTGAAGGCAAATTTCAAATCCTTGAGCTCTGATTTAGAGGGCTCGCGTTTGGTGACGACACGCAAATTCATCTCATCAACGGAATATCCGTCGCGGGATTGCACGAGAAGTCCACCGATGATGGACTTCACCGAAATTGCGGGTGCATTCGAATTTGGAATTTCATTCAGAAGCAGGAGGCGGAGATTTTTTTTGGTGGCAATAATTGCGCGAGCATTGTCGTCGGCGCCCGGTGCAATAATGACTTCGGTGAAAAGTTTTGAAATCTCAAAGGCGGTTTCTTCATCAAGGCTGCGGTTGAAAGCCAGAATGCCGCCGAAAGCGCTAACGGGGTCGCAGGCGAGCGCCTTGCTGTAGGCTTCAAAAAGTGTGTGGCCAATGGCAACGCCGCAAGGGTTGGCGTGCTTTACAATAACGCAGGCGGCGTCTGGTTCATCCCTGAATTCCGATAGGCAATCCAGGGCCGCATCCGTGTCATTGATGTTATTGTAGGAAAGTTCCTTGCCCTGAATTTGCCTGGCGCTGGCAACCCCTTTGCGCTGGTCGGGGCTGCTGTAGAGGGCAGCCGATTGATGGGGGTTTTCGCCATAGCGCAGGGTTTGAATGCGTTTGCCGCCGGTTGCAAAGTAGCTTGGCGTGGTGTCTCCGAGTTCGGCGGAAAACCATTGGGCAATGGCCGCATCATAGGCGGCGGTCCTTGCGAATGCCTTGGCCGCCAGTGAACGGCGGGTTGCTTCCAAAGTGTTTCCATCATGGGCACTGAGTTCCGATAACACAATTGCGTAGTCTTCAGGACTTACGATAACAGTGACGCGGTCATGGTTTTTGGCGGCGGCTCGGATCATTGCGGGGCCACCCACATCAATATTCTCGATGGTGGTGTTCCAATCGGAATTTTTCTCTACGGTATTTTCAAAGGGATAGAGATTGACCACCAGGAGATCGATATCGCTGATGTCATGAGTCTTCTTGGCGCTCTCATGGGTGGTGTCACCTCTCACAGAAAGCAGTCCGCCATGAATTTTGGGATGCAAGGTCTTCACCCGACCATCCATTATTTCTGGGAAACCTGTAACTGTTGCAACATCAGTTGCAACAATACCCGCGGCGTGCAGGCTCTTTGCTGTGCCACCGGTCGAAATTATTTCTATGTTGAGTGTCGCAAGTGCCCGGGCAAATTCGACCAGTCCGGTCTTGTCGGAAACGGAAATCAGCGCGCGCCGGATCGGATTGGTCATTGGAGAGTATCCCAGAACTGCAGTGCAGAATAGGCACTTAGCATGCCGGGATAATTAGGCCACTAGAAAGGAAGTCGCGGCATTTCCACTGCATCATTTCCTGCGGCGGCCGATTTCTCAACGCGGCGGAGGGCCCATTTGACCGGCTCAGTATTATCAGTCGTGCCCCTGATGACAATCTGCTGGGTTTTCCGGGGGCCAGAGTCGTCTCCCAGAAATACGCTTTCCTCCAAGGACATGGTTCCGCCGCGGGCCGAAAATTGCCAGGCGGTTTTATTGGCCAGCATAATGACAATCCGCATTCCCTTCCGGGTTGAGGTTGCTTTTACAGTGGGATGGAGATGAAACCTGATGGTGAAATCAAGCTGTTTTGGCGGAAGATTTTTCGATGCTGCCTGGATAATACGATCCTCGCCCCGGAGGTCACTGCCAGTCTGAAACAGGAAGATGTTTCTCTGATGGGTGATTTTGCCAACCTTGCCGGTGATTTCGTTGGTGCCATTGATCAGAGAGCCTTGCGGCGATGTTATCACTTCGGCGCCTGGAATATTTTGAGTTCCGTTCCCAAAGGAGGCAACTTCCATCGTATTGTGGGCGGCGATATCTCTTGCGGCCTTTTGCCAGGCGGGCGAGGCGGAACGTGGCATGCCGCAATTGCTGAAAATGCGATGGGGGCCGTCGGAAAATTCAACGGCCAGGGGGCTGTTGCATTCTTTCGGAACGCCTGCGTCCATGATCAGAAGACCGGCGCGGTGGGCAAGCCTGCAATAACCAGAATGGGGCGCCAGCTGAAGCGGCCTTCCGGCAATCCGGTCGTGCTCAAGAACGGCTTTGATCCAGCCACTGTCGGCATTTCCGGCACCCTGAAAATTGCTGAGGCCCCGGTCGCCATGGCTGAGCATCCGGAGCATTGGATACATCCGTTCGATGGCGGCATTTAAGGGTTGGGGAACAGCTTCATGCCGTGCCGTCATTGCATTCTTGAGGGGGATGACATCCAGCAGAAATTCCAGGAGCAGTCGTGGATTGCGCGAAGCATGGCCGCCATCGGGCAGAATAACCTGATTGATTATGTCACTGAATTTGGCATTGGCATACTCACGCAGCGTTTCGGAACCGCGAAAGGCGAGGCTTGCGTATTGCAGTGCCAAGGCTTGCCAGAGAACGTCGTCAGTTGCGGTGAGGTGCATCGCCAGCACCCGGCGGATAAGTTTTTCGACAAGCGCGTAGAATGGCTTCTCAAAGGAAGAAGGTGATGGCCCTACCAGGAAATGTCCGGCGCAGGAGAGTGAAATGAGAGCCTGAAAATATACTTGGGGCGAGCGGAAGCCATTGCGCTGTTCACCCCATTTTAGAATTAGCGAGCGCGCCACAATGCGATGCAGTTCGTGGCCGCCGGTCACGATGTGTTGCAGCCAGGCCAAATTGTGAAGGGCTGACGCCCATTCGGGGCTGGGCGGGACCACGTCAAACACCTCCACAGGTATTCCCGTAACGGTTTCTCCGGCAAAACAGAATTTCCCCCGGGCTATGTCCTGGGCGACCGTGGGGTCACCAAGCCGCATGGTCAGAAGTTTTGTTCCGAGCCCGGAAATGCTTATGCGCTGGGGTGAATTGAAGCCAAATCCATGGGAGGCCCAGTGCATGAATGCTGCACCATGGCTCGACAGCGCCTGCCAATAGGAAGGGCTGTTTAAGCGTTGCGTCGGCCCGTGATCGCGCATGTTCTGCCGCGTCAAAATTTATTGTTCTAGCAATGATGCAAAGAACTACACTTGGGCGAAGATGGTTAACGAAGTACTAACGGTCAGGGAGACAACCGGACCAGGCGGGCGGCAAAGAAGCCATCGAGGCCGGAACTGTTCCCTATCGCCATGGACGGCAAACAGCGCATAAGGCCCGCAGGGGTTATGAACTGCTCTTGCCGGGCGAGGTCTTGCGGTGTGATTGGCGAGAGCACAAAATTCTCGTGGGCCCTGAGAAACTTGAACACTTGCCGTTCGCCCTCAACGGGGGACAGGGAACAGGTACAATAAACCAGCTTGCCGCTCGGCTTCACAAGGCCTGCCGCATGTTCGAGCATCTTTTGCTGCAGGCTCACTAGATTGTCGAGCTGCCGGGGAGTTTTCAAATAAACCAGATCGGGATGGCGCCGGATTGTTCCCGTCGCGGAACAGGGCGCATCCAGCAAGACATTGTCGTAGAGCGTATCCACAGGAAGGGACAATACATCGGCAAGCAGTGCCACGGCTGGCAGCTTTAACCGTGCAAGATTTTCTCTCAACCGGTTCAGACGCGAAACGGAATCATCAACGGCAGTTACATCAGCACCGGCGGCAGCGAGCTGAGCGGTTTTTCCACCCGGTGCGGCGCAGAGATCGAGAACGGACTGCCCTTTGATGTTGCCCAGGAGTTTTGCTGGCAAGGCCGATGCCGCATCCTGCACCCACCATTCACCGGTGCTGAATCCCGGCAGGTCCTGCAAACTCTTGTCAGCGGCCCTTAAACGGATGGTTCCGGTTGGAAGAAGCTCGCCCTCCAGCTGGGAAGCCCAATGCTCAACATTGGCCTTAACCGAAATATCAAGGGGTGCCCCATTGAGATGGGCAACAGCTATCGCTCTTGCCGTCTTTTCATCATAGGCAGAAACCCATTGCTCCCATAACCAGTCCGGCGTGTTGAGCCTTGGCCCGTCCAGTTTCTCAAGAGCCGCGTTTCCATCGGTTGAAACTTTGCGTAGCACCGCATTGATCAGTCCGGAGAAATGCTGGGCCTTTTTGTCCTGCTTTGCCAAATCAACGGAGAGGTCAATGGCCGCATGGGGGCTCACATCCATGAACAGGAGTTGGGCTGCGGCAATGGTCAGGATATCAACTGCCATGCCGGAAGAACGCGGCAGCGGCTTGGTCAGAAATTTTCCCAAGACTGATTTGATTTCCCCACCGTGGCGAAGGGATGACGCGACGAGGGCATGGGCAAAGGAGCGGTCCCTGCCCTCCAATTCACTGAATTCAATATTTGTTTCGAGCAATTGATCAAGCGGTTGCTGATCGAGGGTCACACCTTGCAACAGGCTTATGCCAGCACGCCTGGCTTTCAGGCCAGGCTTTTCATTGTTCTGTGCTGACACTGATCAGCCCCAGGGACCCTTTGGCGCTTGGTTTTGGAATGTCTCTCGGGGGTCCATCTCTGTTGCCATCTTCTGAAGCTCCGCAACACGATTTTCAGTTGCGGGATGTGATGAGAACAGATTGTCCATGCGCTGTCCAGACAAAGGATTGATGATGAAGAGGTGTGCCATGGCGGGATTGGCTTCGGCGGCCTGGTTCGGTATGCGCTGGGCCACGCCTGAAATTTTGTGAAGGGCAGAGGCCAATGACAGGGGAGCGCCGGATATTTCCGCGCCACCCCGGTCTGCCTCATATTCACGGGTGCGGCTCACCGCCAACTGCACAATCATGGCGGCAAGAGGCGCCAGGATGAGAAGCAGGATGCCACCCAAGGGACCCAAAGGACTGTTGCGGTCACGGCCACCAAAGAGAAAACCAAAATTTGCCAGCATGGACACGGCACCGGCAAGGGTTGCCGTCATGGTCATGACAAGCGTGTCACGGTTTTTGATATGGGCCAGTTCATGGGCCATGACGCCCTCAATTTCAGCGGGCGACAGGAGTTGCAACAGTCCGGTTGTGGCGGCGACAGCCGCGTTTTCTGGATTGCGGCCCGTGGCAAAGGCGTTGGGCTGCGGGTTGTCCATGATATAGACCTTGGGCATGGGCAGATTGGCGCGGGCCGACAGGTTGGCAATAATGTCAAAGAATTCAGGGGCAGAAGACCTGTCAATTTGACGGGCACCCTGCATGCGCAGAACCATTTTGTCAGCGTTCCAATAGGCAAACAAGTTTGTTCCTGCCGCGAACAGGAAGGCAAGCACCATGCCACCCTGGCCTCCAATGAGATAGCCAATGGCAAGGAAGAGGCCAGTGAGGCCTGCTAGCAGGAGTCCAGTGCGAAATGTATTCATGAGCCGAGACTTTTCCTTTGTTCGGGAATAAAATGGTATCGAGCAGGAGTTTCGACAAGATGGAAAAACGCGATTCAAGTCCGGTTGCCGCCCGGGCCCTGGCGGAAGCAGAACAGCGCCGTGCCGCTGCCTTGAACGTCGAACTGCCAAAGGAAATCAACGGCCGCAATGGGCCAGAGCCGACGCGCTATGGCGATTGGGAAAGCAAGGGGATTGCCTCTGATTTTTAAGTCTCCTGTGATCGAGTCAGAAGCTGATATTGCCCGGGGTGCCGAATTTCTGGTGGAGCGCGAGCCGTGCTTTGCTAACGTCATTGCGGTCCATGGGCTGCCCTCGCCGCGGCGGGTTGAAAACAATCTGCAAAATCTTCTGAAGATTGTCACCGAGCAATTGATTTCACTCAAGGCGGCGGACGCCATCTGGCAACGTATAGAAGCCTGTCTTCATCCCTTTGAACCAGGCGAAATTCTAAAGCTCAACCTGGATGATCTGCGGAATCTTGGGCTAACCCGTGCCAAGGCCCGGAGCTTTCATGCTATTTCAGAGGCTGTCCAAAGGGGTGTCCTGAATTTCGAATCACTGCATCGGGTGCCTGACCAGGGCGTGCTTGATAAATTGGTGGCACTACCTGGAATAGGTCCGTGGACGGCGGATATTTACTTGCTGAGTGCCCTCGGGCGGGCTGATGCCTGTCCCGCTGGGGATTTGGCCCTGCAGGTGGCAGCGCAGGATCTGTTTGCGATGAACGACAGGCCTACGCCTCAGGATTTTCTCGCAAGGGCTGAAAACTGGAAGCCATGGCGCTCGGTTGCCGCAAGACTGTTGTGGAGCCACTACCGGGGCCTAAAGGGCCTTTCCCAAAGGGTAAATTGAGCCCCCTTCACAGGATTGTTGCACGATATATAGTATGTCTCTAAACACAAACCTCAAGAGGTTAAGGGTGTATCACGAAGCCGTCGCACTGGAAGCCTGCCCTGCGTTGGTCCTTAACGCCGATTACCGGCCGTTGAGTTACTACCCCTTGTCGCTGTGGAGCTGGCAGGATGCGATCAAGGCGGTGTTTCTCGAGCGCGTCAATATTGTTTCCGAATATGACCGGATTGTGCGCAGCCCCTCATTTGAATTCAAACTTCCAAGTGTTGTCTCGCTCAAGACCTATGTGAAGCCATCGCGGACGCCTGCCTTCACCCGGTTCAATGTTTTTTTGCGTGACCGCTTTACCTGCCAGTATTGCGGGGCCCATGACGACCTCACCTTTGATCACGTCACGCCGCGCTCAAAGGGCGGCCATACGACATGGGACAATGTTGTAGCGGCGTGTTCCCCGTGCAATTTGGCCAAGGGCGGCTATCTGCCCCATGAAGTCAAAATGTTTCCTGCCCACAAGCCGCACTGCCCCACGGTCAACCAGCTGCACAGCAATGGGCGGCATTTCCCGCCAAACTACTTGCATCAGAGCTGGCAGGATTATCTTTATTGGGATACGGAACTCGATCCTTGATGACGGGCCCCTGCCAGGGCAATTGCGGCCAGCACTGCCGAAATTATTGCATTCCATCCCGCAAGCGAAATTCCAACGATACGGATTGCGGCTTCGTTGCAGACCACGACTGGCTTGGTGAGATCGGGAAGCCCGCCTGAGATGGCGCCACTGCAGGTTTCGGGTCCTGGCCACCATTTCCATTCGACGCCGGCGTGATAGGCCCCAAAGATAGCGCTGCCGAGCATGACAACTGAAAGAAGGTAAAGCCCGCGCTTCGCCCCGTTGGGATTGGCTCCCGCGCTCACCGACAAGAGCAGAGAAAAGGGAACCGCAAAATAATAGGCCCAGCGCTGCAACAGGCAGAGATGGCAGGGATCGTAGCCTGCGAACTGAAAAATCCACGCGCCTGCGATTGTTGCGGTGGCAACGGCAAGAATGACAAGCGAAGTTTTCTGCGGATTCAGTTTTTCTAGCATGCGGTTCCCAATCCTGATGTGCTGAAATATCTTACAATGAAATAAAGGCCAATGAGCACTGCTGCGGCAACTGTGGCAATAAGGCTCAAGCGCTTTTCAATAAAAATCCTGATGGGTTCGCCAAATTTTCTCAGGGCCCAGGCCAGAGCAAAAAACCGCGCTCCGCGAGCGAGAATGCAGGAGGCAACGAAGATTAGAAAGCTTGCGTGAACGACACCGGCAAGAATAGTCACAACCTTTATTGGTGGAAGATGGGCCACGCCCGAAGTTACGAGCAGCAGGGCGATGGTATTTTCATCGGTACAGGCTCGCAAGGATTCAAATGCGCCGAGCTTGCCGTAAAAATTCAAAATGGGTTGCGCGATGGTTTCATAGGCGAAGTAGCCCAAAAAATATCCGGCAATGCCACCCAGTGTGGACGCTGCCGTTGCGACAAATGCAAAACGGTAAGCACGCTCCGGCCGGGCCAGTGCCATGGGAAGGAAAAGCACGTCCGCCGGCACAAGAAAAAATGAACTTTCGATGAAGGCAATTATTGCAAGCCAGACTTCGGCGGATTTCCTGGCTGCGAGCGATATGGTCCAATCGTAGAGTTTGCGGAGCATGGCTGAACTGCTTAATCAAATGAAGGTTTGCTGCGTCTCAAATTTTTTGTCGTGGAACGTTTTGATTTCGAATCGAGGCGCCGAGTTTTTGAGGCCTTGGTAGGCCGTGTTGCAATGCGTCTTTTTGGTCGAATCGAGGCCTTGCGCAAGAGCGCAATTAATTTTTCAAGTGCCGTTGCACGGTTGCGGTCCTGGGAACGATGTTCCTGCGAGGTAATGATGAGGATGCCGTCCTGGGACAATTGCCGCCCGGCGATGGTTTCCAGCCGGTGCTTCACTTCATACGGCAATACGGCCTTGGCCACGTCAAAGCGCAGTTCGACGGCAGTGGAAACCTTGTTCACATTCTGTCCACCGGGCCCGGAGGCGCGGATGAAGGATTCGGAGATATCACGCTCATCTATGCTTATGGAATTCGAGATCCGGATCATGATTTCCCGGTTTAAGCGCCTTTCCGGTTGACGGCGCAAGCCTCGAAGCTTTAGAGGAAGGCGCTGGAATGCCCTTGTGGTGGAATGGTAGACGCGGCGGACTCAAAATCCGCTCTCGAAAGAGGTGGGGGTTCAAGTCCCTCCAAGGGCACCAAAATCATGGCCGTACTTTTATCGCATTTTTCGGGTGTTGATGGTATGTTGCTGGTGATTTGATTGCAGCAAGACCGACGCGACAACCGTGATTGCCAGGCAGGGAACATAACTTGACGGCGCCTATTCTAAAATCGTTGCTTATGTTGGGGCTGTTAAGCCTCTTGACTGCGCCTGCCGCAAAGGCTGGGCCTTCGCTCCTGTTTGATGCGGCAACGGGTGAGGTTATTTCCCACGAGCGTGCCGGTGAACCCTGGTATCCCGCCTCGCTCACTAAGTTGATGACCGCCTATATCGTTTTCAAGAAGTTGAAAGCTGGCAGCCTGCGCCTTGACCAGAAAATCCTGGTGTCGCCCCTGGCCGCCTCGCAGGAGCCGAGCAAGATCGGCATGAGTCCAGGCAGCACCATTTCGGTTGATTTGGCGCTTCAGACCCTGCTGGTCTATTCCGCAAATGACATGGCCTATGTGCTTGCCGAAGGCGCAAACGGCACGGTCTATAATTTCGTCAAGGAGATGAACGCCACCGCCCAGAAGCTGGGTCTGAACGCCACGCATTTTGTGAATCCCAATGGTTTGTTTGACCCTCGCCAGCTTACATCGGCGCGTGATATTGGCGTACTGGCGGCAGTTATAATTTCAGAGTTTCCCGAGCACAGCCGTTATTTTTCCCAGCAGTATGTAGCGATTGGCAAACGCAAATTGATGAACCGCAACAGCCTGGTCCGGACCATGCCGGAGGCCGACGGAATGAAAACGGGCTTTGTGTGCAATTCAGGATTTAATCTTGTGGCCTCGGCCACGCGCGACGGGCGCCGATTGATCGCCGTTGTTATGGGCGCTCCCAATTCGGGAAGCCGTGCAGAGATCGCACGGATACTTCTGACCGATGGATTCTCAAAGGGCTCATTGCCCAGCCGTCCCCGTCTGGCGCAAATCACTGACACCGCCCTTGGGGCAATCGTGCCCGCCGATATGACGGGCACGGTGTGCAAAAAGAAGCCGCCGGTGAGCGCTGTCCGCGCCAAGGAACTTGCGGGATGGGGCATTTCATTTGGAAACTATGAAACTCTGCAAAAAGCCGACATGGCGCTTCGCGGGCGGTTGATCAGCCCGGCAGGCATGGATGCGCCTGGCAAGGCGGGTGTTGTCCGCATGCCAAACAAGCTTGGCTTTGCGGCCATGCTCTGGAATATCGACCAGTCCACGAGCCAGGCGTTGTGCAATGACTACCGCTCGCAAAATGCAACATGCGAAGTGATGGCTCCTGCGGCCTTGGCGCAGATTGCCGCGCTGTCAAAAGAGCCTGAACCCAAACCAAAAGCGCAAGCCCCGGTGGCGCAGGGGTCTGACGGGCAAAAAATAAACAAGAAAAAGAAAATCGCCAAGAAAGCAGCCAACTGAGTTCTGCAGGAATGATCAGTCGGGTGAGGCTTGGAATTGGTTGCGCCCTGGCGGCGGCAAGCATCTATGGCCTTGTTCCAAACTTTGTCCGGGGCGCTTTTGAAAATGGCATTCCCCCGGTTGAAGCCACGCTCTTCAGGACTTCAGTTATTGCGATTGTATTTGCACTCATCGCCGCGTTGCAGGGTGAAAGTTTCAAAATTCCCCATGCCGCATGGCCCGCTTTCGCCGGACAGGCGGTCGCCACCCTTGTGATTTCAGTTGCCTATCTGGCGTCCGTCCAATTCATTCCCATTGGCCTCGCAGTCATTATCTTTTTTACCTTTCCAGTTCTCATCATGCTTGCGTCTCCTATCGTCGAAGGGCATTTCCCCGGTTTGTGGCGGATTGTCATTGCGATTTTTGCCTTTGCCGGACTGGTGGTTGCCATAGGGCCCAACTTTGGCGATCTTGATATCCGCGGCATTTGGCTTGCTACAGTTGCAGCGTTTGGCGGCGTGGTGCAGTTTTTTACCGGACGTTCCATTTCGCGTTATCTGAAGCCTGCGGTGTTCGGCAGTCTGGTGCATATCGTCATATGGCCTGCAACCCTACTGGTTGCACTTTATGTTGGCGGCGGAACCTTGCAGATGGTGCCTGGCGGGGCTGGTACAGCAATGGGGCTCTATTTCCTCATTGGTGTGGCCGCCGTCTATGTTGTGGCCTATATGCTGCAAATGTCTTCCTTGCGTTTTGCACCAGCCTCAGCCGTTGCACCATTTTATAACCTGGAGCCTATTGTCACCACCATCTGTGCCGGCCTGCTATTTGGCGAACGCCTGACTTTCAACCAATATGCCGGAGGCGGCATGGTTCTTGCCGCTCTTGTTGTATCAAGCCTGCTGGGAAGCCGGGAAACTAGGGCATGAATGAATTTCCCATTCCTGTCGCGGTGCTCACCGGTTTTCTCGGTGCAGGCAAAACCTCGCTGCTCAATTCGCTTCTCAAGGATGAGATGCTGTCCAACGCGGCTGTCATCATCAATGAGTTCGGCGATGTCTCGCTTGATCACTTGCTGGTCGAAAAATCCGATGAAAACATCATTGAACTGGCCTCGGGCTGCCTGTGCTGCACCATCCGCGGCGATCTCATCGACACAATGAATGACCTGCTGGGCAGGCGGGACCGGGGTGAGATAAAGGCCTTTGACCGCATTGTCATTGAAACAACGGGGCTTGCCGATCCGGCCCCTGTTCTGCATTCGGTTATGAGCGAGCCCACGCTGCTTGAGCGCTGCCGTCTGGAAGGCGTGGTGACGGTTGTTGATGCCTTCAATGGCGGGGCCACACTGGACGCCCATGCGGAGGCGGTCAAGCAGGTTTCGGTCGCGGATCGCATCGTGCTCACAAAGGTTGATCTTCTCTCGGGGCGCGAGGGAGAGGACAAACTGTTTGAGATTATTGCGCGGCTGCGCAAGCTTAATCCTGCGGCGCGGCTGCTCACAACTCATCGCAATGAGGCAACGGCGCCACGGCTTTTCAACATGGGCCTTTTTGATCCGGAAAAGAAAACGTTGGATGTGCGGAAATGGTTGGCTGCCGAGGCCTATGAGACGGCGGAGAAACGCCACCGCCATCATCATCACCATGATGTGTCACGTCACGACGCGCATATCCGCTCATTCAGTTTTACCGAGACCCAGCCCATCAGTCCGGCTGGGCTTGAACTCTTCATGGAACTTCTGAAATCCTACCATGGTGCCAACATGCTGCGCATGAAGGCCATTGTGAAAACCACGGATGAACCAAGCAAGCCAATTGTGCTGCATGGGGTGCAACATGTTTTTCATCCGCCAGTGCGACTGCCCAACTGGCCTGATGGAGACGAAACCACGCGCATGGTCTTTATTGTAAAGGATATCGAGAAAGCCATGATCGAAGGCCTGTTCAAGGCCTTCACCGACCAGCTTACCGGTGGTGCAGAGGCTTTCACCGACAAGACACTTTCGTTGAACAGGTAAATCATGAAATTGAAAGTTTTTGGACTCAACAAGTGTTCGACTTGTCAAAAGGCTCTCGCGTGGCTTGATGAAAACGATCTGGGGTATCATTTTACTGATGTGAAGGAGGCCCCACTGGATTCAGCACAAGTTGCGAAATGGTCTACAGCCGTTGGCGGCTGGGAAAAATTGATCAACCGTGCCGGTTATACATGGCGTGACCTGTCATCGGCAGAAACGGCAAATCTTACCGAAAAGAAAGCGATTGCTCTTGCCCTGCGCAACCCCTCACTCATTCGCCGCCCGCTCATCGAACATGCCGATGGATCGGTGACGGCCGGGTTTTCGGAAAAAGTGCGAACGCATCTCAGGCCCTGACGAGAGGCCTGGTCATGCAGGTTGGGCCGCCCTCGCCTTTGCGGCAAATGTCATAGCCTTTGATCACTTCGACATTCACCCCGGCAGCGCGCATGCGCTTTTCGGTTTCGGGATTTCCCTCCACCATCATGGCGTGACGGGGCCCGAGGGCCAGCACATTGCAGCCCATCGTCGAGAATTCCTCGTCTGGCACGTGAACAAACTTGATGGCGCGCTCCTCCAGAAATTCAACCAGCCGCGCGGCCATGAGAGGCAGGTAGACGACGGCCAAATCCGCATCAAGCGGACTGAGGCAGGACATGAGATGGAAGACATCGGACCGGCCCTTGTAATGAGGCATGTCGAAGGCAAGTATTTCCACATCGGGGCCAGCAAGCTTTGCAAGCTGGCGGAGGCCCTCCTGATTGGTGCGGTAGCCGATGCCGGCGAGCAGTGTGTGGCGGTCTATCCAGACGAGGTCACCGCCTTCGAGGAGGCCCGGTGCTGAGATTTCACCAATAACAGGAATGCCCAGGGATTCGAGATGGGCGCCATTGATCCTGGGTTCGAGGCGGCGGGCGGGCTTGCCCATGTGAGGGCGGACAAGGCCTCTCGGTGTGACGATCAGGGCATCATGGGTGTAAAGGGAATCGAGGGTCAGACCATCACCATCGGGCAGCCTGATGATGTCGGCACCGGACTTGCCGAGGATTGCCTCGACCCGGGTGAATTCCTGCTTTGCTGATATGAGGTCGGGCCTTGAATGATAGTTGAGCTTTTGCCATTCGGCATCAATTCTGGCATCACTGTGAAAGGCCACATCGGGGGTGCGGAGAGCTACTCTCTTGAGGGTGCCCCAATTATTGAAGCTGCCGAAATCATAGGTCATTTGCGTTGGATCCTAAAGGTGAATACGTCGCCAATTTTTGAATTTGTGAGAAGGACATGGCCCTGCTCATTGCAAAAGTGCGGCATGTCTATGGCCGACATGGGGTCGCTGGCAAGCACCTTCAGGACATGGCCGGACTGCATGGACTCCAGGCGCTTTCGCGCTTTCAACACTGGCAAGGGGCAGAGAAGCCCCGTAAGATCGATGAGTTCTTCGAAATCAACGTCAGACATGATTATTGTATAGGCCTAAATAACAGGAATGGGAGCTACCCTTGGCTCAACTTTTGTCTAAAGCGCCATTTGTGGGCCGGACCAAAAAGCTGCTGCTCAGCGCGGATCGTGAGAAGAGCCTGGAAAAAGCTGAAGTGGCGCACCTTGAATTGCTGTTTTCAGGCATCAAGGGCGATTTTCACGGCGGGCTGACGCGGAAATCGGATGTGCGCACGATCAAGCAGTATCCACGGGATACGGATATTCGCAATGTCAGGCAGCTCACCCTTGTCTCAGAAGAGGAGCTGATCGACATTGCTAAACTCATGGGAATTCCCGAAATGAAAGCGGAATGGCTGGGGGCAAATGTCGTAACCTCGGGAATTCCCGATCTGACAATGCTGACGCCTTCAACGCGCATGCAGTTTCCATCGGGGGCGACCATTGTGGTGGATATGGAAAATTTCCCCTGCCGCCAGGTAGCTGATGTGGTTGCACAACACTATCCCGAGCCAAAGGCAGGCCTTGTAGCTTCTGCCATCCACAAACGCGGGCTGACAGCATGGGTTGAGCGCGAAGGCATTATCGCTTCGGGTGATGAAATAGTTCTGTGGGTGCCGCAGCAGCGGCTCTATGCCCACATGGGTCCATGACGATCATTGGCGCCATTATTGCGGGCGGGCAGTCCAGCCGCATGGGGGGCCGCGAGAAAGCATTTCTTGAACTGATTTCCAAGCCTGTCATTTTGCATGTGATCGAGCAGTTTGAACCCCAGGTCGACCGGCTCGTTATCAATGCCAATGGCGAGCCTGCGCGATTTTCTGAGTTTGGTTTGGAAGTCGTTCCTGATGTCTTAACATCGTTGACGACGCCGCTTGCGGGCTTGCATGCAGCGCTGCGGTTTGCGAAAAGTGTTGAAGCCGACGTGCTGGTTACTGTTCCTTCCGACACGCCGTTCCTGCCTTTTGATCTTGCCAAAAAGCTTTTTGAAAATACCGTGGCTAGTGGTGCCGCGATCGCCTCGTCTGGTGGACAGGACCACTACATTGTTGGAGCCTGGAAAACGGAATTGCTGAATGATCTTGATCTCGCCGTAGCGAAGGACGGTTTGTTCCGGGTCAAAGACTGGGCTCGCAGAGCATCGGCGCAAGAGGTGGAATGGCCGGTTGAACCTTATGATCCCTTTTTCAATGTGAATACGCCGGAGGACCTGTTGCGGGCTGAACAAATACTCAAGGCTACTCCATGAAGCAAAAAATCATCGGCGTGGCGGGATTCAAAAACGCGGGCAAAACGACACTGGTTGAGAAACTGGTGATTGAACTCACGGGCCGGGGATTCCGGATATCAACGGTGAAGCACGCTCATCACTCCTTCGATATCGACCACGAAGGCCGGGACAGTTTCAGGCACCGGAAGGCAGGGGCCACGGAAGTGGCCGTTGTGTCGAGCGGGCGCTGGGCCCTTATCCACGAGTTGCGAAACGAAGCGGAACCATACCTCGAAGATGTCCTTGAGAAGTTGGCCCCGTGCGATCTCATCATTGTTGAGGGCTATAAGCGCGATGATCACGACAAGATTGAAGTCCGCAATCTGAGCCTTGATCATCCACCTCTTGCTGGCGAAGATCCGACGATTGTGGCAATTGCGGCAACAGGAGTCATTGAGGATGCTCCGGTTCCCGTATTTGACCGGGATGACGTGACGGCCCTCAGTTCCTTCGTTATAAGCCACATGGGGCTTGCCAAGGGCTAGTCTCCGTGTCGGATTCCGCCCTGCCCCCGTCGCTCCACTTCACGTCTGTTGAATTTCTCTCACTAATGTGACCAAAATTCAGTTTCCAGGTCCAAAGGAATTCCCATGAAAACGCAGGCGCGGGTGGTTGTTATTGGCGGCGGTGTGGTTGGCGTCTCGACGCTCTATCACCTCGCCAAGAAGGGCTGGAGCGATGTTGTGCTGGTGGAGCGCAAGGAGCTGACATCAGGTTCCACCTGGCATGCGGCGGGTCTTTTGCCGCTGTTCAACCTGTCCTATTCGGTGGGCCAGATTCACAAATATTCAGTCAAGCTCTATGGCGAGCTTGAAGCGGAAACGGGCCAGCATGTGGGCTTCAGCAAGGTGTCCAACATTCGTGTGGCGCGCACCAGGGACCGCTGGGACGAGTTCATGTATTACGCCGGCATTGCCGAAACCATTGGCGTCAAGGTCAACAAGCTTAACCCTCAGCAATTGAAGGAACTCTGGCCACTCTGCGAGATTGATGGAATCATCGGCGCCATCCAGCATCCCGACGATGGCTATATCCAGCCTGCTGATTTAACCCAGGCGCTGGCCAAGGGTGCCCGCAACCGGGGTGCGGAAATTTATCGCAACACCACGGTGACCGCCATTGAGCAACTTCCTTCAGGTGAATGGCTGGTGAAAACCGACAAGGGCGATATAACCTGTGAGCATGTTGTTTCATGCTCAGGTAACTTTGCGCGCAAGACGGGTGCCATGGTGGGACTCGAAATTCCGGTCATTCCGGTTGAGCACCAGTACATCGTCACCGAACCATCACCCCTGATCAGGGAGCGTCAGGCCAAGGGTCTGCCTGAAATGGGTGTTTTGCGTGAGGCCGATTCTTCCTGGTACTTGCGTGAAGAGAACGGCGGATTTGTTCTCGGAATTTATGAAAAAGGCGCGCCCTGCTGCTATATGGATGGTCCCTCCGACCAGAGCGAATATGAATTGTTCCAGGGCGAGCTCGAGCGTCTGGAACCCTACATCGAAACAGCCATTGCGCGGGTTCCGGCGTTTGGTGAATTGGGAATCAAGAAAGTTTACAATGGTGCCATTGCTTATACGCCCGATGGTTCACCCATCATTGGTCCTGCCTGGGACAGGAAAAACTTCTGGCTGAATGAGGGCCATTCCTTTGGCGTTACCGCCGCCGGTGGCGCAGGCTGGCAATTGGCGGAATGGATTGTGGATGGCGAGCCCACTATTGACATGATGGGTGTCGATCCCCGCCGCTTCGGTCCCTATGCCGCGAAGGGATATCTCAAGGAAAAGAATGAAGAGGCATACGCCAATGTCTTCACCATGCATTATCCGGAAGAAGAACGTGCCGCCGCGCGTCCCCTGAAGCGCACGCCATGTTATGACCGGATGAAGGATTTGGGCGCGGTGTTTGGCTCCGTCTATGGCTGGGAACGTCCGGGCTGGTTTGCGCCGAAGGGCTACGCGCTTGCGGAAAAGGATTTGAACAGGCCGGATGTGCTGCTCAATCACAATCATGCAGCACCTACCGATGATGGGCGCATTGTCGAAAAGTGGTCGTTCCGCCGCTCCAACGCATTCCGTTTTGTCGGTGAAGAGTGCCGCAATGTGATGGACAATGTCGCCCTGCAAGACATGTCGGCTTTTGCAAAAATGGAAGTGTCTGGTCCGGGGGCCCGCGCGTGGCTTGATTCAATCCTGGCCAACCGCATTCCAAAAAAGATGGGACGTATCGCGCTCTGTCATCTCCTGACAAAGCTTGGTGGAGTTCGTGCCGAGTTTACGGTTTATGAATGGGCACCGGGCCGCTTCTATCTCGTGTCGGCTGGTGCCTTTGAGCGCCATGATCATGACACGCTTTACAAGCTGCTGCCGAGGGATGGTTCGGTGAAACTCAATGCCATCACAACCAGGCTTGGTGTGCTTGTGCTGGCTGGCCCCAATGCGCGAAAGGTTTTGCAGAAGCTCACGAGCACCGATCTCTCTAACGAGGCCTTCCCCTGGCTTTCCGGGCAGGCCATTTCGGTTGGGCATACAAGCTGCCATGCGTTGCGCGTAAACTTTGTGGGCGAATTGGGTTTTGAATTCCATCATCCCATCGAGCAGCAAGTCGCATTGTTTGATTTGCTCATGGAAGCGGGCAAGGAATTTGGCATCAAGCCATACGGCATCAAGGCCATGTCGTCGTTATCAATCGAAAAGAGCTACCGGCTGGTTCCGCGCGAACTTTCAATTGAGTATTCAGCTTTCGAGTCAGGCCTTGATCGCTTTGTGCACCCGAACAAGGGGCAATTCCTTGGCCGCGATGCGTTGGTCGCCGGCCGTGAAAATGGTTTGAACTGGAATTTTGTGACCATGGAAGTTCACGGTGTGACTGATGCGGACTCAGATACACGGGGCTCCGAGCCGATTTATTCCAAGGGCAAGCTTGTGGGCCGTGCCACCAATGGCGGCTTTGGATGGCGGGTGAACAAATCGCTCGCGCTTGGAATGGTGAAACCAGAGTTTGCGACTTTAGGTTATGAATTGGATATCAAAATCCTTGATAAAATCTTCAAGGCTAGCGTTATCGCGGAAAGCCCCTATGATGCGGACAATTTGAAGTTGCGCGCCTGATTCCTTTAGTCGTTATCTTTCAACATTCTGCGCGCGCTTTGACGTTGGCTGAAGTTGAACGGCGGCGAGGCAAGATTGGGGACATCAGAGCAGAGTTACGGAACTGGCGTCATCTTTGTACTTTTGGCCACTTTGGGATGGAGTCTGTCGGGCATTTTTGTCCGGGTCATGCCGGGGCTCGACGGCTGGCAGCTGAATTGCTGGCGCGGTTACTGGATGGCTGTCGCCCTGATGGTCTATCTTGTTGCCGTTTATGGCCGCGGCGCGCTCCGGAAATTTGCTGAAATTCCGCCGCTCGCGCTGGTCGCCTCTGCCCTGTTCTTTGCCGCGGGCTCCACGCTTTACGTATCCTCGCTTACGATGGTGAGCACCGCCACGGTTTCAGTCATTGGCGCTACCTCACCCTTGTTTGCGGCCCTTCTCAGCCCATGGGTCACCGGCGAAAAGCCGGGCCTTGAAGCGTGGATTGCGGCGGGGCTTGCGCTATTTGGTGTGGGGGTCATCGCCTGGGATGGGCTTGAAGCTGGCCGGTCGATGGGGTTGCTCCTCTCGATCTGTGTTCCAATGGCTTTTGCCGGGCAAACACTGGCGCTACGCAGATACCGCAGCGTAGATATGGTTCCGTCCATTTGCCTGGGTGGTATCTTTTCATTTTTGATAGCGGGCACTTTTGGGTTTGTGACGGGGCGTGTTGGCGGTGGCTTCAATGTCGAATTGAGGGAAGTCGCGTTATTGGCCGTCATGGCCACGGTGCAGCTTGCTATTCCCCTGATTTTTTACATCAAGGGAGCTCGTTCGGTTGCAGCCGTGACGCTCACGCTTATTTCCATGCTGGATGCAGTTATCAATCCGCTGTGGCCTTGGATATTCGTGGATGAAAAGCCGGGCCATGCCGCCTTCGTCGGTGGCAGCATTATTGTTGGCGCCGTCCTGATCAGCATATTTGGACGCAAATTCTTCAATTCAAAATTCACTACAACAGACCTCAATATTGGTGAAAAATCGGCTTGATCACGGTTGATGGCTTGGTCATATTGCCAAAAATTTCATGATCTGAGGAATTTCTTTGCCACACAGGACGGCGACGCTGATCGGCTTTACGGCGGTTCTGATGTGGGCCCTTTTGGCGCTGTTCACGTCGGCATCAGGAACTGTTCCGCCCTTTCAACTCGCGGCCATGAGCTTTCTCATCGGCGGATTGATGGGATCCGTCACGTGGCCCTTTCGACCCGCTGCTTTCAAAGTGCTTGCACAACAGGAGCGGCGGCTCTGGGCCTTGGGCATTGCAAGTCTCTTTGGCTATCATTTCATTTACTTCACTGCGATCAGAAACGCGCCGCCCGTTGAGGTCAGCCTCATTGCCTATCTTTGGCCGCTTTTCCTGGTGGTTTTTTCGGCATTTTTGCCCGGTGAAAAATTGAGGGCCCACCACATTTTGGGCGTTGTACTGGGGTTGATTGGTGCGGTGCTGGTCATCACGCGGGGACAAGGATTTGTCTTGAGCGAGGGACTCAAACTAGGTCATGTCCTGGCGCTTCCCTGCGCGGTTATCTGGGCGGGTTACTCAGTCCTGGCGCGGCGCTTTGGCCACGTTCCAACCGATGTGGTTTCAGGATTTTGCCTGGCCGCAGCACTACTCTCATTTTGCGCCCACCTTATTTTTGAGCAAACGGTATGGCCGCAAAATACTGTCGAATGGCTGGCCGTTGCCGGTCTCGGCCTCCTGCCGCTTGGTGCTGCGTTTTACACCTGGGACTATGGTCTGAAGCATGGTGACATCATGGTCCTCGGCGCCTCGTCCTATGCGGCGCCCCTCTTGTCAACGCTCGTCTTGCTATACTTTGGATATGCGCAATTCCACTGGTCCATAGCGGCGGCGTGCTTCCTCATAACCGCAGGTGCCGTGATTGCCGCCAAAGACATGATTTTCCGAAAGAGCTGAGCCGCGATCAGAAATTGTTCTTGCGGGTTCTGAGTTCGGCGAATACTTCGGCGTCGGTTGCTGCCTCAAGGTTCAGAAATTTTCTGATTTCGGGGCTGGCGCAGCGCATGAAGGGATTGGTTTTAAGTTCATCGCCAATGGTCGAAGGGCAAGTCATTTCGCCCCTGGCGCGCTGGTTTGCCACGACGGTGGCGCGCTGCTGCAGGGCGCGGTTTCCCGGTTCGATGGAAAGGGCGAAGCGACAATTGGCCTCCGTGTATTCGTGGCCGCAATAAACATAGGTGTTGGGCGAAAGCGTGCGGAACTGATTAACCGAATTCCACATCTCTTCCATGCTGCCTTCGTTGACACGGCCGCAGCCCATGGCAAAAATCGTATCACCGACGAAGAGTGAAAATTCCGATTTTATATGAAATGCGATATGGCCCCTGGTGTGGCCGGGACAATCAAAGACCACCACCTCACGGCCTGCCCAATTGAACTTGTCGCCGCCGGACACGGTTATATCAATGCCGGGAATTTTCTCAGATTCGTTCTTTGGTCCAATAATCTTGCAGCCGAAAAGCTCCTTGAGCCTGAGGTTTCCAGCGACATGATCCTCATGGTAGTGGGTGGTAAAAATATGGGTCAGTTGCCTGCCAAATTTCCTGAGCTCCGTCTCCACCGCTTCAGCATCGGGGGCATCAATGGAGGCGGTGGCCCCGGTTTTGGAATCGTGCACTATCACGCCGTAATTATCCGAGCGGCACATGAACTGGCGCATATCGAGGTGGGACATATGGTTTACTAACCCTATTTCTCTTCTTTGATGACCGGCCAAGCGTTAAACGCTAAAACTTGCCATCATGGATGTTGTTGAACTACGTGAATTCTACGCGAGTCCTTTGGGAAATGCTACTCGGCGCTTGATCGCTGCGAAATTAAAACCGCAACTGAGTTCACCGAGTGACGCCTGCGTGCTGGGCATGGGATTTGCTACGCCCTATCTCGACGATCTTCAGTCCGAAACCGGGCGCAGAATTGCATTCATGATGGCACGCCAGGGTGTTATCCATTGGCCTGGGGAAGGGCCTGTGCAGTCGGCCCTGGTCGATGAGTTTGATCTGCCGCTTCTTGAAAGCACTGTTGACCTGGCTCTTGTTGTTCACGGGCTTGAGCTGACCGACAGCCCTATCGAAATGCTGCAGGAGGTCTGGCGGGTCATGGCTCCGCAAGGCCGGCTTATTTTGGTGGTGCCGAACCGCAGGGGCCTGTGGGCCGCTTTTGATTCCTCCCCCTTTGGCTATGGCCAGCCGTTTTCACGCACACAGCTTGCGGGCCTGCTCAAAGAGGCGCAGTTTTCGGCGGTTTCCTGGGGCCATGCACTGCAAATGCCGCCGACAAAACGGGGGTTTGTCCTGTCGGCGGCCAGCGCCATTGAACGGGTTGGCGACTGGATTACAGCCAGGTTCTCAGGGGTCATTATCGTCGAGGCGGTAAAGCAGGTTTATGCCTTTTCATCGGGGAAGCGGGTCAGGCGCCTGATGCCGCGGTTCAAGCCGGTCCTCCTGCCCTCCCACGTCCGCTTCGACGGCGAGAAATAACGTGACGTCTTTGCTTTTGTGACAGCTACCAGTATGAAGGTCCGGTCCTGCCGGAGCGGCGCCAGCGGGCTGCCTGCGCACGATAGAGATTGAAGAACATGAGCGAACCAGCTGTTTCAGAAAATGAGCTTGAAGACATCCGCCGCGAAATGGACGCCATTGATGACGGTCTCATGAGCCTGCTTGAGAGGCGCTTTGCGGCCACCGAACATGTGCGGGCAATCAAGTCAAAAAATGGCGCCCTTGGCAGTTCGGCCTTCAGGCCCGCTCGCGAGGCGGCAATTTTGCGCAGGCTTCTGTCACGGCCAGACAGCCTTGTGCCATCGGACCTCATGGTGCGTCTTTGGCGCTCGATTTTTTCCGTATCGATGCAAAGCCAGGCGCAGATTTCCATTCACATCAGCAAGAAGCTCAATGCCACAATGGGATTGCGGCTGCGCATCAGGGATCACTTCGGCGTGCTCCCGGTCGAGGAATACCGCGATGAGGCCCAGGCCCTGATGCAAGTCAACGCGAGCCCCGGCGACATCTGCATTGTTGAAACGGAATCGCCCTGGGCGGAGGCGTTTGTCGAGGGGAAGGCCGGCCAGGCAAGGGTCGTCGCATGCCTGCCATTTTTGCAGGAAGATGTTGTTCCGAAACTTCTGGTCTTCGGCCATTCGCCTGCCGAGCCCACGGGAAATGATGAAACGCTCATTGTCAGCGACGGAAAACTGCCACGGGATTTTTCGCCTGCACCCCTCTGGCAGATCAAGCTTGGTTCGCGGCGGGTTTCCTGCCTTCCGGGTTTTTTGTCGGATCATGAAAGCCCGCTGGTCGGTCTCAACCGGTCAAACGCCCTGCTTGGACTTAAAATCGCCGGGCGTTATCCCTCGCCGTTTGAGATCAAATCATGAGTTTGAAGTCTGACGCCGTTCACCCTTTTCCTAAAGCGGGCATTCTTGATATTTCCCCCTATGTGCCTGGCAAAAGTTCGGCAAAGGGAACGAAAATCCATAAGCTCTCATCCAATGAATCACCTTTCGGGGCTTCAGCAAAAGCTGTTGCCGCCTATGCATCCAAGAGTGCCTCGCTTGCGCTTTATCCCGATGGTTCGGCAACAGAGTTGCGTGAGGCCATTGCGGCGCGCTACGGATTGAATGCTGCATCTATTGTCTGTGGTGCAGGTTCCGACGAGTTGCTGCAACTCCTGGCGCATGCCTATCTGAGCCCCGGAGATGAAGCCGTCTATTCGCAATATGGATTTCTGGTTTATCCCATCGCCATCGCGTCCAATAGTGCCAAAGCCATCGTTGCTCCAGAAGTGAATCACCGTGCAAGCGTTGACGAAATGCTGAAATGCGTGACTCCGCGGACCAAGATGGTTTTTCTAGCAAATCCGAATAATCCGACTGGAACTTACCTGCCCTTCAATGAAGTGAAACGGCTGCACGAGGGCCTGCCCAAAACCACCTTGCTGGTGCTTGATGCGGCCTATGCGGAATATGTCCGGCGCAATGATTATGAATCGGGCCTTGAACTCGTGGCGACATCTGACAATGTTGTGATGACGCGCACTTTCTCGAAAATCTATGGTCTTGCGGGCCTGCGGCTGGGCTGGGCCTATTGTCCAGCCCATGTGGCCGATGTGCTCAACCGCATTCGCGGTCCGTTCAATGTTAGCGCAGCCGCAATGGCCGCAGGAGTGGCGGCAATCAGCGACCAGAAATTTGTTGAAACCGCCGTCACTCACAATGAGAAGTGGTTGGGCTTGCTGACCAGCCAAATAGAAGCGCTTGGTTTACATGTGACGCCAAGTGTCGGAAATTTCGTGCTCATCCACTTTGCTTCCGAAGGCGAGAAAACGGCCGCGCGGGCAGATGCCTATTTGATTGACCATGGCATCATCTTGCGGCGCATGGAGGCCTATGGCCTGCCCCATTGCCTGCGCTTGACAGTTGGTGATGAAGAAGCCAACAGGGCCGTGGTTACAGCTTTGTCGGACTTCCTGAAATGACTGAGCAGTTTGAGCGCGTGGCTATCATTGGCATCGGCCTCATCGGGTCGTCGCTTGCCCATGTCATCAGGCGTGAAAAAATCGCAAACCACATTGCGGGTTATGCCAAGAGTGCGGAAACCCGGAAAGCTGCCGTTCAGTTGGGTTTGGTTGACAGCATGCATGAGACCGCAACTGCTGCTGTCAGGGATGCCGATCTGGTTATCCTGTGCGTGCCCGTCGGGGCCTGTGGAGAAATTGCCAAGGAAATCGGCGCCGCGCTGAAGCCCGGTTGCATTGTAACGGATGTGGGGTCAGTGAAGGCCGCTGTTGTGCGTGATGTTGGGCCGCATTTGCCAGTTGGGGTTCATTTCGTTCCGGGTCATCCCATCGCGGGCACAGAACAATCGGGTCCCGCCTCCGGCTTTGCCGACCTGTTTGTGAAGCGCTGGTGCATTCTCACACCCCTGCCCGACAGCAATGCTTCGGCTGTCACCCGGCTTGAAAAATTCTGGCATGCCTGTGGCTCCGAGGTGGAACTGATGACGCCGGAGCATCATGATCTTGTGCTCGCCATCACCAGCCATCTGCCGCATCTCATTGCCTACAACACGGTGGCAACAGCGGCTGATCTCGAAGAGGTAACCGATTCAGAAGTGATTAAATACTCCGCCGGTGGCTTTCGTGATTTCACCCGCATCGCGGCCTCTGATCCCACGATGTGGCGCGATGTGTTCTTGAATAACCGGGAAGCCGTGTTGGAAATGCTGGGCCGGTTCTCGGAAGACCTGTCGGCATTGCAACGCGCCATTCGCTGGGGCGATGGGGAAACACTATTCAATCTTTTCACCCGTGCGCGCGAAGTTCGCCGCAACATTATTGCAGCGGGCCAGGAAACCGCGGCCCCGGATTTCGGGCGCGATCCCAAGCATCGCTAATACAGCGGTTGCAAATCCGCAAGCTTAAGCAGTCCCCAGTAAAGGGCACCGTCTCTTGCGGTGAAGTCCGCCTTTGTTGTTTTCGTTGCGGGATCGGTACCAGCCAGGCTGACGAGATTTTTTATCGCCGCGCTATCTTCGTCATTCAGCGCAAGGAGAGGTGCTATTAACTTCATCAGCCCGTCGATATCATTGGTCTGGCTGGAGAGCTTGCCCGCCAAACGATGCTGGGGATCGAGAAAAATTTTGCCCTGTGCGGTGAGGTCGACGGGGCCTTGGGAAATTTTGAGTGAACTGATTTCGAGAGGCTCTCCTGCTGCAATGACAGCATAGGGTTGATTGAGGAGAGATGCATTGGTTTGGGCGATGATCGCCGCCCTGGTAATGGAAATGGGCAGGCTGGGATCAAGAACAGTGAGTTCCTCGGTATTGACTGCGAGATCCAATTTGCCGTTGATTTTTCTGCCGTAGAAATTCAACTGGCCGGCGGAAAATAGCCCCGGTGCATTCACCTTGGCTACGTCTGAGCTTACGTCCAAATTGCCGCCGCCGTTGACTGTTACGGAAATCAGGGCGCGTTCATGGGTGAGTTCAACTCCGCTAACTGTGCTTGGGCCATCGATGAGGAGAAGGACATGGAAGGGATTGTAGGCCTGGGCAACGGCCAGCATAGTCACTGATTTAATGTCATAGGTTTTGTTGGCCTGGGCAAATTGCAACGATGCTCCTTGGCACTGAAATTCAAAGCGGAAGGGAAAGCCGCCCCAGCTTTCATTGGTGCAGTTGAGTTGCAGTCCCTTGTTTGCGAACTCCAGGCGCTTTGCCTGAACAAGTTCCTTGGCGCCCACGAATGCAATAAGCCAGTAACCGCACCATAGGGCGCCGAGAAGGATCAATCCGGCAAGTGGGTAGAACATATACCATGGGCGTTTTCTCGAAGGGATCATATGATTTGGTGATTCTCGGGGTTGGATTTAAGCAGGGCAAGCATGCAGCAGCGATGGATATTTGGCTACGGCTCCCTGATGTGGCGGCCGGGTTTTGAGTTTGAGTCGCAGGCCCACGCCCGCATTCGCGGCTTTCACCGCAGCCTTTGTGTTTATTCCCTGCATCACCGGGGCACTGAAGCCCTGCCCGGTCTCGTGCTTGGGCTTGATCGCGGCGGCTCGTGTGTGGGTGTTGCTTTTCAGATCGCACCTTCACAATGGGATGCAACTCTTGCCTATCTGCGCGAGCGCGAGCAGGTGAGCCAAGTCTATCTGGAAGTGATCCAGACCGTTGAACTTCTGGGCGGCAATGAGAAGGTTGAGGCCGTGGTTTATGTCGTTGATCGGACCCACGCACAGTACGCGGGCAAGCTCTCACACGCGGACCTGCTGAAAAACGTCATGCAGGGTGAGGGGAAAATGGGCCACTGCCGGGACTATGTCATGAACACGCTGGTGCATCTCCGGCAGATGAACATTCACGACAAGACGCTTGAAGCCATCGGCACCGAGCTACACCTTCTAGGCGGCTAGACTCAGGGTCTGGCTGGCTTCGCCAAAAGCTGCCTTGAGATCGCCCAAGACAGCGTTTGCCGCGGAATTGTCGCGCGCCAGGAGATGAACATGAATCTCATCGGCATCTACGCCAGCGAATTCAGAAAATGCGCCATCCCAGAAGGGAGAAAACCTGCCAACCGCAATGGCAGTGCGCAAATGGCCAACGCGCCGCACAGCCACATAGATGGCGCCGGGAAGGGGCGGGCAGGCATCGGCCGCGTAAATGGAGTGAATGTATTTTTTGCCTGAAACCCCGCGCCAGTACCAGAAACGCTCGTTGTCGCCGGAGCCCTGCGGGAAATTTATCGAGATGGGGGAACCTTGTATCTGCATGAGAACAAATATAGAACAAATTGAAATTAATTGCAAGCCTTAATTAGCTGCATTTCGAAAATCCGCAAGATAGGCAGGTGGCGCAGCCTTCCTGGAAAATCAGGGAGAGTTCGCCGCAGCGCGGGCAGGAGGCTCTTTTGGTGAGCCCTAACGGGGCGATTTCAGCCTTCTGCCGGGGCTCCAGGAAGCCAATCTCAATCATGTGTTTTTCAATGATTTCGCCAATGGCCGCGAGCAGGCTTGGAACGTAGTGGCCCTCCATCCATTGCCCGCCGCGGGGATCAAAAACCGCCTTCAACTCCTCAACGATAAAGGAAACTTCGCCGCCACGCCGGAAGACAGCGGATATCATCCGGGTCAAGGCCACGGACCATGCAAAATGCTCCATGTTTTTTGAATTGATGAATATTTCGAAGGGCCGGCGTTTGCCGTCCTTCATGATGTCGTTCATGGTGATGTAGATGGCATGGTCGGATTCGGGCCATTTCAGTTTGTAGGTGAAGCCGCTCAACGCGGCGTGGCGTTCCATGACGGTTACGTCTTTGTCCTCGCTCACGGAGGCGGTCGAAAGCACGGATCCCGTCACTTCATTGGGACGGAAGGTGGTGCAGCCCTTCAAGCCCAGGTCATAAGCCTCGCTGTAGACGTCCTTGAAAGTTTCGAAGTTGCAGTCCTCGGGCACATTGATGGTTTTCGATATGGAACTGTCGATATGTTTTTGCACAGCGGCCTGCATGACGAGGTGTTCATGAGGAGTGAGATCATCGGCTGTCACAAAAGCAGGGGGCAGGGCTGCATCGGCGCCCTTGAGGTGCCACCACAGCCTTGCGGCGTAGTCATCCACACGCAGCGTCATGCGGCTGTTGTCAGCGAGCCTCACCTTGCGCTCATAACTCACGCTGAAAATAGGTTCGATACCGCTGGACACATTTCCGGCAAAAAGCGAAATAGTGCCCGTGGGTGCAATCGACGTGAGGAGGCCATTGCGCAAACCAGATGAAGCGATGTCCTGTCTTATGGCTTTGGAAAGCTTGCTGGCGTGGCCACCTTTCAAATAGGCCTCCGCATCAAACAGGGGAAAGGAACCCTTCTCGGCGGCAAGCTTCGAACTCATTTTATAGGCCGCACCTTCGACGATTTTTGTCCAGGTGTTTGCAGCTTCCGCGGCAGGGTCCGAACCATAACGCAGGCCACACATGGCCAGGGCATCGGCGAGGCCGGTCACTCCCAAACCAATACGGCGCTTGGCGCGCGCTTCCTGCGCCTGCTGTTCAAGGGGATAATTTGAAACGTCAACAACATCATCCAAAAAGCGGACTGCAACGCCAACTGTCTTGCTCAAGGCCGCTTCATCGATGCTGGCATTGGCCTCAAAAGGATATTTCACAAAGCGCGTGAGATTGATTGAACCCAATAGGCAGGCGCCATAGCTGGGCAAGGGTTGCTCGCCGCAGGGGTTGGTGCAGTGAATGGTTTCGCAATAGCCGAGATTGTTTTGGGCGTTGATGCGGTCAATAAAAATGACACCAGGTTCGGCATAGTCATAGGTTGACTGCATGATCTGGTCCCACAGGCTGCGGGCAGAGACAGTCCTGTAGGTGTGACCAGCAAAGCTTAGCTCCCATTGTGCATCGGTCTTCACCGCAGCCATGAAGGCATCGGTCACCAACACGGATAAATTGAAATTGCGCAGGCGCAGGGGATCGCGCTTGGCCGCAATGAAAGCCTCGATATCAGGATGGTCACAGCGCATGGTCGCCATCATGGCACCGCGCCTTGCACCGGCTGACATGATGGTGCGGCACATCGAATCCCACACATCCATGAAGCTCAGGGGACCTGAGGCATCAGCGCCCACACCTTTGACGGGCGCACCCTTGGGCCTGAGGGTTGAGAAATCATGGCCAATGCCGCCGCCCTGTTGCAGGGTGAGCGCTGCCTCTTTCAGGCCATCAAATATGCCCAGCATCGAATCATCGATGGTGCCCATGACAAAGCAATTGAACATTGTGACGCTGCGCTTTGTGCCGGCACCGGCGACAATGCGGCCTGCCGGCAAAAACCGGAAATCCGAAAGAGCCTCATAAAACGCAGCGGCCCAGGTTTCCCGAAGGGAGGGCGCTTCGGCCGCAGCCACGGCGCGGGCCACCCGCCACCAGGTATCCTCGATGGTCTGGTCATGGATGGTGCCACCCACCTCCTTGAACCGATATTTCATGTCCCATATCTCTTGCGAGATGGGATCGAGAATGCTCACGCTTTGATCCATCGAACCAGGCAACTCCTGATGCGACCGTATCGCAAAGTCACGCCGAAGTCGAGAGTTTGTTCTTGATTCGTACCGAGGCGCGCCCTTCCGCCACCAGTCTTGCCGTGGCGGTTTCGATGTCGTTTTGCAGCCTGTCCTGAAAAGCCTTGCGGGGAAGGCCTGCGGGAATGAGGGGCAGGAATTCCAAAATGATGATGCCGGGAAGACGCAGGAACTTCCGGCGGGGCCAGAACAGGCCGGAATTCAGGGCAAAGGGCAGGCAGGCACAGCCGAGCGTGCCGTAGAGAGCGGCCGCACCGGGTTTGTAGGCGGGCGGGGCATCGGGGCTCCGTCTGGTGCCTTCCGGCATGATGACGATCTGCCTGCCTGCTGCCAGTTCCTCAACGCCTCTTGCCATGAGGTCGCGCAAGGCGGCAGTACCGGCGCTGCGTTCCAATCTGATCATGCGGAATTTGAAAATGAACCAGCCAAAAATCGGTATCCATGACAATTCCTTTTTCAAGACCATGCAGGGGTCATCGAGATAGGGAAGGATGGCGAAGGTCTCCCAGACCGATTGATGTTTGCCCGCTACCAGAACCGGGCCTTTTGGAATATTTTCTTTCCCACGCACTTCAATGTGGAGCCCGCAAATCACGCGCAGCAGCCACAGCGACGAACGCGCCCAGACCTGAAGGGCGCGAACGGCCCATTTACGCGGGGTCAAAAAAAACTCCGCGCCGAGCACCAGAAAGAGTGCGAGGTTCACATAGAAGGCAATGTTGAAAACGAGCGAGCGCAGACCGATCACAACACGCTTCTCAACATGCGAATGAGTGCCATGCGCGAGGTGACCAGGCAAATCACGGTTGCAATGATGGGCACGCTCAGGAGAATGCCGTAACTCCATACGGCGATTTCAGGCGGCGCAAATAACAATCCTCGGCTGGCATCGGCAACGCCGCCCGCACCAATGGTTCCTGAGAGGCCAAGGAGAAAAAAAGTTGCAACACCAAGGCCGGCGCCCAAGAGGCCAGCCATAAAGCCGGTTTTCAAAAAACGGCGGTCAATCTGGTGGGCGATATAGCTGTCCTTGGCGCCGACGAGATGCAACACGTCAACAACCTGGCGGTTGGCATCAAGCACCGTGCGCGTGGCAAATATCACCATGGCAATGGCCGAAATACAAATGAGGACAAGTATGGCATAGGAGAGTGTTGACAGGGCTCTTGCCATGCGGGTGAGTTCAACCTCCCATCTCCGGTGGGTATCAAGGCTCGCACCTTTCACTGATTTTTTGAGCTGTTTTTCCAAAGCCACAAAATCAGGCGGTGCCGCTTCATTAATGGTTACGCGAATGAGGCGCGGGATCGGCAGATCATCGAGATTGCTTGTACCAAGCCAGGGCTCCAACAACTTTGCACCGGCGTCGCGTTCAAGAACCGCCACGTTGACAATGCCAACGGTCGTCTCAAGAAGTATTTTTGCCTTGGAGAGTTCCTTGTCGATGTCAGCGTCCTGCATAAGCCTGACCTGCACGGTGACCTCACGCGACAGCCCGCTGGTCCAGTTTTCAACCGCGCGGTCAATCAGGATCAACGCGCCGATTGCCAAGCAGGCGAGATAGCACATCACGGTCATGGTCACGGTCAAGGCTTTCAGGGGAGCCGCTTCGGGGGGGATGATGGGCCCCGCCCGGAATTTTTTCTGGCGCGTCATGCGGCTTTCAATATTCCTTTTTCCAGGTGAAGCACAGCGCCCTTGCCTTGCGAGACGAGCTTAAGATCATGGGTCGCCAGGAATACCGTGGTGCCCAGGCGGTTCAGTTCCATGAAGAGATGGAGCAGTCTTTTGGCCAGAACGGGGTCCACGTTTCCGGTGGGTTCGTCGGCAAGCAGAAGTTCCGGTTTGGAAATGACGGCGCGGGCGATTGCGGCGCGCTGCTTTTCACCACCCGACAATACGGGGGGATAGGCCTGGGCCTGATCGGCAAGGCCCACCCAATTCAGCAGGTCCATGACATCGGCCCGGTAGCTGTCTTCGCGCTGGCCCATGACGCGCAAAGGCAAGGCCACATTGTCAAAGGTAGTGAGGTGATCGAGAAGGCGAAATTCCTGAAACACCACGCCGATGCGGCGGCGGAGAAGCGGAAGCTCCCAGCGGCTAACCTGGGAAACGTCCTTGTCAAAAATATTGATCAGCCCGCGGGTGGGTTTAAGCGCCAGAAACAACAGCCGGAGCAGGGAGGTCTTGCCAGCACCCGAAGGCCCCGTGAGAAAGCACAGGGACCCGGGCCTCAGGTGGAAGCTGACGTCCTTTAAAATTTCAGGCCCATCGCCATAACGCAGGCCCACGCTGTCTAGACGAACCACGAAACCGCACTCCATGTCGAAATAGCTGTCACATCACACCCGGCCTTAACGCCCCATTAACCCTGTTGGTTGTTAACAATTAAAGGGGGCTTGGGCCAGAGGCTGCTGGCCTGAAGCGAATCAACGGATGATATGATTTTACGATGATAATTTCTTGTCCTTCCTGCACGACACGCTACAATTTTCCCGATGAGCGCCTGTCCAACGACAGCATGGCCATCAGCTGCGCCGCCTGCGGCCATAGCTGGGTTGAGAGCCGGGCCATCGAAATCGTCGATGTTTCACCGCGCAAAGCACCAGCAACCGTCATCGAACATGGCTACGAGCCGGACAGCGAAGTAAAGCGCCTGGTTGAGGCTTCCCGCCTCGCGCGGGAAGCCTTCGCGGTGAAAAGACAGCAAAGACTTCGCCGTCTGCGCGGCTGGGCAGTTTTGGGCGCCTGTGCGCTTGCCCCTGTGGCTGCGGCGGCCTCATTCCCCGAAGCCGTCGTGGGAATAGCCCCGGTCACGGTGCGCGCCTATGATGCTGTTGGTTACAGTGTCAATATCTATGGCCTTGAAGTTCGCCGCGTTGAGCAGCAGCATGCCGTGGTTGACGGCGTGCGGGTGCTGACCGTCAAGGGCGAAGTCAGCAATATTTCAAACAGCAACCAAAAAATTCCCTGGCTGCGCTTTGCTTTGAAAGACGGGCAACAGCTGGAAGTTTACAATTGGACGTTGGATACGGGCGCCAGAGCCTTGCGGGCCGGTGAATCCACGAGTTTTGTGACCCGCGTCGCTTCGCCGCCGGAAACTGCGAAAAACCTGCAAATTCGCTTTGCACACAGGGATGAAATCGGCTCAAACCCTAGTCCATGAGCAGCATTACCATCGACGGCCACCGCATTTCGGTCCTGTTTTCAGAAGCTGAAATCGCCAAGCGCATAGCTGTTCTCGCGCAGGAGATTGCGGCGCGAAAGCCGAAGAACCTGCTGGTGATTCCGGTGCTCAAGGGCAGCTTCATCTTTGCCGCGGATCTGATTCGCGCCATGCACCATGCGGGGCTTTCACCGGAAGTGGATTTCATGATCCTGGCGAGCTACCGCGCGGCCACGACATCATCGGGACAGGTTGAAGTGCTGCGCGATATTGAATCACCCATTCAGGATCGTGATGTCATGCTGATTGACGATATCCTGGAATCAGGCCGCACGCTTGCTTTTGCCAAGGACTTGCTGATGGCGCGCGGCGCGTCAAGCGTTATGACGACTGTGCTTCTGGAAAAACCGGGGCATCTCGCGGCCAATATCAAAGCCGATTTCTGCGGCTTTGTGTGCCCGGACAAATTCGTCGTGGGCTATGGCATGGATATGGCCCACCAATTTCGTGAACTGCCCTTTGTGGGCCATGTGGTGACCGCCGCTCAATAAAGTCCGCGCAGCAACCGGTCGATGTAATCCTTGTCGATACGCGGAAGGTCTGGCGTATTGGCACGTGACCGCAGGATTTCCAGGATTTCACGGGCGCGCCTGATGGCAAGTTCTGATGGCAACATGTTTTTGTCCGGCCCAAAATTGTCGCCGCGATTGGGCATCGGCCGGCCCAGGGGATCATGGGTGTCGCCCCTGGCCTCACCATCCCTGCCGGTGTTGTCCTGGCCGGACTGGCCCTGCTGCTGAATCTGGCGGGCCATTTCCTGAGCGCCTTCACGAAGTTGACTCAGGGCCTCGCCCTGCTGGCCCAAGGCGCGCTCGCGCTCCTGCTGCTCGAGTGACTGTTCCGCTTCACCCATTTGCTTGCCCGCTTCACCAAGGGCCGGGGGGGCGCGCAGCCCGTTCTGGCCCAATTGCCGCATGAATTGCTCAAGCTGACGGCCGAGGTTGCCCTGTTCGCCTGACAGCCCATTGGAACCCATGTTTCCGCTACGGTCGCCGGGATCATCGCCCTCCTGATCGAGAGGATCGCCTTCGTCTCCGGGTTGCATGCGCTGGGTCTGGTCCATCAGCTCCTGCTGGCGACGCATCATGTCTGAAAGCTCGTTGAGCATCTCGGTGGTTGCCGAGTCACCGGGAGGGCCACCCTGTTCGGCCATGCCGGGCTCAAGATTTTTCAGGATTTCATCCAACTGCGCGAGCAATTCCTGGGCTGCCTCGTTCGCGCCATTCTGGGTCAGTTTCTCAATCGTATCCAGCATCTCCTGCAGGTCCTGCTGGGTAATTGTCTTGCTGTTTGGCGAACGCCGGTTCTTGTTGTTTTGGCCCTGGGCAATGCGCTTTTCCGCTTCCTTTTTCATGGACTGCATGTAGCGGTCCATGGCATCTCGCAGGTTCTGCATCAATTCCTTCAGGCGCTCGGGCGAAGCGCCTTCGGCAAGCGCCCTTTCAAGCGCCTTGCGTGCGGCTTCAAGTTCAGCGCGGGCATCGGAGAGATCACCCTCCTCAATGCTCAAGGCCACTTGCCACAAAAGATTGACGGCTTCTTCCACATCGCTGTGGTCGCGCGAATTTTGTATGCGCGAGATTATGGTTGCGATTGCAAGATGGGTTCCGCTGTTTTCAATCAGACCCTCGGGATAAATCAGGAGTGCCGCCAGCAATTTTTCAACGCTTTCGGCCTCCTCGGGATCCATGATCAGAGTTTTGCGCTGTTCGATCAGGGCGCGAGCCAAGGGCTTGATGAAAAACCGTTCGGGAAGCTTGAAGGATTTCACGTCGCTTTTTGCACTTTGTTTTGCCGCGTCACTGGCTTCAAGAGTCAAATCCACCATGAGGCCCGCCCAAGGGTGTGACGTGAGATCGGCGCTGGTTGATCCCAGTTCTTCTTTTGGTGCGGATTTCCGCAGGCCCACGGGAAATTTTGGAGGCTCAAAAAGAAATACGCCATTGCCGGCGAAGCCTACGCCATCTTGCTGGTTATCGGACAAATCGATCTGCGAGGTGATGGCAGAGACACCATAGTCGTCGGTGGCTTTCCATTTAAAGGTGAGTGAGCCGAGGCTTTCGGCTTTTGGTTCAGCCACAACGGTGATGCTTGGCGGGCGGTCGGGAATGAGAGAAACATGCCAGGCGGCCAGTTCACTTCCGCCATCGAAAACCTTGATGAGCGCCGGGAGACTGAGTTTGGCTTCCGCTTCAAACAGGCCATTTGCAAATTTGGTGGTCGCCTTTTGGGTTTTTAATTCAGTTGCTGTCCCTGACAAATCAAAGAAGGCGACGCGCGGGTTCCTCGCGCCGTCAAGACGAAGCACAAGGCCGGAATTCTGCGCGACAAGTATTTTGGGGTCGGTTTTCAGTTTTTCGATCTGGGCGGGGCTGGTGAGCAGCAGTGGTGGCTTTCCCGTATAGGCCGGGGGCTTCAACCAGGCATCAAGGCTCAAGGGTTTTTGAGACGTAATAGGACCTACTTGAAAAGCGTTTTTGAGATTCGAAACACCGTCGCCCTGGGCCAGAAACAGGCAGGCGAGCAAGACAAGGCTTGCGGGCACACGAAGCGACCGGGGATCGAGGTCGCGCCAGCTGGACTGCGGCCTGCCAATTTTCAGGTCACCCAGGGCTGCAAGTTGCCGGCGTTTATGTTCTTCCCAGAGGGTTAGGCTTCTTTCGTCGAGAACGTCTCCGGCGAGCGTGTCATTACTTGTCGATATGGGCCGGTTGAAAAGGCTGGACCGGGCTTCGATCCGGCGCATCGCCGCATAGGTGTTGGGCCAGTTCATTTTCCAAACGGAGCGCAGCGACCAGAAGATGGCGGCGATCAGAAAAGCCAGGAAGCCATAACGCAGGGCATCGGGCAGCAGGGGCAAAAGGCCAGAGAGCGCCGTGGTGGCCAACAGCATGGTTAATATGAGAGGCCAGCACAGGGCATCCCACAGGCCCTCCCACGCCAAGGCCAGGCGTGCCCACGCTATTTTCCGGTCAATTCCAGCTCTTGTAAGTTCGGCCATGCTGGTATTGATAATAGCACAGATCGGCGAAATTGTGCCCAGTGAAGTTGATCACACTGTTAAAAGCGGCGCTCCCAAGGTCCCAATTGTAAATATCATTTTATTCCTTGACACTACATTCCTATATGCCATGTTATATTCCTGTCCATCCCGGAAGGGGTCTCGGTCGTGACGGTGATCATAGATGGGGTGGATGTGGCGCCTGCGGGTGTGGTGAGACGATCATCATATTCCCGGGAGCGCTGGAGCGGCCCTGCGGACACTAGGATCCGTGCGCCGGGAGGCAGTTAGGCAGTCCGCTTAGGACGGAGCCGAAGTTGCAGCTCCAGATCGAAGGCAAAAATCGCCACGAAAGCGTGGACGCGGACTTCGCGTCAAACCGCCGGACTACCACGACCGGCATTCTTGCGAGTGTTTGCGTCCACGCAACCCTTCGCTTCTTTCTACCCCCGGAAACGGCATTACCGTTTTCACCCCCGGCGAAGCCGTGCCCAACGCTCATTGACAAGTGAATCCAAGAATAGCGGGGGCTCGCCCGCTCAACTCTTCGTTTGCCAAAGTGCAAGGTGATCCAGCCCAATGAGCTCGTCATAGGTTTGGCGAGGTCTTACCAACGACCACTTGCCGCCCTTCACCAGCACTTCGGCAACGAGAGGCCGGGTGTTGTAGGTGCCGGATTGAACAGCGCCATAGGCTCCCGCCGTCATGGTTGCGAGTAGATCGCCCGGTTCTGGTTTCGGCAATTTTCTTTTCTTGGCCAGATAGTCACCGGTTTCACATACGGGTCCCACGACGTCGGCGGTAAAGACCGGCGCATCATCGGAAGCCTGCTTCACCGGAATGATGTCATGATAGGCATCATAAAGCGTTGGCCTGATGAGGTCATTCATGGCGCCGTCCTGAATGACGAAATAGTGCCCGTCGTTTTCTTTCACATAGATCACGCGCGACACCAGAATTCCGGCATTGCCGACAATCATGCGGCCGGGTTCGAGCACATACTTCAAGCCGAGATGGCCAAGCGTCCGCTTCACCATGGCGGCATATTCATCGGGGTGGGGCGGCACATCGTTGGTGCCGCGATAGGGCACGCCAAGTCCGCCGCCCAAATCAAGATGGCGAATGTTGTGGCCTTCGGATTTCAGCCGCGTGGTGAGTTCGGCCATCAGTCTGAAGGCTTGTTCAAAGGGTTCGAGCTCGGTGATCTGGCTGCCGATATGCATGTCAACGCCAGCGACATCAAGCCCCGGAAGGGCCGCCGCCCGTGCATAGACTTCTGAAGCGCGCGTGAAGGAAATGCCGAATTTGTTATCGGCTTTTCCTGTCGTGATTTTGGCGTGGGTTTTGGCATCAACATCGGGATTGACGCGGATGGAAATGGTGGCGCGCTGGCCGGTGCGCTGGGCAATCTGCGAAAGCAACTCCAGTTCCGGCTCTGATTCCACATTGAAACAGGAAACGCCTTCCTTCAAGCCAAAGGCCATCTCACGCGCCGTTTTGCCAACGCCTGAAAAAACGATCTTGCGGCCGGGAACGCCTGCCGCCAATGCGCGGCGGAGTTCGCCTTCAGAAACCACATCCATGCCAGCACCCAATTCCGCCATGGTTTTGATCACGGCCTGATTGGAGTTGGCTTTCATGGCGTAGCAGATGAAATGCTCGCTGCCCTTGAAGGCCTCGGACATCACGCGGTAGTGGCGTTCCAGGGTGGCGGTGGAATAGCAATAGAAAGGCGTGCCAATTTCTTCAGCGATGAGGTTGAGATCAACATCCTCCGCATGGAGCACTCCATCACGATAGCCGAAGTGGTGCATGAATTATTGCGCCTGCTGAAAATTCGGCGCTTCCGGATCGCCGCGCTTTCCGCAGGCGTTAAGCGAAGTGGCGATGCCGAGAAGCAAAAGCAATGTGACGACGATTTTCATATGATTCCCCTTACTTCAACAATTTCAGCCAGCGTTTTGCTTCGCGTGCCACGTTTGATGGTGCCGTGCCGCCAAAGCTGGTGCGCGAGGCCACGGAGGCTTCGACGGTCAGCACCTGATAGACATCTTTGGTAATACGCTTCTCGATTTTCTGCATGTCTTCCAGTTTCAGTTCCGGCAAATCGCAGCCTTGCTGTTCTGCCAACGCAACAAGCGATCCCGCTACATGGTGCGCGTCACGGAACGGCATCTTCAGTGTACGGACGAGCCAGTCGGCCAGGTCCGTTGCCGTGGAAAATCCGCTTGCGGCGGCCTCGCGCATCACATCGGCGTTTGGAACAAGATCGCGGACCATGCCGGCCGTTGCCGCAATCGCAAGCGACAGATTGTCGATGGCATCGAAGGCCGGTTCCTTGTCTTCCTGCATATCCTTGGAATAGGTGAGCGGCAGCCCCTTCATGATCACAAGAAGCGAGGTGAGTGCACCCAGAATTCTTCCTGGCTTGGCGCGCACCAGTTCTGCCGCATCGGCATTGCGCTTTTGCGGCATGATGGAGGAGCCCGTGGTGAACTTGTCCGAGAGCTTCACAAAGCGGAACTGCGTGGTGGACCAGATGACAATTTCTTCCGCGAGCCGCGAAAGATGCGTGGCGCAGATAGCGGCGGTGGAAAGAAGTTCCAAAACAAAATCGCGGTCGGCCACCGCATCCAGTGAATTGCGCATGGGCCGGTCGAAGCCCAGAGCTTTCGCCGTCATAGTGCGGTCAATGGGAAATGATGTACCCGCCAAAGCTGCCGCACCAAGTGGGCTTTCATTCATCCGCATTCCTGGCATCGGCAAGCCGCGAGCGATCACGGGCCAGCATTTCCACATAAGCGAGACAATGGTGGCCAAAGGTTATGGGCTGGGCTACCTGCAAATGGGTGAAGCCCGGCATGATGGTTTTGGCATGGGCGGCGGCTTTTTCTGCCAGCGCCAGCTTGCAGAGTCTTTCAGCTGTCCGTCGAGATGGTCGACGGTTTCCCGGATATAAAGGCGGAAATCCGTGGCGATCTGGTCATTGCGCGAGCGCGCCGTGTGCAGGCGTCCCGCGGGCTCACCGATAATGTCCTTCAGGCGCTGTTCCACATTCATGTGAATGTCTTCAAGCGCTGTCGAAAACGTGAACTTGCCCTGTTCGATCTCGGCTTGAACCTGATCGAGGCCACGGGTAATTTCCTTTGCATCGGATTTCGAGATGATGCCCTGATGGGCCAGCATTGCGGCATGGGCTTTCGAGCCTGCAATGTCCTGGGCATAGAGGCGCTTGTCAAAGCCTATGGAAGCATTGATCTCTTGCATGATGGCGTCGGGCCCGGATTTGAACCTGCCGCCCCACATTTTATTGGTCATTGGAAATCCTTAATGCGAACGAGTAAGCCTTTTAGCCATGAATGATCCGAAGCGAAATCGAAATTCCCTGATTTATGTCGCCCTGCTCGCCTTTATTGCCGGGGGCATTGGCATTTACCTGTCTGGCGACACTCCGCGCAAGGAGGTGGCCGAAAGCAGGGGTGGTTTCAAGGCCTTTGCCGTGGGTCCGATGACGGCATTTCTGGTCAAGGCTGACAGGCCGGCCGTGCCAAATCTCGCTTTCAAGGATTCATCGGGGGCTGATATCAAGTTAAGCAAATGGCAGGGGCGCGTGGTTTTGCTCAATTTGTGGGCTACCTGGTGCGCGCCGTGCCGCAAGGAAATGCCCACTCTGAATGATGTGCAGAAGCAATTGGGCACAAAGGACTTCGAAGTTGTGGCCTTGAGCGTAGACCGCAAGGGACTTGAAGCCTCCTCAGCCTTCCTGAAGGAAACGGGGACTGATTCCCTTGGGCTTTATGTCGATGCAACAACCCAGTCCCTTGAGGATTTGCAGGCTTTTGGACTGCCAGTCACCCTTCTTATCGACCGGAAAGGACGCGAAATCGGGCGCCTGTTGGGCCCGGCCGAATGGAACAGTGCAGAAGCTATTGCCTTAATGAGGGCTGCAATCGCGGAAGCACCATGATCAAGGACGATCTCCGGCGTCTGGCGCTTGCCCTTTCGGGCGCTGAAGAAAAATCCCATTTCGACAAGGCGGATTTTCGCGTGAAGAATAAAATATTTGCATCACTGAAGGATGATGCAACGGGAGTGGTCAAGCTGCTGCCTGAACAGCAGGCCATGATGGTGGATGCTGAGCCACGGGTATTTCAGCCAATTCCGGGTGGTTGGGGCCGCAATGGCTGGACAAAAATCATCCTCGCCAATGCCGACGAGATCACCCTCAAAAGCGCACTGCAAATGGCGTGGCGCAACGTGGCACCAAAGACATTGAAAACCTAGCGCGTAGGCACCGGCTTTTCGCCGCGATAATCATAGAAGCCGCGGTTGGTTTTGCGACCCAGCCATCCGGCTTCGACATATTTCACAAGCAGCGGGCAGGGGCGGTATTTTGAATCGGCCAAGCCTTCGTAAAGCACCTGCATGACGGAGAGGCAGGTGTCGAGGCCGATGAAATCGGCAAGCTCAAGCGGCCCCATGGGGTGATGGGCCCCCAGCTTCATGGCGGTATCAATGGCTTCCACGCCGCCAACGCCCTCATAAAGCGTATAGATTGCCTCGTTGATCATCGGGAGCAAAATGCGGTTGACGATAAAGGCCGGAAAATCTTCCGCCACGGCAATGGTTTTTTTCAGGGCAAGGGTGAATTCCTTCACAGTGGCAAAGGTTGCCTCTTCGGTGGCGATGCCGCGAATGAGTTCTACCAGCTCCATGAGGGGCACGGGATTCATGAAGTGGATGCCCATGAATTTTTCAGGCCGGCCGGTGACCGCTGCAAGTCTTGTGATGGAAATTGACGACGTGTTGGAAGCCACGATCGTGTGCGGTTGTAAGTGGGGACACAGCGCCTGGAAAATCTTGCGCTTGACCTGCTCATCTTCGATGGCCGATTCGATGACGAGATCATAATCCGCAAAACCTTCGAAGCTCATGACCGGGGTAATGCGCTTCAAGGCGGCAGCCCGTTCAGCTTCGGTGATCTTGCCTGATTTCAGCTGGCGGCCGAGATTTCCGTTGATCGTGTTGAGGCCCGCATCAATACGATCCTTGCTGACATCGTTAACGCCCACGTCAAATCCGGCGAGGGCGCAGACATGCGCGATGCCACTGCCCATTTGCCCAGCACCAATGATGCCGACTTTCTTGATCTTCATGTCCGTTCGTAACTCGCCCGATTTCAGCGCTCAAGCCTATAACGCGCAAAGCTTTAGAGCAAGCGCATTTCGCAGGTGCAACATAAAAGCAAAGGCCCATGCTTAAAGGGCGTTGGACAGGCGCGGGGCGGGCTGCTTTCGTTTTTGATTTGGGAAGGTAGGCTCCATGACCGCTGTTTCCGACCGGACCTCCCAACGCATGGCGTTGTGGTCCCTGTTGTTTGGCAATTTTGTCGTTGGCACAGGCGTTTTGCTGCCGGCCGGGCTTCTGAATGTTTTGGCAGCTGATCTCCAGGTGCCGCCGACCACCGCCGGATTGTTGCTGTTTGCCGGTGGCCTGGTTGTGGGTATTGGCGCACCTGTGCTGGCGGGGTTTACCAGCCGGTTTGACCGCCGTGTGTTGCTGGCCGTAACAGCTGCAATTTATGCTGTTGGCCATGGCTTGGCAGCGCTTGCGCCAGAGTTCTGGTCCCTGCTCGTGATCCGAACCGCGACCATGGTTGCGGCTGCCCTGTTTACACCCCAGGCAGCGGCGACTGTCGGGTTACTGGTACCTCCTGAACGGCGATCCGAGGCCATCGCCTTTATCTTTATCGGCTGGTCGCTGGCCTCGGTTGTGGGCATCCCCATGGGAAGCATATTGGGTGCCGAGTTTGGTTGGCGCGCCACGTTCGCCGCCATGGCTATTCTCTCGGCTGTGGCTTGTGCCGGTGTGTTGCTGTCGCTCACGCGGGGCTTGCGCGTCCAACCCTTGCAATTTTCATCCTGGGTTGCGGTTTTCAAAAACCCCATCCTGCTGTGCATCATGGCTGTAACCCTTCTCAGCATGTCCGGACAGTTCACCGTCGTGAGTTACCTCGCACCGGTTCTGCGCGACGCTTTTGCCGCCACGCCCCAAAACATTGCGTTGCTGTTTGGGATATTCGGCATTGCGGGCGTTCTGGGAAACTTTCTCGCGACAAAAGCCATCGGCAGGTTTGGGGTTGACCGCGCCATTCTCGTCTCGCTGTTTTTCCTGATTGCGGGAATTGGCATGTTCGGGGTGTTCTTCGGCAACTACATTTTGGCCTGCGTATCCTGCCTTGTCTGGGGACTGGGGACATTCTCGTCCAATTCATTGCAGCAAAGCCGGCTTGTTGGCATCGCGCCTGCGCTTGCCGCCGCAACTGTGGCGCTCAATACATCCGCCGTTTATCTCGGGCAGTCCGTCGGTGCTGCCACTGGCGGTTTCGCGATCAAGAATGGCGTTTCGGCAAATGTCGTCTGGATGGCGCTCGTCTTTCTTGCGCTGGCGGTCGTCATGTCGGTTGCCGCAACAAGGCTTGCTTACAGGGCTTTACGATAGGGGGGAACGGGGTGGGACAGCTCCCGGTCCGCTGTGGCCATCTCGGCTGTCGCGATTGCAAAGCTTGGGCGTTTCGCCAGACCTGAATGCCAGGCGGAAAGATTTTCATGGCCGGCAAGGGGCGGCGCCCCCAGACGCAGGCCGTGGTGGATGTTCATGAAAGTTGCGATGTCGGCCACGGAAAAGGCGCCGCAGAAGTATTCCTGGCCTCCAAGTTTTGCTGCAAGTGCGGCATAGTTGGCTCAAGATTATGTTCTCAGCCTTGATCGTAGCGCGCTCCTGTTCCGCGCGCCGCGCGGTATCCGGTCCCGGCGGCTCACTGCGGAACATGAGGTCGCGAACCGGCAGCAGAAGAATCTCATCGGCCTCAAGTTCCAGAAGGCGGCATCTGGCGCGCGCTTTAGGCTCGCGCGGAAGAAGGGGCGGGTTGGGGTATTTGTCGTCCAGATATTCGATAATGACGGTTGAATCGTAAAGCGTGAGGTCGTCATCGACAAGCACGGGAACCTGGCGCTTGGGATTAGCGGCAATAACAGCTGGATGTTTTGGAGCATAGCCCTTGGTCTGGGTGAAAGGCACCAGCACCCGGTCGAAGCTCACGCCCTTCTCGACGAGTGCAATTTCAACCTTGCGGGAAAAGAGGCTGAGAGGGGCCGAGTAGAGCAGCATTCCACGGCCTTATTCCATCGCCCTGACAAATCCTGTCAGCAGCTGGATTTTGCCTGGCTCCCATTCACGATTCTTGCGGCTTGACCTGCTGCTTGAGCTTCGGGGTTTCCGGCTGAAAGGGAAACATCAGTTGCGGGCCATAATTCTGGGGAACTGGCGTATTTGTTCCATAACGCCGGGGCATTTTCTCAGCCGGCATATGAAGGGTCCCGAATAGCGCGTCGAGAAACGAAAGCTGGCCTGCGAAATTCTTGTCAAAGGCTTCCGCGTGGTTGGCGTGGTGCCAATGGTGGAAGCGCGGCGAGGCAATAATCCGGGCCAATGGGCCGATGCTGATATTCACATTGGAATGAATGAACAGCGATTGCCAATGATAAATCGCGGCAAAGGCGGCAACGGGCCAGGCGGAAAAACCCAAGGCGAAAACCGGCAGGAGTGAAGCTCCCTTGGTAAAGATCTGGTCGATGGGGTGCACACGATGGGCCGCAAGCCAATCCATCTCCTCAATACTGTGATGCACTGCGTGGAATTTCCAAAGCCAAGGTATTTTGTGAAACATCCGGTGCACAGTGTAGAAACCGAGATCGGCGAGAATCAGCAGGACCGGCAATTGTACCCAAAAGGGTTGGGCGCCAACCCAGGACTGGAACTCCTTTGGCACGATCTGCGCGGTCAACATCAGCGCCCCGAACAGGAGCAGGTTGATGCCGAAACCGATTATGGCCCCGTTCACCAGCAGATAGACAACATCGAGTTGCCACAGGTTCCGGAGGATGCGCTGTTCGCGGCGCAGGGCGAACAGCCGCTCCAGGGGAACAAAAACCAGTACCACCAGAATGATCGATAGGGGGTCAGGGATAATCATCGATTGCTACTCGCGGTTCAGGTCGGCTTCTGGGCCGGGACGGCTGCGAGACGCGGCAAGATTTTTGGCGTTCGCGCCGCATAATTGGCGTATTCGGGGAAGGCCTGGCTCAGCACGCGTTCTTCGTGGTGCATCCGCCGCATCTGGATGGTCCATTGCACGGCGATGAGCAATACGGCGGGGAGCGACAGGTTTAGCAACAGGATGCCGATGACGGCGATTTCTTCAACCACATACAGCGGGTGCCGGACGATTCCATAGGGCCCCACAGTTACCAGGCGGCGAGCCTCGGCCATGATGCTGAATGAGCGGCCGAGCCAATACAGCACATAGGCGGAAAGCGAAAAGCCAACCAAAGTCAGGCAGAGTGCGAATATCTTGAGCTCCGGTGATAGCGAAATGGTGGGTGGTATCAGGATTAGGAGGACCGTGGCGAAGGTTCCGGCGAAGGCCATAAGGCGCGGTTCGATACCTTCGGCCGACCGCAGTGGCTTGAGCCGAATGATCGTCGTCGAAACGATGAGAACCAGAAATGCAAGGTTGGCGATTTGTGAAAACAGTCGCAGGATTTCAAAATCAGGCGAGCCCGATGACCATTCCTGTACATTCTTGATAATGGCTTGAAATTTTGCCGAGGCAGCAAGGGTGAAGACTGCGACAATTCCAACACGCCCGAGCAGGTCGCCGGTCCGCGCCCAGCCTGGTGCCATTGCCCGTTCCTCTTCACCGGTTGCGTGTGTCATAGGTTTCGATGGCTACACCACACTGGTGAAGAATTCGTCTATGGGCTCGTTAAGAATGCGCCTTAAAATGACAGGGGCGGAATGCGCTTCGCATCCCGCTTGATGGTTAATGAGATGCCAAGCGTTCTACTTCGCGATTTTTGCCAGTTCGGCATCGAGTTCCGGCACCGCCTGGAAAAGATCAGCCACCAGACCGAAATCCGCCACCTGGAAAATGGGGGCTTCCTCATCCTTGTTGATTGCCACGATGATCTTGGAATCCTTCATGCCGGCCAAGTGCTGAATGGCGCCTGAAATGCCGACGGCAATGTAGAGATCAGGGGCCACGACCTTGCCGGTTTGTCCGACCTGGTAATCATTGGGGACATAGCCTGCATCTACGGCAGCACGTGAAGCGCCTACTGCGGCACCGAGTTTTTTGGCAACTGCTTCGAGCATCTTGAAGTTTTCGCCATTCTGCATGCCGCGCCCGCCGGAGACGATGACCTTGGCGGAGGTGAGTTCGGGGCGATCGGACTTGGTGAGGTTTTCACTTTGATAGGTTGAGAGGCCGGGATCGGCTGCGGCATTTATTTTTTCAATGCTTGCGGAACCCGCTTCTTCGGCTGCGGCAAATGATGCGGTGCGGACCGTGATGACTTTCTTGGCTTCGGTTGATTGCACGGTTTGAACAGCGTTGCCGGCATAGATCAGGCGCACAAAGGTATCGGCTGATTTCACTTCGGAAATATCGGAGATTTGCATCACATCAAGCAGGGCTGCCACGCGCGGCATGTAGTTCTTGCCGTTGGTTGTGGCGGCAGCCACGAGATGCTCATAGTTTCCGGCCAGCGATACAATCATCGCGGCCATGGGTTCTGCGAGAGGGCGCTCAAAGAAAGCGCTTTCCGCATGGAGAACTTTTTTCACGCCCGTGAGCTTGGCAGCCTGGATTGCGGCTGCGCCCGCATTGTTGCCAGCCACAAGCACATGCACATCGCCGCCCATTTGAGCTGCAGCGGTCAGCGCCTTGTGAGTTGCGTCTTTGATGGATTTATTATCGTGTTCGGCAATGAGAAGCACGGCCATGATCAGATTGCTCCTGCTTCTTTGAGTTTTGCTACGAGTTCACCGACAGACTTGACCTTGACACCGGCCAGACGTTTTGGTGGCTCTTCGGTTTTCACTACTTTAAGCCGTGGTTTCACGTCGGCACCGTAATCGGCTGGCGTCTTTTCATCGAGGGGCTTTTTCTTGGCTTTCATGATGTTGGGAAGGGAAGCATAGCGTGGCTGGTTCAGGCGCAGGTCCGTGGTCACGATCAACGGCATTTTGACTTTAAGCGTTTGCAGGCCACCATCGATTTCGCGGGTGATGGTTGCTTCACCGGCACCGGGTTCGAGCTTGGAGCAGGCAGTGGCCTGAGCCCAGCCCAGAAGGGCAGACAGCATCTGTCCCGTCTGGTTGCAGTCGTCGTCAATGGCCTGCTTGCCGAGGATTACAATATCGGGCTTTTCGGCTTCAACGACACCCTTCAGAATCTTGGCAACACCCAAGGGTTCAACATATTCATCGTTTTTCACGAGAATGGCGCGGTCTGCCCCCATGGCCAGAGCGGTGCGCAAGGTTTCCTGGGCTTGGGCGGGACCAATGGTGACAGCCACAACTTCGGTGGCCTTACCAGCTTCCTTCAGGCGCACGGCTTCTTCGACGCCGATTTCATCAAAGGGGTTCATGGACATTTTTACGTTGGCAAGTTCCACACCGGAACCATCTGCTTTCACGCGAATTTTCACGTTGAAATCGACAACCCGCTTAACAGCGACCAGAACCTTCATTGGCATCCCCATGAGAATTTGCGGCGGAACCTAGTGAACGACCCTTTGCGAGTCAATTCTGCCACCGACATGGCGCATCTGCTTGCGACGCCTTGCCTCAGTTGGAGGTGCGGATGAGCAAACGCGAGCGAAGTACGAGGGTGATGACAAGTCCTGCAATAAAGCCGCCGATATGGGCCCACCAGGCAACCTGCACGTCACTGTCCGTTCCAGCTGTCAGTACACTGAAAACCTGAAGCAAAAACCAGCCTCCTAAAACCCAAATGGCTGAAATGCGCAAGGGAATCCGGTAAAATAATAAAATCCAGATACGAGCCTTGGGGTAAAGCAGAACATAGGCTCCAATAATGCCTGAAACTGCGCCCGATGCGCCAATGAGCGGGGCGGGAGAATCTGGGGTCATCATCACATGGGCAAGGGCTCCCGCTATGCCGCATAGCAGGTAAAACAGCGTGAAGGCAAAATAGCCAAAAGCATCCTCCACATTGTCGGCAAAGACCCAGAGGAACAGCATGTTGGAGATCAAATGGATCCATCCGGCGTGGAGGAACATGTAGGTCACGAATGTCAGGGGCTCCGGAACGGGGCTTTGCGGAACTCCAAGGGTAATGTCCGAGGGGACGACGCCGAAGCTGGTGGCAACATTTGCCAGAAGCATGTCAGACTGGAAGGCACCCGTCATAAGGAAGATGACGACGTTGCCGACAATAATTGCCAGCGTCACAAATTGAAAGCGAATGACCTTGAGGGGCGTGTTGTCGTGGAGCGGTACGAACACTATCGTGTCTTTCCTGGAATCCAGAGTATGTCACCAGTAGTTTTTGCATTTACCCAGCGGCTGGCAACGAAAAGAAAATCCGAGAGGCGGTTGATATAGGAAAGCGCTCCCTCGCTCACATGCTCGCCCTTGTGAGCTTTGAGTTCGACGATCAATCGTTCGGCGCGGCGGCAGATTGTGCGAGCGAGATGGAGGTGTGCTGCAGCTATGTGACCACCCGGAAGCACGAACGAACGCAACGGACTGAGATCGTGATTGAGCTCATCAATTTCATTTTCAAGCCGTTCGACCTGACTGGGCAAAATGCGCAAGGGTTCATAGTCCAGCTTTTTGCCGTCATCGGGCACGCAGAGATCGGCGCCGAGGTCGAAGAGTTCGTTCTGAATGCGGGCCAGCATGGCGTCGAGTTTGCTGAAGGCTTCCGTGTTGGTGTGAAGCCGAACAATTCCCAGAACCGAGTTTGTTTCATCCACGGTGCCATAGGCCTGAATGCGGAGGTGGGCCTTGGAAACGCGGGTTCCCGATCCCAGGGCCGTATCGCCCTTGTCACCGGTGCGGGTATAGATGCGATTGAGAACGACCATGGCTTCTGACTACCGTGAAGCCGCTTAGAATTCTACTCGTTTCTTAAAATCGGAGCGGGTTTTGCGGCCAATGCCGCCCACGTTACCATAAGTCCAGCGGCGATGGTGATGATCATGGCGAGAAGGGCGGTGGTGAATGCCACGGCAGGGGAGAAGCTCCATTGCATGTCCAGAATCCAAGTGGCGAGGAACCAGGATCCGAGGGAACCCACGGCAATTCCAAAAATGGCGGCGGCCAGACCCAACACCGCATATTCAATGATAAAGGCGCCCATGAGCTGGGCGCGTGACGCGCCATAGGTCTTCAGGACAACCGCATCATAGATGCGGTTTGAGAGCCCGGCTGCAAGGGCGCCGGCGAGTACCAGAATTCCGGTGAGCAGGGTCAGGGCATTGGCACCGCGGATGGCACCGAGCATTTTGCTTAGGAGCTCGCTCACGGTGGCAAGGGCTTCCTTGACGCGCACCGCTGTGACCGATGGAAACTCGCGCGCCATGGTATTCAGCAAATTCGCTTCGTCGCCGCCTTCCATCTCAATAGTGACAACATGGCTGTGGGGTGCGGACTTCAAGGTGTTGGGTGAAAACACCATGACGAAGTTGATGCCCATGGTGCGCCAATTCACTTTGCGGAAGTTTGCGACCTTCGCGGTGACATCACGGCCCAGAACATTCACGGTTACGCTGTCGCCGATTTTCAGGCCAATGTCCTCGGCGATCTCATCAACGAAGGAGACAAGGGGCGGGCCGCTGTAATTTTGCTCCCACCATTGCCCATCAACCAGAACGGAGCCCTCAGGCAGAGTTTCAGAGTAGGTGAGACCGCGATCGCCACGCAACGCCCAGCCGCCATCGCCCGCGGTTTTTACTTTCTCGACGGGCGTTTCGCCAATTCTTGCGATGCGGCCCCGTAGCATTGGGGCGCTATCAACCTCGCGCACGCCATCGAATTTCTTGGTTGCAGCAACGAATGAGAGAAGCTGCTCATTTCGCACATCAAGAAAGAAAAAGGCGGGAGCCTTTTCCGGAATGCCGGCGCGCAGTTCCTGACTGATGGTCCGGTCAGTGAGCGCCAAGGTCACGAAAAGCGTGAGGCCAAGGCCAAGGGCGAGAATAACTGATACGGCCGATGAACCAGGGCGATAAAGATTGGAGATGGCATAGCGCCAGATTGCAGTTTTTGGCTTTGGCGATTTTTCTGCGAGCTTGACGATGGCATAGGCCAGGCCCAGCAGGATCACGAAACTCGCAAGCAGGCCTCCGAGATAATAGGCGGTGGCGCGCTGGTTTTCGAAGTTCAGGAATATCAATGCCGCGATGAGCTGCAAATGCTGCCGTAATGGTTGCGAGATAGGGCCAGCGGGGAAAGCCATGCAAATGACAATGCGGTGGCGGAACAGGGCGGAGGCTGGAATTCGATGGGTGCGGGCAAGGGGCCAGATTGAAAAGGCAATCGTCACAAGCAAGCCCAGGGCAGCCGTCAAGGCCAGGGGGACCACCTCAATTTGTGTTGTCAGGGGCAGTGGAAGAATGTCTTGCAGGAACGTGTGGGCGAGAACCGGTGTAGCGGCACCTGCTGCAAGACCCATGGCGATACCAAGAAGGGCTACGAGCATTATTTCGGTAAGGTATATCCAGAACACGTCTCTTGCAGGCGCGCCTAAGCATTTCAAAGTGGCAATGGTTCCGATGCGGCGATCAACGAAAGCGGAAACCGCATTTGCAATGCCAGCGCCGCCAACGACGAGCGAGGTCAGGCCCACGAGGGTCAGGAAATAGGACAGTCGTTCGACAAAGTTTTCAGCGCCCTGAGCAGCCCTGTCGCGGGAGCGCAGTTGCCAGCCAGCATCGGGAAATTGCTCTTTTGCTTTCACAACGAGATCGCGGGCCGCCTTGAGGCTTTGATCGTTTTCAAGTCTCACGCGGTAGCGATAGGTGACGAGGCTGCCGGGCTGGATGAGGCCCGTCGCATTCAACGCGTCCGCGCTCATGAGAAGGCGCGGGCCCAAAATGAAACCATCGGAAATGCGGTCGGGCTCGTTTGAGATCACGCCCCGTATTTCAACATCAAGTGAACCAATCCTGATCCTGTCTCCAGGCTTCACCCCGAGCCGACCCAGTAGTAGGGGATCGGCGGCCACACCATAAGTACCATTTTGCAAAGCTGTAGCGCTTTGAAGAGTGCCGGCGTTTTCCAGAAGGACCCGGCCGTAAAGCGGATAGAATGCATCCGTTGCCTTGATTTCAACCAGGGTCGCGGTTTCAGGGGCAATAGCCATGGCACGGAGTGTTGCCACTTTGCTCACGGCGCCATTGCTCGCAATGAAGGCAAGTTCCTTGTCGGTTACTTCACGGTGGACAAGTGAAAATTCCACATCGCCGCCAAGCAAGGGTTGCCCCTGTTCGTTGAGGCCCCGTTCGATTGAGGCTGACAAGGAACCGATAATGGCAATTGCCGCAGTGCCAAGTGTGAGGCAGGTGAGAAAAATCCAAAAACCCTGCAGGCCCGAGCGCAGGTCACGGGCTGCGAAGCGAAACCAGAGGGAAAAATTCATGGATGGTTGCCGGAAATGATTTTGCCGTCACGCACTTCGGCAATGCGGTCGCAGCGTTTGGCCAAAGCGCGATCATGGGTGATCAGAAGCAGTGAAGCGCCTTCTTGTTGGCGAAGCTCGAACAGCAGTTTGATAATCTGCACGCCGGTTTCCTGATCAAGATTTCCAGTGGGTTCATCGGCAAGCAGAATGCGCGCGCCCGATGCCAACGCGCGGGCAATGGCCACGCGCTGTTGTTCGCCACCGGAAAGCTGTCCGGGATAATGACTCAAGCGATGGCTTAGTCCAACGCGCTTCAATTTTTCCTCGGCAATTCCCATGGCATTGGCAACGCCCCGGAACTCAAGAGGCACCGCGACATTTTCAAGTGCGGTCATGGTTGGAATGAGATGGAAGGATTGGAAGATGATGCCGATAGTATCGCGCCGAAAGGCTGCGAGAGCGTCTTCGTTTTTGTTTTTGAGGGACGTGCCTGCGACTTCAAGGGTGCCGGAGGTTGCGCGCTCAAGGCCAGCAATGAGCAGGAGCAGCGAGGTCTTGCCTGATCCCGAAGGACCAACAATACCGATGGCTTCACCGGACTTCACACTGAGGTCAACGCCTTTAAGAATCTCCACGTTGCCGGCGCGGCTGGGAAGGGTGAGGGTTACATTTTTCAGGAGAACGGCAGATTGGGTCATGGGCCTACAAATGGGAGATGGCTTATGATTTGTCGAGTTTCTTCATCTTGAGACTTGACTGTTAAGCCCCTATCTCTGTTGGAATGGTCAGAATTTTCCTCGTTATTGCAACTTTCCTGCTTTCAATTCAGGTAGCTTTTGCCAAACCCATAACACTTTTGGCGTTGGGCGATAGTCTCACTTCCGGCTTGGGGCTTGAAACCAGCGAGGCCTTTCCGGCCAAGCTGGAGACGGCTTTGAAGAGCCGTTATCCCGGGCTCAAAATTATCAATGGTGGTGTTGCAGGAGATACGGCAGCCGATGGCCTGGCGCGGCTGGACTGGGCGCTGACCGATGAGGTTGGTGGTCTCATTGTGGAGCTTGGGGCCAATGATGCGCTGCGCGGGCTAGATGTCTCGCAGACGGAAACGGCGCTGAATGCCATCATGGTAAAAGCGCAATTAAGGAAATTGCCGGTGCTCATTCTGGGGATGAAAGCGCCGCCCAATATGGGTCCGGAGTATGTTGCGAAGTTTGATATACTCTACCCGCGATTGGCCGAAAAATACCAGGCCTTGCTGTATCCGTTTTATCTCGACGGTGTCGCCGCAAATGGCAGCCTCAATCAGTCCGACGGCACTCACCCCAATGGCCGGGGGGTTGATGTAATTGTCTCGAAAGTCATGCCCAGTGTTGAGGAATTGATAGGAAAAGCGGGCGTAAAATAGCACTTGGCAAAAGCTCGAATCACGTTAGCTTATGTCCCAAGCGTTCCGAGTCACCCTTATTTTCAGAAGGATGCCCGCCATGCCAAGACTGTTTACCGGCGTTGAAATTCCCACCGATGTTTCCTTTGATCTTGAAATCATGAAGGGGGGCATCATCGGCGCCCGCTGGATAGACAGGGAATCCTTTCACATCACACTACGGTTTATCGGCGACATTGACGGGAGCCTTGCCCGCGAGATTGCCTATGAACTTGACGGTGTTGAGGCGCGACCCTTTTCCCTTCGCATGAAGGGGATTGATGTCATGGGCGGCAACAAGCCTCATACGCTTTTTGCCGGAATTGAGGAAAGTGCCGAACTAAGGCGGCTGCAGTCCACTCATGAACGGATTGCCCAGGTGCTCGGGCTTCCGGCGGAACAGCGGAAATTTGTGCCCCATGTGACCCTGGCCCGGCTCAGGGAGCCGGATTTACTCGGCCTGCATCGCTTTGTGGCCTCCCATAATCTTTACCGCAGCCGGATTTTTGAGGTTGGCCGTTTTGTGCTATTCTCTTCCAGGCCGACGCGGGGCGGTGGGCCCTATGCGGTTGAGGAATCCTATGATCTGCAAGCGGTGCAATGACCGATAAGGTTCTGGTGGGAGTGCCCCGGGCGAAGATTCTAGCTGAACTTGAGGGGTGGTCGGAAGCCAAGGGCAGGGATGCCATTGTCAAAACCTTCCAGTTCAAATCCTTCAATCAGGCGTGGGGCTGGATGAACCGGGTAGCGCTTTTGGCTGAGAAGATGGACCACCATCCGGAATGGGTTAACGTCTATGGCCGGGTTGATGTGACGCTTTCCACCCATACGGCGGGTGGGGTTACAGAAAAGGATATCGCCCTAGCGCGTAAAATGGATGCATTTGCCCGTTAAGTCTTTTACAGGTCAGTAACTTGACGAGAGGGTAAGGCCACCCCATATTTGGCCCAAGTTGTTTTTGGAGGAGATTTCCATGGCTGACACGAGATTCCAACCCCAAAGCCGCACAGGCACAGAGGTCCAAATTGACCAAGGTCTGCGCAGCTATATGCTTAAAGTCTATAATTACATGGGGGCGGGACTGGCGATTACCGGTGCTGCTGCCTACGGCACATTCCAGGCGGCTGTTGATGCCTCAGGAGCGTTAACCCCCTTTGGTGAGACGGTTTTTGTGAGCCCCTTGAAGTGGGTCTTGATTCTTGCTCCTCTTGCCATGGTTTTTTTCCTTTCATTCCGCATTCACAAGATGAGCGTTTCAGCCGCACAACTGACGTTTTGGGCCTATGCCGCCCTTGTGGGTGTTAGTTTTGCCTCCCTCGGCCTGATCTACACGTCGGGCAGCATTGCGCAGGTGTTTTTCATAACCGCCGGTACTTTTGGTGCTTTGAGCCTCTATGGTTACACCACGAAACGTGACTTGTCTGGGTTTGGTTCGTTCCTATTCATGGGACTTATCGGGCTTATTATCGCTTCGTTGGTCAATTTGTATTTCCAAAATGGCATGTTCAGCTTGGTGCTTTCGGCCATTGGCGTGCTGGTTTTTACGGGCCTCACGGCTTGGGACACGCAGCAGATCAAGGAGATGTATTACGAGGCCGATGATGTAGCTGTAATGGGCCGTAAGGCCATTATGGGCGCCCTTCGCCTTTATCTGGATTTCATCAACCTGTTTTTGATGCTTCTGCGCCTCTTTGGCAACCGCGAATAGAACATTCTGGTTTTCATGAAAACCCCGGGCGGAAACGTCCGGGGTTTTTTTATGTGGTGGCCAATCGTGGTTTCTTGATTAGCACCCGCAAGACCTGGGCCAGGTCGTGGCCGCGTTTGAGGATAAGCCCGCCTTGGGCAATAACCGCATAAAGGCCCTGCCTGCGGGCAAGGGCAGGATTTTTTACAATGCGGTAGAGTGGCACTTCGCTGGCGCGGCGAAAGATGGAAAAGGTAGCCACCTCACGGCCAAAATCCACGGCATAATCACGCCATTCGCCTTCCGCGACATGCATGCCGTAGAGATTAAGGATGAGGTTTAACTCTTTGCGATCAAAGGAAATTTGCGCCGGGCCACCGTTCCACTGGCCTGTGGTCCCCCGTCCGGGCTCGGAACGAGGGAATGGAATTATGGGTTCCACGTCACTCAATCGTCATGTCTCCGTCGAAACTGCTGCCAATGATGAACCTAGCCGGGGTTGTTGGCAAGCGGTTCGATCAGGTCCCATTTGTTGCCAAAGGCATCCCGAAATACCACGACCTTGCCATAGGCTTCCGTGCGGGGTTCTTCCAGAAATTCAATTCCCGCCTCCTTGAACCTTTCGTAATGGTGATCAAAATCATCGGTTTTCAGAATGAGGAAAACGCGGCCACCCGCCTGATTGCCGATTGCATCGGATTGGGTGGCCGAATCAGCCTTGGCGAGAAGCAGGCCAGTTTCATGACTTCCCGGCGGGGCGATAACGACCCAACGCTTTATATCGGAGAGCGGTGTATCCTCGACAAGCCTGAACCCAAGCCTGCCGACGTAGTAGGCGATGGCTTTATCGTAGTCTGGAACCAGCAGAGTTACCGCGGAGATATGTTGCTTCATGGGTTCCGCAAATATCATGTTTTGCTGGCTTTGGCGGGCAAAATTTGAGTTATTCTTCACGCAATTGTCGTGATCTCGATACGGAAACCTGTTCATGTTTCGAGGCGGAGTGCAGGTTAGTTCGGTGTCAAAATTCGCAGTTTTGCCGCAATTACGGCAAGTCTTCGCCAAGATGGAGGTAAATATTCCCCTTGTTGCCTCTAAGGCCCGGCTGGAGTTGAGCGTCGGAATCTCAGCCCCCCAGCCCCCCGGAGCTTATGATCTGGCCGGGCCCCTTAATCTACGCGTTAGTTTGTGAGGCGTTTGAGTGTAATTCGCGGCCGGTTAACCCCGGCCGCTTTTTTTATGGGTGGGCTTGACCAAAGCTGCTGGCCGTCCGATATCGCTGTCTAACTCACGAGGGGCAAGATGGCGGTAGCGGCAAGGAAAACGGATTCAGGGTCTCACGAATTTCAAGCAGAGGTCACCAAACTTCTGCAGCTCATGGTGCACTCGGTCTATTCCGACCGGGACGTTTTCCTGCGCGAATTGATTTCCAACGGGGCCGACGCCCTGGACAAGCTGCGCTATGAGGCCATTGCCCGGCCAGCTCTTCTAGAAGATGCCCCGCTGCTCAATATTGTCATTACGCCCGACAAGACTGCCAAGACCCTGACCATTGCCGATAGCGGCATTGGCATGAGCGAAGACGAGCTTATTGATAATCTTGGCACTATCGCCAAGTCCGGTACCCAGGCCTTTGTAGAAAAGGCGGGCCAGGGGGTTAACCTCATTGGCCAGTTCGGGGTTGGCTTCTATTCGGCGTTCATTGTGGCAAACCTCGTTGAGGTCACGTCACGGAAGGCCGGATCAGAGGAGTCCTTCACCTGGGCCTCGGAAGGTGCGGGCACGTTTACGGTTTTTCCGGCCGAGAAGGGGCCACGCGGCACGACCATTGTCCTGCATCTCAAGGACGATGCGCTTGAATTTCTTGAGGGCTGGAAAATTGAACAGGTGGTGCGGGCCTATTCCGATCATATCGGCCATCCGATCATGCTGGCCGAAGGCAGCGAGGCTGCCAGCCAAGTCAATACGGCCAATGCCATCTGGACGCGGGCTAAAACAGAGGTCACGGCGGAGCAGCACAAAGAATTCTTTGGACATGTTTCAGGAAGCTATACGGACCCAGCGCTGACCATCCATTACCGCGCCGAGGGTCGCCATGAATATACCGTTCTTCTCTATGTGCCCGCCGAACGGCCCTTTGATCTCTATGATCCCGAACGCAAAGGCCGGCAGAAGCTCTACGTAAAGCGGGTTTACATTGCCGATGACGCACAATTGCTGCCGCCCTATCTGCGTTTCGTGCGCGGCGTGATTGATTCGGAAGATATGCCGCTCAATCTTTCGCGCGAAATGTTGCAGCATAACCCGCAAGTGGCGGCCATTCGCAAGGCCGTGACGAACAAGGTGTTGGGCGAACTGAAGAAATGTTCCGATACGGAAGCAGAAAATTTCGCGAAGATTTGGGAGGTTTTCGGCCCTGTGATTAAGGAAGGGCTCTATGAAGACATGGAGCATCGCGACCAATTGTTTGAGTTCGCAAAGTTCCGGACAACCAAATCGCCGGCAATAACTTTGAAAGACTATGTGGCTGGCCTTAAGGAGAATCAGACGGCGATTTATTATCTCGCCGGTGAAGATGCGGTGAAAGCCGCCGCCAGCCCCCAGCTTGAAGGCTACAAGGCAAGGGATGTTGAAGTTCTGCTCTTTACCGATCCGGTTGATTCATTCTGGGTGCGGACCGCCATGGGCTTTGATGGCAAACCCTTCAAGGCTGTGACCCAAGGGACGGCTGATCTTGATTTCATTCCGGTGAAGGACGCACCTCCAAAAAATGATGTGCGGGAATTTGCGACGGCCAAACTCATTGCTGCAATGAAAGAAGCCTTGGGTGACAAGGTGAAGGATGTGCGCAGTTCCAAGCGCCTGACCGATAGTGCCGTTTGCCTTGTTGCTGACGGAGAGCTGGATCGTACTTTGGAAAAATTGTTGTCGCGGCAAAAAGATTCGGGTGTGAACGTGAGCGCGCCGGTTTTGGAAATAAATGCGGGCCATTCGCTTATTGTGGCATTGGCCACTGCGGCGGATTCCGGCGCTTCTCCTGCTGAAATTGCTGATGCAGCGCAGCTTTTGCTGGATCAGGCCCATGTCCTGGAAGGCGAGCCGCCTGGTGATCCTGCAGGTTTTGCACGACGCATGGCGAGTGTGTTGACGAAAGCCTTCTCGCGATAATGTGACTGGTCTGCAACAGTGCAGAGTATTTTCTGGCAAAGTCTTTTCAGGCTCGGCACCCTCGCGTAAGAGCTCCTCTGACTGTAACTGAATAGGAGATCATCATGACAAGGAATTTTTCGCGCTGCTGATCCCCGGGCTGTCGAGGTTTGGGCCTCGGTAGATAGCGTTACACGCGCCAGAGGCGCAATTCACTAACTTCACATTTCATCGTCAGGTTTTCTGAAACGCATTTGTTTGTGCTCATGGAACCATGACTCATTTTTTCGCGCGAGGAAATCGCGTTTGGCGAGGGAGAATCTTATGTTTTCGCTTAAATCAAACTTGTTCTTTTCCATGCTTGTTGAGGCAAAAGACTATGCCAAGAAGATCAACCTTCGGCACAGCCATCCGCCCAATTCCGAGGTGAGCCCCCGGGAGCTGCATCGGATGCAGTCTGAACTTAGGGCAGTGCGCGAACATGCGCAGCTCATGAACGTCCTATATCGCAACCGAATGTTTTAAGTTGTGGTGAAAAGACTATTGAAGGTCTCAAGCGGTGTGTTGGCGCCACAGACAATGACGCCAACATGCTCGTTCTTTGCTGGCTTGTAGCTGCCTGAAAGGAGTGCGGCGAAGGCTGCGGCACCGCCAGGCTCGGTCACAATCTGCCCATTGGTCCAGAGATAGCGTTGCGCGTTCCTGATGTCTTCGTCGCTCACGAGGGCAACGCGATCAACAAATTTTTGCGCGATGGGAAACATGAGGGAACCGGCTGAACTTGCGCCCAAGCTATCCGCGGCGAGGCCCGAAGGTTTGATGATGATTGTATTGCCAGCTGCCAGAGCAGCGCTGAGGCAATTGCAGGTGTCGGGCTCAACGCCAACGACTTTCGACTTCGATTGATACCAGCTGGCAATGCCGCCGATCAATCCGCCGCCGCCAACGGCCACGAGAATAGTATCGAGATCCGGTGCCTGTTCCTCAAGTTCGCGCGCCAATGTTCCCTGGCCCGCAAGAGTTGCTTCCATGTCATAGGCATGAATGTTCAGGGCGCCACTTTCACGTACATAATCCTGGCAAAGTCCCACGGCTTCCTGATAATTGGCGCCCTCTTGCACAATGGTTGCGCCATAACCCGCAATGCGGGCGACCTTTGCGGAAGATGAAATGGTAGGCACGAAAATGCGGGCCTTAATGCCCAAAACTTTTGCCGCATAGGCAACGGCCGCACCGTGATTGCCGCCAGACGCTGCCGCAACGCCTGCCCCGGGAATTTTGGCGCCAACGAGATTGGTGAAAGCTCCTCGCGGCTTGAAGCTGCCGGTGTGCTGGAAAAGTTCAAGCTTGAGGCAAACGGGTTTTTCGATGCCCGGCACGGCTATATCCATGACCGGGGTTCGGCGAATGAAAGGCGTGATACGTGTTGCCGCTTCAGTTATGGTAGCGCGATTGAGAGTCATGATGGATTATGCAGGGCTCCGATGATATCGAGACAGGGCAGGCCTAGGCTTCGGGAAATTGCAGATTCCAAAATGGCTGACGCGAGCTTCAGGGCCCCGCTGGGCTCATAACCATTTAATCGCGCCGAGAGATAAAGCCCCGCCAGAAAGTCTCCGGTGCCATGGGGCACGGATGATTTCATCGAGGTGTTTGCTTCAGCACAGTCACCTTTGTTGATAGCAAGTGTCGCAAGTGTTTGGTGATCATCGGGAATGGAGGTCGCTAGCACTTCGATATCGGGAAGTCCTGCCGCAGCGACAAGCGCCTCTGCTTTGTTGGTAACGGACTTGTCCGTGAGCCAAGCCAATTCGAAACGGTTGGGTGTGATGCAGGAGGCCAAGGGAAGCAACTCATCCCGAATGGCATCTGCCACCTCCTTTGCCACATAAAGACTATTATCATCGCCCAGTATGGGGTCTACCAGGACGTAGAGGGAATCATTTTTTTGCTTCATCCGGTGAATGAAGGACCCGGCAATCCGGATTTGGTTGGCACTGGCGAAATATCCCGTCATCACGCCAATGCAATTATCGAGGACGCCAAGCTCATCCAGTGCTTTCAGGATTGCTTCAAGTTCTGCGGCGGGCAACTTCACGCCGGAAGGCTTGCCGAGACCGGGATGATTGGAAAGAATGATGGTGGGAACCTGCGATACGGTGAAGCCTGCCGCCTGGAGGGCCGGCACGGAGGCGGAATTGCCAACGGGACCATAGGCCACTTGCGATGAAATGCTGAGAACCTGCCGGGGCATCAGATAACGTTTTTTTCAAACAGCGGCTCATTGCGCACGATGCGATCATAACCCAGGCGCGTGAGATCAATGGTGCGATAGGTGCCGTGGACGACGAGTTCGGCGATGGCATTTCCCGCTGCGGGGCCTTGCTGCAGCCCATGACCGGAAAAGCCGTTGGCGAAATAGAAATTTTTGATGTGGGGATGGGCCCCGATAACCGCATTCTGGTCCAGCGCATTGTAATCATACTGGCCGACCCAGGCATTGATCACCTTGATGGTTTCAAACTGCGGAACGCGCTCGGCCAGCAGGGGCCAGATGCGTTCTTCGAACCAGGAATAGTCCACGTCCCAATTCATGTCCGTGGGTTCTTCGTGTTCCTCGGGTGACAGGCCGCAGAGAAAATTGCGGCCCTCAGGGCGGAAATAAATGCCGTTGGGTTCAACGGTCAGGGGAGCTCCATGAAGCGCTTCACTGGCCTGGGGGCAATCGAGCAAATAGACGTAACGCTTGCGGGGGCCCACGGGCAAATTGATGTTCGCGAGGCCTGCCACATGGCCCGCGCCGGTTCCGGCGGCGTTCACAACGTGGGAACAGGACAGGGTTTCGCCATTTGACAGGGTGATGGAATCTATTTTGTCGCTCGAGTGGTTCACCGCTGACAATTCATGGGGGACAATTTTGACGCCCATGGATACCGCGGCTTTGCGCAAGAGTGTCATCAGGGAATAGGGATCAAGCCAACCTTCGCCGGAAAGCCCAAAGCAGCCGCCGGCCACGCCATCGCCCACCAACCAGGAGAATCTCGCGGTTAGTTCGTCCCCCTTGAGGATGATGTTGTCAGCCCCACTGGCAAGCTGGATACGGTGGTTTTCCTGCAATATGGGAAGGCCCTCCTCAGAGGCCATGATGAGGTAACCGTTCTCGTGAAAACTCACGTCGGCATCGGGCCCAAACTCCTGCTTGAGATTTCGGATGAGTCTCAGGCCGAATTTGGAAAGCTCAATGTTTTCAGGTGTTGAGAATTGTTGGCGCAGGCCCCCCAAAGACCTTCCGGTGCAGCCGAATTGATAGGTCGTGTCTTTCTCAATAATGGCGATAGAGCCCGAAAAACCATGCTTTTTGAGGTAATAGGCGGTAGCACTTCCAACAACGCCACCGCCGATAATTGCGACATCTACATGTTCCATGAGGTGCAATGTGCCCAATCTAAATCCCGCTCACAAGAGCCCAACAAAACTTGGCTTCACTTATTTTAATCCAAAAGCTAAGTATGAGGCGAGATGGGAAGCTGAGCATCAATGCTTAAGACTGGTTCGGGCAATTTCTTTGAAGATTTCAACCTTGGGCAGAAAATTGTTCATGCAACACCGCGCACGATAACCGCTGGCGATCAGGCGCTTTACACCGCACTTTATGGATCACGCTTTGCGGTGCAGAGTTCCGATGAATTTGCCAAAGCGATTGGTTATCCAAAATCACCGCTTGATGATCTTCTCGTCTTTAACATCGTTTTCGGCAAGACGGTGCCGGACATCTCGTTGAATGCGATTGCCAATCTGGGCTATGCGGAAAGTGTGTTTTTGAATCCGGTTTATCCCGGTGATACATTGTCGGCCCGCTCTGAGGTCATCGGCCTCAAGGAGAACTCGAACGGGAAAACTGGCACGGTTTATCTGCGCAGTCACGGTTGATCAATCAACTTGGCGAGGACGTCTTGAGTTTTGTGCGGTGGGTGATGGTGCGCAAGCGTGATGAGAAATCTGCGCCGCCTGCGGCTCATGTGCCGGAGCTTCTGAAAGTTGCGAATGTCAAAACGGAACTCCCACGAGTAGATATACGAAATGGGACTTTGAACTTTCCGGCTCGCCTTACCGCTTTGACGATTATGCCATTGGTGAAAAAATCGATCATCTTGATGGCATGACAGTTGAGGAGGCCGAGCATCAATTGGCCACCAGACTTTATCAAAATACGGCGCGGGTGCATTTCGATCAGTTTGCAGAAGCGAGTGGACGGTTTGGCCGCCGCCTGATTTATGGTGGCCATGTAATTTCACTGGCGCGAGCGCTTAGTTTCAATGGCCTGGCCAACGCGTTCCATATCGCCGGCATAAATGCGGGCCGCCACATTGCTCCGCTTTTCGCGGGGGGAACTGTGTTCGCCTGGTCGGAAATTGTTGACAAGGCTACGCATGGCGATGTGGGCGCACTGCGCATTGTCACGCGGGCCACGCGCGATTTGCCTTGCGGTGAATTTCCAACTGAAGACGGAACACCTGAAAAACCTGGCGTAATTCTGGAACTCGACTACTGGGCGTTGATCCCGCGTTAAGTCGCGCCGGAGTCCATGAGATAAAGCAGGAGAGATACGGTAATCGCCGCAAGGGCCGTTCCCACGGCAACGGCCCCTGATACGGCGGGGACCGATTCCTCATTGCGGTGGGCAAAAAGAAAGGCGTTGGCGCCTGTCGGCATGGCCGCCAACAGTATCGCAATCTTGGCCCAAAGGGGTGGCACGGAAATCAAATAGTAGAGGGCCAGAAAGACCAGGATGGGCATCAGCACCATCTTCATGACGATGATAACTGCCATGCCGCTCCATTGGCCCCTGAGCGAATAGGTGGCGAGAGACAGGCCAAGGGCGAAGAGGGCGGCGGGAATGCTGGCGTCCGACAACATGGAGAGCATGCGGTCTGCCACGGGGTGAAGCCCAAGGCCGGTGAGCCGCCAAACCGCTGCGGCCGCAAGGGCCAATACGATGGCGTTGCCGGCGAGGCTCCAGAAAAGTTCACGGCCCAACCGCTGATATGAAATCGTTGTACTGTGGCGAGCGAGTTCACGCTGGAGAGTTGCCACAAACCAGAGGATGGGGGCGTGAATGGAGAGAATGAGGCCTAAGGGTACGGCGGCATCTTCGCCATAATGGGCAAGGGCCAGCGGCGTTCCCAACAGGGCGACATTGCCGAATCCTGCCGCCATTGCCGCTGCGGCTCCACCCGAGGTAGAGAGGCTGTCGAATTTTTGCGAGATGAGAGTTGTCAGAATCCAGGCGATTGCAAGGCCGCCAAAGAAAGCAATCCACAGGCCGATGGGCGTTGCTTCCTGAGATTCCATCAGGGCGACCCTGCGAAACAGAAGTGCGGGAATAGCCAGCATGAAGACGAATTGGGTGAGGCCCCGGGCGGTTGCGGCATCAACGAGTTTCAGGCGCGCAAAGGCAATGCCCAAGACTATGAGACCGAAGACGGGAAGTACGGTGGTGGGGATTGACTCCAAGTCTTACATCAAAGCCAGGGCTGGGTGGTTGCCTGCTTCTTTTCAAAGGAGTCGATCGATGAAACTTTCTCCAGGCTGAGGCCGATGTCATCAAGGCCGTTGAGCAGGCAATGCTTGCGGAAGGGATCAATATCGAACTTCACCGTGCCGCCATCGGGACCGCGGATTTCCTGCTTGGGAAGATCAATGGTGATCGTCGCGTTACTGCCGCGGTCAGCGTCGTCCAGCAATTTCTTCAAATTCTCAGGAGATACGACGATGGGCAGAATGCCGTTCTTGAAACAGTTGTTGTAGAAAATATCGGCAAAGCTGGTCGAGATCACACAGCGAATGCCAAAATCCAGAAGCGCCCAGGGCGCATGTTCACGAGATGAGCCGCAGCCGAAGTTGTCGCCTGCCACCAGGATCTGCGCCTTGCGATAGGCAGTTTTGTTCAACACAAATTCAGGCAGCTCCTTGCCTTCCTGCGTGTAGCGCATTTCATAGAACAGGGATTTGCCCAACCCTGTGCGCTTGATGGTTTTCAGGAACTGCTTGGGGATAATCATGTCGGTGTCGATGTTGACGATGTTGAGGGGAGCGGCAACACCATTCAATGTTTCAAATTTTTCCATGATCCTATTCTTTCAGCTTGCAACGGGCAGGTCCACGCCAAGGGTTTCTTCAGCACCGATCATCAGATTCAAATTTTGCACGGCCGCACCGGAAGCACCCTTGCCGAGATTATCGTAAATGGACGTTAGCAACACTTGGCCGCGCCCATCATTGCCAAAAACACATAGCCGCATGCGGTTGGTATTGTTGAGAGCTTGCGGGTTAATGGCAGGCGAACGTTCAATTGCCTCGAGCGGCGCCACCTCAATGAATGTGCTGGAGGCATAGGCCTTGGCCAAGATTTCATGGATACCGGCAACGCTGACTTTCTTCTTCAGCAAACTCATGAAGAGGGGAACCGTGCCCAACATGCCTTGGGCATAGTTGCCCACCACGGGCTGGAAAATGGCGTCGTGGGCGAGGCCCGCGTAGAGCTTCATTTCGGCCAAGTGCTTGTGATTGAGGGTGAGGCCATAGGGCATATAGGGACTGGCCTTGGCGCCTGCCTTTTCATAGTCCTCAATCATCTTTTTTCCGCCGCCGGAATAGCCGGAAACGGCATTGTAGGTGAGCGGCGCATCGGCGCTCAAGACGCCGGCCTCAATCAGAGGCTTTACCACAGCAATAAAACCTTGGGGGTAGCAACCTGGGTTTGAGACGCGGGTTGCACCTGCAATTTTCTTGGCTTGGGCGGGGCTCAATTCCGGAAAGCCATAGGCCCAAGCGGGGTCAACCCGGTAGGCGGTTGAGGCATCGATGACCCGGGTTTTGGATTTTTCATCGATCAAGCCAACAGCTTCCCTGGCGGCTTCATCGGGCAGGCAAAGAATGGCAATATCGACGCTATTCAGGAGCTCGCGGCGCGCGTTCGCATCCTTGCGCTTATCGGCTGAAATGCTGACAAGCTCAATATCTTCACGGGTTTTAAGCCGGTCGCGGATTTGCAGGCCCGTGGTTCCGGCCTCGCCATCTATGAAAATCGTGGTCATGGCGGGGGTTCATACAGGCCAAGTCTGCGGCACGCAATCTCCCCGTGGCCGGAGCGTTTTTTATATGGCAAGGTCGGAAAAACGGAGACCGGTGCATGACTGCCTCGACCAATCTTTTTGCCCCCGATGAGGATACCTCAAAACCAGTCACAAACTTCGGGCCGGATTTCCCTTTTGCCTTTGATGACTGGATCAAGCACCCGGCAGGTCTCGGTTCCGTTCCGGCCCATCGCCATGGCGAGGAGGTAGCGATCATCGGGGCTGGCATGGCGGGCATGACGGCGGCCTATGAGCTTCTCAAGATGGGGTTGAAGCCGGTGGTCTATGAGGCCGCGCGCATTGGCGGCCGTTTGCGCTCGCAGCCCTTTGAGGGGGCGGAAGGGGTGATCGCGGAATTGGGCGGCATGCGCTTTCCGGAATCGTCGACCGCCTTTTATCACTACGTCAATATGCTGGGATTGAAGTCCAAGCCATTTCCCAATCCCCTGTCGCCAGCAACGCCATCAACTGTTATCGATCTTGAAGGCAAGACCCTTTACGTGGAGAAGATCGCTGATCTTCCGCCCATGTTCAGGGAAATAGGCGCGGCCTGGGCCAAGGCACTTGAAGAGGGGGCCGGATTTTCCGGGTTGAGACAGGCCATTCGCGAACGCGATGTTCCGGCGCTGAAAGAAATTTGGGACAAGCTTATTCCGATTTGGGATGACCGCAGCTTTTATGATTTTGTGGCGACGTCTTACGCATTTGCCGACAGGCCTTTTCATTATCGTGAAATCTTTGGCCAAGTGGGTTTTGGCACGGGCGGCTGGGATTCGGACTACCCCAATTCCATGCTTGAAATTTTGCGCGTGGTGGCAACGGATTGCGACGAGAATCAGAATTACATCGTGGGTGGGGTCGAGCAGGTGCCACGGGGATTGTGGAAGCTGTCACCGCAAAACATGGTCCATTGGCCCAAGGGTACGACACTGGAAAGCGCTTCATCACGGTGCGCCGCGGCCCGGCGTGACGCGCATTGACCGGGCCTATGGCGACAAGATTGCGGTGACGGACCGCTGGGGCGATACCAAGCTCTATGACGCCGTACTGGTTGCCTTGCAGAGCTGGCTGCTCACGACCTACATGCAGGTTGAGGAGAGTTTGTTTTCGCCGAAAATGTGGATGGCGCTGGACCGCACACGCTACATGCAATCGTCAAAAACTTTTGTGATGACCGACCGGCCCTTCTGGAAAGACAAGGATCCGCATACGGGGCGCGATCTCATGAGCATGACACTGACTGACCGGCTGACGCGCGGAACTTATCTATTTGATAACGGTGATAACAAGCCGGGCGTCATCTGCCTCACCTATTCATGGATGAGCGATGCCATGAAAATGCTGCCGCTGCCGGTCGAAAAACGCGTCAAGCTTGCACTTGATGCGCTGAAGAAAATTTATCCCGATCTCGCGTTGGAGAAACACATCATTGGTGATCCCATTACGGTGTCATGGGAGTCGGACCCCAATTTCATGGGGGCCTTCAAGGGCGCGCTGCCCGGCCACTACCGTTATAACCACCGGATGTATTGCCATTTCATGCAGGAGCGAATGCCGCCGGCGGAGCGCGGCATATTTATCGCTGGCGATGATGTGTCTTGGACGCCGGGCTGGGTTGAGGGTGCGGTGCAAACGGCGCTCAATGCGGTCTGGGGCATCATGCATCACCTGGGCGGGGAATGCCACGCTGGCAATCCGGGCCCCGGCGATCTTTTCGATTCGCTGAAGCCGCTTGAACTGCCGGATTAGAAAAAATTTACTGGCAGAACAGCGTGCAAGAAGTGTTTGTGTCTGTCGTGGCTTGCGCGGTGGTGAAGCCAACCATGCCGCCGGCGGCGAGAGTCAGCACCACGAGGGCCATAAAAATACGACGCAGGAACTTTTTATCGGCCTGAACTGAATTATTCAAAATGCTTCCCCAAACAACGCGACTCACTTGACTTGTGAATCACTCTACCATCTTGGCTCGTCATAAGCTTTAAAATTTAGTGAAGCAATGGTTAACGGCGTGGTCCGAATCAAGATTTTCGGATATCCACAAAGTGACCGGCCAAAGCCGCTGCGGCAGCCATTTGTGGGCTGACGAGATGGGTGCGGCCGCGGTATCCCTGCCTGCCTTCAAAGTTGCGGTTGGAGGTGGAGGCGCAGCGTTGGCCGGGTTTTAGCTGGTCCGGATTCATGCCAAGGCACATGGAACAGCCGGGTTCGCGCCACTCAAAGCCCGCCGCCTTGAAGATTTTGTCCAAGCCTTCGGCTTCGGCCTGTTCCTTCACGAGGCCGGAGCCCGGAACAATCATGGCATAGGCCAGGCTGCCTGCGATTTTCTTGCCATTAACCATGCCTGCAACATTTCGCAGATCTTCGATGCGGCCATTGGTGCAGGAGCCGATCCAGACGACGTCGAGCGCAATATCAGTCATTTTCTGACCGGGCTTCAGGCCCATGTAATCAAGTGCCCGCCATTTCGACTGGCGCTTGCCTTCGTCCGCAATGTCATCGGGGTTCGGAACGGAACCGGCAACCGACACCACATCTTCTGGCGAGGTGCCCCAGGAAACGATGGGCGGCAGGGAAGCCGCATCAAGTTTCACGATGCGGTCGAAGTGGGCGCCTTCATCCGTGTGCAAACTATCCCAGTACGCCCGCGCCTTATCCCAGGCTTCGCCCTTTGGTGCCTTCGGCCTGCCAAGGAGATAATCATAGGCCTTCTGGTCGGGGGCAATCATCCCAGCGCGCGCGCCACCTTCAATGGTCATGTTGCAGATGGTCATGCGGCCTTCCATGGAAAGATCGCGGATGGCTTCGCCGGCGAATTCGATGACGGAGCCGGTGCCGCCTGCGGTGCCGATTTCGCCGATGATGGACAGGATGATGTCCTTGGCCGTGGCGCTGCGCGCGAGCTTGCCGGTGACATCAACCAGCATGTTCTTGGCTTTTTTCTGGATCAGCGTCTGGGTCGCCAGCACATGCTCAACTTCGGAGGTGCCGATGCCGTGGGCCAACGCGCCGAAAGCGCCGTGGGTAGACGTGTGGCTGTCGCCGCAGACAATTGTGGTGCCGGGCAGCGTGAAGCCCTGTTCGGGGCCTACGACATGGACAATGCCCTGGCGCTTATCGCGCTCATGGAAATACTCGACACCGAAATCCTTGGCATTTTTTGCCAACGTCTCAACCTGAATGCGGCTTTCTTCCTCGGCAATGCCTTTGCTGCGGTCTGTGGTTGGCACATTGTGGTCAACCACGGCAAGGGTGCGTTCCGGGTGGCGCACCTTGCGGCCCGACAGGCGCAGGCCCTCAAAGGCTTGCGGGGAGGTGACTTCATGGACCAAATGCCGGTCGATATAGAGCAGGCAGGTGCCATCCTCTGCCTCGTGAACCAGATGATCGTCCCAGATCTTGTCGTATAAAGTGCGTGGCTTGGCCATGAAAAGTCTCAAAATGAAGATTATGGCTGCTATTTAGTCCTTGCCGCGCCCATGTCAAATCCCGTTCCTGCATGGGGCCTTGCGAGATTCAGGACTTTGTCGCCTTGAGCGAGAAGGCCAGGGGGAGGCGGGGAAACCCATCGGGCAGAACCCACATGCGACGCTTGCCTTCGACTGGCACCATGATCGGCGCAAACTCCCAGGCCAGTTCCTCGTGCTCATGCAGATAATCGAGCCGCATGCCGGAGCCGATTACCGCATTGATGATGTCGCTCAAGGGATGAACCCATTCATGAGTTGTGGTATGGGTAACAGGAGCTGTGTCACCCGTGTAAGTCGTGGCCTCGTTCATGATGAGCGGCTTGTCTTGCGGTGTCCGCCAGTCATAACCAAACCGCAACTCCGGAGTTTTTTCGTCGGTCGTCATCAGTGACGGATGGCCTTCGAGCAAATAGAGCGTTCCACCTGGTTTCAGCAATGACGCTACAACTTGCGCCCAGCGCGCGATATCCGGCAGCCAGTTGATGGCTCCCCAGGTGACATAGACCATGTCGAAGTGACCTTTGATCAAATCGCGGGCGTCATAGACATTGCCCTCTACGAAACTTGCATTAAGGCCGGTTTGTTTTTGCAAGTCACGCGCCGCCGCAATGGCCACGGGTGAGAAATCAAGGCCCACACAGGTTGCACCCCGGCGCGCAAGGCAAAGCGTGTCGATGCCGAAGTGGCATTGCAGGTGGGCAATGCGAAGGCCTTTGACATCACCGATTTCGCGGTCCTCAATCGGGTGCAGATTGTCTTCGCCTGCCAAAAATTCCTTCACGCGATAACCACCCGCCTCATCCTTGTAATGGATGGCGGCGCGATCATTCCAGTTGGCGAGATTGACTTTGAGATAATCGGTCATGGGCCAGCCTCCAAAAGAAAAAGGCCAGCATCGCTGCCGGCCTTTGACATGTGCCTAGCCGCGAAAATTACTTCTTCTTGCCGCTTGCCTTGGCTTCCGCTTTGGCCTTGGTTTTGGTTTCCGCATTGGCGGCGGCGTTGACGGCTGTGGAAGCAGCGACTTCCATGTCCACCTGGTCTTCAAATTCGCTTGCGCGGCGTTCGACGATGCGGGCCGACTTGCCGGTACGGTCACGCAGGTAATACAGCTTGGCACGACGCACTTCGCCACGGCGCACAACCTTGATCGAGTCGATCAGCGGGGAGTACACGGGGAATACACGCTCAACGCCTTCGCCGTAGGACATCTTGCGAACGGTGAAATTCTCGTTGATGCCGCCACCGGAGCGGGCGATGCAAACGCCTTCATAGGCCTGCACGCGGGTACGTTCGCCTTCAACGACTTTCACGTTGACGATTACCGTGTCGCCTGCGCCAAATACCGGCACGGCGCGCTGGGCGGCAATGATGGCCACCTGCTCTTTTTCGAGCTGTTGAATGATGTTCATGACAAGATATCCTTTAGAGTTGCGGGGGCTATAGCGGTTGCGGCGTCATAAATCAATTCTTATCGGGCAGATATTTCTGCCAGAGGTCGGGCCTGCGGGCTTTGGTTAAAGCTTCGCGCTGATCGCGCTTCCATTTGGCTATGGCCTTGTGGTCACCGGAGAGGAGAATCTGAGGGATTTCAAGGCCTTCCCAGAGGCGGGGCTTGGTGTAGTGGGGGTGTTCCAGAAGCCCGTCTTCGAAGCTTTCTTCCTCGCCCGATTCCATTTTTCCCATGACGCCGGGGAGAAGGCGCACCACGGCATCCAATAGAGCAAGGGCTGCGGGTTCACCGCCGGAGAGCACGAAATCACCCAGGGAAACTTCGATGAGGTTCCGTTTTTCGATGACGCGCTCGTCGATGCCTTCAAAACGGCCACAGACGATGAGGCAGCCTGGACCCGCCGCCAATTCGCGTACAAAATCCTGGGTGAGGGGCTTGTCCTCGTGGGCTCATCAGCAGGCGTGGGCCAACATGAGGTGCCGCGTCGATGGCTGCGGCCAGAATATCGGGCTTCAACACCATGCCGGCACCGCCGCCTGCAGGGTGGTCATCCACGGTGCGATGTTTGTCCGTGGCGGAGGCGCGGATATCGCGCGCATCGAGGGACCAGAGGCCATCATTCAAGGCTTTGCCTGCAAGGGAAATGCCGAGGGAGCCCGGAAACATTTCTGGGAAAAGAGTGAGTATGGTTGCGGCGAAGGTCATGTTAGAAAACTCGCCATTCCAAAAATCCGTCGCCCCGACGAAAGTCGGGGCCCAGACTTTGAGCACACGCGATTGCCACAAGCCTGGGTCCCGGCTTTCGCCGGGATGACGAAGTGGTGGTGAGCGGATTATTCCGCATCCAAATAACCTTCCGGAAGATTCACAATGATCTTGCCGTTGGTGAAATCATCCTGTGGCACAAACGCATTTGTGAAAGGAATGAGAACTGTTTCGCTGTTGCCTTCAACGGCTACTTCCAGCAAATCGCCTGCGCCGTAGTTTGGCATGCCAACGAGTTTTCCCAATTTGCTTCCATTCTCCAGGACCACATCAAGACCCATGAGATCGTGGGCATAGGTTTCGTGGGTTTTGAGTTTTGGAAGTTTTTCGCGAGCCGACAAAAAGCTCAACGCCTTTCAGCGTCTCTGCTTCGTTGCGGTCATTCACGCTCTTGAGGCTCGCAATGAAATCATCCTTTGCCGCTTTGAGTTTTGTAATCTCAAAACTTTGCCCGGATGCGGATTGCAAGGGACCATAGCGGCCAATGCTCAAGGGTTCAGAGGTGAAGCTTTTCAACTTCACCTCGCCCTTGATTCCGTGGGCTCCCACAATCACGCCGACGAGAACCATGTCGCGTGGGGTACCCATCATTCAATTAAGCCTGTGGGGCCTCGGCAGCGGGTGCTTCGGCAGCAGTTGCAGCAGCGGCGGCAACCTTTGCAGCGGCATCGCTTGCCAGTTTTTCACGCTCCAAACGCTTCTTGCCGGGAAGGGCCTTCTGCGGATTGTTGCGGGCTTCGCGCTTCTTGAGGCCGGCCTTGTCGAGGAAACGCAGCACGCGGTCGGTGGGCTGAGCGCCCTTCTTCAGCCACTCAGCGGCCTTGGCCCCATCGAGCTTCACGCGGGATTCATCGGTTTTGCCGAGCATCGGATTAAAGGCGCCGATCACATCGATGAACTTGCCATCGCGCGGGGCGGCATGGTCTGCCACCACGATGTGATAGTAAGGGCGCTTCTTGGTGCCTGCGCGCGCAAGCCTGATTTTCATTGCCATGTTTAGTTCTCCTTGTTTGAAATTTTGAGGTTAAGGTTTTTGGTGAAGGTAAATTGTGTGTGGTTTTCCATGCATCATGAATTCGCCATTGGGCTTTGCCTGCAAGCGGGTGGCCACAGCGATTGATGCCGCGTTGCTGGGCTGGATATAACTGACAAGCCGGGGAATGCCGATTTCATAGCCGTAATTGCGGGCGCAGAGTGCCGCTTCAGCCGCATAACCCTTGCGGCGGTGTTCCGGCGCAATGCCGTAGCCAACCTCAACATCATCCCAGCCTTCGGGAAACCAGAGGCCCCCATGGCCCACAAATGATTTTGAAGTTTTTTCTTCGAGAGCCCACGGGCCAAAGCCGCGCAAATGGAAGTGGCCAAAGAAAAGGGCGATGCGCCGCCAGATGTCGGCCCGCGTGAAGCCTGCGCCGTAAATGCTTTCAGAAACGGGGTCATTGTAGAAGGCAAGCAGCGGTCCGACGTCATCTTCGCGCCATTGTCTGAGGCGCAGTCGCGCGGATTCAAGTTCAATGGCCATGTCATTTCTTCTTCCCCGGAAAACCCTTGAAGGGGTTGCCGCCGCCAAGGCCCGGCAATCCACCGAGGCCGGGAAGGCCGCCGCCGAGGCCTGGCAGCGACTTCGGCATTTCGGGAAGCGAGCCGCCCTGCATCATGTCTTTGAGGTCGGCTGGGAATCGCGTTGGGATCGAGCGCTGCCAGTTCGGCCTGCATCTTTTCAAGTTCGGCGGCATCTGGCGCTCCCTTGCCGCCCATCAGTTTGCCGAGCATGCCTTTGCCCTGGCCCATCTGCTTCATCATGGTTGCCATTTGCATATGCATTTTTATGAGGCGATTGATTTCCTCGACCTTGGTGCCGGAGCCCGCCGCCACGCGCTTCTTGCGCTTGGCATCCAGCACTTTTGGATTGCGCCGCTCATATGGCGTCATGGATGAAATGATCGACACCTGGCGCTTCAGCACGGTGTTATCGAGATTGGCGCCATCCATCTGTTTCTTGATCTTGCCCATGCCGGGCAGCATGTTCATCATGCCCGCCATGCCGCCCATCTTCTGCAACTGCTTGAGCTGCTCGGCGAGGTCATCAAGATCGAAGGCGCCCTTCTTCATGCGCTCGGCGATCTTGCGGGCCTTCTCATGGTCGATATCCATGGCGGCGCGCTCAACGAGGCTAACCACGTCGCCCATGCCGAGAATGCGGCCGGCGATGCGCGAGGGGTGGAAATCTTCAAGACCTTCGAGCTTTTCGCCGGTGCCCATGAGCTTGATGGGCTTGCCGGTGACGGCGCGCATGGAAAGGGCGGCACCGCCGCGGCCATCGCCATCGATGCGGGTCAGCACGATGCCGGAAATGCCGATCTTCTCGTCGAAGGCGCGGGCGAGGTTTACCGCGTCCTGTCCGGTGAGGGCATCGGCGACAAGCAGTGTTTCATTGGGCTTGCAGATATCGCGCACGGCGGCTGCTTCGGCGAGCAGTTCTTCATCGATGTGAAGCCGGCCTGCGGTATCGAGCATCACAACATCGTAACCACTGATGCGGGCTTCCGACATGGCGCGCTTGGCGATTTGCGTTGGCTTCTCGCCCTTGACGATTGCCAAGGTCGCGACCTTCACCTGCTGGCCGAGAATGGCGAGCTGTTCCTGGGCGGCGGGGCGGCTTGTATCGAGGGAGGCCATCAGCACTTTGCGCTTCTCGCGCTCCTGCAGGCGCTTGGCGATCTTGGCGGTGGTCGTGGTTTTGCCGGAGCCCTGCAGGCCCACCATGAGAATGGCAACGGGCGGTGCGGCGCGGAGGTTAAGTGCGGCCTGGTCGCTCCCTAAGGTTTCCACCAGCACGTCATGGACGATCTTCACCACCATCTGGCCGGGCTTGATCGACTTGACGATCTCGGCGCCCACGGCGCGTTCCTTCACCTTGTCGATGAAGGTGCGGACCACTTCGAGGGCAACGTCGGCCTCAAGCAGGGCGCGGCGCACTTCGCGCATGGCCACATCGACATCAGCCTCCGACAGCGCACCACGTCCGGTGAGCTTGTCGAAAATGCCTGACAGGCGATCGCTTAAGGTTTCAAACATCCAGTCTCTCTTTTTAACTTCAGCCGCCCGGCCTCTCGCTTGCGCTCGTGGCGTTCGCCGTTCAATTCATGCCACTGGCATGAATTGCCAGTGCTATGCACTGTCACGCTCACCCAAACGAAAATGACACCCGGAAACGATACTCGTTGCCGGATGTTGGCCGCCTTATTTCCCGAAACACCAAGGTTTCATCGCATAAAGTGGCGCCAGATCGTTAAGGCGTCTGACGGAATTGAGGGGGACATAGGGGAAACGGGGGGAGAAGTCAAATTTGGGCCTATTTACCACTCCCCGATGTTAGGGTCGGGCCAGTGCCTGTCTTGCCACTTGGTCGTACGTGAATACTTTATGTAGGTCATTATATTTTTGATTATAGAATATTAGGCGTTTCTTGTCAGAATCCGTAAGCAATGCCCATCTTCCAATAACAATGGAGAATCTAAACTCCACATGCTCAAAACCTCCGAACGCACTCCATAAACCTTCAATTTCGTTTGCTCCCCTTAGTCTAAATCCACTCTGTTTGAGTTTTCCGAACGGAATAGATTGGAAGAATTGGCTTCAGCGGAATCAACTAACTCTCGAACAAATGTGGAAGCGTTGCGATCAATGAATTACGCTTCCAATCATCGACTTGACCAACAGCTTCGAACTAGCGCCTTCGAAGGTCGGCCATTTTTGTTGAAGAGTGCAATCGAAGATGATTCAATTTCAATAAGGTCTACGGTGCATTGATCCACCTTGACTAAATTTTAACAATGGCTAAAGTCTGCAATTGAGTCTAATACCAATCTTTGGTTTTGAAATTACTGCAAGATCACCATCATCATTTGTTCCGAATAGTGAAAAAAGGAATGCCGCTTCTTTGAGAATGAAATTGATGGAGCAATTCTTCTGATGGACTGATGGCAAGCAAACTACATAGATCATCGAAGTGCTTTGTAACCTGGAGACAAATACAGTCTTTTTGTATTTTAGACTGGATCTTCGGTAGTTCCGATTGAGATAATTTGCTCAAGAACAGTTTTTCCACTGATATTCAAGTTTGCCTCCACCGTTGAGCGACATTGAATTTCATTTATAGCAGTACGTACTCCGCTTTAAATGTCGGTCTACTTATTAAATTGTGTGTTTCACGCAATCCTGATCAAATCGCCCCCGCAAAAATCCCCTACATCTCTCCGCGTCCTTGTGAGAGAATTTGACCATGACACCGGTCGGCAAAGCGCTGTGGTATATCGAGAGCCATTTCAACGAGGCGATATCGCTGGATGATATCGCAGGCGTTGCGGGGGTTTCGCGGTTTCACATGTCGCGGGCTTTCAGCGTGGCTACGGGGCAGTCGATCCTGGCTTACATCCGGGGCCGCAGGCTTACGGAAGCGGCGCGGAAGCTGGCTGGGGGTGCTCCCGATATTTTATCGGTGGCGCTTGAGGCCAGCTACAATTCCCACGAGGCGTTCACCCGTGCCTTCGGCCTGCAATTCGGCGTGACGCCGGAAACTTTGCGGAGCCGCGGCACACTCGAAAACCTCGAACTTGTGGAGCCTAGTCCCATGTCTCAATCAGCCAAAAAAACGAAACTCGAAAACCCGCGCATGGTGGAGGGCAAGCCCCTGCTGGTGGCGGGCCTCAGCCAGCGCTCTTCGGACAATAAGGGCATGCCGGCCCAGTGGCAGCGCTTTGTGCCCTATCTCGGCAATATCCCGGGGCAGGTGGGGCGCAAGGCTTACGGCGTTCTCTATAATGGCGATGACAGCGGCAACATCGATTACATGTGCGGCGTGGAAGTGAAGGATTTTTCCGACCTGCCGGCGGGCTTTTCCAGCCTGCGCATCCCGGCGCAATACTACGCCGTGTTTCCGCACCGCGAGCATATCTCGACCATTCACAGCACCTGGATGGGGATTTTCAACGAGTGGATACCCGCGTCCGGCCATGAGCTTGCCGATGGGCCGGAGTTTGAGCTTTACGGCGAAGATTTCGACGGCGTGAAGGGCATCGGCACGGTTGAAATCTGGGTGCCGATCAAGCGGTGAAACTATTGGGCGGCGACGGGAACGAAACCCTTCGCCGTCCGGTTCTCCCGCAGCATGAATACCATCACGCCTGCCAGTATCGCCGTTCCAAAAGCAACCCACCACATTTCCGTGTATCTGGCGAAGAGGTCGAAGAGGTAACCACCCATGAAGGCGCCGACGGCGCCGCCTAACGCGTGGCCGCCTGATATGAGTCCCATGGCGAGGCCCATGATCTTCAAGCCGAGGTGGGAGGCAACGAGGCTGGCTGTTGGCGGCACGGTGGAATAGTCGAAGATGCCGAAGATTACCGCGAAGAGGAACATCATTTCATAGCTGGTGCCCACATACATCAGCACGATGAAGGAGAGCGAGCGCATGAGATAGATGGAGCCCAGGAGCAGCGGGCGATTGACCTTGTCGGTGAGATAACCCGACAGCATCATGCCGCCGAAATTGATGGCCATGGTGAGGCCGTAGATGCCCGAGGCCGGCACGGGCGGGAAGCCGCAGAAGGCGGCATAGGGCAGGAAGTGGGTTTCAATGGCCCCCGTCGTGGTGATGCCGCAGATGAAGAAGCTCCAATAGAGAATGTGGAAGGTAGGACTGGTGAGAAGGAATTTGAGCCGGTTCCACAGGGGCTCTTGCGAGACAATTTCGGTTTTATGATCTGTCTCACTTTGCGTGGGCTTCATGATGACCCAAATGGTTGCGGCCATGGCGAGGCAGGCAATTGCCGCAGCCGCAATGCTCCAGCGCCAGGAAAACCAGGTGAGGAAGACGGTGAGCAGGGGCACGGTGATAAATTGCCCCGCCGTGCTGCCCGCATTGGCAATGCCGATGGCGAGCCCTCGCCTCTCGGTGAATGAGCGCGCGACGGCGGTTGATATGAGGTGGTAGCTGGCCGAGGCAAAGCCCACGCCGCCAACGAGGCTATAACCAATGATGTAGAAGGCGGCGACGGGATAGGCGGCAAAAATCGCCAAGCCGATTGCGATGGCCACAAGCCCGCCCGCCAGCAGGGCGCGCACACCATGGCGGTCGGCAGGTTTCCGGTGATGGGGGCAACGATTGCGATGACCACCAGCGCAACGGCCTGGCCCGAGCCAATGAAGGTTTTGGACCAGCCCAGGGTGCGCACCCATTCGTCGGTCATGATCGAGACCGACTGTCGGGCCGACATGACGATGGCCAGCGTGGCGAAACACAGCCACACGATGATCCAGGGATTGATGCGGGATTTCGCGGTCATGAATAGTGTTGAGCATGGCCCATGGGTCTTCGGCTAGTATGAAAATTGTACTGCTCAGCCCCCTTACTGCAAAGTGAAAGCGATATCTTCCCTTAACTGATAATCTCCCGTCCCCCATCTCTGACCCCTCCCCACAAGGGGGAGGGGGATTAGTTGCGGCTAGCTTTTTCGGCCCGTTTCACCATATAACCCCCTGAAATGACCCAGGCAGGCGCAATTCCCTTTCGCAAGATGAACGGGCTCGGCAATGATTTTGTCGTGCTTGATGGGCGGGCTCGCGTCATTTCCATGGATGAGGTGAAGGCGCGGGCGATTGCCGACCGGAAAACAGGCATTGGCTGCGACCAGCTTATCCTGCTGGAAAAATCCGACATCGCCGATGTGCGGATGCTGGTGTGGAACAATGGCGGCGGGCAGGTTGAAAGCTGCGGCAATGCCTCGCGCTGCGTGGCCGACATGCTGTTCGACGAGAAGAAAACGACCACGGCCACCATTGATACGCTCGGCGGATTTCTGGCGGCGCGCAAGGCTGGCGACAAGCTGGTGACGGTCGATAATGGGGTGCCGCGTTTTGACTGGAAGGACATTCCGCTGTCGGAGCCTTTCCACGATACGCGCCATATTGAATTGCAGGTTGGCCCCATAGATCATCCGCTCATACATTCGCCGTCGGTGGTGAATGTGGGAAATCCCCATTGCATTTTCTGGGTCGATGATCTCGATGTGGTTGATCTCTCAAAGGTTGGCCCCATGCTGGAGCATCACCATCTGTTTCCGGAACGTGCGAATATTTCGCTGGCTCGCGTTGATGCCAGGGATCATGTGACGCTGAAGGTTTGGGAGCGCAGCGCTGGTCTCACCAAGGCCTGCGGCACGGCGGCCTGCGCCACGATGGCGGCGGGTGCCCGCATCAAGATCATTGACCGGAAATGCCGCATCACCTTGCCCGGCGGCGATCTCATGATGGAATGGCGCGAGAGCGATGATCATGTGCTGATGACGGGGCCCGTGGCCTATGAATTTGACGGCGTGTTGCCGCAAGGGTTGGCCGCATGAGCGAAACCGAATTTGTCACCTTTGGCTGCAGGCTCAATACTTACGAGTCAGAAGTGATGCGCGGCCATGCGGTGAAGGCCGGATTGAAGGATGCGATTGTCTTCAATACCTGCGCGGTGACGGCGGAAGCCACACGGCAGGCGCGGCAGGCCATTCGCAAGGCGCACAAGGAAAAGCCGGATGCAAAAATAATTGTCACGGGCTGCGCGGCCCAGACGACGCCGGAAATGTTTGCCGACATGCCGGAAGTTGCCATGGTTCTCGGCAATGAAGAAAAACTGCAGCCTCAGAATTGGTTGCCCGGTGCCAATGACCGAGTGCGTGTGAGCGAGATCATGAGCCCACGCAAGAACCATTTGCACATGATTGAAAGTTTGACCGAGCGCACGCGGGCTTTCGTACAGGTGCAAAATGGTTGTGACCATCGCTGCACGTTTTGCATCATTCCCTTTGGCCGCGGCAATTCGCGCTCGGTTGAAATTCATCAGGCAGTTGAGCAGGTGCGCAGGCTGGTAGCCAATGGCTATGCGGAGGTGGTGCTCTCCGGTGTTGATATCACGTCCTGGGGGGCTGATCTCGAAGGTGCGCCAAAGCTCGGTGCGTTGGTCAACCGAATTTTGAAGGATGTGCCTGATCTCAAGAGATTGCGGCTTTCATCCATCGACTCCATTGAGATTGATCGTGAACTAATGAATGTCATGGCGGGCGAAGAGCGTTTTATGCCCCACATTCATCTCTCGCTGCAGTCCGGCGACAACATGATCTTGAAGCGCATGAAGCGCCGGCATGCCCGGGAAGATTCAATCGCGTTCTGCCACGAGCTGAAATCGCGCCGGCCCGACATGGTGTTCGGCGCCGATATCATCGCGGGCTTCCCGACTGAAACGGATGAGATGTTTGAGAATTCGCTTCGTATTGTCGATGAATGCGGCCTCACCTATTTGCATGTGTTCCCCTTCTCGCCCCGGCCAGAAACGCCGGCGGCGCGCATGCCGCAATTGGACAAGGGCATTATCAGGGAGCGGGCGCAGCGCCTGCGGGCCAAGGGCGAGGAGCGATTGTTCCGCTTCCTCAACAATTCCATCGGGGCCACGCAACGCGTCCTTGTTGAAACCCTGAATTCAGGCCGCAATGAGCAATTCGCCCAGGTGAAATTTGTGCAAAGCCTCTCTCCCGGTGCCATCGTCAAGGCCCACGTCACGGGTGCTGCTGGCCACTATCTCGAAGCCAGGCTTGCCGCATGAGCGGGTTTTTCAAGAAACTCTTCAATCGGATTGTCGGCAAGACAGAAGAAGCGCCACCGCCGGAGCCTGTAGTCGCGCAGATCGAAGCGCCTGCACCTGTTGTAGCTGAAGCTGTTCCAGAGCTTCCAAAGCCCGAGCCCGAGGCGAAGACGAAACCTGAGCCTAAGCCGGTGGAGCGTTTTGAGGTCGAAGCAAAAAAACCAACGCCCAAAAAACCTGAACCCAAAAAGCCGGAACCAAAACTCAAGGCCGCGCCGGAGCCAAAGAAGGTTGAAGTCAAAAAACCTGAGGCGAAGAAACCTGAACCCAAAAAGTTGGAGCCAAAACTCAAGGCAGCGCCAGAGCCGAAGAAGGTTGAGGTCAAGAAACCTGAACCGGAGAAACCTGAACCCAAAAAGGTTGAGGCCAAGAAACCCGAACCAACAAAACCTGAGTTCAGGAAGGTTGAACCTAAAAAGGTTGAAGTAAAAAAACCTGAACCGAAAAAGCCAGAACCCAAAAAGGTTGCCCCACCTCCGAAGCCAGGACTTCAAAGGAAAATTGAGGTTGAAGCGCCGCAACCGAAAATCGAGTTTGCCGCTCCGCCTCCGGTTATTGAAAAGGCTCCTGAGCCTGTAGTTCCTACGCCAGCCAGAGAACCTGTTGCGCCTGAACCAGCACCTGCGCCTGTTCAAGTTGTCGAAGAGCGCAAGGGCTGGCTCGTCGCGCCTTACCAAGGGCCTGTCCAAATCCTCGAAGTCTATCACTTCGTCAATCACCTCGATTTTCACCAAGCGCAAGCTGGATGCGTCGACGCTTGAGGAACTTGAAGATGTATTGATCCAGGCCGATCTTGGCGTTGCGGTTTCGGAACGGATTATCAAGGCTGTCTCGGCAGGACGCTATGACAAGGAAATTGAGCCGGAAGAAGTAAAGCGCATTCTGGCCGAAGAAGTTGCCAAGGTATTAAAGCCCGTCGAAGTGCCATTTAATTTTGGCAGCGAGAAGCCCTTCGTCGTTCTTGTGGTAGGCGTCAATGGGGCCGGCAAGACCACGACCATCGGCAAAGCTTGGGGCCATCGCCACGGGCGAAGGCTTCAAGGTCATGTTCGCGGCCTGCGATACATTCCGCGCTGCCGCCATTGAGCAACTCACCATCTGGGGTGAACGCGTTGGCGCCAAGACCCTGTCGCGGCCCACGGGGTCTGATTCATCCGGGCTCGCCTATGATGCCATGCAGACGGCGCGCGAAGATGGCACCGATATCCTGTTCATCGATACCGCCGGGCGCCTGCAGAACAAAGCCTATCTCATGGATGAGCTCGACAAGATTGTGCGGGTGGTCAAGAAACAGGATGAAACTGCCCCCCATGCAGTGCTGCTCATCCTGGATGCCACAACGGGGCAGAACGCCATATCGCAAGCCGAAATCTTCACCAAGGTCGCCGGTGTCACGGGCCTTATCATGACCAAGCTTGATGGCACGGCGCGGGGTGGTATTCTGGTGGCGATTGCCGAGAAATTTGCCCTGCCGATTCATGCCATTGGCGTTGGTGAAACCATTGACGATCTTCAACCCTTCGACGCGGATGCCTTTGCCCGCGCGATTTCAGGACTAAGCGAGACATGAAACCACTTCCTAAATTTCTCATCGAGTTTGGCCCGCTGCTTGCCTTCTTCATTGGCAACTGGAAGGGCGGGGTGTTCTGGGGCACGGGCGTTTTCATGGTGGCCATAGCCATTGCCCTAGTTGCCTCGTGGATACTCACGAAAAAAATTGCTAAGGTTCCGTTGTTCAGCGCCATCTTTGTCGGCATCTTCGGCGGCCTCACAATCTGGCTTCACGATGACACGTTCATCAAGGTCAAGGTTACGCTGATCAACGTGTTCTTTGGCACCACGCTTCTGGGCGGGCTCTATTTCGGCAAGATATTCATAAAGTATGTGGTGGGTGAGGCGATCAATCTTCCGCAGGAGGCATGGCGAGCGCTCACCCTGCGCTGGGGAGTTTTCTTTTTGTGTGTGGCAGTCCTCAACGAACTGATCTGGCGGAATGTGAGCACCGACATGTGGGTCAACTTCAAAGTGTTTGGGCTTCTCGGACTGACCCTAGTATTCGCACTTGCGAACGCGCCGTTCATGGCAAAGCACATGATCGAGGAAGAGGCTTCAAAGCCCGATGTGCCTTCCGCTTGACGGGGCGATTTTCATAAGTCAAGAGTTGTAATCCGTGTCCGGATGATTTTAGATGGTTTGCAATGCGGTAAGCCTGTTCTTTTTTGCTTGCCGCCTTGGAGTTGAAACGCTAGGACTCACCGGCTTTCTGAACGTCAGGCGCAGGGTGGGATGCGACGGGCAGGGAGCTATGGGGCAAGCAATATGGCGGGGAACCAAAATCAGTTTGATTCGCTTGCGCAGGAGTAGGGGCCAATGAGCGGCAACAAGGACGTGAAACAACTGTCGCGATCACTATCGCATCTGTTGAAACGCGCGGTGCAATATTCCATTCATCTCTATATGAGCGAGACCGGCAAGTCCGGCCTGACACATCGTCAGTTCACGGTGTTGTTGGCGGCCGACGCCCATGAAGGCCGCAGCCAGACAGAACTTGTTAAGATGACCGGCATTGACCGTTCGACGCTGGCTGATCTCGTGGCCCGCCTCATGGCGCAGGGTTATGTGCAGCGCCGCCGCACCAAGGATGACGCGCGCACCAATGCCATCAGGCTCACGCCCATCGGCAAGAAAATGCTGAAGCAGGCACAGTCGGGAGCCGAGGAAGTTGACCGGCAGCTTCTGGCAACCTTGCCGAACCCGGACCGCAAGACACTTCTGGAATGCCTCACCGGCCTTGCCTCGGAAATGGACAAGGTCGAGGAGAAAGAACCTGAAAAAGTGGTGCGCAAAGTGCGCCCGCGCAAAGCGCGCTGATTATGAAGCAGGCAGCTTTGCCTTTTCAATTTCGTTTGCGAAAACCCCATTCATAATTTCCGGTGAAAGCGGCCCAATCCATTTGAAACGGATGATGCCCTTGCCATCGACGATGAAGGTCTCCGGCACGCCGTAGCCGCCCCAGTCGATTGTCGTGCGTCCGTCGCTATCGGCTCCAACGGCCGCATAGGGCTGGCCCAGGGTTCCCAAAAAGCGCCTGGCGTTTTCGGCCTTGTCCGCGTTGTTGATGCCATAGAGGCGAATGTCTGTTCTCTTGGAAAGCTCCATCAGAAGCGGATGCTCAAGGCGGCAGGGCCCGCACCAGGAAGCCCAGATATTCACGACGGAAACTTCGCCAGTTTTGAGATCAGCCGAAGTGAGGCCGGGGATGCCGGAACCTTCAATGGCGGCCAGGGCAAACTCCGGAATGGGCTTGCCGATGAGGACTGAGGGAAGCATCGATGGATTTCCAAACAGACCCTTCAGGAGCACAAGGGCCAGGCCTGCAAAAATCACAATCGGCAGAAGCGCAATGCCCAGCCTGCGGCGTGTTGGTTCAGGGGTCACTTTTTCGTTTTCTCAAATTGCGCGAGCAGCTTCTTGAAGCTGGCATCACGATTGAAGATGTAGAAGATGAGGCCTGCAAGGAAGATGAGGCTTAATGCATAGGAGGCGATAACGAAACCGCTGTGGCTTGCGTTCCAGTCCATCATGCCTCTCCGCTTCGCGCAATTTGCAGGTTGCGCAATTTTCGCGCGGTGATTTCGCTTCTGATTGAGATGAGGTGAAGAGCGAGAAAAAGAAAGGTGTAGGCCAAGCCCATGACAAGGAGCGGCCACAACATGGGAAATGCAATGCTGGGGCCGCCCGCTTTGAAAACACTGGCGGGTTGATGGAGCGAATTCCACCAGTCCACCGAAAATTTGATGATCGGAATGTTGATGAAGCCGACAAGGGCCACGATGCGGGCGATCATGGCGGCACGGGTGGGTTCCTCTATGGCCTGCCAGATGGCGATGTAACCCACGTAGAGAAGGAAGAGCACGAACATGGAGGTGAGCCTTGCGTCCCACACCCACCAGGCGCCCCACATTGGCTTGCCCCAGAGGGAACCGGTGGCAAGAGCGAGGAAGCAGAAGACTGCGCCGATGGGGGCTGCGGTTTTTGCGGCAACATCAGCGAGTGGATGGCGGAAGATGATGGCCACGGCACTGGCCAGCGCCATGACTGTATAGACAAGCATGGCGAGCCAGGCGGCGGGCACATGGACAAACATGATGCGCACGGTTTCACCCTGCTGATAGTCGGGCGGTGCGGTGACCAGCGCGCCGTAGAGGCCAATGGCGAAGAGAATGATGGTTACGGCCCAGGTGTAGGGTAGTGCCCTGTTGGCGATGGCTAGAAATCGGGTTGGGTTGGCGAATTGTTGCATGTCACTACCTTACGAGACTGGATCATTTGAGATAGGCCCGTAGCGCCGCGGCAGCGGCGATGGGGGCAAGCACGAAGCTTGCCAATGCGATGGCCGACAGGATCAGAAGGGAAGGCATGATCATTTCCGGATTTCCAGTTGTGGCGGACATGCCGAACACGAGAACGGGGACATAAAGCGGCAGAACCAGAATTGAAATCAGCAACCCGCCGCGCCTGAGGTTCAGGGTGAGGGAGGCGCCAACGCTGGCCAGAAGGGAAAGCGCAAGGGAGCCCAGAACCATGGACAGTGTCAGGGGCCAGATGGTCTCGGTTCTGAGGTTGAGCAGCACGCCGAGGAATGGGGCTGCAAGGCTGAGCGGCAGGCTGGTTGAGAGCCAGTGGGCGAAGGCCTTGGTGAGAGCTACGAGTTCAAGGGATGCTGGCGCCATGGCCATGACTTCCAGCGAACCGTCTTCAAAGTCCTGCTGAAAGGTGCGGTCGGCAGACAGCAGCACGGATAGAAGAAGGGTGATCCACAGGATGCCGGGGGCGAGGCGCTGCAAGGTGATCTGATCGGGGCCGATGCCGATGGGGAGCAGCACGAGGACTGTCAGGAAAAACCCCAATGCTGTTCCAACGCCGCCACCCTGGCGGGCGGCAAGGATGAGATCGCGGCGCAGAAGGGCAAGCAACAATTTCATGCTTGTCCCTTTCCATTGAGATAAAGATTTTTTTGTGGCTTCAACCCGAGAGGAACATGGGTTGCCGCGACAATGAGTCCTCCTGCTTTGAGGTGCTTGCTCATCAGGGCCACGAGTAATTTTTGCGAGTCCTCATCCAATCCGACGCTGGGTTCATCGAGCAGCCAGATGGCGCGGGGCACGAGGGCGAGCCTTGCCAAGGCGAGGCGGCGTTTTTGCCCTGCCGATAAGAGTGCAACGGGATAGTCAGCGAGGGCAGAGAGGTTCACGGATTCCACGGCGTGTTGAAGGTCGCCGCCTCCGAGAAAGTCACGCCAGAAAATTAAATTCTCCGTAACGGTCAGGGCGGATTTGCTGGCATCGCTGTGGGCGATGTAATGGGCCTGCTGGCCCAGGGTCAGTTCAGGTGAGCCACCTTCCAGGGTGATTTTACCAAGGCTGGGTTCGCTGAGGTTTGCCAGAAGGCGGAGCAGCGATGATTTGCCGGAACCATTGGGTCCGGCGAGTTGCAGGAACTCACCGCTGCCAAGAGAAAAATTCTGATCGCTGAAAACTGTCCGTCCACCGCGTTCGCAGGACAGATTCTCGGCCGTAATCCGCATCAAGGTTCAAGTCATGTATTGGCCGCCATTGGCGGACAGGGTTGAACCCGTGATAAAGCCCGCGTCATCGCTGGCGAGAAATACCACGCAGCGCGCAATCTCTTCGGCCTCGCCGAGACGGCCCACGGCGATTTGCGGGATTATGCTTTTCTCGCGCACGTCCTGGGGCACGGCCATGACCATTTCAGTTGCGATGTAGCCCGGGCAGATGGCGTTGACCGTGATGCCAAGCTTGGCGCTTTCCTGGGCGAGTGCCTTGGTGAAGCCGAGATCGCCAGCTTTTGCGGCTGAATAGTTGGTCTGGCCGAACTGGCCCTTCTGGCCATTGATCGACGAGATGTTGATGATGCGGCCGAACTTCCGAGTCCTCATGCCTTCGATCACAGGCCTCGTCATGTTGAACAGCGAATTGAGGTTGGTGTTGATCACAGCATGCCATTGCTCGGCGGTCATGCGGTGAAAGGCGCTGTCGCGGGTGATCCCCGCATTGTTGATTAAAACTTCGATGGGCCCCAAATCAGCTTCAACCTGTTTCAGGCCGGCGGCGCAGGCTTCGGTGTTCGAGACATCCCATTTGTAAACCGGAATGCCGCTTTCCTTCTTGAAGGCGTTGGCGGCCTCATCATTGCCGGCGTAAGTCGCTGCGACTTTGTAGCCCGCTGCTTTCAAAGCTCTTGAAATGGCGGCCCCGATCCCGCGGCTGCCTCCGGTTACGACTGCTACTCTGCTCATGTTCTCCCCTTAATTTTCAACGCACATGGCAATGCCCATGCCGCCACCGATGCACAGGGTGGCCAGGCCTTTTTTGCTTTTACGTTTTTGCATTTCATGAAGAAGTGTTGTGAGCACGCGGGCCCCCGAGGCACCGATGGGGTGGCCGATGGCAATAGCGCCACCATTCACATTCACGATGTCAGGGTTCCAGCCCATGTCCTTGTTGACCGCACAGGCTTGCGCTGCGAAGGCTTCATTGGCTTCCACGAGATCGAGGTCGGCAGCTTTCCAACCGGCTTTTTTCAAGGCGGCTTGCGAGGCGGGGATGGGGCCTGAGCCCATGATGGCGGGATCAACACCAACGCTGGCCCAGGAGGCGATGCGGGCCAGTGGTGTGAGGCCGCGCTTTGCGGCTTCGGCGGCACTCATGAGGATGACAACGGCCGCACCATCATTCAGGCCAGAAGCATTTGCTGCGGTCACCGTGCCATCCTTCATAAAAGCAGATTTGAGTTTGGCGATGCTGTCGAGGGTTACGCCCTTCTTGATATATTCGTCGTCGGAGACAATCACATCGCCCTTGCGGCCAGCAATTGTGACAGGGCATATCTCGTTCTTGAATTTTCCGGCGGCTTGCGCGGCTTCGGCCTTGTTCTGGGAGGCCACGGCGAAAGCATCCTGGGTTTCGCGGGTGATCTGCCATTGGCGGGCCACGTTCTCGGCCGTGTTGCCCATGTGATAGCCGTTGAAGGCATCCCACAGGCCGTCGCGGATCATCGAGTCAATCATCTGGTAGTCGCCCATTTTCACGCCGTCGCGCAAATGCTGCACGTGGGGGGCCTTGCTCATGGATTCCTGGCCACCGGCGGCCACGATCCGGGCATCACCACTGGCAATCTGCTGCATGCCAAGCGCCACGGCGCGAAGGCCGGAACCACAAAGCTGGTTCATGCCCCAGGCGGGGCTAGCCACGGGAATTCCGGCGTTAACTGCCGCCTGCCGCGCGGGGTTCTGGCCCTGGCCAGCGGCGAGGACCTGACCCAAAATAACCTCATCAATATCGGCGGCATCAACCTTGGCGCGCTCCATGGCGGCTTTCAAAGCAACGGTGCCGAGGAAGGACGCGGCCACGGAACTGAGCGCCCCATTGAAGGAGCCAACCGGGGTCCGGGCGGCGGAAACGATGACGATGTCTTGGGAAGATGGGGTGGCCACGGGCTTACTCCTGAAGGCGGGATGGGGGATATTTCGTTAGTCATAGCATTTGAAACACCTCATGCCATAGTTTTTTGCACTTGCAATTGTGCATTGCGGGGAGCAAGTTTTTGCACTGCGGACAGGAAACCTGGGGGGACATTTGGTGCCGGCCCGCATTGGAGGAGTGTAAACGGTGAGTGACGAAAAATCGGCGCCAAAAGATGCGGTGGTGATCAAGAAGTATGCGAACCGCAGGCTCTACAATACGGCAACAAGCACCTATGTGACCCTTGATGACCTCTCAGCCATGGTGAAATCGGGCACGGATTTTGTGGTGTATGATGCCAAGACCGGCGAGGAAATTACCCGTTCGGTTCTGACCCAGATCATTTTCGAGGAAGAAAACAAGGGCACCAATCTGCTGCCCATTAATTTTTTGCGCCAGCTCATCCGCTATTATGGCGACAGCATGCAGACACTGGTTCCCGGCTACCTGGAATTCTCGCTGGAGAATCTCACCAAGGAGCATGACAAGATCCGGGAGCAGATGATGTCGGCCTTTGGCGGCGAACCCTTCAAGAACATGGAAGAGCACGCCAAGCGCAACATGGCGCTGTTCAGCGACGCGATGAAGCTGTTCAACCCGTTTGCGGCGATGGCGATGAACCCCGGCGCCGGGGCAGCACCATCCAAGCCAAATTCCGCACCGGCCCAGGCGCCATCGAAGGACGACCTTCAGGCGATGAAGGACCAGCTCACGGCGATGCAGGAAAAGATCAATACGCTTTCAAGGAATTGAAAGTCATCTGCCTGCAGCGATCTTCTTCACTTAAGAGCCCTCATCCCCCTTCGGGACCTTCTCCCATCCTGCTTCACTTCGTTGCGCAGGACGGGCGAAGGCGATAATCCCTAAAGGTTTCGCCTTCTCCCGCCGCAAGTGGGAGTAGTTGGCCGACAGGCCGGATGAGGGCCTCTTCAGTTACAGATTCACTTGTCAATGAGCGTTGGGCACGGCTTCGCCGGGGGTGAAAACGGTAATGCCGTTTCCGGGGGGTAGAAAGTGAAGCGAAGGGTTGCGTGGACGCAAAGCTCGCAAGAATGCCGGTCGTGTGGTCCGGCGGTTGACGCGAAGTCCGCGTCCACGCTTTCGCGGCGGTTTTTGCTGTCCGGCTGGCACTTGCAGAGCCCTAGATCGCACGGTGTCTGAGGTTTTCCGCTAGGGTTGTTTAGCCATTTAAGGCGCAGTGGACCGTAGTATCCACGGGACCAACCGTCAGCTCCCGAGTGTTTGATGAACGTTTCACCAAACCCGCAGGCGCCACATCCACCCCATCTATGATCACCGTCATGACCGAGACCCCTTCCGGGATGGACAGGAATATAACTTGCCACATAGGAATATAAGAGTCAAGCATTAAATTCCTACCTTAGTCAGAATTATGAAATTGCGTGCTGCTAGAGATGACGGGTTTCGGCTGGCGTATTCTGCCAATTGTCGTGGCGGCCATCGGCATATCTGAGCGGCCCTTCAAAAAATTCAGAAACATCAACATTGTCCAACGCTGCGAGATTGACGGACACGAAAGCACCTCCGAGCTCCGGCACGTCGCCGCGCCCGAAGGGCCTAATGCCGCAATGCTTGCAGAATTCTGAAGTTCCGCGTTTCCAGGCGAATTGCGGATCGTCGGATTTGAAATGATACTCCATGAGTTCGCGCTCGCCTTGCAGAAGGCGAAAGGCATCCGGCTTTATGACGATGCCCCAATAGCGCGACTTGGCACAGATCGAGCAATTGCATCTCCCCGTGCCTTCCGCGAAATCGATATCTGCTTCGAATTTAACCCGCCCGCAATGGCAGCTGCCGGGATAGGTTTTCCTCATGGCGTTGGCTCCTTCTTGAAAAGAAACCGCACCATAACATAAGCACTGACAGCATGATGTCAGCAGTGTTTACGCCGCCACCAATTGCTTCACCAGAGCGTTGCTCAGGCGCGGCAGGTCGTAGCGCGAAAAAATTCGTGCTATCGAACTCGGCTGTGGGAGATTCCAATTAGCTCGGCGATCGACCGCAAATGCTGCTGGTCCAAACGTGTAATTGCGTCAAAATTCTGATTGTAAATTTTTTCATCTGAGAAATTCAGTTTCAAGACGATTGGATCATGGACGTCGTTACTAGGAACGATGACCTGCAAATCACTCACTATTTGGTCAAGTTTTGGTTGGCTGTCAGGTCTGTAGAGCAGATAGGGTCTGCCTAGTGAAACGTGAGCGTGTGCGATAGCATTCCGAAGGTGCATGATCGTTTGCAAGTCTTTACTGCATTGTGCAGATATTTCATTCTTGAAGAGGTTTTCAAACTCTTCAACTATCTTTGCAAACATTTTTTGCCATAAGATGATTCGTTGTTGCCCCATCACCGTAGGTATTTGGGCTGGATTGGCTACGAATTCTTCAACAAGATGTGGGTTCTTTTTGAGAATAATTAGGTCTGATAGTTGGCTTTGAATCCAGACCGTACATATGAAAAAATATCCAGCTCTGTTAAAATTTTTCTCGTTGTTATCCAAATTGTTTTCCCGAATTATTGTGACGAGTTGTCGGACTTATAACGGGAGCGTATTCTATCCAACCGCAAAACAAATATAGTTTTCAGTTATTTCAAGCCGCCACCAACTGCTTCACCAGCGCATCGATCATGCGCGGGAGGTCGTAGGGAAATCGTGCGGTGATCAGGTTGCCGTCGACCACGCAGGGTTCGTCGATGACTGTTGCTCCGGCGTTTTCCAGGTCGATCTGGATGTTCCATACGGCGGTGGCTTTTTTGCCTTTCAGCATTTTGGCGCTGACCATGACCCAGGGGCCATGGCAGATGCCGCAGGTGGGTTTTCCGGCCGCGTGCATGTCGCGGGTGAAATTCTGCGCGTCCTTGTCGGCGCGGAGGAAATCCGGATTCCAGCAGCCGCCGGGCAGGATCACCGCGTCATAGTCAGCGACCTTCGCCTCATCGAGATAGCGGTCGATCTTCAGCCAGCCGGCATTTTCCATCAGGCGGATGGCCATGACATGGGTTGCGGCAATGGCGGGAAAGCGCAGGCCCAGGCTTGGCGGAAATTCGCCGATGCGCGGGGCCACGATATGAACCGTTGCGCCATGCTCGGTGAGCCAGCGCATGGAACCCAGGATTTCAACTTCCTCCACGCCATTGGTGCAGCAGATGGCGATCTTCTTGCCCTTGAGCAGATTGGGATTTGAAGGCGGATCGAAGAGGAAATGGTGGAGCTCGCGGTTCAGTTCGCCATCGGCGGTGGAGAGGAGCTCGGTTGAGATGGAAGGCACCGGCGAGGGCGACATGAATTGCTGGGCCCGGGCAAAGGCCGCATTAGGGGCTGATGCTGGATTATGGGGCTTGTTCATGGGGGCGCTCCTGGTTGCTGAGGATTGCGCAAAGTGTCTCAGGAATTGGGAGGGCCGTCCAGTGAAAGATGATTCTAACTTCGTCCTCGCCCGCGGAACGCGGGAGAGGAAGGGACCCGATCGCAAAGCGATTGGGGAGGTGAGGGGAACGAGGTGGAAGTGCCCTCATCTATCCCATTTCACTTTGTGAAATAGGCCCCTTTCTTCTCCCGCTTCGCAGGAGAAGACGATTTGCTGAAACTTAACCCGCCTGGGCCAGCGGATTCTCTTCATAGGCTGCGGCGGAGTTTTTGACCTGATCGTCGAGGGCCTTGATCGCGAGCTTGAGACGGGAGAGGCCTTCTTCCATCTCGGCGTTCTCGGGTGCCGTCAATACGTCTTCGTGGGGAGGTGCCGCCACATCAGTGATGATGGTCTTTATCTCTGGCTTGGCGGCGGCCAGCTGATCGGGCGTGTCAATAACACTAAAGCCCAGGTCATTTTTGCGTGACCATGGCAGGGTGAGCGAGGCTTCGCCAAAGAGATTGCCCTGCATGAGGTCAATGCCGCAATCCTTGAGGATTTCGGCGTCTTCCTGGTTTTCCACCCATTCGGCGATGGCTTTCAAATCGAACTTGTGGGTGAGGTCGATGAGGGTGCGCACCAGATAGTGGTTGGAGGCATTGTGCTTGAGGTTGCGGCAGAAGGAGCCATCGAGCTTGACGATATTGACCGGCAGGTCGCGCAGATTGCGGAACGAGGTGAAGCCCGCGCCGAAATCATCAATGGCGACACTGCAGCCGATATTGCGGAGCGCTTCCACGAAATTGAAGGTTTCCTTGAGATCGCCCAGGGCAATGGTTTCGGTAATTTCAACGGTGAGCCTTCCGGCCACGGACTTGTTGGCGGCAATAATGTCCGTAAGCTGATTAAACCAGCGGGGGTCAGTGGCAGTTGAGCCCGAGACATTCATGGCGAGCTTTGCCTGCGGATAATTGTGCAGGGTCGAGATGGTCATCTGGGCCACGGCGCGGTCAATAAGGCGGACAAGGCCGAGCTTCTCAGCAACCGGAATGAGATGGGCCGCGGCAATCAATTCGCCGCCCGCATCGGTCATGCGCAGCAACGCCTCGTGCATGACGACATCGCGGGTTTTGGCGCTGACAATGGGCTGGAAGCCGAGCTTGAACTGGTCTTCCTTCAGGCACTTTACAATTTCAGTGGCACAGCGGGCATTCAATCCGCGCTCGGCCACGCGTTTTGACGACGGGCGGTAGATGATGGAACCATCGGAGGGCAGGCGCCGGGCCTCGGCCAGGGCTTCCTCGGCGCGTGCCATTGCGATATTGGCATCGGGGGCATTTTTGGGAACCACAACGGCACCGATGGAAAGCATGGCCCAGACGGGGCCGTGTTCGGTTTCGATGACGCTTTCGCGCGCGATGTTGACGAAGCGGTCAACGGCGGTCTGCAATTCCTCTTCATGGCAATTGTTCAGGATGATGCCGAACTTGCTGCCGGAATAACGGGCGATGGCATCGCCGGTGCGAACGACCTGGCGAAGCCTGCGGCCCAGGGCGGCAATCACTTCATCGGCCACCTCGAAGCCATAGGCCTCATTGACCACGGCCAGGTTGTTCACGGCGGCGATGAGGAAAGCGCAATTGCTTTGTTCGCGGGTGGCGGTTGAAATGGTTTCGCCCAGGGCTTCAGCGAGGCGGCCCCGGTTCATCATGCCGGTCAGGGGATCGCAATTGCCGAGAAAACTCAAATGCTGGTCGCGGCTGTGGCGATCATCAATCCGGCGGATGGTGCCGAAAACTTCCGCGGGCCTGCCATTCTTGCCGACAAACCATTTGCCGCGGTCTTCAAGCCAGAGGGCGCGGCGGCCGGTGCGGCCATCGGGCCTGAAAAGATATTCGATCTGGAAGGCAACGCCATCGCCTTCATCAACGGCATGGCTGCGCATGACAGTGTCATAGCGGCTGGTGATATTGTCACCGTCGAGGAGATTGGCGTAGGCGCGGCCGGAGCCTGCGGCCTCCAGTTTGCATCCGAGCACGGCCTCCATGTTGGGGCTCCACTGGATGTCATCGGTTTCGGTCACCCAATGGTAGGTGGCTTCGCCTACGGCTTCCACGGCGCGCTGGATGCGCTGCAGGACGTCCGCCTCGATGATGCGGGGGGCGTGATGGGTTACGGGGCTGTCAGCCAGCGGGCGTTCCGGAGCCGAAAAGGCCTCGGTCTGAAAGGAAAACGCGGGCTGCACGGGGTCTGCGGTGCTCAAGAGGCCTCCAAGAGCTTACATAAAAATTTACCACCGCAACCTAACTGAGCAATCGTAAACAAGTGCGAAAAATCTGTGCTTAATTTACCGCTAACTGTTTGAGCATGTCCCGCCAAAGTGTGAAGCGGTTTGGCGGGACATGCTCCAACATATTGATTTGGCGCGAGTCCTTTTCGGCGGGATGATTTCATCCCGCCGGGACGCGCGCTAGTAGCCCAGGGCGAAACCGTCCTTGCGGTAGTCGGAGCCGCCGATCAAAAGGCCCTGGGCGTGATCAATGGCGATGGCCTGGCCGCCGCCGAGGGGTTCGCCCGCCGGAACAATGCGGTGGCCCTTGGTGGTGAGAGCGGCCATGACAGGCTCGGGAACCGTGCTTTCAACCAGCACGTTCCCGCGTTGCGGAAAGAGGCGGGGGAAGTCGATAGCCTCCTGCGGGTCCATGCCATAGATGTAGCGGTTCACCACCACATTGACATGGCCCATGGGCTGGAAATCACCGCCCATGACGCCAAAACTCAAATCAATCTTTCCATCCTTCTTGGCCATCGCCGGAATGATGGTGTGGAGCGGGCGCTTGGACGGGGCGATGCAATTTGGATGGGTGAATTGCGTGGTGAAGCTCTTTCCCCGATTTTGCAGAGTGATCCCCGATTTGGGGGTGACAATACCGGTGCCAAAATCCGAGTAGACGGAATTGATGAAGGAGATGCTGAGACGGTTCTTGTCGACGACCGTGAGATAGACAGTATCGGAGTTGGGCAGCGAGACGCTGGCGTCGGTGGCACGGTTCATGTCGACGAGGCTTGCCAATCTTTGCGAGGTCTCCCCGCTCAGAAGTTCACTCACGGGCACATCAGCAAAATCGGGATCGGCGATGTGGCGATTTCTTAAAACCCAGGCGAGTTTCAAGGCTTCAATTTCAAGATGGCGGCGCTCGGGGCTTTCGGGCTCAAAGCGGCGCAGGCCGAAATGTTTCAGAATGTTTAACGTGATGAGAACGGTGAGGCCCTGGCCATTGGGGGGAATTTCAAAAATGTCATGTTCGGCGAAATGGGTCGAAATGGGTTTGACCCAGGTTGCTTCGGTTTTTGCAAAATCTTCCTGGGTGAGAAGCCCGCCGCGCGCTGCGAGATGCTTTACTATCTCATCGGCGATTTCGCCCTCATAGAATCCGGCGCGGCCATGCTTGGCGATATGTTTCAGGGTTTTGGCCAACGTCGGATAGGCCATGATCTCGCCCAAACGAGGGGTACGGCCATCTTTGAGATAGTGTATGCGTCCGCCTTCATCGGCGGCGAGCAGGGCTTCACAATCTTGCCAATCCCGTGCCACGCGAGGGGTGGTGGGCACGCCCTTCTCCGCCAGTTTGATAGCGGGCGTCAGAGCCTCACCGAGAGTCATGGTGCCCTCTTCTTTGAGAAGCTGGTCCCAGGCGTCGATGGCGCCGGGCACGGTGACGGCATGGACGCTTTGCGGCGCAATTTCCGTGAGGCCCGAGGCCTTGAGCCAATCGGCATCAGCTCTGGAACTTGAGCGCCCTGAACCATTGAGGCCGAGCACGGTGCCATTGGGCTTGCCGATCGAGGGCGAAGCAATCGCCGCCGATCCCGGTCATGTGGGGTTCGGTGAGGCAGAGGATGGCGGAGGCGGTGATGGCGGCATCGACGGCGTTGCCGCCAGCGCGAAGCACGTCTATGGCGGCAAGGGTTGCGAGCGGCGAGGAAGTTGCCGCCATGCCGTTCGTCCCTACGGCTACTGATCTGCCGGGGTGGTCGAAATTTCTCATTGGATGAGGCCTCGTAATTGTCTCAGAAATGTCGCAAGCAGCATCGCACCCCGATGATGGATATTGCAAGAAAGCCGCCACGTTGCTCTTGCCGTAATTCGGCACTCCTGCCAACAGGTGGAGCATGTTGCGGCAAAGTTGAACGACTTTGCCGATAAAAACATGCTTCAAGTTATTAAATTGGCGCGATTTCTTTTCACTTAGACGATATCGTCCAAGTGGAAAGCGCGCTGGACAATCGAGACGGAATGTGCTGTTTCCCAACATGAATAATATTTTCTCTTAAGGAAGGATGACCTGACCATGGCCACGATAAAGAGCGATATCGAGATCGCCCGCGAAGCAAAAATGAAGCCGATTATGGAGATTGGAAAGTCCTTAGGCATTCCGGAGAAGGATCTTATTCCCTATGGCCACACCAAGGCGAAGGTGCATCTCGATTACATCAGCGGCCTTTCATCCAAGAAGGATGGAAAACTGATTCTTGTCACAGCGATCAATCCGACGCCGGCGGGCGAAGGCAAAACCACGACGACGGTTGGCTTGGGTGACGGGCTGAACCGCATCGGCAAGAAGGCCATGGTGTGTTTGCGCGAACCTTCGCTTGGTCCATGCTTCGGCATGAAGGGCGGTGCGGCGGGCGGCGGCTATGCCCAGATCGTTCCCATGGAAGATATCAATCTGCATTTCACCGGCGACTTCCACGCCATCACTTCGGCGCATAACCTGCTTTCGGCGATGATCGACAATCACATCTATTGGGGCAATGAGCTCGGCATTGATACCCGCCGCGTGGCCTGGCGCCGGGTGATGGACATGAACGATCGGGCGCTGCGCGATATCGTGTGTTCGCTTGGCGGCGTTGCCAATGGCTATCCGCGCGAGGCCGGTTTCGACATCACGGTTGCTTCCGAAATCATGGCGATCCTATGCCTTTCAACATCCATTGAAGATCTGGAACGGCGCATCGGGCAGATCGTTATAGCGGCCAAGCGCGACAAGGGACAAATCCTGGCGAAAGATATCAAGGCGCCGGGCGCCATGACGGTGCTGCTGAAGGATGCGCTGATGCCGAACCTGGTGCAGACGCTGGAAAACAATCCGGCCTTTGTGCATGGCGGGCCCTTTGCCAACATCGCCCATGGCTGCAATTCGGTGATGGCAACCAAGGCAGGCCTGAAGCTTGCGGATTATGTAGTGACCGAAGCGGGCTTCGGCGCTGATCTCGGCGCTGAAAAATTCTTTGACATCAAGTGCCGCAAGGCGGGGCTTACGCCTGCTGCAACGGTGATCGTTGCAACCATCCGGGCTCTCAAGATGCATGGCGGCGTGGCGAAGGAAGAACTGAAGAAGGAAAACACCGAGGCCCTCAAGAAGGGCCTGGTCAATCTTGGCCGCCACATCGAGAACATGAAAAAGTTTGGCGTGCCGATTGCGGTCGCGGTCAATCATTTCGTGACCGACACGGACGCGGAAGTGGAAGTCATTCGCAGCTTCTGCAAGGAACATGGCATCGAGGCCTTCAAATGTACGCACTGGGCCGAAGGTGGCAAGGGCACAGAGGCGCTGGCCAAGCACGTGGCGGAGCTTGCCGATAGAAGTTCAGTGCAGTTCAAGCCGATCTATGGCGATGAATTGCCCCTGTGGGAAAAGATCAAGACCATCGCCCGGGAAATCTATCGTGCCGATGACATCGTGGCCGACAAGTCGGTGCGTGACCAGCTCAGGTCTTACGAGTCGCAAGGCTATGGCAAGTTTCCCATTTGCATGGCCAAGACGCAGTATTCATTTTCGACCGATCCCAACTTGAAGGGAGCGCCGTCGAATCATATCGTGCCCATCCGCGAGGTCAGGCTTTCGGCGGGCGCCGAGTTCATTGTTGTGGTTTGCGGCGACATCATGACCATGCCGGGCCTTCCCAAAGTGCCGTCGGCGGAAGTCATCGGACTTGATTCAAAGGGGCAGATTGCCGGATTGTTCTGAGCTATAACGTCTTACCTGTGCCGGGGGGCGTGACGAAGAGGTAAGAGATGTTGCGTAATGGGTTTTTCGCTTTTTTAGGCGTGCTGTTTGTTGGAACTGCCATTGCATGGGGCCAGCTCGGCCCTTTCAACGGTCCTTCACGGTCACCACCACGGGACCAATGGGAAGTTTTGCTCCGTGAACGGATTAAACTTCCGAAGGGTTACAGGCTGGAGGTTTTTGCGCGCGACCTCGGGCAGCCGCGGCTCATGCAGATGACAGCCGAGGGCGACCTCATTGTTTCGGGATATCGCGACGGGACTATCCTGCTGGTGAAGGCGGATGGTGATGGCGACGGGCGCAGCGACTGGCAGGGAGTCTTGCGTGAAGGTCTCAATCAGCCCCATGGGTTATTGCTTGAGGGGCGCACGCTTTTTGTCGCTGAAGAACAGCGCGTGGTGAGTTATGAGTTCGATGGTGTGAAGCTCGGCAAAGAGCGGGTTATTCTCGAAGGCATCCCGGGGGGAGACGGGCATTCTTCACGCACCCTCGGCCGCGGTCCTGACGGGTTCCTCTACCTATCGATTGGTTCGAGTTGCAATTCCTGCATCGAGGAGCATCCGTGGCGCGCGGCGATTATCAGATTCAAGGAAGGTACTGCCCCTGAAATCTTTGCTTCAGGCCTGCGGAACACGGTTGGCTTTGACTGGCAGCCGGGGGCGGGGGCGCTTTTCGGCGTTGATAATGGGCGCGACAATCTGGGTGACGATGTTCCCGATGACGAGGTGAATCGCATCGAGGCGGGCAAGCATTATGGCTGGCCCTATGTGCATGGCGCGGTTGTGCAGGATCCGACACTGAATTCTGCCATGCCAGCAGGGCTTGCACCGGTTCCGCAATTCCATGGACTTGGCGGTCATGTGGCGCCGCTGTCGATCCGGTTTCTCGGAACCAGGTCGATTTGGCGCTGAACGGTACGGCGCTGGTGGCCGAACACGGGTCGTGGAACCGGACTGAAAAGTCGGGATACCGAATCATCCGGCTGATTTTTGAGGGCCAAGGGGCCCGCGAAGAGGTGTTTCTGACGGGTTGCCAGGCCAATGAGGAGGTTATTTGCCGTCCGGTGGATATTCTGGAAGCCCCCGACGGCCGCCTCTACGTGACCGATGATTATGCAGGGGCCATCTATTCAATCGCCAAAGTGCCCTGATCTGCCCCCAAAAGTGGCAGCAATGTGTAAATTTATGGCAATGCAGCAACATAAATCGGCATTATGAACGAATTATAAACAATTGATTTATTTCATGTAATTGCTGTTATGCAAAATTTGCAATACTCATTTTGCTGCATCGCACCTAAATACTGTCGTGTTAAAGCAACCCACTAATCAGTCAATCCAAGGGGAATGACCATGTTTGATTTCGTAAAGACCCGTTACACGCGCTGGCAGCGTTATAGCCGGACCAAGTCGGAGCTCGAGGGCCTATCCAACCGCGAGCTCGCGGATCTGGGCATCGCGCGCACAGACATTCATCGTTTGGCGCGGGAAGCGACACGATAAACCGATACAGAGAGATGGAGGCATTCATGCCACTGTTCAAATTCTTAAGCCGCAGGAACCGCATGCAGGCCTATCGCCAGGCCCGCAAGGAAATGGAAATGATTTCCGATGCCGACCTCGCCGACATGGGTATCAAGCGCTACCAGCTTGAAGCTGCGGCAAACGCAAAAACGCTGGGCTAACTTAGATTCAGTCCAGATTTGACAGGGCCTGCCCCTCGTAACCGAGGTGGCGGGCCTTTTCTTTTTGTTTTTGGCCGAAGGGGCCCTCATCCGCCTGTCGGCACCTTCTCCCATACCGCACGGGACGAGAGAGAGGCCCGTTTCACGAAGTGAAATGGGATAGATGAGGGCCTTCTGCCCGTGCCGAAGATGGGAGCACCTGCCCACGGCTTCGCGGTGAGGGCCCCTCCTCTGCCGCTTCGCAGGAGAGTACAATCAAGTGAAATCTAAGTTCACATTGCGGCAATCCGCGCGATTAAGCCGGTTGCGAGTCCTTATCGCCTGTGTTACCGAGACGCCGCGGCAGGGCGGGGTCCTGTTCCGTACCCCGGTTTTTGTGCGTAGGGGGCGTTCAAAATTCAAGTGTTTGGGTTGCGTTCGGTAGCCACGACACGAGACTGTTTCGAAAGAGAAATCGTGGCAGCCACAGATCAGGCAATTTCCGGAGTGCCGGGCCGATACGCAGCAGCGCTCTTTGAGCTGGCGGCCGAGGCAAAATCAATCGACAAGATCAGCGATGGTCTTTCGACTTTTCAAACCATGCTGGCGGGATCAACGGATTTGCAGCGCCTGCTGCGCTCGCCGGTGTTTTCCGGCGAAGATCAACTGGCAGCACTTGAAGCGATTTGTGCCAAGGCGGGCGTAAACGGCATCGCGCTCAACTTCATCAAGCTGATGGCCAAGAACCGCAGGCTTCCCGCTCTTTCGGATGCCATTACAGCTTTCGTCGCGTTGGTCGCCGAATCAAAGGGTGAAGTTGCAGCCGAAGTGACTTCGGCGGAAAAACTTTCCGACAAACACATCACGGATATTAAATCTGCGCTTAAATCTTCCATGGGGCGCGATGTGCAACTTACCAGCAAAATAGATTCCTCCATTCTCGGCGGACTCATCGTGAAGGTGGGCTCCAAGATGATGGACAATTCACTCAAAACAAAACTGCAAAATCTCAAGATTGCCATGAAGGGGACCGGCTGATGGATATTCGCGCCGCTGAAATTTCGACAATTCTCAAAAAGCAGATCAAGGATTTTGGCAATGAGGCCGAAGTATCCGAAATCGGCCAGGTACTTTCCGTCGGCGACGGCATTGCCCGCGTTTACGGCCTCGACAATGTGCAGGCTGGCGAAATGGTGGAATTCCCCGGCGGTATCCGCGGCATGGCGCTGAACCTTGAAACCGACAATGTCGGCGTGGTTATTTTCGGCAACGACCGCGACATCAAGGAAGGCGATACGGTCAAGCGCACCGGCGCCATCGTGGAAGTCCCGGTCGGCAAGGAATTGCTGGGCCGTGTGGTTGACGCGCTCGGAAATCCGATCGATGGCAAGGGCCCGATCAAATCGAAGCTGCGCTCGCGCGTTGACGTGAAAGCGCCCGGCATCATTCCGCGCAAATCGGTGCATGAGCCGATGTCGACGGGCTTGAAAGCCGTTGACGCTCTCATCCCGATTGGCCGTGGCCAGCGTGAATTGATCATTGGCGACCGCCAGACCGGCAAGACCGCAATCATTCTCGACGCGATCCTGAACCAGAAGCCCATTCACCAGAATGGCCCTGAAAAGGAAAAGCTTTACTGCGTTTATGTGGCGTGCGGACAGAAGCGCTCCACGGTTGCCCAGTTCGTGAAGATTCTCGAAGATGCCGGCGCGCTGGAATACTCCATCATCGTGGCCGCCACAGCTTCTGAATCAGCACCGATGCAATATCTTGCCCCGTTCACGGGCTGCACCATGGGCGAATATTTTCGCGACAATGGCATGCATGCGCTGATCGCCTATGACGATCTTTCCAAGCAGGCCGTGGCTTATCGCCAGATGTCGCTGCTGCTGCGCCGCCCGCCGGGCCGTGAAGCCTATCCCGGCGACGTGTTCTATCTGCACTCCCGCCTGCTGGAGCGCGCGGCGAAATTGAATGATGCAAAGGGTGGCGGTTCACTCACAGCACTTCCGGTTATTGAAACCCAGGCCAACGACGTTTCGGCTTACATCCCCACGAACGTGATTTCGATTACCGATGGCCAGATCTTCCTTGAAACGGACCTGTTCTATCAGGGCATTCGTCCGGCGGTGAACGTGGGCCTTTCGGTGTCGCGCGTGGGTTCTGCGGCACAGATCAAGGCGATGAAGCAGGTTGCCGGCAAGATCAAGGGCGAGCTGGCGCAGTACCGCGAAATGGCGGCCTTTGCACAGTTCGGTTCTGATCTTGATGCCTCAACCCAGAAACTCCTGAACCGTGGCGCGCGCCTGACTGAATTGCTCAAGCAGCCCCAGTTCTCGCCGCTCAAGACGGAAGAGCAGGTGGTGGCTATCTATGCCGGCGTGAACGGCTATCTCGACAGCCTTCCCGTCAACAAGGTGCGCGATTTTGAAGATGGACTGCTGCGCCTGATGCGCGACAAGTACATGGATATTCTGGACTGCAATCCGCACCGAAAAGCAGATCAGCGATGCCACGGCTCCCAAGCTCAAGGCGGCCGTTGATGGTTACGCCAAGGCTTTCGCATAAGGGTCCCTGATGGCAAGTCTTAAAGACCTTCGGAACCGCATCGCCTCGGTCAAGGCGACCCGCAAGATCACCAAGGCCATGCAGATGGTGGCGGCGGCGAAATTGCGCCGGGCCCAGGAAGCAGCGGTTGCCGCGCGCCCCTATTCGGAGCGCATGGCGGTGGTGCTGGCAAATCTTGCCAGTTCCGTTGAGGGGCGCGATGGCGCACCGGCACTTCTCGCAGGAACGGGCAAGGACCAGACTCATCTGCTGGTCATTGCAACGGCGGAACGCGGGCTTTGCGGCGGTTTCAATTCTTCCATCGTGCGCCTGGCGCGCGAGCATGCGGAAAAACTTCTGGCCCAGGGCAAGACGGTCAAGATCATGACGGTCGGCAAAAAGGGCAATGACGCGCTGAAGCGCAACTACGGCAGATACATTATCGATGCGGTTGATTTCCGCGGCCTCAAGCAACTGGCATTTTTCAATGCGCAGCCGGTGGGTGCAAAAATCATCAGCCTGTTCAATGAAGGCCAGTTTGATGTCTGCACGCTGTTCTTTGCGCAATTCAAATCGGTGATCTCGCAGAAGCCAACGGCCCTGCAGCTCATTCCGGCGGCAGTTGCCGGCGGCAAGGCGCCCGATCTCGGTGGCGCCATCTATGATGCGGAGCCGGATGAGGGCGAAATTCTCGCTGACCTCCTGCCGCGCAATATTTCGGTGCAGGTGTTCCGGGCGCTTCTCGAGAATGCCGCGTCGGAACAGGGTGCCCGGATGAGCGCCATGGACAGCGCCACGCGCAATGCCGGCGACATGATCAACAAGCTGTCGATCAAATACAACCGCCAGCGCCAGGCCCAGATTACCAAAGAACTCATTGAAATCATTTCGGGCGCGGAAGCGCTGTAAGAGCTTAGAGAAGGACCACAGACATGGCGAAGAAAGCCGCATCAGCAAAATCCTCGGGCCAGCTCGTTGGCCGCATCACGCAAGTCACGGGCGCCGTCATCGACGTGCAGTTCGAGGGCGACCTGCCGCAAATCCTGAACGCGCTGGAAACCACCAATGGCGGCAACCGCCTGGTGCTCGAAGTGGCCCAGCATCTGGGTGAAAGCACGGTGCGCACCATCGCCATGGATTCATCTGAAGGTTTGGTTCGCGGCCAGGAAGTTTTTGATACGGGCACCCCGATCATGGTTCCGGTTGGTCCTGAAACACTTGGCCGCATCATGAACGTGATCGGCGAGCCGGTTGATGAGGCAGGCCCACTGAAGACCAAGCTGAAGCGCGCCATCCATCAGGATGCGCCATCTTTTGTTGAGCAATCGACCGAAGCTGAAATTCTGGTGACCGGCATCAAGGTTGTGGACCTGCTGGCACCTTACGCCAAGGGCGGCAAGATCGGCCTGTTCGGCGGCGCCGGCGTTGGCAAGACGGTTCTGATCATGGAACTCATCAACAATGTGGCCAAGGCCCACGGCGGCTACTCGGTGTTTGCTGGCGTCGGCGAGCGGACGCGCGAAGGCAACGACCTCTATCATGAAATGATCGAATCGGGCGTGAACAAGAAGGGTGGCGGCGAAGGGTCCAAGGCCGCTCTGGTTTACGGCCAGATGAATGAACCGCCGGGTGCGCGCGCCCGTGTGGCGCTTTCGGGACTCACGGTTGCCGAGCATTTCCGCGATGAAGGCCAGGACGTGCTGTTCTTCGTGGACAACATTTTCCGCTTCACGCAGGCGGGTTCGGAAGTGTCAGCGCTGCTTGGCCGTATTCCATCGGCCGTGGGCTATCAGCCGACGCTTGCCACCGACATGGGCACCATGCAGGAGCGCATCACCACCACGCAGAAGGGGTCCATCACCTCGGTGCAGGCGATTTACGTACCAGCCGACGACTTGACCGACCCGGCGCCTGCCACATCGTTTGCCCATTTGGATGCAACGACCGTGCTGTCGCGCGGCATTGCCGAAAAGGGCATTTATCCCGCCGTGGATCCGCTGGATTCAACCTCGCGCATGCTCGACGCCCGCGTGATCGGCGAAGAGCATTATGACACGGCGCGGCGCGTGCAGCAGATTCTGCAACGCTACAAGGCGCTGCAGGACATCATCGCCATTCTCGGCATGGACGAGCTTTCGGAAGACGACAAGATCGCCGTGGCGCGGGCCCGCAAGATCGAGCGCTTCCTGTCGCAGCCGTTCTTCGTGGCCGAAGTGTTCACCGGTTCGCCCGGCAAGCTGGTGCCGCTGGCCGATACCATCAAGGGCTTCAAGGGCCTGTGCGACGGCGCCTATGACCATCTGCCGGAGTCGGCCTTCTACATGGTGGGCTCCATCGAAGAAGCCATCGAAAAGGCCCAGCGCCTTGCCGCGGAAGCAGCGTAGCGCCGATGGCTGGTCTTCACTTTGAACTGGTAAGCCCCGCACGGCTTCTGTTCTCCGGCGAAGTCACCTCGGTGACATTGCCCGGAACCGAAGGCGACATGGGGATTTTCGCGGGCCACGCGCCGGTGTTGTCAACGCTGCGTCCCGGTGTGGTGGTGGTGACGAAAGAGGGCGGAGCAACCGACCGCATTTTCGTGCGTGGCGGTTTTGCGGAAGTGAATCCGCAAGGGTTGACGCTGCTGGCCGAGACGGCAATTCCACTGGCTGATCTCGATGCCGCCGCTCTGGCGCAAGAGGTCAAGGACGCCGAAGAAGATTTCGCCGATGCGGTGGACGCCGAATCCAAGCGCAAGGCCCAGGAAAATCTCGATCACCTGAAGGCGCTGCATAGCGCGCTGTAAGTTTTTTTGTACGGATGAAATTGAAAAGCCCGCGAGATGATCGCGGGTTTTTTTGTGTTCGCCAACTCTCCATCATCGGCCTGCGAGCCGATGATCCAGTTGTATGTACAAGTTCGAAGTCTGGGTGGTCGGGTTGATCCCCGGATCAAGTCCGGGGACGACTATGGAGAGATATAGATATCATCTTGACCGGACTTGATCCGGTCATCTTCATCGATGCCCCACAAAGAAGATGCCCGCGTCGAGCGCGGGCATGATGAAGAGTGTGGTGTTGTATGTCATCGCCCGCAGGGCGGGAGTGGACAGGAGCCCAAGGCGAAGCCTTGGGAAAGGTGAGGGAAGCGAGGTCGAAGTGCCCTCATCTCCCCGTTGCTTCCGCAACGGGTCCCTTCTTCTCCCGCTTCGCAGGAGAAGACGAAGTGGTTACTCGCCCATTCTTACGGGGCGGCGGTCGCTTTTGGCGCCGCTGATTTCCTGCATCCAGGATGGCTTGCCGCCTTCGCTGCGCTTCGGCGCGCCGAGGCCGCCATTGCCACCGCGCGTCTGAGCGCCGTGGCCGCCTGCATTGTGTTTCGATGTGCCGTGGCCACCTTCGCTGCGCTTTGGCGTGCCATGGCCGCCGGCGTGGTTGCGGTTGCCTTTGTGCTGCTCGCGGCCCATGGGGTTCCATTGCTTCTTCTGGCCTTGGGGCTTTGTGCTGCGGCCATTGGGGCGTTTGGCTTCGTGTTCGGCGGGAGGCAGGTTTGATTTGCCCAGCGCATGCTGCACAACCGGAATGCTCTGCCGGATGGTGCGTTCGATGTCTTTCAACAGGGAGCGCTCATCACCGGCACAGAATGCAATCGCAACACCTTCGGCGCCGGCGCGCGCGGTGCGGCCGATGCGGTGGACGTAGGATTCAGGCACATGGGGCAGATCGTAGTTGATGACGTGGCTTACACCATCGACATCGATGCCGCGGGCGGCGATGTCGGTTGCGACCAGCACGAGAATCTTGCCGGCCTTGAATCCGGCCAGGGCCTTCTCGCGGTTGGCCTGGGATTTGTTGCCGTGAATGGCGGAGGCGGTGTAACCCGCAGCGCTCAGGCCCTTCATGATCTTGTCGGCGCCATGCTTGGTGCGGCTGAACACCAGCGTGCGGGTCATGTTGTTGTCTTTGAGAATGTCGACCAACACTTTGAGCTTGTTGGCCTGATCGACGTGGATGACGCTTTGGTTCACACGATCAACTGTAGTGGCAACAGGGGCCACTTCAACGCGCACGGGGTTGGTGAGCAGGCCGCTTGCGAGATTTGAAATTTCTTTCGGCATGGTGGCCGAGAAGAAAAGATTCTGACGAACTTTCGGCAGCATGCCGGTGATCTTGCGGATGGCGTGGATGAAGCCGAGATCAAGCATCTGGTCCACTTCATCAAGCACCAGCACCTCGACATTGGCCAGCGTCAGCGCACGGCGCTCGATGAGATCAACGAGACGGCCCGGGGTTGCAACAACAACGTCAACGCCGCCGCGCAGGATATCAATCTGCTTGCCGATGGAGACGCCACCGAAAACCACCGCGCGGGTGACTTTCAAATTGCGGCCATAGGTCTTGAAGCTTTCGCCGATTTGCGAGGCGAGTTCGCGGGTTGGTGACAGCACCAACACCTTGCAGGAGTTCTTGGCAACGCGTTCAGTTGCGTGTGACAGGCGCTCGAGAATTGGCAGCGCGAAGGCAGCGGTCTTGCCGGTGCCGGTCTGGGCGATCCCTAAGAGATCGCGGCCCTTAAGAAGTTCCGGAATGGCGCGGGCCTGAATGGGGGTAGGCTTGTCGTAGCCTTCAGCAGCGATGGCTTTGAGAAGCGGGGCTGAAAGGCTGAGTTCTGAAAATGAATTCACGGTGTAAATATCTTTCTGTTTCGGACAGATGAGTGGGAAAGCGCAGAACATGTCCGAGAGACTGCCCGGCGACTATCGCCAAGTCAGCACTGGTCCTGTGCTTAAACAGACCCCACGTGAAAGGATTGTTCGGATTGTTTCGGCTTCGGTCGGAACAGCAGCGCTATGTCGCGCTACCTCACGTTATTCTTATTTGATCGAGGCCTAAGGCCCGCATATGGACGTTGCAGTGCAACAAGTCAAGCTGTAATCGGCGAAATGGCGTCCAGAAGCTCGCCCATATCATGAATAACATGGGAAACGCCCAGCTCTTGCAGTTCATTTGCCTTGGCCACGGGATCATGGGCAACACCCGTAAAACCGATTACTTTGCAGCCTGCAGCGAGGGCGGAGGTGGCGCCGGTTGCACTGTCTTCCACCACAAGGCAGTGGGCAGGGGCAAAGCCGGCGCGCTCTGCAGCCAGCAGATAAATGTCGGGGGCGGGCTTGCCGTTTTTCACATCTTCATAGGTGGTTAACCTGTCGCCGAAGAAGGGTTCAAGCCCAGTCATGCGGAGCGCCTCCATGGCGCGATCCCTTGGGCCATTGGTGCCGATGCTTTTCGGCAGTTTAAGTTTATTCAACATGGGAATGACACCGGGCACGGGTTTCAGGTCGCGCCGATAGAGATCAAGCATCATGCCGTCCTTGCGGGCGGCGAGATCAGGCGGCAGCGGCCTTTTGTATTCACGCTCAAGTTCCGTGACCATGGCTTCGAAAGTCGTGCCCACAAAGCGGTGGTGAATCTCGGCTTCGGTAAGATCGATGCCATTCTCCGCCAGCAAGGCGATATCGACATCCATCGATATTTTCTCGCTGTCGATGAGAACACCATCACAATCAAAAATGACGTGGGAGATCATGGCTGGCCGAGGTGCCTGAAGGCGGCGATGACCTTTTCATAGACCGGCTTCTTGAAGGGCACGATGAGGTCGATAACCTCGCTCATTTTGGCCCAACGCCATTGATCGAATTCCTGTTTATGGCCAGGGGGAGCCAGATTGATTTCACTGTCCTTGCCGGTAAAGCGCGCGGCAAACCATTTCTGGGTTTGCCCGCGATATTTTCCTTTCCAGGAAAGGCCGATGAGAGGTTCGGGCAAATCATAATTGTACCAGTCCGGCGCTTCGGCGATGATCTCGGCGGAACGCACGGCGGTTTCTTCCTCGAGTTCACGTGCCGCGGCGACAGCGGGATCTTCGCCCGCATCGATGCCGCCTTGCGGCATTTGCCACCAATGGCCCACGCCATCGTCATTCTGTTTTTGAAAGCGCCGGCCAATCCAGACAAGGCCCTGCTTGTTCAGCAGCATAACGCCAACGCACGGCCTATAGGCCGTAATCACTTTTGCATCACTCATTAACCCAAACGGCCCTTGTACATGGCACTGACGGGAACGAGCAGAATGCCCTTTTTTTGCAATTGCTCGGCCCAGGCCTTCACGCTGTCGACGGTGACTTCTAGACCGGAACCGGTGCCGATGGCAAAGCCATTGGCGCGGGCCTCGCCTTCCAGAAGTTCAAGGGCCGCGGCTATGCTTTGGGGCGTCGGGTCGGCGTCGATCACCACCTGGGCGCGGCGTTCGGAGAGACGGGTTTCCTTGGCTATCGCTTCTGAAACAGTGAGTGCGGTGGAGGCGTCTTCCAAATAGACGAGGCCGCGCTTGCTCAATTCAGCCATGACAGGCTTCAGGGCTGAGGGCGTGGAAAGCAGGCGTCCACCCATGTAATTGGTAATGCCGGTGTAGCCTGCAAAACGGCTCATGTGCCAGTGGAGGGATTCCAGATTTGCGGCTTTTTCGGCGTCGGCCAGAAGGGTTTTAGGACCGGGGTTGTTGGCGGGATAGCCAATGGGCTCCATGGGCAGCTGCAACAGCACTTCGTGGCCATCGGCGCGGGCCTTGTTGACCTGGGTCTGCAAATCATCGCCATAGGGGGCAAAGGCAAAGGTCACGTCGCCTGGAAGTTCGCGGATGGCGCGCTGGGTGAGTTTTGGATTGAGACCCATGCCGCCGAGGAGAATGGCGATCTTGGGACGCTCTGAATGAATGACGCCCATGGGCGTGTTGCGGGCATAGACGTCGGACGGCTTTTTGTTGCCGGAGCCAATGCGCGGCAATAGGCCAACACTTGCTTTCTCCACGAGCCCGGCAACGGGTGCGGGTTTCAAGGGGCGCCGTGGCGACAGAATAATGGAAGCTTCGGTCTGATAGCTGTCCTGCTCGACGGGGGCCTCAATCTGAATGTTGGCGCCCTCATCTTCTTCAGAGCTTTCCTCCGCAACTTCTTCTTCGGGCGTTGTTGTCGATGCGGTGCTCAATTCCTCAAGGGGCGGAATGGCCGCCGTGATGATGGGTTCTCCGGCAAAGGGATGGGGTATTTGAATGGCCCAGATTGCAAGGGCAATAAATCCGCAGGCGGCGAGGATTGAAGTGGCCAGAAGCGAGCTGGGGCGCTTTTCCCACAGCCGTTCCCCCAGGCTCCGTTTCCTCAGCGGTTGTCGCAGCTCATCACGGCTCATGAAAAATCAGTCACCCAGTCGATTCGTTTGGCTGCGACTGTGGCGACGTAACCGTTAATGTCTCATTAACCGTAAAACAAAAAACAGGGAGCTATGCGCTCCCTGTTTTCGATTTTGAATGAACTCAATTTCAGTTCGACTTGGTTTCCGTGGTTCCGGCGGGTTTTGTATCCGCAGGCTTGACGTTGCTCACCACCTTGACGCCGTTGAGGAAATCGATTGCCGCTTTCAGCTGCACATCCTTGGTTTTGTCTTCGGGCACATAGGCCGAAGAGCCGCCGCCTTCGTCGCCGCCGCCTTCATTGGTCAGGTGGCCCTTGAGGCTGGCTTCGCCTTCGGTGGATACATTCTTGCCCTGAAGTTCAGGTGGCAGGGGCTGTTCGATCAGAATATCCGCATCGATGCCCTTGGCCTGGATGGAACGGCCGGCAGGGGTGTAGTAACGCGCAGTTGTGAGGCGAAGCGCTCCCTGGCTTCCCAATGGAATAATGGTTTGCACGGAGCCCTTGCCGAAGGAACGGGTGCCGATAATGGTGGCGCGCTTGTGATCCTGCAGGGCACCAGCGACAATTTCAGAGGCCGAGGCCGAGCCGCCATTGATCAGGATGACCACGGTCTTGTTGTCCGAGATGTCACCCTTCTGGGCGCTGAAGCGTTGGGTTTCCTCGGCACGGCGACCACGGGTTGAAACGACTTCACCCTTGTCGAGGAAGCTGTCGGAGACTGAAATCGCCTGATCGAGAAGGCCGCCGGGATTGTTCCTGAGGTCAATGATGTAGCCCTTGGCCTTGGAGCCCATCGTTTTCTTCAAGCTGGCAAAGGCTTTTTCCAGGCCTTCCTGGGTTTGCTCGGTAAACGAGCTGATGCGCACATAGCCGATGTCCTCGCCTTCGACATTGGATTTCACCGACTGCACGCGGATACGGTCGCGGATGAGCTTTACATCAAAGGAAGCCTGATCCTTGCGCTGGATCGTCAGAGTGATGGGGGTGTTCACGCCACCCCGCATCTTGTCCACGGCTTCATTCAAGGTGAGGCCCTGAATGTCGGCGCCATCAATTTTGGTGATGAGATCATTGGCCATGAGGCCCGCCTTGGCGGCAGGGGTATCATCAATGGGGGCCACAACTTTCACAAAACCATTTTCCATGGTGACTTCAATGCCGAGGCCGCCGAATTCGCCCTTGGTCTGCACGCTCATGTCTTCAAAGCGCTTGGCATCCATGTAGCTGGAATGGGGATCAAGGGAGGTGAGCATGCCATTGATGGCAGCTTCGATCATCTTGGATTCGTCCGGGTCTTCCACATAGTCGGCGCGCACACGGTCAAAAACGTCGCCGAAAAGATTGAGCTGCTTGTAGGTATCGGCATTGGAGGCAGCAATTGCCGAGCCGAAGACATGCCATAGCACGGTTGCCGATACGGCTCCTGCCAGCACTAGTCCAAAAGTCCGAACGTGATTATTCAATTTCATTTAAACGCCTCTTGAGTTCCACCAATCCACCAGGGGGCCGAATCAACAGCCTCGCCATTCTTTCTTAATTCGACGTATAACACAGGCCTTGCCTCTTGTATCTGATCACCCAACAAAGTGACGGAAGAAGGGCCTTTTCCCATGATTCCCACGGGTTCACCTGCCCTTACGGATTGCCCGATGTCAGCTGATATTTCCTTCATTCCGGCCATGAGTACAAGGTAGCCCTCACCGGCGTCCAGAATCAAGAGTTGCCCGTAGGAGCGGAAAAGGCCCGCAAATTCGACCTTTCCGTCGGCAGGGGCCGTCACTTGGGCCAGGGCCCGGGTCGCCACGGCCAGACCCCGGAGCTCGCTTCCCAGGCCGTCGTCCTGGCCGAAACGCTTGAGGATTTGACCCTGAACCGGAAACTCAAGGCGGCCCTTGATGCTTGAGAATGGCACGGAGGGCCGCAGGAGGAACTCCTCCTGGCGCTTTCTTTCGGCTTCCAGAGCCAGGGCCAGCTTGGTTTTTTTCGCTTCCTCCTTGAGGCGCGCAGCAGCCAGATCAGCAATAAGCTGCTTCAGGGATTTGGCTTTGCTGGCCAATTCACCGCTGCGCCGTTTTTCCTCCGCGAGCCTTCCCGAGTTGTCAAAGATGAGCTGCTTTTTCTGGATGATAAGCTGGCCGAGATCAATCTGGGAAGTCTTCAGGCTGATGATGCTGCCATTGAGGGTGGTTTTTTCCTTCTCGACGGCCAACCGGATTTTATCAAGACGGGCCAGTTTTTCCGCAAGAATTCCGGCGTCGGCGCGCAGTTCTGGCACGATGGTGCCAAACATCATGGCGCCCCTAAGCGCTGCCAGCACGTCATTGGGCTCAACCACAATGGCAGGCGGGGGATTTTGCTCCAGCCTCTGCAGGCCGGCGAGAAGTTCGGAGAGAACCTCCTGCTTTTCGGCCAGTTCAGCGCGCAGGATGATTTCTTCCTTGCGGAGTTTCAAGATGCGTTCTTCGGCGGCGGTTATTGCCGTTTCCTGGGATTGGACGGTCCGGGCAATGGTGATGAGCTTGCCGGAAATTTCTTCCTGGTCACGGATCGCGGCTGCGATATCGCTTCTTATCTTTTCAAGACTTTCCGCCGAAGAGCTCATCTCCTGCTCAACGGAACCAAGTTCATTTTCCTGGGGGAGCGGTGTTTGGGCGATTGTGGGTGGCACAAGGAAACACAGCGCGGCGGATGCCACGACGATTGTGCCTCTTAGGTCTTGCAGATAATTCATCGCCGTCTTTTTTAGGAGCCGCGCTTGTCCAAATTGCGACTCAGGATCTGTGGTAGGGATGATTTACCATAATGGTGACCGCGCGGTAAATCTTGTTCAAGAAGCATAACGCGCACCAGCCGGTGGGGCCAGGTCATTTCGCCAAGCGAGAAGAGTTGTCCGGCGTTTTTCCGGGTTGCGGCACTATGACCGTCGGGGCCGCCGATCAGGAATGCGAGGTCCTGGGTGCCCTGGTCGAGGTGGCGCTGCAGGAGCTTGGAAAAGGCTTCGCTGGTCATGGATTTTCCGCGTTCGTCGAGCACAAGGGTGAAGGCTTTCGGGGCCAATGCACCCATCAGGATTTTGGCTTCTTCTTCCTGGCGCTGGCTCGCGGTCTGGCTTTGGGATTCAGCGAAATCGCTGACTGTCAGCTTTGTAATTCCGGCCTTGCGGCCGAGGCCTTGAAGGCGGGTTAGATAGTCTTGAGCGAGGATTTTTTCCGGTCCCGCCTTCAATTTTCCGATGCCCAAAACTTGCAGGCGCATGGCCTATTCGGCGGCGGGTTCTTGCGGCGAATGTTCCGACCACAGTTTTTCCAGGTTGTAGAAACTGCGTACCTCCGGCCGGAAGAGATGGACGACAACATCAACGGCGTCGACCAGCACCCAGTCACACTGGTCCATGCCTTCCACGCGGATGTGGCGATGGCCTGCCTCCTTGAGTTTTTCGACCAGCTGATCGGCGATGGCGCCGACATGGCGGTTTGAACGGCCGGAAGCCACAACCATGTTATCGGCGATGGCCGTCTTGCCATCGAGATTGATGGCGATGATGTCTTCGGCCTTGGCGTCTTCCAGCTGGGCCATGACAATTTTCAGCAGTGGTTGATCGGAATGAAACTTCGGCTTTGGGGCCTCGATTTTTACAGGAGCGACTGTTTTTGCTGCTGACTTTGCCTTCGGTGCTGTTTTTGGTTTTGCCAAGACCTTCGGCTTTGCGGCGGCCTTGGCTTTAACAACGGGCTTTTTCTTCGGTGGCGGCTTTACCTTCTTGGACGGCTTCACCTTGCCCTTGGGCTTGACCTTTGACGTGGTTTTGCCGCGCAATCCTGCGCGCGCTTTTTCGGCAAAGCGCACCTTCGCCATCATGATGGTTTTGAGTTCGGCTGCGGTCTTGGGCGGGCGCTTTGAGGAGGAGGCTGGCTTTGCTGCTTTCGCGGATTTTGATTTGGCGGAAGTCTTCTTGAATGGCTTTTTCAGGGGTCTTGTCCTTTATGGGTTTCAGCGGCGCTGTTTAGAGCTTCGCGGGGTTGGGTTCAAGTTGCGAATCGCGGTTGAACTTTCGGGCCGGAGCGGCATGGGCAGGAATACCCAGGACGGGGATTTGTGCATGACAAGTTTTGCGGCCTGGTCGGTTTTTACGCGGGCAGTGGCGTAGCGCAGGGCCGCGCGGCCGCTGAGGGCGCGGACCGAATAGCCGGGTCTAGCCAGGAAAGCCAATGGCAGGGCTTCCGCAATATCAGTCCAGTTGTGCCACTTGTGCAAATTGGCAAAACTGTCGGCCCCCATGATCCAGATGAAGTTCGCCTGCTTCATGGTATGGTTGAGGGCGAGCAGGGTTTCTGCGGTATTGCGGGACTTCACCTGCTCTTCAATGTCAGTCACCACGAAGCGTGGATGTTTGGCAATCTGTTTGGTGAACTGGAGGCGCTCGTCATATTCACCGGTTTCGCGGGGGTCTTTCAGGGGGTTTTGCGGAGAAACAAGCCACCAGACCCAATCCAATTGCAGGCGCTTCAGGGCGTAAAGCGCCACCATGTAGTGGCCATAGTGCGCCGGGTTAAAGGAGCCGCCAAACAAGCCAATGCGCTGGCCCTTGCCAAAAAGCGGCGGCTTCATCATGGGCGGATTTGCCCCTGCCCACGCACTTGATATTTGAAGGTGGTGAGCTGCTCCAGGCCTACCGGACCGCGGGCATGGAGCTTGCCCGTCGCAATGCCGATCTCCGCGCCAAAACCAAATTCGCCACCATCGGCAAATTGGGTGGAGGCATTGTGCAGGACAATGGCGCTGTCGACTTCGCTCAGAAATCTTTGCGCGGTTTTCTCATCATCGGCGATGATTGCATCGGTGTGTTGTGATCCATATTTTGCAATATGGGCCATGGCTTCGCCGACGCCATCAATGACTCTTAGCGACACAATGGAGTCGAGGTATTCGGTGGACCAATCTTCTTCGCTTGCGGGCTTCACGCGGGGATCGGCGGCACGCGCCTCCGCGTCACCGCGCACTTCGCAGCCCGAATCAATCAGTGTACGGATGATGGGTGCGAGGTTTGTTTTTGCAGCAGCGCGGTCGACGAGAATGGTTTCGGCGGAACCGCAGACGCCAGTGCGGCGCATCTTGGCATTGAGCACGATTTCCTTAGCCATCTCGGGATTTGCCGATTTATCGACATAGACATGGCAGATGCCTTCGAGGTGGCTGAACACGGGAACGCGCGCTTCCTGCTGCACACGGGCCACCAGACTTTTGCCGCCGCGTGGTACGATGAGATCAATGGTGCCGCCGAGGCCGGACAGCATTTCTCCCACACTGGTACGATCTGTTGTCGGTGCCATTTGAATTGCGGCTGCGGGCAGTCCAGCGGATTCAAGGCCTTGCTGCAAAGCTTCCACAATAAGAGTTGAAGACTGAAAGCCATCGGAGCCGCCGCGCAGGATAGCGGCATTGCCGGACTTCATGCAGAGGGCGCCGGCGTCGGCTGCAACATTTGGGCGGCTTTCAAAAATAATTCCGATGACACCAATGGGCACGCGTACGCGCGAAATTTTCATTCCATTGGGTCTCGTCCATTCACTCATGGTCGTTCCGACGGGATCGGGCAACCCCGCGATATCCTCAAGCCCTTTGGCCATGGCCTCAACGCGATCAGTCGTGAGGGTCAGGCGATCAACGAAAGACTCTTTGAGGTCCTTGGTCTTTGCCGCCGCAACTTCGGAGGTATTAACGGCAATGAGTTTGTTCGAAGAGGCGCGAATGGCTTTTGCCATGGCAAGCAAGGCGGCATTCTTTTGTGCGGTTGACGCAAGTGCCAACACGCCCGCCGCCTTGCGGGCGTTCAGGCCTATCTCCAGCATGGCGCTAACGCTCTCCATTGGTCATTACCAGATCATCGCGATGAATGATTTCATCCCGGCCTCTATAGCCAATGGTTTGCTCGATGTCAGCGGACTTCAGTCCGGCAATGCGGGTAGCATCGCCTGAATCATAGGCCACAAGTCCACGCGCGATTTCCACGCCTTCAAGATCCACAACGCTTACGGTATCGCCGCGGGCGAAATTTCCGCTGACCTTCTTTACCCCGGCGGGAAGCAGGCTTTTGCCTTTGCCCAAGGCGCCGCGGGCGCCATCATCAATCATGAGGCGGCCAACGGGTTGCAGGGTCCCGGCAATCCAGCGCTTACGTGACTGGAGCGCCGACAAGGGAGCCAGAAACCAGGTGCAACGTTCGCCCTTTGCTATACGCTCAAGGGGGTGGGATTCATGGCCAGAGGCAATCACCATGTTGCAGCCTGCGCCCAGCGCAATTTTTCCCGCTTCGATTTTTGTGACCATGCCGCCGGAACCGACGCCGGACACGGGCTTTCCCGCCATGGCTTCGATTTCGGGGGTGATTTCTTTAACTTCAGGAATGAAGGCTGCACCCACCCGGTCAGGCGGGGCGGAATAAAGTCCATCAATATCTGAAAGCAGAACCAGGCAATCGGCGGACATCATGGAAGCCACGCGGGCCGCCAGCCGGTCATTGTCGCCGTAGCGGATTTCAGAGGTGGCCACCGTGTCATTTTCGTTGATGACGGGAACGGCGCCCTGTGCAAGGAGCGTGGTTAGCGTGGCGCGGGCATTGAGATGGCGGCGGCGTTCTTCGGTGTCGGTCAAGGTTACCAACACCTGGGCAGCCACGATTTTTTTTGTGCGGAGCGCCTCAGACCAGGCTTGCGCCAGGGCAATTTGGCCCACGGCGGCAGCGGCCTGGCTTTCTTCCAGGCGCAATTTGCCTTGTGGAAGCCCGAGTGAGCGACGCCCAAGTGCTATGGCGCCAGATGACACAATGATGATATCGGCGCCGCGCGCCTTGGCCTTTGCCAGATCATCGATGAGGGTTGAAAGCCATGCGGATTTGACTTCGCCGGTCTTGGCATCGACCAGAAGGGCTGAACCAATTTTGACGACTATGCGTTTGGCTGAGTTGAACCGCGATTTCACGGATGCCAATCCTCTATTTCAATGCCGCGCTCTTCCTGTTTGCGGGCCGTTTTGCGATCATTCTGAATCACGGTGAGCAGGCGCTTCATGGTGTCATCCACATTTTTATGGGTGGCACCCGAAATCAGGATAGGGGTTTTCTTCAGGCGTTTTTTGAAATCGGCGAGCTTCTTCTGCAAGTCCTTGTCACTGATGGCATCGATCTTGTTGAAGGCGATGATCTCCGGTTTTCCTTCAAGCTCGGGGCCGTATTCTTTCAACTCGTTGCGAATGACGCGGTAGGCTTTCACAGGGTCATCGCCCGTCACATCGATGAGATGGAGCAGAATGGCGCAACGTTCGACATGACCTAAAAAGCGCGTGCCGAGGCCATGACCTTCGTTGGCGCCTTCAATGAGGCCCGGAATGTCAGCCAGAACAAAACTGTTGCCCGCCGCTTTCACCACGCCCAATTGCGGATGCAGAGTGGTGAAGGGATAGTCGGCGATCTTTGGTTTGGCAGCGGAAACGGCTGCCAGAAGTGTGGATTTTCCGGCATTGGGGAGACCCAAAAGCCCGGCATCGGCGATGAGTTTCAGCCGCAACCACACCCAGCGTTCTTCACCCTCAATGCCTGGGTTGGCGTGGCGGGGAGCGCGGTTGGTGGCGGACTTGAAATAATGATTGCCGAATCCGCCATTGCCGCCACGCGCGATGCGCACGCGGTCTCCCAATTTGGCCAGATCGGCAATCAGGGTTTCGTTGTCGGCTTCGTAAACCTCGGTGCCGGTTGGAACCTTGAGCACGATGTCATCGGAATTGGCGCCTGCGCGCAATCGTCCCATGCCGTGGCCCGCGGTTCGGACCTTGAAGTGCTGCTGATAGCGATAGTCGATCAGGGTGTTGAGGGCATCCACGGCTTCCACCCACACATCTCCGCCATTGCCGCCGTCACCACCATCGGGCCCGCCCATTTCAATGAATTTTTCGCGGCGGAACGACACGGCGCCCGCGCCCCCATCACCGGAGCGCACATAGATTTTTGCTTCATCAAGAAATTTCATGGGGCCTTCTAACCTTTTGGAGAGCCCAAGCCTAGAAATATCGCAGTGCAGCAAAATTTGTGCATTGCCACATAATGGTCACATTTTGCCAGTTTATCGCGAGTTCCCCCCAGATGTTGATGATCATTAGAATAGAGGAGCCAGTCTATCCAAGTTTAGTTTTTTGATGCGGTTATCAAATTTAAGGATAAAAATGAAAAATAGACTCATTGCAGGACTTTCGGCCGTTATGTTTGCTGCGGCTATATTCTCCGGAACAGCGGATGCTGCCCCAAAATCCAAAATTAGTCTTTTCACGGAGCAAGTGAAGACCAAGACGCGTCACAAGAGCCGCCGGGCCAAGGTCACGCCCGCAACGCAGGAGCGGGTTGTGGCCCTGATCAAGGATATGGCGCCGCGTTATGGCGTGCCGACCTGGTTTGCCCTGCGCATTGCCAAGGTTGAATCGGGCTATAATCCCAATACGCGCGGTGCCGCCGGGGAATATGGGGTCTATCAAATGAAATGCGCCACGGCCAAGGGCATCGGTTTTTCCGGCAATTGTTCGGAGCTGCTCAATGCCACCACCAATGTCCGGGTTGGCTTGAAGCATTTGCAGATGGCGATGAAGCTCAGCCACGGCAATCTGAAGCTCGCGGCTTCAAAGCACAATGGCGGTTTGGGCCGCAAGAAGCTGGTTCATCATTACGTTGCAATGATTTTTTAAGCTGGATTTGTAATGCGTAAAGCAAAAGGAGAGGCAATTGCCTCTCCTTTTTTATTGGCTCCGATGGGCTGCTTATTCAGCGGCCGTCATGGGAATAACCGAGACAATCTGGCGGTTTTTCTTGGTGCCGCGAAACTGGACCTTGCCGTGGACGGTTGCAAAAATCGTGTGATCCTTGCCGATGCCGACGCCGGTTCCGGGGTGCCAGGTGGTGCCGCGCTGGCGGATGATGATGTTGCCTGCCACAACGTTTTCGCCGCCGAAGGCCTTGACGCCGAGCCTGCGGCCTGCGGTATCGCGGCCGTTGCGGGATGAGCCGCCTGCTTTTTTATGGGCCATGGGGGATTACTCCTTTTCCGTCTTGGGCTTCCGCGGCTTGGCGGGCGCCTTTTTGGGCTTGGTTTCAGCGGCTGCAGCTTCGGCCACCGGTGCAGCAGCAACGGCGGCTTCGGGCTTTGCCTCAGCTTTGGCTTCAACCTTGGCTTCAGGTTTCGCCTTGGCCTTGGCCGATGGCTTGGCACCGCCGGTCAGAATCTCGGTAATGGTCACAGCTGTCAAGTCCTGGCGGTGACCGTTGCGGCGGCGGTAATGCTTGCGCCGGCGCTTCTTGAAAATGATGATGTGGGGGCCCACGGGCCTGCTTTTCGATTTCACCGACAACGGTGGCACCGGACAGGAAGGGCGCTCCGATATCCACGGTTCCACCATTGGAAACCATGAGGACCTCGGTGAAATTCACCTGGTCGCCAGCCGCACCTTCGAGCTTTTCGATGAGGATTTTATCATTGGCAGCAACACGATATTGTTTGCCGCCAGTCTTGATGACTGCGTACATTTTATTGCCTTTTTCATTCCTCGCGCCCTTTGGCGCCGCTGCAAACTCATTAAACAGCGGGCTTTAGTACCTGATATTACAGGCTTTTTGAGTTGCCGGAGGCAGCGCATGGACGCTCATCGGGGTTACCCCCGAAAGCGATTGGCGGGTTCTAGGGAAGGAGGAGGGAAATGTCAAGGAAAGTGCCGTTCACCTGGAGCGCAGCTCTTAGGATTGCGCTCCAGGCTAGCTTTTGAGCAAGGCGGGTGAGCTACTCCGCCCAAAAACTATATACCACAGGTCGTCGCACAATTTCAGACTGAAACACTACCGACGTTCACTTAAACTCAGGCTTAAACTCAGGCTTAAACTCAGGCTTGCGTTTTTCCTTAAAGGCTTGGATGCCGTGTTGCAGTTCGGGGCCGCCAGCTACGGCCAATCCTGCAAGAGCCTCAAGGGGGCGCTCGACCTCTTCGCCCTCGGCGGCGTTGATCAGCATTTTGGTGACAGTGGTTGCAAGCGGGCCGCGGGCGGATAGTTCGGTGGCCATTTGTTTGGCAAAGGTCAGGCTTTCGCCTTTGGCTACAACTTTATCGACGATGCCTAATGTCAAAGCTTCTTCGGCTGTGAATGTTTCTCCAAGCAGCGCCATGCGGCGAACGGTTTGCGAGCCGAAGCGGCGGACGGCGCGCTGGGTTCCGGACCAACCGGGGATGATGCCGAGGCCGGTTTCGGGTGAACCCAGTTTCACGTGGGATTCGGCAATGCGGAAATCGGCGGTGGCAGCGAGTTCCAGTCCGCCGCCCAAGGTGTGGCCATTGAGGGCGGCAATGAGTGGCACGCGCAGACGGGCCAGCGCATCAAAGGCGCGGTGGCCATGGCGCACCCAGGCGTGGCCGAAGTTTTCCGGGGACCATTTGCTCCAGGCTTCGATATCGCCGCCGGCGCAGAAGGACTTTTCGCCCTGGCCGGTGATGATGGCGGCGCGGACCTCTTGCATGCCATCAATGAGGTGGGCGGCGAGTTCCAATGCCAGCACCATTTCATAATCCAGTGCGTTGAGTTTTTCCGGGCGCGCGATGGTGATGAGTGCGACACCATTTTCGATGTCCAGATGGATTCGTTTATCGCCAATCTCAATCATGGAGTTTCAATCCCATTGTTGCGGGTTGGAACAGGGCAGGGCTCATTGGCTTCAGTTTAGGAGAAATGATGAGGGGAAATTCGGACTGGTCAATAATGTTTGCTTGCAGATCAACACCGGGAGCAATTTCTGTCACCACAACGCCTTCGCTGGTGAGCTTCATCACGCAGCGTTCGGTAACGTAGGTTATGTCCTGTCCCTGCATCACGGCGCGTTTGCCGGAGAAGGAAATCTGCTCCACTTCGCGCACCAGTTTTTTCACCCGCCCTTCTTTTTCAATGTGCAGCTTGCCGCCGCTGATTTCCATTTTGGCGCCCGCATTGAAGAAGCCGGAATAGACAATTTTTTTGGCGCGCGAGGTGATATCGACAAAGCCGCCGGCACCGGCGGTGACATGGGGCCTGACGCCGAGCTTTGAAACATTCACCGAGCCGTGGGAGTCGATCTGCAGGAAGGAGAGAAGTGCGCAATCAAATCCTGCGGCCTGAAAGTAAGTGAACTGGGAAGGCGAGGCGACAATGGCTTCGGCATTCGACGAGCAGCCGAACTGAAAGTCGAGAAGCGGAATGCCGCCAACGGCTCCTTGCTCGATCACCCAGGTGGTTTTGCCGTGGAGGCCCTCCTCCAGAAGAATGCGCGGCACATTGGCGGAAACGCCGAAGCCAAGGTTCACGGCCCAGCCTTCCTTGAGCTCTTGCGCTACGCGGCGCGCGATGGCTTTGCCGGTGCCAAATTCCATGTGGCTGAAGGAGTCGAGTGGCTTGAACTCCTCACCGGAGATGGCGGGATCATAGGGGGTCTGGGTGGTCTGCCATTGCTCCGGGGCTTCAACGATGAAATCCACCAGAATGCCGGGCACATAGACATCATGGGGTTTCAGGGGACGATCCCGGATGATGCGTTTCACTTGGGCGATGACAATGCCGCCGTTGTTGTGGGCAGCCATGGCAAGGTCGAGCGCGCCGATATAGGCGCCTTCATGCTCAAAGGTGAGATTGCCGCGCGCGTCCGACGAGGTTGCGCGGATGATGGCGACATTGGGAATGATGGCGGGGAAATAGAGCCACTCTTCGCCCTCGAAATTTATTTTCTTCACGATTGGTGCGGCCGACTGCCTTAGCGTTCATGGCGCAGCCTTCGTGGACGGGATCGACGAAAGTATCGAGGCCGATTTTGGTGAGTACTCCGGGGCGCTTGGCGGCGGCTTCGCGGTGGATATCAAACATGATACCGGAAGGCACATTGTAAGCGGCGATTTCGTTGGCACCCAGCATTTGCCAGATCTTTGGCGGCTCGGCCGACGAGGGGCCGGAGGGGTAAGAGCCAGCAATGATGCGAGTTATCAATCCTGGTTTGGCGATGTGATCAACGCCTTTGACGCCCGACATATCGCCTGCCGCGATGGGGTGCAGCATGGTGAGATTTCGCGGGTGCTCTTCGCGGTCGAAGCGTTCGCCGAGAGCTTTCAGAACGCATCGGGGCAGCAGAGGCCCGAGGAGGAATTGACGGTGACGGTTGCGCCATCGGCGATATTTTTTACGGCTTCTGTGGCACTTACAATTTTGGGCATCTACCTGTTTCCGCGGATCAGGTCCGCAGCCCTTTCCGCCATGGCGATGGTTGGTGCGTTGGTGTTTGAGGAAATTATGCAGGGCATGGTGGAGCTGTCGCAGACGCGCAGGCCATCAATTCCGTGAACGCGCATCTTGAGATCAACAACGGCCATGTTATCGGTTCCCATTTTGCAGGTGCCGACGGGATGATAGGAGGAGCGCGCATGGCTACGCGCCACTTCTTCATAGTCCTTTTTGGTTTTGCAGGAGGGGCCGGGGAAATGCTCATGGTCAACATAGCGGCGCATGGAGCGGGTGGCTCCCACTTCCTGGGTGATCTTGATTGCATCGATATGGCGAGCGAGATCGTAGGGCTCGGCGAAGGAATTGGGATCGACGAGTGGGCGCATCGGTGGGATTGTTGGAGCGCAAGCGTGACGCTGCCACGGGAGCGGGGACGTGTGTGATAGGAATTGCAGGTGGCACCATTGCCACCGGGCACGGTGCCAACGCCTTCCTCAACACCGGCGCCTGCGAGGAAATGAAACTGCAGGTCGGGGACTTTTTCTTTGCGGTCGCTCCACCAGAAGGCTCCGGCTTCCACAATGTTGGAAGCTACCGGTCCGGTTTTATAGAGGAGGTATTGCAGGCCCGCCCAGGCTTGCCAGTGTTTCTTCTTATATTTGTCATAGGAGTGCGGGCCGTTCAGGGCCCAGATGACATCGGTTGAAAAATGGTCATGGAGATTTTGGCCTACGCCTCTGAGATCATGGATGACAGGCAAGTCCTTTTCCTTGAGATGTTTTGCAGGGCCGATTCCGGAGAGCATCAGGAGTTTGGGAGACCCGATGGCCCCTGCGGTAACGATCACCTCACTTGCAGCATCAAGGCGCTGCAATTGGTTGCCATTGACGACTTCGACACCAACGGCACGGCCTATTTCAATGAGAAGGCGGTTGACGAAGAGATCGGTTCGCACAGTGAGATTGGCGCGCTTCATTGCGGGTTTCAGATAACCGACTGCCGCGCTGCAGCGCTTGCCGTCTTTGATCGTGGTTTGATAGAGGCCGGCACCCTCCAACTTGCCCGAATTGAAATCGGCATTGTGGGGCATGCCGAAATCCATGCAGCCCTGGACATAGGCGAGCGAGACCTTGTTTGGGTTGGCGAGATCGGAAACATTTAGCGGCCCTTCAATGCCGTGCTCACTGCCGCCGAGGCGGGTGTTGCCTTCCGATTTCACGAAGTAGGGTTTGAGGTCTTTCCAGCTCCAGCCCTTGCAGTTCAGTTCATTCGCCCAGCCGTCATAGTCCTCGGGGCAGCCGCGGGTATAGATCTCAGCATTTATTGAACTGCCGCCGCCGAGTACGCGGGCCTGGGGATAGACGGCCACACGGTTGTTGGCATGGCGCAGGGGTGCCGTCTGGTAGCCCCAAGTGAGGGGCCCGCCAGTCATCTTGAAAAAGCCCACAGGCATATGAATGAAAGGGTCGGTGTCACGGGGACCCGCCTCGATCAGCAGGACTTTTGCATCGGGCATTTCGGACAGCCGTGCAGCCAGCACGCAGCCTGCCGATCCGCCGCCAACGATGATGTAGTCGTAACCGCTCACTTGCAATTCCTTCGTTCCTGGTCTAATTATAAATAACTAGATAGTTATTTCAAGCCCCTTGGATAATAGTTGTGGTGGAGCAAAAAAAGAGACCCAGAAATCCCGATGACACGCGGCGGCGCATCCTGGCTGCGGCGAAAGCGGAATTTGCCAAGAAGGGTTTGGGGGGTGCGCGGGTTGATGATATTGCGGCACGGGCAAAAGCCAACAAGCGCATGATGTATCACTATTTTGGCAACAAGGACGACCTGTTCAGCCATCGTGGTTGAAGATGCTTATGCCGAGTTTCGTGAGCGTGAGGCAGCATCTGGAGCTCGACAGTCTTGATCCCGTTGCGGCCGTCACAGCGCTAATTGCCTTCATCTGGAAATATTTTCTCGACAATCCGGAATTCATCACGCTGGTGAATAGCGAGAATCTGCACAAGGCGCGGCACATCAAGAAGTCGCAACGCATGCAGGAGATGAGCCGGTCCTTTGTGGGCCGCATGCAGAGTTTGCTGGAGCGCGGGGCCAAGGCCGGCGTGTTTCGCAAAGGCCTTGATCCCGTGCAGGTCAATATCTCCATTGCCGCCGTTGGCTATTATTATCTCACCAACCGTTTCACCGCGTCCATCGTGTTTGAGCGCGACATGATGGCGGCGGAGGCCCTTGCGGCCCGGTTGACGTTCAATACGCAAACCATCTTGCGGATGATCTGCACGCCGCAAACGCTTGAGAGGATTGACGCATGAGAGCATTTGTAACCGGAGCACGGCGCGGAATTGGGCGGGCGATTGCGCTGGCTTTGGCAGGGGCCGGATTTGATGTGGCCGTGAATGATGTTGCAGACAGCGCTGAGCTTCAAGCAACGGTTGGTGAAATTTCAACGCGTGGTGTAAAGGCCGTAGCTGTGATTGGTGATATTTCCGATCTTGCGGCCCATGGGCCCATGCTCGACAAGGCAGAGGCCGCATTGGGTGCGCTCACAACGCTTGTCAACAATGCGGGTGTCTCCGTTCAGAACCGGGGCGACCTTCTGGACGTCACGGCTGAGAGTTATGATCGCTGCCTGAATGTGAATACGCGGGGAACATTTTTTCTGACCCAGACTTTTGCGAAACGCTTGCAGCCTTCCGAAAACCATCGCAGCATTGTGACGATATCGTCGGCTAATGCGACCGGGGTTTCGATCACGCGCGGCGAGTATTGTATTTCCAAAGCTGGTGTTTCGATGATGTCGAAACTGTTTGCAGCTCGGCTCAGCAATGAAGGTGTTGGGGTCTATGAAATTCAGCCTGGCTTTATTGAGACGGATATGACCGCACCTTCAAAGGCGAGGTATGACAAGTTGATTGATGAGGGTCTCACGGTGATCAAGCGATTTGGAACGCCGGAAGAAGTTGGCCGTATTGCGCTCACCTTGGCGCAAGGGCTTCTGCCCTATACCACGGGGCAAATCATTCAGGCCGATGCGGGGCTTATGATGGTGCGGTACTGACCGTGAAAATTCGTTTGCCAGCAGCCGAAGGCAAATCCGAGACCTATCATCTGGTGGGTGAGCCCATTGCTGTCCGAAAGCCTAAAACACCATTTAACCGCGTGGCTTTTGCAGCCGCCCACGTGGTGGCCGATCCCTTAAGCTCAGATGGGGCGCTTGATTGGGATAGAACCCTCGCGTTTCGACATTATCTCCTGGACCAAGGCTTTGGCATTGCGGAAGCCATGGACACCTCCCAGCGGGGCATGGGTCTGGATTGGCCGCTAGCGCATGAACTGATAGCGCGTTCCCTCAAGAGTGCCGGGCCGGAAGCGTCTCGGGTCTATTCCGGCTGCGGCACCGATCACTTGCTGCCAGCGGATGCGCGTTCGATTGATGATGTGGTGAAGGCCTATCTCGAACAATTGCATGCAATCCAAAAACTTGGTGGCCGTGTGATCATGATGGCGAGCCGGGCTCTGGTCAGGATCGCCAAGTCACCGGATGATTATGTGAAGGTTTATTCACGCGTCCTGAACGAGGCCGAGCACCCGGTCATTTTGCATTGGCTGGGCGAGATGTTTGATCCTGCCTTGCGTGGCTATTGGGGCGCGGATGATTTTTCCAATACAGCGAAAACCTGTCTCGTAGTGATCAGTAACAATGTCGCCAAGGTCGATGGTATCAAAATATCACTGCTGGATGCGGACAAGGAAATTGTTTTCCGCAGGCAGCTTTCATCGCAAGTAAAGATGTACACGGGCGATGATTTCAATTATCCCGAATTGATTGCGGGCGATGGGCAAGGTTTTTCTCATGCGCTTCTCGGCATCTTTGCCGCCATTGCTCCGGCTGCGGGGGCTGCGTTAGCTGCGCTGGCGAAAGGCAACACCAAGAAGTTTCATAAGATCCTTGACCCCACGGTGCCGCTGTCACGGCTGATTTTTCAGGCGCCGACACAGTATTACAAAACAGGCATCGTGTTTCTGGCCTGGCTTAACGGGCATCAGGAGCATTTCATCATGGTGAATGGGGCGCAGAGCGCGCGACCGCTTTTCTATTTCACCGAAATTTTCAAGCTCGCCGACCAGGCGGGGTTGCTGCGCAGTCCCGATCTCGCGGTGAAGCGGATGAAAAACCTGCTCGCACTTTATGGCCAATGATGCGGCGTTTTGCGATCAACACCGCCACCTTGGGCTTTCAATGCCCGATTGAACAATCCATAGATGCGATTGCAGCGGCAGGTTTCAGTGGAATTGCGCCGTGGCGGCGCGAGATTGAGGGTCAGAATGTTTCCGCCATCGCAAAGCGCATTCGAGATGCAGGTTTGAAAGTCACCGGCTATTGCCGCAGCACCTATCTGCCTTCGCTCACGCGCGAGGGATTGCAAGCCAATATCGAGAGCAACAGGCGGGCACTGGATGATGCGGCAGTTCTGGGGGCGAATTCTTTTGTGATGGTGGTGGGCGGATTGCCCAAGGGATCGAAGGACATTGCAATGGCGCGGGCTCACGTCGTTGAAGGAACTGCGCAGCTTCTTGAGCATGGCAAGGAGTTGGGAGTTAAGATTGCGCTGGAGCCCCTGCATCCTGTCTATACAGCCGAGCGGAGCTGTTTAACCCTGCTGAGTGAAGCTCTTGATATGTGCCAGCAGATTGAAGGCGCCGTCGCCGTGCCTTCGCTGGGCGTCTGTCTTGATGTCTATCACATCTGGTGGGATCCCAATCTCAATCGCGATATCGCGCGGGCCGGTTTGGAGAAACGCATCTTCGGCTTTCATGTATGCGACTGGCTGGCGCCGACTGCCGATGTTCTCAATGACCGCGGCATGATGGGGGATGGCGTGATTGATATTGCCGCTATACGTGCTGATGTCGAGAAGGCGGGCTATCAGGGTCTGGTTGAGGTTGAAATCTTCAGCGAGCAGAACTGGTGGAAACGGCCTGTGGAGGAAATTCTGAAGGTCTGTGCCGAGCGACTGGTGACTTCAGTTTGAAACCCTGGTTTCCATGAGATCGACGAGATCGTTCATGATGACATTGAGATCGAAATCCTTGGGCGTATAGATGCGGGCCACGCCGAGCTGCTTCAGGATATGGGAATCTTCGTTCGGAATGATGCCGCCTACGACCACGGGTATGTTCTCAAGCCCTGCCTGGCGCAAACGGTTCATGACATCGCGGATCAGGGGAACATGGCTGCCTGAGAGGATTGAAAGGCCGATGAGTGTTATTTTCTTCTCATTTGCGGTGGCCACAATCTGTTCAGGGGTCAGGCGTATGCCTTCATAGATCACTTCAAGACCGCAATCGGCGGCGCGCAGCGCAATCTGTTCCGCACCATTGGAATGGCCATCGAGGCCGGGCTTGGCCATGAGAAATTTGGGAGTCTTGCCAAGGTTCCGGGCGAGTTGCTTTATACGGGCGCGGATTGCTTCGAGTGATGCTTGAGGATGTTCATCCATCACCAGAAGTACGCCGGTGGGGGCGCGGAATTCACCGAAGACCTGGCGCAGGGTTTCACCCCATTCGCCGGTGGTCACGCCCGCTTTGGCGCAGGCAATCGAAGGTTCCATGATGTTGCGGCCCGTCTCGGCAGCTTCACGCAGTGCTGCGAGTGCGGCGATTACGGCCTTATTATTGCGTGTGGCGCGCCAGCTTTTAAGCTTTTCGATCTGCTCGAATTCGATGTTTTCAGAAACTGTGAGAACTTTTTCGTCTTCTCCTGCTGAAAGTGGTGAGGTCTCAGTTGTGGTGAAGATATTGACGCCAACCAGCTTTGTGTCTCCTCTTTCTATAGCCTTGAGGCGCGCGGTATTGGATTGAACAAGGGCCTGTTTCATGTAGCCGGATTCGATTGCCGGGATGGCACCACCCAAGGCAAGAATTTTTTGCAACTCGGCGCGGGCTTCGGTTTTCAAACTCTCCACTTTGGCCTCAATTTCCTTCGAGCCTTCAAAGATGTCGGCGTAGTCCAGGAGGTCGGTTTCGTAGGCCACGATCTGCTGCATGCGGAGCGACCATTGCTGGTCCCAGGCGCGGGGCAGGCCAAGCGCTTCGTTCCATGCAGGCAGTTGCACGGCGCGGGCACGGGCATTTTTCGACAACACCACGGCCAGCATTTCGAGGAGAATGCGATAGACATTGTTTTCCGGCTGCTGCTCGGTGAGGCCGAGAGAATTCACCTGCACGCCATAGCGGAAGCGGCGCAGTTTTTCATCTGCAATGGCGTAACGCTCGCGGCAGATTTCATCCCAGAGTTCGGTGAAGGCTCGCATCTTGCACATTTCTGTGATGAAGCGGATGCCGGCATTTACGAAAAATGAAATGCGTCCCACGACTTCGGGAAAAGCCAAGGCGCTGACTTCTTCTTTTGCTGCATCAAGGACGGCGACGGCGGTGGCGAGTGCATAAGCTAGCTCTTGTACCGGTGTCGCGCCTGCTTCCTGCAAATGATAGGAGCAGACATTCATGGGATTCCATTTCGGAAGGTCGCTGGCAGAAAATGAAATTGTATCGGTCGTAAGTTTCAGGGAAGGTTTGGGCGGGAACACATGGGTGCCGCGCGAGAGATATTCCTTGATGATGTCGTTCTGCGTTGTGCCGGATAATTGGTCGCGGAGGACACCCTGTTCATCGGCCACGGCCACATAAAGCGCCAGCATCCAGGCGGCCGTTGCATTGATGGTCATGGAGGTATTCATGGTGGCGAGCGGAATGGCTTCGAAAAGGGCCCGCATGTCGCCGATATGGGAGACCGGAACGCCTACTTTTCCAACTTCACCACGCGCCAGGGGATGATCGGGATCATAGCCGGTCTGGGTTGGCAGATCGAAAGCTACGGAAAGGCCAGTCTGGCCTTTTTCAAGATTGGACCGGAAAAGCCTGTTGCTTTCGGCCGCAGTGGAATGGCCGGCATAGGTGCGAAACAGCCAGGGCTTGTCTGTTTTTGGGGGCGAGGGCATTCGGGCTTCCAGGTTGCAATGCAATATGGAAGCACGGTTATTTTCGCGGCGCAACCCTGGTGTGAGAATGTCTAGCTGCGTTCTGGCCTTACGAACCAAAGCATGCCGAAGGAGCCAGTGATCATGCCCACAACGGTATACAGCAGGACTTCCTGCTGATACTGAATTGTTGGGATATCAACGCCATTGAGCAGGCTGTTGGTGACTGCAGTTCCGATAAAGAGGGCGGAAAAATTCAGGGGTACAGTCAGATTGCCTAGTGTGCCGGTGAATTTACCCAGGATGACGGCTCCGGCGGCGCTGAAAAGCACCGACATGGCCACGGCCTCGTCGGACATATCAAGGTGAATCAAAAAGTCTAACGCGTTGGTAAAACTCGTAAAAAGCAAGTTACTTAGCATCTTTTTCTCCCCAAATCTTTAAGGGTCTGGTGATTATGACTCCATTTGGATTGCTTTCCCATTAACGGGCGAAAGCAGGGTAAATCAATCCTTACCAATGCGGCTCGCATTTCGCTTTCGTGGCATTGCCGGTCGCCGACAAATGTTGCGCTGCAACAGGAATTGGGTAAGGTGCTGCCTAAATTTTAGGAGCTGCGGCATGCCGGCTAACGTTTCTCCCCCCTTGAAGGATCTTTATGAAATTGGTGAGATTCCGCCCCTGGGGCATGTGCCGCAGAACATGTATGCGTGGTGCATCAGGCAGGAACGCCACGGGGCGCCGGAAAGCGCCATGCAGATCGAAGTCGTGCCAACCTGGAAAATTGGCCAGGACGAGGTGCTCATTCTGGTGATGGCCGCAGGGGTCAACTACAATGGCGTATGGGCTGCCCTTGGCACGCCCATTTCTCCCATCGATGGCCACAAGAACCCGTTCCATGTAGCGGGGTCCGATGCTTCGGGGATTGTCTATGCGGTGGGCGAGAAGGTTAAGCGCTGGAAAGTGGGCGACGAGGTTGTAGTCCATTGCAACCAGGATGACGGCGATGACGAGGAATGCAATGGCGGCGACCCGATGTTTTCCAGCTCGCAGCGTATCTGGGGTTATGAGACGCCCGACGGTTCGTTTGCGCAATTTGCAAGGGTGCAGGCGCGCCAATTGTTGCCACGCCCGCAACATCTCACTTGGGAAGCATCGGCCTGTTACACGCTCACTCTAGCAACAGCGTATCGGATGCTGTTCGGCCACAGGCCACATACACTGAAGCCCGGGCAGAATGTTCTGGTGTGGGGGGCCTCAGGGGGCCTGGGTTCCATGGCCATCCAGCTCATTGCCACAGCGGGCGGCAATGCCATCGGTGTGATCTCGGACGATGACAAGCGCGACTTCGTGATGCAGCTCGGCGCGCGGGGCGTGATCAACCGCAAGAATTTCAAGTGCTGGGGTGAAATGCCCAAGGTAGGCACGCCCGCCTATAATGACTGGCTGAAAGCGGCGCGCGAGTTTGGCAAGGCGATCTGGAATTTCACGGGGAAAGGCAACAGCCCTGATATTGTGTTTGAGCATCCGGGTAAATCCACATTTCCGGTTTCCGTGCTGGTGGTGAAGCGCGGTGGCATGGTGGTGATCTGTGCCGGCACCACGGGTTATAATCTCACCATGGATGCGCGCTATTTGTGGATGCACCAGAAGCGGGTGCAGGGTTCGCATTTCGCAAATCTCATGCAGGCCTCCAATGCCAACCGTTTGGTCCAGGCGCAACGCATCGACCCGTGCATGTCAGACGTCTATAGCTGGAATGATATTCCCAAGGCGCACATGAAAATGTGGAAGAATGAGCACCGGCCGGGTAACATGGCGGTTCTGGTGTCGGCACCACGCGTGGGATTGAAGACCTTTGATGATGTCATTGAAGCTGCCGCAAAATGATCTCCCGGTTACGATGCTGCGTAATCTTGGCCCTGCATCGACGATGATGCTGGCGGAAGCTGGCATCCGTACCATTGGCGAGCTGCGCGCGATCGGAGCGGCCAAGGCCTATGTACGGGTGCGGGCGCTTCGTACGCGCGGCGCTTCAGTCAATCTTCTGTGGTCGATGGCAGCGGGTCTCGATGGACGGGGTTGGCAGGAAGTTTCAGCGGAAGAAAAAGAGTCACTTCTCGCTGAGGTCCGCAGACTTCGCCGTTGAGCACGGGCGCTTTCTCGCATAGGGTGGTGGTGCATCACGAGTTGGTCAATGAAGCGGGGAAAAAAATATGATTCTTGGTCTGTCATTCGAAACATTCACGCAACTGCATGTGATCATCAGTATCATTGGCATCGTATCCGGGTTGGTCGTTGTGTGGGGGATGCTGGAAAGTAAGAAGCTCGCGAGCTGGACCGCGGTATTCCTGGCTTTTACTGTGCTGACTAGTATCACAGGTTTTCCCCTGCCACCCTTCGGCTTTGATCCGCCACGTGCAATCGGCATCATTTCGCTGGTTCTGCTTGCAGGCGCTATTCTGGGTTATTACGTTTTCCGCCTCCGGGCTTCATGGCGCTGGATCTATGTGGTGACCGCCGTTACCTCGCTCTATCTCAATGTGTTCGTATTCGTAGTGCAGGCCTTTCAAAAAATTGCTTTCCTGCAGCCTCTCGCGCCGACCCAGTCGGAGCCGCCATTTGTTGTGGCGCAGGCCATCGTGCTGGCGTTGTTTGCCGGACTGGGATTTCTGTCGGTCCGGCGGTTTTATCCGGATTCGTTCGTCCGGGCCTGAACTCTCCAGGTGTTTTTATTGGGAGATATCCCGTTCCGAAATTTTCTCCGTTGAGCGAAATGTCCGATGCACCTGCAAGACGCGATTTACTTCGCCACCCAGAATCAGCACCAGGGCTGCGAGATAGAGAAAGAACATCGCGGCAAAGAGGCCGGAGAGTGAGGCATAGGTGGATGCAAAAGAATTAAAGTTCACCAGATAGGCGGAGAATGCGCTGGCAAGCGCAATCCACACGAAAACGGTGAGTAGAACCCCCGGCAAAACGTCCAGGGTTTTGAGCCGTTTTGCGGGCAAGATGCTATGACAGAGCTGCAAACCGACGGCGAGAAGCGCAATTGCAATGGGATAACGCATCTGGTTCAGGATTGTGAAGTTGTGCCGAATGTCTGGTGCGAAACGGTCAACGACTGCCAGGGCCACAGGCGCAAAGACAATCAGCAGGGCAATAGCCAGAAGCCCTACGGCGGAGCCGATCACGAAAAGAATGCTCTGGCCATAAAGCCAAAACAAATTCCGATTTTCTTTGAAATCATAGGCACGGTTCAAGCCGACGCGGATGCTGTCGACGCCCCCCATGGCGCTCCAGATGGTGAGCAATACGGCGAGACTGAGCAGGCCGGTTCTTGGCACGGTGAGAATGGAGCGGATTTCCGAAGCAAGGGGATGCACCAGTTGTTCAGGGGCAACACTCAAAAGAAATGTCACAACCTTTTCAGCCAGATCCTCATTGCCAAAGAAACCCGCAAGTGCGGTGAGAAATATCAAAAAGGGAAAGACTGAGAAAAGGGTTCTGAAAGCGATATTGCCTGCAAGGGGAATGGCCTCATCGGCAAAGAGACGGCGCACGGCTTCGAGAGCAAGACTTACGAATGTCGGGTGCTTTGCGTTCATATTCCTAGGCATAGCCGATATGCATGGACACCCTCAAGATAACACTCGCAAGTGCCCGTAAAGCTTGGCATGGGAGGCCCATGAAACCTGCGACCAACTGGATTGCAATTGCTCCCGTCATTTTTGTGGTTTTGTGGGCTACGGGTTTTGTAGTTGCCAGATTGTCGGCTGAGCACGTGGAACCTTTCACATTTCTTGCAATCCGCTTTCCCATAGTGTGCGCCATCTTTGTGGTGATTGCCGGTTTGCAGAAAGCGGCCAGGCCGAGCCCCGTCCAGGCTTTTCATGGAGCCGTAGCCGGCGCCCTGCTTTACGGTGGCTATCTGGGGCCGATCTACTGGGCCGTTGCCCATGGCATGCCGGCGGGCGTGTCAGCGCTTATTGTGGGTTTGCAGCCCTTGATCACGGGCATCCTTGCCGCTGCCATCGTGGGGGAAAAAATCACCGGCCGCCATTGGTTCGGATTGGCGGCGGGCATTTTTGGCGTGGGCCTCGTTGTGTGGCCGAAGCTGGCGTTTGAGGCTGTTTCAGGCATAACGCCCTTAACCACAATGCTCTGCATGCTCGGCGCATTTTCAACATCCCTCGGCACCGTTTACCAAAAGCGGTTTGCCACGGGTCTGCATTTGGCCAGTGGCGGCGTGTGGCAAAATGCGGGCGCTGCGGTTGTCGTTCTTGCCGGGGCGATGACCCTCGAGAATTTCGGTTTTGATGGCAGCCCGCAGGCCTGGGTGGCGCTTGGCTGGTCGGTCGTCGTGCTGTCGCTTGCGGCGTCAACCCTGTTCATGCTGCTCATCCGCCATGGGGATGTGTCGAAGGTTTCCGGACTTATCTATCTTGTTCCTGCCGTGGCGGCGGTGATGGCCTATGTGGTTTTTGGCGAAACGCTGGTGCCCATACAAATCCTGGGGATGGCGGTTTGCGCCGGTGCCGTGTTTATCGTCACCCGCAAGGCGGCCTAGGAACTCTGGACGGTTTCGGCCTTGAGTTTGTCCAGGGTTTCTTTTGCCTTGTCGCGGTGGGCTTGCGTCATGTGGCTGCGGATCATGCTGATGGCTGTATAAAGCACTGCCATGTCATCGGTAAAGCCAAGGCCCAGAAGCACGTCGGGAATGACATCAATTGGCATGATGAAATAGGCGAGAGCCCCCAGCAAAATGCCCTTTACCTTGAGGGGTGTTGAGGGATCAAAGGCGCAGTAGAAAGCCGCAAGCACATCCTCGGCAAAGGGGATGCGGGCGAGGGAACGTTTCAGTTTAGGCCAGAAATCCCTGGCAATGGCGGCTTCGTTGGAAGGTGATGTCATGGTGTCCCCCAATCACGCAGCGATATGGGAATTCCGGGGCGCCAATTCAATAGCTATCGGTTGGCAAACCACAGGCCCGCCATCATGATGATAATGGCGGCAAATTGAAGGAGCACCCGCCAGCGCATCAGGGTTTGGGAGCGATTGGCCGAGCCGCCACGCATCATGTTCCACAGGCCGAGAAGCAAAACTATGGCCACGGCTGCAACGGCTATCGGCACGAGATAGTTGAAAATATTCATGGTGCGGAAACCCTGTTGCCCTTTCTCACGAGTTGTGGGGATAATGGCATTTTGGAGCGCCAATGCCCTGATGAAGTCGATGATACTTTATACCAATGTGCACCGCATTCACAACGAATTGGCGGCCCTTGGCATTGGGCCTGATGCCGCACTGAGGGTGGACCAGCTCACGCCTTTTGACCAGTATCATTATTTCGGGACCGATGCGGTTGATGAGGCGCTGGAGGTTCTGCAGCTGCAACCCGGCGCGCGGGTTCTGGATGTGGGTTCGGGCATTGGAGGGCCCGCGCGCTATATCGCGGCAAAGACCGGGGCCCATGTGACGGCCCTTGAACTGCAACCCGATCTCCATGAGGTGGCGCGCGATCTCACGGCGCGGTGTGGCCTGTCGTCCCGGGTTGAGCATGTCTGCGGTAATATTCTTGATGGGGCGGTGGCTGAAAATTACGACGCCATCATTTCATTTCTGTGTTTCCTGCATATTCCGGACCGGACGCGTTTATTTTCTGCCTGCCGCGCGGCGCTAAAGCCAGGGGGTGCCATGTATATCGAGGATTTTGCCACGCTCCGTGCCCACTCGGCCGATGAGGCGGAAGCGTTGAAGGTCAAGGTTCAGTGCCCGGCAATTCCATATCCCCATGATTATGAGTTGCAACTCGGGGAGGCAAATTTTTCGGATGTGATTATCGATGATGTGACGGATAGCTGGAAAGACTTTACCGCCTCGCGCCTTGCCATGTTCCGGGTCCAGCGGGCGCGTAACATCGAAGTTCATGGGCAGGCAATCGTTGATGGCCTTGATGACTTCTATGGCGCCGTAGCACACTTGTTTCAGGCCGGTGCCATTGCGGGACTGAAGATTATCGCGCGCTAGTTTCCACCTTCCAAAATCCGGCGGGCTATGACCTGGGCCTGGATTTCGGCGGCCCCTTCAAAGATATTGAGAATGCGGGCATCGCAGAGGACGCGGCTGATTTCAAATTCCAGCGCAAAGCCATTGCCGCCATGAATTTGCAAGGCATTATCGGCGGCGGACCAGGCCACGCGGGCGCCCAGAAGTTTTGCCATGCCGGCTTCGACGTCACAGCGGCGGCCCGCGTCCTTTTCGCGCGCGGCATAGTAGCAGAGTTGGCGGGCGGCCATGATTTCTGCGGCCATGAGGGCGAGCTTGTCGGCCACGCGGGGGAACTTGATGATGGCTTTGCCGAATTGTTTGCGGTCGGATCGCGTATTTCAGGCCGAGATCAAGGGCATTTTGCGCCACGCCAATGGCGCGGGCTGCGGTTTGGATGCGGGCGCTTTCAAAGGTCTGCATCAACTGTTTGAAGCCTTGACCCTCAATGCCCCCCAAAAGATTTTCGACTTTCACCTCAAAATCCTCAAAGCGGATTTCAAATTCCTTCATGCCGCGATAGCCCAGCACTTCAATTTCGCTGCCGCTCATGCCTTTTGCAGGGAAAGGGTTGTCATCACTGCCGCGCAGTTTTTCAGCGAGGAACATGGACAGGCCCTTGTAGCCCTTCTCCTCCGGAATGCTCCGTACAAGGAGGGCCATGAGATCGGCGCGCACCGGATGGGTGATCCAGGTCTTGTTGCCCGTCACCTTGTAAACGTCGCCATCCTTTACGGCGCGGGTCTTGAGTGAACCGAGATCAGAGCCCGTATCGGGTTCGGTGAAAACGGCAGTGGGAAGAATTTCGCCCGTTGCTATTTTGGGCAACCATTTAGCCTTCTGTTCTTCGGTGCCGCCACAGAGTATGAGTTCGCAGGCGATTTCAGCGCGGGTGCCGAGAGAACCCACGGCAATCCAGCCGCGCGAAAGTTCTTCGGAAACGACGCACATGGCTTCCTTCGGCAGGCCAAGGCCGCCAAAACGTTCGGGAAGGGTGAGGGCGAAAACGCCGAGCCCGGAAAGCTCTGCAATAACTTCCATTGGTAAATAGGAATTTTCCAAGTGCCAGCGATGCGCATGTGGTGTGACTTTTGCAGCGGCGAAGCGCTGCATGGTGGTGCGCATATCATTGATGGCGTCATCAAGGCCGCAATTGCCAAAGGTCAGTTCACCCTGTTGTTCCTGCATCAATTCAACGAGGGCGGCACGGGTTTCGCGGGTGTTGCCTTTCGCATAAAGGGTGCAGGCGCGGATGGCTTTCAGATCGAGTCCCAGATTTTCGACACGGAAAATTTCCGTCTGATTCATGGGAATTCCGCCCACGACTTGTTGCAGATATTCGCCACAGGCAACCTTCACCAGCAGTTGTTCGATCTCGCCGAATTTATTTTGGGCCGAGAGCTTCGACGCGTAGGAGGTAAGTGCCTTCAGCGTTTCCACATAGGTTGCAAGCCAGGCAAGGCCATGGGCTTCGTGTTGGTGTTGATCGAAGGCATCTGACTGAACCAGGGCGCCCACGGCCAGTTTGGCTTTTTCAAAAGCCCGCTCTGTGGCTTCTACGGCCTCGCCCAATGCTTCAATCACAGATCATGCCTTTATTTTGTGCAGGGAGAGGCTATCTCAGGTATTTGTGCAATGCAACATGAAGTGCCGCAATTGAGCCGGATTTCTTGGCCAAAGGCTAGCGATGGATTTTCTTGTTTGTTGAGGCTAAGTAATTAAACATGATTCCAATGTGGCGGGCGGGCGCAATTGCGCTTTTGACAATAATGACTGGCTTGGCGGGAAGCGCTCACGGCGCGGAGCCTACTCCGCTCGGGGTTTTCACCGATTGGACAGCCTATACCTACAAGGCGTCTGACACGAAGGTCTGCTACATCGTGTCCCAGCCCAAGGCGAGCGATACTGCCAAGAAGGTCAAGCGCGATCCGATTTTCTTTATTATCACCCATATGCCGGGGCGCAACATCAACGGCGAAGTTTCAACCATCATTGGTTATCCCTTCAAGGAAGCCACCACGGTTCAGCTCAAAATTGACGAGGTCGAATTTGAGCTTTTCACCAATGGTGACGGGGCCTGGGCCGATACTACGGAAAAAGAGAAGAAAATCGTGGCGACGATGAAGGCGGGCCAGAAGTTCTCGGTCAGGGGCACGTCGTGGAAGGGCACGGAAACCACCGACAACTATTCGCTGAATGGTTTTACCGCAGCCATGGACAAGATCGACAGCTCCTGCAAATAGTCGGGTTATGCGGCGGCTTTTCCCAGTTGTATTGTTTTTGTGCCTGCAATCCCTTGGGGTCGCGGCGGGATCGCTATGCTCGCCGCTCAATTATGAAGGCAATGGCTATACGGCCTGCCGTATTGATCTCAGGGAAACGCGCCTTGAACTATTTAATCTTGATGACCGGGGCGCTCCGCTTGGTTCCTTCGCCGCCCTTGCGGAAAGCCTGAGCAGGGAAGGCAAGGAACTCGGCTTTGCCATGAATGCGGGCATGTTTGACGAGGCGCTCAAGCCCATTGGCCTTTATGTCGAGGACGGCACCGAGAGCAAGAAGCTGAACCGGCGGGATGGCTACGGCAATTTCCACGTGAAGCCCAACGGGGTGTTTTATATCACGGGCGACCGGGTGGGGGTGGCTGCCACGGAGGCCTATGTGAAGCTCAACGAGACGCCGGATTTTGCCACCCAATCCGGCCCCATGCTGGTGATTGACGGGAAAATCCACCCCAAATTTTCGGAAACCGGCATGTCCCATAAAATGCGTAATGGGGTGGGCGTGCTGGACGCGCACACGGCCATTTTTGTGATCTCGGAGAACGCGGTTAATTTCTATGATTTCGCCCTATTATTCAGGGACAAGCTGAAATGCGCCAACGCCCTGTTTTTCGATGGTACGGTGTCGAGCCTTTACAGCCCGGAGCTCGGCAGGAATGACGGGTTTGCGGCCCTGGGGCCTATGGTGGGCGCCGTCAAGTTGCGCTAAGAGGCCGCCATGACAACCCTGTTACAAACAAAACCGCTGGCACCTTCGGTCTATTTGCCGAATGATTTGCGGCCCTCGCTGATGGGCCTTTCGCGGGAAGACTTGGCCCAAATCCTGGGCCGCGTCGGCGTTCCTGAGAAGCAGCGGCGCATGCGCATGCGGCAGATCTGGCACTGGATCTATCACCGGGGCGCTCAGAGCTTTGCCGAGATGACGGATATTTCGCAGAAGCCTGCGTCTGCTGCTTGAAGAGACATTTTCCATTGGGCGGCCTGATGTGGTCACCGAGCAGAAATCAAGCGACGGCACGCGGAAATGGCTGCTGAGATTTGCTCCCGATGAGCGGGGCCAGCGCCATGAAGTGGAGATGGTTTATATCCCCGAGGAAGATCGCGGAACGCTTTGCATTTCAAGCCAGGTGGGTTGCACGCTGACCTGCACGTTCTGCCATACGGGCACGCAGAAGCTGGTGCGCAATCTCACGGCAAATGAAATCGTGGGCCAGGTCATGCTGGCGCGCGACAAGCTGGAGGAATGGCCGCACCAGATGGAGGGCAATCCACAACGCCCCGGAAAGCGGGCGCTATCTCACCAATGTGGTGCTGATGGGCATGGGCGAGCCCTTGTATAATTTTGACAACGTGAAAACCGCCATGGATATCGTGGCCGATGGCGAAGGCATTTCGCTGTCCAAGCGCCGCATTACACTCTCCACATCTGGAGTCGTGCCAGAGATTATTCGGGCGGGTGAAGAAATTGGAACGGGCCTTGCCATTTCGCTCCATGGCACCACCGATGAAATCCGCAACAAGCTGGTGCCGCTCAACAAGAAATATCCGATCGCCGAGTTGCTTGCGGCGTGCCGCGCTTATCCCGGCGCATCGAATGCAAAGCGCGTCACCTTTGAATATGTGATGCTCAAGGGCGTGAACGACAGCGTGGCCGACGCCAAGCGCCTGGTGAAACTCTTGGAAGGCATGCCTGCCAAGGTGAATCTCATTCCCTTCAATCCCTGGCCCGGCACGCAGTATGAATGCTCAGACTGGGATGTGATCGAAGTTTTTGCCGAGATTTTGAACAAGGCAGGCTACGCCTCGCCGGTGCGCACGCCGCGGGGCCGCGATATCATGGCCGCCTGCGGACAGCTCAAGTCCGAGAGCCACAAAATCAGGGCGAGTGAGTTGGCACGGGCGGCCAATTCTTGAAACGATAGCAAGTGAAATCAGAGAGAAGCAGTTTTATGTCCAAGCGCGGCCAGGTTAAAAAAGTTGTACTCGCCTATTCGGGCGGGCTTGATACCTCGATCATCCTGAAATGGCTGCAAACGGAGTATGGGGCGGAGGTTGTGACTTTTACGGCCGATCTGGGTCAGGGTGGTGAATTAGAACCAGCGCGTAAAAAAGCTGAAATGCTGGGGATCAAGCAAATCTATGTGGAAGATGTACGGGAGGAATTTATCCGTGATTTCGTCTTCCCAATGTTCCGCGCAAACGCACTTTATGAAGGCGTGTATCTTCTGGGTACGTCTATTGCACGGCCGTTGATCTCAAAACGTTTGATTGAGATTGCGAAAGAAACCGGAGCAGATGCCATTGCCCACGGGGCCACGGGCAAGGGCAATGACCAGGTGCGGTTTGAACTCACGGCCTATGCGCTTGAACCCTGATATCAAGATCATCGCCCCGTGGCGCGAGTGGGAGTTCAAGAGCCGCACGGACCTGATCAATTTTGCCGAGAAGCACCAGATTCCGGTATCCAAGGACAAGCGCGGCGAAGCGCCGTTCTCGGTTGATGCAAACTTGCTGCATTCCTCGTCGGAAGGAAAAGTTCTGGAGGACCCTTGGGTGGAAGCGCCGCCTTACGTGTATCAGCGCACCATTGCGCCGGAGGATGCGCCGGACAAGGCGACCTATATCGAAATGGAATTCAAGAAGGGCGATCCTGTTGCGATTGATGGCAAGGCCATGTCGCCCGCCACGTTGTTCACCAAGCTGAATGAGTTGGGTCATGACAATGGTATCGGCCGGCTTGATCTCGTTGAAAACCGTTTTGTCGGCATGAAGTCACGCGGCATTTATGAAACGCCAGGTGGCACGATCCTGTCCGTTGCGCACCGCGCCGTGGAGAGCCTGACGCTCGACCGGGAAGCCGCCCATCTCAAGGACAGTTTCATGTCGCGCTATGCGGAGTTGGTCTATTACGGCTTCTGGTATTCACCGGAACGCGAAATGCTGCAGGCCATGGTGGATAAAAGCCAGGAACATGTTGAAGGCGTGGTGCGGCTCAAGCTCTATAAGGGCAATGTGATCGTCGTTGGTAGGAAGTCGCCGAAGTCGCTTTACAAGGATGCGTTGGTGACTTTCGAGGATGACCGCGGAGCCTACGACCAGAAAGATGCGGCAGGGTTCATTCGTTTGAATGCATTGCGGCTGCGGACGCTGGCTGCAAGGAAGCGGAACAGCTAGGCCAGCGCCTTCAGCTCTTCCAAGATCGCCGCGCCCATTTCTTTTGTGGTTACAGTTTTTTCGTCTTTGGCTGCGATGTCCTTGGTGCGTAGACCCTTGGCAAGCACCTTGGCGATTGCGGTGTCGACATTATCAGCCCAATCGATGAGCCCGAAGGAATAGCGCAGGCACATGCCAAAGGAGGCGATCATGGCGATGGGGTTGGCAAGTGCCTTTCCGGCGATGTCAGGCGCTGAGCCGTGCACGGGCTCATAGAGTGCTTTACGGCGTTTGGTTTTGGGGTCCTCGGCACCGAGTGATGCGGAAGGCAACATGCCGAGCGAGCCCGTGAGCATGGCGGCGACATCGGAGAGGATATCGCCAAAGAGATTGTCAGTGACGATCACGTCATACTGCTTGGGCCAGCGCACGAGCTGCATGGCGCAGTTGTCGGCCAGCACATGCTCAAGGGCTACATCGGAGTAGCTTTCCTGCTGGATGCGGGTGACGACCTCATTCCACAATACGCCGGTCTTCATCACATTGCGTTTTTCCGCCGAAGCAACGCGGTTCTTCCGGGTGCGGGCCAGCTCGAAAGCGACGCGGGCAATGCGCTCGATTTCATAGGTGTCATAGATCTGCGTGTCGATGGCGCGCTTCTGGCCGTTGCCGAGATCGGTGATGGTTTTGGGCTCGCCGAAGTAAACGCCGCCGGTCAATTCACGCACGATCAGGATATCAAGGCCATCGACGAGTTCGCGCTTGAGCGATGACGCTTCGGCGAGCGCGGGATAGCAGATGGCGGGGCGCAAATTGGCGAACAGTCCGAGATCCTTGCGCAGGCGCAGAAGGCCAGCTTCGGGGCGATGGACATAGGCAACTTTGTCCCAGCGCGGACCGCCGACGGCGCCAAAAAGAACCGCATCGGCTCCTTGCGCTTTTTCCATATCCTCTTCGGAAATGGCTTTGCCATGGGTGTCGTAAGCGCAACCACCGACAAGGCCGCGGTCGGTCTTGAATTTGGCGATGCCCCTTTCGCTCATCCAGGCGATGATGGCTTCAACTTCGGCCATGACTTCAGGGCCGATACCGTCACCGGGGAGGAGGAAGAGATTGTGGGAGGCCATGGGATATCCGTTTCGCGAGACTAATTTCGCGGGGATGGGTAGCCGTCCCTGAGGCCTCAAAGCAAGTTTTAATGCGACATCAGCACCGGGCGGGTGAGATGGTTCAGGACATATTGGGTGGCCCCGCCAAAAATATACTCGCGCAGGCGCGAATGGCCATAGGCCCCCATGACGATGAGGTCGCAGCCGCTGTCATCGGCACAGCGGAGCAGGGCGTGGCCTGCGTCTTCGCCGGCGGTGGGAAAGCTTGCGGCTTCCGCCTTGACGCCGTGGCGGGCCAGGGTTTCGGCCAGGTCAGCGCCGGCAACCGAGCCTTTGAGCGACGGGTCTTTCTGGGGGTCGGTGCGCACGATGCGCACTTTTTTTGCGGCCTTGAGAAAGGGCAGGGCGTCAAAGGCGGCGCGGGCCGCTTCGCGATCGCCGTTCCAGCCCAGCACGATGTCATTGAGGTTCAGCTTGGTGTCGCCCTTGAAGGGCAGGACCATGATGGGGCGGCCGGCGGCCATAAGGGTTTGTTCAACAAAATCGGATTCGACGCCGGTGGTTTCATCCGGATTGGTGGCGGAAATAATCAGGAGGTCAGCGCTGCGGCCCTTGTTGACGACTTCCTCGGCAATGCTCGAGGTCGCTCCCTGGACGACATGAAAATCAAATTTCAGGCCTTCTTTTCTCATGGCCTCTTCAAAGGCGGTTCGCACCTTTTCCTGGTTCTCCTTGAAGTAGGTCTGGTTGCCGTCAAAGACCTGCGGCACTGCTTCAAAGCCCATTGAGGGATAGAGCTGCACGGCGGGGATGACATAAAGGCCGGAGATATGGGCGTCAAAGTTTCGCGCAGTCGTTGCGGCGGCGCCCAAAAGCTGGGGCAAGCGGCTCAACTCATTCAGAGAAACGAGGATCGTTTTATAGGCCATGACATGTCCTCCGATGGGGTTGAAGGAAGTGTACTTGCCTCAACATAGGATGTCCTTGGGCGAGATCAAGGACTATTCGGCGGCTTTGAGGGCCATGGGATTGTTGGGATGCGTGGTCCAGTTGGCGTAATCCGGGTTAACTTTTCGGCCGGTGCGGGCATCGGTGCCGGTGGTCTGCTGCACCATGGTGATGCAATCCTGCACGGGGCAGACTTCAACGCAGAGGTTGCAGGCCACGCACTCATTATCCAGCACCTCGAAATGGCGTTTGCCATTCTTGCTTTGGCTGATGGCCTGGTGCGAGGTGTCTTCGCAGACGGCGTAGCAGCGGCCACACTTGATGCAGAGGTCCTGATCAATTTTCGCCTTGGCGATGTAGTTGAGATTTAGGTATTGCCAATCCGTGACATTGCCCACGGCGCGGCTGCGGAAATCTTCAATCGTGTTGTAGCCTTTCTCATCCATCCAGCGCGAAAGGCCGGTGGTCATTTCTTCGACGATCTTGAAGCCATAGGTCATGGCGGCGGTGCAGACCTGAACCGAGCCGCAGGAGAGGGCGATGAATTCCGCGGCATCGCGCCAGTTGGTGATGCCGCCGATGCCTGAGATCGGCAGTCCGGCGGTCTCCTTGTCGCGGGCAATTTCTGCCACCATGTTGAGGGCGATAGGTTTCACCGCCGGGCCGCAATAGCCGCCGTGACTGCCTTTGCCATCAATGGATGGCCGGGGCGAGAAGCTGTCGAGATCAATCGAGATGATGGAGCTCACCGTATTGATGAGGGACACGGCATCAGCCCCACCTTTCATGGCAGCGCGGGCGGGATAACGAATGTCGGTGATGTTGGGGGTGAGTTTCACGATCACCGGCATGCGGGTGTATTGCTTGCACCAGCGCGCCACCATTTCAATATATTCTGGCACCTGGCCAACTGAGGCGCCCATGCCGCGCTCCGACATGCCGTGGGGGCAGCCGAAATTCAGTTCCACAGCATCGGCGTCAGTTTCATCGACGACGGCCAGAATTTGCTTCCACGGCATTTCCTCGCAAGGCACCATGAGGGAGACGACCATGGCGCGGTCCGGCCATTCGCGTTTTACTTTCTTGATTTCCTGCAGGTTGATTTGCAGCGGGCGGTCAGTGATGAGTTCGATATTGTTGAGTCCGAGCAATCTGCGATCAGCGCCATGGACGGCGCCATAGCGCGGGCCATTGACGTTGACGATGGGCGGGCCTTCTTCGCCGAGGGTTTTCCATACCACGCCGCCCCAGCCCGCCTGGAAGGCGCGAACCACATTGTATTCCTTGTCGGTTGGCGGTGCTGAGGCAAGCCAGAAGGGATTGGGCGATTTGATGCCAACAAAATTGGTGCGAAGGTCAGCCATGGTATTACTCCTCAGCTCGTCAGATAGGCGTGAATGGATTCAGCGGCTCTGCGACCATCATCGACGGCGGCTACGGTCAGATCCTGGCCGCCCGCCACACAATCGCCGCCAGCCCAGATACCTTTCACGCTGGTGCGTTTTTCCGCGTCGATTTTAATACGCCCACCGCTCAAGGCAAGTGCGCCTCCGGTCACATCGATGGCGGTCTGGCCGATAGCCTTGAAAATCATGTCGGCGCCGAGGTCAGTGCTTTCACCGGTTGGCACCAGCTTGCCTTTGACCTCTTTGACGTAGTCGCACTTGAGGCCGATGGCCTTCTTGCCCTTGGTCAAAACTTTTTTGGGTTGCACCCAGTGTTTTATTTTCACGCCTTTGGTTTGGGCCAATTCTTGTTCGTAGGCGCTGGCTTTCATGTGTTCGGGTCCACGGCGATAAAGAATGGTGACATCTTCGGCGCCCAGGAGTTTTGACTGAATGGCGATATCAATGGCGGTCATGCCGCCACCGATCACCAGCACGCGGCGGCCCACGGGCAGCTTGCCCAAATCTTTTGCCTGGCGCAGTTCGGCGATGTAGTTGACGGCATCTTCAATGCCATGGGCGTCTTCGTTTTTTGCGCCCAGCGCATTCACGCCTTGCAAGCCCATACCAAGAAACACCGCATCGAAGTCGCGTTGCAAATCCTTGAGCTTCAAACCCTTGCCAAAAGCCTTTCCGGTTTTGACAGCAATACCCCCGATGGAGAGAACGAATTCAACTTCCTTTGCAGCGAAATCATCCACGGTCTTGTAAGCGGCAATGCCGAATTCATTGAGGCCGCCGGCCTTTTTGCGCGCCTCGAAAATCGTGACGTCGTGACCATTCATGGAAAGCCGGTGGGCGCAGGCCAATCCCGCAGGACCACCGCCAACGACAGCTATTTTTTTCCCCGTAGATTTAGCCCGGATGAAAGGATGTTTTTTTTCTTTCATCAATTCATCGGTGGCATAGCGCTGCAGCATCCCGATCTTGACGGGCTTTCCTTCCGCAGTTTCGCGCACGCAGACTTCCTCACACAGGGTTTCTGTGGGACAAACGCGGGCGCACATGCCGCCCAGGATGTTCTGGTCAAAAATCGTTTTCGCAGCGTTCTTCGGGTGCCCCGTAGAAATCTGCCGGATGAACATTGGGATATTGATCGAGGTGGGGCAGGCCGTCATGCATGGGGCGTCATAACAGAAATAGCAGCGGTCGGCTTCGACAAGGGCTTCGTGATCAGTGAGACGGGGATGCAGGTCAGCAAAGTTTTCGGCGTATTGCGCCTTGTCCAAGCGTTTGCCGGCAATACCTTCAGCTCTCGCTGCCATTGCACTTCCTCCTCAAGAAGCTATTTTTTTTGTTGTTCTGGCCAAGATGGCAGAATTTGTTCAAATGGTCAAATTTTTGAAAACCCGTGCATTGCGATAGACGCCGCAAACTATCCGTTCTATTGTATGACAAATAATAAGAGGCGTCTGATGTCAGTTGGGAAAACGAAACTAAAATTCCGCTCACAAAATTGGTTTGATAATCCGGATAACGCCGATATGACGGCGCTTTATCTGGAGCGTTATCTCAACTACGGATTTACGCGCGGCGAACTGCAGGGTGGAAAACCCATTATCGGCATTGCGCAAACGGGCTCTGATCTCAGCCCCTGCAACCGGGCGCATGTGGACCTGGTGAAGCGGGTGCGTGACGGGATTACGGCGGCGGGCGGCGTTCCGCTCGAATTTCCGGTGCATCCCATCCAGGAAACGGGAAAACGGCCCACGGCCTCGCTTGATCGCAATCTCGCCTACCTCTCGCTTGTTGAGGTGCTTTACGGCTACCCCATCGATGGCGTGGTGCTCACTATCGGCTGCGACAAAACCACGCCTGCCTGCCTGATGGCGGCAGCCACGGTTGATATTCCGGCAATCGCTTTATCATCGGGACCGATGCTGAATGGCTGGTATCAGGGCCAGCGCACCGGGTCAGGCACCATTGTGTGGATGGCGCGGGAAAAACTCGCAACGGGTGAACTGGACTATGAGGGTTTTGTGGAACTGGTGGCGACGTCTGCGCCTTCGACCGGTTTTTGCAACACCATGGGCACGGCCACGACCATGAATTCACTGGCCGAGGCTCTGGGCATGAGCTTGCCCGGCAACGCAGCGATACCGGCACCTTACCGCGAGCGCGGGCAGATGGCCTATGAGACGGGCCGCCGCGCCGTTGAAATGGTGCTTGAGGATTTGACGCCGTCGAAGATCATGACTCGCAAGGCCTTTGAAAACGCCATTGCGGTGAACACTGCAATTGGCGGCTCCACCAATGCGCCCAATCACCTGAACGCCATAGCACGTCATATCGGTGTTGAACTGAACGTTTCCGATTGGGAAAAAGTGGGCTTGAGCCTGCCGCTTCTGGTGAACCTGCAACCGGCCGGTGAATATCTGGGCGAGGATTATCATCGCGCCGGAGGTGTTCCCGCCGTGGTGGCCGAACTCATCAAGGCAGGCCACATCCACGAAGATGCGATCACCGCCAATGGCAAGACAATTGGTGAAAACTGCAAAGGCAAGTTTTCCTGGGACCGGGCGGTGATCAAGGAATATGGCAAGCCGCTCATGGCGAATGCCGGCTTCAAGATGTTTACAGGCAACCTGTTTGACAGCGCCATCATGAAGACATCGGTGATCTCGGAAGAATTCCGCCAGCGCTATCTGTCGAACCCCAAGGACCTCAATGCATTTGAAGCCAAGGCCATCGTGTTTGACGGGCCGGAAAATTATCACGCCACGATTGACGATCCCAAGCTTGGCATTGATGAAAATACCATTCTCTTCATGCGGGGCACGGGGCCTTTGGGCTATCCTGGTGCTGCCGAAGTCGTCAACATGCGCGCGCCCACAAAGCTTCTGGAAAAAGGCGTGCGCTCGCTGCCATGCGTTGGCGATGGACGGCAATCCGGCACCTCGGGTTCGCCGTCAATTCTCAATGCGTCACCAGAGGCCGCTGCCGGAGGCGGCCTTGCAATTTTGAAAAACGGTGACAAGGTGCGCGTTGATCTTAACAAGGGGACCTTGAACGTGCTGTTGCCGGAGGCAGAGATTGCCAAGCGCCGCGCCGACCTGGCTGCCGCAGGCGGTTACAAGGTTCCCGAAAACCAGACACCATGGCAGGAAATTTTCCGTGCCAATACGGATCAACTGGCCCAGGGCATGGTCCTGAAGGGTGCGGTGAAATTCCAGCGCATCGCCAAGACCAAGGGAATCCCGCGTGACAATCACTGATGCTTGAGCTGAAATCAAAAAATCACCGGGCGACTTTTTCGAAACTGGGCGCGAAGCTGGTTTCGTTCTTTGTCGACGGGGTTGATGTCGTGGCGGGGCCGGGAAGCGATGCGGATGCGTTGGCAAGCGACTTTTTTTCAGGAACGGTAACCGGGCGCTACGCCGGGCGCATTACGGGTTCGAAATTCACCCTGGATGGCAAGGTCATCAATCTCCTGCCCAATGTCGGGCCGGATCATCTGCACGGCGGGCCGAAGAGTTTCTGCAATAGTTTGTGGGACGTATCCGAAGTACCGCAGGGCCTGCGCTTTACGATACATTCACCCGATGGCGACCAGGGCTATCCCGGCGCCATGGATGCGAGTGCCACCTACCGTCTTGTCGATAATGTCCTGTCGCTTGATTTTGAGGCCACGACAACAAAGCCAACGGTGATCAATCTCACCAACCATGCCTATTGGAATTTGGCTGGCACGGGTTCCGGCTTGACCCAGGAAGTGGAGATGCCTGCCGATCACTATCTGCCGCTGCATGGACCCAAACTTCCCACGGGCGAAATCAGGGATGTGACGGGCACAGAGTTTGATTTTCGCAAGCTGCGCAAAGTGGGGCAGGCCTATGACGCGTGTTTTTGCCTGAATGGCCAGCGCGGACAATTGCGCAAGGGGCTCACCCTACGTGATCCCGCATCGGGCCGGATGATGGAAATCTATACGACGGAATGCGCCATTCAATTCTATACGGCCGATCATTTCGGGCCAGCGATTCCCGGCAAGTATGGTCACTTGGTTCAGCATGGTTCCATTGCGATTGAGCCGCAGAATTATCCCGATGCGCCGAACCATGCGAATTTTCCTTCATCCGTGCTGCGCCCCGGCGAAGTTTACCGCCACCGCATGGAATGGCGCTTCTCTTAAGTCGCTCACAGAAAATTATAGGGATCGACATCGATTGAAAGATGGATGGAGCCCTTTGGCTTTATGTCTTTCAGCCATTGCGCGCAGGAAAGCCTGGATATTCACTTCGCGCGGGGCCTTTACGAGGAAGCGCCAGCGGTAGCGTCCACGCACGATGTGAATGGGGGCCGTTGCCGGTCCCAGAATGGTAACGCGCTTCGCCCGTCGGTGCAGCCCTTGCGACAAGCCGCACGAAGCGTTCGGTTTCCGCCGCATCGCTTCCTGCAATGATTACGGCAGCGAGCCTGCCATAGGGTGGCAAACCGGCATTTTCGCGAATGAGTTTTTCCTGGGCGAGATAGCCTTCGCGGTCGCCCTTCTTCAGGGCCTGCATCAGGGGATGTTCGGGCACATGGGTTTGCACCAGCGCATGGCCCGGTTTTTCGCCGCGTCCGGCGCGGCCTGCGACTTGTGCCATGAGAGCCCAGGTGCGTTCACCGCCTCTGGGGTCCGATGATTCCAAGGCAAGGTCCGCATCAACGACTCCTACAAAAGTGAGGAAAGGGAAGTGGTGACCCTTGGCCACGAGTTGGGTGCCAATGACGAGATTGTATTCGCCCTTGGCCACATCTCTGATGATATCGCGCAGGAAAATGCCCCGTGCGAGATCGCTGGAAAGAATGGCAATGCGGGCATCAGGGAATCGCTGCGCGGCTTCTTCAGCAAGGCGTTCAATGCCGGGCCCGCAAGGAACCAATTTATCCTCGACTCCGCATTGTGGACAGGCCTTTGGAATGGGTTCCAGATGGCCGCAGTGGTGGCACATGAGCTGGCGGCGAAACCGGTGTTCGACAAGCGAGGCGGCGCAGTTGGGGCAATCCATGCGGTGGCCGCAGGCGCGGCAGACGGTGACGGGCGCGTAGCCGCGGCGATTGAGAAAAAGCAGGGCCTGGTCGCCCGCCTTCAATGTGGCTTCGATATTTTCAATGAGCGGCGTTGACAGCCAGGCACCGGTTTCAAGCGGAACTTTTCGCATATCAACCAGATCAATCTCAGGCAGTTCCGGACGGCCATGCCTGTCGTTCAGCTTCACATGGCCATAGCGGCCACGATCCGCATTGACGATGGATTCAAGCGAAGGCGTGGCAGACGAGAGGATAACGGGAAATTTTCCGATTGAACCATAGAGCACGGCCATGTCGCGGGCGTGATAGGTCACGCCATCATCCTGCTTGTAGGCGTTTTCATGTTCTTCATCGACGACGATGAGCCCCAGTTTTTTCCATGGCAGAAAAAGCGCGGAGCGTGCGCCCACGACAATTTTTGCTTCACCACTTGCCACACCGCGCCAGACGCGCTCGCGTTCCCTGGGTCGCATGTCGGAATGCCACTGGGCAGGGTCACAGGCAAAACGGGTTTCGACGCGCGCGATGAATCCGGCTGTCAGCGCGATTTCGGGAAGCAACAACAAAACCTGTCCACCGGAGGCGAGTGCCGCCGCCATGGCCTCGAAATAAACCTCGGTCTTGCCGGAACCCGTGACTCCATCAAAGAGCATGACCTTGGCGCTTCGTAAGGTAACCACGGCGCGAAGCTCTTGGGCTGCGAGTTGCTGTTGTTTGGAAAGCGTGAGGCCACCGGCGTTCAAGTCCGGTGCCTGGAAAGCCTTGTGGGCGGGCAGCGCTACGGCCTCCAGGGCACCTTCCTTGGTCATGGATTTCACCACGGAGGTACCAACGCCTGCGGCCTTGGCCAATTCGGACAGGCGCATGGCAAAGCCTTCGGCGGCTACCTCTAAAACCCTTTGGCGTTGGGGCGTCATGCGGCGGATTATTTGACCGGAGGCGCGGTAGGCGATTTGCCCCTTTGCTTCTTCAAAGGCTGCAGGCACGCGTAAAACCATGCGCAGCACATTGCCCTTGGGCTCCACATAATAATCGGCCAGCCAATCCACGAATTTGCGGTGGATCTCGCCCATGGCGGGCATGTCGAAACGGGTGATCACATCGCGGAGCTTGGTGCCTTCCGGAGCCTGCGATTTCAGGGCCCAGACAACGCCGATCAGGGTGCGGGGGCCAAGCGGCACAAGGACATAGCTGCCCTCCTCAAGCGTTATTCCAGCAGGAATCCGGTAGGAATAGGGGCCTTCCAGGGCCAGAGGCAGCAGCACATCGGCAATAGGGCGGGAATCGGCGATCATGGCTCTGGAATAGTCTTGGACGGCAGGGCCTGCCAGTCTTATATCACGCGTGACATGAAGCATATGCCTGTTCAACCGATACAAGTTCATGCCCGTGAGATCGTCTATTGGGAACCCATCCAGCTGGCCCAACGTTTGCGGGGGCAGGCGTATCTCACCCTGTTTGAAAGCACCATGCGGCAGGAAAAACTGGGGCGCTATTCGTTTTTGGCATGCAATCCGTCATCAACCCTGAAAGTCGAGGATGGCCGGACCTTGCTGGACGGCGTTGTACAAGACGAAGCACCGCTGGTTTTGTTGGACAAGATATTGAGCCGTAACCGCATGCCGAAACTGGCGGGCCTACCGCCATTTCAGGGGGGCCTTGCGGGCTACATCGGTTATGATTTTGGTCGCAGCCTTGAACCGCACACGCGCCTGCCTGAATTTCCTTCGCTCTGTCCCGATCTCATGCTGCATGTCTATGATGCGGGCATCGCCTTTGACCATTTGCAGGAACGGGCGTGGATTATTTCAACTGCGGGTGAACAACCTGCCGACGAACTCGAAGAGTTGCTGAAGCGCAAGCCGTTTCTGCTTGGCCCTTCAACAATCGAAAACTGGTCTTCCAATTTTACGCGCGGGGCCTATGAAGCAGCCGTTGCCCGCACGATTGAGTATATTCTGGCGGGCGATATTTTTCAGGCCAATATTTCACAATGCTTCAGTGCGAAAATTCCAGAGGGCTTTGACGCGCTGGCGTTTTACAAACGCCTGCGGTCCTCGAACCCCGCAACCTTCTCGGCATTTCTGGATTATGGCGACGTGCAGATTGCCTCGAGTTCGCCGGAGCGGCTGTTGAGTTTCGATGGCACGACGGTCGAAGCGCGGCCGATCAAGGGCACGCGGCGGCGCGATCCCAATCCGGCATTGGATGCGGCGCTTGTTGCCGAACTGGCGTCGAGCCGCAAAGACCGGGCCGAGAACGTGATGATTGTCGACTTGCTGCGCAATGACCTGAGCCGCGTGTGTGCTCCGGGCAGTGTGCGCGTGCCTGTGCTGTGTGGCCTGGAGAGTTATGCATCCGTGCATCATCTGACCTCAGTGGTGACAGGTGAATTGAAACCAGACAAATCCGTTGGTGATCTCATCGCCGCCATTTTCCCCGGTGGTTCTATCACGGGGGCACCCAAAATCCGTGCCATGGAAGTGATTGCGGAAATTGAGGGGCAGGGACGTGGAGTCTATTGCGGCTCCATTGGCTATTTCGGTTTCAATGGCCAGGTGGATTTGAACATCGCCATCCGCACCGCTATGTTTTCACAAGGCACGGCGCGATTCCAAGGCGGTGGCGGCATTACGGCGCGCTCGGAGCCTGCGGCAGAGTATGAAGAAACGCTGACCAAGATCACGCGCATCATGGAGGCCTTCGCGCCATGATCCTGATTGTCGATAATTATGATAGCTTTGTTTACAACATCGCGCGTTATTTTGAGGAACTTGGCCAACAGGTTCTGGTGAAGCGTAATGACGAGGTAAGCGAGGCAGACCTCAAGGCCAAGGCCATTGTCATTTCCCCCGGTCCCTGCACGCCCCACGAGGCGGGAGAGTCGCTGGATATCGTGCGGGAGTTTTCGGGAAAGCTTCCCATTCTCGGCGTTTGCCTTGGCCACCAATGCATCGGCGAGGCCTTTGGTGGCAAGGTCTCGCGGGCCAAACGCCCCATGCATGGGGATTCATCTGAGATTATTCACGATGGAACAGGCATATTCAAAGGCCTCCCCAATCGGTTCAATGCGGGGCGCTATCATTCACTGATTGTTGATACTGATTCAGAAAACATGGAGCTGGAAATCACCGCGCGCAGTGATGATGGCGAAATCATGGGGTTAAAACACCGACAACACCTAACCTATGGTGTGCAGTTTCATCCGGAATCCATTCTGACCGAACATGGCTATGCCATGCTGCGAAATTTTCTTGAGGTGGTGAATTGAGTATCGTCTGGTTCAATGGACAGTTTGTTGATGGCACCTTGCCTCTTGATGCCCATGACCGCGGGCTTCTGCTGGGCGACGGTGTTTTTGAAACCATAGCTGCTGTCAATCACAAGCCGCTTTGGCTTGATGAGCATCTGCAACGCATGTCACAGGCAGCGTCAGAACTCGGAATAGCTTTTGATGCGAAAGTTCTTTTTGCAGGATTGGGAACGGTTCTCAGGAAGAGCGAGGCGCAATTCGAGGTTCTCCGCATAACGCTCAGCCGCGGGAAGACGCCACGGGGCCTGGCGGCTGACAGCGCGTCGCCCAGTCTTCTCATGACGCTTGACGGCTTCGATGCAAATAACCTGTTTCAGCCTTGCCGCCTCAAGGTATCACAGGTCCGGCGCAACGAGTTCGCCCCCTCCTCACGGTTGAAGACCCTGTCCTATATCGACGGCATTGCTGCCGCGCGTGAAGTGGCCGCGGACGCAGACGACGCGTTGATGTTGAATACCCATGGGCACGTCGCTTCCTCCACGATCGCCAATATATTTCTGCTGCGCGGAAACGAGCTGGTAACGCCTTCCCTCAACCAAGGCATATTGCCCGGCGTAATGCGGCGCGTGTTGCTGGACAACGCCAAAAAAATGGGATCCGTGCCGGTTGAGAAAACTGTATCGCTGGAAGACTTATTCCGTGCAGATGCGGTGTTTTTATGCAATAGCCTGCGCTTTCTCAGGCCGGTCACGGAATTGAACGGAGAACCTTTAGGCAAGCGCCTGCTGGATCATGTGAAAGACGGTTTGGGCGAGCTTGCAAAGAAACATTGCGGAGTTGATCCCCGCACCCTGATGTGAATGAAAGGAAGAAACTATGAAATTTTTTGTTGATACGGCGGATGTGGCGGAGATCAGGGACCTTGCGGATGCGGGCCTTCTTGATGGTGTCACCACCAACCCTTCGCTCATTGCAAAATCAGGCCGGGCTTTCAAGGAAGTCATCGCCGAGATTTGCAAGATCGTAAATGGCCCCGTGAGCGCGGAAGTTACTGCACTTGATTTTGCGGGCATGATCCGGGAAGGCAATGACCTGCGGAAGATAGCCAAGAACGTCACCGTCAAGGTGCCGCTCACCATAGACGGCCTTAAGGCCTGCAAGGCGTTGCGGGCGGACGGCGCCATGGTGAATGTCACTCTGTGCTTCAGCGCTAATCAGGCGCTGCTTGCGGCCAAGGCGGGAGCCTCGTTCATTTCGCCTTTCGTGGGCCGCCTTGATGATATTCATTTGGATGGGATGGAGCTCATTTCGGAGATCCGACAGATCTACGACAATTACGGGTTCGACACGGAGATTCTGGTGGCTTCGGTGCGCAGCGCAAATCATGTCAAGCAAGCGGCGCTCATTGGGGCCGATGTGGTGACCGCCCCCGCCGCTGTTCTCAAGGCGCTTGCCAAGCATCCTTTGACCGACAAGGGCGTCGAAATGTTCTTAGCTGATTGGAAAAAGACGGGGCAGACAATCCTTTGATCCTGGAACACGCCATTCTTGATGTCGCACCCGAAGAAGCGGTGGACTATGAAGCGGCGCTAAAGGAGGCGCTGCCGTTCATAGCGGCGACACCGGGATTTATGCGACTTGAAATCCGCCCCTGTCTGGAAAAGCCGGGGCGCTACTTGTTGCTGGTGGAATGGCGGGAGTTGAGGGACCACACGGAAGGCTTTCGCAATTCTGATCGTTACCAGGCTTGGAAGAATTTGCTGCACCGATTTTACAATCCGTTTCCGCTGGTGCAACATTATGGCGAGCCCATCGCCACCCGTTAGGAGTCGTCAACCATTCATGGGCTAGGATGCCGGCATGAATGATGGTCTTCAGTTTGGATTTTCTGCTGACGCGGCAGACGTTGCCGTGCGTTGGCTGCAATCACTGAAGTCCGAGCGCCGCATGGCGGCCAAGACGCTGGAAGCCTATGCACGCGATGTATCGCAATTTAGCCAGTTTTTGAAGGATCACTTAGGAAATGCGGCGGGGGTTTCCGATCTCTCCAGCATTACCGTCATGGATTTTCGTTCCTTCATGGCGCAGCGGCGGAGAGGCGGCGTTGAAAGCCGGACCCTTGCGCGGCAGTTGTCAGCCATCCGCTCGTTCTTTCGGTTTGCCGAAAGGAATGATCATTTCAAGAATGCGGCTCTTTCGGCGCTCCGCACGCCGAAGCTGCCCCACGCCGTTCCAAAGCCGTTGAGCATCGATGCGGCCAGAAAAGTGGCCGCTGGAGATGTGTTTTCAACCGGGGAAACGCCGAAGTGGGTGGAAGCACGCGACCGTGCCGTGCTCACTTTGCTTTATGCCTGCGGGCTCCGCATTTCCGAGGCAATTGGCCTCACGCTGAACCAATCCAAAATCCGCGCCCTTGGTCATCAAGGGCAAGGGCGGCAAGACGCGCATTGCGCCGGTTCTGCCACGGGTGCGGGAAGTACTTGATTCCTATGTGGCCCTCTGCCCTTATCCATTAAAGCCTTCGGAGCCCATGTTCCGGGGGGTTCGCGGTGGAGAGCTCAATGCGCGCAATATCCAGTTGGTGATCGAGCGCATGCGCGGCGCGCTGAACCTGCCAGATACGGCAACGCCCCATGCGCTGCGCCATTCCTTTGCCACCCATTTGCTGGGGAACGGGGCGGACCTCCGGGTGATCCAGGAATTGCTGGGCCACGCCAGCCTGTCTTCCACCCAAATCTACACCGAAGTGGACCGGGCTCATCTGCTCGAACAATATCGCAAGGCTCACGCGCGGAGTTGAGGCTTGTTTCGGCGGAAGCCATTTTGTAGCAATCGGCCATGCCTGTCATTGATCCCGTTCATTCCGATTCCGATCTCCCCAAAAAAACCACCGTTGCAGTCATTGGCGGCGGAATCATTGGCGCTGCAACGGCACTTGAATTGGCAGAACGCGGTATTCCAGTCGTTTTGCTGGAAAAGGGCATTGTTGCGGGCGAACAGTCGTCGCGAAACTGGGGCTGGTGCCGGCAGACGGGGCGGGACGCGCGCGAGATTCCCCTTGTTCTGGAATCGCTAAAGCTGTGGCGGGCTATGAATGCGCGCATCGGCGCCGAAACAGGTTTTCGGCAAAGTGGTATCATATATCTTTTGGAAACCGAGGCTGAACTTGCGGTTAGGGAAAAATGGTACGCGGAAAATGCCAAAGCCTTTGGTTTGGAAACGCGGTTGGTTTCAGGGGCTGAAGCGGAGCGCTTGCAGCCGGGTTCGACGCGAGCATGGAAGGGTGCGCTTTATACCTCCGCCGATGGCCGGGCTGAACCTTTTCTCGCGGTGCCAGCCATGGCAAGGCATGCGCAAAAACTTGGCGTGAAGATTTTCCAGAACTGCGCGGTGCGCGGGTTGGAAACAACTGCGGGAAAAATTTCATCGGTTGTCACGGAAAAGGGAACCATCGCCTGCGAGCAAGTGGTGCTTGCGGGTGGGGCATGGTCGCGGCGCTTCCTGCACAATCTCGGCATTGAATTTCCCCAGCTCTCGGTCATTAGCTCGGTGATGCGAACCGCACCCCTTGATACGGGTCTGGAGAAATCCTGTTCGGGCGGGAAGTTTACCTTTCGCAGGCGTCTTGATGGCGGATACACGGTCACCCATCGGCATTTGTCCATAGCCGATATCCTTCCCGATAGTTTTCGTTTGTTCTTTCAGTTCTTGCCGGCCCTGATGCTGGACTGGAGCGGCATTCGCTTGCGGCTTGGTAAACGGTTTATTGACGAGGCGCGGTTGAAGCGGCGCTGGAAGCTAGACGAACGTTCGCCCTTTGAGGAGGTGCGCATTCTCGATCCGGAACCGGTCCATTCCATACTTGACGAGGCGGCTGCGAGCTTAAGGGATTATTATCCAAGCTTTCAATCTATGCAGATCGCCGAGCGCTGGGCGGGCGTGATTGATGCAACGCCTGATGTGGTGCCGGTTATCTCCGCCTTGCCGAAAGTGGATGGGCTTAATCTCGCGTCTGGATTTTCAGGCCACGGCTTTGGCTTGGGACCGGGAGCGGGGAAGCTTATGGCACAGATGATTGTAGGCGAGCAGACGTGTGTTGATCCCGCGCCATTCCGCTATTCAAGATTTTTCGATGGCAGCAAAATGCGACCGACAACCGGTCCCTGATCAGGCCGCCAACTGCTGTGATTGGGCCATGGCGCGACCAATAGTGTCGAGCAGGTCTTCCGGCGCCACGGGTTTGCGCATGAACTCAAAGAGCTTCAAATTGATGGCGCGTAGGCGGGTGGAGCTTTCAACGTCGGCGGAGACCATGACATAAACCGATTTGCAGCCCAGGGCCTGCATGGTTTCGACCACATCCAGACCGTTCTTGAGGCTGCCAAGCCTGAAATCGAAAAGGCCCACGGAGAAGGTCTGGCCAATGGCGAATTCTAGCGCCGACTCGGGATCGGCGAAGCCTTTCACCTTGTATCCGATGTCAGCGAGAAGTTCCGCCGTCGTGGTCAGCAGGTCGAGGTCATCGTCCAGAACCAGGACGTCGACATGCTTGTCTTTGTTGGTCATTTTGCCGGCCTTGCCAAAAACTTGCGTTGTAAGGCTTTGATTATGAGGGAGAAGCTTTACAATTTGCTAAATGGATTAACTACAAAATGGTAAATGGCGGTAACTATCCAAAGAACTCAACTGTGGATTGCCCTGCCGGCAACGGCCATGGCGGCCTCTTTTACAGCTTCTGACAGGGTTGGGTGGGCATGGCAGGTGCGGGCCAAATCCTCGGCAGAACCGCCAAATTCCATCAAAACCGCGATTTCATGGATGAGTTCGCCAGCCATGGGGCCAATAATATGAGCCCCCAGCACCCTGTCGGTCTTAGCATCTGCCAGGACTTTGACAAAGCCATCGGTGGTCTGGTTGGCCTTGGCCCGGCCATTTGCCAGGAAGAGGAATTTGCCAGCCTTGTAGTCGGTGCCCGCCTCCTTGAGGTCCTCTTCGGTTTTGCCAACGGCAGCGATTTCGGGGGAGGTGTAAACCACGCCGGGGATCACGTCGTAATTCACGTGTCCCGCCTGGCCTGCCAGCATCTCAGCCAGCGCCACGCCTTCATCTTCGGCCTTGTGGGCCAGCATTGGGCCACGGATGACATCGCCTATGGCATAGACACCCATGAGGCTGGTTTCAAAATGCACGCCCACTTCAATGCGGCCCTTGGCGTCGCGCTTGATGCCTGCTTTTTCGCAACCCAAGCCCTCGGTAAAGGGCGTGCGGCCCACGGCCACCAGAACAGTATCCGCGGCAAGCGACTCGGCGGCACCTCCGGTGTTGGGTTCAACCTGCAGCAAGACACCAGCATTGGTTTTTGTAGCGCTTGTGACTTTGCTGGACAGCTTGAAGGTGAAGCCTTGCTTCTGCAGCAGGCGCTGGAAATTTTTCGCAACTTCCAAATCCATGCCGGGCAGGATGCGGTCGAGATATTCGATGACAGTTATCTTTGCGCCGAGGCGGGCGTAAACCGAGCCGAGTTCAAGGCCGATCACACCGGCGCCAATGATGGCGAGGTGGGCTGGAACCTTTGAGAGTTCCAAAGCGCCGGTCGAGGAGATGATTTGCTTTTCGTCGATCTCGATGCCTTTGAGATTTGCAACATCGGATCCGGTTGCGATGACGATATTTTTTGTTTCGACAATTTGACCTGCAACATCGATTTTGCCAGTGCCCAGAATTTTCCCAGTGCCGCGAATTACCGTCACCTTGTTTTTCTTGAAAAGGAAATCGATGCCCTTGGTGTTGCCATCGATGGCTTCTTGTTTGAAGCCCATCATCTTCGTGAGATCAAATGTCGGTGAAACATTGATGCCCATTTTGGCGAAGGAGTGACCCGCCTCGGCAAAAAGTTCAGAGGCGTGCAACATGGCCTTGGAAGGAATGCAGCCCACGTTCAGACAGGTGCCGCCATGGGTGGCGCGCTTTTCAATGACGGCTACTTTCATGCCGAGTTGGGCGGCACGGATGGCGCAGACATAGCCGCCGGGACCGGTGCCGATAACGGTGAGATCGAAGACTTCAGCCATGATCAAAGGTCCAAGATGGAGCGTTGCGGGTCTTCGAGGCTTTCTTTTACGCGCACGAGGAAGGTGACGGCTTCCTTGCCATCGACAATGCGGTGGTCATAGGAGAGCGCCAGATACATCATGGGACGGATCACCACCTGGCCATTCACCGCCACAGGGCGATCCTGAATCTTATGCATGCCGAGAATGCCGGATTGCGGGGCGTTGAGGATTGGCGTGGACATCAGCGAGCCATAGACGCCGCCGTTTGAAATGGTGAAGGTGCCGCCCTGCATGTCAGCAATCTGCAGCTGGCCGTCGCGGGCCTTTTTGCCGTAGTCGGCAATGGTTTTTTCGATTGTCGCAAAAGACATGCGGTCGGCATCGCGCACTACGGGAACTACAAGACCCTTCTCGGTGCCCACCGCCACGCCGAGGTGATAGTAATTCTTGTAAACCAGATCCTCACCGTCAATCTCCGCGTTCACCGCAGGCACATCTTTCAGAGCTTGGATTACGGCCTTGGCAAAGAAACTCATGAATCCCAACTTCACGCCGTGTTTCTTTTCGAACACATCCTTGAATGAATTGCGCAGGGTCATAACCGCGCTCATGTCCACTTCGTTGAAGGTGGTGAGCATGGCGGCCGTGTTCTGGGCTTCCTTCAACCGCCTTGCGATGGTGAGGCGCAGTCTCGACATTTTCACGCGCTCTTCACCACCCGCAGGTGCTGGAGCCGCTGCTGGCATGGCAATGGGCCTGTTCAGTTGTTCAATTACATCGCCCTTGGTCACGCGACCATCTTTACCCGTACCCGCAAGGCTCGCGGGATCAACCTTGTTTTCTGTCACGATCTTGCGCACCGCCGGGGAAAGCGGTGTGTCAGCTTTCACGGGTTCCGCAACTTTTGCGGCTACCGGGGCTGCCGCTGCGGGCTTTGCTGCGGCGCCAGCGGCACCTTCCTCAATGGCGCCGAGAAGAGCGCCAACTTTTACGGTGCTCCCCGACGCAGCCGAGATAGAAGAAAGCTTGCCAGACGTTGGTGCGGGCACTTCCACCGTCACCTTGTCGGTTTCGAGCTCCACCATGGGTTCATCGGCTTTCACCGCATCGCCGATATTCTTGAACCACTTGGCAATGGTCGCTTCAGTGACGGATTCACCGAGAGCGGGAACTCGAATTTCCTTATTCATTCTTCTTTTCCTTCAAACTTGTTAGCCCAAGGCCGTTTCAAGAAATTCTTTCAATTCCTTGAGATGCCTGCTCATCAATCCCGTTGCCGTTGAAGCCGAGGCATGGCGCCCGGCATAATAGACCGTCGTGTTCTTTGCCTTCAGGTATTCCAGAACGCGCTCAATGTTGGGCTGGGCATAGGTCCAGGCTCCCATATTCATTGGCTCTTCCTGGCACCAGACAAATTCGGCGTCCTTGAAACGGGCGAGTTCCTGGATCAGGGCCTTGTGGGGCCAGGGATAGAGCTGCTCGACGCGCAGCAAATAGATATCAGTGAGCCCGCGTTTTTCGCGCTCCTCATAGAGATCGAAGTAGACCTTGCCGGAACACATCACTACACGACGGATTTTGTCATCGGCGACAAGCTTGATCGGCTGGTCCTTGAGGGTCTCGGCGTCGTCCCAGAGAATACGGTGGAAGGACGTACCTTCGGCGAATTCTTCCAGCTTCGATGTGGCGCGCTTGTTACGCAGCAGCGATTTTGGCGTCATCATAATCAGCGGCTTGCGGATATCGCGCTTCAACTGGCGGCGCAGGATGTGGAAATAATTTGCCGGCGTGGTGCAATTGGCAATCTGCATGTTGTCTTCGGCACACATCTGCAGGAAGCGTTCGAGACGCGCCGAAGAATGCTCCGGTCCCTGGCCTTCATAGCCATGGGGGAGCAGCACCACGAGGCCCGACATGCGCAGCCATTTGCGCTCGCCGGAAGAAATGAACTGGTCGAACACCACTTGTGCGCCATTGGCGAAGTCGCCGAATTGCGCTTCCCAGAGGGTGAGCGTGTTGGGCTCGGCCAGGGAATAGCCGTATTCGAAACCAAGCACGGCTTCTTCCGAAAGCATGGAATTGATGACTTCAATCTTGACCGGTTGGTCCTTTACCATGTGATTCAGCGGCGTGTAGAGCTTGCCAGTTTGCTGATCGACCAGCACCGCGTGGCGTTGCGAGAAGGTGCCGCGCTGCACGTCCTGGCCGGACAGCCTGATCTTGAAACCATCATTGAGCAGGGTGGCAAAGGCCAGGTTTTCGCCCATGGACCAATCGAGCCCGGCGCCGTCTTCGATCATCTTGTGCCGGGCATCGAGCACGCGCTGCATGGTTTTGTGAACCGCGAAAGTTTTCGGCGCCCTGGTGATTTTCAGGCCGATGTCCTTGAGGATCTTGATATCAACCCCGGTGAGGCCTTTGCGCGGATCATCGAGGTCCTTGGCTGATTTCATGCCGGACCAGCGGCCATCAAGCCAGTCGGCCTTGTTGGCCTTGTAACCTTCGGACGCTGAAAAATCCTCATCGAGGCTCTTGCGGTAGTCCGCCTTCATGGCGTCGAATTCTTCCGCGGTGAGCACGCCTTCGGCAATGAGCCGCTTGGAATAGACATTCACGATGGTTTCGTGGGCGGCGATCGCCTTGTACATCAGGGGCTGGGTGAAGAAGGGTTCGTCCGTTTCGTTGTGGCCGAAGCGGCGATAGCAGAACATGTCTATGACCACGGGCTTCTTGAATTTTTGGCGAAACTCGACGGCAATCTTGGCGGCAAAGACCACGGATTCCGGATCGTCGCCATTGGCATGGAAAATCGGCGCTTCAATCATCTTTGCCACATCGGAGGGATAGGGCGAAGAGCGGGCAAAATGTGGACTGGTGGTGAAGCCGATTTGATTGTTGACGATGAAATGAATGGAGCCGCCGGAGCGGTGCCCACGAAGGCCGGAAAGCCCGAAGCATTCGGCCACAACACCCTGGCCTGCGAACGCCGCATCGCCGTGAATGAGCAAGGGAAGTACGCTCTTGCGCTCTTTGTCGCCGCGCTGATCCTGCTTGGCGCGGGCCTTGCCCAGCACGACGGGATCAACGATTTCCAGATGCGAAGGGTTTGCGGTGAGCGAAAGGTGAACCGTGTTGTCATCAAACATGCGGTCGGAGGATGAGCCCAGATGATATTTCACATCGCCTGAACCTTCAACTTCATCAGGGGTGGAAGATCCGCCCTTGAATTCGTGGAAAATGGCCGAGAAGGGTTTTTCCATGACGTTGGCCAGCACATTCAGGCGGCCACGGTGGGCCATGCCAAGGACGATTTCCTTGATGCCCAATTGCCCGCCGCGCTTGATGATCTGTTCAAGGGCGGGAATCATGCTTTCGCCGCCATCAAGGCCGAAGCGCTTGGTGCCGGTGTATTTCACATTGAGGAAATTCTCGAAGCCTTCGCCCTCGATGAGTTTGCGCAATATGGCTTTCTTGCCTTCAGGGGTGAAGGAAATTTCCTTGTCGGCGCCTTCGATGCGCTGCTGCAGCCAGGCCTTTTGCACGGGGTCTGAGATGTGCATGAATTCCACACCGAGGGTGTGGCAGTAGGTGCGTTTCAGGATGTCAATGATCTGGCGGATGGTTGCCTGCTCAAGGCCCAAAACCTTATCGAGGAAAATGGGGCGGTCGAGATCGGCCTCGTTGAAACCGTAGGAGGCGGGGTCAAGCTCCGGCTGGGCGGGCCGTTCGGCCAGTTTCAGGGGATCGAGATCGGCAGCGAGATGGCCGCGCATGCGGAAGGCGCGGATCATCATGAGGGCGCGCACCGAATCCATGGTGGCCTTGCGCACTTCATCGACGGAAAGGCCCTTGCCAGTCTCCTTGGCTTTGGCTTCGATCTTGGTGCCGACTACTTTCTCGACAGCGGTCCAGTTGCCGTCAAAGGCGGAAACGAGATCACCGGTTGGCGTGGGAGGCCAATCCTTGCGGGCCCATGAGGGGCCGGAAACCTGTTTTTTGGCGGAGGCGGGATCGTCATCAAGACCGGCAAAAAACTGCCGCCAATGGACGTCCACGGCGGCAGGGTTTTCCAGATATTTGGCATAGAGCCCCTCAATGAATTGGGCATTGCCACCGTAGAGGAAGGAGGATTGTTCAAAAGCCGTTATCAGATCAGTCTTGTTCATTGCCGCCATTTCCGCGAAGCCGGTAACTCTGTCCGGCCTTAGAGATATACTACCCAAAGTTTTCTTTGTCTTACTTCCGTTTCAATTTTTTCATTAATGTCTTGCCAAGCATTGCAGGCGAATCTGAGACGGCGATTCCGGCCCGTTTCATGGCCTCGATCTTGGATTCCGCGCCGCCTTTGCCGCCGGAAATAATGGCGCCGGCATGGCCCATGCGGCGCCCGGGAGGAGCAGTGCGGCCCGCAATGAAGCCCGCCATGGGTTTCTTGATCTTGGATTTGCGAATGAATTCGGCAGCATCTTCTTCAGCTGAGCCGCCGATTTCGCCGATCATGATGATGGATTTGGTCTTGGGATCGGCCAGAAACATTTCCAGGATGTCGATGAATTCCGTGCCCTTGACGGGATCGCCGCCAATGCCAACAGCAGTTGTCTGGCCTAAACCTTCCTGGGTGGTCTGGAACACTGCTTCATAGGTAAGCGTTCCTGAGCGCGAGACGATGCCGACGGAGCCTTTCTTGAAAATATTGCCCGGCATGATGCCGATCTTGCATTCGCCCGGTGTCAGAACGCCGGGGCAGTTCGGACCGATAAGGCGCGTGGCTGAACCTACAAGTGCCCGCTTCACTTTCACCATGTCCTGCACGGGAATGCCTTCGGTGATGCACACCACAAGCGGAATTTCCGCATCAATGGCTTCGAGAATGGCGTCCGCCGCAAAAGGTGGCGGCACATAAATCACCGAAGCATCGGCGCCGGTTTTTTCGCGGGCTTCCATCACTGTGTCATAGACGGGAAGGCCGATATGTTTCGTGCCGCCTTTGCCGGGGGTCACGCCTGCCACCATCTGGGTGCCATAGGCAATCGCCTGTTCCGTGTGAAAGGTGCCGTTATTGCCGGTAATGCCCTGGCAGATGACTTTGGTTTTTTTGTTGATAAGGATGGACATCAGGTGGTCTCCACTTGGGCTTTACTACGCCACTTTTGGTGATTGAAAAATACGCTTATCGCCCCAGCGAATGCCATGAAGCCAATCCAAAGTACTTGCTTAAATAAAATGCACCAGTCCCACCCAAGCATTCACTTTGGTTTATGGAGCACGTTTGGTTTTTTCCCACGTAGAGCAAGGCAACAATACCCAAATTGACTAATAGAGCAGCACCGTAGGTGTGGAATATGAATTTCCCCATCGTTTTGCTTCCAACCCAAATTGGCATCCAGACGAAGCCAATTAGAGGGGTGGCAAATATTCCAAGCATAGATATGGAGACGAGGATTTCCATTTCGTTCAAGCAGCTTCCTTTACTGCTTTGACAATTTTCTTCGCTGCATCGTCGAGGTTGTCGGCGGAGATGACGTTGAGTTGTGAGTCCTTGATGATCTTCTTGCCCAGTTCGACATTGGTGCCTTCGAGGCGCACGACGAGGGGAACCTGCAGGCCCACCTCTTTCACAGCCGCAATCACGCCTTCGGCGATGATGTCGCATTTCATGATGCCGCCGAAGATGTTGACGAGGATGCCTTTTACGCGCGGGTCGGCCGTGATGATCTTGAAGGCTGCGGTTACTTTTTCCTTGGTGGCGCCGCCGCCCACGTCGAGGAAGTTTGCGGGCTCGGAGCCATAAAGCTTGATGATGTCCATGGTGGCCATGGCAAGGCCCGCGCCGTTCACCATGCAGCCGATGGAGCCATCGAGCGCCACATAGGAGAGGTCATATTTCGAGGCTTCGATTTCCTTGGGATCTTCTTCGCTCAGATCGCGGTAGGCCTTGATATCGGCGTGGCGCTCAAGGGCGTTGTCGTCAAAATTCATTTTGGCATCGAGGCAGATGAGTTGGCCGTCCTTGGTGATCACCAACGGATTGATTTCGAGGAGGCTCATGTCCTTCTCGGTGAAGGCCCTGTAGAGCTGGCCCATCATTTTCACGCATTGCTTGACCTGGTCGCCTTCGAGCTTGAGGGCCGTGGCAATGCGGCGGCCCACGAAAGGCGAATAGCCTGATGCGGGGTCCACATGGATGGTGGCGATTTTTTCCGGCGTCTTGGCAGCCACTTCTTCGATATTCACGCCGCCCTCGGTGGAAGCGATGAAGGCCACGGTTGAGGTTTCGCGGTCCACGAGGCAGGAGAGGTAAAGCTCCTTGGCAATGGCGGTGCCTTCTTCGATGTAGAGGCGCTGCACAAGTTTGCCCGCTGGTCCCGTCTGATGGGTCACCAGCGTCATGCCGAGCATGCGTTGGGCTTCGGCGTAACGTCGGCCACGGATTTCACGACTTTCACGCCGCCGCCCTTGCCGCGTCCACCTGCGTGGATCTGGGCTTTCACCACCCATACGGGGCCGGGCATGGATTCAGCGGCTTTGACCGCTTCATCAACGCTGAAAGCCGCGTGGCCTTTTCCGGTCGGCACGCCGAAGGAGCGCAAAACTTCCTTGGCCTGGTATTCGTGGATGTTCATTGGTGATAAACCTTACGCGAGATCGGGGGCGATTTTCTTGGCGGCGTCCATCAGGGCTTCAACTGCTGTAATGGATTTTTTGAAACCAGCCTTCTCTTCGCCATCAAGCTTGATTTCAACAATGCGCTCAACGCCGCCGGCGCCGATAACCACAGGCACGCCCACATAGGTGTTGTTCACGCCATATTGGCCGGTGAGATGGGCGGCACAGGGCATGACGCGCTTTTTGTCCTTGAGGTAGCTTTCCGCCATGGCGATGCCAGCCGATGCGGGGGCGTAATAGGCGGAACCGGTTTTCAGAAGGCCCACGATTTCAGCGCCACCGTCACGGGTGCGCTGGACGATTTCATCAATGCGCTGCTGGGTGGTCCATTTCATGGCGACGAGATCGGGCACGGGAATTCCGGCAACGGTTGAGTATCTCGCCAGCGGCACCATGGTATCGCCATGGCCGCCGAGCACGAAGGCGGTGACATCCTCAACCGACACCTTGAATTCCTCGGCGAGGAAATGGCGGAAGCGGGCGCTGTCGAGAACGCCAGCCATGCCCACAACCTTTTGGGGCGGAAGGCCCGAATATTTCTGCAGGGCCCAGACCATCACGTCGAGCGGGTTGGTGATGCAAATCACGAAAGCCTCGGGCGCATACTTCGCAATACCTGCGCCCACCTGCGCCATAACCTTCAAATTGATTTCCAGGAGATCGTCACGGCTCATGCCTGGCTTGCGCGGAACGCCCGCGGTGACGATGCAGACATCGGCGCCCGCTATGCCTTCATATTTGTTGGTGCCGGAAAGCGTTGCATTGAAGCCTTCGACCGGGCCCGATTGCGAAAGATCGAGGGACTTGCCCTGCGGAATTCCCTCGGCGATATCGAAGACGACGACGTCGCCAAGTTCCTTCATGGCCGCGAGATGGGCCAGCGTGCCCCCGATCATGCCGCCGCCGATCATTGCAATTTTCTTCCGAGCCATTTCTGCTGATCCTCTCAAACCCGCCTGGGGTGTCGTTTTTTTACTGCGAAAAAGGAGGTTTCTTTAGGACCGATAGGGCAGGGCATCAAGAACTTATGTCGCCCATTTTGTTATTCAAGTCGTTTTTTGTGACAGAATATCAGGTTTCGACGATTTTTTGGCCCCACCAGGCGGCCGATTGCATTTCCTGCAGCCTTGAAATGGTGCGGGAAAACTCAAATCGATGATCGCCCTGGGGATAAATCCGTTCCGGGGCTTCCGCCGAAGAGGCCACGAGATGGCGCTTTGCATCATAAAGCGTGTCAATCAGCAGTACGAAGCGCTTTGCTTCATTGCGCTGGCTGGTTTTCAGGGCCGGGATGTTCTCAACGAATACGGTTTGAAAATGGCTGGCGAGGGTCAAATAGTCGGGAGGCCCCAAGGGAGCCTCGCAGAGGCCAGCGAAGGAGAACCTTGCACAGCCATGGGCGCTTTCCGGCACATGCAGGCTTCTTCCGAGAACTGGGAATTTCAAGGGGCTCGCCCTTTGGAACATCAGTCAAACGCTCCCAGATTTTTTGAACATGGGCGTCGGCCTGTAGACCAAGAGGTGTTACAAAACTTTCCCAGGCCTTGACCCGGCCCAGGCGATAATCCGTGGGGCTTGCCAGGGAAACCACATCAAAATTCGATTTCATAAGCTTGATGGCTGGCAAAAATAATCCGCGATTGAGGCCATCCTTGTAAAGTTCATCGGGCGACAGGTTTGAGGTTGTGACGATCACCGTGCCGTTGGCCATCAGGGCCTGGAACAGGCGACCCACGATCATGGCATCGGCAATGTCGCTGATCTGCATTTCATCGAGGCACAGAACCTGCGCCTGTTTTGCCAGGTCCATGGCAATTTGCGCTACCACATCACCATCCTTCAACGCCTGCCGGCGTTTATGAATGTCCTGCATGAAGGCGTGGAAGTGGATGCGCCGCTTGGCTTGCACATCAAGGGCAGCAAAAAACAAATCCATCAGCATGGTTTTGCCGCGGCCCACGTCGCCATAAATATAAATGCCTTTGGGCGTGCCATTCTTGCCCAGCAACTTTCCAATTGCCCCGCGCCGCTCGCGGGCTTCCAGGTTTTGGGCAAGCCTATCCAGCTGCGCAACGACAATCGCTTGCGCGGCGTCGTCACGAAGCTCTCCCTCCCTCACTTTTTCCGCATAGGAATCAAGCAGCATGGTTATCCAAGGGGTTTGAGCAGATATCCGAGTATGGTGATATAGGCGGCGACAATTGCGGAGAAGCCAAAGGCTGAAATTGCAACCTGAAGCGAGGACAGAGCCTGGAGTCCGTGGTCAATGAGGCGCGGCTTGATGTTGGCCAGGACCGAGATGCCGCCAAAGATGAGCAGGATAACCTGTTCGTAGTAGAAGCCCACTGCGACGATCAACACGCCGATAGCGAGAAGGCCAAAGCGGGCATGGCCGCCCATGATCTTGGCGAGCACGGAGCGCAGCGCCACGCCGCCATCAAGGGGTTCAACCGGCAGGAGATTGAAGAGATTGAGCCCCGCGATCACGATGCCGAATAATGTCAGCCAGCCGGGAATGGCAATTCCCAGCATCACGGGTAGGGCGATGCAGAAGGCCAACGGCACGCTGAAGCCCGGTCCCATGAGGGCTGAAAACACGGCCTGCGCTTGCGTCTCATAGGGCAGCCGCGGCACCGCGAGTGCGCCCAGAAAAGGCAAAAAGACGAGCCGCCCCCAGGGCTGGCCGACCAGCCGGAAGGCCAGGAGGTGGCCAAATTCATGAACGAAGAGCGCTGCCACAACGAGGCCGGAAATTACCCAGCCCATCATCAGTCCAAAGGCCACGAGGCTCAAAAGCCCAGTGACAAGGGCAACGCTGGCGGAAATAAGCGTGTGGGTTTTTTCATCGGGTTCGCCGGTTTCGGCCAGGCCTTTCAGGCGGTAGGCTCCGCCCCAGAGATCAGCGCGCGCCAGGATTTGCGCAATGAGGGGGCGTGGCCCCCAGTCATAACTCAAGCGCAGCTTTGTGCCTCCCGCCTCCGGGATCGTTTCAATCATGATTTTCAGGAGCTCGTTGTTGTGGGATTTTCCCTCCAGCCCCTCGCGGCGGAGTTCGAGATAGTTGGGCGCGCGCCGCTCGACCACGCGAAAATCCGCCTGGGAGCTTTGCTGGCTGCCGGTTGAAAGGGTTGTCACATAGGTCATGCGGAAGATTTGCCGTATGGGATCAATGAGATTTGACGTTACCGTGGTGCGGTTCCAGTTCTGCACCTTCCCGTCATGGAGGTCGACAAGCGCAAAAACCTTTTCAAGCGGGGCCTTCACCATGACCCAGGCCCGGGGATTTACTTTCCGGCGATAGCCCAGGAGCGCCAGCAAAATGAGAATAAAGGGAAGTTGCAGGCCGGCGTTAAGGATGAATTCTGGCATTTGTCCTCGGGGGTTGCCGTTACTTACGGGACGCCATGCTTTATGCGCAATTGAAAAACGCTCACAGGCCTAATAAAAGCTTGGCCCATGTCCCAAACCATCGTTGTTGCCGCTCTCTATAAATTTGTCACGCTGAAAGACTTTACAGCGCTCCGGCAACCCCTGCTTTCGGCCATGAGGGCCCATGGGGTGAAAGGCACGCTGCTTCTGGCGGTTGAAGGCATCAACGGCACGATAAGCGGAGCCCGTGGCGCTGTTGATGGATTTCTGAATTACCTCAGATCAGACGCCCGCTTTGCCGACCTCGATCACAAGGAGTCCTTCTGCAATGAAGACCCGTTCTACCGCAGCAAGGTGAAACTGAAGAAGGAAATTGTCACAATTGGAGTTGAAGGAGTTGATCCGAACCGGCAGGCCGGCACCTATGTGGAGCCAAAGGACTGGAACGCGTTGATCTCTGATCCCGATGTGCTGCTCATTGATACGCGCAATGATTATGAAGTGGCCCTTGGCTCGTTTGAAGGTGCCGCTGATCCTAAAACTTCCAGCTTCGGCGAATTTCCAAAGTTTGTGGGCGAGAACCTCGATCCCGCAAGGCACCGGAAAGTTGCAATGTTCTGCACGGGCGGCATTCGCTGCGAGAAGGCATCGAGCCATATGGTGTCCCAGGGTTTCCGGGAGGTCTTTCACCTGAAGGGTGGCATTCTCAAATATCTCGAAGAAGTCCCGGCCCACGAAAGCAAGTGGCAGGGCGAGTGCTTTGTCTTCGATCATCGTGTGGCGGTGGGGCAAGGTCTCATTCCCACCGAACTCGAAATGTGCCACGGCTGCAGGATGCCATTGGCAGCGGAAGAAAAAAATTCACCATTTTATGAAGCGGGCGTGAGCTGTCCCAAATGCTTCGCAACGCTGAGCGAAAAGTCCAAAGCCTCAGCGCGGGAACGGCAAAAGCAAATTGATCTGGCAAAGAAACGGAATCTGCGAAAGCCGATTGGGAATTAGTTCCCGCCACTCTCCATGGTCGCCCTTTGAGGCGACCATCCAGTGACTGCAATAAGCTCGAAGTCTGGTTGGTCGGGTCAAGCCCGACCATGGAGAGGTTTGGGGCTCAGCGCTTCTTCTTTTTCCAGGCGGCTTTTTTTTCTTTGAACGGGGCCTTGTTACCTTCGAATTTTGGTTTACCGCCATCATTATAGGGCTTCTTACCTTTGTAGCCTTCGCCTTTTGGCTTGGCAGCACCTTCATGGGGCTTTCGGTCTTCGTAGCGCGCCGGTTCAGCGTTGTGCTTGGGTTTGAAATTTGGCTTGCGCTCAAAATTGCGGGGTGACTTGCTGGCCTCATGGCCGCCTTTCAGCAGTTCAATCTTCACGTCCTCGTCATCGGCAACCAGGCTGGCGATGGTGAAACGCTCGACGACGGCATTGGCGATTTCGAACCGGGTTTCGTTGTCGGTGATGCGGATGGCGCCGATATCGGCTTTCACCACCTTGCCACGCCTGCAAATCATCGGCAGGAGCCATTTGGGATCGGCGTTGTTCTTGCGGCCGATATCAAGGCGGAACCAGGTGAAATTGCGGGGCTCCGAGGAGTGCGCATCGCGGCGTGCTGGTTTGGCCTCGCGGAAATCACGGCCCGGGCCGGGATCAAATACATCTTCAGCTGCAGGCAATCTTGCGCGATAGAACCGCACGAGTGCCGCGGCAATTTCTTCCGGTGATCGCATGGCCAGAACCGAACGGGCCATTTCCAGATCTTCTTCGCTGCTGATCTCGGTCAGCAAGGGGTCTTGCAACATGCGTTGCTGATCGAGTTTGCGAATGTCATCGGCCGAAGGCGGTCCGCTCCATTGGGGGTTCACCTTCGCGGCGGACAACATCTGCTCGGCTTTCCGGCGGCGCGAGAGCGGGATAAGAACGACACTCACACCTTTCTTGCCAGCGCGGCCCGTGCGTCCGCTGCGATGCTGCAGAATTTCCGCATCATTCGGCAAGTCCGCATGAATGACGAGGCCAAGATTTGGCAGGTCTATGCCTCGGGCGGCCACGTCGGTCGCCACGCAGACGCGGGCCCGGCCATCACGCAGGGCTTGCAGCGCATGATTGCGTTCGCCCTGGCTTAATTCGCCGGAGAGATAGACGGCGGCAAAGCCACGCTCCAGAAGGGTTGCATGCAAATGGCGCACATGGTCGCGGGTATTGCAGAACACGATGGTGCTTTGGGCTTCGACAAAACGCAGCACGTTGACCACGGCATGTTCAACTTCATTGGGGGCCACGCGAATCGCGCGGTATTCAATATCAGCGTGGGCGCGTTCGCCGCCAGAGGCTTCAATGCGGAGTGCATTGCGTTGATAGCGCTTGGCCAGATTCGCGATGGTCTTGGGCATAGTGGCGGAGAACAAAAGCGTGCGCCGTTCGGCAGGTGTTGCTTCCAGAATGAATTCGAGGTCCTCGCGAAAACCGAGGTCGAGCATTTCATCGGCTTCATCGAGCACCACAACTTTGAGATCGGCGATGTTCAGGGAGCCCCGCTCAAGGTGATCCTTCAAACGTCCCGGCGTGCCCACAATGATATGGGCGCCATCTCCAAGCCTGCGGCGTTCGCGCTTGGGGTCCATGCCGCCGACGCAGGAGAGAATGCGCGCGCCGGTATAGTGGTAGAGCCATTCCAGTTCGCGCTCGACCTGCATGGCGAGTTCGCGGGTTGGTGCCACAATGAGAGCCACGGGGGAGGCTTCCGGCGAAAATCGTTCCGCGTCACCCAGAAGGGTTGCGGCAATGGCCAGACCATAGGCCACGGTCTTGCCGGAACCGGTCTGGGCTGAAACCACAAGGTCGCGGCCTTCTGCCTTGGCTTCAAGAACGGCGAGTTGAACGGGCGTCGGGTCTTCATATTTGCGCTCGGTAAGGGCGCGTGCAAATGGGGCAGGGGTTAAGGGAAAGGCCAATTGATCAAGTGCTTTTCTAAGAGGGTTGAGGGCTGGCCAACCGGACGCCGTGTCCAAAGTTGCCGCGCGCTGGGCGCCTCTTAGAGTAGTTCCCGGCAAAACACCATGGCGAAGGTTCAAGCGCTATTTCGGGTCGATCAGGGCCACATGGGGGCTGGCGTGGCGGGGGAGTTTGCCGGCGAGCCGCGGGTCGTCATGAATCTCGACCATCAGGCTATAGGGTTCGAAGCCCGAGCGACGATAGAAGCCTAGCGCGTTGGGGTGATCGAAGTGGCAGGTGTGGACCCAGAGGCGGGTGATGGGTTTTTCCCAGGCCTTCTGGATTGCGATAGTCATCAGTGCACGACCTAAACCGCCGCCAATTGCTTCCTTTGCCAGCCCAAAGAAGGCCAGCTCGCAGTTGGGCAAATCCTTGAAATCAAGTTCCATTACGCCAATCGCTGCCTCACCCTGATAAAGGGCATAGGATTCCACTTGCGGGTGGCCAAGAATTGCCGCCAGCTTTTCATCGGGCATGATGAGGCGTGAAAACCACATGAGGTCTTCGCCAACTTTGCGGAATATCCTGCGGTAGCTGTCGAGGTCACCCACATCAACGCGCCGCAATGAATAGCCCGCAGGCAAGGAAGCATCCTTGCTCTGCGGCTTGGATGTCATCTCAAGACAGGTCACCACATTGGCGAGCCTGCCTTTCGGCAGCTCGTAGTAACCCAGGGGCAGATCAAGCTTCTGCATCAATTAGCGCATCGTCGGAATGGAAAACTGCGCGCCTTCCTTGGTGCCGGAGGGCCAGCGGGAGGTCACGGTTTTTGTCTTGGTGTAGAAGCGGATGGAATCCGGTCCATGCTGGTTGAGATCGCCGAAGCTTGAGGACTTCCAGCCACCGAAGGTGTGATAGGCGAGCGGAACCGGAATAGGCACATTCACGCCCACCATGCCGACCTGGACCTTGGCCGCGAAGTCGCGCGCCGCATCGCCGTCGCGCGTATAGATCGCAACGCCATTGCCGTACTCATGGTCGTTGCACAGGCCAAGCGCCTCGTCATAGGTCTTGGCGCGCACAACGCCGAGCACGGGGCCGAAAATTTCTTCCTTGTAGATCCGCATGTCCTTGGTGACGTTGTCGAAGAGCGAGCCGCCGAGGAAATAGCCGTTCTCGTAGCCCTGCATCTTGAAGCCGCGGCCATCCACCTTAAGTGTTGCGCCTTCTTTCACGCCGATGTCGATGTAACCCTTCACGCGGTCCAAAGCCATTTTCGTAACCAATGGTCCGTAGTCAGCATCGCGATCGGTTGACGGACCAATCTTGAGGTTTTCCACACGCGGAATGAGTTTTTCAATGAGCGCGTTTGCGGTGGCTTCGCCTACGGGCACAGCAACTGAAATAGCCATGCAGCGTTCACCGGCCGAGCCATAGCCTGCGCCGATCAGGGCATCGACGGCCTGGTTCATGTCGGCGTCGGGCATGATCACCATGTGGTTCTTGGCACCGCCAAAACACTGGGCGCGTTTGCCTGTCGCCGTTGCCCCGGCATAAACATATTGGGCGATGGCGGTGGAGCCCACGAAGCCCACAGCCTTGATGTCGGGATCATTCAGAATGGCATCAACGGATTCCTTGTCGCCGTTCACGACATTCAGAATTCCGGGTGGCAGGCCTGCTTCGAGGAAAAGTTCAGCGATGCGTATTGGGCAAGAGGGGTCGCGCTCGGATGGCTTCATGATGAAGGCATTGCCAACCGCGATTGCTGGCGCGCATTTCCACAGGGGGATCATGGCGGGGAAGTTGAATGGTGTAATGCCCGCGACAACACCCAGCGCTTGACGCATGGAATACATGTCAATGCCGGGGCCTGCGGCATCGGTGAATTCGCCCTTCACGAGATGGGGCACGCCACAGGCAAATTCGGCGACTTCAACGCCGCGCTGCAAATCGCCCAGCGCATCGGGAACGGTCTTGCCGTGTTCCATGGAAATGAGGGTGGCCAGTTCTTCCTTGTGCTTGGAGGCGAGTTCCAAAAATTTCATCATTACCCGGCCACGGAACTGCGGGTTCTTGGCGGCCCAGGCGGGCTGGGCCGCCTTGGCGTTCTCGACGGCGGCGCGGAGCTCGGCTTTGGAGGCAAGAGCCACCTTGGCCTGCACTTCGCCCGTATTGGGGTTGAACACGTCGGCAAAGCGTCCTGATGTCCCCTTGACCTGCTTGCCACCGATGAAATGCCCGATTTCCTTGACCATTTTCCGCTCTCTTCAATCCTGTTTGATGATGCCTGAAACTCAGATTAGCCCTTATAGACCAATCAGATCAATTATGGAATAAATATTTCGTTAGAGCCAGGAAATAGAATTTTTATTCTACGGCAGATGGACCGAGGGAATCCAGACATAGCCCTCATCGTCAATGATCATGCATTCGCGGAGGCCGTGGGGCTTGTCGAGGGCGCCTGAAAGCACGGTCCAGCCGCCAGCTTTGGCGTTGGCCTCGGCCACGTCGGGATCGCAGCCATAAATCCGCAGCTCAACACCTATACCTCGCGCCTCGACACCCTTCACGATGCCTGAGAGAGGGTTGCTGCTGTAGGTGTGATCGGCGTGGAACATGAAGTCGCCGCCATTCAGTTTCATGGCGGCAAAGTCCTTGTTGTGGAAAAATGATGTGGCGCCCAACACGTCGACCGCAAATTTCACCGCGCGCGGCACATCCCTGACAATCAGGTTGAAACCAAGGCCGCGCAGCGAGCGGCCATAGTCGGGAGCGGAAACGGGTGGCTGGTGGTCAGGGTTGCTGGTTTTCATGCCAGCATTTGAACGCTTTCGGCTGCCTCTTGTCCATTCCACTTCACGGTGCAGGCGGGAATCCGGTCGGCTTCCGAAACTCCAAAGCGGCGCATGGCCAGCAGAAAGAGAACAGCAGCGTCAGAAACGAGCTCGGTTAAATCTTCCGCATCCAGATTCGCTTCCAGCATGTCGCTCAAACGCTGGCCTGCCAGAGCAGTCATGGCGTTTAAATCTTTGACGGGAAGGGAAATGGCGGTTTCCCAGCTTTCGAGCAGATCCGCACGGGTGATTTCAGCCAGAACATCGCTGCCTATCAGCAGGGGCAAGTTTCCACGGAGCTGAATATCGTGAACCCTCTCATCGGTGCTGTCAGAGCTTGGGCAAGTCAGGATGAATACTGGGAATTCGACTTGGGAGTGGGCTTCGCTACGCATGGGGTACACCTTTTACATTTGTGGAGTGTGCACGTCGATTGTTGCTGTTCGGTTAATCATCTCACCCAGGCTTGTGGCAAACGGCTTCAATGTTGTTGCCATCGGGATCGAACACAAAAGCCCCGTAGTAATTTTCATGGTAATGGGGCCTCATTCCGGGCTTGCCATTATCTTTTCCACCAGCGGCAATTGCCGCCGCATAGAATTCATCCACTGTTTTCCGGCTCTGGGCCAGGAACGCTACGTGCATGCCGGGCGATGGTTTGCCGCCGGTGCCAATCCAGAAGAATGGCCGATCTGCGCCGAAGCCCACGTGGCTGTCGTCGGTGCCAGTCATTTCGGGAGTGACTTCCATGAGCGGCTTGATGCCCAAGGGCTTCAGGGCATTCTCATAAAACATCCGCGAGACTTTCAGATTTCTGACGGAAAAACCAAGGTGATCGAGCATGCAATGTTTCCTTAAGGCAATGGTGCATCAGGCTTTGCGAAGGCTTTCAGTTTCGGCATCTCAAATTCGCATTCATAGGGGCCTTCGGCGTAGGCGCCTATGGCATAGGAATCAAAGGTCACAATTGCCTTTTCAGCGGTAATCGTCCAACGCCGAAAATCGTTGATGTGCTCGGTGATGGTGCTCTCCTGATAATTCCCATCTTCTGCCGCCGCATATTTTTCAGCGCCATAATTTTCCTGCTTGCGCGCCAGGATTTGGTCACGGCAGGCGAGAGTAAGGGACTTGATGGCTTCGCCCGCAAACACGTCCGAGGCCCTGATTTCCGTGCCGCTCCGCATATCAATGTTGATATTGGTCACGCCGCCATTGCCGTGGGCGGCGCCCTCATAGGCATAGAAACTGTCGGCGACGGAAAGAAGGTCCGGCGAGGCAAAGGAAATGGCAAAGCTTTCTTCGTGGGACAGCATTTGCCCTTCCAGGAGTTCCTGGTCATGGGATCCACGCGATGCCTCGGCCAGGATTTTTTCCGATTGCAGGTTAAAGAGTTTTTCCCCGGCACTTTGCGGATTGGCAAAGCGGACGAGGGCATAATCGAGATCGTATTGTTTTGCATCGCCACGCTGCTGAAGGAAAACCGGAATCAGCGCAGATGATGCCCCCGGGCCGCTTTCCGGTGCACCTTGCAGCAGCAATCTTCGCGCCATTGTTTCCTTGGTGATGCAGGCAGCGAGAGTCACGCCTTCCTCAAATCCACAGTAATTTTCGCGCCGCTCAATCCAGCGCCGCTGGGAAAGCATTAGCATTTTCTTCTCGGAAGGGCTGGAAGCATCGCGCGCCGCCGCATAGGCGTTCGCCATATCCGCATCAGCCGCGCCCAAAACGCGGTCGGAACAAATAGCCTTTTCAACTTTCGTGGTGGACTTGGCGCAGTCAAAAGCAAGGGCGGGCGCAGTGCTTGCGAGAAAAACCGCAAATAGACAACTGCTATAGGGAATTTTCATGGGCCAGCCTTTGCCAGTTTGCACGATAATCAGCCAAGTTGGTGAGATCTTGCGACGCAATTGTGGTGAGCGAAAGCGGCACATTGGGCAATATGCCGTCTGGCATGAGGGCAAGGCAGGCAGCGCCCGCTGTTGTTCCGTCCCTGAGATCGGACGCCAGAACTTTTTGCCCTTCCCGCAACTGGGCCAGCACTTGCAGAAAAATTATGTTCTTTGAAAAGGGTCCATCCACGATGATGTCGTGTTTTGAGCCGATGGCATCGAGGGATTCTGAAACCATGAGCGCACAGTAGAGCGAGGCAAGGGAAGCCCATTGCTCAGCGGATGAAGGCTTTTCGCCGATCAATTTTCCCTTTCCTCCGCTGTGGGGCACGGGCCCGCCGCCATCGGTAAAACTCGGCAGGGCATAAGTCTTGCAATCAATGATGTGCTGAATGGCCACCAGGGTTGAAGCTTCACCAGGCGCTCCCTCACTCACGATTTCAAATTCGCGGCCACCAAAAAAAAGGCAACAGGCGACCTGGTTGCCGAAAACGTCGGTGTTGGAAACGGTGTCCCTTTCCTGGATCAGGGAGTCGAGTTTCGCTTCCGTATCAAAGCCGATAATCCAGGTTCCGGTGGAGAGCAGGGTGAATTTTTTCTGGCCGCCCGCGAGGTAGCGCAAATAGTTGGCGTTGGAGTCATGGACGCCTGCCAGAACTTTCGCCGCTCCCCGGAAGTGCTGGCCCAAAAATTCGGCGCGCAATCCTCCGATTGCCTCCCAGGCTTTGGCCAGAGGCGGAAACAGCGGTTGCCAGCCCATGCGTTTCACCAATGACGAATAGCCGCCGTCCCGGATATTCATGAGATGCGATTGGCAGGCCATGCCTGAAATTTCCGTCACCAGTTTTCCGCTCAGGCAGAAACCCACATATTGAATCCACGGTACGATCGTTTTGATATGCTCAAAGTCGTGAGCGAATGATTGTTGCTGCCAGTAGAGCTGCAGGCCGTGGGTAAGCGCCATGGGTCGCAGCGGACCAAAGACTTCCGAAAACGGGGGCTCAATCCGGCGGTAGTTTGCAATGATTTCAGGTGGTGGTTCGGAGGTATAGTCCATGATCGGCAGGGCGAGGGTGCCATCGCCGGCCAAACAGGCCAAAGCGGCCCCATGGGCGCAGGGAACGATGACATCAATGGGTAAAATGGCGTCGAGTTCAGGCAAGGCCTTTTGGCATAATTCCCTGACGGGAGCGGGATCAATGGCGCGGTAGGGCGGGCCTTCCCGGTTTTGGCTCGGCACTTTGCGCTCGGCTACCGGCTTGCCATCGGACCCGAACAAAATAACCTTGGTATTGGTCTTTCCGGCGTCAACAACGGCTATTCCGCGGGGCAATTGTAAATCCATTTCGGCCTTCCTATGATGGCCTCAACACTGTTTAATGAATGCCTTGAAGTCAATCCTTCGCAATTGGAATCCGTATGAAAAAGCTGAAGTATCTCGATCTGCGCCGCGAGGTCATAGCGACCTGCCTGAAGATGAATGCAGAGGGGATCAATCAAGGAACCTCCGGCAATGTGAGCGTTCGCACCGATAAGGGTTTCCTCGTCTCCGCATCGGGCATTGTCTATGAGAAAATGAAACCCGCCCATGTTGTCGAGATGGACCTTGAGGGCAATTATCGCGGCGCGTACCTGCCTTCAACCGAGTGGCGCATGCATATGGATATTTTCCGGGCTCGGGCCGAAGCAAAGGCCGTTGTCCATGTGCATTCGCCTTATGCAACGGCGCTTGCCTGCCTGCGCAAGGATGTACCCGCTTTCCATTATATGATTGGGGTGACTGGCGGCACGAGCCTGCGCGTATCCGCTTATGCCGAATTTGGAACGCAGGAATTGTCTGATACAATGCTCAAGGCGCTGGAGGGGCGCACGGCATGTCTGCTTGCCAATCATGGCCAGATTTGTTTTGGGCCCAGTCTTTCCAAGGCCCTGTGGTTGGCAGGTGAAATTGAAACACTATGCCATCAGTATTGGGCAGCGTGTCTTGCCGGAAAGCCCGTGCTTCTGGAAGAGGCGCAAATGGTGAGCGTTCTGAAACGCTTCAGGACTTATGGCAAGCAGCCCGGCGACTTGGGAAAAGGGGAAACCTCGACGGTCTTTGCGCCGAAACTCATGCCCAAGATGAACAAGAAAAAAGACAAATCATGATCGCGAATGTCTCAGCTCTGGTAAAGGAACTGAAGCTGCGCGCTGAGTCGGGGAGGCCTGTCACGGTTGGCCTGGCAGGGGCCGGCCAGATGGGAACCGATATTGTTGTGCAGCTTTCCCTCATGCCGGGTTTGCTGCTGGGGGCCATTTCGGAAATTGATCCCTCGCGAGCGATTGATGCGGCACTTCTTGCAGGTCACGCACGCGAGAAAATTGTCGTCGCCAAAACAGCGGCAGACATCGATCGCGCCATCGGGCGCGGGCAGCTTGCGATTACTGATGATCTCAACAGCCTTGTTGCGGCGGGCCACATTGATGTGGTGATCGATGCCACGGGCAATCCAAACACGGGAACCACGCTGGCCCTTGATGCCATTCATCATGGCAAGCATGTGGTGATGCTGAATGTGGAGGCCGACATCACCATTGGCCGTCATCTCAAGGCGCAGGCCCAGAGCGCTGGTGTTGTCTATACAGGGGCGATGGGCGATGAACCGGCCTGTGCCCTCGAGCTCATCGGCTTTGCGCAATCGCTTGGTTTGAAAATTGTATGCGCCGGAAAAGGCAAAAACAATCCGCTCAAGTTTGATGCGGTGCCAAAAGAGTATGAAGCGGAGGCGCGGGAGCGCAACATGAATGCGCGCATGCTGGTTGAATTTGTCGATGGCTCCAAGACGATGATTGAAATGGTGGCCATTGCCAATTGCACAGGACTGGTGCCCGATGTGCCGGGCATGCATGGGCCAGCGGCGACGCGCGAGGAACTGGCTTCAGTCCTCGTGCCAAAATCCCATGGCGGTATTCTGTCAAAATCCGGTTGCGTGGATTATTCCATCGGCAAGGGTGTCGCACCCGGTGTGTTCTGCATTGTGGAAACAGATCATCCCCGCGTGCTGGAGCGTATGGTTGACTTGAAAGTCGGCAAGGGACCATTTTTTTCCATCATGCGGCCCTATCATCTGACCAGCCTTGAAGTTCCACTCTCCGCGGCGAAAGCTGTCTTGCATGGCCGTGCCGACATGGCACCACTGGATCATCCGGTGGCGGAAGCGATCACCGTGGCCAAGCGTGATCTCAAGGCCGGTGAGGTTATGGGAAAGATTGGCGAAACGGAATACCGCGCCTGGGCGATGACGGCCGAGCAGGCAAGGGCGAGCAATGCGGTGCCTCTGGGGCTTGCCGAACAGGCCCGCGTGATCAAGCCGGTGAAGGCGGGAGAATATTTGACCTATGACAATTGCGTGCCCGATGACTCGCTGATAGTGACGCAAATCCGCAAACGCATGGATCAGGCCGATGCGCGATTTCATGACGCGGCGGCATGATGCTTGAGCTTCTTGCGGGTGAGTAGAGCCGCCAGCAGGAAGGCTGCAAGCAGAAGGGCTCCGGCCAGCCAATAACCCAGTCCCGGCAAATCAAAGCCGTAAGCCGGATCAATCGAACGGGCGAAGACATTGGCAAATAGTATGGGGCCAATGATTCCGGCGAAGGCCGTCACGCTGGAAAGAGCGCCCTGCAATTGGCCCTGTTCGGAGGCTGACACCCGTTGTGACATCACCGATTGGCTGGTGGCGTTGAACAGGCCCCAGAAAGCGGCGATGGGAACGCCGATCCAGGTCAACGCGCCTATCCATGCGGTGCCGTACCAGGTCATGCCGATGCTGGCGCAAATGAGCCCCAGCAAAAGGGCGGGACGTTCGCCGATGCGATCAATGATAGGACGTACGAGGCCGCCTTGCACCACCATGGAGGCAACGCCGACACCGGCCAGAAGAAATCCAACCTGATCCGGTCCCCAGCCATAGCGGTAGCCAGCATAGAGAACATAAATCGAGGGCAGCGAAGTGTGGGCGAGTTGCGAAAGGAAGGTCACAAGACCCAGGCCCCAGAGTTCATGGTGGCTGACCAGAAGTTTCACCGAGCCCAGGGGATTGGCCTTGGCCCAGGAAAAGGGGCTGCGGTTTTCCGGCTTCAGGGATTCGGGCAGGACAAAAAGACCATAGGCAAAATTCAGCAGGCTCATGGCCGCTGCGGCCCAGAAGGGATAATGCACATTATGGCTCCCGAGAATTCCGCCAAGCGCCGGTCCTAGAATGAATCCAATGCCGAAAGCTACGCCCAACATGCCAAAGTTCTGGGCGCGTTTATCGGGCGGGCTCACATCGGCGATGTAGGCGCCGGCGGTTGAAACGCTGGCTGCGGTGATGCCGGAAATGATGCGGCCCACGAAGAGCCATGAAAGGGCAGGCGCCATGGCCATCAGAATATAATCGAGCCCCAGGCCCAGATTTGAAAGGAGCACGATGGGCCTGCGCCCGAACCGGTCGGAGAGCGAGCCCATGGCGGGCGAAAACAGGAATTGCATGATGGCCCAACTCGCGCCGAAGATGCCTACGATCTCAGCGGCCCTTACGGTGTTGCCGTCCACGAAGTTTTCAATGAGTTTTGGCAACACTGGAATGATGATGCCAAGCGCCAACATGTCGAGCGCCACGGTGATGAAGATGAATATGAAAGCTGCGGGCCGGGGTTTTACGCCTTCAGCAGCCATTCGTGTTCCTTGGCGTTGTGGAATTTCCAGGTGCGCCGCGGGCCCGCCATGACGTTGAGATAGTAAAGATCGTAGCCGTGCACGGTGGCGCAGGGGTGATAGCCCCTGGGCACCAGGGTCACATCGCCATCCTCCACAGCCATCGCCTCATCAAGCTCGCGGTCATCGGTGTAGACGCGCTGGAAGGCAAAGCCCTGGGGAGGATTCAGGCGGTGATAATAGGTTTCCTCCAACTGGGATTCATGGGGGAGATTGTCTTCATCGTGCTTGTGGGGCGGATAAGACGAGGTATTGCCCGCTGGCGTCAGGACTTCCACCACCAGAAGGTTTTCCGCCATTTCCCATTCGGGAAGAATATTGGTGACGTGGCGCACGTTGGAACCTTTGCCTCTGGTTTCCTGCACAAGAACATCAGGGGGGATGATGCGCGGCGGGAGTTTTCCCTTGCCCGGGGCGGAACACACGGCGAGCACCATATCTTCCGTTGCCTCCACCGACCACACCATGCTGGGCGGCACATAGACTGACCAGGGCCTGCCCTCGAAGGGTGAGGCCCTGCCACCCAGAATTCCAAACTCCTCGGCACCCACGCGCACACTGCCGCGACCGCTGACAAAAACCAGGCAGGTTTCGCGGTCACCATCGGTGCCGGTGGCAAGCTCGCCCGCTTTGCGTTTCCACAGATCGAAATCCCACATGGGTCCACTTCGCCGTTTTCGGCGTCACGTGATGGACGCGGCCCCCGCCAGCGCGGGGTTTCACCAGAAGTGTCGACATTCAGATAAGGCCACCCTCTTTTAAGAACCGCTTGAGATTGTCACATCCCATCTTGGCATATTTGGCTGGCGGGGCTTTCTCCGGATCCTGCTCGGCCTCAACCACCACCCAACCGCTATAGCCCTTAAGTTCCTTGAAAACCGAAACATAGTCAATGGAGCCGTCGCCCGGCACAGTGTAAACGCCTGCCAGAACGCTATCGAGGAATGACCAGTCGTGTTTGTCGGACTCGTCTTTCACGGCAAGGCGCACGTCCTTGCAGTGCACATGGCTGATGCGATTCTTGTAGGCCTTGGCCAAGCGCGTTGGGTTATCACCGCCCCATGTCGCATGTCCCGTATCAAGCAGCAGGTTCACGGTATCGCCGGTTCCTGCCATCAGGCGGTCAATCTCGGCTGCTGTCTGCACCACGGTTCCCATGTGGTGATGATATGCGAGCTGAAATCCGTCCGCCTTCAAAAGTTCGGCAAATTTGGTGAGACGTGTGTTGAAGGTTTTCCATTGGGCGTCAGTCATCACGGGGCGTGTTGAAAGCGGTGCCGTCTTGTTGCCGTGGATGGTGTTAGTGCATTCCGCCACGATGAAAACGCTGGTGCCCATGGCCTTTAACAATTTGCGATGGTCCGCTGATTTTGCAAATTCGGTTTCGGCGTCGTGCTCAAGCAGGAAGGTGGAATACCAGCCGCCCACAAGAACCATGCCATGGGCATCAAGAATGGGGCGCAGTTTGGTCGCCTGCCTTGGAAACTTGTTGCCAAGTTCCATGCCCTGAAAGCCCGCGGCCCTTGCTTCGCTCAGGCATTGCTCCAGCGGAATCCAGCCGCCAATTTCCGGCATGTCATCATTGGACCAACCGATGGGGTTGGCACCGATCCGTATTGTCATAGGTGTGTTGCTTTCTCTCAGTTACCAATGCGTTGTTTGGCTTTCGCCTTTTCGTAATTCTTGCGCGCCGCCCGTACCTGGCTCCGCGTTGAAACTTCCGGAACTGCGACATCCCACCAATGGCCGCCTGCATCAGTTGATTTCATCGGGTCCGTATCGATGACAATGACGGTGCTGCGGGTGTTTCCCTTGGCGTTCTTCAAGGCACGCTCAAGATCAGCAAGGGATGAAACCTTCTCTGAAATCGCGCCGAGGCTTTTGGCATGGGCGGCGAAATCGATGTCGGGGGAGACCTCCTGCGCGGTGTTGTAATCAAACAAATTGTTGAAGCGTTCGCCGCCGCTCGCATGTTGCAGGCGGTTGATGCAGCCGTAGCCGCGATTATCCAGCAGCACCACGGTGAGCTTCACACCGAGCATCACGGAGGTGGCGAGTTCGGAATTCATCATGAGGTAGCTGCCATCGCCAACCATCACGACAACTTCGCGGTCGGGCTGAGCCATCTTAAGGCCGATGCCGCCGGCGATTTCATAGCCCATGCAAGAGAAGCCATATTCCATGTGGTAGGACGAGGGCACGCTCGCCTGCCAGAGCTTATGCAATTCGCCGGGAAGGCCGCCTGCGGCACAGAGCACGGAAATATCGCGGCCAAGGGCGCGCTGCACGGCGCCAATCACTTGCGAATCTGACGGTCGTTCCACATTGCTGGCATCGGTATATTTGGCGGCAGTTTTCATCCACGCGGCGAATCCGCTCTTGGCGGAGTTTGTCCAAGCGGAAGGGGCCGTCCATTTGCCTAGATTGAGGGTGAGTTCCTCAAGTCCCACGCGGGCATCGGCAATCAAGGGCAGGGCGCGATGCTTGGTTGCATCGAAGACCTGGGTATTAAGACCAATGATCGTTTTCTTGTCATTCTTGAACAGGGCCCAGGAGCCCGTGGTGAAATCCTGTAGTCTGGTGCCCACGGCGAGAATGACATCGGCCTCCTCGCAAAGCTTGTTGGAAGCACCGGTGCCGGTCACTCCGACGGCGCCCATGTTCAAATCATGGGCGAAGGGCAGCGAAGATTTTCCGCCCTGGGTTTCGACCACTGGAATGCCGTGGGCGCCGGCAAAATTTGCAAGCGTGCCCGAGGCCTCGGAAAAGAGTACGCCACCGCCTGCAATGATGACTGGCTTCTTTGCGGCCTTCAATACACGGACGGCCCCCGCCAGCTCATTTTCATCGGGACGCGTGCGGCGCATGGTCCAGATTTTTTCCTCGAAGAAACTTTCGGGGTATTCATAAGCCTCCGCCTGGGTGTCCTGGCACATGGCAAGGGTCACGGGGCCGCAATCGGCGGGGTCGGTCAGAACCACCATGGCGCGGTTCAGCGCGGGGATCAATTGTTCAGGCCGTGCGATGCGGTCGAAATAGCGTGACACGGGTTTGAAGCAGTCGTTCACTGAGACCGTTCCGTCACCAAAGTCTTCAACCTGCTGCAGCACGGGATCGGGCAGGCGATTGGCGAAGACATCTCCCGGCAGCAGCAGCAGCGGCACGCGGTTCACATGGGCCACGGCTGCGGCGGTCACCATGTTCAGGGCGCCGGGGCCGATGGATGAGGTACAGGCCATCATGCGCCTGCGGCGCGAGGCCTTGGCAAAGGCAATGGCCGCATGGGCCATGGCCTGTTCATTGTGGGCTCGGTAGGTCGGCAATTCCTTCCTCACGCCGAACAGGGCTTCACCAATTCCCACCACATTGCCGTGACCGAAAATCGCCCAGACACCCGCAAATATTGGCAGTTTCTTGCCGTCAACGATGGTCATCTGGCGGGTCAGGAATTTCATCAAGGCTTGCGCAGTCGTCAGGCGAATTAATTTGCCCATGATTTGTCCTCGTTTGGTTGCTCCTCCCAAAAACGGAGGTTCAAATAGTTAGGGGTGTGATTTATTCCAGACATTTACCAGATTGGCAAAGCGTTCGGCCATTTCTGATGTTGCATTTAAATCGTCAGCTTTTCCGGCCAGCCAGCTTTCCGCCACAGTGCTGAAAATCGTGCGGCCCACGGCAAAGCCCTTGATGGTTGCATGACCGGCAGTTGTCGCAAAGGCGCGCGCGAGATCATCTTCGGGGGCGTCGAGGCCCAACAGGACAATGCCCCGGCAATAGGGATCATTAGCCTTTATGACTTTTTCGATGTTGCCCCAGGCGGCGCCTGTTGCCTGCGGTTCCAGTTTCCACCAGTCCGGCTTGATGCCAAGGGAATAGAGCTCGGCAAGGGCGCAGGAAACCGTATCGTCCGTCACGCTGCCATTCTTGCCGGCGATGATTTCGACGAGCAATTCACGGCCAACTTTTCGCGCCGCCTCATAAAGGGTGCGGAGTTTTTGCGCCTGTTCGGTTTTGAGTTCGGCGGGATCATCGGGATGATAGAAGGCGAGGCACTTGATGGTGTGGGTCACGGGCCATTCAACCAGCCGTGCGCCCACATCCTGGGTGAACTCAAAACGCAGGGGCCGCGAACCCGGTTGCTCAAGGGGTCTGCCAACCCACAGGCCAAGCTTGGCTGCGTCAAACATGGCATCCCTGCCATAGGTATCATCAAGCAGCGTGCCAAAGCCCGGCTTGCCTTTTGACACTTGCCCAATGGCTGCAATGGCCAGGCGTTTGAACGGCGCAATTCGCTCGCGTGGGGCTCCCGCCTTGTCGGCAATGGCTTCCAGCTGAATGCGGTGGTCGATGGCGAGAGCCAGAAGTTTTGGCGGTTGGGCGCGCCGGGTGGTGGCCCAGTGCACATGATTGATGGCTTCGTCCTTGCGCAGTGCCTTGTGCGGGCTACCGTGCTTCAGGAAAAATTGCAGCTCATCCCAGGTTGGAATTTCGGGTGAGCAGAGGAGCCGTGAAACCGCGAAAGCCCCGCAGGCATTGGCATAGGTGGCACAGGTTTCAAGCGGCTCATTCTTCAACCAACCGCGCAGGAAGCCGGAGAAAAAGGCATCGCCCGCGCCCAGCACATTGTAAACTTCGATGGGAAAGCCCTGGCCCACAATGCCGTCTTCCAGGCGATCGGGAATCGCTGCGGGATAAACCACGCAGCCCATGGGGCCGCGCTTCAAGACAATGGTTGCCGAAGAAAGGGACCTGATCGTTTTCAACGCGGTCAAAGTGTCCTCACTGCCAGCGGCAATGTGGACCTCTTCTTCCGTGCCAACGATCAGGTCACAGTCAGGGAGAACGGTCTTGATATGCTCGGAAACCTTGTCGGACTTGATGTAGCGCTCTTCGCCAGCGCCATGGCCGGCGAGACCCCAGAGGTTGGGGCGGTAGTCGATGTCGAAGCAAATCTTGCGGCCGTGGGCCTTGGCAATTTTCATGGCCTTGCGCTGGGCTGCATCATTCAGGGGCCGGGCAAAATGGGTGCCGGTCACCAGCAGGGCGGCAGACGAGGCCACAAATTTTTCGTCGATGTCAGCCTCACACAAAGCGCTGTCGGCGCAATTGTCGCGGTAGAAAATCAGCGGGAAGGTCTTGTCGTTTTCAACGGAAAGCAGAACCAATGAGGTCAGCCGTTGCGGATCGGTGGTGATACCGTCGGTTTCCACGCCTTCGCGAGCCATTTGCTCGCGCACGTAGCGCCCCATCTGTTCGTCGCCAACCCTGGTGATAACTGCGGATTTGAGGCCAAGCCTTGCCGTGCCGATGGCAATGTTGGAGGGGCAGCCGCCCACGGATTTGGCAAAGGAAGTTACGTCTTCAAGCCTGGAGCCGATTTGCTGGCCGTAGAGATCGACGGAGCAGCGCCCCACGGTGATGACGTCGAGCGCGGCGGGTTTGCCGGTTCCAGACGCCATTTATGCCTCCTCAGGATTTTGTTTGCTTGACAAGACGAAACAACAATTCCAAAATGAAGTCAAGTTGGAATGTTTGTTCCGTTTCGGGCAAATATGGCCCTAAGTCGTGCGCCTGCACCGCTTTTCAGGCCAATTCATCCGTTTTAAAAGGGTTTTTCACGTGTTTTGGAGAGGGAAATGATCAGGTTCGGGATACTCGGCGCAGGCCGGATTGGCAAAGTTCACACGGCTACAATCGGCGCTTCCAGCAGGGCAAAGGTGGCTTTCGTGGCTGATGCGATGGCTAAGGCAGCAAGCGACTTGGCGGCCACTGTGGGTGCAAAAGTTGCAAGCGTTGAAGAGATCATTGCGTCGAAAGATGTTGATGCAATTCTGATCGCAACACCAACGGGAACACACGCGGACCTGATTGAAGCGGCGTCGAACGCGGGTAAGGCGATCCTCTGCGAGAAGCCAGTGTCATTGTCCGTGGACAGAATATTGAGCTGCCTCAAGGTCGTCGAGAAGAACAAATCGAATCTGATGATCGGCTTCAACCGCCGCTTCGATCCGAATTTCGCAGCCCTGCAGGCGCGCATCGTGAAAGGTGAAATTGGCAATGTCGAGCTTGCCACCATCATCAGCCGTGACCCCGCACCACCACCAGCCGACTATGTGAAAGGTTCCGGCGGGTTGTTCCGCGACATGATGATCCATGATTTTGATATGGCGCGGTTTCTTGTTGGTGAGGAATTTGTTGTCGTGCATGCATTGGGCTCGGCACTCGTTGATAAGGCCATTGGTGAAGCGGGCGATGTTGATACGGCGTCAGTTCAAATGCAAACGGCCTCCGGCAAAATCTGCGTGATCACCAATTCACGCCGTGCCACATACGGTTATGACCAGCGCATGGAAGTGCATGGCAGCAAGGGCATGCTGCGCGCGGGCAATGTGCGCAACACCACGGTTGAGCTTGCCAACGGCGATGGTTTCAAGGGTGATCCCGTATTGAACTTCTTCACCGAGCGTTATGGAGCTGCCTACGCAAATGAAGTGAACAGCTTTATCGATGGTATCGCCAAAGGCGTGTCGTCCAAGCCTAATGGCTATGATGGCCTGCAGGCGCAGAAGCTTGCGGACGCGGCAACCGAGTCGTGGAAAACCGGCAAGCCAGTAAAGGTGTCGTAATGAATATGGACTCTCTCTCAAAGCTGTCGATGGATGGCAAGATCGCCGTCGTCACTGGTTCCACGCAGGGTCTTGGCGAAGCCATCGCCCATCTCCTCGCGGATAGAGGCTGCAAGGGCATTGTCATTACTGGGCGCAATGAAAAGAACGGCGCGCGCGTAAAGGCCGATCTGGAAAAGAAGAGCGTAAAAACCGTTTTTGTCCAGGCTGATCTTGCCGGCATGGATGACACGCGCAAGGTAATAGCAGCCACAGACAAGGCTTTTGGCCGCGTTGATGCGATCATCAATGCTGCCGGAATTACCGATCGCGGCACCATTTGGGATACCAAGCCCGAGTTTTTCGATAACATGATGAACGTCAACGTGAGAGCACCCTATTTCATCATTCAGGATGCGCTGCACGTGATGAAGCGCGAAAAAACCAAGGGTACCATCGTCAACATCATCTCCATGTCGGGCCATGGCGGGCAGAGCTTCATCTCGGCCTATTGCATTTCTAAGGGCGCACTCATTACGCTCACCAAGAACACCGCCTATTCGGTAATGAAGCATCAGATCAGGGTCAATGGTCTCACCATCGGCTGGATGGATACGCCGGGTGAAGACCGGATCATGAAAACCTATCACGATGCGGAAACGGGCTGGCTCGCGAAGGCGGAAGCTGGCAGGCCCTTCGGGCGCCTGTTGAAGCCCGACGAAGTGGCACGCGCCTGCGGATATCTGTCGAGCGATGAATCAGGCATGATGACTGGGTCCATCATCGACTTCGACCAGCAAGTTTTAGGCGCTGGAAATTCGCCGGCAGAACCGCCGGAAGTTTAAGGCCTGCGGCCACGCATTTCGGCTACGGCGACAGTGAGCGTCATGGCTAGCGAGAGGGTTGCCGCCATTGAACGGAAGCCTTCAAAATTTGCCTCCGCTACTTCAAACCAGGTCTCGGCCAGTGATGAGAGAGGCGAGAAACCTGAGTCAGTGATGGCAACTATAGGCACATTTCGCGCCGCTGCAGCTTGTGCAAGCGCCACGGTCTCGGAAGCATAGGGCGTGAAGCTGATGGCGAGCACAGCATCTCGCTTGGTGGCAAAGCCCAGTTCTTCCTGGGCCAACCCGCCGATGGCATCAATCAAGACATTCCGTACGCCGAGCTTTCCAAAGGCATAGGACATGTAAGTTGAAATTGGAAATGACCGGCGCAGTCCCAGGAGATAAATGGTCTCGGCCTTGCTCAGCATCGCGACGGCGTGGTCGAGTTTTTTCGGTTCCAGTCTTTCCTGCAAGGTGTTGATTGATTTTTCTGCAGCCTCGGTGAAGCCCTGAAAAATGACATGGGATTTTGAGGCCGAAAGGGCATGGAGACGCAACTGCTCGATGCGTTCCTCATAGTTCAGGATGCGGTCCCTCAGCCGCGAGCGAAACACCTCCTGCAATTCGGAAAATCCCTGATACCCCATGGCTTGGGAGAAGCGTACCAGCGTCGAAGGCTGCACATCGGCTGCCACAGCAATCGAAGCAACCGTGCCAAAGGCGATTTCATCAGGGTGTTCCAAGGCATAGGTCGCAACCTGGGTCAGCCGCTTCGGCAGGCTGGCCCCGCGCTCAATTATGCGGTTCTTGAGGCTCTGAAAGTCCCGCGGGAGGATGTCACTTTCGCTCACGTTAGGCTCACTCTTGATGGCAAGTTGCGCATTAGTGCGAGTAAATCACAGCTTTTCACTTGTGCCAAGGAAATAGAACAATTATTCCACTAGTGAAACTGGCGGAAGGATTTATCTATGGCGTCTCTTGGCGTGGCGGTTATCGGCACGGGGTTTATGGGAAAATGCCATGCCATGGCCTGGAGCCATGTGCGGGCGGTTTTCGGTGGTGAAACTGAAATCCGTTTGGAAGCGTTGTGTGATACCAATGAATCAGTGACGCGGCAGAAGGCCCGTGAAGGTGGTTTTGCGCGGGCCGAAACGGATTGGACTAAGCTGCTTGGCGATCCCCGAATTGATATCGTCTCAATCACCACGCCCAATAATCTGCACCGGGAAATGGCAGTCGCATTCCTTGAAGCCGGCAAACATGTGTGGTGTGAAAAGCCCATGGCTCTGACGCTTGCGGATGCAGAAGCAATGACCGCCGCTGCCTCAAAGGCCAGTGGCAAGGCGTTGTTGGGCTATAACTACATCAGAAACCCCGCAATTCTCCACGCGCGGAAACTAATCCAGGATGGCGCTCTTGGAAGGATCATTCATTTCCGCGGGCAGGTTGATGAAGACTATCAGGCGGACGGAAATGTGCCTTGGTCGTGGCGCTCGCGTTTGGAAACCGGCGGGCTCGGTGTATTGGGTGATCTCACCTGCCATCTCGTGAGCTTTGCCCACCTCCTTGTCGGAGACGTGAAGGAGGTGTGCGCAGATATTGAAACCGTGCACAAGCTCAGGCCCATGCCGGGTTCAAGCGAAATGCGCGCAGTTGAAAACGAAGACATAGCCCATGCCATGGTGCGGTTCGAGAGCGGGGCCTCCGGGGTCCTGATGTCAAGCCGCGCGGCCCATGGGCGGAAAAACGTGATTCGCGTTGAGGTTCATGGCACCAAGGGGATGATCATTTTCGACCAGGAGCGGATGAATGAACTGCAGCTTTACATCGCGGATGAACCGTCGGAGCGTCGGGGCTTCAAAACCATTCTTTCAGGCCCCATGCATCCGCCCTACGGCGCATTCACACCGGGACCAGGGCATCAATTGGGTTTCAACGAACTCAAGGTGATTGAATGCAGGCATTTTCTTGATTGCATCGAAAAAGGTGAAGAGCCTTACGTGAACTTCGAAGAAGGCCTGAAGATTGAAAAAATCATTCACGGCATTGCGGCATCGGCTGCCAGCAGATGCTGGCTGGATGTGCGGTAATTAGAACCTGGCTACGGCTTCGGAAACTCTTCCAGCATGCGTTTTTCAAGTTCGATGAGGTCTTTCGGCAGGGGCTGGCCGGTCAGGCGGAGCTCGTTCAGTTTCTGGTGCAGCAGCTCATAGAGCTCATGAACGTCTTCCGGCTGGTTGTTGATCTGGCTCACCAACAGGCTGATCTGGGTCTGAAGCTCTTCCAAGGCCATGGGGCGTTCTCCTCAATTATCATCATAACCCCTGGACCTTCGCGAAGCACCTGAAATCGGCGGACGGCGGCGGGTGTTGTCAGGACCCTCATTGGCAAGAGCGCGTTTCAGCCGGCGGATAAACGCAGCACGGGTTTTTGCATCGGCGAGCTTGCCAATTTCCTGATCGATGTCGAGATGCAGGCTGGTGAGATCATTGTTCCAATCGGGCTTTGCGATATTTGAGGGGTCAATGCGTGGCCTGGTTTCGGCCGAAATCAGAGCGCAAGCCTCACCACTCAAATCATAAACATCATCGAGCCTCGGGCGCAGAATGCAATCGCCCTCGACAATTATTCCGGTGATGGCCTGTTGCAGGGCCATTTGCGGCTCTTCTTCGCCGTGGGTGAGAAAAACGGTTTTGCCAATGGGTTTGCGCTCTTTCAGCCACTGCACAAGCTCCGGTCCATCGGCATGGCCGGAATAATCCTCAAACTGGCGGATAGTGGCGCGCACAGTGATTTCCTCGCCCATGATTTTCACCATCTGGGCTCCGCTCTGGAGAATTTGGCCAAGCGAACCCGCGGCCTGGAAGCCCACCAACAATACTGTTGTGCTGGCCTGGAACAAATGGTTTTTCAAATGGTGGCGGATGCGGCCTGCGTCACACATGCCACTGGCGGCAATGATGATACGAAAGCCTGAGAAAAGCGCGATGGCCTTGCTGTCTTCCACCGTTTCGGTACTTTTCAGCAGCGGCGAGTTGAAGGCGCGAAAGAGGGCATCGCCATTCTGCAATTCCTTGGCGTGTTTTTTGAAAATGGCCGAAGCCTTGTTGGCCAGCGGGCTGTCGATAAAGATGGTGGTACTGGGAACCTTGCCCTGTTCCATGAGCCAGACTAGGTCAGTCACCACTTCCTGGGTGCGTTCCACCGCGAAGGACGGAATGAGAAGTGCGCCTTTGCGCGCCGCTGCAGCGTTCACTTCCTGGGCCATCAACTCGCGGCGCTTTTCCTCGGAGCGTTCGAAGCGATCCTTGCCGCCATAGGTCGACTCACAGATGACGTAATCAAAGCCGGTTGGCGCTTCAGGATCGGGCTGCAGCATTTTGTGGTCGGGCCCGATGTCACCGGAAAAGAGAATGCGGATGGGCGGCTTGCCGGACTGGCTGACCTCAACTTCAATCGAGGCGGAGCCAAGAAGGTGGCCCGCATTCCACCAGCGGGCGCGAATGCCTTTGGCCGGTGCTATCCAGTTTTCATAATCCAGTGCCTCAAAATTCTCGAGGGCATTCATGGCATGTTCCAAAGTGTAAATCGGTTCCACTTCGGGAATGCCGCGCTGGCGGTTGCGCTTGTTCTGGAACTTGGCATCGGATTCCTGAATGAAGCCGGAATCGGGCAGCATGACGGCGCAGAGATCGACGGTGGCCGCCGTGCAATGGATTTTTTTGGTGAAGCCGTTTTTTACAAGCTTTGGAACGAGCCCGATGTGGTCAATGTGGCCGTGGGTGAGCAACATGGCGTCCAGGTTTGCGGGATCAAACGGGAAGCTGCGGTAATTGAGCTCGCGTTCGGTTTTTGAACCCTGGAACATGCCGCAATCAATCAGCACTTTGGCGTCTTCGGTTTCCAGGAGATAGCAGGATCCGGTGACAGTCCGGGCCGCACCGTGAAATTTCAGGCGAATGGGCATTTTCAGTCCTTAGGTACGTTGAGACCGCGGCTCAAAAGCATTTCCCAGGTTTGTTGTGGCGTATCAGCAAAGTCGAATAGCTTGAGATCGTTTTCATGGATGAGCCTGGCTTTGGACAAAGTCTTGAAATTGACGGCTTCATTCCAGAATTTGGAATCATAGAGAACCACCGGCAGGGGCTTGTTCATTTTTCCGGTCTGCCGGAGGTTGAGAATTTCAAAAAGTTCATCGAGTGTGCCAAAACCGCCGGGGAATACCACAAGCGCTGCGGCGCGCATGGCAAAATGCATTTTGCGCATGGCGAAATAGTGGAAGCGGAAAGTGAGATCCGGCGTGGAATAAGGGTTTGGTTCCTGCTCGCGGGGGAGCGTGATATTGTAGCCAATTGAAGGCGCGCCCGCATCATAGGCGCCGCGGTTGGCGGCTTCCATGATGCCGGGACCGCCGCCCGTTGCGATTACATTATGGCGTGTTGCCCTGTGGTCATGCTTGGCCCCACCATGGAGTGAACAGAGCCTCGCAAATTCCCGCGCCGCTTCATACCAGCCGGAACTATCGGCCTCGCGCACCCGGGCCGAGCCAAAAACCACCAGGGTTGATTCAACGCCCCAGGCGCGCAGGTGCTCTTCGGCTTTCTGATACTCGAGATGAAAACGAATGCCGCGCGTTGAATTGCCCAGCAGAAAATCTTGGTCGAGGGCAGGAAGACTATAGGCCGCGCTGGCCATTTGCGGTTTGTTGGAAGGTCGGTCGGTCAAAGGGACACTCGAACTGGTTTGATTTCGACGAAGGGTAGCTGCTATTGAAGGGGAATAGAAGAGGACAGTATTATGGCCGAAAAGACAGCATTTGCAGCCAAATTCATTGCCGAACCAGGGAAGAAATTTTCTTTGAGCAAGCATAGCACGCGCGGCGACAGCGCCTTTGATGACAAGGAAAAGGCGAAGACCCAGCTGGGCAAGGACGCTGAAGCCATCGACATCTTGCAGGACAGGCTTTTCGCCGAAGGCAAGAGGGCGCTGCTGGTGGTTTTGCAGGGCATCGATTGTTCGGGCAAGGACGGCACGGTGCGGGCCGTGTTCAACACGTCAGGGCCTCTGGGTGTGACGGTGAAATCCTTTGGTGTTCCTTCCGAGGTGGAGCGCGCCCACGATTATTTGTGGCGGGTTCACAATGCGTGTCCGCCCAAGGGCATCATCGGTATTTTCAACCGTTCGCACTATGAGGATGTGTTAGTGGTGAAGGTTGAGAAATTTGCGCCAGCAGACGTGGTTGAGCGGCGCTATGACGAAATCAACGTTTTTGAAAAACTGATCGCCAATTCCGGCACGCGCATTTTGAAATTCATGCTGAATGTTTCGAAGGAAGAGCAGGCAGTGCGCCTGCAGGAGCGGGTTGATGATCCGACCAAGCAATGGAAATTCAAGACTAGTGATCTGGACACCCGCGCCAAATGGGATGACTACATGGCGGCCTATGAGATTGCGATTTCGCGCTGCTCGACCGATCATGCGCCGTGGCACGTCATTCCCTCGGACCGCAACTGGGTGCGCAACGCCGCGATTGGCAGAATTGTGCGCGAAACTTTGGAAGAGATGAATCCGCAGTATCCGGGACCCAAGGACTGGGAACCGAAAGCGGTCAAGATCGTTTGAATCCACTTGCCATTGACCAATTCTTCACAATTGCCGCCTTACAATTTGTGTCAAAGTGCAACAGGTATTTGAGGCTGTTCGCTTGTGGGGACGCTATACATGAAAAGGTGGTTCAGGCTTCTCGCTTTTGGCGCAGCGATTGTGCTCTCCGGCAGCGATGCCACATGGGCGAAAAGCTATGTGAGTTTGATTGCGATTGAGGGAAATGTTCTGGTCAATCAGGGAAAAGGCTTTGAACCGGTAAGCGGAGTGGTTGACCTGAAGGTTGGTGACCGCGTCATGGTTGGCGAAAATTCGCAGGCTGTTTTGAGTTATGCTACCTGCCGCGTCAAAATCAAGGGCGGCAACGTTGTGACAATTGCCAAGGACGCGCCATGCCTGGCGGGAACCGTAAGCGAAGATGCCACGATGCCCGTTGTCCCGGGTGCCGTCTTAGGCGGCTTCGTTCATCCCGGCGTCGTTGTTGGGCAGTTCGCCGGCGGGTTTGTGGGCGTGGTCGGGGTTAACGAGTTTGTGATCAGCGCGCCAGCCGCAAACTAGTAGAATCGGCCCGCTTTTGAGGTGGGCATTTTGTGAAAAAGATGCGGGCAGGCCGAAGCATGGGGTTTCGAACCGCAGTGCCATGGCCACTAACTTCATTCAACTTATGGCAATGTTAGCCTTCTATTAACCATTTTGGCTGACTGCTAGCGCTAGACCGAATTTGGGATTGAGTTCGGTCAGCCAGCAGGTTTCCCGTGTGAATCCAGTAGCTTTGCGTACCGGTGCAATTTTCGCAGCGCCTTCTTTTGATCACTCTTAGTTTGGTGCTTGGAGCCTAAAGAAAGATGACCCGACTCTGGGCTTATGGTGTGGCCACCTGGTTTCTGTTTGTGCCAATCGCTATCGCGTTGGGACAGGCCGCGCCGAGCTTGCGGGTTGCCATGCAGCTTGCCGGCGTTGTCATTCTTGTCATCGCCCTATCCAGGCTGATTCCATCTAGTGAAGCGCAAATCCCATGGCGGGCCGTGGGCCTTGCGGCCGCGGCATTTGCTTTCCCACTGCTGCAACTCATTTCCGTGCCATTTTCCTTTTGGTCAGAAATTCCGGGCCGTCAATTTGCTGTTGCCAGTTTTGACGCGGCAGGAGTGCATCCATCGCGGATGCCCATAACCCTAAGCCCTGCGGCAACACTCGGCTGCGTTCTGGCGATGCTTCCGGCATTTGCCCTGTTTCTTGCAACGCTTGCATTGCCAACGGAAGACCGGCGCAGGCTTGTGGTTGTTTTGTTAGGACTGGCGCTTGGGTGCGTGGTGCTGGGACTTGCGCAGATTTCGCAGGGACCGGAGAGTTCGCTGTATTTTCTCAAGGACGCCAATTTCAAATCGGCTGTTGGCCTGTTTGCCAACCGCAATCACTTCGCCGCCCTATTGTTCTGCACCATGCCCTTTGCGAGCGCATGGACAATCTGGCTGGTGCGTTCTGGCACCATAAACAGATTCGCCGCTGCCCTTGGCTGCATACTCATCTATGGAATTCTCGTCCTCGGCCTTGCTGTTGCGGGTTCGCGGGCCGGAATCATCCTGGCGATGCTTGCCATGTTCGGCGCGGCCTTGCTGGCCTGGGAGCGTTCGCCTTCAAAGTCATCCGGTATGGCCTCTAAAGCAATCATTTATGGGGGCGTAATCGGCATGATCGTAATTATTGAATTTGGCCTGATCGGCATTTTGCGCATTGTCGAACAGGATTTAATTGACTTGAAGCGGCTGGAAATCGCCCGAACGAGCCTGACCATTGCCGCAGACATGTCACCGTTTGGTTCAGGTCTTGGCACTTTTGTTCCGGTTTACGGCATGTATGAAACACCGCAAACAGTCGGCGTTGGTCTGGTCAACTATGCCCATAATGACTGGTTGCAACTGTGGCTGGAGGGCGGCGTCGGCGCTGCGTTTCTGCTTGGACTATTTGTCGTGTGGTATTTCGCCCGGACCTTTCATGTCTGGCGGCGGGGCGGCAATGGCATTGATGATTTGCTGCCGCGTGCGGCCAGTCTTGCCGTGGCGCTTTTGATGGTCCATTCGTTTGTTGATTATCCCCTGCGTTCCACGGCCCTCATGTGTGTTTTTGCGCTGGCCTGTGGATTGATGGCCAACTCGACAGCGAGCCGCCCGATCCGAAGAGGCATGGCAAGTGCCCAGTGGAGAACCGCTTGATTGATCTGCATTCACATATCCTGCCCGGGCTGGATGACGGTTCTCCTGATCTGAAAACGTCATTGGACATGGCGCGCATGGCAGTAGCTGATGGGATAGCGGCGATGGCCTGTACGCCTCATATTTTGCCCGGCCTTTATGATAATTCGCCTTCGGATATCCGCAAGAGGACCCAAAAATTTCAGCAGAAATTGCTTGAGGCCCAAATCCCGCTGCAGGTTGTTGCGGGCTGCGATGCGCATATGAGGCCAGATTTCATCCAGGGGCTCAAGACTGACCGGATATTGACGATCAACAGGAGTCGCTACGTCCTGTTTGAACCGCCGCATACGGTGGCGCCGCTGCGCCTCGAAGAACTTCTTTTTAACATCATGACTTCGGGATTCATGCCAATTCTTACCCATCCTGAAAGACTGAAATGGACCGAAACAAATTTCCCGGCCATTGAGCGTTTATCCGCCGCCGGCGTGTGGCTGCAGATTACGGCAGGTTCGCTTACCGGCCAATTCGGCCAGCGGCCCAAGTATTGGGCTGAGAAAATGCTGGGGCTTGGCATGGTGCACATCATGGCAACGGATGCGCATAATCTGACTTCAAGGCCTCCCATTCTTTCGAAGGCCTATGACATGGCAAGTGCTGCCATTGGACGTGAGCAGGCCGCGCATCTCGTAGTGACGCGCCCGGTCAATATCCTTGACAATGAGCCAATCGAAAACTCGCCACCGGTACTTGCCACGGCCGGATTGCCAGTTGAACAGGTTTCGGCCTGGCGGCGTTGGCTGAAGGTGGGTTAGATGGCTTCTCGGGGATTCACAAGTTTGACAATGCTGCTGGTCATTATTTCCGGGCTGGCACTTTCTGCCTGTTCCGGTTCCCAGCCTAGCCTCGGCAGCACCCAGGGAGATTTCACGGGAAGCATTTCCAAGGCTGATACATCGGCGAATAGCGATGCCCGGCCAAACGCTGACAAGCTATTTGCCGCCAATGCCCAGGGCACGGGAAAATTTACCGTTACCGCCCCGGAGGATTACCGCATTTCGCCAAGTGATGTTGTGGAAGTTTCAGTTTTCGGCGTGGCCGATCTGACGCGCACAGTGCAGGTGAGCACCAATGGCGCCATATCACTGCCGCTCATCAAGACGGTGCAGGCGGCTGGAAAAACCGCTTCCGAGCTTGAGCTCATCATTGCGGCCAAGCTTGAAGCCACCTATCTGCAGGCGCCGCAGGTTTCCGTATTTGTGAAGGAATACACCAGCCAGCGGATTACCGTTGATGGGGCCGTCAACAAGCCCGGCATTTTTCCGACAACGGGACAGCTGTCACTGCTGCAATCCATTGCCCTCGCCGAGGGCCTCAATAATGTGGCCGACCCGACAGGGATTCTTGTTTTCAGAACCGTTGGGAATCAGCGCATGGCCGCCAGATTTGACCTGAAAAAAATAAGGGCGGGCAAATCGCAAGATCCAATGCTGCTCGCAGGTGACGTCGTCATGGTTGATCAATCCGCCGGCCGCACAACGCTTCGTGACATCAAGGACGCGGTGCCGCTGACGGGACTGTTTTCGCTTCTCGCACTGTAGGAAAGTTTTGGGTTTGGGGAATATTTTTTGAAATGAACGCCGTAGCACATCGCGGGCTCGATTGGCGGTCTGAGGCAAGGTCTGTGGTGCCGCAGACCGGCAGCGCCAGCCTTGCTGCGTATCGCGCCGGCGGAAGCCCCTATCCCTATTACGCCGGGGAAAGCGAGCCGCCTGCGCAAGCCGGGTTTGACTTCAAGAGGTACTGGCGCACGATTTTCAAGCATCGCCATCTCATTGGGGGGATCGCCGCCGCCGCCATGTTTCTTGGCCTCATCGTCACGCTTTTGATGACGCCAATGTTTCGCGCGACGGCCTCCATTCAGATCGACCGCGAGGCTATCACTGTGGTGAATGTCGGGGCCGTGCAAACAGATGAAAACAGCGGCGGCCTCGACTTTTTTCAAACACAGTATGAGCTTCTTGCCAGCCGCACGCTGGCAGAACGGGTGGTTTCAACCCTTGGCCTGACTGATGACGAACGCTTTAGCGGCCCGGTGGAACAGTCAGTCCTCTCGATCATGAAAGACATTGTTTTTGGTGCTTCCGTTTCCAACGAACCTACGATTGAAGGGCGCACCACCAAAACGATTCAACGCCTGCAAAAAACCCTGTCAATTTCGCCGGTGCGCGGCTCACGCGTGGTGAAGATCAGCATTGACCATCCCAACGGCGAAATGGCCCAATATGTTGCCAATGGTGTGGCGGATGCGTTCATCTCCAGCAATCTCGACCGCAAATACGATGCTTCTGCCTATGCGCGGAAATTTCTCGAGGACCGGATTCAACAGCTCAAGATCAAGTTGCAGGAGTCTGAAACGCAGCTGGTCAAATATGCGGAGCAGCAGGGCATTATCCAGCTGAACGACAACCAAAGCCTGGTTGGAGCTGATCTGGCGGCGATCAACACAAAACTCTCGGACGCGAGGAACGAACGGGCCAGGCTGCAACTTGAATGGGACCAGGCGCGCACCACGAAGGGTTTCGGACTGGCACAGATTCTAGACAGCAAGGCCATTCAGGAAAACCGCAAATTGCGGACCGAACTGGTGGCGGAATATCAGCAGAAACTTGCGCAATTCAAACCGGCCTTTCCGGCCATGCTGCAACTGAAAGCACAGATCGAGGAACTTGATGCCCTGGCCCAGGGAGAAATTGCCGCCATCAAGGGCTCGATAAAATCCAAGTTTCTTGCCGCAAAGGAAGAAGAAAAACTGCTGACTCAACGCCTGGACGCCACAAAGACTGAAGTTGTCTCCCAGCGAAATCGTAGCATTCAATATAATATCCTGCAACGCGAAGTGGATACGAATCGCACGCTTTATGATGGATTGCTGCAGCGTTACAAGGAAATCGGCGTTTCCGGCACGGTGGGAACAAACAATGTTTCAATTGTGGATCGCGCCAGTTTGCCAGAGCGTCCCCGTTCGCCGAGCTTTATGCTAAATCTTGCTCTTGCCCTAATTGCTGGCCTTGGTGCCGGCCTGCTCGTGGCCTTTGGGCTTGATTACCTGGATGATACCTTCAAGTCGCCCGAGGATATCGAGCGCGACGTGGGGCTTTCGGTTATTGGAATTATTCCCCTTCCGAAAAATGGCGCTACGGTTGAGGGAGAACTGAACGATCCGCGATCAGCAGTCGCCGAGGCGTTCCGCTCGCTTCGAACCGGCCTACAATTTTCAACAGCGGAAGGCCTGCCAAAAACAATTCTTATCACAAGCAGCAAACCCACCGAAGGCAAGACGACATCGGCCATTGCGTTGGCCAAGGCTCTTACCCAGTTGGGCCTGAAGGTTCTGCTCGTTGATGGAGATCTGCGCAACGCCTCCATTCACAAGCATTTGCCGTGCCGGAATGACGTGGGGCTCAGCAATTATCTCGCAGGTGCCAGGTTACCTGATGATGTGGTGCAGTCTTCGGGCGTCGACGGTCTCACCGTCATCACCTCCGGGCCGCTTCCACCAAATCCGGCGGAATTGCTGGCTGGACCCAGAATGCCTTCGCTGCTGTCGTTGGGAGCCGAGGCTTTCGATGTTGTGCTGATTGATGGGCCGCCGGTGATGGGGCTTGCCGATTCGCCGCTTCTGTCAAGCGTGGCGCAGGCAACCCTTTTTGTGATTGCCGCCAACGAAACGCGCAAGAGCATTGTTGCGGTTGCACGCAAGCGGCTGCTGTTTGCCAGGGCAAATCTGATCGGTGTCCTGTTCAGCAAATTTGATTCGAGCCAAATTGGTTACGGGTATGGCTACGGAGAGTATGACTACCACACCTATGGGGCGAAAGCGTTGCCTTCGGCACGGACCTGAACCATGCAGACACGCAACGCTCTTGACATAGCCCTGCAACTTTACCGGCAACCGGCGCTGGCGCAAAAGGTGCGCCGCGATGGCCTGCCGCCCCGGGTGCTGAGTGTTATCAAGATAGCGGCGGGTTCAGAAGAAGAGATCGAAACGCCTTTTGAACATGCGCCGGAAGAACTGCAGGAGATACGGGAAGCGGCAATATTCTTCTTGCAAAACTGCCTGTTTCAATCGGGTGATGACAGCTACCGGGTGCTTGGGGTTATGCCTGACGCGGACGTCAGCGAAATGCTTGTGCATAAGAGATGGCTGCTCAAATGGCTTCATCCGGATGTTAACCGGAACAAATGGGAGGCCGTCTACTTGCAACGGGTTTTGACTGCCTGGGAGGAGATCGCAGGGAGCGCTTCAACACGCGAGACCGCGCCGCCATCAGAGGGCATGATGCAAGCGCCGCGCAAGCGCGCCTGGAGATATCGCCGGCACAGGTTTGCAAGTCATCACACGATGCCATTCAGGCGTGGCCGCTTCTTTCGACAGGGTGCGATTGTTCTTGGGCTTTCATTTGTCGTGTTTCTTGCGTTTCGCCAGCCCAGTGGCTTTGCTTTGACGAGTATGATCCATTTCCTTGGGCCATTGGGGCAGAAACAATGGTAGTGGCGCATACGACAGACTGGACCGGCAATGAATCCACCGTGCGGCTTCGTCTGCGGCGGGGGGCCTATCTTCCTTTCATTTTCCTGCTTGGAGCTGTTCTTTTCTACCTCGTCATAAACCAGCACGTGAGCAAGCCCGGTCCATTTTCCAGCTTGCTGGAGATCAAGGCTACCGCTGACAAACTTAGCATCGCGGAGCGCGGCGGCACTGTCGGGAGACTCGAAGGCGAATTGGTTTCCGAGCCGCTTGATAGCAGCGTCCTGAAAAAGCTGGCGATTTACTGGAGTGCTTCAGGAGTAGGTACCCGAAGCGACGCGTTGGCACTCATTACCGCGCAGAGGTCACTTCGAGATGTTGAGGCCCAGGCACTGGCGCTCGATATTTCTCTCCGGAAACAGGACTATGCTCAGTCAGTCCGAATTCTGGACGCTGTACTGCGGACGCAGGGAAAAAACCAGGCAGAGTTGTTTCCCGTGCTCGGAAGATTTGTCACGAACCCAGGCGCATTGCCCGCACTGGCCGATGTGCTTGGGGCCAATCCGCCATGGCGGGCGAACTTCATGATCGATCTGGCAAGAAGCAGCGAAAATGCCAACGTTCCATTTCAACTTCTTGCGATGCTTAAAGGAACTGCCTCGCCGCCACAGGCAAACGAGGTGAGGGCGCTAATCGTCCGTCTGCTTGCGGACCGTAATTATGACCGGGCCTATTATGTCTGGCTTGATAATCTTCCGGCGCAGGACCTGAAAAAAGTCGGGCTTGTGTTTGACGGCGGATTTGAAAGCAGCAGCCGTGATCTGCTTTTCGACTGGACATTCCGTGAAAGGAAGAATGTTGACGTGCGGATCATAACAAAGAGAAGCAGCCAGGCAGACAATGCGCTGCGGATCGACTTTGCCAAAAACTCCTCACCTTTTTCCGACGTTTCGCAAACTCTCTATCTGACGGCCGGCAACTACCGGCTGGAAGGCGAAGTCAAAACAGAGAATTTGCAAAACGAAAGTGGTTTGCTGTGGAAGATTCTCTGTCTGAATGAGGCCAAGCAATTCCTGGTTGCAACACCGCGGCACAATGGCACCTCGGACTGGAGTTCATTTAAAGTGGATTTCAGTGTTCCTGCAGATTCGTGTGTGATGCAACGGCTCGTCCTTGTTCTGGATGCGAAATCAAAACTGGACCAGAATATTTCAGGCCGTATTTGGTACGACAATTTGAAAATCAGCAATCTCGATTTGATTCAAACTGAGTAAGAATTGATCCGGTTGATTCGCGGGTTTGTGGCGTTGGCGTAAGAAATGTTGGGATGTTCAAATTTTTTTGAACAAAAAAAGTATTGCTGTGTCCATGATTAGATATTTGGAAGACTTTTCTGCTCTATTGAGGCGGCAAGGGCGGGGCCTGAAAATTTCCGCGCTGATGCTGGCAGATGTCTTGTTCCTCGCGTTGTGCTCATTGCTTGCCTATGCATTGCGGGTATCTGAGCTCAGCCTGCCGCCCGCCGGGACTCTTTCACTTTATGCGGCAGCACCCTTGTTGAGCGTTGTGAGCGCCCATCTATTCGGAGTTTACGAGACGGTTTCACGCTCACATTCAGTCCAAGCTGAATTTCGCCTCATTATTTCGCAGTGTTTTGTTTCGCCGGTTTGGGCGCTTTACCTCTTGAGCGTGGGAACAGCGGGATTTCCGCGATCCATCGTTTTCATCTATCTCCTGCTCTCAATTCTTGGAACGATTTCATTGCGCCGCCTGATTGCGTGGCTGCTGAATATTGAACGGAGCGTAACGGCAAAAAAGGAGCGCATCCCGGTTCTCATATTCGGGGCGCAGAGAGAGGGCGTTCTTCTGCTCAACAGTTTGAAACGACAAAGCCGCTACAGGCCAATTGGGTTTGCCGATGTGGATACCTCGCTTATCGGCCGGAGAATTGACGGGTTGAAAGTCCATGACGGTACGCATCTTGAAAAGCTGGTGGAGGAGTGCAGACCCTCTGAAGTGATCATTGCGCGCAAGAACCTGAAGCGCAGTGAGCGGCGGCATCTCGTTGACAGGCTGCTGGCCCATAGCATCATCGTCAAGACTGTTCCTGGCATTGATGATTTAGTGAGTGGCGATGTGGATCTGGGCGCGATGCGCCCGGTAGCGCTCGAAGACCTTCTGGGTCGTGACCCTGTTCCGCCCGATCGGGCCCTGATGGAAAAAGCTGTTAAGGGAAAGGTTGTTCTGGTGACGGGTGCGGGCGGCTCCATTGGCTCTGAACTAGTGCGCCAGGTTTGCCGCAATGAACCCAAGCAAATTGTCATGGTCGACAACAGCGAGTTTGCGCTTTTTGAAATCCATCGTGAAATTGAAGCGCAAGGGCTGGGTGCCAGCGAAGGTCCGCGGCTTAAGCCCATTCTGGCAAATGTTCTGGATGCGGAGGCAATAAACGCCATTATTAGACAGCACTCGGTAAATGTTGTCTTTCATGCGGCGGCCTACAAACATGTCCGCATGGTGGAGGAGAATGCGGCCGCCGGCATGCGCAACAATATCTGGGGCACGCTCAATGTGGCAGAAGCAGCGATGCATGGCGGCGTCGAGCTGTTTGTCCTTATCTCCACCGACAAAGCGGTCCGCCCCAGCAGCGTGATGGGGGCATCAAAGCGCGTGGCAGAAATGATCATTCAGGCCTTTGCAAGCCGACGGGGCTGCGCAACAACATTTTCGATCGTGCGGTTCGGCAATGTCTTGGGATCAACGGGATCGGTAGTGCCCCTGTTCAATGAGCAGATCGCAAGGGGTGGCCCGGTCAAGGTGACCCACCCGGAGGTCACTCGCTATTTCATGCTCATTCCCGAGGCCGCGCAGCTGGTCATCCAGGCCTCGGCCATGGCCGAGAAAAGCGAGGTTTATGTGCTGGACATGGGTGAGCCCATAAAAATCCTGCGCCTTGCCAAGACGATGATTGAACTGGCTGGAATGTCCTTGCGCAATGCCGACAGTCCGGATGGCGACATTTCAATCGAATTCACGGGACTGCAGCAAGGCGAGAAACTGTTCGAGGAGCTCAATATTGGCCGCGATATCTCACAGACGGCGCATCCACGCATCATGCGCAGCAGTGAAGCTTATTTGACCTGGGACGAGCTTGGCTACGAGTTAGGTATATTGGACCGTGAACTGAAGCGGAATGACGTTTCCCGGGGCGCGATAAAGAAGCTCATGGAAATAGCAATGCGAGATGCTGTGTTAGCACGTGAATTAGCCAGTCGAACAACAGCGGATACATGAAATGAGAACAATTCATGCAATTGCGCAGCCTGAGAAATGGGACGCCGTTGAATTGAAAACGCGCGAAAAAACCCTATCGGCAAACAAAGGCAGTCGGGCTTTATTCCTGTTTCCTACCGATCGCATGGGCGGAGCTGAACAGCTGACCAGAATGATTGCCCGAGAGTCCGCACTAGGTAAAGAATTTGATCACATTGATTGCTTTGTGCTGAGCCGGAGCAGGACAGGAACGCTCGATCATCTCAGCGCGTTGCCCTATGTCACATTGCACTACACCGGGGCGCGCAACGAGCGCAGAGGCCTGATTGCCCTCATCAGTATTCTCGCTCACCAACGTTATGATTTCGTTTTCAGTTCACATGTCCATCTCAACGCACTTTGCTGCTTGTTGCGCCGTCTGGGCATATTGCGCACAGGAAGACTCGTTACACGCGAATCCACACTTATTTTTGAACGTGATTTCGGCGCGCGAGGAGTACTCATCCGCGCTCTCTACCACTTCTATGGCACCCAGGACATGATCATTTGCCAAACTGAACGTATGCAGCGATCCCTTGACACGCATACAAATGGCCGGCTGGCGACAAAGACCCTTGTAATATCCAACCCGATTGATCTTGACCGAATCAACTTAGCCAAGCTTGAACCAACGAACATGCTGGCTCATATTCCGGCGACGGCAACCAAAATTGCCTGGTGCGGAAGGCTGGTCTCGATCAAGGCTCCAGTCCGCGCTGTAGAAACGCTTCGTGCATTGCATGATCTTGGTTTATCCAACACCCATCTCGTCATGATTGGCGATGGTCCCCTTGCGGCAGAGGTTCGCAACTCAATCCGCAGGCTGGGGCTCGATGGCCATGTGACTTTATGCGGGTTTCAGTCAAACCCTGCGGCCATAATGGCACGTTGCGAACTTGGGTTGCTGACATCGGATACAGAGGGATTTCCAAACGTCATCCTGGAGATGTTGGCGGCAGGTGTTTCTGGAGTGGTGACTACCAACTGCGCGGGCGGCATGAATGATATTCCTGGTGTCTGGGTAACAGATGGGACTTCCGCCACGATACTTGCCAACACCTTAATCCGAGCCCGGGAGATGCCGCGCCCCTCCACGTTGCCAGCATTTCTTGAATCGCGGAGTCCGCGGCATTTCACTAGTCAGATTGGATTTTAGAGATGCCGTCAGTGAACGTTCCGCCAAGCAGGCATGTCTCGCGGTTTTCACTGAGCCCGCAAATCCTCCTCCTGCTTTCCTCCATGCTTTACTTCTCACCTTTTCTCTTTGGGGGCACCGAAGTCATTGAGATGGATGGCCTCAAGCACTTCCAAACCTACGACGAAAGAACAGGATGGGTGGCGTTATTTTGCCTCGCATGCATCGGCGTATGGATAATCCTGCTGCCTCCGCGCGAACAAACTTTCAGGACTGATGGACCAATCGAGACTGAATCCTTTCTCATCAAGCTGATGCTTGTTCCGCTTGCGGCCTATACACTTGCGACCCCGGAACTGTTCTCGTACGCCAAAGCAGAGTCGCTTGAGGCCACGGACAGAATTCATACGCTGTTTTACAATCTCTGTATAATTGCATTCCTGTTCAGCCTTTTGACTGGCTGGCGAAAGAATCTATATCTTTTTTGCGCGAGCATTGCCGGGCTCTGTCTCATTTTGTACATCGGCCATAGGTCATTCGTTGCAATTGCGCTGGTAGGCGGTGCCTATATTTTTTACCGGAACGCTTCGCTGTTTACGATCAGGCTGAGATACATTCTGTCGGCATTTGGATTTCTCGGTTTCCTTGCGGTCTACAAGTCTGTTTATATTGCATTGAAAATCGGAAACTATGCGCTCGTTGCGGAACGGCTTTCTCCTGATAATCTTGTGACATCCGCAGCCATGGGGCTTGAACCGTTTATTACGTTCAAGATTTTTGATTTTGTGGTGACATACGATTACCGGCTGGTTTGTTCCAACCTGCCTATTCTGCCGGTTACAATCATTCCGTTCATGGATAGTATTTTCGATACGGCTTTGTGTTCCTTCAACAGGCAGGTTCAATTCAAGTTTTTCACGGGTTACAGCGGCGGCGTTGCGGCGAATATTTGGGCTGAATTCTTTGCAAATTTTGGAATGCTGGGAATACCAGTGTTGGTGGCCATATTGTGTCTGGTGGCGACGGTGCTTGAGAGCGTGATGCGGCGGGTAAACAGTCCCGCCGTCGTTGCCGGCCTTATTGTCGCGATCGTCCAGTTCACTTTTTACATTCAAAGGAATGAGTTGTTGACCGCATTTACCTTTGCCAAACGGGCCTTGCTATTAGCTGCATTTATTGGCCTTTTCGCAGCGGCGCACCGCGCCTACGCCGGCCACACCAGGTTTGGCCGGAGTTTAAATTGATGACGCCATTGTCCATGTCCCATTCACGCCGCATGTTATTGCTAATTGGCGCCAGCGGTATAGGTCAACTTATTACAGTTGCCGCCACACCGGTACTTGCCCGCCTGTACGATCCGGCTGACTTCGGTTTTTTTGCAGGGATAATGTGCACGGTTTCCTTGAGTGCGGGTGTCGTCCATGGCCGTTACCACATGGCAATTCCTGTTTCGCGCGATGATATTGAGGCGGTCGCGCTGTTGGGGCTGGCGGCGTTGCTGAGTGCTGTGCTGTCGCCGGCCATTGTGATACTTGTCTTTTTCCTGATCGGGCAAAATGCCGGCGGGATCAGTAGCTTGCCGTTTGTCGGAATTGCCATCGCATTAACCATGGTTACCGCATTAATTGACGTATTCTCCTATTGGCGCAGCCACCGGCAGCGTTTTGGCGTCAGTGCGCAAAATGCCGTGGCCCGGGCCGGAATTACAGCTGGAACACAGATTATCTTGAGTCCGGTTTCGTCAATCGGCTTGGTTGGGGGAGCAATGGCGGGCGCTTTGGCGGCGGTGGCCTTGTCAGTTCGGGATGTGGTACGGTTCGACAGGCAATGCCTCTTTTGGCCCTCCTGGAAACAACTGCTTGGGGTTGCGCAACGGCATTCCGGCCATCCATTTTTTGGCGTGCCACAGGGACTGATCGCCGCGATATCGTGGAATGGACTTCCGCTGCTCCTGCTGCATTTTTCCGGGGCTTCTTCGGCGGGGCAATATTGGCTCGCATATCGCCTGCTCATCGCCCCAATTGCGTTGTTAAACGGTTCGTACCGGCAAGCGACGCTGCAGGCCCTGGGCCTGGGAGACCGGCCCTCCGCCATAGTGTTGGCGCGCCGGCACTCGCTGAATTTGCTATTTCCCGCCGCTACAGCCGCGACATTCCTCTACCTTTTCGGCGAGACCTTGTTTGCCTTGTTGCTTGGTGAGGAATGGCGGCTTGCAGGTGCTATGGCCGCATGGCTCGGAATTGGAGTTACCGCCGATGTCGCAAAGATTCCCACGATGTGCCTGCTTCAAAGCCGGGCTTGCCAGCGGTCCATTTTGACCTGGGAAGTCATCATAGTTGCTGTTCGCTATGGTGCGATGCTGCCGTTCCTGGCACGTGGTGATGTGATCACCGCTGTCGCAATTTTTTCGCTGGTTGGTTTTCTGGGTTGGATGTCGTTCTGTGCCTACTGGCTTGCAGGTGCCGCAAGGGGTGGAATCAGTGAGGCCGGGATGGAGACCTAGAATGCCCCCCAGAGTTTCACGGCTGGCCGCTGAAGCTGCCGACATGTTCGTCTTTTTTTGGAAAGGCGGCGTTGCGCATGCTCGGCGTAAAGGAGTTGCCGTTGGCGCGGGATGCAGGATCTATACTAGGAGATTCGGAAGCGAACCATTCCTGATCAGCGTCGGGGACAGGGTTACGATAACTTCAGGAGTTCGTTTGCTGACACATGATGGCAGCACCTGGCTCATACGCGACGCGGATGGCAATCGCTATCAACGCTATTTACCAGTTAAAATCGGTGACGACGTGTTCATTGGAATTAACGCAATCATCATGCCGGGCGTGACCGTTGGATCACGTGTTGTTATCGGGGCGGGCTCGGTGGTTACGCGTGATGTTCCAGATGGAGTGGTGATTGCAGGCAACCCGGCGCGCGTTATCCGTGACTTCGATAGTTTCAGCAAAGATGTTTGCGAGACGTGCGTGAATGATCGTGAACTCACCGGGATACATGATTACCGAGAACGCGTTGAGTTCGCTGTGAGGAACCAGCAGGAACGCAAGACGCTTTGAAACATATGGCAACCAGAAAAACTAAAAAAGAGACAATGCCGGCTGGCGGATGTTTGCACGTTCTGGTCCTTGGCGTCGAACCGCAGTCTCTCATCAATTTCCGCAAGGACCTGATTGCTGAACTAAGGGCGGAGGGACACAGGGTGACGGTGGCGGCAAAAGGGTATTCGGCGGTACAGACAAAAGTTCTGGAAGGCTTGGGGGCCGAGACCAGTACGGCTATTTTTTCGCGGGCGGGAATGAACCCGTTTCGCGACCTGAAAACACTAGCTTCGCTGATTGGATTGTTTCGCAAGTCACGGCCGGACATCGTTATTGCCTATACAGCCAAGCCAGTGATTTATGGCGCGTTGGCAGCCCGGATCGCGGGAGTAGGGCGTTTTTCCGCGATGATTACGGGGCTGGGCTATTCTTTCGTGGCGGGACCCGGTCTCAGGCGCCGTATCGCCCGAGGCGTTGCAACGCATCTTTACAAGAGTGCACTGAAACGGTGTTCATCCGTCATTTTTCAGAACCCGGATGATCGCATCACATTTGACGAACTTGGGCTTTTGAAGGGTGCCGGAACGGTAGGAACAGTCAACGGGTCCGGAGTCGATCTCCAGCAATTTCAGGTTTGTCCTTTGCCGCAAAAACCGGTGTTCCTGCTGGTAGCCCGGCTTCTGGCCGACAAGGGTATCCGTGAATATGCAGAGGCTTCCTGCAAGCTCCGCCGGGTGATGCCCCAGGTCCGCACACTTCTCGTTGGCGGGTTCGATCCCTCATCAAACGCGGTGAAGCAAAAAGAGCTTGATGGTTGGGTTGCTGGCGGTCTGGAGTTTCTTGGTCATCTCAGTGACGTGCGGCCAGCTCTTGCCCAGGCGAGCGTCATTGTCCTGCCATCCTACCGCGAAGGAACGCCGCGATCAGTACTTGAAGGCATGGCCATGGGGCGAGCCATCATCACGACCGATGCGCCAGGCTGCCGTGAAACGGTCAAGTCTGGACAAAATGGCATACTGGTTCCGCCGCGCGATACGGACGCCCTGTTTGATGCCATGAAGGCACTGGCAGGAAATCATCGCACCGTGAAAAAAATGGGACGCGCTTCACGGCAAATCGCCGAAGAAAAATATGAAGGCAAATCGGTTGCGCGCGATACCATGCGCCTTGTGGGCCTCATATGATAAAGCGGGCTTTTGATATTTTGGTATCAGCGAGCCTGTTGATTCTCCTTGCGCCAGTGATGGCGATATTGGCCATCTTGGTAGCGGTGCAGATGGGGAGGCCCATACTATTCCGGCAGGAACGACCGGGGATGCACGGCAGTCCATTCACAATGATCAAGTTTAGAACCATGCGCAATTCCGCTGACGGGAAAAGCATGGCGCTTTCAGATGCGGAGCGGTTGACAAGCTTTGGCAGATTTTTGCGCGCCTCAAGCTTTGATGAATTACCAGAACTCTACAATGTTTTGAAAGGCGACATGAGTCTGGTTGGGCCTAGGCCGCTGCTCATGGAATATCTGCCGCTCTATTCGCCCGAACAAGCGCGGAGGCATGAGGTGCGGCCCGGAATTACGGGCTGGGCCCAGGTAAATGGCCGTAATGCCCTGACGTGGGATGAAAAATTCAGGCTTGATGTCTGGTATGTCGACAACAGAAACCTGGTCATGGATGCCAAAATTCTCGTCAAAACGCTGCTTGCTGTCGCGCGGCGTCACGGCATAAGCAATGATGGACATGCAACCATGCCGCCATTTCGCGGAAGTTCACATCGAAGAGAGGAACCAAAATGACCAAACTTGCTGTCTATGGTTCTGATGGCTTTGGCCGTGAAGTTTTTCCAATGATTAAGCAGGAGTTTGCCAATTCCTGTGACCTTGTGTTTGTCGACGATCAGCCCGAAAAATGGGGGACGTTTCAAAACGGCGCCCAGGTCATGAGTTTTGACGCCGCATTGGCAGAGGGACGCCAGTTTTCAATTGCGATTGCGAATGCTGCCACCAGAATGAAGGTTGCAGAAAGGATCGCTGGCGCGGGTGGAAAGTTGTTTAGCGCCAGAGCAACAAGCGTTACAATCTATGATGATGTTCAAATTGGCGAGGGCGCCATTCTTTGTGCGAATGTCACGTTAACTTCCAATATCAGGATAGGCAGGCATTTCCATGCGAATATCTATTCGTATGTTGGACATGATTGTGAAATTGGTGACTTCGTAACGTTTGGCCCAAGAGTATCGTGTAACGGGCGCGTCATGATTGGCAACGGAGCCTACATTGGGACCGGAGCCATGCTTAAACAGGGAACCCGCGAAAAGCACCTTGTAATTGGCGAAGGAGCAACAGTTGGAATGGGTGCGGTAGTTACAAAAGATGTAGCGCCTGGAGCAGTGGTTGTAGGCAATCCGGCGCGGCCATTGGAGTCAAAGAGCTAGCATGCTGGGAACTCAATTTTCTGATTGGCCCAGTTTTTCGGTACGCGAGATTGAAGCTGTGAATGCAGTGTTGAATTCCGGCCGGGTAAACTATTGGACGGGGACTGAAGGGCGCGACTTCGAAAAGGAATTTGCGGCGTGGTGTGGCACGGAATATGCGGTAGCTTTGGCCAACGGGACACTTGCCCTTGAGGCCTGCTGGCGGGCTCTGGGGATTGGCGCTGGCGATGAAGTGATTGTGACGCCGCGCACATTCCTTGCTTCGGCGTCCAGCATCATCAATGTGGGGGCCGTTCCGGTTTTTGCCGATGTGGACCGCGACAGCCAGAACATCACAACCGAAACGGCAGCGCGGGTTGTGACTTCCAAAACGCGGGCCATACTCTGCGTGCATCTTGCAGGCTGGCCTTGCGAGATGGAGGGTTTTAGAGGACTGGCAAAAGTTCATAAGCTTTTTCTCGTCGAGGATTGCGCGCAGGCCCACGGAGCCGCCTATAACAACCAGATGGTGGGTTCATTCGGCGATATTTCCGCCTGGTCCTTTTGCCAGGACAAGATCATGACGACGGGTGGCGAAGGCGGCATGATCACCACTGATGACAACGAACTCTGGTCAAGGGTGTGGGCCTACAAGGATCACGGCAAGTCCTGGGAGGCGGTTCATGAACGGAAGCATCCGCCGGGGTTCCGCTGGCTGCATGAGAGTATTGGCTCCAACTGGCGCATGGTGGAAATGCAGGCCGCGATCGGCCGGGTTCAGCTGCAGGAAATGCCTGCGTGGCAGACGGCACGGGAGCGAAATGCTTGTGCCATTCTCGAAACAGCAAGCGGCTTGAGTGGTCTAAGGGTTCCGCAGATCCCCAATCACATTCGCCATGCCTGGTACAAGGCTTATGCATTCGTGCGGCCTGAAGTCCTGAAGGCGGATTGGCCGCGTGACCGTATCGTTGCAGAGATCAGCGGGCGTGGGGTTCCCTGTTATCAGGGCTCGTGTTCGGAAATTTATTTGGAGCGGGCTTTTGATCGCGTACCCGGGCGCCCCAAGGAACGCCTTCCCGCGGCCAAGGAATTGGGCGAGACCAGCTTGATGTTTCTTGTCCATCCGACTCTGAAGGACGGGGAAATTGCGAAAACCCGTGACGTGCTGCGGGACGTGATGATAATGGCGCAACGATGAACGGCCGTTTGAAAGAAAAACAGCGCTGGCTGGTCACGGGCGCAGCCGGTTTTATTGGTTCCAATCTGGTGGAAGCGCTGCTTCGTGGGGGCCAGGAAGTCGTGGCGCTAGATAATTTTGCCACGGGATTCAAACGCAATCTGGATGACGTGCGCGGGCTTGTTGGATCTGAAGCCTGGAAAAATTTTCGCTTCATTGACGGTGATATCCGCAATGCTGAAACGTGCCGCATGGTACTCGCTGGCGTGAACCACGTATTGCATCAGGCGGGGCTGGGCTCCGTGCCGCGATCGCTGGCTGATCCACTCGCTACAAATTCTGTGAATGTGTCGGGTTTTCTCAATATGCTGGATGCAGCGCGGCTTGCAGGCGTTGCGAGTTTCACCTACGCAGCTTCGAGCTCAACCTATGGCGATGAAGTCAATCTTCCCAAGATTGAAAACCGCATTGGCAAACCGCTGTCGCCCTATGCGGTGACAAAATATGTGAATGAGCTCTATGCGGATGTCTATTTGCGGAGCTATGGTTTCAGGGCGACGGGCCTGCGCTATTTCAATGTGTTTGGCCCCCGCCAGGATCCAAGCGGGGCCTATGCTGCTGTCATTCCCTGCTGGACTGCCGCCATGATCAGGGGTGAAGATGTGGTGATCAACGGGGACGGTGACACCAGCCGGGATTTTTGCTTTGTTGCAAACGCCGTGCAGGCCAATATTCTTGCGGCACTGGCACCTGAGGAGGCGCGGGGCGAGATTTATAATATTGCGGTTGGGGACCGGACGAGCCTGAACGAATTATTCAATATTCTGCGCGAGGCGCTTCGAAAGATGCAGATTAATTACGACAGAGCGCCGATCTATAAGGATTTCAGGGCGGGTGATGTGCGCCATTCCTGGGCCGATATCGGCAAGGCGAAAGGCAATCTCGGCTATTCCCCCGCGCATCGCGTGAAGGATGGAGTTGAGATCGCAATGCCATGGTATGCGGATTTCTTCAGGGCAAAGAGTGATCGCTGATGGATTCTCGCGAGGCTGAGAAAATTGCGGTTATCGGGTTGGGTTATGTCGGTTTGCCGGTTGCCGTGGCTTTTGCCAGGGCTTTCCCCGGTGTTGTAGGTTTTGACATTTCAAAAAATCGCGTGAATGCCTTGCGTTCCGGTGTGGATGCCACGGGAGAAATTGCGAGCGAAGAGTTAAGAACTTCAACGCTCAAGGTCAGCAATGAGCCGTTGGAACTGAATGGCGTTTCATTTTTTGTGGTGACCGTTCCAACTCCCATCGATAGCCATCGCAGGCCTGATCTCAGTCCGCTGGAAAGTGCCTGCCGGCTCGTTGGGCTGCATTTGCGCGCAGGTGCGATTGTGGTTTTTGAATCGACAGTTTATCCCGGCGTGACGGAAGATTTTTGCGGGCCGCTTCTGGAAAAATATTCCGGGCTGAAGCGCGGAACCGATTTCAAATTGGGCTACTCACCGGAACGCATCAATCCCGGCGACAAGGAGCACCGGCTTCAAACCATTACCAAGATTGTGTCGGCGGAGGATTCCGAGACGCTGGAACGTGTGGCCCAAGTCTATGGCGCGATTATTGATGTGGGGTTGTACCGGGCGCAGAGCATCAAGGTAGCGGAAGCCGCCAAGGTTTTGGAGAACACCCAGCGCGATCTGAACATCGCCCTGATGAATGAGCTTTCCCTCATGATGGACTTGATGAACATCCGCACTAGGGATGTGCTTGATGCGGCGGCAACGAAATGGAATTTCCTGCGTTTCAGTCCTGGGCTGGTGGGCGGGCATTGCATTGGCGTTGACCCCTATTACCTGACTTCGGCGGCGGAGCAGCTGGGCTATCATCCGCAGGTCATTCTGGCGGGACGGCGGATCAATGACGACATGGGCCGGGTTGTGGCGCGCAAGGCCGTGAAGCTTTTGATTCAAGCCGGCATCGCGGTGAAGGGCGCCAGGGTCGGCATTCTCGGCCTGACTTTCAAGGAGAATGTGCCTGATCTGCGCAATTCAAAGGTTCCCGACATTGTGGGGGAATTGAAGGAATTTGGCATTTCCTGCCTCGTTCATGATCCGATGGCGGAAGCCGCCGCCGCGCAAGATGAATATGGTCTGGAAATGTCTTCCCTGAAAAAATTCCAAAAACTTGATGCACTGATCCTTGCGGTCAATCACCGGACTTATCTTGAACCGGGCATGGCGCTCGCGAGCATGGTGAAGGAGGGTGGCGTGCTGATTGATGTGAAATCAGCGCTTGATCCCAAGACCATTCCGAAGTCGCTGCTGTATTGGAGCCTTTAAACCTTCAAGCCGCGCAGTAGAATTTCCAGGACTGCTTTTTGCGCCGCTTTTGCATCTTCGCGGCGGCCCAGCACGGCATCAACCTGTACGGAAAAATCAGCGTAGTGCTGGGTGACTGCCCAGATCGCAAAGATCAGATGATAGGGATCAACGGAGGCAAGCTTTCCTTGCGCGATCCAGGACTGGATCACCTGGGCTTTTTCGTTCACCAGTTGACGCAGGGGGCCTTTGAGGAATTTCTCGATCATGGGTGCGCCATGGAGAATTTCATTGGCAAACAGCCTTGAGGCTTTCGGACTGGCATCCGACATTTGCATCTTGGCGGAGATATAGCGTGAGAGTTCATTCAATGGATCGCCTGACGGATTGAGCTCGCGCAGGGGCTCCAGCCAATCGCTCAAGGTGTGTTCAAGCAACGCCACGTAGATATCTTCCTTGCGGCGGAAGTAATAGAGAAGATTGGGTTTCGACATTTCAGATTTGGCCGCGATCTGATCCACGGTGGCGCCGCGAAAACCGAATGCCGAGAAAATATCAAGCGCCGCATCCAGGATCAGTTCCTTGTTGCGGGCCTGAATGCGCGTATTGACCAAGGGTTTGGTTTTCAGCTGTGGCATTGTGAACTACCTTATAATTCTTGATCAAATGGTCAAGAGCAGTTAGCTTTCCCGCAATTACAAGAATTGCCCGGGGAGGGGTTATGACGGCTCAAGCCGTGATTGAAGCGCGCGATTTAAGCCTCACCTTCACGACGGCTGACGGCCCGGTCTACGCCCTGCAAGGGGTCAATCTCACGGTCAACGACGGGGATTTTGTTTCCTTCATCGGACCTTCGGGGTGCGGAAAAACCACGCTTTTGCGGGTGATCGCCGATCTTGAGCGGGCAACCGGCGGGACGATTGAAGTGAACGGCATGAGTCCGGGACAGGCGCGGATGGCCAGGGCCTATGGGTATGTTTTCCAGGCACCAGCACTTTATCCCTGGCGGACAGTGGAAAAGAACGTTGGACTGCCGCTGGAGATCATGGGGCTTTCCGATCCCTCGGAGCGGATCAAGCGCAATCTGGAACTGGTAAACCTCGGCGGTTTTGAGAAGAAGTTTCCATGGCAATTGTCGGGCGGCATGCAGCAGCGGGTTTCCATAGCGCGGGCTCTTGCGGTTGAACCCAAGCTGCTACTCATGGATGAGCCCTTTGGGGCGCTCGATGAAATTGTGCGGGATAAACTGAACCAGCAATTGCTGGAACTTTGGGCGGCCACAAAAAAGACCGTGGTGTTCGTGACCCATTCGATTCCGGAGGCGGTGTTCCTGTCTTCCAAGATTGTCGTGATGAGCCCCCGGCCGGGGCGGATCATTGACGTGATCGAAACAAATTTTCCAGCAAAGCGAACGCTTGATATCCGCGAGACGCCGGAATTCCTGAAAGTTGCGCACCGGGTGCGTGAGGGACTGCGCGCAGGGAAAAGCTATGAAGACTAACGGCGGCAGCAGGGAAGGTTCTGTTGTTCCAGTCACGGTGATTGTGCTGCTCATTCTTGTCGCCTGGTACATCGCCGCGATTTTCATGAATACGGTTGTGGCGCAGCCAAGAATTGATGCAGCGGGCGGCGGTTTCTCAAATACCTTGAGCATTTCCTGGGGGCTTGGACCGCCCGATCATTCCGGCGCCGCACCAAGTGGTGCAAGAAATCTGGATGACGACAGCCACAGTGGCGCCGTGGGAAGTGAAGTCACTGGTCTATCATGTCTGGGTGACGCTTTCCTCAACCTTGCTTGGCTTTGTGCTGGGCACGCTTCTGGGAATAGCGCTCGCAATCGGCATCGTGCATGTCAAGCTGCTGAACAAGAGCCTGATGCCATGGATCATTGCTTCGCAGACCATTCCTATTCTTGCCATCGCCCCAATGATCATCGTTGTCCTTGGTTCGCTTGGCCTCACAGGACTTTTGCCGAAATCAATCATCTCCATGTATCTCTGCTTTTTCCCCGTGACCATTGGCATGGTCAAGGGGCTCACTTCGCCGGACCCGATGCAGCTTGACCTCATGCGCACTTATTACGCGAGCACCGAGCAGATCCTGTGGAAGCTCCGTTTTCCGGCTTCCCTGCCGTTTCTGTTTGCATCACTCAAAGTGGCGATTGCCATTGCGCTGACGGGCGCCATTGTTGGCGAATTGCCAACCGGCGCGCAGGCAGGCATTGGAGCGCGCATGCTCACAGGTTCCTACTACGGGCAGACGGTGCAGATATGGGCCGCACTTGTTGCGGCATCCCTCGTGGCGTCGGGCCTAGTTTATGGCGTGGGCGGAATTGAGCGGCTCGTGGGCCGCAGGCTTGGGGCGCAGGCATGAAGGTCGCCGGATTCAGGGACTTTTTGTATCCCGCGCTGTTTGGCATTTTCGTGCTGGTAGCCTGGCAGCTCTTTGTGCGCGGGTTTAACGTGCCGTCGGTCTTGCTTCCGGCACCTTCGGATATCTGGGCAAAACTCATCACGTCACTGCCAACTCTTTACGCGGATTTCGTGCAGACGTTCATCCGCGCGGTTATTCCCGGCTGGGCCATCGGTTCGCTCGCGGGATTTCTGGTGGCGCTGCTTTGCGACCGCTTTGTGTTCTTGAAGCAGGGGCTGCTTCCGCTCGGAAATCTGGCGGCGGCACTTCCGATTGTTGGCGTTGCTCCCATTCTGGTGATGTGGTTCGGCTTTGACTGGCAATCGAAGGCCGCCATGGTCGTTGTGATGACCTTCTTTCCCATGCTGGTGAATGCGGTGACAGGCTTGCAGGCCTCCGGCCATCTGGAACGCGACCTGATGCGCAGCTATGGTGCCACCTGGCTTCAGACGCTTTTGAAACTGCGGCTTCCCGCCGCCATGCCTTTCATCTTCAATGCGCTCAAGATCAACTCGACATTGGCGATGATTGGCGCGATTGTTGCAGAGTTTTTCGGCACCCCCATCGTGGGCATGGGCTTTCGCATTTCAACGGAAGTGGGACGCCTGGGGCTGGACATGGTTTGGGCTGAAATCGCGGTGGCAGCACTTTGCGGTTCGGCATTCTACGGGTTACTCACGCTTCTTGAGCGCGGAGTGACTTTTTGGCATCCGTCTTACCGGAGGTAAGCGGGAATTTGGAGCAAGAGGAGGACGATCATAATGAAGAAAATTTTGATAGGGTTAGCTGCGGCGATAATAATCGTCGGCGGCTATTTCATTTGGAAAAAGGCCAATCCGCCCGCGCCGGAAGTGGCGAAGGTGACTTTGCAGCTGAAATGGGTCACCCAGGCGCAGTTTGCCGGCTACTATGTCGCGCAGAAGCAGGGCTTCTACAAGGATGCTGGCCTTGACGTTACCATCAAGGCGGGCGGCCCCGACATCAACCCGCAGCAGGTTCTGGCCGGCGGCGGCGCCGATGTGGTGATTGACTGGATGCCTTCGGCGCTCGCCACGCGCGAGAAAGGCTCCAAGGTTGTGAACATCGCCCAGCCCTTCAAGCGTTCAGGCATGATGCTGACCTGCCGCAAGGAGACTGGCATCGTTCAGCCCGCGGACTTCAAGGGAAAAACCCTTGGCGTCTGGTTCTTCGGAAATGAATATCCCTTCCTGTCGTGGATGAGCCAGCTTGGCCTTCCGACAACGGGCGGACTCGACGGCGTTACCGTGCTGAAGCAGGGCTTTAACGTTGATCCGCTGCTGCAGAAGCAGGCCGACTGCATTTCGACCATGACCTACAATGAATACTGGCAGGTCATCGAAGCGGGCGTGAAGCCTGAAGACCTCGTGGTATTCAAGTATGAAGACCAGGGCGTGGCCACGCTTGAGGACGGCCTTTATGTCCTGGAAGACAAGCTGAAAGACCCGGCCTTCGTTTCCACCATGGCGAAGTTCGTGAAGGCTTCGATGAAGGGCTGGGAATTTGCCCGCACCAATCCGGCTGATGCCGTGAAGATCGTTCTTGAGAACGACTCCACCGGTTCGCAGACGGCGGCGCACCAGACGACCATGATGCAGGAAATCAACGCCCTCACCGAAGGTTCCGATGGCTCGCTTGATACGGCTGCCGCTGACCGCACGGTTGAAACCCTGATGAAGGGTGGTTCCGATCCGGTCATCACCAAGAAGCCGGAAGGTGCCTGGTCCAATGTCGTGATCGACGCCGCAAAGGCGATGTAAGCGATGGATGCCCTCGCACTTCGAGGCATGGCTGCGCCATGCACCTAGGGTGAGGGCTTCACACCTCATGCTGCTGCTTATTCGGTAAGTCTGATGAGCTATGAAGCACGGAGAATTCCCATGTCCACACTCATTCGCGGCGGTACGGTTGTTAATCACGATCATTCGGTGCGCGCCGATGTGCTCATTGATGGCGGCAAGATTGTTGCAGTGGGCGAGAAACTTTCCGGCACCACGACGATTGATGCGGGCGGCTGCTATGTGATGCCGGGCGGCATTGATCCGCACACCCACATGGAACTCATGTTCATGGGCAATGTCTCCGCCGATGATTTCGAATGGGGCACCAAGGCCGCCCTTTCCGGCGGCACCACGATGATTGTGGATTTCTGCATTCCGGCCCCGGGTGAAATCGATGCTCGCCGCCTATCAGGCATGGCGGCACAAGTCGGAAAAGGCGGCAACCGATTATTCCTTCCATATGGCGGTGACGTCATGGAGCCCGCAAATTCACGACGAGATGGAAACCGTGGTCAAGACCTACGGGATCAACACCTTCAAGCATTTCATGGCCTACAAGGGCGCGCTGATGGTGAATGATGACGAGCTTTACAATTCATTTAAGCGCTGCGCCCAGCTTGGTGCTTTGCCGCTGGTCCATGCGGAGAACGGCGATGTGGTGGCGCGCATGCAGGCGGATTTGCTGGCGCGGGGCATAACGGGGCCGGAGGGCCATTCCTATTCGCGGCCGCCGGAAGTTGAAGGTGAGGCGGCCAACCGTGCCATCATGATTGCCGACATGGCGGGCTCGCCCCTTTATATAGTGCATACCTCCTGCGAGCAGACACATGACGCCATCAGGCGCGCCAAGCAGGCGGGCCAGCGCGTCTATGGCGAGCCCCTGGTGCAATATCTCGTCCTTGACGACAGCGAATACCAGAACAAGGACTGGGACTATGCGGCGGGCCGCGTGATGTCGCCACCCTTCCGCAACAGGAAGCACCAGGATTCACTGTGGGCAGGCCTGCAGTCGGGCACGCTCTCGGTGGTGGCCACGGACCATTGCTCCTTTACTATTAAGCAGAAGCGCATGGGCGCGAAGAATTTCACCATGATCCCCAATGGCACAGGCGGACTTGAAGACCGCATGCCGGTGTTGTGGAATGCCGGGGTGAATACGGGGCGGCTGACGAAGGAAGAATTCGTCGCGGTCACATCTTACAACATCGCGCGCATCCTCAACATGTATCCCAAGAAGGGTGCCGTGGCCGTGGGTAGCGATGCCGATATAGTCATGTGGGATCCCGCCGCCACCAAAAAGATCAGTGCGAAGAACCAGGTGAGCCGCATCGAATACAATGTCTTTGAAGGCTATGAATGCAAAGGCGCACCGCGCACAGTTCTCTCACGGGGCCGCGTCGCCTGGGAACAAGGCGACATGCGTGCCAAGCCGGGCGATGGCGATTTTGTGGCGAGGCAGCCCAATGCGCCGGTGCATCAGGCCAACGCGATCTGGAAAGGTGTGACCGCTCCGAAGGGGGTTAAGAGGGTGGACGTTACACCGTGATAATGAATTTGATCCCGAATCATGACGTGTTCTAGCTCAGAGGATGATTGCCTGCCAGCGCTACAAAAATTGCGATGGCATTCTTGCTTTCCTTGTTTGCACTACAGCAAATTGATATTTCTTTCGCGGCCAGCAAGGCTCAAACAAAGAAAGCCAAGCTTGGCAAGGGGTCGTGGATTGATTGCAAGAAGTTTCGCCGGCAGGGGCCCGTGCTGATCAGAATCGACAAAGGAAAATGGCTTTGCTGGACTGGCAAGGCGAATTGATTGTGCTACGGCTTATGCTGGAGGCTTAAAGCGGAAAGACAGAGGTGAGAAAGATTTTGAAGGCGACAATGCTCGCATTCAATGACCTGAATCAGGTGTATGGAGACACAATTGAAACGGAGGAGCGAGAGGATATTATGACGATCATCGACGAACTCGCTTTTGTTGCGAAGCAACGTGCTCTGACGCCAGAACTTGATGAACTAAGAGATTGGTAGAGCGCTCCAATGGAAAGCGCTTCAAAAACTGTCCGCAAGCTGTCGCTCACATCGGAGCTTGTGGCGCTTTGCCATCGTGACGTTATCGATCCCGGGCCTGAGGCGAAGTATGATTATTTTGTCGATGCCGATTACGAGAAGGCCGTTGAGCGTCTCCTGAAGGAGAGGCCCGAGGGCCCGTTTTGGCTCTTTGCCTATGGCTCGCTCATCTGGAAGCCGGAGTTTCCAACGGAGGAAAGCCTGGTTGGCGTGGCCGAGGGCTGGCACCGTTCCTTCTGCCTGCACCTGGAGCGCTGTCGGGGTTCGCCGGAACAGCCCGGGCTGATGATGGCGCTTGATAGGGGAGGCCGCTGCGAGGGCGTTCTCCTTCGCGTGTCGGAACAGGACCTGGCATCACAGCTTGATCTCCTGTTGCAGCGGGAGGTCGGCAGCCACGAAGCGCTGGAAAGCGTGCGGTGGATCGATGTGCAAAGCGCGCAAGGCGTGGTTCGGGCGCTGGTTTCTTATGCGCATCCGGCGCATCTCGATTACTATGTGAACTCACTGCCGCTTGAGCAGGTGGCCCATATTCTGGCGCGGGCCTGCGGGCATTGGGGTTCCGGCGCGCAATATCTTCATCAGACCGTGTCGAAGCTTGAAGACTTCGGCATCCATGATGAGAACCTCTGGAAGCTGCAGGAATTGGTGGCGGAAGAGATACAAAGGCGAGAATTCGTCGCAGGGAGTTAGGCAGACGCTCGCAAAAATAGCTGCGAAAGGCCCTTGACAATCTATTCCTATTTGGTTCATATGTTCCTGTTTTGTTCTTTATGCAGGATAGGAACCACTATGGACTGGGACTTGGCCATCAAACGCAACAGCGAAGCGCTCAAAGGGATCATTGCGGCCCTGTTCGCCATGCTGGGGTTTGATGGTGAGGCCGCGGTTTCCGGATTCCCAAGCCCCTCCACCGCGCCGTGCTGCGGGTGCTCCGCCCCGCCAAATCCGCCATGCGCCGCCTTATCGTCATCGCGGCGCGGGGCCTTGTGGTGAAGGTGGCGCCTTCGCGTCCCATGCCCAAGGGGCACATGATCGGAAAGGGTGGCGGGAGCCGGCTCCCCGCCTTCCAGCTCTACGATACGCGGAAAGATTTCCCGGAGCTGCGCCAGCACCGGGTAAAATACGCGAAGAATCCGCCACGCATCCATTTCTTCCCATCGATGACCCCTGGGGCCAACACCCCGGCCCATGGCCGAACCCGCTCCGCCGCCCGATGGCCTGGTCAATGCCGAACGCCTCACCCGCAGGCTCCAGATCCTCAAGTTGGCGCTCGATGATCTGCCGCGCCAGGCCCGGCGCATGGCCCGCTGGCGGGTAAGGCGGGAGAACATGAAAAGCCCGAAGTTCAAATCGCCGCTCCGGCCGGGTCCGCCGCCCGGCCGCCGCAAGAGGCAAATTCACCCAATCGATGAAATCCTCGCCGACTGCCATGGCTCGCCTGGGATGCGATGCGGTCCGACACCACCTGAAGCAAAAATCGTCCGTCTACGGACTAATTTGATTCCGCACCCATTCTGTAGCGGACCAGATAGAGGTTGCCGCTTGCGGCGCTGGGCTTTGGCCATTTCACTTTTTCTTCTTGATCCTCCATGGGTTTTTGCGTGTAAGTAGTATTTCAAGCCCATCCCGCCCCAATCGGAGTTTCCCCATGATCCGCCACACTGCCGTGTTCCGCCTCAAGCATGCCGCGGGTTCATCCGCCGAGCGTGACTTTCTCGCAGCCAATCGGGCGCTCAAGTCCATTCCGGGCGTCAACGCCTTTGAAATCCTGCGGCAGGTGAGCCCCAAGAATGATTTCACCTTTGGCATTTCGATGGAATTTGCCGACGACGCGGCCTACCAGGGCTACAACAACCATCCCGCCCATGTGGCCTTTGTGCGCGACCGCTGGCTGCCGGAGGTGGCGGCTTTCATGGAAATTGATTACGTCGTGTTGCCGGAATAGTTCAGTTCCCGCTACTTCGCCTTGAGACTGTCGAGATAGGCGATGATCTCCATGGCCTGGTCCGCCTCGAAGACGAACTCCGGCATTTCATTGTGGCCGGTGACAATGCCTTCGACGAGGGCTTCGCCCAGGGATTCAGGGGGATAGCGCTTTACCACTTCGCGGAATGGCGGCGCCTTGGCCAAGGGGCTGTCGCCCGTCACGCCAATGGCATGGCAGCGGCTGCAATTGGCTTCAACAAGCTTTTGGCCTGCCGCTATGTCATCGGCACGGGCAATGGAACCGGCAATTGCGAGAACAAGAAGACTCAGGAGATGCGCATGGTTTATGAAAGCATGGGCCAAGGCCATGCATTGACCCAAATCAATATGATCAGTGGCCAAATTAAGGCAATCTATATCGCTGTTGGCTGCTCACGCCGATGATGCTGTAAAGCAGGCACCAGCCGATGGCGGCGGTGGTGAGGGGCACGATGCCGTTCCAGCCCAGCCTATGCCATCCTCGCTGGTGCCCTCTTCGGCCTCTGGCGAGCCGCGAGCAATGCGCCAATCATGCACAGCATGCGCTCAAAGGTTCCCATGGTGATTGTCAATTTCATTCGCCGTCATGGAATCTTGATGTCACGCGGAAGGCACAGCCTGGACCTCCGCGGAATAGTGATCGCCCCAGTGGTGGGAACGGGAATCGCATTGACCCAAAGCTAATACCCCGGCAGCACAATCAGTTTTGGTTCCGCCGGCAGGGTTTCGCGCGAGACGATGACGCGGGGGAAGACGCCATTTCCAGTTCAAAGGATCCCCGCACATTGGCGATGAAGCGCGAGAGGGTTTCAGGGCCGAAATAGTGCATGGGGATGACGATGCGGGCTTTCAGGTCTTTCAGCACCTGAATCATGTTGACGACCGGCATGGTGTAGCCGCCGTCGACAGGCACCAGCACCACATCGAGCCTTCCGATCTGGCCGATATGGGCCGGCGTGAGTTCATGATGCAAATGGCCGAGGTGGCCAATGCAGAGGCCCGCCACTTCAAAAATGAAAATCGAATTGCCATCGGGTACGCGGCCCAACTGGCCGCCGCGGATGTCGGTGGTCACGTTGCGAATGTGAACGTCGCCGATCGTGAGATCATGCTGCGCGGGGCCACCTTCCGGGTTCCAGCCGCGCAGCACATGCTTGATGGCCGGGTTTGGCGCATCGGTGTAGTGGGAGCGGTGGGCGTGGTTCATGGTCACCACGTCGGGCACAACGCCACCGGCATTGCCGGTAAAGTCCGTAGCGATGCGAATGCCGCCGGAAGTTTCAATCACGAATGTCGAATGGCCAATAAAGGTAAGCTGGACCTGGTTTTCCGTAAGCACGGCGGGTACCAGCTTTGCGAATTGCACGCGGGCTGGGCCTTCGGCGATGGCCAGGCAGTCACTGGAAAGGGTTTGGGCATGTCCGGGTACGGAAAGCGTGGCAATCATGAAACAGAACGCGGCAAGAAACCTGATTGGCATATGCAGCTCCCGGTGAAGGTTCAGTCCGCACTTTCTTTGTGGCAGAAATTTGTGGTCAGCTTATCACGCAATTGAAGCTCACGCTGATGCGGTCTTCCTTTGCGCGGTTCATCGGCACTTCGTGACGGAGCCAGCTTTCCCACATCATCAAGGTTCCGGCCTTTGGTGTCCGGCTTTCGTAGATGCTGGTCTTGCGTGGCGGGGCGGCCATCATCATTGCGTGCCTAGGGTCTTCAAAAACGATGGGGCTCGCGCCTTCCGGGGCCGTCACATAATAGGTGCCGCTCAGGACCGAGTTGGTGTGGATATGCGAGGTGTGCGATCCGCCTTGTGGAAGCACATTGACCCACATGGAATCGCAGACAGGTTTCCCCCCACGCAAATTCCACTGCAATGATTTGGCAAAGCCTGCGGCATGCGCGTGGATGATCTTCTCCAGCCGGGCAAAAGGTTTGGAGCGTTGGCTGAGATCATCAATCGAGGCGTAGGAGGTATAGCCCGCATAGCCATGTTTCTCACACCATTTGCGGCCCTTGGCGTCATGCTGGCTAAGGGACAGGCTTGCATCTTCCAGTTCCAGGTTCAGGCGGGCTGCATTTGGTACTTCCGCCCGGTAAATGAGGGTGGGAAACAGGCTTTCGATATGCGCTTTTCATGGTTTTTCCTTAATCAGCCAGCCCCCTGCTGACAAGGGCTGGCGTTAATGGCAGTCTGGGCGTTCGAATCCGGACAGGGGAACAATAATGAATTTTGTGAAGTCGGCGGTTGTCTCGTTTGCGGCAGCGATTCTGATGGCAGTCGCGGCGCAGTCGGCTAAATGCGGCAAGACGTCTGCGGATTTCGAGACATGGAAAACGAGTTTTGCCGCAGAAGCGAAGGCCAACGGAATCAAGCCAAAGGCGATTTCCGCCCTCATGGCTACGAGCTATTCGAAGGGCACAATCAGGGCTGACCGGGGCCAGCACAGTTTTAAGCTGTCGCTCAACGCTTTCTTGGCCAAGCGCGGGGCTCCTGAAATCATCGCACGCGGGCCGCTCGTTGAAGAAAAGCAATGCCGCGCTCTTTGCGATGCTTGAAAAACGCTACGGGGTTCCACCCGGCCCGCTTCTTGCGATATGGGGCATGGAGACGGGCTTCGGCGGCTTTACAGGCAATCAGAACACCCTGTCGGCGGTTGCAACCCTTGCCTATGATTGCCGCAGGACCGAATTTTTTACCGAGCAGCTCTACGCGGCGCTCAAGCTTATTGATAGCGGCGTGATATCTGCATCGTCCAAGGGGGCCATGCATGGCGAGGTGGGGCAGACGCAATTCCTGCCGAAGAACATTCTGCTTTATGGGACCGATGGCGATGGCAATGGCGGGGTCAATCTCAATTCCAAGGCCGATGCGCTGGCGTCCACCGCGAAGTTTCTTGCAGGCCACGGTTGGGTGGCGGAAGCTGGCTACCAGCCGGGGCAAGCAAATTTTGACGCAATCCAGGGCTGGAATGCGGCATCGGTTTATCAAAAAGCCATTGCCATCATGGGCAAGAAGATTGATGGAAATTGAGGAGCATGTAGTTTCATGACGTCGAAATCCAATCTCGTAATTAACCCGCAGCGCCTGTGGGACAGTCTCATGGAAACGGCGAAATTCGGCGGCACCGTGAAGGGTGGCATCAAGCGGCTGACCGTTTCTGATGACGACAAACGCGTGCGCGACTGGTTCAAGGCGCAGTGCGAGGCCCTGGGTTGCACGGTGCAGGTTGACAGCGTGGGCAACATGTTTGCAACTCGTGGCGGCCGCCGCAAGGATTTGCTGCCGATCGCGCTGGGTTCACATTTGGACACGCAGCCAACGGGCGGAAAATTTGATGGTGTGTTGGGCGTGCTTGGCGCTTTGGAAGCGCTGCGCACCCTTGTCGACATGGGCTATGAATCCAATGCTCCGCTGATGATCGTGAACTGGACCAATGAGGAGGGCTCGCGCTTTGCGCCCGCCATGCTGTGTTCCGGGGTTTACGCGGGGGTATTCACGCCGGAGTTTGCCTACACGCGCGAAGACCGCGATGGCATCAAGCTTGGCGATGAATTGAAACGCATTGGGTATCTGGGTTCCGAGCCCGTAGGCTCCCACAAGTTCCAGGCGATGTTCGAACTTCACATCGAGCAGGGGCCAATTCTGGAAGCTGAAGAAAAAATGATTGGCGTTGTCACCGGCGTGCAGGGCATGCGCTGGTATGAAGTGACGGTTAAGGGCCAGGAATCCCATACGGGCGCCACGCCGATGTTGTTGCGAAAAAATGCTTTGCTTGGGGCATCGCGGATGATTGAAGCCATTCATCAGGTGGGGCTCAATCATTTGCCCGGTGTGGCCAGCGTGGGGCTGATCGAGAACCGGCCCAACAGCCGCAATGTAGTGCCTGGGGAAGTGTTTTACACGGTCGACTTGCGTCACCCGGACGAAGCGGTGCTGGACAAAATGGAAGCGGCCTTCCGGGCTTCGCTTGCGCCAATTGCGGAAGCAGAAAAGCTGACTTTTGAAGAGAAATGCATCTGGAAATCGCCAGCGGTGAAATTCAATCCGGAGCTTATTGAGTGTGTGCGCAAGGGCGGCGCCCATGCCGGGTACAAGATGCGGGAGATGGCTTCAGGGGCGGGTCATGATGCGGCCTATATCGCGCGGGTTGCTCCCACAACCATGATCTTTGTTCCCTGTCTTGGCGGCATTTCGCACAATGAGGCGGAATCCACCACCTTTGATGAGTGTGGTGCGGGCTCGCAGGTTTTGCTGAACGCAGTTCTCGAATATGACCAGAAATTCGCCTGAGCTTTCCGCCCGGGCGCGCGAGATTGCCTTAGAGTTGACCTCCTGGCCTTCGGTGACGGGAACGCCGGAGGAGGCAATTTTTTCAGAACGTCTGGTGGCCTATCTCAAACAAATGGGATTTGCAGACACATGGAAGGAAGCCATTCCCGGTGAGGCGTCAGGCCGCAGCAATGTATTTGTCCTGAAGCGTGGGACGAGTCCCCGCACAATTGTGCTGGCGGGACATTTTGATACGGTGCCTTTTGATGACTACGGCGATCTGGCCGCATTGGCATTGCATCCTGTCATTTTGCGCGAGGCGATGATTGCCAAACTTCAGGCGACTGGTGAAAATGCGCTGGCCTTGGCCGATTTGAAATCAGGAGATTTTTTGCCGGGCCGCGGTCTTCTGGACATGAAATCCGGCGTAGCGGCAGGGTTGGCCGCAATGGAAGCCTATCAAGGTGAGAATTCGTTGCTGCTTGTTGCAACGCCTGACGAGGAAGACCGTTCGGCGGGGATGCGCGCTGGCGGCTCCCTCGATTGCAAATATTGCAAAGGCGCGAGGGCTTCAGGTTGAACTCGTTATCAATCTGGACGCAATTTCTGATCAGGGTGATGGAGCTGCGGGTCGCGTTGCGGCGCTGGGTTCCATCGGCAAGCAATTGCTGACGGCGTTTGTGGTGGGCAAGGAGGCGCATGCCTGTTACCCGCAGGACGGCGCCAACTCCGCCTATATTGCCGCAGAATTGGTAACGGAGTTTGAGCTTGCGCCGGAATTGGCGGAAACCAGCGGTGATGAGATCGCCGCACCTCCGACGGCCCTTCATCTCAAGGATTTGAAGGCGGGCTACAACGTTACCACGCCGGCGCAAAGTTTTGTTTATTGGAATACCCTGCAGCACAAGCGAACAGCCGCGGAGGTTCTTGAGATTTCAATGAAACTTGCAAAGCGTGCGGTTGGGCGGGCGGAAGCAACGTTAAAACGCAATATTCCAGTCATGACCTATGCGGAATTGAAAGCGCTGGCTTCGCATGAAATGGTTCACGCCAAAGCGCAGGAGCTGGCAAAACGCAATGATCTTGATTTGCCGGATCGCGCCAAGCTTCTCACGCAATATGTCTGGTCGCTCACGGGTCTTTCCGGCCCTGCGGTAGTGATGGGCCTTGGCTCAATTCCCTATTCCGCAGTTTCGCTGAAAGACAAAAAACTTGGCGAAACGATTGCGGACTCTGTGAGATCCTTTGGCCTTGGCACTATCGGATATTTTCCGGGGATTTCCGACATGAGTTTTGTGGGCGAGGCTTCGGGAGATTTTTCGGTTGCCGCTGAGAATACGCCAATCTGGGGAACGAGTTTCACCCTGCAGGAACCGGCGGGCTATCCTTGCATCAATATCGGCCCGTGGGGGCGGGATTATCATCACTGGCTGGAGCGGCTCCATGCGCCATACGCATTTGAGACATTGCCGAAAGTCTTGCTCGCGGTGATTGATGCCGTGTTCAAGAGGGGCTAAGGAACGCCACACATCAACAGGAGAGAGCAATGAACATTACACGGATCGGCGCTGGCAAGCGCATGAGCGAAGCGGTTATTCATGGCGGCAAGGTCTATCTCGCGGGATTTGTGGCCGACAAGACCGTTGGCAAATCGGTGAAGGAACAGACAGCCGATATCCTGACGCAGATTGATGCCACGCTGAAGCAGGCGGGAACCGACAAGTCAAAAATCCTGAAGGCGAATATCTGGCTCACCGACATTGGCACATGGGCGCAGATGAACGAGGCATGGGATGCCTGGGTTGTGGCAGGACAAACGCCGGCGCGGGCCACGGTTGAATCCAAGCTTGCGGGCCCCGGTCTTGATGTTGAGATCATGGTCGAGGCTGCAATTTAAGGCGCTTCTTCCTCTAGGATCATCCCAGCCAAACCCTTGCTGACGTAACTTTCCATGGCAATGCCATTGCGGTGGGAGGCTGCTGCATGGAACTTTCAGCAGGGCTCGTTGTTAACTATTCATTAGGGGTTCAATTAGAGGTCACATTGTGGCCACAAACAGCTCTATGTTGCGCTGCAACATGAGAGAGGGCCTATCCATGAAGCGTATGTTAACTGGAGTTTTTATGGGGTTTCTGACATTGGGCGGATTTGATTCCGGTGTTGCTGCCAAATCTACAACAGGCATGGCTTCTTATTACAAGTCAGGCAAGCAAACCGCCAACGGCGAGCGCTTCAATCCGAATGGGCTGACGGCCGCGCACCGGACTTTACCGTTTGGCACAAAGGTGCGGGTGACGAACCTGCGCAACGGGAAATCCGTGGTTGTGCGCATCAATGACCGGGGCCCATTTATCCGCGGCCGCGTGATTGATCTGAGCCTGGGTGCGGCGAAACTTGTTGGGCTGACGCGGTCAGGCGTGGCCAAGGTCAAGTATTCAGTTCTCAACTAAGGTCACGCATAATTAACAGAGTCTTGCCTGCCCTCAATTTTTTAACCACGTTTGTTGAACACGTTTCACTTCTTACCGGTCCTTAACACTCGACGCGATAGAGGATTAATGAAATTCTGGGAAGTGTCTCGTGGAAATCAAAGACGATAATATCCAGCGGACCGAAACTTCGGCGCGGAAATGCGTGTTGATCGTAGATGACGATGTGCTCATTTGCGATGTGCTGGCAGGGCTGTTTGCCAATCTCGGTTATGAAACGGTCACGGCGGAAAACGGTGAAGCGGCCTGTGACCGCATTGCCCGCGCCAATCTGGTTCTGGCGGTTGTTGACCTGAACATGCCCAAGCTCGATGGCTTTGGCTTGCTCCGCCATATCAGGCAGCATCCGCGGACGGTTGACCTGCCGGTTATCATATCAACGGGATTTGACGACCGCGCCTCGATCGAAGAGGCCTATAGGCTTGGCGCCTCGTCCTTCGTGACGAAGCCGATCAACTGGGCGCAGTTTGGCTATCATGCGCAATTCGTCATCCGTCACGGCGAGATCGAACGGGACCTGCGCCGCGCCAAGGCCGAGGCCGATGCGGCGAGCAAGATGAAAAATGGCCTGTTCAGAATTCTAAGCCACGAACTTAAAACTCCGCTTGTAGCCCTCATTGGCCTGACCGATGTTCTGTCAGAAGCGCTGAAAGACAAGGTCGAGGCCATCGAGGCAGAGCAGCTCAACCATATCGTTGGCGCTTCGCAGCGCCTGAACCGGTTGATCAGCGACATCCTGGTGCTTTCCAAATCATTCTCGGGCGCTTCCAGCCTCAAGGTTTCAAATGAGAGCATGGCCGACCTGCTCGATGACAGCATTATTGGCCTGGAAGCCAATGCCAAGGCCAAACACATCAAGATCAAGATAACGCGGCCAAGCAAGAACCTGGCGTTGCGCTGCGACAGTCAATTGCTGCGGCAGGCCATCAAGAAACTGGTGGATAATGCCATCAAGTTTTCACCTGAAGGCGGCACAGTGGAAATCTGGGCCCACCGCAAACCGGATCATTCAACGGTTATTTCGGTACGTGACAATGGACCGGGCATTGCGCCGGCAAAACTGGCGGAATGCCTGCAGCCCTTCATCCAGGAAGACATGTCCTATGGGCGGCCCGCAGAAGGCCTTGGCCTGGGCCTGCCAATCGTAAAAGCCATTGCCGAGGCCCATGGCGGCGAACTCATCTGCCAAAGCTCGCCGGGCCATGGCATGGTTGCCGCGGTCTGGATTCCAGACATTGCGCAGGACGATATCAAGGCCGCCTGAGCTATTCCTTCCTGACATGTTCGCGGGTGCCCATCGCATAAAGCGCCGTTTGTAACATTTTCAAATCTCTGACAGATTGACTTTTTTCAGCAAGTTGTTATCGGCAAAGTCGCACAACTTTGCCGCAACGTGCTCTGGGAGGAGATTTCATGAAGGTTGTGTTTACCGACGATCATCGTTTGCACTTCGCGCAAGGGGAAATTTCAGGCGGGGAGTTCGTCACGCCATTTGAGCGACCCTCGCGGATGGAATACATTTTGCGGGAACTCAAGAAACGCAAGATGGATAACATTGTTCCGCCGAAGCCTTTGGACATGAAGGCGGTGGCGCGGGTCCATGACAAGGGGTTTCTGAAATTCCTGGAAACGGCGTGGAGCGAATGGACGAAGGCGGGCTATCGCGGCGAGATTGTTCCAACCGGATTTCCGGCGCGCAGCATGCAGCAGCGCTGCCCCAAGCACATTGATGGCAAAGTGGGCTATTACATTCATTCGGTTGAAACCTGCATTACGGCGGGAACCTGGGCTGCGGCCTGCGCCTCCGCATCAGTTGCCCTGACGGCGCAGAAACTGATTGCGGGAGGTGAACGGGCAGCATTTGCACTGTGCCGGCCGCCGGGCCACCATGCCCATGACGATCTCTATGGCGGCTATTGCTTTCTGAACAATGCGGCCATTGCGGCGCAGGCTTTTCGTGACTCAGGTGCGGCGCGCGTTGCCATTCTTGATGTGGACTTTCATCATGGCAATGGCACGCAGGATATATTTTATGACCGCGATGATGTGTTGTTCTGTTCGCTGCATGGGGAACCGGAAACGGCGTACCCTTATTTCCTTGGCTTCAAGGACGAGACTGGTGCGGGCAAAGGCGAAGGTTTCAATTTCAACTTTCCGCTGCCGGAGGGATGCAGTTATGAGAACTGGAGCAAGGCACTTGGCCATGCTTGCGGAAAAATAAAATCCTTTGCGCCTGATGTTCTTGTGGTTTCTCTTGGGGTCGATACCTACGAAAAGGACCCGATCAGCTATTTCAAACTGAAATCGGCGGACTTTCGCGATTACGGGGCGCGCATTGCCAAGTTGAAGCTGCCGACATTGTTTGTGATGGAAGGGGGCTATGCCATTGAGGCCATCGGCGTGAACACGGTGAATGTGCTGGAAGGCTTCTTAAATGCGTGACCCGCGCTATGATGTGCTCTTTGAGCCAGTCAAGATCGGGCCAGTGACGGCGAAGAACCGTTTCTATCAGGTGCCCCATTGCAATGGCGGCGGTTACCGCGACCCATCGGCTGCGGCTGAAATGCGCCGGGTGAAATCGGAAGGGGGCTGGGGGGTGATTTTCACCGAGCAGGTGGAAATTCACCACAGTTCGGAAATTACGCCTTTCATCGAACTGCGCATCTGGGACGAGGATGACATGCCGGGCCTCACCAAGATGGCCGATGCCATTCATTCCAACGGGGCGCTGGCCGGAATTGAGCTGGCCTATAGCGGGGCCAATGGCCCCAATCTTTATACCCGCGAAGTGCCCATGGGGCCGATGCACAGCCCCATACTGACCTTCACCAGCGATCCCGTGCAGGCCCGCGCCATGGACAAGCAGGACATTCGCAATTTGCGCCACTGGCACAGGCTGGCTTACCGGCGGGCGAAACGTGCGGGTTATGACATTCTTTGCCTTTATGGGGCCCACGGTTTCGGAATTCTCCAGCATTTCCTGTCGCGGCGGACCAATCAACGGACGGATGAATATGGCGGCTCACTAGAAAACCGGGCGCGGCTGCTAAAGGAATTGCTGAGCGATGCGCGTGATGAGGTGGGCGACAGCTGCGCCGTCGCGGTGCGGCTTTCGCTTGATGAAATGGCGGGCGAGCAGGGGTTTTCCAACGCCGAACTTCGTGATCTCGTTGGCCTTCATGCGGATCTGCCCGATATCTGGGATTTTGCCCATGGCACTTGGGAGGCTTGCTCCGGCACCTCGCGCTTCAAGCCGGAGGGCGCGCAAGAGGATTTGATCAGGGGTATCAAGCAGCTGACCAAGAAGCCCGTGGTGGGTGTGGGCCGGTTCACTTCGCCTGATTTGATGGTGCGGCAGATCAAGCAGGGCATTCTGGATTTTATCGGCGCGGCGCGGCCTTCGATTGCCGATCCATTTTTGCCCAACAAGATTGACGAGGGGCGGATTGAAGACATCCGCGAGTGCATCGGCTGCAATATTTGCGTGACTGGCGACATGACGCAGTCCCTTTCACGCTGCACGCAGAATTCATCCTTCATGGAGGAATGGCGCAAGGGTTGGCATCCCGAGCGGATCAAATCTGCATCATCGGCGCGGAAAATTCTGGTGGTGGGAGCAGGGCCGACCGGGCTTTCAGCGGCGCACAAGCTGGGCCTCCGTGGTTATGAGGTGGCGCTTGCGGAAGCTGGTACCGAGTTGGGTGGACGTGTTGCCAAGGAGTGCAAACTGCCAGGGCTTTCAGCCTGGGGCCGGGTGCGCGATTATCGGCAGGGGCAGATTCAAAAGATGAACAATGTCACGGTTTATCGGGATTCCAGGCTCAGCGCTGATGACGTTTTCGAATTGGGATTTTCGGATGTTGCCATTGCGACGGGCTCGACATGGCGGAGGGATGGCGTGGCGCGCTTTCATACTTTGCCGATCAAGATAGATGCAGGAATGGTTGTATATACACCTGATGATGTGATGGACGGCAAACTCCCTGCAGGCAATGTGGTGATCTATGATGATGATCATTACTACATGGGAAGTGTTTTGGCTGAGCTACTCATCGCAAAAGGATGTCGTGTGAGCTTTGTGACGCCCTCCACAAAGGTTGCCGAGTGGAGCGTCAATACGCTTGAGCAGGGGCAGATTCAGCGGCGATTACTGGAGCTTGGAGTTGAGATCATAACAAGTCATGCCTTGACAGACGTTGCTTTAGGTTCGGCAACAACAGCGTGCACTTATACGGGAAGGTCCAGTGAAATTTCCTGTGACGGTGTGCTTCTGGTTACATCGCGGCTTCCCAATGATGAGCTTTTCATCGATCTCATGAGACAGAAAGCGAAGTGGACCGATAGCGGAATTGAATCGGTGAAGGTCATCGGGGATGCGCAGGCGCCTGCGGCCATCGCCTGGGCGACCTATGCGGGGCATCGCTATGCTGAAGAGTTTGATATGCCGGATATTGGCGATGCATTGCCATTCAAGCGTGAAGTTGCGGGGTTGAGAATAAGATGAGCAAGATGACTGTGGCCATTACGCAGATGGCATCGGAAAATGACTGGAAGAAGAATTGTGACAAGGCGGAAGCCCTGGTGCGCGATGCAACCAAACAGGGTGCGCAGCTTATTCTTCTCCAGGAACTTTTTGATGGTGATTATTTCTGCATTGAACAGCATGCCAAGTTTTTCAAGAATGCCCATGAGATTGATCGGCATCCTACGGTGGCGCGCTTTGTAGCACTGGCGAAAGAATTGGCTGTAGTACTTCCTATAAGTGTTTTCGAGCGCGCCGGTCAGGCCCATTACAATACGACAGTGATGGTGGATGCGGATGGGAGCCAACTCGGCATCTATCGCAAGTCGCATATTCCGGACGGGCGGGGTTATCAGGAGAAGTATTATTTCTCGCCGGGGGATACGGGTTTCAAGGTTTGGGACACGGAGGTGGGCAGGATCGGGCTTGGCATTTGCTGGGACCAATGGTTTCCGGAATGTGCCCGCGCCATGGCGCTGATGGGGGCGGAGATATTGCTCTATCCCACGGCCATAGGCTCGGAGCCCCCCAATCCTTCCTATGATTCCAGCAGCCATTGGCAGAACACCATGCGGGGCCATGCGGCGGCCAATATCATGCCTTTGGCTGCTTCCAACCGGGTAGGACGGGAAGTGGCGCCCGATGGGCGTGCTGATATCTTCTATGGCCGCTCCTTCATTTCCGACTACCAGGGTGAAAAGCTAGTCGAGATGGACCGGGTGGAAGAGGGCGTGCGGCTGCAATCCTTTGACCTCGCAGCGATTGGAGAATTGCGCAGGTCTTGGGGGGTGTTCCGCGACCGGCGGCCCGAACTTTATGGCGGACTCTTGTCAATTGATGGTAAATTGCGTTTTCCCGCCACATAGTTAGCGGCTTTGCGACAAAACAGAGCCGCAATCCCGGTCTAGCGATGTATCATCGCTGAATTTGGGTTTTTCATGAAGTACGGCATGATTGCTGGTTTGCTCGCCGCCATTGGGGCCGTTGCTTTTGCAGGCCAATCCCAGGCGGGCAACCGTTATTGCTCCTATTATCCGGAAGATCCCAATTGCTTTCAGTCGCTGTATGGCCAAGGTAGCGCCTATCAAGCTCCGGGCGATGACGAGGAATTTGATGGGGCCGATGTAAACTACCAGCCGTCATCGCCCCTGCGGCCAGTCGTGCGGTCGGCCAAATCCTGTGAAGAGGTTGGCCGGGAGCTGCGGCAGTTTGGTTACCGCCATGTGCGCGCGGTTGCGTGTGGCGGCCGGAGCTATAAATACTTGGCCTATCTCGGCTATCAGAGATTCATGGTGAAGGTGAACAGCCACAGCGGGGCGATTGTTTACGAAATCAATTATTGATGGCTGGCCGCTTTGCCTTGCTGGTGAACCAGCCGCCAAGAGCCTTTTCATACGCAAGCCCGGCGCGGAAGACGCGAGCATCATCCCAGGTGCGCCCCACCATCTGAATGCCGGTGGGAATGCCTTGCGACGTGTGGCCTGAGGGCACGGCTAGTACAGGGCAGTTGTGCAGCAGGTTGAACTGATGGGCCATTTCCCAGCCGAACTCCGCATCGGCCTTCCTGCCGTTAATCGTGAAATCCCTGCTCCATGGATCGTGGTCAGCTTTCACAGCGGCAAGATTATTGGTGGGGCAAATGAAAACGTCATGTTTGTTCAGCAACAGTCCCAAGGTCTGATACATGGCATGGCTGCGCTCCCAGGTTTTGCGGACATCGTCAATTGAGGTGTTGCGTTCGGCTGCTTCGGCAAATTTCAATGCATAGTCAGTCATGAGATGGGCATTGGCCTTGCGGTGCAAAACCACCTGACGACCGAAATGCATGGTGTTGTACCAATGGATAATATCTTCATCGACGCTTTGGGCCCAACCCAAGTCAACTTCCTGAACGGTAGCCCCAAGGGAGCGAAAGACTTCGAGTGAAACAATCGTGTTGCGGCGGACTTGCGCATCGACCTCGGCGTAGCCGAAATCAAGCGAATAGGCGATTTTCCAACCTTTGAGGCTTTTCGCTTTCAGGGGCAACTTCACGCGGGCCCGAATGGAATCATGATCAAGCGGATGGGGGCCGGAGGTGACGTTCTGCATAAGGGCCGCATCGGCTACGCTTCGGGTCATGGGGCCGCAGTGGTTGAAGCGATCAAAGTTTGCGGGAGGCCCATCGGGATTGCGGCCATGGGGTGGTTTGAAACCTACGGTGCCGCAGGCCGATGATGGAATGCGAATGGAGCCTGCGATGTCAGTTCCTGTGGCCAATGTTGTGAAGCCTGCGGCCAAGGCTGCTCCCGATCCGCCCGACGATCCGCCAGGGCCGTAGTCGAGGTTCCAGGGATTTCGCGTGATGCCCCAGATACGGGAATGAGTAACGCCAGAAAGGCAAAACTCCGGTGTTGTGGTGCGGCCAAAAATGATGGCGCCGGCTTTTTCCAGGCGCTCGATCTGGGGATCGGAATGGTCGTCGATGTTGTTTTCAAAGATGAGGGAGCCGTGGGTGGTGCGTTTGCCTTTTACGCGTTGTGCGTCTTTGACCAGCAGGGGGATGCCTTCGAGGATGCGCGGCGTGAAGCCTCGTTTCATATAATTCTGTTCAGCTGTCTTGGCTTTGGCGAGGGCTTCATCGAAATAGCAGTCGGCGAGGCAGTTGATTTTGCCGTTCAACTTATGGCTGCGATTAATCAGAATTTTGAGTAGTTCAGCGGGTGAAAGCTTCCGCTTTTTGAAGAGCTTGAGGATTTCAATTGCGGGACTGTAGGCAAGATCAACACTGGTCATCGACAAAGCCTGTGGCTATGAGTGGGCCCAGAGTTTGAACCATAATGAGGGAATTAGTCCATGGCCGGGAAGCTTGAGGGTCGCGTTGCGTTGGTTACTTCGGCGGGGCAGGGCATTGGCCTTTCATCCGCCATTGCCCTGGCGCGGGAGGGGGCAAAGGTTTTTGCCACCGACATCCGGGAAGACCTGTTCAAGGACATTTCAAGGGATCACCTCGGCATTACGGGCTTTGGACTCAATGTTTTGGAACAGTCAGCAGTGGATGCGGCATTGAAACGCACCGGCCCCATCGACATTCTGTTCAACTGCTCAGGTTTTGTGCACAACGGCACGGTGCTGGACTGCGAGGAAAAGGACTGGGACTTTTCTTTTGACCTCAACGTGAAGGCCCATTACCGCATGATCAAGGCCTATCTGCCGGGCATGCTGGCGAAAGGGAAAGGCAATGTCATCAACATGGCTTCAGTAGCGTCTTCAATCAAAGGAGCGCCTAACCGCTTCGTCTATGGCGCAAGCAAAGCCGCGGTGATCGGGTTAACCAAGGCCCTGGCGGCGGATTTCGTGGCCAAAGGAATTCGCTGTAATGCCATTTGCCCGGGCACGGTGGAGACGCCGTCGCTTTATGACCGGATGCGGGCCCAGGGTGACTTTGAGAAGGCCAAAGCCGCCTTTATTGCCAGGCAGCCCATGGGGCGCATGGCGCAGCCCGAAGAAATTGCACAAATGGTGATTTATTTGGCAAGTGATGACTCGGCTTTCATAACCGGGCAGGCACTGGTTATAGATGGCGGGTGGTCAATTTAAGCATATCTTATTGGCCCCATTGGCAAGCGGAAAAATTCCCAATAGGATAGAATTTTAATCGTCTGGAACAAGACGAAGGGGAGTTGTTTAATTGGCAATTGGCAAGGCTGCCATTGAGGCAGTCGGCGTAACTAAGATTTTTCAAAGCTCGGGCCAGGACAGTCTTAAGGCGCTGGATAATGTTTCCGTCACGATTGGCGAAAACGAGTTTTTCACCCTCCTCGGCCCTTCAGGCTGTGGGAAAACCACCCTTTTGCGCTTGATTGCCGGGTTTGACTTTCCAACGGACGGGCAAATCCTCCTGTACGGACAGGACATCGCACGGCTTCCGCCATTCCAGCGGCCGGTGAATACAGTTTTTCAAAGTTATGCGTTGTTTCCCCATATGACTGTCGGTCAGAATATCGGTTTTGGGCTGGAAATGCAGGGCAAACCCAAGGCTCAGGTTGCGGCCCGCGTTGAGCAAATGCTGCGGCTCGTTCAAATGGAAGAACTGAAGAACCGGAGGACCAGCCAGATTTCCGGTGGCCAGCAACAGCGCGTTGCCCTGGCGCGGGCCCTTGCACCGGAACCGAAGGTGCTGCTGCTTGATGAGCCCCTCTCAGCGCTTGACTACAAGCTGCGCAAGGAAATGCAGATTGAGCTGAAACGTTTGCAGCATGAAACCGGAATCACATTCATCTTTGTGACTCACGACCAGGAGGAAGCCCTCACCATGTCGGACCGCATCGCCGTGATGTCAAAGGGCAAGATTTTACAGGTGGGGGGTCCGCGCGATATTTATGATCGCCCTGCCGATCGGTTCGTTGCCGACTTTATCGGCGAAACCAATTTTCTTGAGGGAAAGCTCCTCACCCAGGGCAAGGGCAAAGCCAAGGTTCAGCTTGATGCAGGCGCAACTATTGAAGCAGGCCTTGTAGACGGTATTGCGGCCAAAGGAAGGGTGACGGTGGTCGTCAGGCCCGAACATGCAAGACTCGTGGCAGATGCAAAGAAGGCCACGCTCACGGGGGTGCTCGACAATATAGTCTATTTCGGCACAGATACTCATTATCACGTTAGCCTAAAGGGCGGCGTAAAATTCATTACCCGGCATCAAAATAGCCGCACGGGTGAAGCGGCGCTCAAGGCAAATACCACGGTGGGCGTGGTATTCGAAGAAGATGCCGCGCAAATCCTGAGGGACTGACCATGGCAAGTGCGCGCGAAGTAGCCGAAGCCGCCGAACGTGCCGATGTGCGAAACCGCTGGTACCTGTCGCTGCCCGCGTTAGTGGTCGTCATGGTGGCTGCAGTGGGACCGCTTTTCATTATGGTGGTTTACTCTCTCCTGCAGAAAGGCGACTACGGCAACGTGGTGTGGAATTTTTCCGGCGATGCCTGGTTCAAGGTCTTGCTTGAACGCGACGTCTTTGACGACACATTGTCTTTTGCGGACGCCCATCTATCGATCCTGTGGCGCAGTGTGGAACTTGCCGGCATCACCACGGTGCTCACCCTGATATTCGGATTCCCGACGGCCTATTTCATCACCACGAGACCCGATCACACCCGCGATCTCTGGCTGTTCCTCGTCACCATTCCATTCTGGACAAATCTTCTGATCCGCACTTTTGCGATCATGGAGTTGATCCGTGCCGACGGGACACTCAACAACCTGCTGTTATGGATGGGGGTCATCTCCAAACCGATTCAGATGTTGAACACTGATTTCGCAGTGGCCTTCGGCATGATCTACGTCTATCTGCCCCTGATGGTGCTGCCGATCTACGCAAACATGGAAAAACTCGATTTTCGCATGGTGGAAGCAGGCTATGATCTCTATGCCGGGCGCTTTAACGTATTGCGCCGTATCATTGTGCCGCTGGTGAAGCCGGGTGTGATCGCCGGTTCCATCCTGGTCTTTATCCCGGCACTCGGGGCCTATGTGACGCCCGCCCTGCTTGGCGGAGGCAAGAAAATGATGATCGGCAATCTCATCTCCCTGCAGTTCGGCCAGGGCCGAGACTGGCCGCTGGGCGCCTCGCTTTCGATCACACTGATGACGATCGTGATGATCGCGCTGGTCTTCTATGTTCGCAACGCCGCAACATCGCAGGCGCACTAGGAACGGTCATGGCTGAACCAGTCAAACCATTCGTGATAAAAAAAATGCCGGGCTTCACGGCCATGGCCTTCTTTGTCTTCGCCATGCTTTATGCGCCAATCTTTCTGCTCATTATCTATTCTTTCAACGCAACCAATTCGGTCGCTGTTTGGGGCGGGTTCTCGCTGCGCTGGTACGAGGCTGCCTGGAACAACCGTGAAATCAAGGAAGCCGCACTTCGCTCAATTATGGTGGCGGGAATAGCCGGCACGCTGTCGACGGTCGCCGCCACTCTTGCCGCGCTTGCCACGGCGCGGGGCAAGCCGTTTCGCGGCATCACGGTGCTTTATTCCATCATAAACTTGCCGCTGATGGTGCCGGAAATTGTCACCGCTGTGGCGCTGCTGATTTTCTTTGCTTCGATTAAGGTTTCTACCGGTTACCAAGGTATCGGCTATGTGCTCGCGGCGCACACGGCCTTCTGCGTGCCCTTTGCCTATTTGCCGATCCGGGCGCGGCTCGAATCGATGGATGTGACACTGGAAACAGCCGCTGCCGATCTCTACGCCTCACCAGTCAAAGCATTCCGCTATGTCACGCTGCCGCTGCTGCGGCCCGGCATCATGGCGGGCTTCATGCTGGCTTTTGTCATCTCGCTTGATGATGTGGTGATCACCGACCACATCAAGGCAGTTGGCCAGGAGACGCTTCCAACCTACATGCTTGGCCAGATCAGGCGCCTGATCACGCCAGAGATCAACGCGGTTTCCGCCATCTTCTTCCTGGCCTCAATGCTGCTGGTGACGCTTTTCTTCTTCATGAACCGAAAGAAGTGACTGCTACGACGTCCAATAGAGGAGTAAACAAATGACTACTATGACATCCAACAGAGGAGCAATGAAAATGAACTTCAAACTTACTACCGCCGTTTGCGGTTTGGCACTTTTATGGGGAGCCGGCCCGGCGCTTGCCGATGGCGAACTCAATATATTCAATTGGGGTGACTATACCAACATGGATATGATCAAGAAATTCGAGGAATTATACAAGGTCAAGGTGACGATCACCGACTATGACTCTAACGACACCGCACTTTCCAAGGTGCGGGCCGGCGGGCACGGCTTCGACATGGTGGTGCCGTCCGCCAACTACGTGCCGATCTGGATAAGCGAGGGGCTGCTGCTCGAAACCCGCCCCGACCAGATGGAGAATTTCAAGAATGTCGATCCCAAGTGGGTCGATGTTCCGTTCGATCCGGGCCGCCACTATTCGGTTCCTTGGCAGTGGGGCACCACCGGTATGGTGGTGAATACTTCGGTCTATGGTGGCGATATCGACACCTCGGCCATTGTCTTCGATCCGCCGCCAGAGCTGGTGGGCAAGATCAATGTGGTGCCGGAAATGAGCGACGTGATGCCGCTCGCCATCATGTATTTGGGCGGCGAGCCCTGCACCACCGACAAGGAGGTGCTGAAGAAAGTGCGCGACAAGCTGGTCGAGGCCAAGCCCAAGTGGGTGTCGCTCGACTATACGACCATCGAGAAGCTGGCCAAAGGTGATCTCTCGGCCGGGCTCGACTGGAATGGTACCTCGTTCCGGGCCAGGCTCAAGAACGACAAGATCGCCTATGGCTATCCCAAGGAAGGCTTCAACGTCTGGATGGACAATCTGTCCGTGTTGAAAGACGCCAAGAATGTCGAGAACGCCAAGCTGTTCCAGAACTTCGTGATGGATCCGGAAAACGCTGCGATGCTGTCGGAGTTTGCGCGTTACGCAAATGGCATCAAGGGTTCGGAAGCTTTCATGCCGGACGACATGAAGACGGCGCGGGAGATCAACATTCCGCCGGAACTCGCCGACAAGGGCCATTTCATCAAGGTGTGCTCGCCCGAGGCCAACGAAATCTATACGAAAATATGGACGGACCTGATGAAGTAAACAGGCACCATCCGGCCCCGGCGGGAAACTGCCGGGGCATTTTTGTTGTTCAGGAACATTATGCCATCGTACAAGAATTCTGATACGCCACTTCCCATCATGCGGGGAACACCACCAAACCTGATTCCGCCAAAAATGGAGTGGGACAGGCCGCCGTGGAACCGCTGGTCGTTTCAGCATGTACGCGAGATCTTGCCGACGGTGGAGGTTTGGCGAGGAAGCGGGATTGTGCGCGAGTTTGCGGTTCATGAACGGGACCTTGATGGTTTAGCTGTTACGGACAGCACGGGTGCACCTACAACTCTGGCTGGGCACCTGGATGAGACGTATACGGATGGTTTTCTGGTTTTGAAAGATGGCGCCGTTACCTATGAGCGCTATTTCAATGGCATGAACCAACGAACGTTGCACCTCTCGCAATCGGTGGCGAAATCCTTCACTGGAATTGTGGCTGGAATTCTGATTGAGCGTGGAATTCTCGATGTCAACGCGTCTGTCACGCAATATCTTCCCGAGCTGGAAAGAACCGGATGGCATGGTGCCACCTTGCAGCAGGTTCTCGACATGACAACGGGCGTGCGCTTTGAGGAGAATTATACAAACCCCTATTCGGATATTGGGCAATTGGATGTGGCCTCGCGCTGGAAACCCGTTCCGCCGGACAGCGACGCCGCGTTCACCTGGCCGCGCCACATGTGGGAACTGATCGTGAAGCTTGACGCGGTTGTGCGTCCCCATGGCGAGCTTTTTCAATACCGTTCGATTGAAACGGATGTGCTGGCGTTCTGCATGGAGCGGACTTCGGGCAGGCGGCTGGCGCAGCTTGTGTCGGAAGAGCTTTGGCAGAAGTTGGGGGCGGAGGAGAGCGCCTGTTTCACTGTGGACAGCGCTGGTTTTGCGCTGGCCGATGGCGGATTTAACGCAACGATGCGCGATTATGGCCGCTTTGGACAGCTGATCCTGGAGAATGGTGGTGGCGTCATCCCGGCCTCCTGGATTGACGCCACGCGCAACGGCAATCACGGCATCTTCAAGGAGCCCTATACGCTTTCACTGCCGCATGGGGCCTACAAAAACCAGTTCTGGATTGAGGATCCGAAGTCGCGGGCCATATTGGCAAAGGGCGTGTTCGGGCAATTGATCTATGTGAACTGGGATTACAACATGGTGGTCGTCAAGCTTTCAAGCTGGCCGGACTTTCTAAACCGGCCGTTTGACGTTGCAACGTTTGGCGCAATTCATGCGATTGGGAAAGCTATATCGTAATTCCGGGAAGTTTTAATCCCTGCTCCTTCGCGCAGTCTTTGGCGATGTCGTAGCCTGCATCGGCGTGGCGCATGACGCCGGTGGCGGGGTCATTCCATAACACGCGTTCCAGTCTGCGGGCCGCGTCGTCAGTGCCGTCGGCCACTACGACCATGCCAGCATGCTGCGAGTAGCCGATGCCGACGCCTCCGCCGTGGTGAATGGAAACCCATGTGGCACCGGATGCGGTGTTGAGCAATGCATTGAGCAGGGGCCAATCAGACACCGTATCCGATCCATCGAGCATGGCTTCGGTTTCGCGGTTGGGCGAGGCGACGGAACCTGAATCCAAATGGTCACGGCCGATGACGATGGGGGCATCCACTTCGCCGTTTTTCACCATTTCATTGAAGGCGAGACCCAGCCTGTGGCGCTGGCCGAGGCCAACCCAGCAGATGCGGGCGGGCAGGCCCTGGAAGGCGATGCGTTCACGGGCCATGTCGAGCCAGTTGTGCAGGTGCTTGTCATCGGGGATGAGTTCTTTCACGCGCTGGTCAGTTTTATAAATGTCCTCCGGATTGCCAGAGAGGGCCGCCCAGCGGAAGGGGCCGATGCCGCGGCAGAACAGCGGGCGGATATAAGCAGGAACGAAGCCGGGGAAATCGAAGGCATCTTTCAGGCCCATTTCAAAGGCCATTTGTCGAATGTTGTTGCCGTAGTCCAAAGTCGGTACGCCTGCCTTCTGGAAATCCAGCATGGCCTGCACATGGATTTTCATCGAAGCCATGCTGGCGGCTTTCACGGCTTGCGGATTTGAAACGCGTTTCTCCTCCCATTCGGCAAGGGTCCATCCCGCAGGCAGATAACCGTTCACCGGATCATGGGCAGAAGTTTGATCAGTGACGGCGTCCGGCCTGACGCCGCGCTTGACCATATCAGGCAAAATTTCCGCCGCATTGCCAAGCACGCCAATCGAGATTGGTTTTGGCGAGCGCTTGATCATTTCGATGGCTTCATCGACGGACTTGGCTTGCGTGTCGAGGTAACGGGTGCGGAGCCGCATATCGATGCGCGAGGGCTGGCATTCGATGGCGATCATTGAAGCACCTGCCATGGTGGCAGCAAGCGGCTGGGCGCCGCCCATGCCGCCGAGGCCTGCGGTCAAAAACCATTTCCCATTGAGATTGCCGCCGTAATGCTTGCGGCCAACTTCGGCGAAGGTTTCGTAAGTGCCCTGCACGATGCCCTGGGTGCCGATGTAGATCCAGGATCCCGCTGTCATCTGGCCGTACATCATCAGGCCCTTCTTATCGAGCTCATTGAAATGATCCCAAGTGCCCCAGTGGGGCACGATGTTGGAATTTGCGATGAGCACGCGGGGGGCGTCTTTATGGGTGCGGAAAATGCCGACGGGCTTGCCGGATTGCACGAGCAGCGTTTCATCATCCTCGAGCGAACGCAGGCTGGCCACGATCCGGTCGTAGGACTCCCAATTACGTGCGGCCCTACCAATGCCGCCATACACCACCAGTTCTTCCGGCCGCTCAGCCACACCGGGATCGAGATTGTTCATCAGCATGCGGAGCGGCGCCTCGGTGAGCCAGGACTTGGCGCTGAGGGTTGTTCCGGTTGCGGAACGAATGATGCGGGTGTTATCGCGGCGGCTGTTCATAGGGGTTTTCCTTGGGCATTGGTTTTGTAGCGGCTGTGCAGGGCATAGCGGCTGGCGGGATAGATGAGGGTTGCGACGGTTACGACCTGGCCCTGATTCCAGCTCCGGCGGTGGAGCGCCAGGCAGGGCTCGTGAGGTTTAATATTCAGGAGCTCTTGCTGGACGGCATCTGGCAGCATGGCTTTGACGGAGTGTTCCAGCTCATCAACGGGAACGGTGTTCAGGAGATAGGCCGTCGGCGTTTGCTTGGTAAAACTCTGGATGAGGAAGTCGGGGGCAATGTGGGGGTTCACCCAACGGTTCTCGAGCTGGACCGGCAGTCCGTTTTCCTCATGGACGACGGCGAGATGAAACAGGCTCTGGGGGGATTTCCATTCAAATTCACCGGTGAGAACGTGGTTGGCGGTGATTTTTTCACGGGTGATCAGGCGGGAGGAGTGCTTGTGGCCACGGGATTCAATTTCCTCGGCGATATTACGGAGTTCCATCAGGCTGCTGCGGGCGGTTTGCTCCTTCACAAAGGTCCCGACACCGGGAACTCTGGCAAGGTAGCCGTCGGCTGAGAGTTCACGGAGAGCCCGGTTGGCGGTCATGCGGCTGATGCCGAAGCTTTCAACGAGCTCGTTCTCGGAGGGCACGCGGGAGCCGGCGGCCCAGGTGCCGGACTGGATATGGCCCAGGATGTGGTCCTTCACCTGCATGTAGAGGGGCTGCATCTGGTTCACAGGAGGGTTCCTTTGATGAGTTCGCCATTTCTGATAACGGCGGCGAGGGGATTGAACCCCAGGGGGTAGGCGAGGTCGCCTGGGCGCGTGACATCCCAGAGGGCGAGATCAGCCTTCTGGCCCACGGCTATTGTGCCACGGTCCTTCAGGCCGAGGGCGCGGGCGGCATTGGCGGTGACGCCGAGCAGCGCCTCCTCCGGGGTGAGGCCGAAAAGTACGCAGGCCATGTTCATGGTGGCGAGGAGGGAATGGACGGGGGACGAGCCGGGGTTCAGGTCGGTGGCAATGGCGATGGGGACCTTGTGCTGGCGGAGAGCCGCCACCGGCGGGGCCTGCTTTTCGCGCAGGTAGTAGAAGGCGCCGGGGAGCAGCACGGCCACGGTGCCGGACTTGGAAATAGATTCGACTCCATCCTCATCCAGGTATTCGATGTGATCGACGGACAGGGCATTGAACCGGGCGGCCAGTTTTGCCCCTCCCAGATTGGAGAGCTGCTCGGCATGCAATTTCACCGGCAGGTTGAAGGCCCCTGCAGCCTTGAACACGGATTTGGTTTCCTCGACGGAAAAGGCAATGCCTTCACAGAAGGCGTCGACGGCGTCGGCGAGATTTTCGGAAACAATCCTTGGGAGTGCCTGATCGCAGACGACACTTACATATCCCTCGTGGTTTTCCTTGTACTCCTGCGGGAAGGTGTGGGCGCCCAGGAAGGTGGTTTTGACATCCACTGGGCGGAGGGTGCCAAGCTTTCTGGCGACCCGCAGCATTTTCATTTCCGTCGCGACGTCCAGACCGTAGCCCGACTTGATTTCGACAGTGGTGACACCCTCAGCCAAAAGAGATTCGAGTCGACGCAATGCAGATTCGAGTAGCTCTGCTTCGCTGGCCGCGCGGGTGGCGCGCACAGTCGACATGATGCCGCCGCCGGCCTTGGCGATGTCGGCATAGGTCGCACCGTTCAGACGTTGTTCGAATTCAGAGGCGCGATTTCCGCCATAAACGAGGTGGGTGTGGCAATCGATGAGACCGGGAGTGAGCAACCTGCCACCACAATCCACCGCATTGCCTTTGGGAGTGTCGGGTCCTATCGATTTTATGATACCCTTTTCAATTGCGACCGTACCCTTCTCTATAAGGCCATAACCGTTGGCCATGGTGGCGATGCAAAGATTGGTGAGGAGCACGGCGATTCCCTACTTGTATAAGGTTGTATATACAGTATAGTGATGAAGCATGACCCAACGCAAGTTCCATTTCACATTGGCCCTGACTTCTTCCGGTTGGCAAAAAGACGTTGGCGTTTCCTTCGATCAACACGGGACAATTGAAAATGTTGAGGCGGGAGTGAAAGGCGGAACGTTGATCACGGGCATTGCAGTGCCTGCCGTTGCCAATGTTCACTCCCATGCGCATCAAAGATTGATGGTGGGACTGGCGGAACGGGCAGGTCCCGGCGCCGACAGCTTCTGGACCTGGCGTGAAGCGATGTACGGTTTTGCGCTCAAGCTTTCGCCCGATGATCTCGAAGCCGTTGCGGCGCAGGCCTATGTGGAAATGGTGAAGTCCGGCTTCTCCTGCGTGGGCGAGTTCCAATATCTGCACCATCAGCCCGATGGCTCGCGTTACGATGAGCCCGCTGAAATGTCGTTGCGCTGCGTTTCGGCGGCGGAGCAGGCGGGCATTGCGATTACCATGCTGCCCACGCTCTATAATTGTTCGGGTTTTGGCGGCCAGCCAGCGAATGCGGGTCAAAGACGCTTTATAAATGACGCGGATCATTTTCTGGCGATTTACGAAACGCTAAAGAGCGTTTGTAGAACAAACCCGCTCAGGAGGCTTGGTATTTCGCCCCATAGTTTACGCGCGGTGACGCCGGAACTGTTGAAAATCGTGATGAATGGTATTGAAGATGACGCCCGGGTTCATATTCATGTGGCAGAGCAGACCAAGGAAGTTGATGACTGCCTTGCCTGGTGCGGAAAGCGCCCGGTGGAATTTCTTCTCGACCAGTTTGATGTCTCCAACCGCTGGTGCGCTATTCACGCGACGCATATGACGCAGGGTGAAACCCAGAGGCTTGCAAAGTCTGGAGCAACTGCTGGCCTATGCCCGACAACGGAAGCAAATCTTGGCGACGGCATATTTCCCGCTGACCAATTCATGAAGCGGGGTGGAGCCATTGCCATCGGCAGCGACAGCCAGATTACGATTTCGCCTGCCGACGATCTGCGTATGTTGGAGTATTCGCAGCGTCTGCGTGACCGCACACGTAATGCACTGGCCTCCGGTGCCGGGGCTTCGACTGGGCGCACGTTGTTTGATGCGGTGCTTCAAGGGGGCGCTACCTGTCTAGACAACCCAATTGGTGCGATTGCGGTGGGTAAGCGCTGTGATATCGCGGTGCTTGATAGCGAGCACTTTTCCATGCTCGGGCGCGAAGCCGATTCGGCGCTCGACACCTGGATTTTTTCTGCTGGTAGTGCCGCGGTGAAAGATGTGATCGTTGGCGGTTCGCAAGTAGTGAAAGATCGCCGGCACATCGACGAAGATCGCATTCGAAAGAAATTTGCTGAAACTGTGAGGCGCTTGTCATGAAGATTGTCATTGGTGAAACTGCGATTACACTGGAGCATGCGCGCGCCGCATTGACCGGACCGGTAACTGTTTCGCTTTCGCCAAAGGCGCGAGGGCTGATTGTCAAAAGTGCCGAGACGGTGGCGCGGCTACTCAAGACGGGCGATGCGATCTATGGCGTCAACACGGGTTTTGGAAAACTGGCCAAGACACGGATTGCAGCGGAAGACCTTTCTAAATTGCAGATCAATATCGTGCGCTCCCATGCGGCGGGTGTGGGCGCGCCGCTGGATGAGAACGTGGTGCGGCTCATCATGCTGCTCAAGCTCAACGCTCTTTCGCAAGGGGCTTCCGGCATATCGCTGGCTGCCATGGAGGCCCTGACCGCGCTGCTCAATGCAGAAGTACTACCAGTCATACCGGGGCAGGGGTCGGTGGGCGCTTCGGGCGATCTCGCGCCGCTGGCGCATTTGAGCCTTGTGCTGATTGGCGAAGGGGAAGTCCTCCACAAGGACAAGCGCCTGAGTGGTGCAAAAGGATTGGAGACTGCAAATGTAAAGCCTGTTGCCTTGGGACCAAAGGAAGGGCTTGCGCTTCTCAATGGCACACAGGTTTCAACTGCTTTGGCGCTTTCCGGATTGATCGCGGCAGAGCGCAATGCGGCGGCGGCCATTCTGGCAGGCGCGTTGTCCATTGACGCGGTGATGGGCTCCGACACGCCGTTTGATCCACGCATTCATGCATTGCGCCCGCATCCCGGACAGGTTCTTGCGGCTTCGCACTATCGCCGCCTGCTTGCCGGCAGTGCCATTCGCGCCTCGCATCTGGTAAATGATGAGCGGGTGCAGGATCCCTATTCCTTCCGTTGCCAGCCCCAGGTGATGGGCGCTTGCCTGGACATGCTTGCAAATGCAGCGCGTACGTTGATGATCGAAGCTAATGGGGTTTCCGATAATCCGCTGGTGTTTGCGGAAGATGGCGCAGTTCTATCTGGCGGCAATTTTCATGCGGAGCCCGTAGCTTTTGCGGCCGACATGATTGCCATTGCCATTGCGGAAATGGGATCGCTTTCGGAACGGCGCATGGCGGCGCTGATTGATTCTTCCATTTCGCTGCTGCCGCCCTTTCTCATTCGCAATCCTGGCCTCAATTCCGGTTTCATGATTCCGCAATGCACGGCGGCGGCTCTGATGAGCGAGAACAAGCAAATGTCGCATCCGGCATCGGTTGATTCAGCGCCTACCTCGGCCAATCAGGAGGATCACGTGAGCATGGCAACCCATGGGGCGCGCAGGCTTGGACCGATGAATGCCAATCTGGCGCGTATCGTGGCCATTGAACTCATGGCTTCGGCGGAAGGCATTGATTTCCGGCGGCCACTTAAGTCTTCGAAGGATTTGGAAAAAACCTATGGTCTTATTCGCTCGAAAGCCGCGAGCAGGGAGCAAGACCGGGAATTCTCGTCGGATATTGAAGCCGTCGCTGGCATGATCGAGCACGGAGAGTTTCAATCACTTGTGCCAAAACTTTTGGCCGATCTCGGTTGTGCCTAGTTTTTGAGCCGATAACCAGTTCTGAATATCCAGGCGATAATGGCAAGGCAGGCGGCAAGAAAGGCCGCGATGGCCAGCAGGCTAGAGGCCAATGCTGACATCGGAATGGCCGAAAAAGCTCCACCTAAATCCACTGACGAGATAGACCACGGGATTGAAGAGGCTGATCTTCTGCCAGATGGTTGGCAGCATGTTGATAGAATAGAAACTGCCTCCCAGAAAGGTGAGCGGGGTGATGATCAGCAAGGGAATGAGCTGCAGTTTCTCAAATCCGTCAGCCCAGATCCCGATGATGAAGCCGAAGAGGCTGAAGGTCACTGCGGTTAAAAAAAGAAATGTCAGCATCCAGAAGGGATGAAGGATCTGCAATGGAACGAAAAAGGCCGCGGTTGCCAGAATGACCAGGCCCAGGAAAATGGACTTGGTGGCGGCGGCTCCCACATAGGCGATGACAATTTCAAGATAGGATACGGGAGCCGAGAGCAGCTCGTAAATCGTGCCGATAAAGCGCGGAAAATAAATTCCGAAGGAGGCGTTGGCGATACTTTGGGTAAGCAATGACAACATAATCAAGCCTGGTACGATGAAAGAGCCGTAGTTAATGCCGTCAATTTCCTGGATGCGCGTGCCGATGGCGGCACCAAAGACCACGAAATAGAGCGAGGTTGAAATCACGGGCGAGACAAGGCTCTGGGTCAGAGTGCGGAAAAAGCGCGCCATTTCGAAGACGTAGATGGCGCGGACAGCGTTGAAATTCATGACGGCTTCCTCACGAGGCTAACGAAGATTTCCTCCAGCGAGCTCTGCTTGGTTTCCATGTCCTTGAACTTTATCTTTGCGGTGTGCAGGTCTTCAAGCAGGGCGGCGATGCCGGTTTTGCTGCCCTGTGAATCATAGGTGTGGGTGATTTCGGTGCCTTCGCCGTTGAGTTCAAGCCCATATTTCATGAGGGTTTTCGGAATGCTCTTGATGGCGCGGTCAAGATGCAAAGTGATTTGCTTCTTGCCGAGCTTGGCCATCAGGGCTTTCTTGTTCTCGACCAGAATGATCTCGCCCTTGTTGATGACGCCGATGCGGTCGGCCATTTCCTCGGCCTCGTCGATGTAGTGGGTGGTGAGAATGATGGTAACGCCTGTTTCACGCAGGTTGCGCACGAGTTGCCACATATCACGGCGAAGCTCGACGTCCACGCCTGCCGTGGGTTCATCGAGGAAAAGGATTTGTGGTTCGTGGGACAGGGCCTTGGCGATCAGCACCCTTCGCTTCATGCCACCGGAAAGCGTCATGATCTTGCTGTCTTTCTTGTCCCAGAGCGACAGCTCCTTCAGGGTTTTTTCAATGTGGGCGGGATTGGGAGAGAGGCCAAAGAGGCCCCGGCTGAAATTCACCGTTGCCCAAACGGTTTCAAAAGCATCGGTGGTGAGCTCCTGTGGCACAAGGCCGATGAGCGAGCGCGCCGCGCGGAAATCCGCAACGATGTCGTGGCCATTGGCCAGAACTTTTCCAGCGCTAGCATTGACAATGCCGCAGATGATGCTGATGAGCGTGGTTTTGCCTGCGCCATTGGGGCCGAGCAGGGCAAAAATTTCGCCCTGCCTGATCTCAAGATTGATATCCTTCAGGGCCTGAAAGCCTGACTTGTATGTCTTTGAGAGATTTGCAACGGAAATGGCGGAGGACATTGTGTCCAAATAGGGGCTGAGGCCGGGAAGTGCAAGGTGCAGGAGAACCATTTTATTTGGCGCACGGACAGGTTTTGGGATAAAAAACTTGAATAGTAGACGGAAATCCGGGCGGCTTGCGTCTTGTGTAAGCTATGCGGAAAGCGGCATCGTACCCGGGGAGTGATTTTGTCTTGAAGAAATCGGCGACAGCACTGGTTCTACTCTTGATTCTCGGGATTGTCGCTTATTGGCAGCAGGCGAGCGGCCAATTCAAGGCCTATTGGCCAGGTGCATCCGTCGCTCAGGTGAAACCGGAGGCTACCAGGAGCGGGCAGGGTCAGCGTGGTCCATTGTCAGTGGAAGTGGCAACGGCGAAGGAAGACCAACTGAGCGATGATATTGCAGCGATCGGGTCCCTGCTTTCCGAGGAATCGGTTGATATCGCGGCGGAGACGAATGGGCGGATTGTGGAAATCCTGTTCGCCGATGGCACACAGGTCAGTGCTGGCGATGTGTTGTTCCGGCTTGATGATACGCTGGTGAAAGCGGTGGTTGCCGATGCAGAGGCCCGCCTGGCGCTGGCGAAAACTGTTGTTGAGCGCAATGAAGCCCTGATCAAATCCAAGAACATTGCACAAAGCGTGGTTGACCAGACAAATACCGAGCTTACGCTTGCCGAAAGTGCGCTGGCGCTGGCCAAGGTGCAGCTTGGCAAGCTCACGATCCGCGCGCCGTTCAGCGGCCGGGCTGGTTTCCGCGGCGTATCGGTAGGCGCCTATGTGCAGGCAGGGGCGCCACTTGTGCATGTTGAGAAGATCGATCTGCTGAAGGCGGCGTTCAGCGTTCCAGAACTCAATTTTTCCCAGCTCGCGTTGGGCCAGAGCATCATGGTGACTGCCGATGCGGTGCCAGGTGAATCCTTTGAAGCAAAAATTGCGGCGATTGACCCTTTGGTCGATATCAATGGCCGGGCGCTCCGAGTGCGGGCTGACCTTGACAATGCTGCCGACAAACTCCGGCCTGGCATGCTGATACGCGTCAGCGTTCGCGGGCCATCGCGCTCTTCGGTCACGGTGCCGGAGGCGGCGATCATCCCGCGCAGCAGTGGTGCCGTGGTGTTCATCGCAACGGGCGACAAGGTAAGAGAAGCAAAGGTGAGGACCGGCAAGCGCAGCAATGGCGCAGTTGAAATTCTGGAGGGGCTGGCAGCAGGGGCGCAAGTCATCACCGCCGGAAACACGCGGCTTTCGGACGGGGCGGCCATCGCCATCGTCCCGCCAACAAGCAATTGAGGGTGCAATGACCCTGCCAGAAATCTGCATCCGGCGCCCCGTCTTTGCAACAGTACTCAGCCTTATTCTTGTGCTGATCGGTCTCATGGCCTTTAGCCGGCTGACCATCCGCGAATATCCAAACATCGACGAGCCGCAGGTTTCGGTTTCAACCGGTTATTCCGGGGCATCGGCTGAAATCATTGAAACCCAGGTGACGCAGGTGCTCGAAGGCTCGCTGGCGGGCATTGAGGGCATCGACACCATTGAGTCATCTTCGCGGGCTGAATCGAGCCGCATCACCATCCGATTCAGGGCCGGGATCAGCATTGATTCGGCAACGAGCGATGTGCGTGACCGGGTAAGCCGGGTGCGCCGTCAGCTTCCAGATGAAATCAGCGAGCCCACAATCTCCAAAGTTGAAGCGGACGCGCAGCCCATTATCTTTCTCGTGCTGCGCTCCAGCGGCATGGCGGGGCTGGAACTCACGGATTACGTGGATCGCTTCGTGGCTGACCGGTTCAAGAATCTTGATGGCGTGGCCGATGTCTCGGTCAATGGTGAGCGGCGCTATGTCATGCGCGTCTGGCTCGATCCGGGTAAGCTCGCGGGCTATGGCATCACGGTGCAGGATATCGAGCAGGCCATCCGTTCGCAGAACGCCGAAATACCGGCAGGCCGCGTGGAGAGCACCGACCGCGAGTTCACGGTGCTGTCACGCACTTCGCTTGGCACGGCCGAGGAATTTGCACGTGTGACGCTCAAGGCGGCTGGCGGTTTGCAGGTGTCGCTGGGTGATGTGGCCAACGTTGAACTTGGAACGGCGGATGTGCGCCGCGAGAGCCGCTATGATGGCCAGACAGCCATTTCGATCGGCATTGTGAAACAGGCTGTTGCCAACCCTCTCGACGTGGCAAATGCGGTCAATCACGTGCTGCCCGCGATCAATGCGTCAATGCCGGAAGGAACTTCGATCGAAGTTGGCTTTGACTCGACAGTGTTCATTGACCGCTCGATCAAGAACGTGTTCACGACGATCCTTGAGGCTGCAGCGCTGGTCATTCTCATTATCCTCCTGTTCCTTCATTCTTTCCGGGCGGCCGTCATCCCCGTTGTCACGATCCCCGTGTCGCTCATCACGGCGTTTGCCATCATGTATGCGGCGGGGCTTACGATCAATACGCTGACGCTTCTCGCCTTCGTGCTGGCTATCGGGTTGGTCGTTGACGATGCCATTGTCATGCTTGAGAACATTTACCGGCACGTGGAAAAGGGCATGAAACCTTTCGATGCGGCGGTCAGTGGGGCGCGGGAAGTCGGATTCGCGGTGGTGGCCATGACGATGACGCTGGCTGCCGTCTATGCGCCCATCGCCTTCACGCCTGGGCGGACTGGCCGGCTTTTCCTTGAATTTGCGCTGACGCTGGCGGGGGCCGTGGTGGTCTCGGGCTTTGTGGCACTGACCCTGACACCGATGATGTCGTCCAAATTGTTGAAGCATTCGGAGCGGCAAAATTTTTTCGCCCGTACTGTTGAGGGATTGCTGAAGAGCCTGGACAGGAATTACCAGAAGGCGTTGCGCCTTGTGCTTCGGCTGCGCTGGATAGTAATGCTGCTTGCTCTTTGTATTGCTGGTGCTGGCGGCCTGCTGCTCATGCAGATCAAGTCAGAACTGTCGCCAACCGAGGACCGGGGCACGATCATTGTTTCGGGAAGCGCGCCGGAAGGAGCGAGTTTTGCATACACGCAGCGCTATTCGGAACAAGTGGAGGCTATCCTCCGGGACATTCCCGATATCCGCTCGGCACTTCTCATCGTTGGTTCCGGGGACGTGACAAGGATGAATTCTTTCGCCCGCCTCAAGGACTGGAGCGAACGCACAACGAGCCAGCAGGAAACCGTGCAGAAGCTGCTGCCCAAGCTCCGGGCCATTGCGGGCATCCAGGCGTCCGCCTCAAATCCGGCCTCGCTCGGGGTTCGCGGTTTTGGCAAGCCGATGCAGTTTGTCATCCAGTCGTCTGCTTCCTATGCGGAACTTAACGGGATTGCCAACCAGCTGGTTGAGAAGCTCAAGGACAATCCGGGCCTTGCCGACCTCGACACGGATTTGCGGCTCAACAAGCCGGAGGTGCAGATAGAGATTGACCGGACAAGGGCTGCTGATCTGGGGCTTGATGTGACGGTTATCGGGCGCACGCTGGAGACGCTGCTCGGCGGGCGCAATGTCAGCACCTTCGCCATAGGCAGCGAGCAATACAATGTGACGGTTGGACTCCCGGCGGCCGACCGCACGTCGACCGAAACGCTCTCGCGCATTTTCGTGCGTGGGAGCGGCGGCGAGATGGTGCAGCTTTCCAATGTCGTCACGGCGCGCGAGGCCGTGGCGCCGCGCGATCTGCTGCGCTTCAACCAACTTCGGGCCATCACCATTCAGTCCAATCTTGCGCCGGGTTTCACCCTGGGCGAGGCGGTTGCGGCTTTTAATGCAGCAGCCCAGGAGGTGTTGCCGGACAACGTGGTGACCGACCTCACGGGACAAGCGCGCGAGCTGCGCGATTCCAGCTCCAATCTCGCCCTGGTTTTTGTTCTGGCGCTCGCCTTCATCTATCTCGTGCTATCGGCCCAGTTCGAGAGTTTCCGCGATCCGGTGATGATCATGCTCAGTGTTCCGCTGTCCATGACTGGAGCGCTTGCGGCGCTTTATCTCACGGGCGGCACCTTGAATGTCTATTCGCAGATCGGGCTTGTCACACTCATCGGGCTCATCACCAAGCACGGCATCCTGATTGTCGATTTTGCCAACCGGATGCAGGAGGAAGGCCGCTCGCGGCTTGATGCTGTCGTTGAAGGGGCAACGCTGCGGCTGCGGCCAATCCTGATGACCACCTTTGCAATGGTGCTGGGCGCTGTTCCGCTTGTCCTGGCAACAGGTGCTGGCGCTGAAAGCCGCATGCAGATCGGGTGGGTGATCGCTGGTGGCATGACGTTTGGCACGCTGCTCACGCTGTTCGTGGTGCCCTGCGCCTACAGCATTATTGGCCGAAAACATGCCCAGCGGCCGAGTGAAGAAATCAAGCCTGAGATACGTCGTACAAAGCCGATTGCGAAGGCTGCGGAATAGATTCGCGTTGAGCGATCACTCAGCTTTCCACCTGGCAGACGTCAATCCACTCCGCGCCAATCAGCTCTGCCATACGGGCGGGACTGATGCGCAAGGCGCTGTTGGTTGAGCCGGCTGCCGGCACGACCTCGGCGAAGGCTCTCAGCGAGATATCGCAATAGACGGGCAGAGCGGTTGCCAGCCCGAAGGGGCTGACCCCGCCGACCGGGTGTCCTGTGACAGCCAGAACCTCTTCGGCGTTGAGCATGCGCGCTTTGCCGCCGAATGCCGCCTTTGCCTTTTTGTTGTCGAGGCGCGCATCGCCACGGGTTACAACGAGCAGGTTCCGTTCGCCCACCCGCAGCGACAAGGTCTTGGCTATTTGGGCAGGTTTGACACCATGGCCTTCGGCGGCAAGCGCCACGGTGGCGCTGCTGCCCTCCAATTCGATAACGGCAATGTCCGGCGCTTTCTCGGCAAGAAATGCGCGGACAGATTCCAAGCTCATGCGAAATGGCCTTTCCTTATTATCGCTGCTATCGTCACGCTTGATCCAGATCAATAGCGCAGTCAAAAAAATTCCGCCATATGGGGACGGAAATTACATGTGTGCCCGTCCAACTATTGTTGAGCATTTTTGAAACGGAAGTGAGCCATGGCCTTCGCTGCAAAAACCAAATACAACTCCGTTGCCATAAGCCTTCATTGGGTTATCGCCGCGCTGCTGGTCTTCATGCTCTTCTTTGGCGAGGAGCTTATGGAAGCTGAAGAAGGCAGCGGCACGCTGGCGCCTTCTTTGCACGTTTCCATAGGCAGTGCCATTCTCGTTCTGACCGTCTTTCGCCTCGTCTGGCGCCTGGTCAATCCACCGCCTGCCTATCCCGCCAGCTTGGCTTTGTGGGAGCAGATGGCAGCAAAAGCGATGCATCTGCTTTTCTATATGCTGTTGATTGGCATCCCACTGACAGGCTGGCTCGCAATGCCTAAGTTCCTCAGCGAGGAAGGAGCAATGACCGGCATCACCATCTTCGGCGCATTCCCATTGCCGGGCGCGCCAAACCTGGGTTTTCCCATGAAGGGCATTCATGAGTTCGGCTCGAACACAGGCATTGCGTTGCTGGCACTGCACGTGATCGCCGCCCTGAAGCATCACTTCATCAACCGGGATGATGTGTTGCGCCGCATGCTGCCGTAAGGTACTTGCGCGAACGTATGGCCCAATTGCAGATCGGCTAATTTCCAGGCGATTTGCCCGGCTGCAGTGCGGGGCAGTTGTGCCGCGGCAGCGGAATCTGCTCATAGGGATTGTCGGCACGCGCGACGGACTCTACGAGGCAGTCGCGGGGCGACGGTGGCTTTGGCTCGGGCGCCGCCTCAATAAATGGCTGAACCGGCGGAAATTCGGACATCCAGTCGTCGTGGCCTTCCCAATTCATGGCGAAAGCCTGCTGCGCGCTGGCAAGCAGTGCGATGACGGTGAGCATCCGCATGGGATGAGTATAGAACCGCGCCGCATCAAATCCACGGGTCATCGCCATATCCCTAGGCCTTGGTCAGGCGCTTCTCTTTTGCCAGATAGTCCACGATTTTCTCGGCGGCCTGTTCGGCTGAGAACTTGGCCGTATCCAGCGAAAGTTCGGGATTTTCTGGGGTTTCGTAGGCTGAGGAAATGCCGGTGAAATTCTTGATTTCGCCGCGACGCGCCTTGGCGTAGAGGCCTTTGACGTCGCGTTTTTCAGCTTCGGCAAGCGTGGTGTTGACAAAGATTTCCACGAACTCGCCCTTCTCCACGCTTTCCCTTGCCATGAGGCGTTCGGCGCGGAATGGGGAAATGAAGGAGACGAGCACGATCAACCCAGCATCGACCATGAGTTTGGAAACTTCAGCCACGCGGCGGATGTTTTCAACACGGTCGGCGTCGGTGAAGCCGAGGTCACGGTTCAAGCCATGGCGCACGTTGTCGCCGTCCAAGAGATAGGTCATGTGGCCCGAGGCATGGAGCTTCTTTTCCACGAGATTGGCGATGGTGGATTTGCCGGAACCGGAAAGACCGGTGAACCACAGCACGGTTGGCTTCTGTTTGGCCTGGCTGGCGCGCGCGACCTTGTTTACATCGACGGCCTGCCAATGGATGTTGGAGGCGCGGCGCAGCGCAAAGTGGATGAGGCCCATGCCGACGGTTGAGTTGGTGAATCGGTCGATGATGATGAAGCTGCCGAGGTGGCGATTGTCCGTGTACGTTGTAAATGCGATGGTGCTGTCGAGCTCCAGATTGCATACGCCGATTTCATTGAGGGTAAGTGTCTTCGCCGCCACGTGTTCCATGGTGTTGACGTTGACCTTGTATTTCAAGGAATCAAGCGTGCCAGGCACTTGGCGGTTGCCCGTCTTGATCACATAGGGGCGGCCCGGCAACATGGGCTCGTCGCCCATCCACAGCACTTCAACTTCAAACTGGTCCGACACTTCAATGGGGTCCGCCGCATTGCAGATGACATCACCGCGGCTGATGTCAATTTCAGTGGTGAGCGTAATAGTAAGTGATTGTCCCGCTATGCCGGACAGGAGATCGCCATTATACGTTACAACGCGCTCGACAGTTGCTGTCTTGGCCGAGGGCAGCACCTTGATTTGATCGCCAGGGCGCACGGCACCGCTGACGATGGTGCCGGAAAAGCCGCGAAAATTCTGGTCTGGACGGTTTACCCATTGCACGGGCAGACGGAATGGTTTTGTGGCGAGATCATCATCAACGGGAACGGTTTCGAGATGGGCCATAAGGGTTGAGCCGTGATACCAAGGCATGGCGGCGGAGTGTTCAACCACATTGTCACCGGCAAGGGCCGACAAAGGAATGCAGGTGATGTTGTCAGCGCCGATGCTTTTGGCGAAGGCGCGATAGTCGGCCTCGATATCCTCAAAAACTTTCTGGTCGTAGTTCATCAGGTCCATCTTGTTGATGGCGACAACGAGATGGCGGATGCCGAGAAGCGTTGCAATGAAGGTGTGGCGGCGGGTCTGGGTGAGTACGCCTTTGCGCGCGTCGATCAGGATGACGGCTAGATCGGCGGTGGAAGCTCCCGTTGCCATGTTGCGGGTGTATTGTTCGTGGCCCGGCGTATCGGCCACGATGAATTTGCGCTTGTTGGTGGTGAAGGCGCGATAGGCCACGTCGATGGTGATGCCTTGCTCGCGTTCTGCCGCGAGGCCATCCACCAGCAACGCGAAGTCGAGATTGCCGCCTTGCGTTCCCATCTTTTTGGAATCGGCTTCCAAGGCGAGGAGTTGATCTTCAAACAGCATCTTGGCTTCGTAGAGCAGCCTGCCGATCAAGGTGGATTTGCCGTCATCAACGGAACCGCAGGTGATGAAGCGCAGAAGGTCTTTGTTCTCCTGGGTCTTCAGGTAGGATTCAACATCGCCACCTTCAAATTCAATGAAACGGGACATCAGAAATATCCCTCCTGCTTCTTCTTCTCCATGGAGGCGGCCTGGTCTTTGTCGATGACGCGGCCCTGGCGCTCGGAGGACGTGGCCACCAGCATTTCCTCGATGATATCGAGAAGCGAGGTAGCGTTCGATTCAATGGCGCCAGTCAGTGGATAGCAGCCCAGCGTGCGGAAGCGGATGTTGCGCATCTCCGGTTTTTCGCCGGGGTTCAGGCGCATGCGCTCATCATCAACCATGATCATCTGGCCATCGCGCCAGACGATAGGGCGGGGGGCGGCGAAATAGAGCGGCACAATCGGAATGTTTTCGAGGTGGATATATTGCCAGATGTCGAGCTCGGTCCAGTTGGACAGGGGGAACACGCGGATCGATTCGCCCTTGTTTTTGCGGGCGTTATAGAGGTTCCACAATTCCGGGCGCTGGTTCTTGGGATCCCAGCGGTGCCTGGTGTCGCGGAAAGAAAAAATGCGCTCCTTGGCGCGGGACTTTTCCTCGTCGCGGCGGGCGCCGCCGAAGGCCGCATCGAAGCCATATTTATCGAGGGCCTGTTTCAGTCCATCAGTTTTCATGATCTGGGTGTGGAGCGCCGAACCGTGATCGAAGGGGTTTACATCCTTCTCGATGCCATCGGGGTTGATGTAGACGATGAGATCAAGGCCCAGGCGCTGGGCGGTTTCATCCCTGAGCGAAATCATGTCGCGGAATTTCCAGCGCGTGTCCACATGCATCAGGGGGAAGGGCGGCTTGGCGGGGTAGAAGGCCTTCATGGCGAGATGCAGCATGACGGCCGAATCCTTGCCCACGGAATAAAGCATGACGGGCTTTTCACATTCGGCGGCGACTTCACGGATGATGTGGATCAATTCCGCCTCGAGGCGTTCAAGATGGGTCAGTTTTTTGAGCGCGGCGGCCTGCTGCATCATACTATCCTTTTTCGGCCACGGTATATGGCGGTGTCTTTGCGCAAACGCAAGACGGGACTTGTTGCGCAAAGGCGGGGAGGGACTTGCCCGCTGCTTGGCTTTGGGGCTAGTTCTTAGCAAGGGGAGCCGATGAAAAATCCATCACCAAAAAAACCGACAGCCAAGAAGGGAGTGCCAAGCCTTCCCTACCAGGAGCCGCATCTCGGCGCTTCGGCGCGGGGCAAGCTTTTGGAGGAAGCTATCGGGCGCGAGGTGCGCGGCTTTCGTGAAAAACTCGGTATAACGATTTCGGAATTGGCCAAGGCTGCGGACATGTCGGCCGGCATGTTGTCCAAAATCGAGAATGGAGCCACATCGCCCTCGCTCAGTTCATTGCAGGCCCTGAGCAAGGCGCTCCAGGTTCCTGTCACCTCCCTGTTTCGGGGTTTTGAGGAAATCCGCGATGCATCCTTCGTAAAAGCCGGACAGGGACTAACCATTGAGCGGCGCGGCACAAGGGCCGGCCACCAGTACCAGTTGTTGGGCCATAGCCCCCATGGGCCGGTGATGGTTGAGCCCTACATGATCACGCTCACCGCCCAATCCGACGTATTTCCCACCTTCCAGCATGGCGGACTTGAGATGCTTTACATGCTTGAAGGCAATGTGGTGTACCGCCATGGCGACAAGACCTATGACATGCACCCCGGCGACACCCTGTTTTTCGATGCCGACGTGCCCCATGGGCCGGAAGAGTTGAAAAAGTTGCCGGCGCGCTATTTGAGCGTGATCAGCTACCGGCGGGAAGACTGATTGACAAAGTAGCTACCGGTAGCTACATTCTTCTCATGAATATTTCTGTCAAAGAAGCCAAGAACCGCCTGTCGGAACTCCTGCATCTCGCCGAGGCTGGGGAAACGATCGTATTGACACGCCATGGCAAGCCGGTGGCTGATCTTACGCCGCATAAGGAAAAGAAGGGCGGGATCAATTGGCAGGCGCTGGAAGAGTTTAAAAAAGAGCATGGGATTACGAATGTTTTCACTTTTATCTCGCCCGATTTCGACGACCCGTTGCCGGAAGATTTTCTCATAACACCGACATCAGACTGATGACTATTCTGCTTGATACGCAGATTATCTACGCGGTCGCTCAAAATACGCTTCAAAATTTGCCACCAGCAATTGCCAACCTGCTTTTGAAGGTCAAGCCCAGGGTTGCTGTAAGCGTCGTGTCACTTTGGGAAATTGCCATCAAGTGGCGCCTAAACAAGTTGGGTTTGCAGATGGAGCTTAAGTTGTTGCCTGGTCTCATACGGTCCCATGGGTTCGAACTCTTGCAAATTGATGAAACCCACGTCCTTGCCGAAATTGCGCCTGAATTGGAACATCGCGATCCTTTTGACCGCCTGCTGCTTGGCGTATGCGCCGCCGAAGATATCAAGCTCGTGACGGTTGACCGGGCCTTGGTCAATCATCCGTTGGCGTGGCGTGGTTAATTTTCGTTACATTCCCCTTGTGAAAAAATAATTCCTAACAGTTGATATTGGTTTTGCGCCCTGTTACAGTTACCCAACGCTGTAGCTGGAGAGATTATGGCCCATGTGCGGAATTGTCGGACTTTACCTGAAGAACCCCAAATTGAAGCCAAAACTGGGGAAAATGTTCAAGCCCATGATCATCGAGATGACCAATCGGGGGCCGGATTCGGCGGGTGTTGCGATTTACCGCAACCCGGTGAAAAAAGCCCAGACGAAATTTTCCCTCGCCCATGATGATGCCAATTATGACTGGAAGAAAATTGATGTGGGGCTGGAGAGGGCACTGAAATGCGATTGCACGATCAAGAAAATCGGCAACCACTGCATTCTGGTGACCAACGGGAAGGAGCCTGCGGTCATTGCCTGGTTGAAAGCGCATCATCCTGGCGTGCGCGTCGTGGGCTCCGGCCACACCATCGAGATTTTCAAGGAAGTGGGGCTGCCTGCCAATGTCTACGACAAGTTTGATCTGGACGAGGCGGCGGGCACGCACATCATCGGCCATACGCGCATGGCAACGGAGAGTGCGGTGACGACGGCGGGTTCGCATCCCTTTGCCACCGGCGCTGATCTTTGCCTGGTGCATAATGGCTCGTTATCCAATCACAATCGTCTGCGCGAAAACCTCCGCAAGGAAGGCATGGATTTCCAGACGGAGAATGATACGGAAGTGGCTGCGGCCTATATGACATGGAAACTTCGCGGCGGGGCCACGCTCAAGGAAGCGTTGGAAGATGGTTTGCGTGATCTCGATGGTTTCTACACATTCCTGGTGGGTACGGCGGATGGCTTTGCCGTGGTGCGCGATCCCATTGCCTGCAAGCATGCGGTAATGGCGGAGACCGATGACTGGGTGGCGATGGCCACGGAATATCGCGCCATTGCGCATTTGCCCGGGGCTGACACGGCGAAAATCTGGGAACCGGAGCCAACAACAATTTACACTTGGGGCGGCCACGCATGAAAAATTACCTCACCCTGATGTGCCTACGCGGAACGCGTGGGCCTCGAAGGGTTTTTAGTACAACGCATGGGGCTATCCTTCGAGGCTCTCCCGGAACAAGTCCGGGGTCGCACCTCAGGATGAGGGTTGATGAGATGTTGGGGAATTTTGCATGAACGAGCTTGATCTTCACAAGGTTGGGGTGCGGGGGATCAATTCCCAGCTTCACAGCCTGCCCAAGAACACCAATGAAAAACATTGGGTCATTCACAATCCCAAGGGCCAGCATTCCATTGCCTGCGGCATTGATGGGCCGTTGCAGATTGATATCAGGGGCCACGTCGGTTTCTATTGCGGCGGCATGAACAAGGATGCGGAGCTTACCGTTCATGGACACGCAGGCGTGGGGACTGCCGAAAACATGATGTCCGGCGTTGTTTGGGTGAAGGGCAATTCTTCTGAATCGGCTGGCGCCACGGGCAATGGCGGGTTGCTGGTGATTGATGGCGATGCGTCGTCACGCTGTGGCATTTCGATGAAAGGCATTGATATCGTGGTGGGAGGATCCGTCGGCCACATGTCGGCCTTCATGGCGCAGCGCGGCAATCTGGTCGTCTGCGGTGATGCGGGTGATGCGCTGGGCGATTCCATTTATGAAGCGCGGCTTTATGTGAAGGGGAAAGTTGCAAGCCTTGGCGCCGATTGCATTGAGAAGGAAATGCGCGCGGAACATCTGGCCGATCTTGAGCGCCTGCTGAAGGCTGCCAAGCGCAAGGAGAAACCTTCCGATTTCCGCCGCTATGGCTCGGCCCGCAAACTTTACAATTTCAGCGTTGATCACGCGGACGCATACTGAGGACCTCATGGACAAGACACCCCCAACGCTGCCGCGCAAATCAGCAACTTTTGACGATTACACGCTTTCCGAAATCCGCCGCGCGGCGAGCACCGGCATTTATGACATTCGCGGCGGCTGGTGCCAAGCGCAAGCTGCCGCATTTTGATGATTTGCTATTTCTGGGCGCTTCCATTTCGCGCTATCCGCTTGAGGGCTACCGCGAGAAATGCGGCACCAATGTTGTTCTCGGCACGCGTTTTGCCAAGAAGCCGATTGAGCTCAAGATTCCCATCACTATTGCGGGCATGAGCTTTGGTTCGCTCTCGGCGCAGGCCAAGGAAGCGCTGGGCCGTGGCGCCACGATTGCCGGAACCTCCACTACCACGGGTGACGGCGGCATGACGCCGGAAGAGCGCGGGCAATCCAAAACACTGGTCTATCAGTACTTGCCGTCGCGCTATGGCATGAACCCCGATGACCTGCGCAAGGCTGATGCCATTGAAATTGTCATCGGACAGGGAGCAAAGCCCGGCGGCGGCGGCATGTTGCTGGGGCAGAAAATTTCGGACCGTGTGGCCGCCATGCGCTGCTTGCCCAAGGGCATCGACCAGCGTTCGGCGTGCCGCCATCCGGATTGGACGGGCCCCGATGACCTTGAGATCAAGATCAATGAACTCCGCGAAATCACCAATTGGGAAAAGCCGATCTATGTGAAGATTGGCGGGGCGCGGCCTTACTATGATGTGGCGCTTGCGGTGAAGGCAGGTGCTGACGTGGTTGTGCTGGATGGCATGCAGGGCGGCACGGCGGCAACGCAGGAAGTGTTCATCGAGCATGTGGGCCAGCCGACTCTGGCTTGCATTCGTCCGGCAGTGCGGGCGCTGCAGGAACTTGGCATGCACCGCAAGGTGCAGCTTATCGTATCAGGTGGCATCCGGAATGGGGCCGATGTGGCTAAAGCCTTGGCGCTGGGTGTGGATGCGGTATCAATTGGCACGGCGGCGCTTGTGGCGCTGGGCGACAATGACCCGCATCTGGAAGCGGAATACAACGCACTTGGCACAACGGCAGGCGCCTATGACGACTGGCATGAGGGCCGGGATCCCGCCGGCATTACCACGCAGGACCCGGAATTGGCCAAGCGGCTTGATCCCGTCAAAGGCGGGGCGCAGGCTTTCCAACTATCTGAAGGTCATGACGCTGGAGGCGCAAACCATCGCGCGGGCCAATGGCAAGAGCCACGTCCATAATTTGGAACCGGAAGACCTTTGTGCCCTTACGGTGGAAGCTGCGGCCATGGCGCAGGTCCCCCTTGCAGGAACAGACTGGATTCCGGGCCGAGGCGGGTATTAAGATGGTGTCTGCTTGAGGGGATCATCATGACACTGTCCGCACTGGTTATTTTCTTCGTGGCTGAATTTGTGTTCGCGGTCACGCCGGGGCCCAGTGTTGCGGCCTTGGTCACGCGCGTCATCAGTCGCGGCTGGCGCAGTGTGCTGCCGTTTCTCGCGGCCATGTGGCTCGGAGAAATCATCTGGCTCACCTGTGCCGTTGCGGGCCTGAGCTATATTGCGCAAACTTTCCACTGGGCTTTTGTCGTTCTCAAATATCTGGGTGCGGCCTATCTGTTTTATCTCGCTTACAAGATGTGGACGGCGCGCGCTGATGAGAAAGAGGCTGTTCTGCCAAAGAGCGAAAAGCCCGCACGCATGTTTTTTACCGGGCTTGCGGTTACGCTGGGAAACCCCAAGCTCATGATTTTCTATGTCGCGTTCCTGCCGTCGATCATTGATCTGGCGGTGGTGACACCCTTTATCTGGCTGGAGCTGACGCTGACCCTGGGTGTGGCTTTGATCGCAGGTGATTTTATTTGGGTGTTTTTGGCGAGCCAGGCGCGGCGCTGGCTGAAAAGCCCGCATGCCGTGAAGCTGGCCAATCGCATCAGCGCAACAGTCATGGGCGGGGCGGCGACAGCGATTGCAGCGGAATGAGAATTCAAAAAACAACAATCGGGAGTGGACGTCATGGCGGGTGAATTAGAGGCATATGCCAAGAAGAATAAAATAAAATTCTTCCTGTTCAATTTTACGGACCTGTTTGGAACCCAGCGCGCTAAGCTGGTGCCGGCGGAAGCCGCAACGCGGATGCAGAAGGCAGGCGCGGGCTTTGCGGGTTTTGCCACCTGGCTCGACCAGACTCCGGCGCATCCGGACATCCTCGTGATGCCTGATCCCGATGCGATCATTCCCCTGCCGTGGCGTCCCGATGTGGCCTGGGTTGCGGGCGATCCGTGGATGAGCGGCAAGCCTTTGGAACAGGCGCCGCGCTATGCGCTGAAGAAAGCCATGGAGAAGACCGCCAAGAGCAATCTCAAATTGATGGCCGGTGTCGAACCGGAATTCTTTCTGATCAACGCGGATGGCACGCAGATTTCCGATGGCCGGGATACGCAGGATAAACCCTGCTATGATCAGGCGGCGATCATGCGGCGTATCGATGTGATCACCGAAATTTCCTCAACCATGATCCAACTGGGTTGGGGTCCCTATCAAAATGACCACGAAGATGCCAATGGCCAGTTCGAGATCAACTGGAATTTCAATGATGCGCTGACGACGGCTGATCAACTTGCCTTCTTCAAATTCATGGTGAAGTCCATTGCCGAAAAGCACGGGCTTCGCGCCACCTTCATGCCCAAGCCCTTCATCAATCTCACGGGCAGCGGCTGCCATGTGCATCTCTCGGTGTGGGACAATGGGCGCAAGAAGAACCTGTTTGATGATGCCAAGGATGAGATGGGCCTGTCACCGATGGCCTATCATTTCTTGGGCGGGTTGATCCATCATGCGGAATCGCTGGTGGCGATTACCAATCCCACGGTGAATTCCTACAAGCGCATCAACGCGCCGCGCACGGTTTCGGGGGCCACATGGTCGCCCAATACTGTCACCTTCGGCGGCAATAACCGCACCCACATGGTGCGCATTCCCGATGCGGGGCGCACCGAATTCCGCCTGCCGGACAATGCAGCCAATCCCTATCTCATGCTGGCTTCCATCATGGCGGCCGGCATGCATGGCATTGAAGCAAAAATGGATCCGGGCAAGCGCCTCGATATCGACATGTATGCCGAGGGCCATACGGTCAAGAATGCCAAGAAGCTGCCTTTGAACCTGCTTGATGCCCTGCGCAATTTCGAGAAGGACACTTATTTGCGGGAGGCTCTAGGGGCTGAAATTTCAGCGGCCTATCTCAAGCTCAAGCACAATGAGTGGAACCAATATTGCCGTCACCTCACGCAATGGGAGCGGGACACGACGCTGGATTGTTAGGCACTAACCCTCCCCCTTGCGGGGAGGGCGTGAGCGGAGCGAATCGCGCGGGGGTCGCTCCACTGTAAGACCACCAGACCCCCACCCCTAACCCCTCCCCACAAGGGGGAGGGGAATAATCAGGAAGCCGATGGTCACGAGAATGAAATATTCCGTCTTCTCACTCCTCAAGAACACGCTGTCGGGCCACAAGAAGTGGCCTGCGGCGTGGCGTGATCCCGCAACCTAAAAAGGAATATGACGTCATCATTATCGGGGGTGGCGGGCATGGGCTTGCGACAGCCTATTATCTGGCGAAGGTGCATGGCATCACACAATGTGGCGGTGCTGGAAAAATCCTGGCTGGGGTCCGGCAATGTCGGGCGCAATACGACGATCATCCGCTCCAATTACATGCTGCCGGGAAACAATCCCTTCTACGAATGGTCGATGAAACTGTGGGAGGGGTTGGAGCAGGATTTCAACTTCAATGCCATGGTTTCGCAGCGCGGCGTCTTGAATCTCTGCCACAGTGATCCGCAGCGCGATGCTTTCGCGCGGCGTGGCAATGCCATGCGCATTGACGGGGTTGATGCGGAATTGCTTGATACTGAAGCCGTGCGCGAGATGTATCCGTTCCTTGATTTCAATAATGCGAGCTTTCCGATCAAGGGCGGCATCCTGCAGCGGCGCGGCGGCACGGTGCGCCATGATGCGGTGGCCTGGGGCTATGCGCGGGGCGCGGATACGCGCGGTGTCGACATCATCCAGAACTGCGAAGTCTCCGGCATCAAGACAGTGAAAGGCAAAGTTGTCGGGGTGCAGACCAATAGGGGTTTCATCGGGTGCAAGAAGCTTGGACTGGCTGCGGCCGGAAATTCTTCGGAAGTGGCCGCCATGGCTGGTTTAAAGCTGCCGATTGAAAGCCATGTGTTGCAGGCTTTCGTATCGGAAGGCTTGAAGCCATACATTGATGGTGTTGTGACTTTTGGTGCGGGCCATTTTTACGTCTCGCAATCCGACAAGGGTGGTCTTGTCTTTGGTGGCGATATCGATGGCTACAATTCTTACGCGCGACGCGGCAATCTGCCGATGGTTGAGCATGTGATTGAGGCCGGTGTTGCGATGATCCCTGGCCTCGCGCGGGTGCGGGTGTTGCGCTCATGGGGTGGCATCATGGATATGTCGATGGATGGCTCGCCGATTATCGACAAGACTTCGATTGACGGGCTCTATCTCAACGCGGGCTGGTGCTATGGCGGCTTCAAGGCCACGCCGGCCTCCGGCTGGTGTTTTGCCCACACGATTGCAAAAAACGAACCGCACAAGTTGAATGCGTCCTATCGTTTGGACCGGTTCCGCCGGGGTTACATGATCGATGAAAAAGGGCAGGGCGCTTCGCCCAATTTGCATTGATGGTGCTGCATGCTGATTAAATGCCCCCATTGCGGAACACGGCCCGTGGAAGAGTTCACCTTCAATGGCGACGCTTCTCTGCAAAGGCCCACGTCGAATGATCCTAAGACAACGGACCAGTGGTTTGACTACGTCTATCTGCGTGACAATCCAAAGGGCCGCTTTGATGAATATGCGCATCACGCAAGCGGCTGCCGCGCCTGGCTGGTGGTGACGCGCGATACGCAGACCCATGAAGTCTTTAGTGTGGTGACGGCGCGGGACTATGCCAAGAAGCGAGCGAAGGCATGACCGGGTTTCGCTTATCAAAGGGTGGCTTGATAGATCGTTCAGCGCCGCTGAATTTTACATTTGATGGTAAGAATTTCTCAGGTCTTGCAGGCGATACGTTGGCATCAGCCTTGATTGCCAATGACGTGCATCTCATGGGGCGCTCGTTCAAATATCATCGTCCGCGCGGGGTTATTTCAGCGGGCAGTTCGGAGCCGAATGCGCTGGTTGAGCTACGTGAGGGCGCGCGCAAGGAGGCGAACACGCGCGCTACCATGATTGAACTCTATGATGGGCTGGTTGCCAAAAGCCAGAATCGCTGGCCCTCCCTTGATTTTGATGTCGGTGCCCTGAATTCGATTGCTTCCGCCATGTTTGTGGCTGGCTTCTATTACAAGACCTTCATGTGGCCCAAGAGCTTCTGGGAAAAAATCTATGAGCCGATTATCCGAAAGGCCGCTGGACTGGGCAGCGCTTCCAAGGAAACGGACCCCGACAAGTATGAAAAGGCCTATGCCCATTGCGATTTTCTGGTGGTGGGCTCCGGTCCCACGGGCCTGATGGCAGCAATTACGGCGGCGCGGACCGGGGCTCGCGTTATCTTGGCTGACGAAAGTTCAGTGCTTGGCGGTTCGCTGCTCAATGAGAATGAAGAGATCGGTGGGCAATCGGGCAAGCACTGGGCCGCCGGTGTGATTGCTGAGCTCGGCTCCATGCCTAACGTGACACTCATGCCGCGCACCACGATTTTCGGCTGGTATGACGACAATATCTTTGGGGCTGTCGAGCGCGTGAATGATCATGTGCTGGAACCCAGTCCTTACGAGCCACGTCAACGCTATTGGCGGATCATGGCAAAGCGCGCCGTGATGGCGACAGGCGCGGAAGAGCGCCCCATCGTGTTTGGTGGCAATGATGTGCCAGGGGTGATGCTGGCTGGCGCATTACGCACCTATGCCAATCGCTATGCCGTTGCGGCAGGAAAATCCATATGTGTGTTCACTAATAATAATTCGGGCTACCGGACGGCACGGGACTTGAAGGCCCATGGAGTTCATGTCGAAGCGATTGTCGATTCCCGCAAGGAGTCAAATGTCGACGCAGAGGATGTCCGGGTTCTTCGCGGTGGCGCGATTGTCAATGTGACCGGTGGCAAGCGGGTGACTGGCATTGAGCTTGCCGATCATCGCGGCATTTCCTGCGATGCGCTTGCCATGTCTGGCGGGTGGAGCCCCATTGTCAATCTGATGTGCCATCGGGGTGCCAAGCCTGTTTGGGATGAGCGCATTGCCGGATTTGTGCCGCCCAATGTCGGGGATGCTTTTGTTGCGGCGGGTTCGGCTGCGGGTAGGATGCTTTTGTCGGAATGCCTGGCTGATGGGGCGCGGGCCGGTACGATGAAAGGCAGGGCACCTGCGGTGCCCAATTGCCGTGATGAGGCCTTTGCGGTGACATCCCTGTGGTGGGTGAAGCAATCAACCGGCAAGGCCTTTGTGGATTACCAGAATGATTCAACTGCGAAGGACTTGCCATTGGCGGCGCAGGAGGGCTACCGCGATATTGAGCTGGCCAAGCGCTACACCACGGCGGGGATGGCGACCGATCAAGGCAAGCTCGGCAATGTGAATGCCATTGCGATTCTGGCGGAAGCCACAGGCCGCACGATGGACCAAGTGGGCACAACCACTTTCCGCCCCTATTACACGCCGGTTTCGTTTGGGGCGATTGCGGGACCCTTCGTCGGACATCATTTCCAGCCAGTGCGGAAAACGCCTTTGCATGAGTGGGCGGAAGAGCAAGGCGCTGTGTTTGTCGAAACCGGATTGTGGATGCGTTCCTCATGGTTTCCGCAAGAAGGAGAGGATTGGCTGGCCAGCGCCTCGCGCGAAGTCTTGGCAACGCGTGAACGGGTTGGCCTATGTGATGTTTCAACCCTTGGCAAGATTGATGTTCAGGGGCGGGATGCGGCGGAATTTCTGAACCGCTTGTATTGCAATACCTTTTCAACGCTCAATATTGGCAAGGCGCGCTATGGCCTGATGCTGCGTGAAGACGGCATTGTGTTTGATGACGGGACGACGTCGCGCTTGGCTGCCGATCATTTCCTGATGACGACGACCACGGCCAATGCGGCGCGCGTGATGTCCCACATGGAATTCTGCCATCAGGCCCATTGGCCCGACCTCGACGTGCAGTATGTTTCGGTGACCGAACAATGGGCACAGATGGCGATTGCCGGACCGAAGGCGCGGGCCACATTGCAGAAGATCGTTGATAAGGTGACACTTGATGATGCTAATTTTCCGTACCTCGCGGCAAAGGAAATCAGCGTCCTTGGTGGCATGACGGCTCGGCTGTTCCGCATTTCATTCTCCGGCGAGCATGCCTATGAACTGGCGGTGCCGGCGGACTATGGAAACTCGGTGGCGCGGGCATTGATGCAGGCTGGCGAAGAATTTGGCATTACGCCCTATGGCATTGAAGCGCTGTCAATCATGCGCATTGAGAAGGGCCATGTGGCGGGTGGCGAGTTGAACGGCACGACGACGGCCGGTGATCTCGGCCTTGGCAAAATGATGTCATCCAAGAAAGATTACATCGGACGCATGATGGCGGCCCGTGAAGGTCTTGTGGACAAGAACCGCCAGTGTGTTGTGGGGATCAGGCCTTGTGATGTGAGTGATAAAATACGCGCTGGTTCCCATCTTCTGAAGAAGGATGATGTGCCCTCGATGACCAATGATCAGGGGTACATTTCTTCAGTTGCCTGGTCTCCCATGCTGAACATGTGGCTGGGGCTTGCGCTTCTTTCAAATGGCCGTGAACGGCACGGCGAGGTGGTGAAGATATTTGATGGCGTCAGGAATATTCATATGCATGGCGTGATCTGCGATCCCATGCATTACGACAGGGAGAATAAAAAACTCTATGTCTGAGAATTTTCAAAGAGTCTCGCCATTAGGCGACATTGCCATTCAAGGCCGCTTTGGCGCTCATCACGCTGCGCCGGGTGTTACGCTTTCGGTGCAGCACGCGGCCTCAATCGTGACGGTTATTGCGCGGAAGGGAAAAGCCAAGGTATTGGCGGATGCTCTCAAGAGCTGGCGTGGTGCGCGCGTGCAATGGGCGGGGACTGAGCAGTATTTTGTATTGGACAAATCCTTTGATGAGGTGCGGAAGAAGCTTGACGGGCTTGCCTCCTGCTCTGACCAAAGCCATGGCCGAGTGATCATCCGGATTGAAGGTCCAAAGGTGCGCCAAGTCCTGTGCAAGGGCACGCCTGTTGATTTGCATGAAAGCGAATTTGAAATCGGCAAAAGCGCGCTCACGCAAATGGCCCATGTGGGTGTGCATTTCACGCGCGTCGAGCGGGATGCCTTCGAGCTTTCGGTGTTTCGTGGATTTTCGGAAAGTTTCTGGGAATGGCTGACCGAACAGGCGGAAGAGTTTGGGTATCAGGTGGTTTAACTCAGAGAGCCGCCGCCAGCCGCGCAATTCTCTTGCAGGCTTCGGTGATTTGTTTTTCATCTACCGTCAGTGCCACGCGCACATGGCCTGCGCCTCCGGCGCCAAAGCTTTCGCCGGGCATGGTGACGACGTTTTCTTCGGCCAGGAGCCTCCGCGCGAAATTCTCACCGCTGAGGCCAGTCCTGCGCACGTCGAGCATCATGAACATGCCGCCTTCCGGCAGGTGGACGGAAAGGTTTTTGACCCCCTTCAGGCCAGCGACAAGGGCGCGGGCTCGGCGCTCATAGCTTTGCTTCATGGCATCCACTTCGGGGAAATGATTGGCTAGCGCAAAGGCCGTTGCATCCTCCAGGAAGGCTTGCGAACCGAAGAGCATGGTTTCGGTCAAGGGCAGTGTTGCTTCGCAGAATTCTTCCGAAGCCGCCAGCCAGCCGCAGCGGAAGCCCGGCATGGCGTGGGATTTGGAGAGCGAGGACACAACAATGGTGCGTTTCTCCAGGCGGGGGTCGTCAAAGGGCGAAGCGAACACCGTGTTGCCATAGGTCATGGTGGCATAGACTTCGTCGGAGATGATCCACAGGTCGTGGCGTTCACAGACATTGCCAATGGCCTTGATTTCATCTCGGGTGAGAACGGCGCCTGTGGGGTTGCTCGGCGTGTTGAGAAGCAGCACACGGGTTTTCGGCGTGACGGCGCGTTCGAGATCGGCGGCCTTCAAATGGAAACCGTGGTCGGGATCGACGGCCACGGGAACGGCAATGCCGCCTGCCGCCGCAATGACACCTTCGTAAGTTGCGTAATAGGGATCGGCCATCAGAACTTCATCGCCCAACTCAACGGTTGCCTGCATGGCCACGAACAGGGCTGTCTGGGTGCCAGGCAGGAAGATGAATTGCCGCGCGCTGATGGGGCGGCTCGTGCTCTTTGTATATTGCGCCGACAGGCTCTCAAGCAGGGGCGTTTCGCCACGGCTGGCAGCGTATTTGTAGCGGCCGGCGCGCATCTGCGTGTTGGCCACATCCATGATGGCGGTTGGCGGCGGGGCATCGGGTTCGCCGATGGAGAGGAATATCAGGTTCTCGCCTTCGGCGGCGCGGCGTTTGCCTTCAATGTGAACGGTCCATTTGTCGGAGCCGAGACCGTTCAGTCTTTGGGTGATTGACGCGAGTTTCATGGGCGCCTTCTAGCCGAGGACTTATGCATCGTCGAGGGATGGACCGACCGTGCCGTCATGGGAGATATGCAAATAGGCTGCCTTCGAGAGTTCCTGAAAATCCTGTGCTGACACCGCCAATATAGGACAGGATTTGCCGTAGAGCGTTTCAGCAACGGCGGCGCCAATAGCGAGGTTTATATCGGGCTGCACCAGAATGATTGCGGCCGGTGCAGTGCCGAGCCGGATGGCTTCAGCAAGGCCGCCGGGGGCACTGCCGGAACCCCGGCTTTCCAGCATCATGAGGATTTTGCCTTTAACGCTCTGTCCCTTTTGCGGATGGTGAACGTCGATAATAATTCCGCCGCAGGGATCAAAAGCGCCCCAGAAACTCAAGGGCTCATCAAGGAGGAGGACGGGGCCTTTGGCCATGCCAGCGTGGAGTATGGTCATGTGCTCAACCACAAAGCGGGATCGCGCCAGACTTCAGCTCTTACGGCGCTTTCAACGCATTCCTTCAAACTGCCGAAGCAGACTTCCACGCCCAACATTCCTGGCGCGTAATAGGCCCATTTCGCGGCGTTGGTCATCACGCGGCCTCTGATGCCCTTAATCTTGGGAGAATAGTAGGTGCAGACATCAACTGGAATTGTGATGCCTGCGTCCTGCAATGTTTTGAGCCAGTCCTTGGCAACCAGCATTTCACGGATGCCACGGCTGGTGGAAATGTATGTGGTGGTTCTAACTTTGCGTCCGTTGAGCAAATTCATGAGTTCGGAAAATTCAGTGAGGGAAAAATGCGGTGTTCCCAGAGCCACGCAATCGAGCGGACCATCACCTGCCGTCGAAAGTTCGCGGTGCGCGGCTTTCAGGTGATCAGATGTGATTTCAAATTTCTCGCCGGTCCTGAAAACTGATTCCAGCGTGGGTGCTTCAGGTGTCACGCCCACAACATGCAGGAGCTCAACACCACCTGCGGCGGCGCTTGCGGCACATAACGCCTTGAGTTGATCCGCAGTTGTTTCTTTCGGCAGATTGGAAATGACGGGAATGCGGCGGCCGGCCCTGCGGCCTACGAGATAACCCAGGAGATGAAAGAAGATATCCTGGCGCTTCCATTCGCCGGGAATGGCCGCGCAGGAGAAATGAATGTCAGCCTGGCGGCCATCATCGGTATGAAGGCCTGCAAAGGGTGCAAGGCCGGTGATGGCGCAGGCTACGTCGAGATAATCGCCATATTTATTGGTGCGGGCCCCGATAACTGAGTTGTAGTAGGCCACCGCATTGGATTCCCCCACAGCGATGTGGTCGCCGAATTTGGGGCCGCCCTGAAGCTGATAGGGCGCGCAGGTCCAGGTGGGCTTGCAGCCGAGTTGGGCATAGAGCCGCATGAGTTCATGGGCACCGCGCACCATTTCGGGATCGGAATTTTCGGGGCGAAGGCCGCCATCATCGGGGCTTGCAACGCTATTGTTTGTCCAGGCAGGAACGGCAAGTTTTGCATCGTGTTCCAGGAGGAAGTGCACAAAATCCAGGTGTGATTGGCCGGTGTAAAAGCACGCATCGATATGGGCAAAGCTGATGGGTGTGAGGCGGGGGGCTCGCATGATTCTGGCTGCCTGCTCCACCAGTTGCATGGCAAACCGATGGGCCTTGCCGTCAGGCATTGGCTCCCTCGTTGGCCACGCGCGTGAGGGTGACATAGTCAGTTTTGCCGGAACCGAGAAGTGGAATTTCCTTCAGGTGCACGAGAATTTTTGGAACCATGAGGTCCGAGGCGCCGCGGATTTTCAGGGCTTCGGAAATTACCATGCGTTCTGGCTGCACAAGGGTGGTGAACAGGATGAGTTGCTCGCCCTTCTTCTGATCGGCAATGGCAACAACGGCAAAGTTTTCACCAGGGAAAGCTTCCTGGAGTTTTGCCTCAACGGCGGTCAGCGATACCATTTCACCGGCAATTTTCGAGAAGCGCTTGGCGCGGCCCAGAATGGTGACAAAGCGGTGCTCATCGATTTCGACAATATCGCCCGTGTCGTACCAGCCGTCGGGCGGGGCCTCGATGACGCCGGGATTATCGGCGCGCAAATAGCCCAGCATGACATTGGGGCCCTTCACAAACAGCCTGCCGCCGGATGCTATGCCCTCCACAGGTTCGAGACGATAATCGATGCGGTCCATCAAGCGGCCCACGCTGCCAGACCGGTTGTGCATGGGGGTGTTGATGGCAATGACCGGAGAGCACTCGGTTGCGCCATAGCCTTCAAGAATCCGGTGACCGAATTTCTCCATCCAGACTTCGCGGGTTTCCTGTTTCACCCGTTCGGCCCCGGACACAATCAGGCGCATGCTGAAGAAATCATAGGGGTTGGCGGTGCGGGCATAGCCCGCGAGGAACGTATCGGTGCCATAAAGCACGGTGGCATTCGTGTCGTAGCAAAGCTCAGGCACAATCTTGTAATGCAGCGGCGAGGGATAGAAGAAACTGTAAACGCCCGACAGAACCGGAAGCAGGGTTCCGCCCAGCAGGCCAAAAGCATGGAACATGGGCATGGCGTTGAAAACAATGTCCTGGGCGCTGAAACCGATGCGGGCTGCGGCCTGAAGCCGGTTTGCATTGAGATTACGGTGCGACAGGACCACGCCCTTGGGCACGCCTTCAGAGCCCGAGGTAAAGAGCACGATTGCGGGACTATCCGGATCCTTGCTGGCTTTTGCCAATTGGAGCGCGAGGCGAGGGAAAAACCTGGCGAAGAGGCCATAGAGCTTGTCGCGTTTGCCGATGGCTTCGCGCACGTCTTCGAGATAGATTATGGCGCAACTCTTGGCGAGGATGGCAAGGTCGTTTTCCATTTCCGCCGCCTCGATGAATTTGCGCGAGGTGACGATGGTAATGACCTGGGCCGCAGTACAGGCCGCGGACATGTTGACGGCACCCGTCGAGAAATTCAGCATGGCGGGCACGCGGCCAAAAGCCTGCAGGCCAAATAGAGTGAGCAGGCCGCCAATGGCATTGGGCAGGAGGACGCCCACAAATTTTTGTTTAGGCGTAAGTTTCGAGATCTTGCGGCCGAGAATGAAGCTGCCCATAACCACGCGATTATAGTTGATTGGTTGGCGCTGGATATCTTCAACAATTTTGTGTTTGCCGCCGTGGGTGGCCCGCGCATCGAGCAGGGATTCAAACAGTGTCTGCTCGGTGTTTGAGGTCGAGAACACCATGTCGGTCATTACATCATAGAGTTTGTCAGCTTGGTATTCGCGGAGACGAGACCCGCGCATTCCCTCAGGGGCATCGAATTTCACCGGCGGCAGGAAGGTGATGGTGATTTTTGGAAACCAGCGCTGGCGCAGTTTGCCGCGCATGCTGGAGAATTTTGAAAATTGCGCCCCGTCAATGCGCACGGGCAGAACCTTGGCGTTTGCCATCTGGGCAATGGCGCCGGGGCCTTCGTAAACTTTCATCAAGGTGCCGGTGACGGTAATGCGGCCTTCCGGGAAAATTACAACACGATTTCCCTTTTTCACCGCCTCGACCAGGGTGCGGATCGACAGGGGATTGCCGGGATCAATTGCAGCAAGATTAAAAAGCGAGAAAGCAGGCTTAACCCACCAGCGCTTTGCCATGTGGAAATTGATGGCAAAGGTGGTGCGGTCGGGAAGAAAAGCCGACAGCAGAGGGCCATCCAGGAGCGATGTGTGATTGGCGACAATTACGGCCTTGCGGCCCGCCGCCTTGTAATGCTCAAGGCCTTTTACTTCGACGCGGTAGAGAAGGCGAAACAGCTGCCTGGCAAAATTTGCCGTCGTTTCCTGGGGAAGGATGAGGCAGCTCCAAACGGCTGCTACCGCATTGGCAAGGCCCAAGCACAGGAACAATCCCCGCGCCGTGATGACTTGCAGCAGGACGACAGAAATTACGGTGGCCGAGATCATGAAAATCGCATTCATGACGTTGTTGGCGGCAATCACGCGCGAGCGCTTGGGCGGCGAGGCGCGGGTTTGCATTATGGCATTTAGTGGCACCGCGTAGATGCCACCGAAGAAGGCGGTGAAAAACAGGTCAAAAACAACGCGCCAGCTTGACCAGTGGGCAAAGAAAATGCCTACGCCGTTGAGTTCGGTACCTTGCAGCCTGGCGTTCACCTGGCCCGAGGCAAAATAGAGATCGATCAGGAAAACCGTCATTATGATGGCGGCGATGGGCACATATTTCGCTGAAACTTCGCCTTTCAGCAGGACGTTGGTAAGGAGCGAGCCCAAGCCAATGCCAATGGTGAAGGTGGCAATGAAGGCATTGGCTACATCCTCATTGGCGAGCAGGATGTCCTTGGTGAAGACCGGAAACTGTACAAGCAGGACGGTCCCCAGGAACCAGAACCATGAGGCCCCGATCACGGCCCAGAACACGTCATGGCGTTCGCGGGCGTAGCCCAGAAGCTTTCCGGTCTGGCGGACGACGTTCCAGTCGATGTCGAGATCAGGCGTTGTCGACGGCGCAGGAGGCATGCGGGTTGCGGCATACCAGGCGATGAGTGAAAAAACGACGAGCGAAGCTGAAAGAATTTGCCGTCCCTCGGGGTCGATCACCAGGAAGCCGCCAAACATGGTGCCGAGCAGAATGGTAACGAAGGTTCCCATTTCGATCATGGCATTACCGGCGATGACTTCTTCCTTTTTCAGGTACTGTGGAAGAATTCCATATTTTACGGGTCCGAAGAACGCTGCAAGGGAGCCTGCAAAGAACAACACCATGAGATCGAGATAAGGATTATCCAGCCACAGGGCGCCGGCCCCGAAAATCATGGCAGCGATTTCAGCAAGCTTTACGCGCTGTGCAATAAACGCCTTGTCGTACTTGTCGGCGAATTGGCCGGCGATGGCCGAGAAGAGGAAATAGGGCAGGATGAACAGGGCGGTTCCGGCCTGGACAAAAAGCGTGGCGTTCCAGCCCTGGTTTACCGCGAGATCAAAGGTGATGAGAATGGTGATGGCGTTGCGCAGGCCATTGTCGTTGAAAGCGCCAATCGCCTGGGCCACGAAGAGCGGCAGGAATCGCCGGGTCGTGAGGAGGGAAAATTGGCTCGCATCGTTCATGAATTAAATCCCAGATAGAGAATATGTTCTTTTTAAGTTCCCTGCGACTCATTTCCCCAATAAATGGCTGATCAGGCGGAAAGTATCCAGATGATTATTGCTGGGGTGGCTGGCGCCTGCACTCTCCAATTCATTCAATCGCCTTGGATTCGTGTTGAAACCGATGAAATGAACGCCGTTTGAAAGGCCCGCCTCCACGTCGTTGAGATTATCGCCCACGTAAACGATGCGGTCCTTGGGCAGATTGATTGAGGCGATGGCACGGGCCAGAATTTCCCGTTTGTGCCCGCCGCCTTCAGCACCAAAGGCACGGGCGCAAACATAAGGCCAGAGGTTTACATGTTTCAGACGCAGTTCGGCGGCGCCGAGCGGATTTGCGGTGGCGATGCCGATTTGCGAGTTGCCGTGAAGATTTTTCAAAAGCTTATGAGCACCGGGGATGGTAATGGTTTCAATGACGCCATTGGACAAGCGCAGTTTGAGAATTTCTAGATAGTCGGCGACAACTTCGGTTCGTTCGCGGGCCGGTATGCCATGACTTGCAAGGATTTCTGCAATGATGTTTTCATCATTGCGAATGGCATAGGAATTCCAGTCGCGGGAAAGACCCTTCAGGCCATAGCGCTGTTCAAAGGGTACGAAGAATGCATCTTCCTCGGCGCTGGTGAGTTCGAGCAATACGCCATCGACATCAAAGATTACGGCTGCATCAGCCATGGACCATGGCGGGCGTCATTTCAATCAGCGTTGGACCATCGGCCGCGAGAGCTGCCCTGATGGAGGCGGCAAGGGCCTTGAGCGAGGAGGGTTTCTCGGCATTGCAGCCATAGGCCTTTGCCAGCATCTGGAAATCCGGGTTTATCAGGTTCACCGCATTAGGCTGGATACCATGCAGCACCATATTGTCATGAATTGCGCCAAGGCTCTCGTTGTTCCACAGCAGAATGATGAGAGGTAACTTGTGTTCGACGGCCGTGCCAATCTCGTTCAGCGTGTACTGCATGCCGTAGTCGCCAACCAGCACGGCAACCGGCTTGTCCGGACGGCCAAATTTGGCGCCGATGCCGGCGGGAAGACCGAAGCCGAGGGTGCCGAAGCCGACGGGATGGAACCAGGTGTGGGGCTCGTAGACAGGGAAGACCTCATTAGCCACATAGGCGATCTGGGTCATGTCGGTGCAGATGATGGTTTGGCGCGGCAGGGCCTCACGGATAACCTGCAGCGCTTTCAGGATGACCTGCCGGTTGGCATCGGAGACGACTTTGAAAAGGTCGTCCTTGGCGCTTTCGGCGATCTCGGATTTGCCGTTGCCGACATGGCGGGCGAGTCCGGCGGCGATTGCTTCAAGTGCGGCCCTGGCATCAGCCTGAATGGCGATCTCAGCGGTGTGGGGCCGCGCCAGCGAATCGGCATCGATGTCGATGCGGATCAAATTGCGGTCGATCACCACCTCATCCCAGAAATCCGTTTCGGAAAGCTGTGAGCCCACGCACAGGATGGCGTCGGAGGAACGGATGAAGTCGGGTGCCGCCGCGAGGCCAAGCTTGTAACCCATGCACAGGCGATGATCGGCGGGGACCGAGCCCTTGCCCGCGGTTGTGGTCAGAATGGGGGCGCCGAGCTTCTCGGCAATCATCACGGCCGCCTTGCCGCCATCAAGCGCGCCGCCACCGAGGATGATGATGGGCCGCTTGGCTTTGTTGAGCTTGGTGACGGCGGCATCGATCTGGTCGGCCTGCGGCAGGGCGCGCCGCGGCAGCGGGCGCGCATGCCAGCCGTCACCAGCTGCGACCTTCAGCATGTCGAGGGGGATTTCAAGATAGGCAGGCCTTGGCCTCTGGCTCGAAAAATGGGCGAAGGCGCGCGCCAGCCCATCGCGCACGTCCTTGGGCGTGTAGGCGCGCATGTGGAGGGCGGTGACCGAAGCCGCCGCCGCACGCTGATCAATCATCTCGTGCAGGCGGCCACGGCCTTGCGCGCTGTCGGCCATGTCCAGCGCTGAGGCGATCACCAGCACACTACTGGAATCGGACCAGGCCTGGCCGAGGGGTGTGAGGATGTTTAGAAGTCCCGGCCCCGTAATGGTGAAGCATACGCCGGGCTTGCCCGTCGCCCTGGCATAGCCATCGGCCATGAAGCCTGCGCCCTGTTCATGGCGCACGAGGACATGCTTGATTTTTGAGCGCGGCAGGGCGCGGTACATTTCCACGTTGTGGACGCCCGGAATCCCGAAGACCGTGTCAACACCATAAGCTTCGAGAAGACCGACGAGAGCTTCGCCGGTTGAAAGTTCTGGGCGCGATGACATTTCTAAGCTGCCTTTGAATTCTTGCTGGGGTCGTTCACCGCATGGCATGCCACAAGGCTGGCATCGTGAGCAAGGAGGGCGGGGTTGAGCTTGCTGCATATCTCAAAAGCTATGGGGCAGCGGGGATGAAAGGTGCAGCCCGTTGGCGGTGAAAGGGGTGAGGGGAGTTCACCCTTGAGCACAATGCGCTCACGCTTGCGCGTGGGATCGGGCGCCGGCGTAGCCGATAGGAGTGCCTTGGTATAGGGGTGTTGCGGGTTTTTGAAAATGTTGTCGCGGGTTCCCTGTTCCACGACGCGGCCCAGATACATCACCATCACCTCATCGGCGATATGTTTCACAACCGAGAGATCATGGCTGATGAAGAGATAGGCAAGGTTATGTTTTTCCTGGAGGTCGGCCAGGATATTCAAGACTTGCGCCTGGATGGAAATATCGAGAGCTGACACAGGTTCATCCAGCACCAGGATTTCGGGATCGAGCATGAGGGCACGGGCGATGGCGATGCGCTGGCGCTGGCCGCCGGAAAACATGTGGGGGTAGCGGTCGTAGTGCTCAGGCCGGAGACCAACGCTTGCCATCATGGCGCGGGCTCTTTCGCTGCGCTCGGCCTTTGGGATTTTGGTGTTCACCAGCAAGGGCTCTTCGAGAATGTATCCGATCTTCTGGCGTGGGTTCAGGGAACCATAGGGATTTTGAAAAACGATTTGCACCTTCGGGCGCAAAGCCCGCAGCGTTGCATGGGTTGCGCCGACGATTTCATGGCCTGTAATGTTAAGCGTGCCGGAGGTTGGCAATTCGATCATGGTGACAAGGCGGGCAAGCGTGGATTTTCCGCAACCGGATTCACCTACAACAGCCAAGGTTTTTCCGCGCTCCAGCGTGAAGCTTGCACCATCAACGGCTTTGAGGATGGAGGTTTCCTTGAAGGCGCCGCGCGAGACGTTGTAATAGCGGGTGAGGTTTTGTGCATTCAGGACCTGGCTCATGCGGCAGCCTTCCCAAGGGGATAATGGCAGAGCGCGCCCTTGTTGAGGACCGGTTCAGTCGTTCGGCATAGATCAGTGGCATAGCTGCAACGGGGCGCAAAGAGGCAACCTTTCGGCCGATCAAATTGACCCGGCACTACACCCGGTATTGAAGGCAGACGGCGGGCGTTGGCGCGCTCAGGCAGGGCTGAGAGCAAGGCTGCGGTATAGGGGTGGCGCGGATTGGCAAAGAGTTTTGCGACAGGTTGTTCCTCAACTTTCTGGCCGGCATACTGCACGCTCACGCGCTCTGCCGTTTCAGCCACGACACCCATTGAATGGGTGATGAGTACCAGGCCCATGCCGGTTTCCTTCTGGAGGCGCACGAGCAACTCAAGAATTTGTGCCTGGATCGTGACATCAAGAGCGGTGGTCGGTTCGTCGGCAATCAGGAGTTTTGGCTTGCAGGCCAGCGCCATGGCAATCATCACACGCTGGCTCATGCCGCCTGACAACTGGTGGGGAAAAGTCGAGAGCCGGGTTTCAGGGGCGGGAATCCCCACTTCTTCGAGAAGTTCAATGGCACGTTCTCGTCGCGAGAGCTTGTCCATATCGAGATGGGTTTTGAGCGCCTCCATGAGCTGGAAACCGACGGTGAAGCAGGGGTTGAGGCTCGACATGGGCTCCTGAAAAATCATCGCCATGTCCTTGCCGGTAATCTTGCGGCGGTCGGCTGGTGTGATGTTCAGGAGATCGCGTCCGTCAAATTCCATACGATCCGCGGTGACCCTAGCGGTCCAGGGAAGCAGGCCCATGACGGCAAGCATGGACACGGATTTGCCGGAACCCGATTCACCCACGATGGCCAGCACCTCGCGGCTATCCACCGCCATGGTTACATGGTCGACTGCGCGGAAGGCGCCGCTGGCGGTCTTGAACTCCACGGTCAGGTTCTCGATGTCGAGCAGGGGCATCGCCGGGTTCACACTTCAATATGTTGGAGCAAATCCTTATCGGCGAAGTCATGCAACTTCGCCGGGATTTGCTCTAAATTCATGTTAATCTTCTTGAACTTGCATATGGGTCGGTTCTTCCTATATGTTGGCTTGAAAAGGTGATTGATCATGGCACAGTCCAAACCGCAGTCTACAGGTTTCCAGAAGCCGGGTTCTGGCCCGCTTCCGGGTTATTGAGCGGAACTCCGAGCGAGTTGCGCAAGGCACCGCGCGCTTCCTCTCCTGTAATCAGCACCGTTTTGATCTGCCAGACGTAATCCTCATAAATCCGGGCTTTGCGGTCCTGCTCAAGTTCCTGATAGCGGCTTGAGCGCAAATCCTCCACCAGTTCGCGCAGTTTATACTCCTGCTTGTAGTAGGCCACCACATCGTCGATGGTCTCAGTCGGCAGAATGTGAATATCGGCGAGCATGGCCTCGAAAATGATTTCCGTGGCATAGCGCGGCACGAATGGGGTGAAACTTGCTCCCCTTCCCTTTTGCGTTATCCGGCGGACCATATCGGTTGTATGCTGATCAAGATCGATTTCCTCGTAACGCGTGAGATTGCTCTCGATCTCCGCCAGAAGGGCTGTCTGGACATCGACTATCCGTTCGATCCGTCTTTTGGTTTCAAGGCGCTGCTCGCTCCAGTGGGAGGCAAACCAGCCAAGCGCGGTAACGGCCGCCGAGACAATGGCCGCAATGATTGCGGTGTCGAGGAGACCCGGCATCTCTCAGCTCTTCCTCAGGCGCGGGTCGAGCGCATCGCGGAGTCCATCGCCCATGAGATTGATGGCTAGCACGGTGATCAAAATGGCAATCCCGGGAAGGGCCATGACCCAGGGGTGGGAAGTGATGAGGTCCTTGGAGTCCGCCAGCATGGAACCCCATTCCGGCATGGGCGGCTGCGCGCCTAACCCTAAGAAACCAAGACCAGCAGCGCCAAGGATCGCGTCAGAAATGCCAATAGCCGCCTGAACGATGAGCGGGGCGAGACAATTGGGCAGCACGGTTGAGAGCATGAGCCGGAGCGGGCCCACGCCTGCTACTTTCGCTGCGGTGACATAGTCCCTGGTCAGTTCGCTGATTGCCGAGGCGCGCACCAGGCGCACATAAAACGGCAGGCCGACAATTGTTACGGCCACGATGGTGTTGGTCAGGTTCGGGCCGATTACCGCGATGATGAGAATTGCCAGCACGAGGCTTGGAATGGCGAGGATCAAATCCATGACGCGGATGATGATGACATCGACAATGCCGCCCCAGAAGGCGGCTAGCAACCCAAGCAAAACACCAGCCAGGGCTGAGACAAACATCACCGAGAGACCAATGAAGAGGGAAATGCGCGAGCCATAGAGAATGCGCGAGAGCATGTCCCTGCCCAGGGGATCAGTCCCCAGGGGGTAGGCCCAGTTGCCGCCTTTGGCCCAGATGGGAGGAAGCCTGGTGAAGCCGCGAAATTGCTCGAGCGGATCATAGGGCGCCAGGAAATTCGCAAAGACAGCAAGGAAAACGACGAAGCAGACAACGGCGAGGCCGATAGTGGCGCCACGATTTTCGCGGAAGGAATGCCAGAAAGACCGAAGCGGCCCCGGCGGCGCCGTGGCGATGAGGGTTTCAGTGGCCATGGCGGATCCGCGGATTGATCAGGCCATAGAGCAGGTCGATGATGAGATTGACCAGAATGACAAGGCCGGCGATGAGCATGATGCCACCTTGCAGGGCGGGATAATCACGCCGGCCAATGGATTCAACCAGCCATTTGCCAATGCCGGGCCAGGAGAAAATTGTTTCGGTGAGAACCGCGCCGGCAAGCAGCGTGCCCACCTGCAGGCCTATGACGGTGACAACCGGGATCAGCGCGTTGCGCAGCGCATGAAAGCCAATGACGCGGAAGGCTGACAGGCCTTTGGCCCGGGCCGTGCGCACATAATCCTCTTCCAAGACTTCCAGCATGGATGAACGCGTCATGCGCGCCACAATGGCGAGCGGCACGGTCCCTAGCACAATGGTTGGCAGAATGAGATGGCGGACGGCATCAACGAATGCTCCCTTCTGGCCAGAAAGGACGGAATCGATCAGCATGAATCCAGTGACGGGCGGAAAATAAAATTTGATGGGATCAATGCGGCCCGAAACGGGAGTGAGATGCAAAGTGTTTGACATCAGCAGGATGAGAATGAGGCCCCACCAGAAGATGGGCATGGAATAGCCGGTAAGCGCTGCCCCCATCAGGGACTGATCATAGAAGCTGCCACGCTTGGCGGCAGCCATGACGCCGGCTGGAATCCCTAACAGAATTGCAAACAGCATACCGCAAAGGGTGAGTTCGAGGGTGGCGGGAAAAAGGGTGAGAAACTCATGGGCCACCGGTGATTTGGAAATGATAGAGACGCCGAAATCGCCGTGCAGCAGGTCCCAGACATAGTCGAGGAACTGCTTCCAAATTGGCTGGTCGAGGCCCATTTCGTGGCGGAGCAGTTCAAGACGCTCCGGAGAAATGCCACGTTCACCGCGGCGCACCTCAATGGGATCGCCGGGCACAAGCCTGATCATCGTGAAGGTCACGAACATCAATGCAATGAAAGTCGGCAGCGTCAGTGCCGCTCGCTTCAGGAGGAATCGAAACATCCAGCCACCGTATAAAAAGGCGGAACAATTCCCGAGGGAACCGTTCCGCCGATTTTATTGTTATTCGGCTACGTCCACATTCTGGAACTCATGGGCGCCGAGCGGGCTTACCTTATAACCTGAAACGCTCTTGCGGATGGGTTCGAAGACGGTGGAGTGGGCAACGTTCAGCCACGGCACCTGTTCCGCCACGATCTTCTGGGCATCCTGGTAGAGGGCAGTGCGCTCGGCCTGGTCCGTAATCTCGGCGGCCTTGACTATGTCCTCCTGGAACTTGGCGTCACACCACTTCGGGATGTTGTTGGCGTTGGGCTTGCCGTCCTTGTCGCAGCCCAAAAGCACCGCGAGGAAATTATCCGGATCGCCGTTGTCGCCGGTCCAGCCGAGGAAGCCCATCTGGTGCTCACCGGCCTGCATGCGCTTGCGGTACTCGCCCCACTCATAGGAGACGAGCGTTGCATTGATGCCGACTTTGGAGAGATCCGCCTGGACCATTTCGCCCATGCGCTTGGCGTTAGGATTGTAGGGGCGCTGAACCGGCATCCACCAGAGATCCGTGTCAAGCGAAGTCACGCCGGCTGCCGCCAGCATTTCCTTGGCCTTGGCTGGATCATAGGGGATATCCACCGTCGCTTCATCATAGGACCACATGGTCGGTGGAATGGGGTTCTTGGCCTTCTGGCCAGCACCCTGATAGACTTCCTTCAGGATGGCATCACGGTCGATCGCCATGGCGATGGCCTTGCGGACCTCCGGCTTGTCGAAGGGCGCCTTCTGGGCATTCATCGCCATGTAGCCGATGTTGAGGCCCGCCTGTTGCAACAACTGGACATCGGGGTTGGAATCCATGTCAGCGAGATCGGCCGGATTTGGCGCAATCATCACTTGGCACTCGTTGGCCTTGAGCTTGGCATAACGGCCCGAAGGATCGGGCGTAATGGCATAGATCAGATCGTCAATCTTTGGCTTTCCAGCCCAGCCGTCGAAGGCCTTGAAGCGGATGACGGCATCCTTCTGGTAGTCAACAAACTGGAATGATCCGGTGCCAACGGGGATTTGGTCGAACTGTTCGGGGGTTCCCTTGTCCATCAGGAACTTCGCATATTCGGCCGATTGGATGGTAGCAAAATCCATGGCGAGGTTGGCGATGATCGGTGCATTCGGCTTGTTGAGCTTCATGACAACCGTAAGGTCGTCCGCACCCTTCTCGACCGATTTGAGCAGGTCAGGCATGCCCATGTCGTTGAAATAGTCATAGGCGCCGCCGGATACTTTCGCATAAGGATGTTCCGGCTTCCACTGGCGTTCAAACGAGAAGATCACGTCTTCTGCTGTGAGATCACGCGATGGCGTAAAGCCGTTCACACCGGAATGGAATTTGACGCCTTTGCGCAGGTGGAAGGTGATGGTCAGGCCGCCGTCCGCAACTTCATAGGATTCGGCAAGGCCGGGTTCGGTTGCGGTCGTGCCGGGGGTGAATTGCACGAGCTTGTTATAGACTGGGCGGGCCGCATCAAGGCTGGTGCCGGTGGTATTGATGGAAGGCGAGAAATTTTCGGGTGAGCCTTCGGAGCAGTAAACCAGCGATTTGGCTTGGGCGGCGCCGGCTGCAAGCATTGTGCCCATCAGCAACGCCACGCCAAACAGTTTTATTGATTTCATGATTGTCTCCCTATTTTTTTGAACGCCCACAGGGGCGATGACGCATCTAAGCACGTTTTTTCCGATTGATCAAAATTGTGTTTTGAGGGAAGTAAGTCAATCGGATTTACTTATTGCCGGTGCTATGATGAATTCGAGGAACGGAGTGCAGAGATGGCAGAACCGATGGTTCCAGCCGAAACAATTGTGGCTTTCAAGCGCGACGGGGCGGTTGCGTTGAAAGGCTATTTTGCCGATTGGGTGAAGATTTTGCGGGCAGGAATTGCGCGCAACATGGCGGAGCCAAGTGCTGACGTAAAAATCTACAAGGGCAAAGATGGCGGTGGTCGCTTCTTTGGGGATTATTGCAATTGGGACCGGATTCCGGAGTACCGCGAATTTATTTTCAACTCTCCGGCGGCGGAAATTGGCCGCCAGTTGATGGGCACGAAAACGGTGCGGCTGTTTCATGAGCATGTGCTGGTGAAAGAGGCGAGCGCGGGGGTGGCAACACCCTGGCACCAGGATCAGCCCTACTATTGCGTTGACGGCAATGACACGGTGAGCATCTGGATTCCGCTGGATCATGTGCCGCGGGATCGCACCCTGGAGTTTGTCGGTGGCTCGCACTTGTGGGGCAAATATTACCGGCCTGAGCGCTTTGACAAAACCCCGCTCAATGAAAATGACGGGCTTGAGGAAGTGCCGGACATCAACGGCAACCGAGAAAAATTCAATGTGATCGGCTGGGCGCTGGAGCCGGGCGATGCGGTGGCCTTCAATTACAAGACTCTGCATGGGGCGCCGGCCAATAACTCAGCAAGCGAACAGCGCCGCGCGTTTTCATTGCGACTGATCGGTGATGATGTGCGTTTTGCGCGGCGTGAAGGGGTGAAGACGTCGCCGCCATTTCGCGGGGTGAGCTTGGCTCATGGTGCGGTGATGAATGCACCGGAATTTCCGTTGCTGCTGGGGTGAAAATTTTTTTGAATCCCATCGCCTTGCTTCAAGTCCATCATCAGGCCACAATGTTACCATGACTCGTTTCAATCAACCTGCATCCGGCCTCGTCGTCCCGCGCTTTGGCGGTATTGCCACATTCATGCGGCTGCCCCATGTGGCTCTCGACGAGGCGAAGGATATTGACATTGGGCTCGTCGGAATCCCGTGGGACGGGGGCACGACAAACCGTCCGGGTCCACGCCATGCACCGCGGCAGATGCGCGATCAATCTTCCATGGTGCGGCGCATGCATCAGACCATGGGTATTGTTCCCTATGATCTTGCCAATGTTGCCGACCTTGGCGATTGTCCAGTGAACCCGGCAAATGTTGATGATGCTTTGCTGCGGGTTGGAAACTATTTCAAAAAACTTGTGGCCAGGGGCATTCGTCCCATTTCAGCGGGTGGCGATCATTTGTGTTCACTGCCCATATTACGTGCAGTCGGCGAAAAGAAGCCGGTGGGCATGGTTCATTTTGATGCGCATACGGATCTTTATGACAGCTATTTCGGCGGCTTCAAATATACCCACGGCACGCCGTTCCGGCGGGCGATTGAGGAGGGCGTGCTTGATCCAAAGCGCACCATCCAGATTGGACTTCGCGGGTCCATGTATGATCTCGATGATTTCGAGTATGGCGAGAAGATGGGGGTTCGCCTCATGCGCATCGAAGAGGCGATGGAGCTTGGACCTGCGAAAGTGATGGAAATTGCGCGTGGCGTTGTAGGCGATGCCGAAACTTATGTGAGTTTTGATATCGATATGCTTGATCCCGTTTACGCGCCGGGCACGGGCACGCCGGAAGTTGGCGGGTTTACTACGTTTCAAGCGCAGCAGATGTTGCGTGGCCTGCGTGGTCTCAACCTCGTGGGGGCCGATGTGGTTGAAGTGTCGCCGCCGTTTGATGCTTCCGGGATGACGGCCTATGCGGGCGTTGTGATGATGTTTGAAATCATGTGTTCGATGGCGGAGACTGTTGCGAAACAGCGGAGGCAGTGATGATCAATTCCGGTTTGATGACGTGGCAGAGCTGGGCGTTATTGTCAGCGGTATTTGCCGCGTTGACCGCGATCTTTGCGAAGGTTGGGGTTTCCGACATTAATTCCGATATGGCGACACTGATCCGCACGGTCATTATCCTGTGCGTGCTCGCACTGATTGTTTTGGCCACGGGACAATGGGAGGAACTCTCCGCAATTTCTTTCCGGACATGGCTGTTCCTGACCTTGTCTGGTTTGGCGACAGGGGCCTCCTGGGTATGTTATTTCCGCGCATTGAAAATTGGCGATGCGGCGCGCGTGGCTCCCGTTGACAAGCTCAGCGTCGTGCTGGTGGCAGTGTTTGGTGTTTTGATGCTGGGCGAGCGGCTGTCGGCCACCAATTGGCTTGGCGTTGGCCTGTGCACCGCAGGCATCGTGCTCGTGGCGATGCGATAGAAAGCCGCGATGAGCCGTGTGAGTGAATATTTGCGGGAGGCAATGGGCTGGCGGCGCGCGGGCCTTGCCGTGATAGCAGGCATGGGTGCGGCACTTGCCATGCCACCACTCAATTTCTGGCCACTGCTTTTTGTTGCCATACCCTTGGTTCTGTTCATGCTGGAGGGAATCGAACGACGGCGCAGGCTGCAATCCTTCCTTCTGGGTTGGAGTTTTGGATTCAGTTATTTCATCGTTGCCTTCCACTGGATTGGCTTTGCCTTTCTCATCGACGCGGAAAATTATTTGTGGATGATGCCCTTTGCGGTGGGCGGCCTTGCGGGTGCCATGGCAATCTACTGGGGCCTGGCATTTGCTTGCGTAACGCTGAGCGGGCTTAAAGGCTTTCGCGCAGCGCTGGTTTTTGCCGCATCCCTTGCCTTGTTTGAATATTTGCGCGGGGTTTTGTTCACGGGCTTTCCTTGGGCAGCACCTGGCTTGGCCGGGGATGGCATGGGAGCGGTTGCGCAAACGGCAGCGCTCTGGGGCATGCCCGGACTGACTGTACTTATCCTCTTGTGGTCCGCCGCTTGGCCATTTGTATTTGACAGGCATTCACCGCGATTGCACCGGCTGACGGCGTTGGCGATTATCGCAACCCTTCCCCTGTGCTGGGCTTGGGGAAGCTATCGGCTTCAAAATGGGCAAGTAGCAAATGTTGACGGCGTAGCGCTTAGAATTGTCCAGCCCAATATTTCGCAAAGCGAAAAGTGGCGCGACGAAAATATGCGGGCGATTTTTGACCAGTTGCTGGAGATGTCGGCGCGTGCCCCGCAGAATGGCATGCCCGTTACCCATATCATCTGGCCGGAGTCCGCCGTGCCGTTCCTGATCGACGAGAGCGACAGTTCACGGGCAGAGGTGGCGCAACTGCTTGGCGGGACCGGGACTCTTGTGACCGGGGCCTTGCGGCGCGAAATCAGCAGTTCGGGGAGCGACAAGGTCTACAACAGTGTCCTCACATTCGATGGCTTGGGAAATGTCGTGGCGCACTACGACAAGTGGCGGCTGGTTCCGGGGGGAGAGTTCCTGCCCTTTGAATGGCTGCTAGAGCCTCTTGGATTTCGCAAAGTGGTCACGGTTCCGGGAAGTTTCGAGGCGGGAGCCGGACCCGTGAGCCTTGCCATTCCGGGGGCGCCGCCGGTTGGGTTTTCGATCTGTTATGAGGCCATTTTCCCCGATCACTTCATTGATCCGCAAAAGCGGCCGGGATGGCTCATTAATGTCACCAATGACGGCTGGTTTGGGAACTCAACCGGCCCTTACCAGCACCTGGCGCAGGCGAGGCTGCGGGCCATCGAGCAGGGGCTGCCCATGGTCAGGGCGGCAAATACCGGAATTTCCGCGGTCATTGACCCCTATGGCCGGACCCTTTCGAGCCTGCCTTTAGGGCAGGAAGGTCTCTTGGATTGGGGCTTGCCGCAAAGCCTGCCGCCCACCTTATTTGCCAGCTATGGACAGTTGTTCTTCTTCTTCGCGCTTTTGCTCTTGTGCACTTTGGGGGTCGTATTATAATACAATTTTTGGTAGAATGTGGTGGAAACGGTTGTTATCTAGGCGAATTTTTTCGGGTAACTTCGAATTTTGTTTACAGGCGAGCGACTATTAGACTAACTCTTCACGGAATGTTGACCACGGAATCTGTTGTGTAATCTCAGATGAAATGAGCGACGGCGTAGGGTTCAGACTGGGGGCAACGGTCTGAGGGGTATATGACAAGACGAGATCCAAACTACATCGACGTGCATGTCGGCTCGCGCATTCGCATGCGGCGGCAAATTGTCAGCATGAGCCAGGAGAAGCTTGGCGAAATGCTGGGCATTACCTTTCAGCAGGTGCAGAAATACGAGAAGGGCTCAAACCGTATCAGTGCCAGCCGGTTGTTTTATGCCGCGAAGATTCTCGGTGTTCCGGTTCAGGCATTTTTTGAGGATTTGCCGGGCTCTGAAAATGATACCGGCTTCAACGAATCCAATGAGCAGAACAGCGTGATGTCCTCCCTGATGAACGCCGAGGGCATTCAATTGGCCAAGGCCTTTCGTGATGCGGACAACACCACGAAACGGAAATTGATTGCGACCCTTGCGCGTTGCATTGTCGACATGAAGGACTAGCGCTGCCGTCATAATCGCGCGCTTGACCTCTCCCATGAAGACTGCCATTAAGCCCGTTTGAGGGCATAAAGAATTCTTTATGCGGAATTTGGGCAAGACTTCGGTCGCAGAGGCAAGGCTTTGATGTCACGCAAGAATTATCTTTTTACCAGCGAATCCGTATCCGAAGGCCATCCGGACAAGGTCTGTGACCGCATTTCCGACGAGATCGTCGATTTGTTTTATCGTGAAGCTTTGGAGCAGGGGATGGACCCGGCGCAGGTGCGCGTGGCCTGCGAAACTTTTGCCACCACCAACCGGGTGGTGATCGGCGGCGAAACCCGCGGGCCTGCTTCGGTGACCCATGGCAAGATTGAGGAAGCGGCGCGGCGCGCCATCAAAGCAATCGGATATGAGCAGAACGGTTTTCACTGGCAGACGGCCAAGGTGGAAATCCTGCTCCACGAACAATCGGCTGACATTGCCCAGGGCGTGGATTCGGCTGCCAAGAAAGATGAAGGGGCTGGCGACCAGGGCATCATGTTCGGCTATGCCTGCGATGAAACGCCAGCCCTCATGCCGGCGCCGCTATATTACGCGCAACGGATTTTGCAGTTGCTGGCGGAAGCGCGCCATTCCGGCAAGGAAAAGGCTTTGGGGCCGGATTCAAAGAGCCAGGTGACCTTGGAATACAAAAATGGGAAGCCGGTCAAGGCGACCCATATTGTGGTTTCGCACCAGCATATTGATGAGAGCCTGACGTCGGACGACATGCTGAAACTGGTGAAACCCTATGTGAAGAAGGCGCTTCCTGCGGGCTGGATCACCAAGGACACGGTCTGGCATGTGAATCCCACAGGCAAGTTTTTCATTGGCGGTCCCGATGGTGACGCGGGGCTTACGGGCCGCAAGATCATTGTGGACACTTACGGCGGTGCGGCACCCCATGGCGGCGGCGCGTTCTCCGGCAAGGACCCCACAAAGGTTGACCGCTCGGCGGCTTACGCCGCGCGTTATCTCGCCAAGAATGTTGTGGCGGCGGGGCTTGCCAAGCGTTGCACCATTCAGCTTTCCTATGCCATTGGCGTTTCCGAACCGCTTTCGATTTATGTCGACACCCACGGCACGGGCAAGGTTTCTGAAGCCAAGCTTGAGAAGGCTTTGGCCAAGGTTATGGATTTGAGCCCACGCGGCATTCGCACGCATCTCAGTCTTAACCGGCCGATTTATGCGCGCACCTCTTCCTATGGCCATTTCGGGCGGGCTCCTGAAAAGGATGGCGGCTTTTCCTGGGAAAAGACTGACCTCGCGAAAGCCCTCAAAGCGGCGGTGAAGTGAGCGAAGAAAAGAAACGCTATCAATTTTTCGGGCGGCGCAGGGGTAAGACTCTGCGCCGTCATCATTTGCAGCTGATGGAAGAATTGCTGCCGAAACTGCGGGTTGATTTGGATAATCCATTGCCAGCTGGTGACGTGTGGCTGGAAATTGGTTTCGGCGGCGGCGAGCATCTGGCCCATCAGGCGGCGCTGTTTCCCGAGGTGAATTTCATCGGAGCTGAACCGTTTCGAAATGGGGTTGCAAAGCTGCTGGCCCTGATCGAAGAGAAAGCCATTGGCAATATCCATATTCATGACGATGATGTGCGATACTTACTGGAAAAACTTCCGCCTGCGAGCTTAAACCGGATTTATGTTTTGTATCCCGATCCCTGGCCCAAGAAGCGCCACCACGAGCGGCGGATTGTGAACGCTGATACGTTGAAACAGTTTCATGCACTGTTGAAACCGGACGGGCTGTTTCTCTTCACCAGCGACATCGATGATTATGTCGAATGGGCTATGCGCGAATGCAGGGAACATGGCGGGTTTGAATTGGCGGGCAATTCGGCTGAGCCCTTCGAGAACTGGCTGCAAACCCGCTATGAAGCCAAGGCTAAGCGCGAGGGGCGGGAGACTCGGTATTTGACCTTTCAGCGCAAGTCTGGGTAGTCGGGTCGATCCCCGGATCGAGTCCGGGGATCGACCCGACCAACCAGGCTTTCTTGAGGCTTGGTCCCCTCTTGCAGAATTGGTCCTTCAGGCGTATATAGCGCCTAACTTAAGTTCACTCGCAAAATTTTGAGAGTGGGTTCCACGCCGGGGCCCGCTTTTTTTGTTGCCTTGAGATATGATGGATACGACGCGATTATCACGTGAAACCGGGCCTGCTTTGCGGGTTGCAGCACTTGTGGAGCCCGTGCTGGACAGCATGGGGTTCCGGCTGGTGCGCGTGAAGCTGTCCGGCACCACCTTGCAGATCATGGCGGAGCGGCCTGACGGGACGTTTTCCATTGATGACTGCGAGCAATTCAGCCGGGCGATTTCGCCCATGCTGGATGTGGCAGACATCGTTTCAACGCGTTACCAGCTTGAAATATCGTCGCCGGGCATTGACCGGCCGCTGGTGCGCCATGAGGATTTTGAGCGCTGGGCCGGCCATGAGGTGAAAATCGAAATGGCGGTTCCCGTCGCTGGCCGCAAACGCTTCAAGGGCAATCTTGAAGGGGTGACTGATGGTGAAGTGCGGCTTTTCATGGAGAACCCGGAAGGAGGGAAAGAACCCCTGCTGATTGGTGTTCCCTTTGCCGATATCGGGGATGCGAAGCTCACCCTGACTGATGAACTGATTGAAGCGGCCCGCGCCAAATTGCCTGCAAAGGCACTTGGTGACGGCAGTGAATGGACTGAAGAGACAACAGAAGTTTCCGAAAACGGGAGAATTGAAAATGGCTGAACCAGCAGTAAGTGCAAACCGGCTTGAGCTTTTGCAAATTGCCGATGCGGTGGCGCGCGAAAAGGTGATTGATAAATCCATTGTGCTGCAAGCCATGGAAGAAGCCATCACGCGCGCCGCGAAAGCCCGTTACGGTGCTGAAAATGAAATCCGCGCCGAGATTGATGCGAAGACCGGTGAGATCAGGTTGAACCGTTTGCTGCTGGTTTCCGAAAAGGTTGAGAACGAAGCGACTGAAATCAGCCTGGTGGAAGCCAACCGCCGCAATCCGGCGGCAACGGTTGGTGATTTCATTGCCGAGCCTTTGCCTCCCATTGATTTCGGCCGCATCGCTGCGCAGAACGCCAAGCAGGTTATTGTGCAGAAAGTGCGCGATGCCGAGCGCGAGCGCATGTATGACGAATTCAAGGACCGCATTGGCCAGATCGTCAATGGCACGGTCAAGCGGGTTGAATATGGCAATGTGATTGTTGATCTGGGCCGCGGCGAAGCGATTGTCCGGCGCGACGAAGCCTTGCCGCGCGAAACATTCCGCCCCGGTGACCGGGTTCGAGCTTACGTGTTTGACGTGCGCCGCGAACAGCGGGGACCGCAGATTTTCCTGAGCCGCACCCATCCTGAATTCATGTCAAAATTGTTTGGCCAGGAAGTGCCGGAAATTTATGATGGCGTGGTTGAGGTCGTGTCGGTATCGCGCGACCCCGGCTCACGCGCCAAGATTGCGGTGCGCTCGAAAGATGGATCCATTGATCCAGTTGGTGCCTGCGTTGGTATGCGCGGCTCGCGGGTTCAGGCCGTGGTGAACGAGCTTCAGGGTGAAAAAATCGACATCATCCAGTGGTCGCCGGATGTGGCGACTTTCGTGGTGAACGCGTTGGCGCCGGCGGAAGTTGCCAAGGTTGTGCTTGATGAGGAAGCCGAGCGTATTGAAGTTGTCGTTCCTGACGATCAGTTGTCACTCGCCATTGGCCGGCGTGGACAGAATGTGCGGCTTGCTTCACAGCTTACGGGCTGGGACATCGACATCATGACGGAAGCGGAAGAGTCCGAGCGCCGCCAGAAAGAATTTGTGGCCCGCACGGCGCGCTTCATTGAAGCGCTTGATGTGGATGAAACCCTGGCCCAGCTTCTGGCTTCGGAAGGTTTCGATACGGTGGAAGAAATCGCCTTCGTTGATCTCAATGACATTGCTTCCATTGATGGGCTTGATGAGCAGACGGGCGAAGAATTGCAGAACCGGGCCCGGGAATATCTGGATCGTGTTTCAAAAGAGCAGGATGCACGCCGCGTTGAGTTGGGCGTGAGCGATGAGCTTAAAGCGCTCGAAGGGGTGAGTGCTGCCATGCTGGTTGCCCTTGGTGAAGCGGGCATCAAGACCATGGAAGACCTGGCCGATTGCGCCACCGATGATCTCACGGGCTGGACCGAGCGCAAGGGAACCGAGAACGTGAAGCACAAGGGGGCCTTCTCGGGCCTGGACGTTGCGGCTGCCGAGGCGGAAGCCTTGATCATGGGGGCGCGGGTCAAGATGGGCTGGATTGAGGCTGCTCCTCCGCCTGAGGAAGTAGTGGCGGCGGAAGCCGAGGCTTAAGGTTACGGGAGGGGCATGGAAGCCGGGCTGGACGAACATTTGACGGAGCGCATGTGCATTGTAACCCGCGCGGTTATGGATGAGGATGCGCTTATCCGCTTTGTTCGCGGGCCCGATGGCCAAGCCGTTCCGGACCTGCAGCGCAAGCTGCCGGGAAGGGGTGTTTGGGTATCCCTGAACCGCCAGCGGGTTTCCGAGGCTATCAAGAAAAACCTTTTTTCCCGGGGGTTTAGCGCCGAAACCAAGACTTCGCCCGAGCTTGCCGATACAATCGGGGATTTGCTCCGGAAATTGGCCCTTTCCTATTTCTCGCTGGCCAAAAAGGCGGGGGTAGCGGTTTCGGGAAACAGCAAAGTGGAAGAGATGGTCACTAAAAATCTGGCGCAAATCATACTACATGCGCTAGAAGCACAACCGGACGGGCGGCGCAAGATTGACAAGCTGGCTGCGTCCGGACGTGAAAATCATCAATATTTTCCACGTTGATGAATTGGATTTGGCCTTTGGCCGGTCAAATGTGATACATGCTGCCGTGGGCCGGGGCAGGCTTGCCGAAAAACTGCTTCTGGCCGTGCAGCGGATTGAACGATATGACGCTCCGTTGAGCGCCTAGTAATTGTAGAGAGAGCATGAACGACAGCAACGACAAGACCGAAACGAAACGCGCCGGCGGGGGAACTTTGACCCTTAAGCGGCCGACGACCGAGCAGAGCAAGGTCAAGCAGAGCTTTTCGCACGGGCGGACGAAGACTGTTGTTGTTGAAACCAAGCGCAAGCGTTTTGGCGATGACAAGCCAACAGCACCCGAGGCGAAGGCGCTGTTCCAGGTGCAGCCGAAGGTGGCAACGCCTGCCGCGACTCCGCGCACCACGCAGGCCAACCGTTCCGGTGTTGTTTTACGCACGCTGACCGACGATGAAAAAGAAGCCCGCGACAGGGCTCTCGTGGGCTCGCGGGTCCGCGAGGCTGAAGAGCGCAAGCACCAAGAAGAAGAAGCGCTGCGCCGCAAGGAACACGACGAAAAAGATTTACGCGACCGCGAAGCCGCGGCCAAGCGCAAGGTTGAAGATGACGCGCGCCACCGGGCCGAAGAAGAGGGCAGGCGCAAGGCTGAAGAGGCGGCCAAGAAGCTTAATCCGAAGAGCATCGTGCAGGCGGATCGTGAAGAAGAAGCAGAGGCACGCTCAAAAAGTCCACGTGGCAGTGCCGGCGTCATCAAGCGCAAGATTGAAGTTCCCGCTCCCACGCGCACCAAAGCTGACATGGACAAGCGCCGCGGCAGGCTCACGGTTGCCAATGCCATGTCGGATGATGACGAGCGCAACCGTTCGGTTGCCGCTTTCAAGCGCCGCACCGAACGCCTGAAGAAGCAGGCCCAGGGCTTCCAGATGCCTACGGAAAAGATGACGCGCGAGATCATCATTCCGGAAGCGATCACCATTCAGGACCTTGCCAACCGCATGGCGGAACGCGCCGTCGATATCATCAAGATTTTGATGAAGCAGGGGCAGATGCACACGATCAATGATGTGATTGATGCGGATACGGCCCAGATTATTGCTGAGGAAATGGGACACCGCGTGAAGCGTGTGTCTGAGTCTGACGTTGTTGAAGGTCTTTCCGCGGAAACAGATTCGGCTGAGCAATTGCAGTCGCGGCCACCGGTTGTGACCATCATGGGTCACGTGGACCACGGCAAAACCTCGCTGCTTGATGCCATTCGCAAGACCAATGTTGTATCTGGCGAGGCGGGCGGAATTACCCAGCATATCGGCGCCTATCAGGTTGCCACCAAGAATGGCCTTGTGACGTTCATCGATACGCCGGGCCATGAGGCCTTTACCTCGATGCGGCAACGCGGCGCGAAAGCCACCGATATTGTGGTGCTCGTGGTTGCGGCCGATGACGGTGTGATGCCGCAAACGGTTGAAGCGATCAGCCATGCGCGCGCGGCTGGCGTTCCCATCATCGTGGCGATCAACAAGGTCGACAAGCAATCGGCAAATCCCAACAAGGTGCGCACCGAATTGCTGCAACATGAAATTGTTGTCGAAGGCATGGGCGGTGATACGCTTGATGTTGAAGTTTCGGCCATGAAGGGCACGAACCTCGACAAGCTTCTGGATTCCATCCTGTTGCAGGCCGAAGTGCTTGATTTGAAGGCCAATCCAAACCGCGAGGCTTCAGGCCTTGTGGTGGAAGCCCAGCTCGACAAGGGCCGCGGGCCTGTGGCTACGGTTCTGGTTCAGCGCGGCACCTTGCGGCTTGGCGATATTTTCGTGGCCGGTTCCGCCTGGGGCCGGGTTCGCGCGCTTGATCAACGACAAGGGCGAGCAGATCAAGGAAGCGGGACCTTCGGTTCCGGTCGAAGTTCTGGGCTTCAGTTCGGCGCCGGAAGCGGGCGACCAGTTTGACGTGGTGCCCAACGGAAGCGCGGGCGCGTGAAATCACGGACTATCGTGAGCGCAAGCGCCGCGACAGCCGTGGCACAACAGTTGTGCGCTCTTCGCTTGAGCAGATGATGAGCCAGCTTTCACAGGCCGGACGGAAAGAGTTTCCGATCCTCGTCAAGGCTGACGTGCAGGGTTCCGCCGAAGCCATCGTGCAGGCGCTGGAAAAAATCGGCAATGATGAAATCCGTTCGCGGGTTGTGCATTATGCGGTGGGCGGCATCAACGAGAGTGACATCGGGCTGGCTACCGCTTCGGGTGCCGTGGTTCTGGGCTTCAATGTCCGTGCTTCGGGCCAGGCGCGGGATGCGGCAGAGCGGGCCGGTATCGAAATCCGCTACTACAATATCATTTATGACCTCGTGGATGACATCAAGGCGGCCATGTCCGGCAAGCTGGCGCCGGAACTGCGCGAAACATTCCTCGGCAACGCGAAGATTCTCGAAGTGTTCAACATCACCAAGGTCGGCAAGGTTGCGGGTTGCCAGGTTACCGAAGGCAATGTGCAGCGCGGCGCCAAGGTTCGCCTCATCCGCGATAACGTCGTGGTGCATGAAGGCACGCTTTCGACGCTCAAGCGTTTCAAGGATGAAGTGAAGGAAGTGCAGGTCGGCCAGGAATGCGGCATGGCCTTCGAAGGCTACCAGGACATGCGCGTGGGCGATGTGATCGAATGCTTCCGCGTTGAGAAGATCCAGCGCAAGCTGGACTAAGCAGGCCGATATGCGCCCAACCCGAGGTTCAGAAGGACCTTCCCAACGCCAGCTTCGCGCCGGCGAATTGATCCGGCATGCGCTGGCCGATATCCTGATGCGGGGCGATACGGGCGATCCGGAGCTGGAAAAGCTGGCCGTCAGTGTTGTCGAAGTGCAGATGTCACCCGACTTGCGCATTGCCACTGCTTACGTGCGGGGTCTGATCAATGGTCAGGACAAGCTGGTGCTTGCTGCCCTTGAGCGGAACAAGAAATATATTCGAGGGCTTGTGGCGCCGCGCATTGATGTGAAATACATGCCGGAAATCCGGTTTCGCATTGATACCGCGTTGGAATATGCGCAGAAGATTGATGATCTCTTGGCCAATCCGAAAGTGGTTGGCGATTTAAAGAAGCAGGATTGAGCGAGTTGGCTCGCAAATGACTTCCATCTCCCCTCTCTCCATGGTCGGGCTTGACCCGACCACCCAGTGGCTCAGCCCTGCGCTTTTGTTTACATTGATTTTATGGCCACAACGTTTGGTCAAATGGACGCCCATGGTCAAGTCTGGGTGGTCGGGTCAAGCCCGACCATGGAGAGTTGAGGGGGTATGAAAAAGCGCGGGGTTCCGGTCCATGGCTGGGTGGTTTTTGACAAGCCGTTGGGGATGACGTCCACGCAGGCTGTGGGGAAAATCAGACGCTTGTTTGATGCGGAAAAGGCGGGCCATGGGGGGACGATTGATCCGCTCGCTACCGGATTACTGCCTATCGCGCTTGGGGAAGCCACCAAGACCGTGCAGTGGGCGATGGATGGACGGAAAATCTATCGCTTTGAGGTGGCCTGGGGTGCGGAGCGCTCCACCGATGACATGGAAGGCACAGTTACCGCCCAATCCGAGTTGCGGCCTGCAAGGGAAAGTATTGAATCGATACTGGCCAGTTTCACGGTGAAATTCTGCAAGCTCCGCCTGCTTTTTCAGCGATCAAGATCGACGGAGAGCGGGCTTATGATCTGGCCCGGGCTGGCGAGAAAGTTGAGATGGCAGAACGGCCGGTGACCATCGAAAAACTCGTTCTGGTGAGCTGTCCGGATGCGGATCATGCGGTTTTTGAGGTGACCTGCGGCAAGGGCACCTATGTGCGCTCGCTGGCGCGGGACATGGGGCGGAAACTGGGGTGCCTGGGCCATGTTTCCATGTTGCGACGGATTGCCGTTGGGCCTTTTAGCGAGGCCGACATGATTCCGCTGGATAAGCTTGAGGAAATGAGCCATAAGCCCCTCGGCAATAGTGCCGAAAACGGGGTTCTTCGCCCCCTCGAGACCGTGCTGGACGGCATCCCGGCACTGGCCTTGAAGGACGCGGAAGCCCAGCGCCTGAAGCAGGGTCAGTCAATTCTGCTCAGAGGTGCGAACGCTCCCGTAGCATGCGATGCGGTTCTGGTGACTTGGGGTTCAAAACCCCTTGGCATTTGCAGCATCGAGCAGGGGTCGCTCAAGCCGAAGCGCTTGTTTAACCTTTAGACATCCTGGAGATGGCCGAATGACGATGACAGCAGAGCGCAAAACCGCGCTCATGAAAGACTATGGAACCAAGCCTGGCGATACGGGTTCACCCGAAGTGCAGGTAGCTCTTTTGACAGAGCGCATCAATGGCCTGACCGACCATTTCAAATCCCACAAGAAGGACAATCACTCCCGCCGTGGTTTGTTGAAGATGGTGAGTTTGCGCCGTGGCCTTCTCGACTATTTGAAGTCGAAGGATGAAGGCCGCTATCAGGCTCTCATTAAGCGTCTCGAAATCCGCCGCTAATTTAGCGGCTGACAATTGTATGAGCGGGCGGATCACCGAATTGCCGCCCGCGTCCCCAATCTCATCAGCCTGGCAATAGGGCCAGGTTTTGAACGCTCAATGGGGATGCCGTCCAGGTAGGTGAACGCAAGTGGCGGCGAAGGGCAAAAAGGAATAGTACTATGTTTAAGATTGATGTTGAAGAACTGGAATGGGCTGGAAAGCCACTCCGCATTGAAACCGGCCGCATGGCACGCCAGGCAGATGGCGCAGTTGTTGTGACCTACGGCGAGACAACGGTTCTTGCCACCGCAGTTGCGGCGCGCTCGGAAAAGCCTGGAATTGATTTTTTCCCGCTCACCGTAAATTATCAAGAAAAGACTTATGCCGCGGGCAAGATTCCCGGCGGCTATTTCAAGCGCGAAGGAAGGCCGACGGAAAAAGAAACCCTGGTTTCCCGCCTGATTGACCGTCCCATCCGTCCGCTTTTTCCCGCCGGTTTCCGCAATGAAACCCAGGTGATTACGACGGTGCTGTCCTACGACCTCGAAAATGACAGCGACATTGTTGCGTTGATTGGCGCCTCTGCCGCGCTCACGCTTTCCGGCATTCCCTTCATGGGCCCGGTTGGCGGCGCGCGCGTTGGTGTGATCGAAGGCGCGTTTGTGCTGAACCCGACGCAGGAGCAGATGAAGACCTCTGATCTTGATCTCGTTGTTGCCGGCACAACGGACGCCGTGCTGATGGTTGAATCGGAAGCCAAGGAACTCTCGGAAGAGCAGATGCTTGGTGCCGTGATGTTTGGCCATGCGGGCTTCCAGCCTGTCATTGACGCGATCATCCGCCTGGCTGAGCGTTCATCGCGCGAACCTCGAGATTTCACACCGGTTGACAATGATAAGCTCAACAAGGCAGTGAAGAAGTCAGTGGAAAAGGACCTTCGTGCGGCTTACGCGATCCCGAAAAAGGAGGAGCGTCAGGAAGCTGTGGCGAAAGCCAAGGACAAGGCGGTTGCAGCTCTCGTGGACGAGAGCAAAGAAAATTCGCCAACCTCGCAGAAGGTTGCTGAAGCGTTCAAATATCTCGAGAAGGATATTGTTCGCAACAGCATTCTCGACACGGGCCTTCGCATCGATGGGCGTGATACAAAGACTGTGCGCCAAATCGTTGCTGAAGCTTCGGTTCTGCCACGCACCCATGGTTCCGCTTTGTTTACACGCGGCGAAACCCAGGCGCTGGTTGTCACCACACTTGGCACTGGCGAAGACGAGCAATATGTCGACTCGCTCGATGGCACCTACAAGTCCAAGTTCATGCTGCATTACAACTTCCCTCCCTTCTCGGTGGGTGAAGTGGGCCGTATGGGTGGTGCAGGCCGCCGCGAAATCGGCCATGGCAAACTGGCCTGGCGGGCGATCAATCCGGTTCTTCCGCCGGCTGACCAGTTCCCCTACACCATTCGCGTTGTTTCCGAGATTACCGAGTCAAACGGCTCGTCCTCGATGGCAACGGTGTGCGGCTCTTCGCTGGCCCTGATGGACGCGGGCGTTCCGTTGAAAGCGCCTGTGGCTGGAATTGCCATGGGTCTCATCAAGGAAGACGAACGCTTTGCCGTGCTCTCGGATATTCTCGGCGACGAGGATCATCTGGGCGACATGGACTTCAAGGTGGCGGGCACCAGCAATGGCGTAACCGCGCTGCAGATGGACATCAAGATCACCGGCATCACCGAAGAGATCATGAAGGTTGCGTTGTGGCAGGCAAAAGACGGCCGCATGCATATTCTGGGCAAGATGGCCGAGGCGCTTGAAAATGCCCGTCCGGGCCTTGGCGAACATGCACCACGCATTGAAGTGATCAAGATTCCAACCGACAAGATCCGTGAAGTGATTGGAACCGGCGGTAAGGTCATCCGCGAAATCGTGGAAAAGACCGGTGCGAAGATCGACATCCAGGATGATGGCACCGTGAAGGTTGCTTCCTCTTCGGGTGCCGCCATTACGGCGGCGATGAAGTGGATCAAGAGCATTGTTTCGGAACCGGAAGTTGGCGAAATCTATGACGGCAAGATCGTCAAGGTCGTGGACTTCGGCGCTTTTGTAAACTTCTTTGGCGCGAAGGACGGTCTCGTCCATGTTTCGGAACTTGCGCAAAAGCGCGTGAATAAAGTCTCCGATGTGGTTAACGAGGGTGACGCGGTGAAGGTCAAGCTTTTAGGGTTTGATAACCGTGGCAAGGTCCGCCTGTCGATGAAGCAGGTTGACCAGGTGACCGGTGAAGACCTGTCAAAACAGCAGGCAGAAGCCGCACCAGCAGAAGAAGCTGACGTTTCGTAAGTTTTCAATTTTCGGTTTGAAGGGCGCGGGAGGAAACTTCCGCGCTTTTTTATTTGTTTGCTAACCATAGCCAGGGAAAATTCGGCTGCGTTTTTCCTAAAAAGAGATGGAACCGATTAAGCCAATCACAAAATGGCGATGATACCTGTTGAGGTCTCTTGCAGATTTGGAAGAATTGAAGGTACCGCGATGGCAACGCCCACAAACCAGGAACAACTCTTTCTTGAACTGATCAACCGGGCGCGCCTTGATCCAACGGCGGAAGCGGCGCGCCAGGGCATTGCCCTGAACAAGGATCTTGCCGCCAACACCATTTCGACGGCACAGAAACAACCTTTGACCTTCAATGAGCTTCTCAATGACTCTTCTGATGCCCATACGGCATGGATGTTGAGCACTGGAACCTTCTCGCACACGGGTGTGGGCGGTAGCAATCCGGGCCAGCGGATGGCTAGTGCCGGCTATGTCTTTGCAGGAAGCTGGGCCTGGGGCGAAAATCTTGCCTGGGCAGGCTCCTCTGGCGCCATTGATGCAAATGCCTACGTCTATACGCTTCACAGGAATCTGTTTCTGAGCTCCGGCCACCGCACAAATGCGATGAACGAAACCTTCAAGGAAATTGGCGTCGGTGCCGCCGCTGCGCCGTTTCAGGGTTACAACAGTCTCATCGTCACACAAAATTTTGCGGCTTCGGGAACGGCCGCATTTGTCACAGGTGTTGCCTACAACGATACGGACGGCAATAATTTCTACTCCGTAGGTGAAGGCCAGGGCGGCATTACAGCCGAGCTGAGCCTCAACTCCACGGTTCTTGATACTGCTGACACCTGGTCTTCGGGCGGATATTCGCTGGGAACCACGTCGACCGGTGTGATGAGTATTACCTTTTCCGGCGGCGGGCTGGGCGCCACCATGGGCGCTTCGTTCACGCTGGGCACGACAAACGCCAAAGTCGACCTGGTGAACGGCAACACAATTCAATCCTCGGTGTCGTTGACCCTCACGGATGCCGCGCTCAACCTGACGCTGCTGGGGATCAACGGTACGAGTGGCACGGGCAACGCACTGGTCAACAGCATTAAGGGAAACAGCGGCGCCAATATTCTCAGCGGCCTTGGCGGAAATGATACGCTTGATGGCGGCGCCGGCAGCGACTACTACGTCTGGCAATCGGGTGACGGTTACGACACAATCAATGACACGTCGGTATCCCTCAGCGAAACAGATGTTCTGCTGCTGACCAACGTGGCTTCAACCGGCGTTGAGTTAAACAAATTTGGAAATGATCTCAGAATCACGGTTTTGGCCACGGGTGAAATCATCACGGTCAAGAACCAGTTCAACGCTTCAACGTTGGGCGACGGCGTTGAGTATATTAGTTTCAGCAACGGCGTGAACTGGAATTTGGCGGCCATTACCGCCAATCTCGCGCCTCCTCCGCCGATCAATGGCACGGGAAATGCCGATACGCTTATGGGATCGAGTGGCGTGGATTACATCTATGGCTTCGCCGGCGACGACTCTCTCAATGGCCTTGGCGGTGCTGATGTGCTGGATGGCGGCAGCGGCATTGACACGGTCAGCTATGCCGCTTCCACCGCTGCTGTCACCGTAAATTTCCTGTCAGGCGTGGCATCGGGTGGTGATGCTGCTGGCGATATTTTCGCCGGGCTCGAGAACATCGTCGGTTCAAATTTCAATGATACCCTCACGGGCAATTATGGCAACAACCGGCTGGACGGCGGGCTTGGAACTGACAAGATGATTGGCGGTTATGGTGATGACACCTATGTGGTGAATGCCGCCAAGGAAAAGATAACTGAACTTGCAGGCCAGGGCACCGATACGATTGAAACCTCGCTTGCCGCTTACAATATTGCGAAACTCTCGGCATTTGAGAACCTGATTTACGACAATGGCGCGGCGGTTGACGCAAACTTCACCGCCAGGGGAAACAGCCTGAACAACCTCATTCGTGGGGAAACAGCCTGAACAACCTCATTCGTGGTGGTACTGGAAACGACTATTTCATGGGTGGGGCTGGTGCTGATACATTCTATTTTGCCAATGCGGCATTCGGGGATGACAATATCAGGGACTATCAGGACAATCTGGACAAGCTTTCCTTCTCCTTGAGCGTTGCGGACAGCTTTGATGATTTTGTGATCACGGGTAACGGCACAAAGACTCGTGACGGTGGCCCATGGTACTGACAGCATCATTGTTAAAAGCGCCGCGGTGTTCACGCTTGCTGCCGATGATTTCATCTTTGTCTAGCGGACTGATCTGCGCTTAACTCAGCGCATGCAAACTCTGGTCATGATTCCCGCTCTGGGCTGCGATGGCAGGCTCTATGCTGACATTGTTCCGCGGCTTTCCGATGTGGCTGAGCCCGTTACGATTGTTGCTGACAGGGACGAGATGGGGGCTTGCGTGCAGCAGGTGTTGGAGCAGGCGCCGGAAAAATTCATTATTTTGGGAACGTCTTTTGGCGGCAGGGTGGCGCTTGAAGTGGCTTTTGCCGCACCCGATAGAGTTCAAGGCCTGGTGGTTATCGGGGCCGGGGCTGGCGTTGCGGCAGATCCATCGGCGGGGTTTCAGGCGGGCGGAAAGATTGCGCGGCAGCGAGTTTGAAAATGTGGTCACGGAAATGGCTGACATGGTTTCCCATATGCCGGGAGCAAATGGTCCAAAGACCCGTGCATCGTTCGTCGCCATGGCGCATGAGATGGGTGGCGCATTGATGGCGCGGCAATCGGAGGCTTTGGCCAAAGCGCAAGGATCTATGGCCGAGGCTTGGCGAAATCACCTGTCCTGCCCTTATGCTGTGGGGACGCGAAGACCAGTTCTCGCCCGCTGCCGACGGGTTGAAAATGTCAACGGCCTTGCTCCACGGGCGCTATGCGGAGATTTCCGAATGCGGGCATTTTCCGAGCCTCGAAGCGCCGGAGGAAACCGCCGATATACTTTTGCACTGGCTGTATGACGCCAAGCCTATTTGAGGCTGATGAGATATTCGGCGATGGCGTCGATATCGCTTTGGGGAAGTTTTGACATGTTGACTTGCACCTGCCGCATGCCGCCCGCTGCCATGTTCTCATAGCCGAACTCTTCACCGAATTGCAGGGCAGTGGCCAGGTCTTTTTGATCCTTGTAACGGCCACGCTCAAGAAGGCTGCGCATGCCTGGCACTTTGCCCGCGCCTTCCGGGTGGGGACCGCCGGCGAATATCTGGCTGTCATCGCGCGCCATGATCAGGTTTCGCGGGGTGTGGCATTCGCCGCAATGGCCGGGGCCGTTTACGAGATAGGAGCCGCGATTCCATGTGGCTGTCTGGCTGCTGTCGGGTTGCCAAGGGGTGGTGTCCAAACCAAGAAATTTCCACAGGCCAAGTCCCCGGCGCAGGAGGAAGGCTATGGGTATTTCGGCCTCGCGCTTCGGCGAGGCGACCGGTTTCAAACTCATGAGATAGGCTTTGATATCCAGCACATCGCCAACGGGCATGGCCGCATAGGAGGTGTAGGGGAAGGCCGGAATGAGATGCTGGCCGGATTTTGATATGCCGCGCTGCATGGCGTTGACGAAGTCGAGGTCTGACCAGTTTGCGATGCCGGTTTCCGCATCCGGTGTCAGGTTTGGCGGGTAGAGAACGCCGATAGGTGTTTTGAGAGGAAAGCCGCCGCTTGGCAATTTAGGATCGAGACCGGCCTGGTCAGGGATTTGGCTTGTGGCAGGAGATGCAGCCGCCGGCGTTAAACAGAATTTCGCCGTTGGCGAGGTTGGGCGCATGGGCGGGCACAGCAGTTAGTGGCCGAGGAGTGCTGAGGACCCAAAACGCGACGAAGCCCAGCACTGCAAGCAGCGCCAGACTCCCGAGGCTTCGTTTAGATACCAGTTTCAGGCTGGTTTATCCCTTGGGACGGCGGAAACTTTCGTGGCAGCCCGCACAGGCCGCGCCAAGAGCGGGGAATGCGGCCTTGAAGCTTGCTTCATCGGTTGTTGCGGCAAGGGCAGCCCTGGCATCTGCCCAGGCCTGATACTTGGCTCCAATGTCACTTCCCTCGGCCCAGATTTCGGGTTTTGCCCATGTTTCAATGGTGGCGCCTTCCATGCTGCTGGCATCCCAAGCATTTGCTGCGCCTGCGGCAGCGTCTCCGGCAGCCATTGCATCAAGGCTGGCTTTCACCACGGCAGCGTCATAGGGAGCCTCGCCTTTCATGATGGCAACCAAGGCACCTATAGCCTTGCCATTTCCCTTCATTTCAGCTTGGCGAGCCTTGATCTGGTCGTCGGCGGCGGCATAGGCAAGCGTAATGCCGAGGCCAAGGACGAAGGCACCGGCGGTCAAGGACTTTAGCAGGGTCTTGGAAAGCATCGTTCATCTCCTGGGATTGCAAGGGGCCTGGGCGTGAATGGGTAACATCTCATGTTACGCGGATATGTCTAGGGGCGGATCATCACGAACCCGTGATTATTTTCGGCAGATGAATTTCAGATGAATGCCTGCTTGGGACGGCGTTCAGGCCGGAGGGCTTAGGGTTTCCTTAGGTTGGATGATTTAAAGTCAGATTTAAGGGAAGTGGGATAGAAAAATGTTGAACGACCAAGAAAATACCCAAGTGAACCGCAACGCACGCGCCCGGAAACTTAGCCCCGAGCTGAACGAATTCCTGCATATGCTTGATGCGCTCGAAGTTCAGATGGGTGCGCGTGAAGCATCTGCCGCGCAAACGCGCTGAGCGGCTTCTAAAGTCCTAGACAGTTCCCGCCTTGGCCGCCACCGCCCAGGCATTTGCAATGGCCAGAAGCTCCTGAACCGATTTGCGATTGGCCCCGCCCCCTTCAATTTCCACCGCTTTTTTTGCAAGCTCAACGGCTTCGAAGTTACGTGCGAGGCCCTTTAACGCATGCACGCAGCGGCGCGTGGTTTCCGCATCATTGGCTTCGAAGGCCGCTGCCGCAGCATTGGCGTAGTGAATGCTTTCGGTGGCCGCGAGAGTCATGAGTTTTACCCAGGTTCCCTTGGGCAAGGTGGCGCGAAGGCCGGTGAGAATTGAGCCAGGTTTGGCGGGTTCGACGCGAACGGGCGTTGCGTCTTGTAAAACTCCACTTATGGCGCGGTGAAGCTCGTTGCTATTGGCGGGTTTTGGCAGGGCATGGTCGAAGGCATCGCGCCAATGGGAAAACTCGGTGGAATCGGCCAGAAATGCGGACAACGCGAGAATGGGGGTCTTTGAGGTCTTGCCCCCAAGGGCACGAATTCCGCGGGCTGCCGTCACGCCATCCATGACCGGCATTTCAATATCCAGCAGGATGACATCGTAGGAAGATTTTTCGGCGTGGCGCAGGGCGAGTTCGCCATCCTCCACGGCGTCAACCTCGAGCCCCATGCGATTCAACATGGCGGTTGTCACAATTCTCGATGCGGTGGAATCCTCGGCATAGAGAACGCGGGGCCTCGTGCCATCGGCATGTTTGGAAAATTTTTGATCGGGGCGCAGTTTATGACTGGCGACGGCGGCAACGGGCATTTTATTTTTCTGCACTCTGAATCAACATACGGAGGCAGAGACTAGGGGGTTAATTCTTGTTGAATGGTATTTATTGCCGTTAACTTGTTGCTATGACTAACGGGAGATTAACCAGCCCCGTTCTGAATCATTTCGTACCAAACATGCGGTCGCCGGCATCGCCAAGGCCCGGCACGATATAGCCATGGGAATTCAGGTGGCTGTCAACGGCGGCCGTATAAATCTGCACATCCGGATGCTCCTTGGTGAAACGCTCGATGCCCTCAGGGGCTGAAAGAAGGCAGACAAGCCGAATGTCCTTGGCGCCTTTTTCTTTCAACCGCGTGATAGCGGCAGAAACGGAATTGCCCGTGGCCAGCATGGGGTCCACCACGATTACCCGGCGCTCGGCGATATCAACGGGAACCTTCATGTAGTATTCGACTGGCTGAAGCGTTTCCGGATTGCGGTAAAGGCCGATGTGGCCCACGCGGGCAGAAGGCATGAGGTCGAGCATGCCTTCGAGGAGGCCGTTGCCCGCTCTTAGAATGGACACGATCACCAGCTTCTTGCCCTTGAGAATAGGGGCTTCCATTTCGGCTACCGGGGTTTCGATGGTCTGCGTGGTCATGGGCAGATCGCGGGATACTTCGTAGGCGAGCAGCAGGCTGATTTCGCGCAGGAGCTGGCGGAACACGGCGGAAGGCGTGTGCTTGTCGCGCATCAGGGTGAGCTTGTGGAGCACGAGCGGGTGATCCACGATCGTCAGGTTTTTCGGCAGCTTCGATGTGGACATTGGGTTGCTCCTTGAACTTGGCCTTTCATTTCGACGAACTCGGCGGCAAACTCAAGGCCAACTGAAGGTTCATCCACGGCTTTGGCTTGATTGTGGCTCTCGACCCTACTATATGCGCAACACTATTAGTTACAGAAGAGAATGACCATGACGCAGACCCCAAATCCTATCGCCGCAGGCACATATATTGGCCATGTGCACCTGAAGGTTTCGAATATCCAGAGAGCGCTGGATTTCTATTGCGGCGTTTTGGGATTCGAGCTGCAGGCGACATATGGCGACCAGGCGGCATTTATTTCGGCAGGCGGCTACCATCATCATCTGGGCCTGAACACCTGGGAAAGCCTTGGCGGCTCGCCGCCGCCGCCGGGCACCACGGGGCTTTATCACACGGCCATCCTTTATCCGACGCGGGCCGATCTGGGCGATGCCCTGCGGCGCTTGAAGAAACATAATATCAAGCTCGATGGGGCCTCTGACCATGGCGTTTCGGAAGCGCTCTACTTGCGCGACCCGGACCAGAATGGGGTGGAGCTTTATTGGGACAGGCCCAAGGACAAGTGGCCGCGCAACGCCGATGGCAGCCTTGCCATGTTCACGGCCAAGCTTGATCTCGACAGCATCATGAAGGAAGGCGCTTAACCGGCGGCCTTTGATTGCCAGCGGCAAGGCCTCTTCGAGGGCGGCAAGATTTTCGTCAGTTCCCACGCTGATGCGGATGCAGCGGTTGAGTGGAGCTACGCCCGGCATGCGCACAAATATGCCGTGGGCGGCGAGGCCTTCCAGAATTTTTCTCGCATAAGCACCATCGCGTCCGCAATCGACGGCGACAAAATTGGTTGATGAGGGGATGCAGCCGAAGCCATTGAATTGTGCAATGGCATAAATTTTTTCGCGGGCCCGGGCGACGCGCGTTTGCACCGAGACGAGATAATCCTGATCGGCGAGCGCTGCAATCGCTCCGGCCTGACCCATGCGATTCACACCGAAATGATTTCTGATTTTGTCGAAGGCAGAAATGAGATGAGGATGGCCCAGGGCGTAACCAACGCGGACACCCGCCATGCCATAGGCTTTTGAAAAGGTGCGAAAGCGCAGGACATTCGGATTGGCCATGTCAAGGGCGGGAACGGTGCCCTCGGCAAATTCATGATAGGCCTCATCGAGCATGAGCATAGTGCCCGCCGGAATATTGTCGATCAAATCCTGCATGACGGTGGCTTTCCAGCAGGTGCCCATGGGATTATCGGGATTGGCAAAATAAATCAGGCGGGCATTTTCTTTCTTCGCAAGGCCCAGCAGGGAAGAAGGATCCTCGTGATCATTCACGTAGGGCGTGGTGACAAGCCTGCCACCAAAACCGGAGACATGAAAATTATAGGTGGGATAGGCGCCAAGGGAATTTGCCACCGTCACGCCGGGTTCCACAAATAGCCTCACAGCCAGGCCCAACAGGCCATCAATGCCTTCGCCAACCGTGACGTTTTCAATGCCGATTCCATGGTGCCTGGCAATTGCGGCGCGGAGATCATGAACTTCGGGGTCGCCATATTTCCACGATTCGAGGGCTGCTTCCTGCATGGCGGCAATGGCCTTGGGCGAGGGGCCGAAGACACTTTCATTGGCGCCGATGCGGGCGCGAAGCGGAATGCCGGTGCGCCGGAAAATGGTTTCAGGGCCAACGAAGGGAACGGAGGAGGGGAGGCTGTCAATGAGGGGAGTGAAGCTGGTCATGGGGCCATATTATTTTTTTGAATACAGGCATCTGATCCATTGGTCATACAATTGTCAATTATCAGTTCACGGATGAATTAGGGGATCAGGCATGCTCGTGGGGCAGGCCCGCGGCTTTCCATTCGGGGAAGCCTTCTTCCAGGCGGCGCGCCTTGAAGCCGCGCGCGCGCAATGCGGCGACTGCCTCGAAGGAGAGGACACAATAGGTGCTGCGGCAATAGGCGACGATTTCCTGTTGGGGATCGAGCTCGGCAAGACGCGCGCTAAGATCGCTCAGGGGAATATTGAGGGCGCTTGGGAGATGGCCCTGGGCGAATTCATCAGTTGGCCTGACATCAAGAATGGTCACGAGGCCTGCGTGCGAACGCTTCAGCAACTCCTCGCGCGAAATTGGTTCCATCGTATCGCGCTCGGCAAAATAACCGCGCACAATCCTGCTTACTTCCGCGATATTTCGTTCCGCCACATTACGCAGGGAAGCGAGCAACGTGAGGACGGTTTCATCGCTGAGAAAATAGAGGACAAACTTTCCATCGCGCCTTGAGGTGACAAGTCCGGCGCGCCGCAAATGCTGCAAATGCTGGGAGGTATTGGCGACTGAGAGATGAACGCGCGTGGACAGGGCCTCCACGCCGCACTCGCCCTGGGCCAGATGCTCAAGAATCTCAAGCCGGTGCGCATGGCCGAGGGCGCGGGCTACTGTAGCGAACTCGGCGAAAAGTTTTTGCTTGGGGCCAGTTGACATCATCATGTTCCACACGTTATATCATTCAAGTGAATAATTGAATATAGATAGAACTACCTGTTGGCAAGGGATTTTTGATATGTCCGAGTTTTTATTGGCGCATGAGCCGCAGGTCCGGCTGTTTTTCCTCTTTTCAATTCTTGCCAGCATGGCCGCATGGGAAGTGGCGGCACCCCGGAGGCGGCAGGAAATTCCCCGCCTTTTGCGCTGGACCAATAATTTCGGCGTTGTGGTAGTCGATACGATACTGGTTCGGCTGACTTTTCCGATTGTCGCGGTTGGCATGGCGCTTCTTGCAGACGAGCGGGGCTGGGGGTTGCTGAATATTTTCGCGGTGCCTGGTTGGTTCAGCTTTATCGTGTCATTGCTGCTGCTCGATCTCGCGATTTATCTGCAGCATGTGATGTTCCATGCGGTGCCGGCTCTCTGGCGGCTGCACCGCATGCATCACGCCGATCTGGAATTTGATGTCACCACGGGCTTGCGCTTTCATCCCATCGAAATTCTGCTCTCGATGGCGCTCAAGCTTGCCATTGTTGTGGCACTTGGTCCGCCTGCCGTCGCGGTGCTGGTTTTCGAAGTGCTGCTGAACGGGACCGCACTGTTCAACCACAGCAACATTCGCATTCCACTGGGGCTGGACCGCATCTTGCGTTTGATTGTCGTAACGCCTGATATGCACCGGGTTCATCATTCCATTCATCCAAGTGAAACCAACAGCAATTTTGGTTTCAATCTGCCGTGGTGGGATCGCTTGCTGGGGACCTATCGCGCCCAACCGCGAGAAGGCCATGAGGGCATGACCATTGGCATTGAACAGTTCCGCACGCCAAGGGACCTGTGGCTTGACCGGATGTTGATCCAGCCGTTGCGAGGTCCGGCCAGCGGCTATCCGATCAACCGGGAAGGGAATTCGAAATGAATTCAACCCGTTTCATTCCCCGCGTGCTGCTCCTGGCTGTTATTGCGGGTGCTGTGCTTTGGGCGACGCTCAATCGCGATCAATTTGACGCCACATCCTTGGATCGCTGGCTTGCCGATCTTGGACTCTGGGCGCCTGTCGTTCACGTCCTGCTCTTTGCAATTGGAACCGTCGTGTTTCTGCCGGGCTCACTGTTTGCGCTCGCTGGTGGCGCGTTGTTCGGGCCCGTGTGGGGTGCCGTCCTCAATCTTCTTGGGGCAACCATAGGTGCCAGCCTTGCTTTTCTCATCGCACGTTATCTTGCAGGTGATTGGGTGGCGCGGAAATCGGGCGGGCACCTGAAACGATTGGTGGACGGGGTGGAAAAAGAAGGCTGGCGCTTTGTGGCGTTTGTCCGGTTGGTACCGCTGTTTCCTTTCAACCTGACAAATTATGCGCTGGGGCTCACCCGCATCGGCTTTCTGCCTTATGTCATCACCTCTTTCATCTGCATGGCGCCCGGCGCTATCGCTTTCAGCTGGCTGGGGCACGCGGGGCAAGGGGCGCTATCGGGTGATGCCTCGGCAATCCGCTATGGGCTTTATGCGCTTGGATTGCTGGCGGTGATTGCCTTTGTGCCGCGGCTGATCAAGCGGACGCGACAAGGCAAGATTGCCTGGATTGAAACCGAAGAACTGCAACGGCAGATGACGGGTGGTGCAGCCTTTGCCATCGTCGACGTGCGGGGGCCGGACGAATTTGTTGGCGAGCTTGGACATATTCCGGGCGCGGTCAACATTCCGGTCGGTGACATTGCCAGATCGTTTGATTGAGATCAAAGCACTGGGAGACAGGCCGGTTATCATGGTGTGCAAGACCGACAAGCGTTCGGCACGGGCGGCGGAGATTTTGAAGGACGAAAATTTTGCCGATGTGCGCGTGCTGCGCGGCGGCATGGAGCGCTGGAAGCAAGAAGGAGAGCGCAGATGAAAAGAGTTTCGAACCTGATCGTTGGTGCAGTGACCGCGGCATTGGTTTTTACGCCGGGTTGGGCCTTGGCGCAGGCGCAGCCTGACAGCGAAAGATACGGCTATGGCCCCGGCATGATGGGGTGGGGTGGAGGATACGGCATGTTTTTTGGACCGCTGTTTATGATCCTGACACTGATTGCCGTGATTGCGGCCATTGTGCTTCTCATCCAATGGCTCGGCGGCGGTTCATGGCAAGGGGTGCAAAAGCCAACTGGCCCTGCTCCGCTCGATATCCTGAAAGCGCGCTTTGCGCGTGGCGAGATTGACAGACAAGAGTTCGAGGACCGCCGCAAAGTTTTGGCTGAATGAAGGCCCTGTTTGTCCTGAATGATCCGCCCTACGGAACCGAGCGTTGCTACAATGGGCTGCGTCTTGCCCATGCCTTGTCCAAGAACGACCCGGCAGCGGAGATCACTGTCTTCCTGATGGCGGATGCGGTTATCGCGGCGCGCGAGGGGCAGAAGACGCCGGATGGCTATTACAACATGGAGCGCATGCTGAAGCGCGTGGTTGTCGGCAACGGCCAAGTGCTCCTCTGTGGCACCTGCATGGATGCGCGCGGCATGACAGCAGAAGACGTGATGGAAGGCGCGCGCCGGAGCAGCATGGATGAGTTGGCGGCAGCGACGGTGTCTGCCGACAAGGTGCTGGTGTTTTGAGCGAGTTGAAATTATTGGCGGCCCCGACAGGATTCGAACCTGTGGCCCTCAGTTTAGGAAACTGATGCTCTATCCAACTGAGCTACGGGACCGTCGTTTTTCGTTTGGCCCGTGATCGGACGGAAAACCGGATTCCACTTTTCCTGATCACGCGCTAAAACCCTTATAGTTTGGAATGCGCCTAAAAGAAAAGGCCCGGATTTTTAATCCGGGCCTGGCTGTTAGACGTCTTGGAAAAATTCTTATAATCTGGAGCATGTTCTTATCGGCAAAGTCCTGTAACCCCGGATCAAGTCCGGGGCAGGCCTTTGCGGAACATGCTCTATGCGGCTTCTTCAGCGGCGGCCTCTTCCTCGGCCTTTTCGCCGGCGGCCTGGGCGCGCTTGGCGTTCTTGGCGAGAAATTCGGAGAGCTCCTTCACTGACTGGTCGTCATCCACTTTCCGGACGGCTGCCAGTTCGCGGGCCATGCGGAGCAGGGCCTGTTCGAACAGCTGGCGTTCCGAATAGGACTGCTCGGGCTGGCGGTCGGAGCGGTAAAGATCGCGCACGACTTCGGCCACGGCAATGAGATCGCCGGAATTGATCTTCGCATCATATTCCTGGGCGCGCCTCGACCACATGGTGCGCTTGATACGGGCGCGGCCACGGATAACCTTCATGGCGTGCTCGATCAGGCCACGGTCAGCCAGGCGGCGCATGCCCTTTTGCTCGGCGCGGTTGGTTGGAACCTTGAGGCGCAGCTTCTCGCGCTCGAAATCAACGATGTAGAGCTCAAGCTTTGAGCCGGCAATTTCCTGCTCTTCAATGGCGGTGATCCGGCCAACGCCATGGGCGGGATAGACGACCTGTTCGCCAATCTTGAAGGCGAGCTTCTTTGGCGCAGCGGGAGCAGCGGCAACCACCGGCTTTGCAACGACGGCAGCAGGCACGGCCACGGGCTTTGCGGCAACGGCTACCGGTGCCACATGGGCAGGCTTGCTGGCCGGCTTAAGATGGCCGGTTACCTTGGTCAGAATCGTCTTCTTGGCGACGGGCTTGGCAACGGGAACCACCTTCGCTTTTGGCTTGGTTTTTACAACTTTGGACTTGGCTTTCACGGCTACTGCCTTGGCCTTGGTTGCAACTTTTGCCTTTGCAACCGACTTTTTGGTGTGGGCTGCCTTCTTTGCCAAAGCTGCTTTTTTCACGGTTTTTTTCATTTTTGTCCTTCGCCTTCGCCTGAACCCCGGTTTCGCCGCCATATGGGCGAAAAAATAACCGAGCTTTATGGGCTCGGGTTTGATGACTGCAGGGGCTATTGTTTACATTAGGGGAGACTATATCACGATTTTAAGGAAAATTAAAGCGTGATCTCTCCGTGTACGGTGCATCTTGGCGCCGCAGCCCCGCGTTATTTGAGAGATGGTTAACAAAAATCAATCGCCTTCGCCGGGGTTTTCCGAGAAGTGGGCTTCGAATTTACCCGCGATACCCTCAAATTCCTTGGCATCGGCTGGAGCGTCGCGCTTGATGGTGATATTCGGCCATTTGGGGGCATATTCCGCGTTGATCTTGAGCCACTTTTCGAGGCCGGGCTCGGTGTCAGGCTTAATCGCGTCAACCGGGCATTCCGGCTCGCAAACCCCACAATCGATGCATTCATCGGGGTGGATGACCAGCATGTTTTCGCCCTCGTAGAAGCAATCCACGGGGCACACTTCAACGCAGTCCATATATTTGCATTTGATGCAGTTATCATTGACGATGTAGGTCATGTCGGTCCAGTTGTTCTTTATAACGAACGATGCTTAGCAATAATTTTGGCCTTATGCACGGTCTTTTTCGCCGCGTGAAGGGGGAGATGTGAGGTCTTCGTATAGCTGGCATGCTTGCGCGAAGGGCCCGCGCTTGGTTCCGAGATCCTTCACCCGCAGCACGCGGATGTGGTCATGAACGGTGATGGTCAGGACATCATCAATGCGCAGGATGTGGCCGGGTTTTGTGACCCTTGCCCGGTTCAGGCGAACCTGGCCGGATTCGACCAATTCGGCGGCCATGGGGCGCTGCTTGACCACCCGGGCGAACCAAAGCCACTTGTCCAGGCGCTGCGTCAGTTCTTATTGCCCATCATCTTTGCCTTGAGGGCTCCCAGAACGGCAAAAGGCGAATTGGGATCCAGGGGCTTTTCTGGCCGGCGCTTGGGCTCTTCGCGGCGTTCGTTGCGTTCATTGGCCTGGTGTTTGCGCTCAGGCCTTTGCGGACGCTCTTTCTGATCTTTCGGTTTGGGCTGGGGCCTGTGCTGGGCTTTGGCTTCGGGCCGGTGGCGGAAGGGGCCTGTATCCCTTGGCCACCAGACTTCGATTTCAACTTCTTCAAGGGTGGGTTCAACGGGAGGCGAGACGGGTTCTTCTAATGCGATTGTGGACTCAGCTTCCGTGGCTGTTGCCATTACTGGCTCGGGTTCAGGGACCGCCACTGCGGGCTCAGGCTCTGCGACGGCTGCGGGTTCGGATAGGGCTTCGGTTTCTGCAGCAGGGCTTGCCGCTTCCACAACGGGAGCAGGTGCGGCGGGGCGTTTGATTTTTTTCTTCTGCATGCGGAAGCCAAGGCTGCGCAGAATGCCTTCAAACTCTTCGCCGGAGCAGCCGACGAGCGACATCATGTCAGCGACGATCATGAAAGCCGCCGCCTTCAACGGAACCGGAGGGGCGCACTTCATCGGGGAAACGGGAGCGCCAGAAAACCCGCTCGCGCACGAGATCAGCGAGGCGCTCCAGCATGTCGATACGCACGACCCTTGAGCCGCAAATGCGATAGCCGCAGACGCCGTAGAAACCACGCGGTGTGCTGCGATCGAATACGGCGGAGGTGAGGCCTTGGCCCGGAGGCATGGGAAGCGCTGTCAGCTCCAGCGTGCCCGCCTTTTTCAATTGCAAAGCCCAGAGCAGGAGGCGGAGTTCGGTTGCCGCAGGCTTCAACAGGAGTGGTGTAAAAATATGGAAGGCTCCGAAGCGCACGCCCTGGGCGCGAAGAACCGCGCGGTCTTCCTGGCTCAATGATTTCACATCTTCGAGCACCTGTTCGCGGGGCAAGACGCCCAGCGTTTCGACAATGCGGAAGGCGATGCCGCGCGCGATGCCTTGCAAGGTTTCGTTCTCCTGCAGTTTGAGCAGGGGCTCGAGCAGGGTTGATACGTGGCGGTCGATGAATTTTTGTATTCTTGCCTGTACATCCTCGCGGGGCTGGCCGTAGAGGAGATCGCTGGCGAGCACTCTGGCAACGGGCTTCAGGAGACTTTCGCCCGCTTCGACAAATCCGATGGGCTCGTGGTTCCAGATAATATTGCCATCGCGGGTGAGTTTCAGGTCGGGATCGGCGGAGGTTGCCGCGGCATTGGCGCGGGCTTGAATTTCGGCACTTACCGCATGAACGGCCGCCGCCTTCAGGGTGCGCTGTTCCTGGCTTTCGCTTGTGCCATCGGGGATAAAGTTAAAGCCCTTGATGCGGCCTACATACTCGCCTTCAACATGAATGGCGCCGTCTTCTTCAACACTCGACATTAACTCTTCCTTTTGTGCCAGGCGGCGCATTAATACACTGGTCCGGCGATCAATGAAACGCTGGGTAAGCCTTTCATGCAACGCATCTGACAGTTTTTCTTCTATCTCGCGGGCGCGGTTCTGCCAATAGGCGGGGGCTTTCAGCCAGTTGCTGCGGTTGGCGATGAAGGTCCACGTTCGGACATGGGAGATGCGATTGGAGAGCGTATCTAAATCGCCCTCGATATTTTCGCAGTGCTGCAATTGGCGCGAGAACCAGTCTTCCGAAATATAGCCCGGCGGGCTTGCCAGGAACTGGAAAACGCGGCCCACGAGATGGGCGTGTTCGGCAGGGGAAATGTTGCGGTAGTCCGGCATCTGGCAGGCGGACCAGAGGAGTTCAACATCGTTCCTGGATTTGGCCAGGCCGGCGATATCGGGATCACGCGCCACGGCTTCCAGCGCCTGAATATCGGGGCCGGCCTGGGCGCGGGTGAGGCCATCGTGCTGTGGAAAGGTGGTGAGGCTGCGGTGCAGGCGCTCAAGGGAACCGAAATCAAGATCGGGGTTGCGCCATTGCAACGAGCGAATGCTATCGAAATTGTGATTCTCCAGACGGTCGATGGTTTCCTGCTCGAAGGCTTCGGCTTCACCGGTGCAGCCAAAGGTGCCGTCATTCATATAGCGCCCGGCGCGGCCTGCGACCTGGCCGAGTTCGCCGGGGTTAAGCTGGCGGTACTGGAAGCCATCGAATTTCCGGGTGGCGGCAAAGGCCACATGGTCCACATTCATGTTGAGGCCCATGCCAATGGCATCGGTGGCCACGATGTAATCCACATCACCCGATTGATAGAGAGCCACCTGGGCGTTGCGGGTGCGCGGCGAGAGGGCGCCCATCACGACGGCAGCACCACCATTCTGGCGCCTGATGAGTTCGGCCACGGAATAAACCATATCGGCGGAGAAGGCGACGATGGCTGATCTCCGTGGCAGGCGCGTCATTTTCTTTACGCCCGCATAGGTGAGCTTGGAAAAACGGGGCCTGGAGATGAAACTGGTTTTCGGCAGCATGGCTTCGAGAATGGGCTTCATGGTGGCGGCACCCAGAAGCATGGTTTCTTCGATGCCGCGCCGGTGCAAAACCCGGTCAGTAAAGATGTGGCCGCGCTCAAAATCGGCGCAGAGCTGGACTTCATCGATGGCGAGGAATGGCACGTCGATATCAGGCGGCATGGCCTCAACTGTTGCCACCCAATAGCGGGGTGCTACCGGAATGATTTTTTCTTCGCCGGTGACAAGGGCAACCGCGTGGTCGCCAACTTTGAGCCGCACGCGATCATAGATTTCACGGGCCAGAAGCCTGAGGGGCAGGCCAATCATGCCGCCGCCATGGGCCAGCATGCGCTCCACGGCCAAATGGGTCTTGCCAGTATTGGTGGGGCCCAACACGGCGGTGACATTGCGGATTTGCGGCATAGCAACAAAGTAGTGGCTGAAAGCGTGATGTGCAAACCCAAATTGAACTAAATTCGGGCGAGAGCCCGGCGCAAAGAGCCGAAACGCAGGCGGTATTGGGCTGGCGTCAGGCCGACCTTGCGGCGGAAAAGACGCCCGAAGAAACTCGTATCCTCATAGCCCACTTCGTTGGCGATGGCTTCCACCGGAAGATCGCCGGTCTCCAGCATCTGCTTGGCTTCCTCAAGCCGGTGGGCATGAACATAGTCAAGCGGCGTCATTCCGGTTGACTCCGCAAAGCGCCGCATGAAGGTGCGCTCGGCAAGGCCCGAGGCTTCGATCATGGCAGCGACCGGGCGAAGGCTGTTTATAGTTCTGCGCTACCCATTCCTGGCATTGGTTGATAATTGCATCTTGCGTCTGGCGAAAATACATCAAGGCAGCGAAGGGCTGCTGGCCGAGGTCGTGCCACTGCAGCATATAGACCCGCGCGACTTCAATTGCTTCCTTCAGCCCCACAAAGCGGGCGATGAGATAGAGTGCCAGATCCTGCCAGCTCGATCCGCCGCCGGCCATGATGATGCGCTGGGCTTCGCCACTTAAAACAAGTGACTGGTGCGGCCTTACCTTCACGCTGGGATAGTTGTCGGTGAAGCATCGAGACATAGCCCCAATGGATCGTTGCCTCGCAATTGGTCAGCAGGCCTGCCTCGCCTAGCAAGACCGCACCTGAGCACGCACTTGCCAGCATGGCGCCGCCGTCGTGGACTCGCTTCAGCCACTGCGACTTCGGCATCATAGAGGCCCGCAGACGCTTTCTCCTGGATTGACGAAGAAATCGGGGATGCAGACGATGTCGGGCTGCGGGCAGTTCGAAAAATCATGGTCGGGCCGGACCCAGATGCCGTTGGCCGCGCTGAATCCCTCCTGTCGCGTGCCACGATGTAGGGCCGCATGCGCTGTTCGCCCGCTATGCCCTGCGTGATAAATGCGAAATCCCGCCCCGGCGAGGAGAACAGGTCAAACATGCCAAAAAGAGCTGAAGCCGTAACCTCCGGCACCGCGAGGATTGCCACATTCAATGGGCCGTTCCGTTCCAGCATGGCAGAAATGACCGCTTTTCAACTTTTTTGACTTTAGTGCCTCTGTGCGGATTGAACTAATCTTTTTTCCAATATGGAGGACTGGATCATGGCACATGACAAATCCCGGTTGATCCCAACCGCGCAAGTCGAAGGATTTCGCGCGCAATTGCGCGGCGAGGTGCTGGACCCGTCAAGCCCTTCGTACGATGCCACGCGCGTGGTCTGGAATGGCATGATTGACCGCCGTCCGGCACTGATTGCACGTTGCCGGAATGCCGCCGATGTCGCGGCGTCGATCAGTTTCGCCCGCGACCATGGTCTCGCCATCGCTGTTCGTTCGGGCGGACATAATGTTGCGGGTTATGCGGTTTGCGACGGCGGGCTGATGATTGACCTATCTCTCATGAATGGCGTGCGTGTAGCCCCGGGCCTTGATCGCGCCATCGTTGAAGGCGGCGCCACATGGGGCGATGTTGATGCGGCGACCACGCCCTTCGGATCGCGCCACCCCCGGCGGACTTGATCTCGGGTACTGGCGTGGCGGGCCTCACGCTTTCCGGTGGAATTGGCTGGCTGCGCGGCAGGCATGGCCTGAGCTGCGACAATCTCTTGGCTGCCGATATCGTGACCGCCGACGGCAAACTGGTCCATGCCAGCGAAACTGAAAACCCCGAGCTGCTCTGGGCCCTGCGTGGCGGCGGTGGCAATTTTGGCGTGGTGGTCAGTTTCGCGTTCAAGCTGCATGAGGTTGAGCCGGAACTCATGTTCTGCGGGCCTGCCTATCCTGAAGAGCGGGCCAATGAAATCATTCCCTTCTGGCGGGACTTTATGAAGACGGCTCCTGACAGGCTCAGTGGACTTGCCGAATTCTCGACGGTGCCGCAGGACCCTTCGATTCCTGAACATGCCTGGGGCAGGCGCGTTGTGGCGCTTGCCCATGTTTATGACGGGCCAGCGGAGGAAGGCGAGCGCGTGGTTCAACCTTTGCGCAATTTTGGCGAGCCGCTGGTCGATTTCAGTGGCCGCATGCCCTATCGCACCATCCAGACGCTCTACGATGGGCTTTTTCCCAAAGGACGCGACCGTTGCTACTGGAAGTCCACCTATCTCAAGGGTCTCGACGATGGCATGGTTCACGAGATCACCTCGCGCATGGCGCAGCGCCCCTCCGAAATGACCTTCGCCTCCATCTGGAAATTCGGTGGTGCGGTTCAGGGCGTGGCCGCTCGATGCTACCGCTTTTGGTGACCGTTCCATGCCCTTTCATGCTGAGTCTCGATGCAATCTGGTCGAACTTCCGCGGATGATGGTGCGAATATTGGCTGGGTCCGCAAATTCTGGGATGACATGCAGCGCCATTCGACAGGCCGGCTCTATCTCAACTTTCCCGGACATGGGGAAGGAACAAATCTCGTGCGCGATGCCTTTGGGGCGGAGGCCTATGGGCGGCTGCAGAAGGTGAAGCGCAAATATGATCCGCAAAATCTGTTCCACATGAACCAGAATATTTTGCCAGCCTAGGTGTTTCAATTCGCTCCACGCGTGAAAGATTTGGATTCAAAGCAGAACGAAGCCTGACCGAATCGCTGACTCATGATGGATTCATTTTATGTTCCCAGATGATTCCCTGAGATTCGTGGATCGCTGATTCTGGGTTGGCCTGGGATTCGGTACTGAGGTCACAAAAAATTCAGCACTTGTCTTAAGCTTTGTTTCCATCTGCTAACGAAGGGTAAAGCCCTTCACGCGAATTGGACGTTTCCTGTTAACGAAGCGTTCTGGTTCGAGAACAGAAGGTGGGCGAATCGCGGATTGCCATATTTTCATGATTTGTTCTCGCAAGATGTAGTGTCCGGTTTGCCGCCTGCTACTAGAATCTGGTTCTGTTGCAAGGGTTTAGGGTGATTTTCCGAGGCCGCCATTAACCTGACTGTTCTAAAGCGGGACGGTGGTATTTAATGGAGAACATCGGTGTTCTGCTTGACCGGCGCTGGCTCTCCACTTATAGAAGCGCCAACCGAGCCGGGCCCCACAAGGTCTGGCCTCATTTATATTGCGGAGTACGTATTATGGCTCGAGTTTGCGAGTTGACAGGCAAGAACCCACTGGCGGGCAACAATGTGAGCCATTCCAACAACAAGGTCAGACGGCGCTTTTTGCCCAACCTGTGCAATGTCAGCCTGATCAGCGATGCCATGGGGCTCACCTATCGTTTCCGCGTCAGTGCCAATGCGCTCAAGACAGTTGAACATCGCGGCGGGCTTGATGCCTTTCTTTTGAAGGCAGACACGAGTGAGCTTTCGGACAAGGCCCGCAAGCTCAAGAGCTCGATTGCCAAGAAGCTGGAAGAAAAAGCTGCTGCTTAAGCGTTTCGAATTTTCGGATTTGCAAAAGCCGCTCCAAAATGGGCGGCTTTTGTTTTAGGCTGAGGCCATGAGCAAGCCACCAAAGCGACATTCACCGACTGCAACGCGCGATGGCGAGCCGATAGTTCATCCTTCTGCCGTTTTGCGAAATGCGAAGATTGGGGCGATTTACCGAAATCAAGGAGCGCGTGGCATTTTCCGACTCTGAGCTTGGTGACTATTCTTACGTCGAGCGCCAGGCGGAAGTGATCTATGCGAAAATTGGAAAATTCTGTGCCATAGCCGCGAATGCGCGGATCAATGCGCTTGAACATCCTCTGGAGCGGGTGAGCCAGCACAAGATCACCTATCGCGCCAACGAGTATTTCCTGGGCGCCAAGCTTGACAGCGAGTTTCGGGCGCGGCGGCAGGGGAAGCTGGTTGAGATTGGCCATGATGCCTGGATTGGGCATGGGGCCATCGTGAAGCCGGGGGTGAAGATTGGCCATGGGGCTGTTGTGGCGGCGGGCGCCATTGTGACGCACGACGTGCCGGCTTATGCGATTGTCGCAGGGGTTCCGGCAAAATTCATGCGCTGGCGGTTTCGAGCCGAAGATCAGTGAACGGATTATTTCGCTTGGCTGGTGGGACTGGAGCCATGACAAGCTTGCAACGGTGTTGTCGAAGACATGCGTTTGCTCAGCGCCGAGGCGTTTCTCGAAAAATATGAGGCTTAAGACTTAGGGGCGCGATAAAATACGAGCGTCGGCTCGCCCTTGTAGGTGGTTTCCAGCTTTCTCACGAAGCCGATTTTTTCGGCAACGCGAATTGAAGCTGTGTTTTCGGGGGCAATCATGGCGGATGTTTCCTTCCCGGCAAAATGGGCATCGCCCCAGGCGGCAATCGACTGCAAGGCTTCGGTTGCATAACCCTTGCCATGGACAGCAGTCTTGAGAGCCCAACCCAATTCGGGACGTCCATCGAGCGGCGGATCGATGTCACGGTGGTAATCGGCAAAGCCCATCTCGCCCACGAAGTTGCCGGTGGCCCGCTCTTCCACCGCCCAATAGCCGTAACCCAGCAGACGCCAATGGCCGGAATAGCGGAGCAGCCTGCTCCAGGCTTCTTCACGTGTTGACGGGCGGCCGATGATGTGGCGATAGACGGCGGGTTCAGACCACATGGCGTGGAGGGCGTCAAAATCCTGAAGGGTATGTTCCCGCAAGATCAGGCGATCAGTCCGGATATGGGGGATGGCGTTCATGGGGTGTAGGCAAATTGCAGCAGGAGAGTTCTCTGCACATCAGTCTTGAAATTATTGTCTGAAACAATATTGACGCGAAGCTCGCCATTCCGTTCACACACCGCAAGGCCTTCCATGTTGTCGATTGCGTAGAAAGGAATCTTCACCTCCAACAGCGTCTCCAGCACAACAGTTTTGCCGGCGCCAATGTCACGCGCTGAAAGGCGGCCGATGGCCATGCCAGGCAAGGTTGTGAGGCTGTAGCTGCGCTGCAGTATCAGCGCGTCACCATCGGGGAGAACGGCAACATCGGTTATCTCGTAATTTTCCAGTTGCCTGATTGAAAACGCAATGCTGCGTTTGCCATTCCAAACCCACGCTTTGGTGGAGCCTTGCGTGTCGAAATTGCTTTCAGCGACCGCCAGGTAATTTCCCGCGAGTGCCCCTGTGCCGAAATAGCCAATGGATTCGAGCTCGCCGTTTTGCGGGCCTTTTGCAATTTCTTTCGGTGGATTGAGACTTTGGAATTTGGCCTTGAAGCCTTTGCCGGCGAGATCATAGGCGCCAACGCGGGCGCGGGATTCAAAGCCAACAATGGTCTTTCCACCGGGGCCTGCAGCTATTGCTTCGGCATCGCCCCAGACCTTGCTAGGAGGGGGCTTTCCTCTTTCATCGAGAATGGGAGCAATCGAGCTGGAGGTGAGGCCGGACAGAACATTTCCGGTGTAGGCGACATCGGCTGTGATCCAACGGCCTGCATCGCTTACGGCACGCAATGAGGTGCATTCATCAGCCATTACCAGGCCCGACAGGCCGCCGAATTTTTTGTTCGGGCTGGTGAGTTCGATCCCGCCGCGCCAGGTCAAGGGGCCGAAGCTCACGGCATTCGTGAGGAGCGCGAAGCGATCGAGATTGGCTGACGTAATGGTCAATGGCTCGGCTGACGCAGTTGATGCGGCAAGACCAGCGAGAAATCCCACTGAACGTAGAAAAGCTCTCACGCGCGGGCACGCCGACGCGGGGGTTGGGCAGCGCGCTTGTCCTGGGGGCCGTTTTCCTCGAAGAGCTCGGCCAGCTTCTCGGTCATGGCGCCACCCAATTCCTCGGCGTCGATAATGGTGACGGCGCGCTTGTAATAGCGTGTTACGTCATGACCGATGCCGATGGCGATGAGCTCAATGGGGGATCTTCCTTCGATATCGGCGATCACCTGGCGCAGGTGCCGCTCCAGATAGTTTCCGGAATTTACCGAGAGGGTTGAATCATCAACCGGCGCGCCATCGGAAATCACCATGAGAATACGGCGCTGTTCCGAGCGCGCAAGCAGGCGGTTGTGGGCCCAGATCAGGGCTTCGCCGTCGATGTTCTCTTTCAGCAGGCCTTCACGCATCATGAGGCCAAGATTACGGCGCGCCCGCCGCCAGGGCTGATCGGCGGATTTGTAAATGATGTGGCGCAGGTCATTAAGACGGCCCGGATTTGCTGGCTTTCCAGCGCCCAGCCATTTTTCACGGGACTGGCCGCCCTTCCAGGCTTTGGTGGTGAAGCCCAGAATTTCAACTTTCACGCCGCAGCGCTCAAGGGTTCTGGCGAGGATATCGGCGCAAGTTGCGGCAACGGTTATGGGACGGCCACGCATGGAACCGGAATTATCGAGCAGCAAGGTCACCACGGTATCGCGGAATTTGGTATCCTGTTCCACTTTGAAAGAAAGCGGATGCATGGGGTCAATGACAATGCGCACGAGGCGAGCCGTGTTGAGCACGCCTTCTTCGAGATCGAAATCCCATGAGCGATTTTGTTGGGCCATGAGGCGGCGCTGCAAGCGATTGGCAAGGCGTGCCACGACGCCTTGCAGGTTGGACAATTGCTTGTCGAGATAATTGCGGAGCCGCGTCAGCTCTTCGGTGTCACACAGGTCTTCGGCGGCAATTTCTTCGTCGAACTGATTGGTGTGGACCTTGTAGAAATTATCGTTTGAGAGCGACGAGAAGGGAAGCTGCGGACGCCAGGGCTCATCGCCATCGTCCTGTTCCTCACCCTCCATGTCATCGGGGGTGTCATCCACATCCATCTGTTGGGAATCCATTTCGGAAGCGTCGGTGTCGCCTTCGGACTCCTGCAACTCTTCGGCGGCCGACTGCTGGCTTTCCTGTTCTTCGCCATCGGGGGATTCCTGACGCTCGCCCGCATCTGGGTCGGGCTCGTCCTGATTATCGGTTTCGTCCGACTGGTCGGGATCGTCGCCAAGCTCGTCAGCCATATCGAGGGCCGCGATGATATCGCGGGACGCCCTGGCAAATTCTATTTGATCGTGAATGGCGTTACCGAGATTGCTGAGGCGTGTTGCGGCTTTCTCCTCAATCCAGGGGCGCCAGAGATCGACGTAGAGTTTGGCGTTGGCTGGCGGGGCTTCTCCGGTCAGGCGCTCACGCACCATGAGGGCCACGGCTTCCTCAAGCGGCGTGTCCTTGCGGTTGCTGGAACGATTGACTATCGCCTTGGCAAAACGATCTTCGAGAGCGGCGTTCAGGTTCTGCGCCATGCCCGGCATGGCATTGGCACCGAGCGCCTCGATGCGGGCTTGCTCCACGGCTTCGAATACGGCGCGGGCATTTTTTCCTTCGGGCCGATATTTGCTGTGAATCTGGTCTGAGTGGTTTGAAAGCCGGAGGGCAAAGCTGTCGGAGAGTCCCCGGGTGATGGCTATATCCTTAGGTGTGAACTGATTGGTGACCTGCGGAAGCTTGGCCTTGTTGCCGGAAAGTGCGGGCGCTTCATTGCCGAAGCTCACAGTAAGTTCCGGATCGTCGGCAATGGTTTTCATCGCGGTTGTCAGAACACGCTTGAATTCCTCTGCTCTACCATCACGGGTCTCTGCCATTGGCGCATATGTCTTCAGGCAATAGCCACATGGGCGGAGGATTCGGGCAATTCCTCACCAAAGCAGCGCTGATAGAACTCAGCCACGATGGGGCGCTCAAGCTCATCGCACTTGTTCAGGAAGGTGAGCCGGAAGGCAAAACCAAGATCGCCAAATATGTCAGCGTTCTGGGCCCAGGTGATAACTGTTCTGGGGCTCATCACGGTTGAGACATCGCCCTGCATGAAAGCGTTGCGGGTGAGATCTGCAATGCGCACCATGTTGGCGATGGTTTTCCTGCCCTTTTCAGTGTCGTAGTTCTTGCACTTGGCCAGCACAATGCCAGTTTCCTCGGCATGGGGCAGATAATTCAGGGCAGAGACAATGGACCAGCGATCCATCTGGGCCTGATTGATTTGCTGGGTTCCATGATAGAGACCGGTGGTGTCCCCGAGCCCCACAGTGTTTGCCGTTGAGAAGAGGCGGAAGGCTTTATGGGGGCGAATGACTTTCGACTGATCAAGGAGCGTGAGCTTGCCGGATGATTCCAGAATGCGCTGGATGACGAACATCACATCGGGGCGGCCCGCATCATATTCGTCAAAGACAAGGGCGACATTGCGCTGGTAGGCCCAGGGCAGGATGCCTTCGCGGAATTCGGTGATCTGCTTGCCGTCCTGCAGCACGATGGCATCCTTGCCGATGAGATCTATACGGCTGATGTGGCTGTCGAGATTGATGCGGATGCAGGGCCAATTGAGGCGTGCTGCCACCTGCTCGATATGAGTCGATTTGCCGGTGCCGTGGTAGCCGGTGATCATTACACGGCGGTTAAATGCGAAGCCTGCGAGGATAGCCAGCGTGGTGTCGCGGTTGAAAAGATAGTCTTCATCGAGATCGGGCACGTGTTCGGTTGCCGCGGCGTAGGACGGCACGATCATGTTTGACTCAAATCCGAAGAGCTGGCTGACCGAGGCCGTCGCATCGGGCATTCCGTGGGCTTCACCATTTGCCATAATATTCATCTGTTCATTCTTCTCTTCCGAGCGTGTCATGGAATGCTCTGGGTTCTAAACGGTTGTAGCGCGCACGGCAAGTTCCCGGCGTTAAGCACACTAGCAGAAACCGCTGGCCCGCAATGTGTCGTAGGCATGGATCACCGCTTTCAGGGTGTCTTCGTTCTCGCGCGAGCCGCCGTTGGCATCGGGGTGCAGGCGCTTCACAAGGGTTTTATACTGGGCCTTGGCTTTTTCTGCCGTGGCATTTTCGTCGAGACCCAGGGTATTTAGCGCCTTGATTTCATTTTTGCGCAGGCTTCGGCCTAGTTTGGGATGCACATTGTCGGCGGCTTGGGTGAACATGGCATAGGGATCGTTCACATTCCGGGCCTTGCGCCGCACGCCATTGATATTGGCATAGGCATTCTGGCCCAATTTCCAGGTGGGCCGGTGGCCGGTCTGGGCATCCTTTTGGAAGCCCGCCACGGCATCATCCTTCATGCCGTCAAAGTAGTTATAGGTCTTGTTGTACTCCTGCACATGCTGGGTGCAGTAGTTATGGAATTGCCCTTCGGCGCCACGCCCTTTGGGGGCCTTGTGGCGTGACGGCTTCTCGCAACCCGGCCATTCGCACATGGTGGGCGCCGGCGGTTCCTTCTTGTTCGGACCGGTTTTGATGCGAATCTTGTCGAAATATTTTGAATCAAGTTTCATGGGGCATGATTATGGGGATATGAAGCAAAAGTCGCAACCCTGAACCGCACTGGATGCAAAATGATTTTAGGATTGGTTGGAAAATCACTGGAGGCCAGGCTGCAAGCGGCGTTTGCGCCTATTGCTTTGGAGGTTATTGATGAATCTTCCCAGCACCAGGGCCACGCAGGGGCGCGGCCCGACGGGGAAAGCCATTTCCGGGTCAGAATAGTCGCGGCGGCGTTCAAAGGCAAATCACGGGTTGAGCAGCACCGCATGATTAACCAAGTTTTGGCACTCGAACTGAAGGAACGGGTGCATGCGCTGGCGATTGAGGCCGCTGCGCCGAAAGACTAGCCGGAGTTTTCCGGGGTCAGTTTTACTGACGTTACCTGATGCTTGCGTTTTTTAAGAACTTCCAGGCGGAAGCCGTGAAAATTGAAAACCTGGCCTACGTCCGGGATCATGCGGGCGTCGTGGATGACGAGACCGGCGATAGTCGTCGCCTCCTCGTCTGGAAGGCTCCAGTTGAAGGCACGATTGAGGTCACGCAATGGCACGGTGCCTTCAACGATGTAAGAACCATCTTCCTGTGGCTTGATGCCGGAGGCGACAGTGTCATGCTCGTCCTTGATGTCGCCAATAATTTCTTCGATGATATCTTCGAGGGTGATGAGGCCCTGCACTTCACCGTATTCATCTACAACGATGGCGAAGTGAGTCTTGCGCCTGAGGAATGCCTTGAGTTGATCGGCGAGGGGACGCGTATCGGGCACAAACCAGGCGGCCCCCATGACATCTTCGATTTTGATCTTTGTGGAGTCCCCATCGTTTTCCTGCAGGGCGGCGAAGAGATTTTTTGCATGGAGGATTCCAACGATATTGTCCTGCTTGTCCTTCCATACCGGAAAACGCGTATGACCGGATTTCAAAACCTGCTTGACAATTTTTTCAGTCGTGTCGGATGCGTCGATGGACATCATCTTGGTGCGGTGGATCATGGCATCCAGCACCTCGAGATCCTGAAGATCGAGAATGCCGCCCAGCATGTTGCGGTCCTGGGAGATGAAGGCCCCTTCGTTGTAGTGAAGATCAATGGTGCCGCGAAGTTCATCATGGGCCGACAGTACGTCGTTTACGTTGGACACATTGGCGCCGAAAACCGCGAGAACTTTCTTTACAATGTACTCAACGGCGATCACCACGGGGCCGAATACGGCTACAAGCACCCGCATAATGGGGGCAACGGCAAGGGCCACCCGATCAGGATAGGCGATGGCGTAGGTCTTGGGCATGACTTCACCGAAGATCAGTACAAGGACGGTCATTGCCGCAGACGCAATGACAGCACCACTGTCACCGAAGGTCTTGATGAGGATTGCGGTGGCGACGGCCGATGCCGTGATGTTGGCGACATTGTTGCCCAACAGGATCGCACCGATGAGCCGCTCGCGGGTTTTGGTCAGGCGCAATACGAGAGAGGCGCGCCAGCTTCCGCGGCGCTCCAGTTCTGTAAGGCGGGCTCTTGAGGTGGCCGTCATTCCTGTTTCAGCGGCGGAAAAAAATGCCGATACGAGAAGCAGGAGAAAGATTGTGACAGCTGCCATGCCAATATCGAAACTCATTTTCTTTTAAAATCCTCCTGTAGAAATTCGGTCACTTTTTCGTCTGGAATGTTTTTGGCAATGAAGGCATCGCCAATCGCGCGCGCCAGAATGAATGTCAGCTTGCCACTTTGGGCCTTCTTGTCCTGCCGCATGATGGCAACGAGATCGGCAATGGGGGGAAGCGGTCCCTCAACATCGCTCATTTGGGTGGGAAGGCCAACGCTTTTCAAGTGTTTGGCAACCCTGTCTGCCGTGCCGGGTTTACAATGTTTCAAGCGCTCCGAAAAACGAAAGGCCTGGACCATGCCGATGGAAATACCTTCGCCGTGCAGGAGGCGGTTGCTGTATCCAGTGGCGGATTCAAGCGCGTGGCCGAAGGTGTGGCCGAGATTGAGAAGGGCGCGAACGCCTTGCTCGGTTTCATCCTCGGCAACAATGGCGGCTTTGGCGCTGCAGCTTTTGTTGATGGCGTGAGCGCGGGCCTGGGCGTCACCACGCATTAAGAGACCGGCGTTGGTTTCCAGCCACTCGAAGAATGAAAGATCGCCCAAGAGACCATATTTCGCCACTTCCGCGTAGCCGGCAGCGAGTTCGCGGCGGGGCAGTGTTGCAAGCAGGCTGGTATCGGCCAGAACTTTCACGGGCTGCAGAAAGGCACCGACGAGGTTTTTGCCATGGGTCGTGTTTATGCCTGTCTTGCCGCCCACGGAAGAATCAACCTGGGCCAGAAGCGAGGTTGGGATTTGAATGAAATCAATGCCGCGCCTGAGGATCGCCGCGGCGAAGCCCGCGAGATCGCCAATCACACCACCACCCAAAGCAATAATCCTGTCGCGCCGTTCAACGCCTGCCGCCAACAGTTTTTCGCATAGGTCAGCCAAAGCGGCGAAGCTTTTGGTTTTTTCACCGGCAGGCAAAATGATGGCAACCGATTTGATGCCTGCCGCAGCGAGAGATGCTTCCAGTGCCTTGAGATGGTGGCGCGCTACGTTTTCATCGGTGACGATGGCGGTGAAAGGACGGGTCAGAAGAGGAGCAATATAGCGACCTGTTTCCTGCAACAGGTTTTCTCCGATATGGATATCATAAGACCTATTCCCGAGATTAACGGTGACAGAGTCGCGGCGCTTGTCGTTACTGTGCGGCATTGTTTAACCGTTCCCAACCCGGCCATTTGGCCAGAACCTTGATGACTTCGTTGACCATTTGCGTGTGCTGCACATCCCGGCTTTCGATTGTTATATCGGCCGTGGAATAGACAGGATAGCGCTGGTCCATCAGCTTCTGCATGACAGCTTCCGGATCCTCGGTCTGAAGCAGGGGACGATCGGCGCGTTTCATCACGCGTTTCATGAGCAGCGGCAAATCGGCCTTTAGCCAGACAGAAATGCCATGGGCATGAATGCTCTGGCGGGTTTCTTCGTTGATAAAGGCGCCGCCTCCGGTCGACAGGATTTGCGCGCCATTTTCAATCAGGCGTGAAATGACGCGGCGCTCGCCTTCGCGAAAATAGGCTTCACCATGATCGTTAAAAATTTCGGGGATGGTCTTGTCAGCGGCAACCTCGATTTCATGGTCGGCATCGACAAAGGGAATTTCCAGTTTTTCAGCGAGCCTGCGGCCAATGCTTGATTTGCCGGCCCCCATGAGGCCGACAAGCACGATCGGGCGATTTCCGAGCTTTTCGCGGATATCTTCTATCTCCTTTGAGAGAGACCGCCGTGCCATATTTACCATTCCTTATGTTGCCGGAGCTTTTAGAACGGCAGGGGCCGATGCGCCAAGGCTTTTGATTGGGTAGTCATTTCATGGCATCTGGGATAGATTGGTGACTGATTTGGAGATTAACGCGTGCCTGACAGCCTTCGATTCCTGTTTGTTGTTCTCATATTGGCTGGTGCTGTTTACGGAGCCGTATGGGGACTGGCGAATTTTCCACCTGAGCAGTCGGAAGTTGTGAAGTCCTTGCCCCATGAAAAACTCAGGCAGAAATAAAACACAAAAAAACATGACGCAAAACCGGCATGTGGACCGGTTTCTGGAGATGATGAGTGCCGAGCGCGGGGCTGCAGAAAATTCCCTGCAGGCCTATGGGCGCGATCTCACGCATTATGTGGCGTTTCTTGAGGCGCGGGGTGCCTCGCTCCTGGCATCTTCGAGCGATGACATTCGGGCTTACCTGGCAAGTCTCGAAGACCATGGTTTTGCCCGTACAACGGCGGCCCGGCGGCTATCTGCGGTTCGCCAGTTTCACCAGTTTGTTCATGGCGAGGGCCTTGTAACGGCAAACACCGCAGCCATTGTCGAAAGCCCGAAGGCGGGCCGGCCCTTGCCCAAAACACTCTCGATCCAGGATATCAATTTGCTGTTGGCCGAGGCGCGCGCGCGGGTTGGCAAATCTGAAGGCAAGGTGCGTTTCAAGGCGGAACGGCTTTATTGCCTGCTGGAATTGTTGGCGGCCACGGGGCTCCGTGTCTCTGAACTTGTGGGGCTCACGGTTCGGGCGGTGACCTCGGATGACGCGTTTCTCGCTATCCGAGGCAAGGGTGGCCGCGAGCGGCTCGTGCCAATCTCGGATCAAGCAAGGAAAGCGCTTAAGGACTACCTCAAAAGTCTTGGTGCGGAAGCAAAGTGGCTGTTTCCTTCCCATGGGGCGAGTGGCTGCCTCACACGCCAGCATTTTGCCCTTGAGTTGAAAACCCTGGCAGCGGCTTGCGGAATTGACGCGAGCAAGATTTCTCCCCATGTTCTGCGCCATGCCTTTGCAAGCTACTTGCTGGAATGCGGGGCGGATCTGCGGGCTGTTCAGCAAATGCTGGGGCATGCGGATATTTCAACCACACAGATTTATACCCATGTGCAAGCGGGGCGCCTGCAGGCAGTGGTGGAAAGCCATCACCCGTTGGCTAAGAAAAGTTGACTTTATGGCGGCTGGCGGCCACATCTTGCGGGAACAAAAGCCAATTCATTCAATACCCTTTGAGGCCGTATGATCTACCTGGACTTTGAAACGTCGGTTGCCGAACTTGAGGGTAAGATCGCGGAACTGCGGGCGCTGGCCGCCAGTGACTCGTCCGTTTCCATTGCCGATGAAGTCAAGGCCCTTGAGAAAAAAGTGCTAAAAATCCTTGCGGATCTCTATGCCAATTTGACGCCATGGCAAAAAACCTTGGTGGCGCGGCATCAGGAACGGCCCCATGCGCTGGCTTATATTGACGGGCTGATTACCGATTTTGTTCCCATGGCAGGGGACCGGAAATTCGGTGAGGACTATGCTGTTGTCGGCGGGCTTGGACGGTTTCGGGGGTCTTCGGTTGTGGTGATCGGCCAGGAAAAAGGGGCCGATACACAAGCGCGCCTCAAGCATAATTTTGGCATGGCGCGGCCTGAGGGCTATCGCAAGGCGGTGCGGCTCATGGAACTGGCCGAGCGCTTTGGCATTCCGGTTATCACTTTTGTGGATACGGCAGGGGCCTATCCGGGCATTGACGCGGAAGAACGGGGCCAGGCGGAAGCCATCGCGCGTTCCACCGATTGCTGCATTGGGCTTGGCGTGCCCCTGATATCCCTGATTATCGGTGAAGGCGGTTCAGGCGGGGCAATTGCCATTGCAACGGGTAACAGCGTGCTGATGATGGAGCATGCGATTTACAGCGTCATTTCGCCGGAAGGGGCAGCCAGCATTTTATGGCGTGATGCAGGCAGGGCGAAGGATGCGGCGGCGGCCCTGAAGATCACGGCGCAGGATCTGAAAAAACTCGGGGTAATTGACGATATCGTTAATGAACCGTTAGGAGGCGCGCACCGCCAGCCGGAGCAGGCGATCTCCTCGGCAGGCGAGATGATTGCGCGGATACTGGAAGCATTTGCCGGCGTTTCGCCGGAAGTTTTGCGCACACAAAGGCGCGAGAAATTTCTGGCGATTGGGCGGGGAGTTTAGAAAGTTATGGCTTTTTCTTCGTGAGTGATTGCGAAGAGGCCCGTCATTACATCAGGCAAAAAGGCCCACTAAAATGTCAAACATCGATTCCTTGATGGTGTCAGCAAGTAATGATGCGATGGGAATAACCATTAGGCCCATGCTGCCTGCAATTAGACCATACTCAATTGCAGTCGCTCCGCTTGTGTCGCGGACGAAAACCTTCATGAGGGACTTAATATTCTTCATTGTGGCTACTCTGGTTCACAGCATCAGATGAGATCAACATATTCCAGACTTGTTTTAAGAGTGTTAATCCTTTGCCTCCCTTTGTATCGATCTGTCCATTTTGAGGCTTTTTTTGTGTGGTGAGATGATAACTAACTTATCGAGACGGGCCCTGCTGAAGGGCATTTGTGCAGTGCCGCTGGCAACAGGTATTGCCAGGGCCAATTCGCCTGCCGAGCTCAAAATTTATTCACGAATTATTGAGGTTAACGGCCGTGCCGCGAAAGTTTTTGGCATTGCAAACAGCCGGGGTGGAAATGGTTTTTCCCTCATGCTGGGGGAGCGGTTTCAGGCACGGGTCCGGAATGATCTAGCCGAGGAAACCTTGCTGCATTGGCATGGGTTGAACCCACCCTCCGCCCAGGACGGGGTTCCCATGCTGTCGCAGGCACCAATAAAGCCGGGCGGGTTCTTCGACTATGATTTTAAGAATACGCGCTCGGGCACCCATTGGATGCATTCCCATATGGGATTGCAGGAGCAGCGGCTTTTGGCTGCACCATTGATTGTACGCGAAACGGCAGAACCCCTGTTTGATGAACAGGAGCACGTGGTGTTGCTCCATGATTTCAGTTTCAGCGATCCGCGGGAAATCATGGCGGAGTTGAAAGGTGGCGGAGGGCATGGGTCCCATAACATGCCCGGCATGCTCAATGACATCACGTTCGACGCCTATCTGGCCAATGACCGGATGCTTGCCGATCCGGAGGTGGTGCGGGTTGAGAAGGGCACACAGATCCGTATACGGATCATCAATGGGTCGGCGGCCACCAACATGTGGGTTGATTTAGGAGCGCTTGCTGGTGAATTGATCGCGGTTGATGGCAATGCGATTTATCCCATAAAGGGTTCCCAGTTTCCCCTGGCCATCGCGCAAAGGGCTGATATCCGCCTGCGGATTTCTGAAGGCGGTGGCGCGTGGCCCATTCTATTCAGGGCTGAAGGCCTCGCGGCGCGCACTGGCATTTATCTCGCAACGCAAGGTGCCGGGATTGCAAAACTTTCCGGCGAGGGAGACGTGACGCCGGAACTGAACGTGGCGCAGGAGATGAGGCTCCGATCCGTTGCGGTGCTTCCGCCCGAACCGGTTACGCGGACTGAAATTCTTGACCTGACCGGCGGGGGGTCGGATTACCTCTGGGGCCTCAATGGCAAGTCTTCCATGCATGATACAATTTTTACCGTGCGCGAAGGCGAGCGCATTGAAGTTGTCATGCGAAACCAAACCGGCATGGCGCACCCCATGCATCTGCATGGACATTATTTCAAAGTGGCGGCAATCAACAACGTGGCTATCGAAGGGGCTTTGCGCGACACCGTGCTGGTTCCGCCTTCAACGTCCGTCACCATCAGGTTTGCCGCTGACCATCCCGGAAACTGGGCCTTTCACTGCCACCATCTTTACCACATGAACGCGGGCATGATGGGGGCAATAAGGTATTCCAACGCGGCATAGTAAGATTACGCAAAAGTACCGTGGCAATGTTTGTATTTCTTTCCCGAGCCGCAGGGACAGGGTTCATTGCGCGCAACTTTGCCCCAGGTTTCGGGCCTTTTTGGATCAAGTGCCACTGCCGTTGTGGCGGATTCCTGGCCAAAAACCGGGAAGCCTTCGCCCACATCGTCTTCGCCCGAGGTGGCATCGAGGTGATGGGCTTGCATGAAGGGAAGGTCTTCCTCTTCGGGCAACATGTTATCTGGCGCCTGCGACTGAATTTCAACGCGCATGACCTGGGCTGTCGAGGTTTCGCGCAACTTGGAAATCATCGCCTCAAATAGATTGAAGCCTTCGGTCTTGTATTCATTGAGCGGGTCGCGCTGGCCGTAGCCGCGCAAATGAATGACCTGCCGCAACTGTTCGACCGTTACGATGTGATCACGCCAGAGTTGATCGAGGGTTTGCAGAACAACGGCTTTTTCAACCTGCTGCATGATGGCGGGGGTGAATTTTTCCCGCTTGGCGAAATAGAGATCATCGGCCGCCTTCTTCACGCGCTCGCGGATTTCCTCGTCGGCAATGCCTTCTTCCTTGGCCCAGTCCTCGATGGGAAAATCGATTGCCACGGCTTCACGCAAGCGCTGGCGAAGTTCGGAGGTTTCCCATTGCTCGGCATAGGAATTGTCGGGCATGTGCTTTGAAATGAGATCGTCGATCACCTGGTGGCGCATGTCGTCCACGGTTTCGGAGACGTCCTCGCCCTTCATGATGCCGATGCGCTGTTCGAAGATCACCTTGCGCTGGTCGTTCATCACGTTGTCGAATTTCAGGAGGTTTTTGCGGATGTCGAAGTTTCTCGCTTCAACTTTCTGCTGGGCCTTTTCAAGTGCCTTGTTGATCCAGGAATGGACAATGGCTTCGCCTTCCTTGAGACCAAGCTTCTGCAGCATGGAATCCATGCGCTCGGAACCGAAGATTCGCATCAGGTCGTCTTCAAGGGAGAGATAGAACCTGGAGCGTCCGGGATCGCCTTGGCGGCCGGAACGGCCGCGGAGCTGATTGTCAATGCGGCGGCTTTCATGGCGTTCGGTGCCGATGACGAAGAGGCCACCGGCGGAGATGACCTTCTGCTTGTTGGCCTCGATTTCGGCTGCGATGGCGGCAATGCGCTTGTTGCGCTCCGCCCCTTCCGGAACATCGGTCAATTCCGTTGCAATGCGCATGTCCAGATTGCCACCGAGCTTAATGTCAGTGCCGCGGCCAGCCATGTTGGTGGCGATCGTAACGCCACCGGCGATGCCAGCCTGCGCAATGATCGCCGCTTCCTGTTCATGGTAGCGCGCATTCAAGACATTGTGCGGCACGCCCATTGACTTGAGCATGGCGGCAAGGGTTTCGGATTTCTCGATTGAGGTTGTGCCCACCAGAACCGGTTGGCCGCGCTCCCGGGCATCCTTGATGGTTTCGATGATGGAGGCATATTTCTCACGGGCTGTGCGATAGACTTCATCATCCTCGTCTTTGCGGTCCACGGGCATGTTGGTCGGGACCTCGATGACCTCAAGTTTATAGATATCCATGAATTCGTCGGCTTCGGTTGAAGCGGTACCGGTCATGCCCGCCAGTTTCTTGTAAAGCCTGAAATAATTCTGGAACGTGATTGAGGCGAGCGTCACGTTTTCAGGCTGGATGGCGGTGTGTTCCTTAGCTTCGAGGGCCTGGTGCAGGCCTTCGGAATAGCGCCGTCCCGGCATCATGCGACCGGTGAATTCATCAATGATGATCACCTGATTATCCTTGACGATATAGTCCTTGTCGCGCTGGAACAGCTTGTGGGCGCGCAGCGCCTGTTGCACGTGATGGACGATGGTGACGTTCTCGGCATCGTAAAGATTGTCGCCCTTGAGCAGGCCCGCAGCACCCAGAACCTGCTCGAGATGTTCGTTGCCCTTCTCAGTCAAGGTGCAGGAACGCTGTTTTTCATCGAGTTCGTAATCATCCGGCGTCAACTCCGGAATATACTTATCCAGGGTATTATAGAGATCAGACTTGTCATCAAGGGGGCCGGAAATAATCAGGGGTGTTCTGGCTTCGTCAACAAGGATTGAATCCACTTCGTCCACGATGGCGTAGTTGTGGCCGCGCTGGACCATCTCGTTCAGGTGATACTTCATGTTATCGCGGAGGTAATCAAAGCCCAACTCGTTGTTGGTGGCGTAGGTTACATCACAGGCATACATCTGGCGGCGTTCGGTGTCTGACAGGTCATGGATTATAACGCCGGTGGTGAGACCCAGGAAATCATAGATCTTTCCCATCCAGGCGGCGTCGCGCTTGGCCAGGTAGTCGTTGACGGTGACGACATGAACGCCTTTGCCTTCGAGGGCATTGAGATAAACGGCAAGGGTCGCGACCAGGGTTTTGCCTTCGCCAGTTTTCATTTCTGAAATGGCGCCGTCGTTCAGGACCATGCCGCCAATCATTTGCACGTCGAAATGGCGCATGCCAAGGGCGCGCTTGGAAGCTTCACGGACGACGGCAAAAGCCGGAACCAGGAGATCCTCAAGGGTCTTGCCGCTGGCCAAATCAGCCTTGAAGCTTGCGGTTTTGGCCTTTAACTCAGCATCCGAAAGGCCTTCAAATTCGATTTCCAGCTGGTTCATTTCTTCGACGGGGCCACGATATTTTACGACCTTGCGATCGTTGGTTGTGCCGAAGATTTTTGCCGCGATTGACCGCAGTCCGAGCATGTGATTCGTTCCTTGTTTCGGGAGGACCCCGTGAAGATTGGTGTCGAGAATTGCAGCCTGATAAGGCTTCGGTTCCCAAAGGTCTAGACCCAGTTGCAGGGTTGCAACCCATGGCAATTCGAACTCCGGCCATAATTGGGGGCGGATTCCTGATATTTCAATGTGTTGCAGGGCAGCAACAGGTGCTTAATCTGCGGGCCTGCCCTCTTGCGCGGGCGGTTCAACAAGACCAATGTGCGCGGCGATTTGGCTTTGGAGTCGCCTCAAGAGACAAGAAAAATCGGCTTATTCTTGCCTCTTTTGGTGGCCATTGAGCGTTGCGGCGGGGCTTGGTCCCGTCCGGTAGATAGAATTTGGACGATGGGTCTCATGCCACGCATTCAAGATTATGTGAAGATTGCACTGCTGACTGGTTTTCTGGGCGCCGCCATTGCGCCGGTTGCCACGGCGCAGGACGCGAAAGTAGATACGGTTGTGGCCATCGTCAATGGCTATGAGATCAAGATATCAGAAGTGCAGATGGCTACCGATGACATTATTGGCCAGCTGCCCGATTTGCCGCCGAAACTGCGCTATCCCTTCGTTGTGGAGTTTCTGGTCGAGCGTCATTTGCTGGCTCAACTTGCGGTGAAGGAAGGCATTTCGGATACGGACGAATATAAGCGTCGTCTGGCCCTCTATCAGGCCAAAGCCCTCCGCGATGCTTACTTTTTTCAAAAGATTCGTCCCCAGGTAACAGACGAAGAGATCAAAGCCGCCTATGACTCGGAATCGGCAAAAGTAGCGCAAACGGAGCGGGTGCGAGCGCGGCATATTCTTTTGGGATCCGAGAAGGAAGCAGCCGGCATTCTTGAGCGCCTCAAAGCCGGAGAGAAATTTGAAGAGCTTGCAAAGAAATACAGCCTCGATGGGTCAAAGGATTATGGCGGTGATCTCGGCTATTTTACCGCGCCTGAAATGGTCGCCGAGTTTTCGAAGGCGGCCTTTGCCCTGAAGGTCGGCGAGATTTCCCAGCCGGTGAAGACCGATTTTGGCTGGCATGTCATCAGGATTGAAGACCGGAAACTGGGTGCGGCCCAGCCCTTTGATCAGGTGAAATCGGCGATCCGCAATGTACTCTTGCGCAAGAAAGTGCAGGAGAAAATGGACGAGCTTCGCAAGACTGCAAAGGTCGAGATTCTTGATAAGGATCTCCAGAAATATGCCGAAGACGTCATGAAAAAGCGCAAAGCCATACTGGAAAAGCAAGGCGGTGGCGTGGCGCAGCCGCCAGCCGAGGGTGATGCCGATACGGGCGGCAAGGGCGATCTTCAGGTCCCGGAACAATAACATCCGTTAGGGGCGGGCAATGGCGCATCCTGTTTCACCGCTCGCACCACTTGCGGTTCCGCATCTTCCCGCCATTGATGGCGTGGAGCTGGCGATTGCCGAAACCGGCATTCGTTACAAGAACCGTCCTGATGTGCTGCTGGCGACGCTCGCTCCGGGCACAAATGTTGCGGGGTGTCTCACCCTCTCAAAATCCCGCTCGGCGCCTGTCGACTGGTGCGCGCAAAGCCTGAAGGCCGGCAAGGCGCGGGCCGTGGTTATCAACGCGGGCAATGCCAACGCTTTTACGGGCAAGGCGGGTGTTGCGACGGTTACAGCTGTTGCCAAGGCAGCGGCGCAAAAATTGAAATGCAAACCAGTGGAAATATTTCAGGCTTCAACCGGTGTCATTGGCGAGCCGCTTGATCCCGCTCCCATTGTGAATGCATTGCCGGGGCTTATCGCCGCGGCGCGTGGAGACTGCTGGGATGATGCGGCGCGCGCCATCATGACCACGGATACTTTTGCCAAGGTGGCAACGGCGGCGGTGAACTATGCGGGCAAGACTGTCACCATCAACGGCATTGCCAAAGGCTCCGGCATGATCGCGCCAGACATGGCCACCATGCTGGTTTTCATCTTTACGGACGCGGCGATCCCGTCGCGTGACTTGCAAAAGATGCTTTCGAAAAGTGTTGCCGAGAGCTTCAACTGCATCACGGTTGATGGCGATACTTCGACGTCTGATACGGTTCTATTGTTTGCCACGGGTAAGGCGGGTGCTGCGCCTAAAGGTTTTGCGAAAGCCTTGTCTGGCCTTTGCCTTGATCTGGCGCAGCAGGTTGCGCGCGATGGTGAAGGCGCAGAGAAGCTCATTGAAATTGCCATCACAGGTGCGCAGTCTGACAAGGCTGCCCACCGGATTGCGATGTCGATTGCCAATTCACCTTTGGTAAAGACGGCCATTGCGGGTGAAGACGCCAATTGGGGCCGCATTGTCATGGCCATTGGCAAGGCCGGGGAAAAAGCCATTCGTGACAAGCTGCGTATTCGTATTGGCGGCATCCAGGTTGCAAAAAATGGAATGCGCGATCCTCACTACAAAGAAGCTGAGATCATGCCGCACATGAAGGGGCGGGAGATTGTGATTGAAGCTGATGTGGGTGTCGGGAAAGGCAAGGCCAAGGTTTGGACTTGTGATCTCACCCATCGCTATATCGATATCAACGGCTCCTATCGCAGCTGATGCGCATTCTTCTTGTTGCAGCGGTTGCCCTGGTTGATCCCGATGGCCGCGTGCTGATTGCCAAGCGGCCGGAAGGGAAAATGCTGGCAGGCCTGTGGGAGTTTCCGGGCGGCAAGGTTGAGCCCCATGAGCGGCCGGAAGCTGCCTTGATCCGCGAGTTGAAGGAAGAGCTGGCCATTGATGTGACGGAGTCCTGTCTGGCACCTCTCACATTTGCCAGCCATGCTTATGAGGATTTTCATTTGCTCATGCCGCTTTATGTGTGCCGGCGTTGGAACGGCGCGGTGACTTCGCTGGAGGGGCAGGAATTGCAATGGGTGAAACCGTTGAAGCTCCGCGACTATCCCATGCCGCCAGCGGACAAGCCGCTTATCGCGCATCTCATAGACTTGTTGTAGCAGCGCTAGCCTTGCCCTTTCTCATCATGCCCGCACTTGATGCGGGCATCTTCTCGGCTGAAAGAAGATGGCCGTGTCAAGCACGGCCATGATGAGAAGAGAGAGCGTGGTCTCTCGCTGTGATTAATTCAGTTTCGTCTCAGGAACCTTCAGGGCATCGGCCAGGCGGAATTTTGCTGAGCCGGGCTTCAGGGGTTTCTGCTGGCTTTCGTGGGGTGCCCATGCTGTTGCCCAGGCCACTTCGATGGTGGCGCGGATGCGGCCATCCTCATCGGAAAATTTCTGCTGATAGATTGAAATGGCTTCGCCCAAGAGATTGCGGGTCACGGGTTTGCGCGAACGGCCCGTCATGGAGTTTGAAAGCCCCAAGGACCTGATTTCATGAATGAGGGCTATGGCATCGGGGTAACGCACGATGGTGCGGTCGAGGTCCACGACGGGCAGGGCGAGGTCGGCGCGCTGCAGGAGGCCACCCATTTCGCGGACATCAATCATCGGAGCCACGCGCGGTGATACGCCGCCGGTTACAAGGTCTTCGGCTTCAAGCCAGGACTGGCGCAGTTCATTCAGAGTTTGGCCCGCAAACAGACAGGCCATGAACAATCCATCGGGAACAAGGGCGTGGCGCATTTGAATGAGTGCTCCCGGCACATCATTCACGAGATGCAGGTCGAGAATACTGAACACTGCGTCAAAGCTTGCGGGCTTGAGGGTTAAGACCTCGGAGACAACGGGTTCATTTACTTCCAGATTTTTAACTTTACCAGAGGCGCGAATGGCAGTGGCAATTGGTTCAGGGTCAACCGCGATAAGACAGGCGTGATTGAACTCACGCGTTATGGGTTCCAACCGTTCGGCCAGTTCGGTGGCAATGGACTGGCTCAGAATATCCGGCCTTATGGATTTGGTACGATCCAGCCGTGCGAGATAAAGTTCGCGATCGAAAATGTTTCCTGAATTCGTTTCCATATCAATTAGCCGAGCAGGGCATCATGAACCATCTGCCAGCTTTCACGATTTGGGGCCGAGATGATTCCGCCTTGAAATATTGTTGGAAGATAGGGACTTCCATCCAAAAGCGCGGAATAGCCGCCGGCTTCCGCGTGAATCAAGACGCCGGCCGCATGGTCCCACGGCATAAGTTTGTAGTGCAGCGAGAAGTCAACCAGGCCTTCGGCCACGATGCGATATTCGTATGCGGCGCAGCGATAGGCGAAGCTGGCTTTGACCTTGGCAAGATTGGCGGCAACACGCGAACGCATCGGTTCTGGCATGAGATACCAGGATGTCGTGCCGGTCATGTTCGCAAGTGATGTTGGCTTTGCCACGCGGATATCGCGGGTAGCGCCGCTTTCCGTTTTGGCCCAGGCGCCATGGCCTTTAATGGCGAAGGTGCAATCGCGACCAACGGGATCATAAATGATTCCACCTATGGTCACACCGCGCCTGACGACTGCGGCAAGGACACCAAAAAGCGGCAGGCCCCAGGCGAAGTTGCTGGTGCCATCGACGGGATCGATGATGATGGCCATTTCAGCGTCGGCAATTTTGTTCAGGAGGCTGCGATCTTTTTCAACGGATTCTTCGCCAACAAAAAGGGCCTTCGGGAATGCTTTGGCGACGGCTGCCTTGATAGCGGCTTCGGCTGCTTCATCGGCGTCGGTGACCAGATCAAGGGCCGAGGTTTTTTCGCGGATCCCCCCAACGCCCAGGCTGCGAAAGCGCGGCATGATTTCCTGATCGGCGGCAATTGTCACAATGTCGGCCAGGCGTTCCAAATCTTTTCTTGCGAAGGGCATGCGCTTGTAGTCTCCTTATTGGCCTGATTTAGATGAGGCGTTCCCAAAAAGCCATGGACGAAGTATCCGCGCAATCGAGGTTCCATTTCAGGGCGCGGGGCAGGCGCTTCTGGCGGGGTTTGATCGATTTTGTAGCTCCGCCGAAATGTCTGGTTTGCCGTGACGGGGTGCTTGAACCTGCAAGCCTGTGCTTGACGTGCTGGGCAAATCTCAAACACATTGATGCGCCCTGCTGCAATGTGCTGGGAACACCTTTTGCCTATGACCAGGGCGAAGGCGCTGTCAGCCCGGCGGCGCTGGCAGAGCCTCCGAATTGGGATCGGGCGCGGGCGGCAGTGGCCTATGACGAGGCCTCGCGCGCTATTGTCCACGCGCTGAAATACCGTGACACCATGGAGGCGGGGTTGCTCATGGCGAGGTTGATGGTGCGGGCCGGACGGCAGACCGTGCAAGAGGCCGATGTCATCATTCCGGTGCCGTTGCACCGTTTCCGTCTGTGGGGCAGGCGCTTTAATCAGGCGGCTTTTTTATCGCAACAGCTTTCGCGGGCGTTTTCCAAACCCTTCCGGACCGATGTGCTTGTACGCAGCAAAGCTTCACGCTCACAGGTGGGGCTCAGCTTTGATGAACGGCGGAAAAATGTCGCGAAGGTCTTTCATGTAACGCCCGAAGGGATTGGCCAAATCGCGGGTCGCCGGATCCTGCTTGTTGACGATGTGTTAACCACGGGAGCAACGGCTGGAAGCTGTGCTGCCGTCTTGAAGAAGGCAGGTGCAGCCCAGGTTGACGTTCTCACCTTCGCCCTTGTCCTTGAACCCAGGCGGCCTCATATTGAGTGACGGAAAAGACCATGGCCAATATTACGATTTATACGACGCGAACCTGCTCCTACTGCTATATGGCAAAGTCCCTTCTGGCGAAGAAGGGTTTGAGTTTTGACGAGATTGATGTGAGCGGTGATCCTGCAGAGCGGCAACGCATGATGGCCCGCGCGAACGGGCGGCACAGCGTTCCGCAAATATTCATTGGCGAGACTCATGTGGGCGGCAGCAGGGAATTGTTCGATCTTGAACGCCGCGGCGGGCTTGAACCGCTTTTGATAACATCGTGAGTTTCAAGGCGGCCCTCATTCAAATGCGTTCCGGCGTTGATATGGCGCGGAACATCTCTGATGCCAGTGCCATGATTCGCGAGGCTGCGGCGCAAGGCGCGCAGTATGTGCTCACGCCGGAGATGACCAATATTTTTGAAGCGGATCGCGAGCGGCTGAAATCGCTTGTACGTTTGGAAGAGGAAGATGCTTCGGTTAAGGTCTTCTGGCGACTGGCGCAGGAGCTTGGAATCTGGCTCCATGTGGGTTCGCTGGCGTTGCGGGTATCGGAGGACAGGCTGGTTAATCGCTCGCTGCTGTTTGCGCCTGATGGAGAGCTGGTTGCGCGGTACGACAAAATACATCTCTTTGATGTGGATTTGCCAAGTGGTGAGCGCATTCGGGAATCCGATACTTTTGCGCCGGGAGGCGAAGCCGTTGTGACCAAGCTTCCTTGGGGGCCATTGGGGCTTAGCATTTGCTATGACATGCGTTTTCCCAATCTTTACAATGTTTTGGCCAATGCGGGGGCGATGTTTATGGCCGTGCCAGCGGCCTTTACGGTGCCGACGGGGCGGGCCCACTGGCATGTGCTGCTTCGTTCACGCGCCATTGAAACCGGGAGTTTTGTCTTTGCAGCGGCGCAAGGCGGAGCCCATGAATGCGGCCGGCATACTTTCGGCCACAGTCTTGCCGTAACGCCTTGGGGAGAGATAGTTGCTGAGCTGGATAGCGGAACCCGGCATTCTGGTTTTTGATGTGGATGCGGAATTGGTAAAACGAGACCGGGGCCGGATACCTGCCCTTAAGAATGCCCGCGCCTTTAACTTGAAGCTAACGGGTGGAATGGTTATCTAAAGGTTATGATTAGGTACGATCTCATCTGTGACAAGGGCCATGAGTTCGATGGCTGGTTCAGGGACATTGCTGCGTTTGAAAAACAGATCAAGCGGCATCTCGTGGCTTGCACCCTCTGCGGTTCGGAAGATGTCGCAAAGCAGCTCATGGCGCCTGGCATTCCGACGAAGTCCAATCGCAAGGACAGCACTCCCCAGAAGATGGTGGCAGGCGGTCTTGACCCACGCACGCAGAAAATGCTGCAGATGATGCGCGAAGTGCGGAAAAATGTTGAAGAGAACGCCGAATATGTTGGCGACAAGTTTGCCGACGAGGCGCGCAAGATTCATTATTCAGAAAGCGAAAAGCGCGGCATCTATGGCGAGGCAAAACCAGAAGACGCCAAGGCACTGATTGAAGAAGGCATCGAAGTTCACCCGCTGCCAAGATTGCCGGAGGATTCGAACTAGTTAGGTGCTTCGAGGCTCACGGGCAATGCCCGTGAGCCTCGAAGGGCCTCCGCTAACTCTTCTGCCCCACCAGCATGTAGTTCACATCCATGTCCCGTGACCTTCGCCATTCATTGGCGAGTGGGTGATAGGTGACACCGGTTTCACCTTTGATGGCGATTTGGTTATCAGCAAGCCAAGTTTTTAGCTCAGCGGGTGTGATGAATTTTTCCCACTGGTGGGTGCCCTTGGGCAGCCAGCCCAACACGTATTCAGCGCCGATGATGGCCATGCCGAAAGATTTCAGGGTGCGGCTGATAGTGGCTACAAACACGAGGCCTTCGGGTTTCAGCATATCAACGCAGATCTGGGTGAAGGTTTGTGGATTCGCCACATGCTCAATCACTTCCATGTTGAGGATGACGTCGAAGCGTTCGCCGGCGGCGGCCAAGTCCTCCGCGATGGCACAGCGATAATCGATGGTGAGTTCCTGTTCTTCAGCGTGGACCTTTGCAGTTTTGATGTTTTTTTCAGAAGGATCAACGCCGACAATATCGGCGCCTAACCGTGCCATAGGTTCGGTCAAGAGGCCGCCGCCGCAACCGATGTCGAGGAAGCGCAGGCCCCTGAAGGGTTTGGGATCAAAGGGGTCTCTCGCAAAGCGGGCGCAGACCTGTTCCTTGATATAGGTAAGCCGCACCGGATTAAAGACGTGCAACACGCCAAATTTGCCTTTGGGATTCCACCATTCGGCGGCCAATTTCGAGAATTTTTCGACTTCGGCGGGGTCGAGAGTCGTCTGTGCCACGGCTATCATTTCAGTTATCCATTTTTGTCGCGGCCATTATTGCATAAGCGAAAGCCCTCATCTATGAGTACGCCGCGTCGCACCCCGAGGGGTGTTTTGGGCTTTTCGAAAGGTTTTGGCCGATGGGCCGTTTGGTTATGAAGTTTGGGGGCACTTCGGTTGCGGATATTAACCGCATCCGCAATGTGGCGCGCCATGTCATGCGCGAAGTGAAGGCCGGCCACCATGTGGCGGTGGTTGTCTCGGCCATGGCCGGCACCACGGACCAACTGGTGGGCTGGTGCAAGGAGGCGGCACCCGTGCATGACGCCCGCGAGTATGATGCCATTGTGGCCTCGGGCGAACAGGTGACGGCAGGGCTTCTGGCCATTGTTTTGCAGGATATGGGAGTTCCAGCGCGTTCCTGGCACGGCTGGCAAATTCCTTTGAAAACCGATGGCGTTCATGCCTCAGCCAGGATTGCCGAAATTGATGCTGCCGAGATCAGAAAGCGCATGGAGCAGGGCCAGGTTGCGGTCATTGCGGGATTCCAGGGCCTTGGCCCCGACAAGCGCATTACGACTCTGGGCCGGGGCGGCTCGGATACGTCGGCGGTTGCAATGGCAGCAGCGATTGATGCGGCGTGCGATATCTATACGGATGTGGACGGGGTTTACACGGCGGATCCGCGGATCGTGACGGCAGCGCGCAAGCTGGACCGGATTTCCTATGAGGAAATGCTGGAGCAGGCCTCGCTTGGTGCCAAAGTTTTGCAACCCCGCTCGGTTGAACTTGCCATGGTGTACAAGGTGCCCCTACAGGTAAGATCGAGTTTTGAAGCGCCGGACTCGCCTAACCAGAACAAACCCGATGGCAGCGGGCCCGGAACAATCGTTTGCGAAGAGGACAAGATCTTGGAACAGCATGTGGTGAGCGGAATTGCCTATTCACGGGATGAGGCGAAGGTTTCCATCCGCAAGGTCAAGGACCAGCCAGGCGTTTCAGCGTCGGTGTTTGGCCCCCTGGCCGAAGCCGACATCAGCGTTGACATGATCGTGCAGAATGTTTCAACCGACGGCTCAACCGCCAACATCACCTTCACCGTGGCGCGCAAGGACTTGCGCAAGGCCATCGAAGTGCTGAGCGGCGTCAAGGACAAGATTGGTTTTCTTGAGCTCACGCATTCCGCCGATGTGGCCAAGGTTTCAGTTGTGGGCATTGGCATGCGGAGCCACGCGGGCGTGGCCGCGAAGATGTTCCGGGCACTTGCCGACAAGGGCATCAATATCCAGGCGATAACGACATCCGAAATTAAAGTCAGTGTACTGATTGATGAAGCCTATACGGAGTTGGCAGTCAGGGCCTTGCATCAGGCTTACGGACTTGAGGCTTGAGAGACATGCAACGGAGTGCCCGTCATAATTTCATGACCCGCTGCCGCTGGAAACAACGCCAGCGCGAGGACACCTGCTGATGGCTCATTCCGCCCTAGGCCCGCGTGTCCTGCTCCGGCGGCTCCGCGAGGTCATGGCGGAGCCTGAGACTGCACAAAAGCGGCTCGATAAAATCGCAACTCTCATTGCGGCCAATATGGTGGCCGAGGTGTGCTCCATCTATGTGATGCGGCCTGGGCAGATTCTTGAACTCTACGCTACTGAAGGCTTGAAGCGCGCGGCGGTTCACAAATCCAAATTGAAAGTGGGCGAAGGCCTTGTGGGCCTCATTGCCGATCAGGCGATTGGCCTCAATCTGGCCGATGCGCAAAACCATCCGTCGTTCAAATACCTGCCTGAAACCGGCGAAGAAATTTACCATTCCTTTCTGGGCTCGCCCATCATGCGGAGCGGCACGGTCATCGGCGTTCTGGTGGTGCAAAACCGCACGCTGCGGCACTATTCCGAAGAGGAGGAAGAAGCGCTGCAGACCACGGCCATGGTTTTGGCCGAGGTTATCGCCTCAGGCGAACTCAGTGAAGTGGCGCGGGAAGTGGCAACTGACGTTGCCCACATGCGCAGCCATCATTTGCGCGGTGAATCGCTGGCCGAGGGCATAGCTCTCGGCCATGCGGTTCTGCATGAGCCGAGGGTTGCGGTTCATAATCTTATTGCCGAAAGCATTCCTCTGGAAAAAAAGCGGCTTGGTGAGGCGGTTGAACAACTGCATTTGCAGGTTGATGAGCTGCTTGATGGCACGGAGTCCCTGCGGAGCTCGGATTATTCCGATGTGCTTGAGACGATCCGCATGTTTGCCCATGACAAGGGCTGGGTTAACCGCCTGGGCGAAGCGGTTGAAACGGGCCTGACGGCGGAGGCAGCGGTTGAGCGCGTGCAGAACGACAACCGGGCCCGCATGATGCGCACGCCGGACGCCTATTTGCGTGAGCGCATGCATGATCTCGACGATCTTTCAAATCGCCTGATGCGCATATTGACAGGAGCGGTTGCCACCGCTTCACGCGGCGATCTGCCGGCCAATGCCATCATCGTTTCGCGCAATATGGGGCCCGCCGAACTTCTGGATTATGACCGCAGCAAAATTCGCGGCGTTATCCTGGAGGAAGGCGGGAAGAACAGCCATGTGGCGATTGTTGCACGGGCCCTTGGCATTCCGGCGGTGGGGCAGGCGGCGGGCCTTATTGATCTCGTGGATACGGGAAGTTCCATCGTCATTGACGGCAATACGGGCGAAGTGTTTGTCCGGCCGTCCCATGATTTGCAAAAATCCTATGCCGAGAAAGTGCGCTTCTATGCGCGCAAGCAGGCGCAGTATGCGGTGCTGCGCGATGTGCCAGCGGTGACGAAGGACGGCGTGCGCATCAACCTCAACATCAATGCGGGCCTGATTGTCGATTTGCCCCATCTCCATGATTCAGGTGCAGATGGCGTTGGCCTTTACCGCACGGAACTGCATTTCATGATGGCCAACCGGTTTCCGCGCCTGGCCTCGCAGGTTCGCCATTACGAGGCCATACTTGAGCAGGCCAATGGCAAGCCCGTGGTTTTCCGCACGCTGGATATTGGCGCGGATAAGACATTGCCCTATCTGCGGCAGCCCCGGGAAGACAATCCGGCGCTGGGCTGGCGTTCCATACGCATGGCGTTGGACCGGCCGGCGCTGCTGCGCCTGCAGGTGCGGGCGCTTTTGATTGCGGGCAAGGGCCGCGATCTCAAAATCATGTTTCCGATGATTGCCGACGTCGATGAATATCTGCGGGCCCGGGAAATTGTCGAATTGGAAAAGACCTATCTCGTGGCGCGCGGACATACGCTGCCGAAATCAGTGCAGCTCGGGGTGATGATCGAAATTCCGGCATTGATCTGGCAGCTTGACCAGCTCTTTCCACTTATTGATTTTGCCTCGGTCGGGTCCAATGACCTGGTGCAGTTCCTGTTTGCCTCGGATCGCGGCAATCCCAAGCTAGCGGGGCGCTATGATCCCTTGAGCCCGGCGGCACTCGGCGCCATGCGGCTGATTGTTGAAAAGGCAAATGCCCACAAGAAGCCGGTGACGTTATGCGGCGAACTCGGCGGCCGACCCCTGGAAGCCATGGGCCTGCTTGGCATTGGGCTTACGTCCGTTTCCATGGTGCCCTCCGGCATCGGTCCGGTGAAGGCCATGCTGCTTGAGCTTGACCAGGCCAAGCTCTGGACCTTCATGGCGCCGCTGTTAAAGAGCCCAGCCCATTCGATCAGGGGCGATCTTCTGGAATTCGCCCAGCGTAACGGGGTTCCCGTATAATTTTTTGTACGATGTTAGCTTGCTGATAACCATTCTGCGGCATTCTCTCGGATTGAAGCGTTAGCAAATAGTTAATGCTTGGTGCACGAGAGAGTAAGGCCATGGACGATCCGCAGCTTGATTTTGGTGGGGACGAAACGGATTATGAGGCGGAAGAAACCGGGTTTCGCGAGAAGCCCGATGGCGCCGTTGATCCTGCCGGAGAAGCAGGCTGGTTCTTGCAGCGCGAGCGCGAAAAGCGTGGAGAGACTCTTGAGTACGCTGGCGAGGCCACGGGCATCCACCCCTATCACGTTGAGGCCATTGAATTTGGCGACATGACGCGCATGCCAACACGCATGGAAGCGCTGGAAATGATTTCGGCTTACGCGCAGTATCTCGGCTTTGATCCCGAGCCCCTGGTCAATCACTACATTGAATTCCTGCCGCGGCCGGCCATGGCGCCGCGCGCCAGCCATCCGGCAAATCCCGCACCGCTGTCGAGTGCTAAAATCCTGACCTTTGGGAAGATGCCAAAGCTCATGCCGCTGAATTTCAAACTGTCTAACATGCCGGGTGGTGCCGGTGGACTTGTTGCTTCTCTCGCAGGGGCAATTTTCCTGTTTGCGGGCGCCAGCTGGATGATGATTCCTTCTACCGAGGTTGCGCCGCCGGAGGAGCAGGTGGCGATGGCTGCTGATCCGATGCCGACGGCATCGACCGGCCCCGAGGTAGCAGACATCAAGATTACCGAAGAAGCCATGCCTGATGATCGTTCGGCATCGGCTGATAGCAGCGTCATGGAACCGGGCCCTGCACAATTTGGTGGGGACCTTGATGGGCTTGGCGCTTTCATTGCTGAGCAGGTGCCTGATGAACAAGCACCTGCAATGACGGCAGAGAAAGTCGCGCAGGATGTGGCTGTAGTGGATGAAGTCACGCAGACCGCCGAAGGCCGTGTATTCGGCACCAAGAACGAAGTGGCCCGTCTTGTTCTCAAGGCCAAGGCGCCGGTCTGGGTGCGGGTTGAAGATGCGCAAGGCAATGTGGTGATGACCCAGATGCTGATGAAGGGCGACACCTATCAGGTGCCGGACCGCGAAGGCCTTGTGGTCATTGCCAGGGATGGCGGCCTGTTGAGCTATGTCATCGACGGCAAGGAAAAGGGCATTCTGGGAACGCCCGGCGAAATTCTGGTTGGCCGCTCGCTCAATCTGTCAACCTTTGCTGGGCTGATCAGATCACTTTGGGATGAGGCATCCCAAAGTGATAGACGTGATCGTCAGCTAAATTCTGGTGCGTGATCGGACGGAAAACCGGTGTCCACTTTTCTGATCACGCGCTAGCACTTGGCGAAGGGGTGCAGCTTCCGCTACAAGCCCCGGCATGAGTGCTATTCAAATTGAGAAACTTGACCGGATTATTCACCGGTTTGCCAATGTTGAGCATGAGCTTTCCTCGGGCCCTGCCGGAGATGTATTCGTAAAACTATCCAAGGAATATGCGGAGCTTGAGCCTACGGCCAAGGCGGCGCAGAACTTGAAGCAGGCCTATACCGAGCGCCGCGATGTGGAGGACATGCTGAAGGCCGGTGGTGAACTGGCTGCCATGGCTGAAGCAGAGCGTGAGAGCCTCGATGCCAAAATTGAACAACTCGAACATGCTATTCGGATTTTACTGCTTCCACGCGATGCTGCCGATGAACGCAACGTCATTCTGGAAGTGAGAGCGGGCACGGGCGGCGATGAGGCGGCGATTTTTGCCGGTGATCTGTTTCGCATGTATCAGCGCTATGCGGCTTCGAAAGGCTGGCGGGTTGAAGTTATTTCCGCGAGCGATGGCGAACACGGGGGTTACCGCGAAGTTATTGCCAATATCTTTGGTGCGGGTGCCTATGCGCGGATGAAGTTTGAGTCAGGTGTGCACCGGGTGCAGCGCGTTCCGGATACGGAAACGCAAGGGCGCATTCACACCTCGGCTGCAACAGTTGCCGTGTTGCCGGAAGCGGAAGAAGTGGACATCAAGATTGAAGACAAGGATTTGCGCATTGATGTTTACCGCTCGTCAGGTCCTGGTGGCCAATCGGTCAACACAACGGATTCGGCGGTGCGCATCACCCATCTTCCCACCGGACTTGCGGTGGCCCAGCAGACGGAAAAGTCGCAGCTCAAGAACAAGAACGCGGCCATGAAGCTCTTGCGTTCGAGGCTTTACGATCTGGAACGCAACCGCATTGATTCAGAGCGTTCCGCCCAGCGCAAAGGCCAGGTTGGTTCGGGAGACCGTTCCGAGCGCATTCGCACCTATAATTTTCCGCAGGGGCGCATTACCGACCACCGTATCAATCTCACGCTATATAAGCTGGACCAGATTATTGAAGGGCCAGCGCTTGAGGAAATGGTATTGGCTTTGATGGCGGACCATCAGGCAGAACTCATGGCTTCAGAAACTGACAATGCCTGAGACGGTTGCTGGCCTCATGCGGCGTGCTGCCAAGCAACTCTCGTTGCGCGGTATTGAAACTGCTGCCCTTGATGCGCGTCTGCTGCTGCAAGCTGCGGCGGGCATGACCCATGCGGAAATTGTGGCTGAGCCGGATTTGGTTTTGCCCGCCGATGTGACGGCGCGTTTTTGGTTGCTCGTCGAACGCCGCTGCACCTTTGAGCCAGTTTCAAGAATTTTGGGTACACGCGAATTTTATGGACGGAATTTCCGGGTGACGCCGGATGTATTGGATCCTCGTGCCGACACGGAAACGCTTATTGGGGCTGTGCTTGTATTGGCAAAAGGTCGGGGGCCGTTGCGTATTTTGGACCTTGGTACGGGCTCCGGGGCCATTGTGGTGACGTTGCTGGCCGAATTGCCGGGAGCCCTGGCCGTGGCCACTGACCTTTCGGCGGCGGCTCTTCACGTTGCGAAAGGCAATGCGGAGGCCCTTGGGGTGGCGAATCGGGCGCGCTTTGCAAGGGCGAACTGGTTTGACGGGGTGGACGGGCAGTTCGACTTCATTGTCTCAAATCCGCCCTACATACCCTTGGGCGACATTGCCGGTCTGGCGGCTAGATGTGCGTGATTTTGACCCCGCAAAGGCGCTGGATGGGGGGCCCGATGGTCTGGAGGCCTATCGCCGCATTGCGAGCGGGGCTGGGGGCCATTTAGCCCCCAAGGGCCATGTTATTCTGGAGATCGGGGCAGGCCAGGAGAACGCGGTTAATGACCTCTTCAGAGAACAGGGTTTTGACCGGGAAAGCCGCCATTTTGACCTTGCCGGGCATGTCCGTTGCCTGGCCTTCAACCGAGGCCTTAGAACTGCGGCTTGTGGACACAATGCAAAAAAGACATTGGAAATTGGTTGCTTATCGGCTAAGTAAGAGTCGGCAATTCATTCTGCCCTTGCGATGGCGTTGGGCGGCATGTTGGGAAAAAGACCATAGGTCACAAGTTCCATACATCTCGCTTTTTTGCAGTCGGGGATGGTGTTTCCGATAGGGGAAATATCTGCGGCAGAGGTCTTGGACCACAACCATCGAATTAAGGTTAGTTCGACTCTTTATGGGCCGATTTTTGAAACTGTAATGCAAAATCTCAACAATATGGGACGGCATCTATTTGCCGAAGTGATGATTTGAACTTCGATAACGGACATCGCACACGTCAGGGACAACACAACAAGCGCGGCCGCGGGCGTAATAACCGCCGCCCGGGTGGCGGTGGAGGCGGACACAATGTTAGCGGCGGCGGCAACTCCGCCAACCGGGTTTATGAGAGCAATGGGCCGGACGTGAAGGTGCGGGGCACCGCGCAAACAGTAGCCGAGAAATACATGCAGCTGGGGCGCGATGCGCAATCCTCCGGCGATAATGTGATGGCCGAGAGCTATTTCCAGTTTTCGGAACATTATTTCCGGGTGATGGCTGCGGCCCAGCCGGTGGGCCAGCCGACGCAGCAGCTGCGCCGCCCGGAAGATGAGGATTTTGAAGAGGAAGGCGGTGAGGCCGCGGAAGGCGAGACCGAAGCAGCGCAAGCCGCGATGGTTTCCGAGGGCGGGCAGAGCGAGCAATCCGAAGCTAGTGGCGAGGCTTCCGCCAGCGGGCAGGAGATGGATCGTTCCGAGCAGCGCAATTTCCGGCAACGGGACAACCGTGATGGCAACCGGGAGCGTTTTCGCCCCCGCTGGCAGAACCGGGGAGATCAGCCAAGGGACGGTAATAGTGAGCCGCGCCAGGCGGAATCTGAACCCCAAATGGCCGAGGCGGCAGCCGTTGAAGCGCGTGGCAATGTGGAAGAAGCGGGTTCCGGCCAGTGGGAGGCTCCATCATTCCTTCGCCGTCCAGCAGCCGTTGTTGCGGACGAGGTTAATGATGAGCCCGTTGCTGAAAAAAAGGCCCGCAATCCGCGGCGTCCACGCGCTGCAAGCGCTGAGGATGATGCCTCTTAGAGCATGTTGCGGCAAAGTTGACTGACTTTGCCGACAACAACATGCTCCAAGTTAATAAATTGGCGCGAATTCTTTTCACTTGGGTGATTCCACCCAAGTGGAATGCGCGCTAGTTGAGTAAAATTACGGACCTCACTTGATGAAGGCATAATCGCCCCCATATTTCCCCTCAGGGCGTTTTTGAGGTGCTTCGTTGGGCCTCTGGTAAACGTGCTTGGAGGAGAGACGCATGGATTTCGAAAAATATACGGAGCGCTCACGTGGATTTATCCAGTCGGCGCAGACACTGGCCCTGCGTGAAGGGCACCAGAAATTTTCCCCCGAGCATGTTTTGAAAGTGCTTCTCGACGATGACGAGGGCTTGGCCGCAGGCTTGATCAAAGCGGCGGGTGGTGACAGCCGTTTGGCATTAAAGGACACGGAAGCAGCGCTTGCCAAGATGCCAAAGGTTTCGGGTGCCGGTGCGGGGCAGGTTTATCTGGCACCTGAAATGGCCCGCGTATTTGAGGCAGCGCAGAAACTGGCAACCAAATCAGGCGACAGTTTTGTCAGCGCCGAACGGCTGCTGCAGGCGCTGGCGATTGAGACCAGCGAAGCCTCCAAAATTCTTAAAAACGCGGGCGTGACCGCGCAGAAACTGAATCAGGCGATTGAAGCGGTTCGCAAAGGGCGCACGGCGGATACGGCCTCAGCCGAGCAGGGCTATGATGCCTTGAAAAAATATTCCCGTGACCTCACCGAGGCGGCCCAGGCGGGTAAGCTTGATCCCGTTATCGGGCGGGATGAGGAAATTCGCCGCACCATTCAGGTGCTGTCGCGGCGCACCAAGAACAATCCGGTTCTCATTGGCGAACCGGGCGTGGGCAAGACGGCAATCGCGGAAGGCCTGGCGCTTCGCATTATCAAGGGCGATGTGCCGGAGAGCCTGAAGGACAAGAAGCTGCTGGCGCTCGATATGGGCTCGTTAATTGCGGGGGCCAAATTCCGTGGCGAGTTTGAAGAGCGGTTGAAGGCCGTTCTTTCCGAAGTGACGGCGGCTGATGGCGGTATCATCCTGTTCATTGATGAAATGCATACACTTGTGGGCGCTGGCAAGGCCGATGGGGCCATGGATGCTTCGAATCTTTTGAAGCCCGCACTGGCGCGTGGTGAGCTTCATTGCGTTGGCGCTACGACGCTTGATGAATATCGCAAGCACGTGGAAAAGGATGCGGCACTGGCGCGCCGGTTCCAGCCTATTTTCATTGGTGAACCGTCGGTTGAGGATTCAATTTCCATCCTGCGCGGCATCAAGGAAAAATATGAGTTGCACCATGGGGTCCGCATCACGGATTCGGCCATTGTTGCTGCAGCCACCCTTTCAAACCGTTATATTTCTGACCGGTTCTTGCCGGACAAGGCCATTGACCTGATGGATGAGGCTGGGGCGCGGCTTCGCATGCAGGTTGATTCCAAGCCGGAGGAGCTTGATGAAATTGACCGCCGCATCATGCAATTGCAGATCGAGCGCGAGGCCCTGAAGAAGGAGTCCGATGCGGCTTCGAAAGACCGTTTACAGAAGCTTGAAAAGGAACTGGCGGAGCAGGAAGAGAAATCCGCCATCATCACGCGCAACTGGCAGGCGGAGAAAGAGAAGCTTGCGGCGGCTTCCAAGCTCAAGGAAGAGCTGGAGAAGGCACGGCTGCATCTTGAGCAGGCCCAGCAGCGCGGCGATTTCGCCAAGGCTGGCGAGCTTGCCTATTCCACCATTCCCGAATTGGAAAAGAAATTGAAGGTGGCGGAAGAGGCGGGCTCAACCTCCATGCTCGAGGAAGCGGTGACGGAGGCCCATGTGGCCCAGGTGGTTTCGCGCTGGACCGGCATTCCGGTTGACAGGATGCTGGAAGGCGAGCGTGAAAAGCTGCTCCAGATGGAAGTGGAGCTGGGAAAACGGGTTGTGGGCCAGGCTGAGGCGGTGGATGCCGTTTCAACGGCCGTGCGCCGCGCAAGGGCAGGCTTGCAAGACCCCAACAGGCCAATAGGCTCATTTATGTTCCTGGGCCCCACGGGCGTCGGCAAGACCGAGCTGACGAAGGCGCTGGCGAATTATCTTTTTGATGATGAACACGCTTTGGTGCGCATCGACATGTCGGAATACATGGAGAAGCATTCGGTGTCGCGCCTCATTGGCGCGCCTCCGGGTTATGTGGGCTATGATGAAGGTGGCGCCTTGACCGAGGCAGTGCGGCGCAGGCCCTATCAGGTTGTCCTCTTCGACGAAGTTGAGAAAGCGCATCCGGATGTGTTCAACGTGCTGCTGCAGGTGCTTGATGATGGCCGCCTGACCGATGGTCAGGGGCGCACGGTGGACTTCAAGAACACGCTGATCATTATGACCTCAAATCTCGGGTCTGAATATCTTGTGGCGCTGGGCGAGGCGCAGGATGTGGATGAGGTGCGTGAGCAGGTGATGGGCGTGGTGCGCGGCACCTTCCGGCCGGAGTTCCTCAACCGGCTGGATGAAATCATTCTGTTCCACCGCCTGAAGCGGGCCCATATGGGCGCCATTGTGGACATTCAGTTGCTGCGGCTCAAGAAGCTGCTGGCTGACCGCAAGATTGAAGTGGTGCTGACAGAAGAGGCGCGGGGGCTGCTGGCTGAAAAAGGCTATGATCCGGCCTATGGCGCACGGCCTCTCAAGCGGGTGATCCAGAAATCCATTCAGGATCCGCTGGCTGAAGAAATTCTTGGCGGGCCGGGTAAAGGATGGCGACAGCGTGGAGGTCGACGTTGCCGCCGGCAAGTTCACCTTCAATGGCCTGGTGATGGGTGACAAGCCGAAGATCAGCAATGTGGTGACGCTGCACTAGTATGCTAGCATCCCGTCATGAAAAAATTTCCCCGCGCGGCAATCAAGGTTGATTTTGGAACCGAGGTTCGACTTGGCCCCGGCAAGGTGCGTTTGCTGGAACTCATTGCCGAGACCGGCTCCATTTCCGAAGCGGCAAGGCAAATGGAAATGTCTTACCGCCGGGCCTGGCTGCTGATTGATGAAGTCAATGGAATTTTCGGAAAGCCGGTGGTTGAGACGGCGACTGGTGGTGCTGGCGGCGGCGGGGCCAAAATCACGCCCCTTGGCGAGGCCGTAGATTGTGGCATTCCGCGATATTGAGAGTGGGGCCACGGAATTGATTCAGGCCAAGTTGACAAAGCTTCTCACGCAGCGCGGTCGTGTGCGCCGTGAAACTTGAAGTCTATAATTCATTTTGCGCTTCACTGCCCCATGCGACCCATGTGGTGCAATGGGGAGGGGCCCATGTGTGGAAAGTTGGCGGCAAGGTGTTTGCCATTGCGGGCTGGAACGATGGAGAGGTGCTTGCGGTTACCTTCAAATGTTCGCCGCTGAGCTTTGATCTTTTGAAAGAGCAGAAAGGCTTGCGCCCGGCGCCCTATCTGGCTTCGCGCGGTATGTCGTGGATCCAGCGTACCTCAGCGGCCAGCATGGATGACAAAGTCTTGAAAGATTATTTGCGCGAAAGCCACAGGCTGGCATCGCTCAATCTGCCGAAGAAAACCCAACGGGAACTCGGCCTGAACTCAGGTTGACGCTATCCAGCGCTCATCAATGGACACGGATTTGAGCAGGCACCACACGGCCTGGCCCTCATCAAGGCCCAATTGATCCCTCGCCTTGCGGGTGAGCGCTGCGGAGAGTTCCTCGCCGCCCTCCAGTTTGACATGAATGATGGCAATGGGGCTGCCATCGATTTCGCATTTGGAAATCACGCCTTTCAGCATGGTGCGGGCGGAAATATCCTTAGGCTTGCCCAACGCCAGGGTTACATCGGTGGCGCGCACGACAATGCGGACGGGTGCTTTGCCATGGGCGAGCTGGCCGGTGAGGGAAATATTTCCTGCGGGATGGGAAATTGTCGTGAGGCCATAGGCGGAATCATAGGACGTTGGCTTGCCCGTGAGGATTGAGGTTTTTTCAAACCGGCTGGTGTGGCTGTCAGGCAGATTCATGACGGCCTGGGCGCTGCCCTCGGCCACGACCTTGCCATCCCGCATGACAATGACGTGCTGGGCCAGACGGGCCACCTCTTCAATGGCGTGGGAGACAAAGATAACCGGAATGCCGAATTTCTTCTGCAATTGTTCGATATAAGGGAATATCTCGCGCTTGCGGTCCATATCCAGGCTGGCGAGGGGTTCGTCCATGAGCACCAGACGAGGCGAGGAAAGCAGCGCCCTGCCAATGGAAACACGTTGGCGCTCGCCGCCTGAAAGGGTTGAAGGGCGGCGGTCAAGCAAGGCGGAAATACCAAGAAATTCCACAATTGATGAGAAATCCATGCCGCCCTGCTTGATGCCGTAGCGCAGGTTGCTCCGCACCGAAAGATGCGGAAGGAGCAACGCGTCCTGGAATACATAACCAATGCGGCGCTTGTGAACGGCGAGATTGAGCTTTGCCTTGCTGTCAAAGAGAGATTCACTTCCAATGAGAATGCGGCCACTGTCGGGTTGTTCAAGTCCGGCGATGAGATTCAGCAGGCTTGATTTTCCGGCCCCTGATGCGCCGAAAAGAGCAGTAATCCCGTGCCCAAGTTTTATGTTCACATCGAGCGCGAAGTTTGGACGGGACTGTTTGACGGAGATTTCGATCATGGCGTGCCCGTTACGCGGTTTGTGAGGCGTCTTGCCAGAAGTTCAGAGACAAGGAGGGCCGCAAGGGCGAGGGCTATGGAGAGCAGTATCAAACGCAGGGCCGACGCATCGCCATCGGGTGTTTGAAGGAGGCTGTAGATCGCGAGTGAAAGCGTTTGGGTTTGGCCGGGTATATTTGAAACAAAGGTAATCGTTGCGCCGAATTCGCCGAGGGCCTTCACATAGGTGAGAATGATTCCCGCAAGCATGCCCGGTGCCGCGAGTGGCAAAGTTACCGTTGCAAAGACCCTCAGCGGGCTGGCACCGAGGGTCGCTGCAGCGCCTTCCAATCTTTGGTCAATGCTCTCGATCGAAAGCCTGATGGCGCGCACCATCAGGGGAAGGGCCATGAGGGCTGCGGCAAGGGCAGCGCCCGTCCAGCGAAAGGCAAATACGAGGCCGAATGTGCTTTCAAGGAAGGCGCCAATCATGCCTTTTTTTCCAAAAGCTATCAGCAGCAAATAGCCAGTCACGACGGGGGGCAGCACAAGTGGCAAGTGGATTAGGCTGTTAAGGAGGGATTTCCCCCAGAAGTCCTTGCGCGCCAGCAGCCAGGCAAGACCCAGGCCTACGGGAAGACAGATGAGCGTTGCCAACAGGGCAACGCGCAGGCTGAGAAATATGGTGGTCCATTCTTCCGGTGAAAGATTCATTCCAGCAGGGTGAAGCCATTTGCCTTAAAGATCAATTGGGCTTCCTCGGAGAACAGGAAGGCGAGAAATCCTTGCGCATCCGGGTTGGTTGAAGCAGCAATAACGGCAGCAGGGTAGACAATTGGCTGGTGGCTGGCTTCAGGGAAATTGGCGACGACCTGGACCTTTGATTCCGCTACCGCGTCACTGCCATAGACAATGCCAAGCTTGGCTTCGCCACGCGCTACCAGGGCCAAGGCGCTGCGGACATTTTCCTGCATGACAAGATTTGGCTCGACGCTGGACCAGAGGCCCAGACTTTCCAGCGCGGCCTTGGCGTATTTTCCCGCTGGAACGGACTTAATGTCACCAACAGCCAGTTTTTCATCACCGAGTGAGGTGGCTAGATTTGAGTTCTTTTCGAGCTCAATTTTCAGGCCTGTTCCTGCCGCTGCGACAAGTACAAGCGTATTGCCAACCAGATTTTTCCGGGATTCCGGTTTGATCAAATTCTTTTTGGCGACGTCATCCATCCAGGCGAGATCGGCGGAAATGAAAATATCGGCAGGGGCGGCCTCGGCGATTTGCTTGGCGAGGGTGGCAGTTGAGCCATAAGTTGCAACAATGTCTTTCCCCGATTGGGTTTTCCAGACCTTGGCTGCATCATCAAGGGCTGTTTTCAAGCTCGCTGCCGCGAAGACATTTACGTTTTCGGCGTGGGCATAGAAAGCCGTACTCAAAAAGGCGATGACGATAATGCAAAAATAACGGCTGATATTGAACATCCCTGATCCTCTGGCTTATCGTTATGTTTTATTGGATATAACGATAAGGAAATGATGTCAAACGCGATGTTGAGACCAGGCCTACAACGTGAGGCCAGCCGGCATGGGAAGGTTAATCCGGGACTTTACGTGGGCATGGGTCGCGACATCGCGGACCCATTCGTAGTAGATGCCCTTGGTATTGGTGAGTATTACGCCGCTTGCTGCCATGCGGCGAAGACCCGCGTCATGGTGTGGCGGAGGTGAAGCCGTTGCATCTTCAATTACGGCCACACGGAACCCCTGATCAACCAGCCCCAGTGCCGAATGGCAAATGCATACATCGGTTTCCAGCCCAACCAGCACGCATTCGCTGCGTCCAGTCTTGCGAACGGTTTCGAGGATACCGGATTGGCCGCAGAGGCCGAATACTTTCTTGTCGTGCACGCTTGTGCCTGCGGGCAGCTGTTTTTCCAGGTCTGGCACTAGCGGGCCGTCGCGGGCAACATCTTCGGCGGTGGCAATAACCGGGATTTCAAGGATGCTGGCCACCTGCATGAGCCACCCTATGCGCTCAACCAGCGGCTTTCTCCAATCGAGAGGGAGTTTTTCCAGAAAGCAATCCTGAACGTCGATGACGACCAGTGCGCACTTGTCGGCTGTGAACAATGGGGCGATTGACATCGGTCTCGCCTGCCTCGCAGACTTATTGGCTTGCCTGCGCTACCTGGGTGGCCGATGGCGCATTCTGCATCAAGGCCAGCACCCGGGTCTTGTACAGCTTATACTTTTGCAAGTCCTTGCCGGCCAGTTGCTTGCCGCCGGTGGCTTTTACCTTCAGCGGATTCATCGGGCGTCCAGCGACGCGAACCTCATAATGCAGGTGAGGTCCGGTTGCCCGGCCCGTGGCCCCGACATAGCCGATAATCTGACCCTGATTGACCTTCTTGCCGGTGCGTATGCCATCGGCCAATTTGCTCATGTGGGCGTAGAGTGTTTCAAACTTGTTATTATGTTTGATTTCGACGGTCACACCATAGGCGCCATGGCGGCCGGCAATTTCAACGACGCCAGCACCCGCCGAGCGGATGGGGGTGCCATAGGGCACGCCGAAATCGACGCCGGTGTGCATTTTGGTGTAGCCGAGAAGGGGATGCTTGCGCATGCCAAAGCCGGAGGTGAGTTTTGAGCCGGCTACTGGCGTTTTCAGAAGGGCCTTTGAAGCGCTTTTGCCGTTCTCATCCAGGTAATCCACCTGGCCATCGGCATTCACATAGCGATAATAGGTTTTTTTCACACCATCGAGTGTGAGCTGGGCGTAGTGCAGAACTTTACGCTTTGTCGATGAACCGGTGAGCGGGTTGCCATAGAAGACTTCGAATGTATCAGTCGGTTTGACCTGGCGCTGGAAGTCAACATCATAGGAAAACACGCGAGTCAGTTCGGCAATAATATAGTCTGGAACCTTGTTGTCCTTTGCCGCCGCATAAAGGCTTGAGCCCACTTTTGTTTTGGTGCGGAATTGAACGATTTGGGCATATTGGGATGTTGCCCCGTCTTCCTTGCCGTCAACCTTGGCAATGAAGCGGCCATCTTCATCGGCTTCAACTGTGATCTTTTCATTTGGACCCGGCTTGAAGGAGAGCTGAACCGGGAAGGTGGCGTCACGGCCGTAGAAGTCCTGCTGGCGGTCGAGGGTCAGCTCAAATTCGGTGCCAGCCACGATCATGCGGGCCGGGAAAACCGGTTCGATGGCGGCGGCAAGCGCCTGGGCTGCTTCCTTGGTCACGCCGCGGTTGGTAAGTTCATCGACCAGACTGCGGCCCGTGGCGATTTTGAAACTTTCGTCAATCGGCTCAGCA
>CAVYAB010000019.1:0-510893 GCA_963766425.1 uncultured Alphaproteobacteria bacterium
TCCAAATTTGTCATCCCCGCACGTGTTGCCTATCATATCTTTGTTGTTGCAGATTCAACCATCGCGCGCCGAATTCATTCTTTATTTCGTCATCCCGACGAAAGCCGGGATGACGAGATATTGTTTTGGATTATGGGCTTGCAATAAATTTTGACACGAGTTTAACGGCGAGAGGCGAGAGATACGTGAATCCGATATGCACTTGTTGCGGAGACCCACCGTTCCACACACTCAGACAGTGGTCATGCTGAACAATGGGTCGCCCGAATAAATCTGGCGATGACAGAGTAATTAATGCCACACCAACGGTGCCAAACTCAGCACCAGCAGCACCGCCATTGAGATGTTGAAAATCCGCAGGAAGGTGGGCTGGGTGAGAAGGTTGCGGAGCAGCGTGCCGAACATTGCCCACATGCCGATCGTCGGAAAATTCACCACCCCGCAGACCAGCGCCACGATGAGCACCGGCCACAGGCTGCCGTTTCCCGGCGTATAGGTCGCAATGGCGCTGATCGTGATGACCCAGGCCTTGGGGTTCACCCACTGGAAAAGTGCCGCCTGCAAAATGGTCATGGGCGAGCCCGATGTCTTGCCCTCGCCGACCGGGCCGGAATTGGCAATTTTCCAGGCAAGCCACAGCATGTAGGCGCCACCGCCATAGCGCATGATCTCATAGGTCACCGGAAACCGTTCGAACACCTGTCCAAGGCCGAAGCCCACGACAACAATCATGAAACTAAAGCCAATGGTGATCCCAAGCATATGCGGAATGCTGCGCCGGAAGCCGTAGTTCACGCCCGATGCCAATAGCATGACGTTGTTCGGCCCCGGCGTCACCGACATGACAAAGGCAAAGACCACAAGGGCCAGAAATAGGTCAATAGTCATGACCCGATATAACACCGTCCTGCGCTTGGCGCAAAGATGTTCACTTCTCCTCACTGCGTAGAAGCCGGCGCCGAAGCTTGGCCAGCCGCGTCGTGCGCAGCGCGTCGATGAGCACGGCGAGGAAGATAATTCCTGCGAGAACCATCGGCTGCAAATAGAGGTTCACCCCGATGAAAATCATGCCCGATTGCACGGTCTGCACCAGGGTCGACCCAATCACCGAGCCGAAGGCAAAACCTGCGCCACCAAACAGGCTGGTACCGCCGAGCACGGCGGAGGTGATGACTTCAAACTCCCTGCCCACCCCGAAGGTCTGGTTAAGCCTGCCGACCAGCGCGATGAGGGTCACTCCGCCAATGGCGGCACACAGCCCGCAGATCACATAAACCGAGAAGACGATGCGATTGACGTCGATGCCGGCCTTCCGGGCGGCTTCCGCATCATTGCCCACCGCATAGATCTGGCGGCCGAATTGGCTGCGGCTCAAAACGATATGGGCTGCGAGGACTACCACGGCAAAAACAATGATCGGCATCGGAATGCCGAAGAACGAAGAGGCGCCAAAAGCAAGATAAGACGCGGGATACTCGATACCGAAGGACTCGGTAATGGCAGTACCGAGCCCCCTGCCCGCCACCAGCGTTGCAAGCGTGGCAAGGAACGGCGTGATCCCGAGGACAACAATGCAGAAGCCATTGACGGCACCGAATGCCACCCCCGTAAGCAAGCCAGCGATAATTGCCAACGCCACGCCCCAGCCATTCTGGAAGGCCGGATTCTGCAGCAGATAGCCCGCCGACATCGCCGAGAGATACATGTTGGAGCCCACACTCAGGTCAATGCCGGCGGTCAACAGCACGAAGGTCATGCCGACGGCGACAACGCCGGTGAACGAGGCTTGCTTGACGATGTTGGCAATCGACTCAACACCGATGAATCGCGGTGCCTGCAGCCCGAAATAGAGGAAGATGACGAGAAAGACGACAAGAGTCATGTTTCCGAGCAACAATTCAACAATGCGCTGGCGGCTCATGCGGCATTCTCCTGCTCACGGAACGCGGCCCTCAGGATGGCCTCCTTGCTGAATTTCGTGCGATCAAATTCAGCAACGATCTCGCCACGGCTCATCACCACGATACGGTCGCACATGGCCATAGCCTCTTCGATCTCGGAAGAAATGAACAGCACGCCGCTGCCGCCTGCGGCGAGTTGGTCGACCATCGAATAGATTTCGTACTTGGCCGCAACGTCGATACCGCGGGTAGGCTCGTCGAGAATGAAAATCGAAGGTTCAGTCAAAAGCCATTTGGCGATCACCACCTTCTGCTGGTTGCCACCGGAAAGGCTTTTGACAGGTTGGCTGGTGACCGGCCCGGATTTTATGCGGAGCGCCGTCGCAATGCCGGTGATGGCATCGAGCATCCGTTCACGGTCGATGAGGCGCAGCGGCGTCAGGCAGAACTTCGGCAGCGTCGCCAGCGCGATGTTCTCGGCGATGGCGGCATTCATCATCAGCCCTTCTTCACGGCGGTTCTCGGTGATGAAGGCCATGCGGCGGTCAATGGCCTGGCGCGGCGTCATTTCGGTAACAACGTCATTTGCAATCCGCACCTCGCCGCTATCGCAAGGATCGAGGCCAAACAACATGCGGGCAAGCTCCGTGCGGCCCGAACCCATGAGACCGAACAGGCCAACGACCTCGCCGCCCCTGATGCTGAGATCAATGTTCTTGACCACACCACGCGCGGTAAGTGCAGTTGTTTTGAGAAGCACCTCGCCGTCAGCGGTTACCTGGCGCGGTGGATAGAGCTGTTCGATGTCGCGGCCGAGCATAAGATTGATCATGCGGGCAACGCTGAACCCGGCGGCAGCGCCACTTGCCACTAGAAGACCATCGCGGAGCACGGCGATGTCATCGGCAATTGCCCGCACATCTGCGAGGATATGCGAGATATAGACAATCGTCTTGCCAGCCTGCTTCATCCGCTTGATCAGCTCGAACAGGCGGGCCGTCTCGCGCGCCGTGAGCGATGTGGTGGGCTCGTCGAAAATGATCAGCTGGGCATCAAGCTGAAGCGCCTTGGCCACTTCCACCAGTTGGCGCTCGCCAGGCGAGAGATGCTCCACCAGCGTATCGGGAGCGACATCGAGATTCACCTCGGCCAAAAGCGACGCGGCTTTGGCTCGCAATGCGGCGCGGTCGATCAGCCGCCATCGCCGGCGCGGAAACCCGGCGATGAAGATATTCTCGGCAATCGAAAGATTGGTGAAGAGGTTGAGCTCCTGGTGAATGAAGGCAATGCCACGGCTGCCGGCGTCACGCGGATTGACCGGCGAGTAGAGTGCACCATCGAGCATCATCGCGCCGGTATCGGAGCCAAGCACGCCTCCTGCTATATTCATCAGTGTCGACTTTCCGGCCCCATTCTGGCCGATGAGGCCGAGCACGCGTCCGCGCCCGACGTTCAGGTTGACAGCGCTCAGTGCAGCCACACCGAAAAAACTTCTGCCGATGTTTTCGAAAACGAGAATGTCGTCGCTCATCGGCGTTCTCCAGCGAGTATCCTGGTGCGCAACACGTCGAGCAGTGCCGCGGCCAGTATGATCACCCCCTTCACCACATCGATATGAAAGGCCGAAAGCCGCATGTAATTGAGCGTGTTGGAGAGCAGGACGAAGAAAACGACGCCTATGAAAGTCCAGGTGATCTTGCCTTTGCCGCCGGCAAGCGACGTGCCGCCGATCACCGTGGCGCCAATGATATCGAGCAGGGCCGAACCGCCGCCAATCGTCGGCCTGCCGCCCTCAAGCCTCCCTGAATAAAGCACCGCGGCAACCGCAGCACAAAAGCCCGCGATTACGAATACGGTGATGACGACCCGGCGCACCGGAACGCCGGAAATTTCCGCCGCTTTCGCGTTGTTGCCCACGGCATAGACGTAGCGGCCGAAGACGGTGCGGCTCAACACGAGGTGGGCCGCAATCGCTAGCGCCAGTGAAATCAGCATCGGATAGGTGACGAAGGGAAGAATATCGCGGCGCTTGATTTCGGGTGTGAGCTTCTCGCCGAAATAGAACGAGATCAATTCGCCGGAGCCAAGTCGGTTGAAGGCTTCGGGCAGGTTGACGATATTCTGGCTCTGGGTGATCCAGATGGCCGCCGAAGAGAAGAACATCAGAGTGACCAGCGTCATCATGAAGGCCGGGATTTTGAAGCGGGCGATGAACACGCCGTTCAGGAGGCCGACCAGCATGCCGGTCAGCAACATGATGGCCACCCCCGCTGCCGTCGCCGCCGGTTGGTGCGCCAGCAGTCCACCTTGTTCGCTAAGAAGACTCCCCCAGATGGGGCTGCCGCCGAGCAGCAGCTTGTCGGCGGCGGTCGTCATGACAACGGCTCCGGCAACGCTGGCGAGCCCCATGGTGGCGCCGAGGGAAAGGTCGATGCCGGCGATGATGATGACGAAGGTTTGTCCGATGGCGACGGCAAGCAGCGGCCATGCATTCGAAAGCTGGTTCGAGATGTTGCGCGGCTCAAGTAAAGCGGGAAAGAAAATCGCCACCACGCCGAAATAAGCAATCGTGAGGTAGAGAACGAAATATTCCGTCAGCAGCAGCTCGCGCACCCACTGGCCCACGCCGCCCAGCTTCGCCTCGTCAACCGCGGCAGGCGGAGTGAAGGCGGTGGCTTTTGGCGCGTCGTCGTTCAAGACCGGCTCCTGGAATTCAGACAGGAAAATAACTGCGCCGGCGGGTGATGACAATGTTACCCGCCAGCGCACCGGCCCCCTTGTTCACTGCAGGGACCAGGGAGGTTGTTGCAACCGGTTACTTGGCCTTGAGGACTTGGCAGCCCCAGGTCGTTTCGCCTTTCTCAGCAAAATTGGCCTGACTAAGCGCAAAGCCCGGATCGAGCTTGACGGCGTTGGGGCGGGCTTCGCCGGCTTTGATGGCGTCGAGAATGCCGCCGAGAGCAAGCTGCGCCTCGAGATAGACGTCCTGCACACCGGTCGAATCGACATATCCATCCTGGATGAGCTTGCAGGCGCCATCATCGCCATCAAGCCCGCCAAGGATGACGTGGCCCTCCTCGCCGGACTTTTTCCACATGCCCCGGGGCTCCAGCACCGACTGGATGGTGGGGAACAGGAAGTCGGAAGACGTAAAAATAAAATCGATCGCGGGATCAGCCGTAACCGCCGACTCAAGGCCAGCCAAGGCAACCTGCGAGTTCCATTTGGTGGCAACTTCCACCGGCGCCTCGAAAAGATCCGGGTGCTTGGCGATGGAATTCATGAAGCCCGCCCTGCGCTGTACCGCATTGGGATCACCAAGGTCGCCCATCAGGATCAGCGGCTTCAGTTTTTTGCCGGTCTTGTCGAACTTCTTCTGCGCTTCGCTGACCATGGCATCGACAGCAGCGCGGGCAACCGCCTCGTTGTCGGCAACGACGATAATCCCCTTGCTCATGTCGGAAGGCGGCCGGTTGAACGTCGCGATCGGCACGTCGGCCTCTTGCGCTGCGGCAACGACCACGGTTCCCGAGTCGCCGTCATCGGCCGTGAGGATGATGCCGTTGCCTCCCTGGGCGATGCAGTCCTTGACCTGTTCGAGTTGACGGTTGGCATCTTGCCCGCCGTTCAGCTCGACAACTTTAACGCCGGCGTCCGTCAACGTCTTCACGATGGCGCTGTGACCTGCAACCCAGAATCCGGTCGACAGGTCCTGGAAGGCATAACAGACGGTCTTGCCTTCTTGGGCAGTCGCGGCAGTGATACCACCACTGGCCAGCACCAACGTCGCGAGCGAAACGCCCGCCGCCTTCAGAATATTTTTCATTTTCTTCCTCCCATTGGCCAAAAGCCACGACTGTGTCCTCAGCGCATTTTTTTGTATTCGGAGCGAGCGGCCACTCGGCGTCGAGCTCCGTGCGGACGCCTTGCAGCATCCGCGGGAAAAGCCTTTCCCGCAAAGCGAACTGACAACAATTCCGTCAAATTTGCTTTGAAAAAAGCTTTTCTCATTGCATTAATACATAATCACATTAATCTGACAATAGAAATATCATATTTGTCGGACAATATAAATTCGCTAGCGAACCTTTGGGCCAATCGTGAACCTTGCCGTGGAGATCCCTATGCCGACATCCGTGCTCGATATACCGGCCGTCAAAAAGGCCGGCGCGAGCATCCCGAAACTCGGGCTGGGCACCTGGGAACTTCGCGGCGAGGTTTGTTCGGGAATCGTGCAGGCGGCACTCAAGCTCGGCTACACCCACATCGACACCGCCCAGGGCTATGCCAACGAAGAAGCAGTCGGTGAAGGTCTCGCCGCCTCTGGCGTTCCGCGCCAAACAATATTTCTCACCACCAAAGTCCAGCCCCAGAACATGGGTGATGGCGACCTGCAACGCTCGGTCGAGGCCAGCCTCAAAAAACTTCGCGTCAGCCAGATTGATCTTCTGTTGCTGCATTGGCCCAATCCGCAAATCCCGCTGGCGGGAAGCATTCGGGCCCTCAACCAGGTAAAGCGCGACGGCATGGTCAGCAATATCGGGTTCTCCAATTTCACTTTGGCACTTCTCGAAGAGGCCTGGCGTCTCACCACTGAACCATTTGCGGTCGAACAACTTGAGTATCACCCCTATCTCGATCAGCGCAAAATGCTGGCAGCACTCCGCAAGCGCGGCATGGCCATCACGGCCTACTGTCCTATCGCCCTGGGCAAAGTCGTAGGCGATCCGGTGATCGAGGCCATCGGTGCGGCCCACGGGCGCAGCGCGGCGCAGGTCACCTTGCGCTGGCTGGTGCAACAGCCGGACGTCATAGCAATTCCACGCAGTTCAAAACCCGCACGGCTGGCAGAGAACCTGGCCGTCTTCGACTTTTCGCTGAGCGAAACCGAAATGGCGCAAATGAGTGCCCTGACCAAACCTGGCCAGCGCATCATCAACGAGCCTCAGTGGGTCCCGGAGTGGGACTGATTCATAGCAACAGGGAGGAAGACAATGACCAAGATTTGGACAAGACGTAGCATTCTGAAAAGTAGCGCTGCCGGCATGATGGCAGCAAGCCTTCCCATGCCATTCATCAGCCGTGCCATGGCGGCCTCGGGCAAGATCGTTGTCGGCATGGAGGCGGGGTCGCCCTATGATACGTTCTACAAAAAACACGCCCCCGAATTTACCGCCGCCTCCGGCGTCACGGTCGAGTTCATCTCGATCCCCCATGACAACATCCGTCAGCAATTCGTACTGGACGCCCTGTCGGCAGCCGGCGGTTTCGACGTCTATATCGCTGACCAGGTGTGGCTGCCGGAATTCTACGAGAAGGGTTTCATCCGTGACCTTTCAAGCCTCATCAGCGATGCCGACAGAAGCGACTTCTCGAAGACAGCGCTGGAGACGGTAACCTACAAGGGCATTCCCGTGGCGCTGCCGGTGATGGTTCATAACTGCGCCATGTATTACCGCACCGACCTGTTCGAAAAAGCCGGCCTTTCTGCACCACCAAAAACCTGGGACGAGTATCGTGACTTTGCCGCCAAGACCACGGACACTGCCGCCGGAGTGTGGGGCACCTTGATCGCCTCCAAACAGGGCATCGAGGCTTCTACGCGCCTGCATTCCTTCTATCAGCAGGCAGGCGGCGATCTGCTCGACGCCAGCGGCAAGCCGACGATCAATTCCGATGCCGGCCGCGCGGCCCTCGAGTTCATGACAAAAATGGTGTTCGAGGCCAAGGCGGCGCCGGAAGGCGTGCTGGAACTTTCCGACATGCAGGGCATGTGGCTTGAAGGCAAGCTCGCCATGGCGCCGGTCTGGCCTTATCTCTATTCGCTTTCCAAAGAGCCTCTCGGCGGCAAGTTTTCAGTGGCCACGGCCCCCGGCTCCGTCAACCCCGGCGGCACCGTCTATTCCTGGGGCTTTGCCGGAGCCAGCGGAGCCAAGAACCCCGATGGGGCGTCCGAGTTCATCAAATGGGCGACCAACACCGATCAGCTTTATGGCTTCGGCAAGGAGTGGCTCAACCCGGTTCCCCGCGCCTCGGCAATTGATCTCATTGCCAAGGATGCAAGCATCGGCGACGACGACAAGAAGGCCATCGCCGCCTTTGCAGCCTCTGCGGCTGCTGGCAAGAGCATGACCATGGTTCCGCAATATTCACAATTGCTCGAAGTCCTCGGCATCATGAATTCGGGCGTGATGTCCAAGGCCATGACCATCGATCAGGCTCTGGCGGACGGCCAATCGCGCGCCGAGGCGGCAATGGCGGCCGGCTAGGTCCGAGTTGTCCTCGCGAAGCGCCGCCGGTATCGGGCTGACGCTGCCCGCCCTGGCGGCGTTAGGCCTGACCATGCTCTATCCCGTGGGCTGGACCCTTTGGCTTAGCCTCAATGGTCCCAACACGGCCCTTCGTGGCACGCCCGACTTCAAGGCCCTGGACAACTATACCCGCATTGCGGCCTCTCCTGATTTTCAATCCGCCCTCTGGCACACGCTCGGCCTTGTCGCGGCGAGCTTTGTGCTGGAGGCGGTCATCAGCCTTGCCGTGGCACTCGCCCTCCATCGCGGTCTCAAAGGCAGCAAAATTTTCCGCGCCATCGTTGCCTTGCCACTGATGGTGGCGCCCGTCGTCGGCGCCCTGGCCTGGCGCTTCATCTTCGTCGACGGCTATGGGATGATCGATTCCATCGCCGCCGCATTCGGCGTCAGCGGCCCGCTGTGGTTTTCGGATATCTGGCTGGCCCGGGCCACCATCGTCATCGCCAATCTCTGGATGGCCCTGCCCTTCGACATCCTCGTTCTCCTGGCCGGATTGGCAAGTCTCCCCACCGATCCTCTTGAAGCGGCACAGGTCGACGGTGCCTCCCCCAGGCAAATGCTTTTTTCCATCATCCTGCCCCTGCTCCGGCCAGTGATCGCCGTCATCCTGGTGGTGCGCCTGGCCGACGCCTTCCGGATCTTCGATGTGGTCTATGTGCTGACCGGCGGCGGGCCAGCCAATTCAACCGATGTCCTGTCGACCTTCATCTACCGGCAGATGTTCACCGTGTTCGATTTTCCCGGTGGTGCTGCCGCGGCAATCCTGCTGGTCCTGATCACGGCTTTCTTCTCGCTGCTGGCGGTGGCCTTGCTGCGCGACAGGATCAGGGAGGATTAGATGGCTGCCGGGAGAATTGGAAAGTGGAGCCCTGCCGACGCGGCCGTCTATCTCTTCCTCATCACCGTTTGCGCCCTGTTTCTGGTTCCAATTTTCTGGATCGTTTCGACCTCGCTGAAACCCACAAGTGAAATCCTGGTTACGCCAACCTCGCTCTTGCCGCTGCACCCGACACTCGACCACTATGGCGTGGCACTGGCCGGTGATTTCCGGCGCTATCTCGTGAACAGCCTCACCGCCGCGGGCGGTGCCACGGCCTTGGGATTCCTGTTGGCCGTTCCCGCCGCCTGGGGCTTTGCGAAATACGCCTATCCCGGATCATCGGCGCTGCTGTCGTTTACCGTGGTTACCCGCGTCTTTCCCCCGATTGCCCTGGCGCTGCCGTTTTTCCTGCAGTTCCGCGCCTGGGGGCTGATCGACTCGCCGCTTGGGCTGATCGTCGGCTACATTCCCATCGTCCTCCCGCTGATGATCTGGATTCTGACGGGCTTCTTCAGGGATTTCCCCGATGAGCTTGTCGACGCGGCCCGCATCGACGGGCTCGGTGTCGTGGGCACGCTGGTGCGCATCGTCATCCCGCTGTCGCTCCCCGGCCTGGGAGTCGCCGTTCTCTTCGGCTTCCTCGTGGCGTGGAATGAATTCGTCATCGCCCTCACCATTACCCGCACGCCGGCGGCACAGACCATGCCCGTCGGCATCTCGACGCTGATCACCCAGTTCCAGACCCTGTGGGGCGAGATGATGGCGGTGGCTGCCGTCTATCTGCTTCCGGTTCTGGTGGTGACCGTCCTGAGCCAGCGTGGACTGGTCAAGGGCCTGATGGCTGGATCCACCAAGGGCTAAGCCCCTGACGCCGAAGCGCGCACTCCCGCTCATGAAACGCCCGCATGGCTCCCATGATGTAGCATCGCTTGTTACCCATAATACGCCGGCGCAAGATGTCTGCCGGATGCCCCACCAACGGGCAAACAAATGTGGAAGACACTCCCTCCCCTTGTGTCTTCCGCCACCGGTTTCAACTTGCGCACACGCAATCTGGGACCGTACCCGACCAGGGTAGCTCACTATAAAGGCCGGATTTATTCCGGCCTTTTTTTGTGCCTCACATGTAGAGAGGTTCTTTTTCCAGGCCCGTGTAAAGGCTTGCCACGAACTCACCATAGCCATTGAACAGTTGCGTCGGCACCCGTTCGCCGGTTCCCAAAACTTCTTCCATGGCCTGGCTCCAGCGCGGATGCGAAACTTGCGGGTTAACATTGGCCCAGAAGCCATATTCGGAAGACTGTATGGCTTCCCACATGCCAATGGGCCGCTCCTTCACAAAGCTGATCTTCACGATGCCCTTGATGGACTTGAAGCCATATTTCCATGGCAAGTGCAGGCGGATCGGTGATCCCATGCTTTTGGGCAGTGGCTTGCCATAGGCCCCCGTAACCATGAAGCTCAGATCATTCATGGCTTCCGCCATCGTAAGGCCTTCCACATAGGGCCAGGGATAACTGCTGAACAATCCCGGCTGCTGGCCAATGGCAACCTCCGGCTTGTTGAAAGTTTCGAAGCGCACAAACTTGGCGTCCGCTTTCGGCTTTGCCATCTCCACCAGGGACTTCAGCGTAAATCCCGTCCACGGCACAACCATCGACCATGCCTCAACACAGCGATGGCGATAGATTCGCTCTTCCAGTTGCACCTTCTTCAACAGATCATCAATGGCAAGCGTCATGGGCGCTTCTACTTCACCATCAATTACCACGCTCCACGGACGAATGGGCAAAGCCTCCGCCGCCTCGTAGATCTGTTTCGAGGTGCCAAACTCATAGTAGTTGTTATACATCTTGTTGAAGTCTTCTGCTGTCGCGGGACGCCCGGCATCTGAGAAAGTTGGATTGAGCTTGGCAGGATAAAGGCCTGCGGAAGGATCGTCTTCGGCACGCGCAGCACCAGTTGAAAAGAACGCAGCGGCCCCAGCCGTAGCTCCCATGAATTTCCTGCGATTAAGGAACATGTGTTCCGGCGTCACCAGTGACTCCGGCAGTTCCCAACCCTTGCGGTGCTTGATCAACATGTGCGGGCGCGCTCCTATCGCTCACAGTATAATAGGCAGCAACCCCCGGTCCGGCAAATCACGCCGTATCACAGTCTCATGATGAAGCCATCTGCGCTTTCCGCGCGGTAATCACCTGTTCGGCCCCGCGCCCTACCAGTTCAGCCATGTGGTCATGGCTGAATATGAATGTGCCGACTCCGGAGGTGGCCGAGCGCAACTCAATGATAAGCGAGCCGATTTCCGATTCTGGTAAATGCGCCTTAACCGTATCCCAGCCCGGCCAGCCCTCGCGCCCGTCAAAGCCCAGAAGCTGCCCCCGGTGGCCCGTGACAATCTGGTTGATGCGTGAAGTGGCATCGCTCGGCGCATGAATGTTAACCGCCACAATGGGTTCAAGCAGCACCGGCGAACACTGCGGCATGCCCTCGGTCATCGCCAAGCGTGCCGCCAGCTTGAACGCCATTTCGGAAGAATCCACGTCGTGGTAGGAGCCTTCCGAAAGATTGACATTGAAATCAACCACCGCAAAGCCCAGCGGCCCCTGCACCATCCATTCGCGCACCCCCGCCTCAACCGCCGGAATATATTGCTTGGGAACCACGCCGCCGGTGATCGTATCGGTGAACACAAAACCAGACCCGCGCGGCAGCGGCTTGATCTCAACCGTCACATCGCCATACTGCCCATGCCCGCCCGATTGCTTCTTGTGCCGCCCGCGCAGCTGCACGGATTTCTTGATCGTTTCCAGATAACCGATGCGCCGCGGCTGGGTCTTGGCGTGAACCCCAAACTTGCCCTGCAGGCGCTCAAGCGCCACTCGCAGATGCACTTCGCCCTGCCCCCACAATACCATCTCGCGGGTATTGGCATTGTGCTCAAGCGACAGCGAAGGGTCTTCCTCAATCAGTTTCGCAATCGATGACGTCAGCTTCACCTCGTCCTTGCGGTCGGTGACAGAAACCGCAACGCCATAGACACCGGGTGCAGGCTTCTGTGCAGCCAATTGTTTGGCAGCACCCTTGGCTGTTGAAATTGTCTCGCCCGTATTGATTTTCTCCAGCCGTCCCAGGGCAACCGTATCGCCCAACGCGGCTTTTGGCATTTTCGTAGGCGTTGCACCCAGCATGGAAAACACGCCCGCCGCCCTCGCTTCCTGGCCGCTGGCACCATAGAGAACAGCGCCGTCCGCCAGCTCGCCGCCAAGCACCCGCGCGATGGAGAGCTTTCCGCCACTCGCCGTGTGGAATGTTTTTAAAACCTGCGCCGTCACACCCGCACCATTCGTGAGCCCCAGGCGCTTGACCGTTGCCTCAATAGTGGGCGCCTCATGGCGAAGCGCCTTCAGCAACCGGCCAATGCCATTGCCATGTTCAGCCGAGCCAAAGAATACCGGCGTCACCTGGCCCTCAACCAGCTCGCGCGAAAGATCGGCAAAAACCCGGTCCCGCGGCGGTTCCATGTCGGACAGCAGCTGCTCCAGCAATTCATCATCATGGTCCGCCAGCTTTTCCAGCATGGCAAAACGTTCGGTTTTTTCCTCGGGCTTCATGTCAGCCGGAATTTCAATCACCGTGCTTTCCGCATGTTCGCGGTAAACATAGGCCCGCTCCAAAGCCAGATCGACAAACCCGGAAACGATGCCGTTGGTCCACATCGGCAGTTGCCGCAAAACCAGCGGCTTGCTGCTGGCGGGCTGCATGAATTCAAGCACCGCATGGGGCGTCTTGCTCGAATGGTCGATCTTGTTGATGAACACAATGCGCGGCAGGCCAATTTCGTCGAGCCGCTTGAGAATGAGCTGCAGGCCCGGAACTTTCTTCTCGTCGGCTTCGCAGACCACGACAGCAACATCACAGCCGATCAGGGCGGCGCCGATATCCTGGTTGAATTCGATGGACCCCGGACAATCCAGAAATGTATAGCGCTCACCGAGATATTCAGTCGTGGCGACATTGAGCTCAACGCTCATGCCGTGGCTGCGCGCCTCCGGTGAAGAATCTCCAATCGTTGATTTTTCTGAGATTTTGCCCTGGCGCCGCGTGGCTCCGGTGCGAAAGAGAATGGCTTCGAGTAGTGTTGTCTTGCCGCTGAGATAGGGGCCCACGAGTGCCACGCAACGCGAGCCCTGGGACCTTCTGCCGAGGTTGGAGTCCATGTTCGATCCTCCCAATTTTGACGCAGGACCGTCCATGTGCGGGGTTCAAGCCCCGTCTCTGGGCGCATCCGGCGCCAACATGCTCGCGCCAATTCATGCGCTTGGCAAGGGGCAATTGTCGTTTAGAATGAAACGATGAGCGACACCCCTTCCCAGCGGCAGCGCATCTACAAGATGATGATGGAAAGCCAGTATTGGTCGCCACGGCAAATGCTGGAATTTCAACGCAGCCAGCTCAAACAATTGCTCAAACACGCGAAAGAAAACGTGCCTTTCTACAGAACGCGCCTTGATTGCGTTTTCAAAAAGAACGGTGAAATAGACTGGGATCGCTGGCACGAAATCCCCATCGTCACCCGCGCCGATCTCCGCGACAGGCGCAAGGAGATGCTGGCAACTGGTGCTGCCGCCGGGCCACGGGCCGACCAAGGATTTCTCCACATCCGGTTCCACCGGTGTTCCCATCACAATAACTGTTCCCGGCATAATGACCGAAGCAAACAGGGCGGCTTGGCAACGTTTCTACGCGTTGCAAGGCATCGATGCCAACAAACGATTGGCTTCATTCGACTTTTACCGAAGCGATGGCACGCCCATCAAAGGAGAATGTGTTTTCAATGTTGGCGGCAATGTAACCCAGACGGAAATTGATCCTGATGGACGCAGTGGAGTCACCATATCGCGCCACCTCCTGCCCTCACAAAAGTTGGATGTGCTGCAAAGGGTGAATGCCGCATACTTGGTTGACAAATCCACCACAATTGAAATCTTGGCTCACGAAAACCTCAAAAGGGCACGCCCATTGCAGCTCGAGGTCGTCATCGCAATTAGCATGGGACTCACCGGGGAACAGCGCGCCCTGAACTTGAAAAGCTTTAATGCCCGCAGCATATCCGCCTATGGTTCCAAGGAAGGGTCGCTCATGGCCTTCCAGTGCGGGGCGCAAACCCATTTTCATGTCAGTTCAGAAATGGTCTTGCTTGAGGTGCTGGATGAGGAGAGCAAGCCTTGCGCCATTGGCCAGCCAGGCCGCGCGGTGATCACGCCATTTTTCCAGACCGCCCAGCCGCTTGTCCGTTATAATCAAGGCGATATTGTCACGCGGGGAGAGCTTTGTTCCTGCAAAAGCTTGCTTCCTGTCATTGCCAGGATTGATGGCAGGCAGGATGCCATATTTCGTTTTCCAGACAGAGATGCTTCTGCCACCAGCTTCGATGCTGGCAAAGCGCACTTTCTAAATAAGGCCACAGCATACCAACTCGCCCAAGTCGGCCCGCTAAGTGTTGAAGTCAGGTACATGTGCCATGAAGACTTTGCGCCACCTGAAACTGCCGAGATTGCCGACCAGCTTAGAACAGTGCTTCACCCTGATATTCAAATAACCTTCAAACGGGTTGCAGATATTCCATTCAACGCCGGAGGCAAGCAGCAGCGCGTTGTCAGGGAATTTTCCTGATGAGTGAACTTCAAAAGCAAATCCTCGATATGCTGTTGCAAAGCCAGTATTGGCCACCGGACCAGATGCTTGCCTACCAGCGCAGTCAAATCCGCCAACTCCTGCATCACGCCCGCGCCCAAGTGCCATTCTACAAGAACCGTCTTGATCCCGTCTTCCGCGGCAATGGCGACATCGACTGGGGCCGCTGGCACGAAATCCCCATTGTCACCCGCGCGGATGTCCGCGACCGCGGCCCGGATATGCACTCAACACTTCTTCCGCCGGGACACGGAAAAATTACAGTCGGATTTACGTCCGGCTCTTCAGGCATTCCGATTTCGATAAGAAAGAATGAGTTATTCAGGCTCGCTTCCAAAGCCGCAGGCTTGCGTTTTAGCAACTGGATAGGCATGGACTGGGCAAGGGCGAGCGCGGAATTCCCACCGAAATTGCGCGGAGAAGATCAACCGGGTCTGGGCTACAGATCAAAACCATCCGCTCAACCATGGGTGCATAGCGCGCCTGGGCAAAAGCTTATCATAAGCCGCGCGATGCCAGAGACGATGGCGCTGGAACTCCTGCGCACGCACAAGGTTGAGTATATTTCCAGCCTGCCAAATTTTGTTGAAATGCTGGCTCACGCAAACCTTGCCCTGAGTTCGCCGATAAAGATAAGCAAAGTGCTTTGCTACGGCATGCATGCCCTCGACACGCAAGCCGAGCTTTTCATGGAGAGCTTCGGTGCTGATACATATTGCAGTTACAGTTCCGAAGAAACTGGAAGAATTGCCTTGCAGTGCGAACCCCACGGCCTCTATCACATTAATACAGAACAAGTCCTCGTCGAAATCCTCGATGACAACAATAATCCATGCAACAGGGGAACGCCTGGTCGTGTTGTTCTGACAGCATTATATTCCACGGCCCAACCGCTGATCCGGTATGAAATTGGCGACCTCGCAGAATTCGGCGGACCCTGTCATTGCGGGCGGACACTTCCTACCTTGTCACGCATTCTAGGCCGCCAATATCCAATCTTCATTCGCCCAGATGGTGAAAAGTTCTGGGTTCAATTTAGCCACGAGTTAATTGCCCGGAACCTTCAATGCAAGAGTTACCAGATCGCGCAAACTGGTCCCCTGGATTTTGAGCTTCGGTATGTGCCTCATAATGCCGGTTCATCGCGAAATCTTGAATCTGTAAGGGGTATCATTCAAAAAAACTTGGGTTTTGAAGCCAGTCTGCGCATTAGGTCATTGGACAAAATTCCTGTTTCGGCCAGTGGAAAACCACAGATACTTGTTAGGGAGTATTCTGTATGACCAGTTTCCCGCAAAAAATCTTCGAAATGATGTTGCAGAGCCAGTATTGGCCATCCGCCGACTTGCAGACTTTCCAACGCAACCAACTCGGCCAACTGTTGAAACACACTTATGAGCAATCACCATTTTATAAGAACCGACTCAAACTGCTGTTCGACCACAATGGTGACATCGATTGGAAGCGCTGGACCGATGTTCCCGTTATTAAGCGTTCTGATTTGCGCGATCATGGCAAAGAAATGCTAGCAGGAACACTGCCGCCTCTCCACGGACCCGTGAAAGAGTTCCACACTTCCGGCTCTTCCGGAGTTCCCATTTCGGTAACATATGGTCCGATCTTCAGCGCGGCGGCTCAGGCTGCGCGATATCGAGCGTTTACTTGGCATGGCATCGATCATTCAAAGCCCAGGGCGCGTCTTTCGCTGGGCTCAGCATCAGGAGAACGACTTCGCGATGATTTCTCTCTTGGTACATGGGGGCCTTTCTGGACACCAACCCAAACCCACGGACGTGAAGTGGTTATCAACCGCGCACTCGCCACTGCACGACAGTTACAGGTAATGGCTGAGCAACGGATCTGCTATCTGTCAGCTTTTCCGAACAGTGTTGAACTCTTGGCTCGTGTGAATGAGGGACTGAAACACCAGCTGAAGCTTGATTACATTTTTGCCTACGGCCAGGGCGTCTCAGAAGAACAACTTGCGCTTTTCGATTCGAGCTTCGGAGCCAAGTGCATGCAAGCCTATAGCTCAAAGGAGGGCGGAAAAATTGCCTTCAAATGTCCCGAGCACAACAACTTCCACATAAATTCCGAAACTGTCATGCTGGAAGTCCTCGATGAACAGGACCAGCCGTGCTCATTTGGCACACCTGGTCGCATAGTTATTACGCCGTTCTATAATTCCGCCCAGCCTCTTGTTCGATACGAACAGGGCGATGTCGGCGTTCTGGGTGAAGTTTGTCCGTGTGGACGCACACTGCCTGTGTTGCAAAAAATTCTTGGCCGCGTGGAACCGATCTGGAAGTTTCCGGACGGAATGTTGATTGCCCCGCGGCTTCAGCATACCTTGCTCCAAGAGAAGATGCACGCACTCGCCTATCAGATTGCCCAGGTTGCTCCGATGGCGCTTGAGGTTCGCTACATTCCAACTGCCAAAAACGCAAAGCCAGAAGAGGCAACTATTCAGCAACATATCCTGGAAATGACGCGGCCAGACATAACTATATCGTTCAAGCCAATGGACAGCCTTCCGACCAACAGCGGAGGCAAGACCCAATTGTTCACAGCTGAGGTTGGCTCCCGCTTAAAATAGAAAAGGGGGCAATGCCCCCTCTTCCGAATCCCTAGCACATTATGTCAAAGAGCCTCTTCTTCACCGGTGCAATCATTACCAATAGGTCTCCGGATCATCCACACAATCTGACCCCAAAAACGCGCCGAAAATATCAAGCGAGTAGATTGGCGGGTCATCCTCGCGGTGACGGCGGATCAGGCTCTTGTCTTCGCCGCCAAAGTACAGGCTTAAACCTGCCATGACCGAGGCAAAGCCATCTTCGCCAACACGTCCGTCAAGTTTAAGGGAAACCGGCACGCCCGTGTCGCCCATAAACCATTCGAGCCCGGCGCGTCCCGTTTCAAATCCGGCAACAGTGCTGCCGCCAACCGAAAAGCGCAGATTGTCCGTTGCATAAAGGGCGATATCGGCGAGGGCATAAAACTCACCGCCTGACGATGAGCCACTGCCGCTCACATCCACAAAGCCGCCGATGGCCTCAATCGAAATATTGCCGAGGTATAATTCGGCTTCCGGGCCCACATAAAAAATATCGACCGGACCGGCGTCCGCAAAACCGCCGTAAACGCCAAGGAGATAGGAGTTGGGGTCACGCGTAAAAGCATGGACGGAGCCGCCGACCATTGTTTCGCTAAATACATCCAGAGCATAAACATCCGCCTGAATGCCAAACATGTCACCCACCGGGAAGCTGACCGCGGCGGCACCACGAAATCCTTCATCATCGCCGAGATCATCAAGGTCAGCCCAGCCCGTGCCAATTTCCACCTTGCCATTGATACCCGAAACCGCAGGCAGCGAAGTAACCGTTTCAACATCGGCAGCCATCGACACGCTGCCATACATGCCCGCCGCAATAGTACCGGTAAGAAGAAAAGCCGCTCTTTTCATCGAAATCGTCATGACACCACCCTGCAATCGCCACTTATGCGGTCAAGTTTTTCAGCGATTCCCAATTTTATAACTGAAAATTCCTTGACCGCCTAAGTCAAAACATGCAATCCCCAAATTTCTGCCGCATTGCGGCCCAAATGCAACACTTCATTAAGAGATGCCCTTCGAGTATGTTGTCAAAAAAGGGGGCCGTTTGGCCCCTTTTTCCATTAAAGTCAACGTTTTCGCGGTCAAATTGTCAGCCGTAATGAAGCCAGAGGCTAGTAATCGTGGCAGACATTGAACTCAACGCTCATGCCGTGGCCGCGCGCCTCCGGTGGCGCATCGCCTATGGTTGATTTTTCTGGGATTTTGCCCTGGCGCCGCGTGGCTCCGTCTCTGGCGCTCCGGCGTTAACATGCTCGCGCCAATTCAATGCGCTTGGCAAGGGGCAAGTTTTGTAGTTTAGACTTCCAGAATGAATGAAGGCAGCACCTGTCACGGCAACGAATTTATGAAATGCTGATGGAAAGTCAGTATTGGCCTCGGGAAACGATGCTTGAGTACCAGCGCAGACAACTAGCGCAATTGCTCCACCATGCAAAAGCTACTGTGCCATTCTACAAAACCCGGCTTGATCCCGTTTTCAAACGAAACGGCGAGATTGACTGGGACCGCTGGCACGAAATCCCCATTGTCACCCGCGCTGATCTGCGCGACAGGCGCGAATGAAATGCTCACGACAGCTTTACCTTCAGGCCGCGGAACTACCTATGAAGATGGTACCTCAGGATCTTCAGGCGTGCCAATTGGCATAACACAGAATTACCTTTTTGGCTGGGCTGCAGTGGCCGCAGACTTATCGGGCTTACAATTGGCATGGCTTTAACTATTCGCAGAACTTTCTCGATCTGCAAAGAAACAACTGACCCCGAACTTGAATGGCCGAAGGGCAAATCAACAGGACCTTGGGGTCCAGCCTCGGAACGCAAGAGCACGACTTGGTGAAAAATTCAAAATGAACCGTGCAACGCCTGAGAGGAACATCATAGAGTTCATTCAGAGAAACAGGATTAGATATGTTTCTTCGTGGCCTAAAACGATCCAGGCTTTCTGTCTTGTTCGCTGAAAGTTCTGGGCATGACATGAAATTGGACGGCGTCGTAACCCGGGGAACAGCCGTTGTTCGACGACGAACGTGCTGATATCACGCGCATTACCCGGGCTCAGGTTCATTGAGCAATACAGCTCTACTGAAGCCTTCAACATCGCGTCATGCTGCGCCGTCAAAAAGAAACTTCACATCAATGACGAAGTTATGTTGCTTGAAATAATTGACGATCAGGGTCTTCCATGTGCTGTTGGCCAGCCCGGCAGGGTTGTTGTGACCCCATTTTTTCGGACAGCCCAGCCGCTTATTCGCCATGAACAGGGCGATATTGCAGTGCGTGGATTGCCGTGTTCCTGTGGCATAACCTCTACAAACCCTTGAACAGGTTTCCGGGCGCCTGCTGGACATGTTCCACCTTCCCGGAGGGCGAAAAACCTTGCCAGCCCTTCCGGTCATGGCTTTTACTGCAAGATTTGGTGCCAAAACATGGCAACTGGTCCAAGTCGCCCCACTCGAAGTAGAACTGCGTTTTGTCAGGGAAAACACCGAACCTGACTACGCCTATGCCAGAAGCATAATAGCAAAAACACTGGATGCTGATGTCGCAGTTAGTTTTGTTGAATTGCAAAAAACACCTTTGACAGCAGGCGGGAAATTCTTGCGCTATCGCTGCGAAATTAAGGCATAAAAAAAGAGGGCCAAGGCCCTCTTCAATTGTATCGAATTATTCGAGATCATTACCTATGAGGGACAGGTCACCTGTGCAAGGCGCCGGCCCGTCTTCACTCTCATCACTAAAAAAGAAAAAGTTATAGAGCCGCGGGTCATCCTCGCGGTGACGGCGGATCAGGCTCTTGTCTTCCCCACCGAAATAAATGCTGAAGCCAGCCATGACCGCGGTAAAGCCTTCTTCGCCGAATTGGCCATCAAGCGTGAACGAGGCAGGAAACCCCATGTCGCCCATGAACCACTCCACTCCGGCGTGTCCCGAGTTCAAACCCGCCAAAAGTGCTGGCGCCAATCGACAGGCGCAGATTGTCGGTGGCGTAGAGGGCAAGGGTTCCCAAAGCATAGAAATCGTCGCCGGACGAACCGCTGCCGCTTACATCCATGTAGCCGCCGACGGCCTCAATCGTAAAATTGTCTATGTACAATTCAGCTTCCGGGCCCACATACCAGGCATCGGCAGAACCAACATCAACATAGCCGCCATAAACGCCCAAAAGATAGGAATTGGGGTCGCGGGTAAAGGCATGGAGGGCACCGCCCACTGCGGTTTCACCGTAGAAATCCAGGGCAGTCAGGTCAGCCTGAATGCCAAACATGTCACCAACCGGGAAGCTGATCGCGGCACCGCCACGAAACACTTCATCGTCGCCAAGATCATCGATATCAGCCCAGCCCGCGCCAATTTCCACCTTGCCATTGATGCCCGAAACCGCAGGAAGCGAGGTCACCGTTTCAATATCGGCAGCCATCGACGCGCTGCCATACATGCCCGCAGCAATAGTGCCGGTAAGAAGAAACGCCGCCCTTTTCATCGAAATCGTCATGACACCACCCTGCTGTTGCCGCTTATGCGGTCAAATTATCGATTCTGAATTTATATCCGACATTTAGCCGCCAGCCAAAGCCAAAATCCGGCAATCCGCAAGTTTCCGCCCCATTGCGGCTCAAAAGCAACACTTCGTTAAGCTATTAATTTTGAGCGGGTTTCCATGAAAAAGGGGGCCAACAGGGCCCCCTTTTTTGGAAAAACCATGAACTATCGCTGTTCAATTACCGGCGTACGCAAGTTTGAGGCTGCCGATGCCTGCCGCAATGTTCAAGCCTGTTTGCGCTTGGACGCTCACCGGTTGCAGGTTGATTCCCTTTTCAAAACCGCCGACCAGAACATTGGCTCCAAGGCCAACCCCAACCGTAGCTTCAGCCGAAGCGCCCGTGTAGGAACCCTTCAGGGCGCCCTTTTTTGTCTTGCCTGGCGCAAATACGGCCCAGGCCATAACTGTTTGATTGGTGACCCCGATATCAAGGCCAAACTTGTCAATCGAACCCGAATAGTGCTCCGGCGCGGCACCACTGGCAGGCTGGTAAACGCAGTCGATGGCCTTGGACGAGCCGATGATAAAGCCAATCCCGCCCTCAACGCCACAAGACAGCATGCCAACCTTGACGCCGGATTTGGCATCGGCAGCCGAGGCAGTGGCCAGCAGGGCAAGTAAGGTAACGGATAAGATTTTACGCATTAGATTTTCCTTTTTGATTTAACGCCATTAGCATTCACAGCCGATTGTGACCCCAATTGGGCGCAGAATGGCCATTTACCTAACTCTTGCAAAGGCAAGAAGTTCCCTGAGTGTTACAGCTTTCTGCACGCAATAACCACAAGAAACCCGTTTGGCCGGTTGCAAACGTGACCCTTGCACAACGGCGGGAAAACAACCACTTTCCCCAAAGCGACTCGGAAAACCCATGGAATTTTCGCCTGCCTACATCCTGTCTGTCGGACAGATTGTCTGGATTGACCTTTTGCTGTCGGGCGACAATGCCGTTGTCATCGCACTGGCCTGCAGGTCCCTGCCCGAGAAGCAACGCCGCATCGGCATCCTTCTGGGTGCGGGTGCAGCCATAGGCCTGCGCATCATTTTCGCCTTCATCATCACCCAAATCCTGGGGATTCCCTTCCTCAAAGCCCTGGGCGGCATTCTCCTGATCTGGATCGCCATCAAGCTCATCTGGGGCGAGGAATCAGCGGAAAAAGAGATTGCCGCTTCCGACAGGCTTTGGAAGGCGGTCGGCACCATAGCCATGGCCGACGCGGTCATGAGCCTGGACAATGTCGTGGCCATCGCGGCAATCGCGCGCGCGGATTACTCGCTCTTCGTATTTGGCCTGGCGCTGTCCATTCCGCTCATTGTGATAGGCGCTTCCCTCATCACCAGCATCATCACAAAATTCCCCATTTTCGTCTGGGCCGGTGCAGCGCTCCTGGGCTGGATAGCCGGCGAAATGATCATCCGCGACACGGCGGCCTTTGCATACTTTGGTCTGCAAATTCCCCACCAGCTCCACTATATCGCCGCCGACCTCCGGCGTAATCCTGGTGGTCGCAGCGGGCTATTTCCTCAAGCCCAAGAGCACGGAATTAGCCTAGCGCGTGACCAGGAAAAGTGGATTCCGGCTTACGCCGTTATCGGATTCACATATCTTTATTTCCATCTTTGCAATTATCAACGCGCAGAATTCATTCCTCTTTTCCGTCATCCCGATGACCTGTCCTCCGAAGCAAAGCCCTAGCTTTGCGAAGGGGGAAAATCGTTATCGGATTCACATATCTTTATTTCCATCTTTGCAATTGCCACCGCGATGAATTCATTCTCTCTTCCGTCATCCCGACGGACGTCGGGACCCAGACTTTCCGCTTGTGTGCCGGTTGAAAGCCTGGGTCCCGATTTTCATCGGGATGACGAAAAAAGGTAATGTTTACCGGGACGACAGAGCATGCGATCCAGCTAAAACTGATCAGGCTCTAGCTTAAGTTCCGCCCCAGAAAATCGCCCTTGCCAATCTCAAGGCCGTTGTGACGCAGAATATTGTAGGCCGTGGTCAGATGAAAATAGAAGTTCGGCAGAACAACGCTTGAAAGATAGTCTGGACCCTTCAGTTCCATATCCTTGCCTGCGATCTTTATTTTAACGGTGCGCGTCGCCGCATCGGCAAATTGCTCCCGTTTGAGACCGCCGATAAAATCCAAAGTCTTGGCAATGCGGGCCTGCAGTTCGGCAAAGGTTTTCTCCTCGTCGGGAAAGCTCGGAACCGGAAGCCCCGCGAGCCTCGCCCCGCAGCCCTTGGCAAAGTCGCAGGCAAGCTGCACCTGCCGGGCAAGCGGAAACATGTCCGGAAAAAGCCGTGCCGTAAGCACCGCGTTTGGATCAATCTTCCTGGCCTCGCAATAGGCCTCGGCCTTTTTCAAGATCGCCGAAAGCGACTTCAGGGAATGTCTGAGAGGAACAATGGAGCTATCGAACATGATTCACTTTTTCCTTATTTGAGATTTCCGCAAAACCGTTGAATGCGAATGCACGCATCTTCGAGCACAGATGTCGCCGTCGCATAGGAAATGCGGAAGAAGGGCGAACTGCCAAACGCCCCGCCATGAACCGCGGCAACCCCTTCCGCCGCCAGCAGCTCGGTCACGAAATCCTCATCGGTCTTGATCACGTTCCCCGATGGCGCAGCCTTGCCAATGGCTCCCGCGCAGGAGGGATAAACATAAAACGCCCCTTCCGGCGTCGGGCATGAAATTCCCTTGGCCTGGTTGAGCATCGAAACCACCAGATCGCGGCGCTCCTTGAAAACCTTGTTGTGGGCCGGGATGAAATCCTGCGGCCCGTTGAGCGCCTCAACCGCCGCCCACTGGGCAATCGATGAAGGATTGGACGTCGATTGCGATTGCAGCTTGGACATGGCCTTGATCAGCGCTTCCGGCCCTGCCCCATAACCAATGCGCCAGCCCGTCATGCAGTAAGACTTTGAAACCCCGTTCATCGTCAGCGTCCGCTCATAAAGCTTGGGCTCAACTTGCGCCGGGGTAAAAAACTCAAAGTCATCATAGACCAGATGCTCATACATATCGTCGGTCAAAATCCACACGTGGGGATGCCTGAGTAGAACATCCGTGAGCTTCTTCAGTTCCGCATGGGAATAGGCGGCACCACTCGGGTTGGATGGCGAGTTCAGGATCAGCCACTTGGTCTTTGGCGTAATGGCCTTTTCCAAATCTGCGGCCTGAACCTTGAAACTATGCGCCACCGAGGTTTGCACCACCACCGGAACGCCGCCCGCCAGCATCACAATGTCAGGATAGCTCACCCAATAGGGTGCCGGAATGATCACCTCATCCCCGGGGTTTACCGTTGCCATCAGCGCATTGAACAGCACCTGCTTGCCGCCGGTTCCAACCGAAACCTGCGAAGGCTTGTAGTCCAGGCCATTCTCGCGTTTGAACTTGGCGCAAATCGCCGCCTTCAGCTCAGGGATTCCATCCACGGCCGTATATTTGGTTTTGCCGGCGCGGATGGCGGCAATGGCCGCTTCCTTGATATTGTCCGGCGTATCAAAATCGGGCTCGCCAGCCGCCAGGCCAATCACATCCTTGCCCTCGGCCTTCAAAGCCATGGCCTTGTTGGAAATGGCAATGGTGGCGGAAGGTTGAATGCGGTTCAACGCGTCAGAAATAAAAGCCATCGACAGAAATTCCTCCAGAAACGGTGGCGATGATCTAGGCCCAACACCTTTCTCTCGCAAGCCACAATCGGCCGCATGAAACTTGGGCGTGCTTCATGCCATGATGCGCCATGGCTGATTTACCTTTTCTCATTGTCGGCGGCGGCATAGCGGGCCTTGCGGCGGCCCTGGGCTTGGCCCGTATCGGCAAGTCCTCCCATGTCCTGGAAAAAGCGCCGGATTTTGAAGAAGTTGGCGCCGGCCTGCAATTGGGGCCCAATGCCGTGCGCGCATTGCAATGGCTGGGCGCCTGGGATGCGCTGGCGCCTCACTGTGTAAGCCCATCGGAAATCCAGGTGCGCGATGGCCTGACCGGCAAAACTTTGCAGCGCATAAAGCTCGCCGCGGATTTTGAAACGAAATTTGGCGCACCCTACCGCGTCGCCCATCGGGCCGATTTGCAAAATGCCCTTCTCCAATCGGCGCGCTCAAAACCCGGCATCAACCTGCAGAACAATGCTGAAGTCACAAATGTTTCAGTTGCCGAAACCGCCCTCTCCCTGAAATCAGGCACAAGCCTCAAGGGCGAAGCAATTATAGCCGCCGACGGAGTGCAATCGGCGATCCGAAATCTCTTGACCGGCCAGCCTGGAAAAAACACAGTTGGCCATATGTTGCACCGGGGCCTCACGCCTGTTGCGTCAGTTCCAGCCAGCGTCAATATTGATATTGTAACCCTGTGGCTTTTTCCCGGCGGCCACGTTGTTCACTATGCGGTCAGCAATTGGCGGCACGTCAATATTGTTGCAGCGGTTGAGGATCCCGAAATTTCTCTCTGGACCGCATTTCAAGGCGCTTGCCAGCCGCTCGCTGACATCCTCGATCTAAAAATAAACTGGACGAAATGGCCGGCACTTGATTTTAATTCCGCGCCGGACTGGAGCAGGAACCGGACCGTGCTCATCGGTGACGCAGCCCACGCCAGCCTTCCCTACTTGGCCCAGGGCGCTGCCATGGCGCTTGAAGATGCCTGCGTACTTTCCAATGCGATGCAGAATTCCAGTAAATTGGAAATTGCCTTCCAGGACTTTTCCAATCTGCGTTTCAAGCGCACCAGCGCTGTTCAAAACAGATCCCGCCAGCTCGGCAGAATCTACCATGCCAAGGGCGCCTTAAGGATTGCCCGCAACATCATTCTGAAATCAACGCCACCCCATCTGTTCATGAAACAATTGTCATGGCTCTACGATTGGAAGACACAAGAAAAGTGATCTGTTTTCCTTCGCCCCATCGGCCATCGTATGCACATATCTTTTCACAATTCAATTCACATCAAAACTCAATGTAAATTCGTAGCTCTCACATTAATCGTCATCCCGACGTAAGTCGGGACCCAGACTTTCCGCATGTGCACTGGTTGAAAGCCTGGGTCCCGGCGTTCGCCGGGATGACGGAAAAAAAGAATGAATTCGTCGTTTTGATTGGCGTGTGAATGACGTTCAGGATGTGTGAATCTGACAGCGCCCCATCGGGGAGAAGGAGGGGCCTAAGTGGCGCGGAACGTTAGAGGTCATCGCTGCATGTAAAGTTGATCACACTCGAGGCTATATCAGATTGCTATTTCCGCAGGCCACGGTCGCCATCATCAAGCTCTTTTTCTGCATAGTTGTACTGGATGCCGCAACGCTGATACTTCCGCCAGCAAACGGTCACTGAACGGCAAGTAGTTCCGGCCTGGGTCATCCAAAGGGGACGGCCGTTTTCCTTGACGATTTGCTCGCAGCAATGCGGCAACTTTTTGAGTGATGGACCTTTGCAACTGAATACACTCGCTGCTTCAGCGCCGTTGCCGAACGAAAGCATGCTGAATAATGCAGTTGCTCCGAATGCTGCTGCTGCGGTAAATTTATGGTTATAGCTGATCTTGCTCATTTTTTTGCTCCTTGGAATTGTGATCTTGTTTGATCACCGGTGCAAATATGTGGAATCTGACTGAGCCCAGTCCGTGCAGTATAATCCATTTTCCTCATCTGCAATCCAAAGGGAGATTACGATTGGAAAAAACAAGAAAAGTGACCTCTCTCGAGATCACTTAACTTTGCTCAGACTATATCTGACTATTTTCCTCTGGTGCGGCCTGGGGGATCATCATCAGGCGCTTTGTCTGCGAGTGCGAGGTGGATTCCGCAACGTTGATACTTCCGCCAGCAAACGGCTACTGAACGGCAAGTCGCCCCGGCCTGGGTCATCCAAAGGGGACGGCCGTTTTCCTTGACCATTTGCTCGCAGCAATCGGCAACTTTCTTAAGTGATGTGCCTTTGCAGCTGAAAACGCTTGCTGCTTCGGCACTGCTGCCAAATGAAAGCATGCTGAAAAGTATCGCGGCTCCAAATGCGGCTCCGGCGGTAAACTTGTGTGTATTGTTAAACTTTGTCATTTGTTTGCTCCTTGGGTTTGCGATCGTGTTTGATCGTTGTCCCAAATATGGCGAAATGTGTCTGATCCGGGCCTGAACGGCCCGTTCATTTTTCATTCACCTGCAATCCAATGCCGGGATGCCCGCGTAACAGTGCTAAGTTGGCGGAAATGTACCAATCAAACAGCTATGGAGAGCCCTAATGAGAAAAATTCTGTTCCTTTCGTTAAGTGCATTCTTGGTCACTGCGAGCTATTCACCCGCCTTTGCGGCTGGCGGCGGCAGCAATTCACCAGCACAGCCAGCATCGCCAGCACAGCCAGCACAGGAAGTGAAGAAGTGCAAAGAAGGCGAAGTCGTCAAGAAAGTAAAAAGACTTGGCTTTTGGTTCAAGAAATGTGTGCCGATAGAATCGGGCATCCTTCCTGACGACGAACTTTATGAACAGGGCCGTCAGCTGGCCAAGGCCGGTGAATATGACAAGGCGCTGGTGGTTCTTGCCGCAATCAAGAACCAGAATGACCCCCACGTGCTGAATTACACGGGCTACAGCCACCGCAAGTCCGGCCGCCTTGAAATCGGCATCACCTATTATCGCAAAGCGCTGGCAATCGATCCGAACTTCGTGCTCGCCCGCGAATACCTCGGTGAAGGCTATGTTTCGGCAGGCCGCATTGACCTTGCCCAGATCGAACTCAACGAGATCAAGGCACGTGCCGGCGCCAACAGCGAGGAATACAAGGACCTCGCCAAGGTAATCGCAACGGCCACGAATTAATTCACGGCACAGCGTCATCCCGGATTCCTCCCGCCGGGATGACGCGCTTCTGTTATCCGGCTTGTCGCCTGGTCAGTTCTAGCTGGATCGCCACTATCGGTTTCACCCATCTCTTTGAGTTTCATTTCCCGCAAAGCTCTTTGCAAATCCAAAGAATGCTTTGCCATCCCGGCAAACATTTCTTTTTCCGTCATCCCAGCGACTTGTCCGCCGAAGCCTTGGCGAAGGCGGAACGTCGCTATCGTATGCACACATTTTTGTTGCCAACTATGCAACTTTCAGCGCGTTGAATTCATTCTTTCTTCCGTCATCCAGCGACTGTCCGCCGAAGCCTTGGCGAAGGCGGAACGTCGCTATCATATGCACACATTTTTGTTGCCAACTATGCAACTTTCAGCGCGTTGAATTCATTCTTCCTTCCGTCATCCCGATGAAAATCGGGACCCAGACTTTCCGCTTGTTTGTCGGTTGAAAGCCTGGGTCCCGGCTTTCGCCGGGATGACGAAGAATGAAATGTTTATTGATTATATCACATATCATTAACTTGCATCATCGACGGGAATTGAATCGGCGAAAAGATATGTGCATACAATAGCGGCTTTCGCCGGGATGACGGTGGTAGCCTTCGATATGCTCGGGCGTTAGGCGTAAAGTTTCCGTTTGAGTGTCACCCCTTCGCCGCGGTCAGCCATTCAACAATGCCCTGCCCCCAGGTTCCAATGCCAAGACGGTTTGCCAGCGCCGGAACAATCACCTTCAGTTCCGCTTCAAGGCCCCACGGTGGATTGACAATGATCAGGCCTGATCCTGCCAGGCCGCCGCCGGCAAAAGACTCGCGCACCCGCAATTCAACTTTCATCATCGCCGGAATTCCAAGGTTCTGGAATGCCGCGCAAATCTGTTCGGCAAAATCTTCGCCTTTCACCGGATACCAGATCATGAATATGCCGGTGGCAAAACGCCGGATGCCGAAACGCAGCGCGTCAAGCGCCAGCTCCTTCTCGTTCTTCACTTCATAGGGCGGATCGATCAGCACCAGTCCGCGCCGTTCCGGCGGCGGCAGATTTGCTTTCATCAGCACCGTTGCATCAATGCCCGTGATCCCCGCGCGCGCATCAATGTAATACCTGTCCTTCAGCGCGGCAAAATCATCGGGATGCAGTTCATTCAAGGTGAAACGGTCCTCCGGCCGCAGCAGCCGCGCAATGACTTCCGGCGACCCGGGGCACCGCATGAAACCGCCATCCGGATTCAACTCCGCCAGAACCTTGCGATAGGGCACCAGCAGCGCCTCAACCTCCGGCGCAAACGCCGCCTGCATTTTTGCAATGCCGCCCTGCCACTCGCCCGTCTTCTGCGCTTCAGCCCCATCCAGCGCATAAACCCCAACGCCCGCATGGGCATCGAACACGCGAAACGGCTTGTCCTTGCGCTTGAGGTGTTCGATGATCCGTGACATCACGATGTGCTTCAGCACATCCGCGTGATTTCCGGCATGAAAGGCGTGGCGGTAGTTCATGTCGCGTGCTCATGCCAGAACTGCGGCGGCTTGGCTATCTCCCAGCGCCATGCAGCCGCTATAAGCCCCCCATGACCTCCACCGACACAACGATTGCCGCAACGCCCCGCCCCTCCTTCGCCATTCTGGTTGCCATCTCGGCCATCGGCCCCCTGGCGCTCAACCTGATGATCCCCTCCATGCCGGGGCTGGAGAAAACCTTCGGCGTGCCCTACGGCACCGTGCAGCTCACCCTCACGCTCTATCTCATCGGCATGGCCGTCTGCCAGCTGATCTATGGCCCGGCTTCCGACAAATTCGGCAGGCGGCCACTCCTGCTTGCCGGCCTCTCGCTCTTCTTCATCGCCAGCGTGCTGGCCGCCATCGCCCCCACCATTGAAATGCTCATCGCCGCCCGGCTCATCCAGGCCATCGGCGGCTCGGCCGGCATTGTGCTGGCCCGCGCCATGGTGCGCGATGTGTTCACCCGGGAAAAATCCGCCAGCGTCATTTCCTATATCACCATGGCCTTTGTCGTGGCTCCCATGGTGGCTCCGGTGCTCGGCGGCTTCCTCGAACAATATTCAAACTGGCGAACCGGCTTCTGGCTGCTCGCCGCCGTAGGCGCCAGCGTGCTCAGCGCCGCCTGGATATCGCTTCCCGAAACCCACCACGCCCGCGGCACCGATCCGCAAAATTTCTTCCGCAACGCCGGCAGCCTCTTCGCCATCCCGAAATTCCGCGCCTACACCTTCACCCTGGGTTTCACCTCCTGCGTGTTCTTCTCATTCCTCGGCGGCGCGCCGCACATCATGATGGATGTGCTGAAACGCACCCCCATGGAATACGGCCTGTGGTTCCTCACCATCTCGGTCGCCTACATGATCGGCAACTTCCTCTCGGGCCGCTACACCCAGACAATTGGCATAGACCGCATGATCCTCGCCGGCTGTGTGGTCACCGTCTGCGGCGGCCTCCTCTGCCTCGCCTCCGCCATCTCCGGCCTCCTCTCCCCGCTGACCCTGTTCCTCCCCATGTCACTCGCCGCCTTCGGCAACGGCCTCACCATTCCCAACGGCACCGCGGGCGCCATCTCGGTTGACCCGCGCATGACCGGCGCGGCTGCAGGCTGGTCCGGCTTCACCCAAATGGCCTTCGGCGCCGCCGCCTCGCAACTCGTAGGCTCGCTGCAAACCAATTGGCCCTTCGCCGTATTCTGGTTCATGGCGGCGGCGAGTATGTTAGCGTTAGCTATTCACTGGCTCGCCCTGCGGCGCCTGTAACGGAGAAAAGCCATGGACAGCGACGAACTGAAATCACTCCAGGCCCCGCTCAAGGCGCGCTACCGCGAAACTCCGAAGGAAGCCATCATCACCCTCAAGGCCGAAGGCGAAATCGGCGAAGGTGTCACCTGTTCGGTCGCCACCGCCCGCGCCATGGTTGAAGCGGGCCTCCATCCCAGCCACCGGCGGCACCGGCTTCCACGCCTGCTCCGGCGACATGCTGCTCCAGGCCCTTGTGGCCTGCGCCGGCGTCACCCTCAATGCCGTGGCCACCGCCCTCGAAATTCCGCTCGCGGGAGCAAAAGTCCGCGCCGAAGGCGACCTCGATTTTCGCGGCACCCTGGGCGTGGACCGCGAAGCCCCCGTGGGCTTCCAGAACATCCGCCTGTTCTTCGATCTCGAAGGCGATGTCAGCCCCGAGCAGCGCGCCACCCTGCTCAAACTCACCGAGCGCTACTGCGTGGTCTACCAGACGCTCCGCAATTCCCCGCCCATCGCCGTAGAAATGACACTTTAAGAGTGGCTATGATTGCCCCTGCGGGATAAGCACGAGGTGTTCCATGAGCATCCAGAGCATTCTTGACCACAAGGGCAACAAGGTCATCACCATCGCACCGGATACCAAAGTCGGGACCGCCGCCCACCGGCTGCGCCTTGAGCATATCGGCTCCATCGTCGTTACTGGCGAAGGTCTCCGCATCGAAGGCATCCTTTCCGAGCGCGACATTGTGTATGGCCTCACTGAGCATGGCGCGGCGGTTATCGATCTGCCTGTTTCGGTGCTGATGTCGCGCAATGTGCGCACCTGCAGGCCCGATGCGGAAATCCGCGATGTCATGCGGCTGATGACCCTGCATCGGATCCGCCATGTGCCGGTGGCCGAGAACGGGGTTCTGCGTGGCATCGTGTCGATCGGCGATGTGGTCAAGAGCCGGCTTGAGGACATGGAACTGGAAACCAACGTGCTGCGCGATTACGCCGTGGCTCACCAGTAACCGCCCAGGTTCCTGACAGCAGCTGTCAGCAGCAGCACTTGGCCATTCCGTCCCGAACGCCTATATCACTCCCCATGGGCCATTCACGACAGGACGGCGGATTCGCCGAGGCGCCCCTCAAGCCGATTGAGGGCTATCCCGATATCCCCGTGAGCGAGGCGGCCCCCGGCCCCATGCGCCCGGAATTCAGTCCCCGCACGGATTTCGTCCCCTTCAAGCCGCCCAAGCCGCCGAAATCCGAAGGCGGCCGCCCCTTCAAGCTCTCCTCGCCCTTCGAGCCCAAGGGCGACCAGCCCACCGCCATCGCCGAGCTGGTGAACGGCATCAACGCCCAGGAGCGCGACCAGGTGCTGCTCGGCGTCACCGGCTCGGGCAAAACCTTCACCGTGGCCAAGATCGTCGAGGCCACCCAGCGCCCCGCCCTCGTGCTGGCGCCGAACAAGACGCTGGCCGCCCAGCTCTATGGCGAGTTCGCCTCCTTCTTCCCGGAAAACGCCGTGGAATATTTCGTCTCCTATTACGATTACTACACGCCGGAAGCCTATGTCGCCCGCACCGACACCTTCATCGAGAAGGAAAGCTCCATCAACGAGCAGATCGACCGCATGCGCCACTCCGCCACCCGCGCGCTGCTCGAACGCGATGACGTCATCGTCGTGGCCTCCGTCTCCTGCATCTATGGCATCGGCGATGTCGAAACCTATTCCGCCATGTCCTTCCAGGTGAAGAAGGGCGAGCGCATTCCCCAGCGCCAGCTGCTCGCCGATTTCGTCCGCCTCCACTACAAGCGCAATGACGGAAATTTCGTCCGCGGCACCTTCCGCGTCCGCGGCGACACGGTGGAACTTTTCCCCTCCCATTTCGAGGACCGCGCCTGGCGCTTCTCCTTCTTCGGCGACGAGATCGAAAACATTTCCGAATTCGATCCGCTCACCGGCCAGAAGGCCGCCGAACTGGAACAGGTGAAAATCTATTCCAACTCCCACTACGTGACGCCCAAGCCCACGCTGGAACAGGCCGTGCACCGCATCAAGCGCGACCTTGAAATCCGCCTCGCCGAATTCAATTCCGCCGGCCGCCTGCTCGAAGCCCAGCGCCTGGAGCAGCGCTGCAATTTCGATATCGAAATGATGATGGCCACCGGCTCCTGCGCCGGCATCGAAAACTATTCGCGCTATCTCACCGGCCGCAAACCCGGCGAGCCGCCGCCGACGCTGTTTGAATACCTGCCGGACAATGCCCTGGTCTTCGTCGATGAAAGCCATGTCGCCATTCCGCAGATCGGCGGCATGTTCAGGGGCGACTTCAACCGCAAGGCGACGCTCGCCGAATATGGCTTCCGCCTGCCCTCCTGCATCGACAACCGCCCGCTGCGCTTCGAGGAGTGGGACGCCATGCGCCCGCAAACCATCTGCGTCTCGGCCACCCCCGGCTCCTGGGAAATGAACCAGACCGGCGGCATCTTCGCCGAGCAGGTGATCCGCCCCACCGGCCTCATCGATCCGCCGGTCATCATCCGCCCGGTGAAAACCCAGGTCGATGATCTCATCGCCGAGGTGAAGGAAGTGGCGCTCAAAGGCTACCGCACCCTCGTCACCGTGCTCACCAAGCGCATGGCCGAGGACCTCACCGAATACATGCACGAGCAGGGCGTGCGCGTGCGCTACATGCACAGCGATATCGATACGCTGGAGCGCATCGAAATCATCCGCGATCTCCGCCTCGGCGCCTTCGACGTGCTGGTCGGCATCAACCTGCTGCGCGAAGGCCTGGATATTCCGGAATGCGCCCTGGTGGCCATTCTCGATGCCGACAAGGAAGGCTTCCTGCGCAGCGAAACCTCGCTGGTGCAAACCATCGGCCGCGCCGCAAGAAATGTCGATGGCCGGGTCATTCTCTATGCCGACAGGATCACCGGCAGCATGGAACGCGCCATCAAGGAAACGGACCGCAGGCGCGAAAAGCAGGTGGCCTACAACACCGAAAACGGCATCACGCCGCAAAGCATCAAGCGCAACATCTCGGACATCATGCACAGCATGTATGAGCGCGACCATGTCACGGTGGACGCGGGCGACGGCGGCCCGCTCATCGGCCACAACCTGCAAAAGGTCCTGGCCGACATGGAAAAGCGCATGCGCGAAGCCGCCGCCAACCTGGAATTCGAAGAAGCCGCAAGACTGCGCGACGAAGTCAAGCGCCTGAAGGCCGTGGAACTCGCCGTGATGGACGATCCCATGGCCCGCGATATCTCCTCTCCCCGCCGGGGAGAGGTATCGGCGCGCAGCGCTGACGGAGAGGGGCAGACACGCATCCAATCCGCCACCGCAAGCTGGCCGTCACCAGCCCCAAGGCCTCGGGCAAGTTCAAAGGGCGGGAAGGCCGGGAGCCGGACGTTTAGGGGCAAGACGCGGTAGCTCTAATCCTCCCTTCTCCCCTCGAGGGAGAAGGTGGCGCGAAGCGCCGGATGAGGGGGCCGTCAGCAGTGGAATAAAACACCCAACCGACCCAATGGATTTTTCCCGAAACTTTGCTATATTCCTCCCATGACAAAACTCGAACAAATCGAAAAGGACATCGCCGCCCTGCCCCATGACGACATCGTCGCCCTGGCTGACTGGTTCGCGGAGTTTCATGCCGACCTGTGGGACAAGCAGATTGCAGCGGATGCTGAAGCGGGCCGGCTCGATAAATTTGCCGCAAAGGCAAGAGCGGAAATTGCGGCAGGCAAAGTCCGCCCCCTGTGAAGCATCAGGCGACCGCCACATTTTGGAAGCTCTATCGAAAACTGAAGCCGGAAATTCAGGCCCTCGCCGACAAAAACTTTGCCTTGCTCAAGAAGGATCCCAAACACCCATCCCTGCGCTTCAAATGCATCCGTGATGATTTATGGTCCGCCCGGATAGGCCTGCACTACAGGGCCTTGGCAATTGAGGGAAAAGATAGTTTTTCATGGGTCTGGATAGGCAATCACGAAGAATACGACCAAATCATCAACAACAAAAAACGCTTGCAATTACGATGACAGAAAAGCACCTAAATCAACAATCAAAAGCAGACAACGCGTTTATATGCACATGACGCCAAGACTTCTCAGTGATTGGAATTTAGACGTTATCAAAGAAATTGTGGCAAAGGGAATTTTCGAAGGCGAAGATTTTGATTTCAAATTGGCACTTCCTGACAAGAAAAACGACAAATCTAAGCAAAAAATGCGCGAAACCTGTGCCGCATTTGCAAATGCCAATGGCGGATTTCTAGTATTTGGCGTCAAGGATGATAGATTACTTAACGTTGAAGCTCGCGTGGTTGGCATGGACAAAGCGTTTGATTTTCCAAGACACTTTGGAGAGTATCCGCGACTATGTTCGCCTTCCGTCGAATGGGCATTCATTAAATCTCCAATTGAATTACCGACAGGTAAAGTCTTGAACATTGTTCATATACCCAAGAGTTGGAAAGCTCCGCATGCTGTTGGGACAGCTGATCAAGGCTGGCGTTTTCAAAAACGCACCAACAAAGGTAATGAAGGAATGAACATGGATGAAATTCGCAATTCCTTTTTATCGTTTTACGAAAAGCGAATTCGTTTGCAATTGTTAAAATCGGAAATATCTGAGCTAAAAGATATCGCTAGCATTGCCGCAAACATTGAACCTCAAAAAATTGAAAGTAACTACAGCGTCGTCACTTTTGATCTTACTGTGATCCAATCAATTCTTGCTGATACATATGTTCTAACTTCATCAAGTCCACAACTACTTGAAGCCCTTTCCAATCTCCGTTTTCAGGTGAGTTCGGCAAACAATAGGATCGACATATTTTTTCGTAAGGTGGTCCAACCTGTTACCGGAATGAATGAGATAGTACGCAGTCATAATGAATTCATGATCGAAAGATCCAAGGTTATTCAAGAGTGGTGTGATAAAGCAACAACTGCATTGGATGAAATACTAGGCCCAAGCTCCTAGCTTTAACTCTGAATATCTTGATACAATGCCACTCGCAGCTCTATTAAGTCCAATTTATTCCCTAACATGCGCCGCTGCACACGCACGTCATAAATCATCTGCAAGCACAGAAAAAATCCTTCCGACAATTTGAAATAACGTGTCAGCTGCAAATCCGTATCGTCAGTCTTGGGGCGCTTGCCCAACACAATTTCATTGATGCGCCGCTACCACATACCGTTGACATGCGCAGTCCGATACTGAATGAATGCCACAAGATCAGCCCATAGCCAAAAAAACACCCCGACCCCAAATTCCGGAGCGCACGCATGACACTCAAGGTGATCGGAACTGGCTTCGGCCGCACGGGCACTGACTCCATGCGCGAGGCGCTTGACATGCTGGGCTTCGGCCCCTGCCATCACATGTTTGAGGTGAACACCAAGGAGGAGCAGAAGCGCCTGTGGCGGGCCTTCGTACAGGGCGCCGCGACCGGCTGGGACCAGCTGTTTGCGGGCTACGCTTCCTGCGTGGATTGGCCCTCGGCCCATTACTGGCCGGAGCTGATCCTCGCCTATCCCCATGCCCGCGTCATTCTAACCTGGCGCAGCCCCGAAAGCTGGTGGGCGAGTTTCGAAAAAACGATCGTGGCCGGCCTGCGCCAGAGCACCGATCCCGCCTCCCTCGGCCTCACCCTGATCCGCGAAAAGGTGTTCGGCGGCAAGCCCGGCGACCGCGCCCACGCCATCGCGATTTACGAAGCCAACGTGAAAGCCGTCAGGGCAACCGTGCCGAAGGATCGCCTGCTGGTCCATGAACTGGGCGACGGCTGGGAGCCACTCTGCGTCCATCTCGGCGTCGCCATACCCAGCCAGCCCTACCCCAGCCGCAACTCCGCCAGCGACTTTCAGAACACCATGCTCAAGCCGCCCGCCTAGCCTGCTCACTTTTCTTCTGGCTGAAACACCATATAGACGTTGGCTCTCTCTACTGCGGAAGGCTTTGGCGGCTTTGCATGTACAAAGCCGGCAGATTCATAGAGTGCAATGGCGCTGACGAGCGCCGTATTTGTTTCCAGGTGAAGCTCTTTACCACTACGCTTTCGGAATGCCTCAAGCGCCTTTGCCAATAGTTTCCGCCCTATCCCGTGTCCCTGATAGTTAGCCGTGACTGACATCTTCGAAAGCTCGAAGTGACCATGACCCTCATGTATCAGCGCGCATGTGCCAACAATCTCTTGCTCACGTTTCGCCAGGAACAAATCGCCTCCGCCATCAAGTATTTGCTGTAGTTTTGAAAATACCTCTTCGTCCGCTGGTTCAACGTGAAAATATTTTTTTAGCCATTCGAGATTGAGCCGCTTGAATTCATCTGAATAACGGCTCTCGTATGGAACGATTTCGACCTGCAAGGCGATGTTCATTAGGGCCTCGAATTTTCAGCCACGATCAGAATTTGATTAATGCTTAGCATCTTGCAAAAGAAGCACAAAGGGCTCTGGCGAAGATCCGGTATTTCTGCAGATGTTGCGTCCACACAACCCTTCGCCTTCATTGTCCCCCGAAAACGGCATAACCTTTTTCATCCCCAGCGGAGCTTTGCCCATGGGATGACAAGGAACTTGCCAGCCCCTATCATCCCCTCCGAATCCTCCCCCAAACAGCGAGATCAAGAATGCCAATTCCGAACGCCTCCACCCCTCTCTCACGCTTCGCCGAAGACGACGAAGCCCCCGACACCGGCAGCGTCAAAACCTCCCGGCAGGTCGACAAGCATTATTTCGACTCCCGCATCGTCATGATCACTGGCGAGATCACCCACACCCTGGCCGAGCGCGTCTGCGTCAATCTCTTTGCCCTCGCCCAGGCCGGCAACGACCCCATCACCGTGATCATCTCCTCGCCCGGCGGCCATGTGGAATCCGGCGACATGGTCCATGACATGATCAAGTTCATTAAGCCCCGCGTGCGCGTGCTGGGCTCCGGCTGGGTGGCCAGCGCCGGCGCCCTCATCTATATCGCCGCCGACAAGAAAGACCGCTACATCCTGCCCAACACCCGCTTCCTGCTCCATGCGCCCAGCGGCGGCGTTGGCGGCAAGGCCACCGACATCGGCATCCAGGCCAAGGAAATGATGTTGATGAAAGACCGCCTGAACAAGCTCTTCGCCGATGCAACCGGCCAGCCCATCAAGAAAATCGAAAAAGATACGGACCGCGATTTCTGGCTCTCCGGCACCGAAGCCATCGACTATGGCCTGGCCACCCACATGATCACGTCGATGGCCGAGCTGAAATAGTTCCTCAACGTCTTCCCCCGCAAGCGGGGGAAGAAAGGGGCCCGTCCTGCGCAGCGTAGCGAAGCAGGATGGGATAGATGAGGGCACTTCCACCTCGTTCCCCTCACCTCCCCAATCGCTTTGCGATTTGGTCCCTTCCTCTCCCGCGCGCGGGAGAGGACAAGACGCATCACTCCTATCCCAGTTCTGGGCCTTCGCCGTTTTGCGAAAACCAGAATCCATCCTGCTCGATATTTTCAAACTGAGCGCCCCGGATATGCTGCGCTAGACAAAATTCAGAATAGTAGGAATTTAGTCAGAATTATGCACTTTACAACTCAACTGGATTTATCCTATGACTGTCAAAGACAGGGCGACGCCAACAACCGAATCTAATCTTTGTCCGACTTTTTTGGCCCCCCGCTCTTGCGGGCCGGAAATGTCGGCTGATACTTTGGGGCGCCGCTTACCTTCTTTGCGTAATCCCATGCAGCTTCTAGCTGCTCTTTCCGCGGAATCAATTCTCCGATTTACGCAATTCAGGTTCCGAGGGAAATTCAGGAAATGGCGGAAGAGATAGCCTCTCGCGCCGATAGCTCAGGAATTGAGCCTGAAAGTTTGCAGCTAATGCTTCGTATCGCGCTTTTTTGGGATCGTCGGCTGCAAGCTTCTTGATGTAAACGAGAACGCTAATTAGCAAATGAGCTATCAGTAACTCTTCTTTCAGGGCTAACAGAATGTTGAAGGCTGCGTCGAGCGCGTCCTGCCTGATGAATATATCGTAGACTTTTGCCTGCCGATCTACTTTGACGCCAACGCTAGTTGAAAAGTCTACGTAACGCGCATGAATAACACCGTCACGATAGCTCTTCATCTGTTTGAAACCACTTTCTCCCAAAGCATCTGCTAGCTGTTTTTGCTGATCCTTGGAAAGGAGGGGCTTCGTTGCTGCTTTGATAATTTCGATTGTGCCGTCAATTCCGAATATACGAGTGCTTATTTCGAGTTGAAGGTGTTCTGGTAGAGAGGTTGAGGCATAGAATAGCTTGTCAATCATTGCCTCGACATCGTTATAAGCAAGGGCCAACGCGCCGATTGCAGCAAGTTGTTTTTGGGGAATGTCCCGCTTAATATCCAGCGCAAGGATTTGGGGCAGTTTGGCCCCCTCTGGCCTAAGACGTTTCAAAGGAACCTCCTGTGAAGAAAAATTCGGACGATCATTATAGCAAGGCCGAAATCGAACGGCGGTTCACTGCTGCTCTTGGGCGCGCCCTCACCACGCCCACAAACCGCATAAGCCGCTAAAGAAAAAACCAATCAAGAAAAAATAATGACCAATTGGGTTGCCAATCAAAAAATCACTGTTTTGAATAAATCTCTCTGCGAGAATAGAAGAAGCTATCGGGCGCGCTTGTCTCGGATCTCGGCAGCATCAAGTTCCTTCGCAATCATCTGAAGTACGCTGTAGTCAAAGAGCCCCCAATCGGCCTCAGGATGATTGAAAGTGTCTTTCAGACCACTGGAAAATTGGCCGGGTTTTAATGCCCCATTGTTCAGTAAGCATTTATCGAGAATAACAAACGCATGCACAACTGCATTGGTCAAATTTCCTATAAATTGCTGGGTAATTTCATCCGACATGGTTACTCTCCTAAATCGACTAAATCAGGCAGTTAAATAAACCGCAATGACCGCACAAATAGCAGCAATTATTGCTGCGATAGCAGCGGCCCATGCAGCATTCTTTGCGCTGCGGGCGATTTGGTTTTGTTCCAGGTTGGAGGCCTCTCTTCGGGCCTCCTCTTGTAGCTGAAGCCATTCCTCAGCGAAGCCTCTGCGATAGTTGCCGACAGAGCCATAGTGCTCAATGATAAGCCGTTCTCGTACAACGGCCTCTCCCGTTGCTTCAAATTCGGCATACATTTCAGCTCTTGTTGGTGCTGGCACTTGTTTTCTTACGCGTCCGCCAAAGCTTTCGCGCAAGCTGTCTTGGCGTCTTAGGCTTTACTAAATAGCTTGATACATCAACCGACGACCAGCAGCCCCACGAATAGCGTCATGGGCGCGTTCCGTATCGGATACACCAGAGCGCTGAGCGGCGATTGTAACGGAAGTCAAATTCGGCAAAGTAGCGGTGCAAGATGGGCTTCGCCACAATGCTGATAGATGCCTTTCATGCCGCGCTTGAAAACTGACAAAACGTTTTCAACCGTGTTGGTGTGAACGTTCCCGCGGACATATTCATTCTTGGAGTGAATGACGGTGTTGTGGGCCGCAAACTCTTTGCCAGTCTCGGTATAGATGCGGCTTTCGTCGGTGTGCAGGATTGACTTGCGCGACACGTTCTTAACCAGAAGTTCGCGAACGCTTTCAGCGGTAGCCTGCTGCACATGGAAAGTGCGAACATGGCCGCCACGCTCGACAAGGCCGACGATAACGCGCTTCTGAGCGCCGCCCTGCTTGCCGCCTCTTGTGTAGGCTTAGAGCTGCTGGGCTTGCGCTTGCGGGGCGTCTCACGCTTGCCGTGATAAGTTTCGTCGGCTTCAACGATCTTGCCGGGCCCGCCAATCGGGCCAGTGTCGCCCGCTTCTTCGATCATGGCCTCACGGATGCGGTGGGCCATAAACCAAGCGGTACGATATGAGCCAAGGCCAAGGATACGCATAAGCTGGTGAGCCGATACGCCTTTCTTGCTCGGCGGCCATCAGATAGAAAGCCGAGAGCCCATTTGTGCAGCGGAATGTGGCTGCGCTCCATGACGGAGCCAACGGTCACGGTGAACTGCTCACGGCACTCGCGGCACTGATACAGGCCCGCCCGATGCGCTTTGCTGGTGAGCTTGGTGATCTCGTCCTCGTCGGCATTGCCGCAATGAGGGCAATACGGGCCATTGGGCCAGCGGATAGCCTCAAAGTGGGCGCGGGCTTTATCCTCGTCGTGGAAAATGGGGTCTGTAAGGTTCGTCATAGTCTATATCCTATCTGTTGATGGGAATATGAACATTGTCAGCTTGATTATGTCAAGTGCATAAGTGTGATTTTATTCCTTGACTCTTATATTCCTATATGCCAGTTATATTCCTGTCCATCCCGGAAGGGGTCTCGGTCATGACGGTGATCATAGATGGGGTGGATGTGGCGCCTGCGGGTTTGGTGAAACGATCATCAAACTCCCGGGAGGCTGGATCGGCCCTGCGGACACTAGGATCCGTGCGCCGGAAGGCAGTTAAACAATCCAGCTTAGGGACAGAGCCGAAGTTGCAGTTCCAGAGAGGCAAAAATCGCCACGAAAGCGTGGACGCGGACTTCGCGTCAACCGCCGGACCACCACGACCGGCATTCTTGCGAGCTTTGCGTCCACGCAACCCTTCGCTTCTCTTTCTACCCCCGGAAACGGCATAACCGTTTTCACCCCCGGCGAAGCCGTGCCCAACGCTCATTGACATTGTAAATCTGAGACTGCTGCGCGATTGCCGCACTTGTGTTAGTTCCCCTCCCCCCTGCGGGGAGGGGTTAGGGGTGGGGGTCGGGAGGTGCTTCAATTTGGAAAAAGAATTCCTTTCCATACTTTGACAGTTGAGCGACCCCCACCCTTAATCCCTCCCCACAAGGGGGAGGGAAAAAGTTAAAGCTCCTCCGGCCTCAGCGTGATCAGCAGAGGCAACCCAGTCCATCAATTGCCATCGCTCTCGTCCGGATAAACCCCCTTCAGAACCGTCTCGAAATGCGTTTTCACGGCGTCATTGCAGGAGCAGGATTTTCGCGCCAGCCGCCGGCGGTCCGCGATGATCAGATAGCCTCGCTTCACGTTCAGGATTTTCTCGTCCTTGAAGCGCCCGATGACGCGGCTGATGTAGCTGCGCCCCACACCCAGCATCGCTGCCAGCCGTTCCTGGGTGAGTGGCACCTCGTCATCGCCCGTGCGGTCCACCGCGGCGAGAATCCATTTGGCGGTGCGTTGCTCGATGCCGTGGGCGGCGTTGCAGGCGGTTGATTGAAAAATCTGCGCCATGGTGCAATCGGCATATCGCGCAAACAGGTTATCGAGCGATCTTGAAGTCGATTTGGCCTCATCCAGAAGTGCGATCGGCAGGGTCAGGAAATCGCCGCCAAACTGCACCATGATTTTTGAATAGGCAGGCAATTTGCCCTGGCTGACGATTCCGCCCACGGCCCCTTCCCGCCCGATCAGCGTGGTTTCAACCGCGCCCCCATCTTCCAGGGAGATCACAAACGAGACAAGCGTAGGGCCGCACGGAAAATAAACCGTGCTGACATCCTGGCCGTGGTCGTAGAGGATTTCGTTGGCGTTGGCGGAGAAAGGCTTCAGGTGCGGAGCCAGCAGGTTGAAGTCGCTGCCGCGCAGGTGATCAAGCAGGTTGTTTTTTGTCGGTTGTTTCATCTCACCAAATATCTTGCCTGGAAATGTGCACTAGTGAACAGACATTCTATTTCAATCTGTGTATGACCGCACACAAGCGAACTCCGTCATAGGCGTCAGTGGGCGATTTGGTGGATTGCGCTGGTCACCCTTTCGACACCGGAAACAGAAATCGCCATGAGTTTTTTGGCGGCCGGATACCGCCCGCCATCATCACGGAAGGTCAAGGAAATGTCGTCAGGAAACAAAGCCATGGCCCCGTCCACCAGGATGAGTATGTTTCGTCTCATGCAGGCTGAACGCGCCAGCCGGTTGATGGTTCCATTTGCATCCCATTGGGGCAGGCCATGATCGGGCCGATGGACCGCTGCCTGATTGTCGAAGAGAATTTTCTGATCCGCCAGGACCTTGCGGACCTTCTGCAATCCCTGGGCCTACGGAATGTCGACGAGGCAGAAAGTATTTCGCAGGCAATGGAGCTGATTGCGAAAACCAGATACCGCATTGCCTTCATCAATGTCATTCATGCGGACAAGAGCAGCCAGACTCTTGCCGAGGAGCTCAAGCGGCAAAAAATTCCCTTTGTTGTCACGACTGCTTGCTTGGCAACCAGTGACTTCCCTCCGTCGATGATAGATGTCCCGGTCATTTCAAAGCCCTATAGCCTTGAAGTGATAAGAACAATCCTCCCGGCTCTTTGAAAGTTCACTCCGCTTCGAGTTCGTCGTCTTCTGCTCCTGCTCCAACTCCTGCCCGGCTGAACTGCAGGCCATCAACGCACAGCTTGGTTTTCCGCGTGGAAAGCCCCAGCGAGCGGTAGATGAACTCGATCGCCACAATGCGGCGCCGTTCGCCACTGCAGATCAATGGGCGTCGAGCGCTCGCCCGAACGGATGACGGCGTTGACGCGGTAGCTGTCCCTCTGGCCATTGGCAAAGCGCACGTTCATTTCCAGCATCTCGATGTCAAGGCCGTTGGAGCGCAGCCGCAGCGCCCGGTAAAATTCCGATGAGTCCACATTCACCACGTCGCGGTCGATGAGAAAGCCCACGGTCTTGCAGCCCAGTTCATTCCAGGTGACAGGCGGCGGGTGGCGGCTCGACAACCGGCCCGGCGCCCGCCCGCAGGATCAGCGTCACCTTGCCCTGCGGAACGTAGCTCACCTCAACCTCGCGCAAGGGGCCCGGCCTTTGCTTGCGGAAAATCCCGGTCACGCCTCCGGGGCGCAGCTGCTCGCGGATGCGGAAGCGGTCCGACTCGCCCGAGCGATAGATCAGCCGCACGCTCTGAATATCCACCGTCCCGCCCCGCGCCTCAATCCGCATGGTGCGAATCCCCCGGTCCTCCGGCTGCAGAGAAAACACGTCCGTCTGCAATTCGATAGGCTCCGGCGTAAACGTAATCTGCCCCACCGGCCGCATTACCTCCTGGGCGAAAGCCAAAGGCGTGGCAATCAGCGCCGCCGCGCCAATCATGAAACAGAGAGCAAGTCGTTGGGTGATGGTCATGGTGTTCCTCATGAGAGTGGCAATTGCCTGAGGTTACCGCGCCCGTGCCGGCAGGGTAAAGCAATTAGCGGCTATCCCTGAAGCTCGCGGGCCATCAGCACGAAATTGCCCACCACCGCGATGGCCGGGTGCGGTTCAATCGGGCGCATGTCCCGCACTTCAAAACCCAGCCGCCGGTAAAATGCCAAAGGCCCGTCTGCAGCATCAAAAGTGCAAAGGCTCATGGTCCGGAAATTTTCCAGCCGCGCCAGCCGCTCAGCTTCGCGCATCAGCGCAAGCCCCGCGCCCCAACCGCGAAACTGCGGATATACCGCAATGATGTTCACGTAATAGCTCTCCGGCGCCGCTGCCTCGAGCTCCAGAAGTCCGGCGATTGGCCGCATCCTTGCCTCATCGAGCAGCGGGTCATCCGGCGCATCCATCAGGGCCTGGTGCGGCAAGCTGTTCAAGGCCCCAAGAAAAGCCCCCGCCCCATCAACGGCCACACGCCACCGGCTGATCGACGCAAAACTTTCCGGAACAAGAATGCGCCGCTCAATAACGCAATCGGCCACGGACTTTCCCGGAACCAGCCCCTCATAAAACAGCTCCATCACCCCATGCGCCGCCATAACGCAAACCTCCGCCAGCGCCGGCGCATCATCGGCAACCGCTTCCCTGATCACAATGTCTTTCATGGCACCTCACCCCCACTCTCCATGGCAGGGCTTGACCCTGCCATCCAGACTTACAGTATCTACCATGCCTCAAGGTCATGTTTACATATTGGCAAGTAAGAGGAATGGCACGCTCTACATAGGTGTTACCACTGACCTTTCGGCCAGAGTGTTCGCTCACCGCGAAGGGCGCAGTCCGCTTTCACCAAAAAATACGGCGTGAAGCATCTAGTTTGGTACGAAACCTACGCCATGGTGACAGATGCAATTCAGAAAGAAACTTCATTGAAGCGCTGGCCAAGAAAATGGAAACTGGAATTGATCGAGAAAGAAAATCCGAACTGGGATGACCTCTACGATTTTTCTGAACCACTGGATGGCAGGGTCAAGCCCTGCCATGGAGAGAGTGGGTTAGCCCATCACTCTTCTCTCCAACGTCAGGTTTGACCCACCGAGGTAAGGCAATCTCTCCCTCTATATCGACTTGATCAAGCCCGAGACTGCAGGCAGCCAGTTTCCCCTTTTATGTGCTTCAAAAAAAATTAAACCAATCGGTTGACAATTAATCCAGGACGATTATATTGAACCATATGGTTGAACATTCAGCACATCTCAACGCCGTTTTTCATGCCCTTTCCGATCCAACGCGCCGCGCCATGCTTGGCCATCTGGCGGAGCGGGAGTGCACGATCGGAGAACTGGCGACCCCGTTCAGCATGAGCTTTGCCGGTGCATCGAAACACGTGCGCGTGCTGGAGCACGCCGGATTGCTGACGCGCAAGGTCCGGGGCCGCATCCATCAGTGCCGCCTGCGGGCAGATCGGCTCGCCGAGGCCGAAGCGTGGATGAGGCGTTATGAGCGCTTCTGGAACACAAAACTCGACGCGTTGGAATCCCTCCTGCGTGAAGAAGACAAGTCGAAAGCAAAAAAAGCGAAGGAGTAGAACGATGAACATGGCAGCAAAGCCCAATGCACGAACCGCCACTAAGCTCACGGCCCCGGAAGCCTATGGCGTGCTGACCGAGCCCACCACGTTGAAGATCCAGCGGCTTCTGCCCGGTCCCATCGAGCGCATCTGGGCCTATCTCACGGAGAGCGAACTGCGCCGCCAGTGGCTGGCAGCGGGCCAGATGGAAATGAAGGTCGGCGCGCCCTTTAAATTGACGTGGCGCAACGCTGAGCTCAACAACCCGCCCAGCAAGCGGCCGGACAGTTTTCCCGAAGAGCACAGCTTGGAGAGCCGGATCACCGAGCTCGATCCGCCCCGCAAGCTCGCCATCGCCTGGGGAAGCAGCGGCGGCGTCTCCTTCGAGCTGGAGCCCAAGGGCGACGAGGTGCTGCTTACCCTGATCCACCGCCGCCTGCCCGACCGCGCAACCCTGCTGATGGTCAGCGCCGGCTGGCACATGCACCTCGATGTCCTGGCAGCTCGAACGACAGGCAAGGAGCCAGCGCCCTTCTGGGATGGCTGGAACCGCCTGCAGAAGGAATACGACCAGCGCTTGCCGGCCTGACAGACCACACTTCAAACTACGAAACAGGAGATAACGATGAACAGTCGCAACTACACTATTGCCTTTACGGTAAATCAAACTCCGCAAGAAGCCTTCGCCGCCATCAATAATGTCCGTGGCTGGTGGTCGGAAGAAATTGAAGGCAGCACCGACACGCTCGGTGCGGAGTTCAAGTATCACTTTAAGGACATCCATCGCTGCAAGCTGAAGATAACAGAATTGATTCCCGGCAAGAAAGCCGTTTGGCATGTCCTGGACAACCACTTCAACTTTACGAAAGACAAGACCGAGTGGAAAGGAACGGACATTGCTTTTGAAATCTCCAGCAAAGGCGGCAAAACCGAAATCCGCTTCTCTCACATAGGTCTGGTCCCCGAATATGAGTGCTACGACGCCTGCTCCGAAGGCTGGAGCTTTTATATCAACACTAGTTTGCGCGACCTGATCACGACAGGCAAAGGCCAGCCCAACGTCGGGCAGCCCATGACCGAAACTGAGCGGGCACTTGCTCTTTAAAAGTTTGATCTACAGAATAGGCTAACGGAGACATAGCATGACCAACTCTTACTATCGCTGGGTGATTGTTGCGGTGGGTGGCCTGCTGGGCTGCGTCGCCATTGGCGCCATGTTTTCACTGCCGGTTTTTCTTCTGCCCATCTCACAAGATACCGGGTGGTCCGTCACCGGCGTGTCCAGCGCCATGACGATCGGTTTTCTTGCCATGGCTTTGGCAAGCATTGTCTGGGGAACCCTGTCCGACCGATTGGGCCCCCGCCCGGTGGTGCTCGCCGGGTCGGTCATCCTGTCGGCAAGCCTGGCCCTGGCGAGCTGGGCAACATCGCTTGTCGGGTTTCAACTCCTCTTCGGCCTTTTGATCGGAAGTGCGGCCGCCGCAGTCCTCGTGCCGATGATGGCCTGCGTGACTGGCTGGTTCGACACGCATCGCAGCCTTGCGGTGTCTCTCGTATCCGCCGGCATGGGAATGGCACCGATGACCATGTCGCCCTTGGCGGCATGGCTCGTCACCATCTATGATTGGAGAACATCCCTCCAGATCATAGCCGCCCTTGTCGCAATCGTGATGATTCCGGTGGCGTTGCTGATACGCCGTCCGCCGGCTCTGGAAGCTGAAAATGCTGTCGCTTCCCCGGATGAAGAGTCGCAATCTGAGATGACCTTGCGGCAGGCTGTGAGATCTCCCCAGTTCATCATCCTTCTGCTGACGAATTTCTTTTGCTGCGCCACGCATTCCGGCCCGATCTTCCACACGGTGAGCTACGCGATAAGCTGCGGGATCCCGCTGATTGCCGCTGTTTCGATCTACAGTGTGGAAGGGCTGGCGGGCATGGGCGGCCGTGTCGCCTTCGGCATCCTGGGAGACCGGTTCGGAGCCAAGCACATCCTGGTCTCAGGGCTGCTGCTTCAGGCTTTCGGCGCACTCGCCTATTTCTTCGTCCGTGATCTTGGCGCGTTTTATGCCGTGGCGGCGTTGTTTGGCTTTATCTATGCCGGTGTCATGCCGCTTTACGCTGTCCTCGCGCGGGAGAATTTCCCGCTGCGAATGATGGGAACCGTCATCGGCGGAACCGCAATGGCCGGCAGTTTGGGCATGGCAACGGGCCCGTTGACCGGAGGTTTGATCTTCGACACCTTCGGCAGTTACGGTTGGCTCTTTATCGGCTCCTTTGGTATTGGAATTGGCGCCTTCCTGATCGCAATGACTTTCAAGCCCTTCCCCAAAACTCAGCCAGCGCTTGCGCCAGCCCAATGATCATCGACTGATCAATGGTCACGGAAAGGGGCGGCGGGTAAGGACAAAGGTGATGCAGTTACAACTATCAACGCGATGAATTCATTCTTCCTTCCGTCATCCCGATGAAAATCGGGACCCAGACTTTCCGCTTGTGTGCCAGTTGAAAGCCTGGGTCCCGGCTTTCGCCGGGATGACGGATTACTGTTTAGAATTATATAGTTATGTTAATGATTAGCATGGACTGATCGGCGAAATCCCCATGGCACGCGGGAATCGCCACATCCGCATTGATCTGCCGGACCTTCGGCATAGGGTATGATTTCACCCGCACCTCCGGCCCGCGCCCGTCCGGCAATTCATCAACCGCCCCAAAAAACATGGCATCCTCGCTACGGAACGCCATATGCCGGTCAAGATCACGGGCGTTGAACGCGCGTCAACCCACTGGGCATGAAGGCTTTCGACGGTGGCCTGGCGCTCATGGTAACTCCTTGACAAGCATCATTTTTCGGACAAATCTGGCGTTAGTGCGGGGACAATGGAGGACGTCATGTTTGTACACAAGAGTAAGCCGCTTGCCTTAGGTTTCGCCTGCACCGCTGCCGCCATGGTCATGGGCCTTGCGGCTAACCCCGCCCAGGCGGACCGCCAGGAAGCCGACCAGCAGAATAGCTATTGCAGCGCCCCGGAAGTCTGCAACCAGCGGCAGATTGGCATTATCCAGAAAACGCGCGATGGCGTGAACTACTTCTATGGCGGCAGCGCCGTGGCCCCGCCGAGCGTTAGCTATATCTACCTGATTGATAACGACCAGCCGGTCAATGAGTCCATCAACACATCCAATCTATTTGCGACGAGCTTTGACGCGCCGCACCGGTTCAGGATGAAGAAGGACCACTCGAAATGGAATGGCAGCAAACCGGGCCTGTTGGATATTCCGGGTGCGGACTCGGCCCTGGACGTGGATGACAAGCTTACGAACCCGTAAATCTCCGGCCTGCTGAAAAAGTAATCAAGACGGAGCAGCATCCGCTTCGCTGGTCCCGTGGGCTAGCCCAACCCGGCTTTCGCTTGCCCGCGCTTGTGGGCGAGAAGCGCCATCAATCGCTTGTCGCGCCACACCTGGCGTTTTTGCAGTTGGTCCGCCGGCAACAGCGCCCGCCGCTCCGCTTCAACCCGGCCCATGACCTCGCCTGACCAGTCAACCCGGCGCTGCATCTGCGGAAACAGGTTTTCGTAAATGCCCTGATAGCGTTCGGCATAATCGCGCACCCCGCCCGGCGCATTGAGATCCATGGTTTCAAACGGCCCCATGAACGACCAGCGCAGCGCCAGCCCGTCCCTTATCCCTGTGTCAATGTCTTCCACCGTGGCATAGCCATCGGCCACCAGCCGGAAGGCCTCTTCCAGCAGCGCCCCCTGCATGCGGTTCATGATGAAGCCGTCGAGCTCGCGCTTCATCACCAGCGGCGCATGCCCCGCCGAAACCAGAAACTTGCGCGCCCGTTCAACCGTCGTAGGCGTCGTCCATGGCGAAGGCACGATTTCCGCCGCCGGAATCAGATAGGGCGGATTGATCGGATGAACCACAACGCAGCGCCCCCTGCCCTCGAGATGCTCCGTAAAGCGCGACGGCAAAAGTGCTGACGTTGAACTTGCTAAAATCGCATCAGCCCGCGCCAATCCGTCGAGCGCCTCAAAAACCTTTATCTTCGTGGCCAGAACCTCCGGCGTGTTTTCCTGCACATAGGTCGCCTCCGCCAAAGCCTCCGCCATGCTCGCGGCAACCGATATCAGGCCCAGCACGGACTTGGGCGTTTTGCCGTTCAACAGGTCATTGCGCGCAAGGTCTTCCAGAACGCCGCCGATATAAGCCAAAGCCCCGGCCGTCTGGTTCTCCGTCTGGTCCCAAAGCCGCACGCGCGCCCCCGCCCGAGCAAAACTGATGGCCCAGGCCCGGCCAATGAAACCGCTGCCGATAATGGCCGTGTCTGTAACAGGATGGTCGGCGGTCATGGGGCACTCCGGATGTTGGATTGGTTTGCCGCACATTCGCAGCTATACAGCGCCCATGACAACGGAAATTGAAAAAACTTTCAGCATTGCCGAAGATGTGGTCTGGACCGAGGTCGCCCCCGGCAACAGGCGCGCCGTTCTCTCACAGCGCCCGGAACTCATGCTCGTCGCCTTCAGCTTCGACAAAGGTGCAGTCGGCACCCTGCATTCCCATCCGCACACCCAGGTGAGTTACGTGGCGGAAGGCAGCTTCGACGTCACCATCGATGGCGTCACCACCAGATTGAGCGCCGGCGCCAGCTACATCGTCGCCCCAAATCTAGTGCACGGCGTTGTGGCGCTGGAGAAAGGCCTGCTGATTGATACCTTCACCCCTCGCCGCGACGATTTTATGTCTTGACGGTTCGCTCTTCTCTCCTTGGTCATCCCCGGGCTTGACCCGAGGAACCCGACCACCCAGGCTTAACGGTATGTAATCTCGTTCAACTCCGCCTTCGGCTACTGTATCACAATCCGCCCTTCCACCTTGGCGTCAATGGTGACGAGCTTCTTCACCAGCACCAGCACGTCATTGGCAACCAGCTTGCCGCCGCGCGTCTTTGAGAGAGGACTTGGCTTTGACACGAAATCCGACAACAATGTCTGCAACGGCTACTCCTCTGGAGAATGTCGGTTTAGGCATTCAGCAAGGGAAACACGGGAATGGCGGATGCGCGTGGATTGATTGCCGTCGATAAGAAGGGGGGCAAGGTGCTTTTCCTAAACCCAGTCACTTACGAAACCGAAGTGGCTCTCGATGGCTTTGAAAAGACCGTGCACGAGCTGTTGGTGGTGCCGGAATCCAGCCGAGCCTATGTTCCGATTTTCGGAGACGGCATCCATGGTCGAAATCCCAATCCGCAGCACCTGCTTTGCGTGTTCGATCTCGAAAAGCGGGCTCTCCTTACCACCATCGATCTGCGGCCCTGCATTGCGCCGCACACCCCCAAGCTCGGCCCCGATGGGCTAATTTACATCACCTGCGAAAACAGTGCCAAGGTCGCAGTGATTGACCGCGATACCAACGGCGTGGTCGAAGCGATCGAACTCCGGCTCGAACAACTGTCATCGCTTGATCATCGCGCCGGACGGACTGCGCCTCTATACCGAGAACGAGGAAGATGCCACGATTTCGGTGATCGACCTTCCCATACGAAAATTGCTCGGCAAAATCAGGACGCCTCGTCCACTCGCAGGCATCGCGATCTCGGCGGACAGCAGCACCATCGTCGCCGTTGACGACACCGAGCCAGCACTGTTCTTGATCGACACGCAAAGTGAGCGCATCCGCGCCGAAGTTCGGCTCAGGGATGTGCCCAAGGCGGCGCAGATCGCTCGCTATGCTCCGGACTGGAGCCTGCTCGCCGTCACCAGTCTCAACAGCAACACGGTAAGCCTGATCGATCCGTCGTTTCGTGAGCAGATCACCATAGGGGTCGGCAGCCAGCCGATGGACATGGCGTTTCACGGCGACGAATTGTTCATCCCCTGTCAGGGCGACGGCTCGGTGCATGTAATCGATATTCCGAATCGGCGACACAAACATAGTTTTGCCGCAGGCACAGGCTGTGAATCCCTCGGGTTTTTCTAGTTGGATATCTAAGTTTTGTTAATTCATTAGCTGGAAATTATTAGCCCAATAGTCCCAAAGGGCGATACCTGTTGAAATGTTTGAAGAGTCTGCTTCTGCCCAAAGCAGAAATTCCAACTTCGACACCAAAATAATAGTCTCCCCCTACTGTATCACAATCCGCCCTTCCACCTTCGCATCCACCACGCCAAGCTTTTTCACCAGCACCAGCACGTCATTGGCAATCAATTTGCCGCCGCGCGCGTCCACTGTCACCTTGCCGCCCTTCAGCGCCGTGTAGCCGTCGCCGCCGTCCAGCATGTAGTCATTGGTGGCCAGCTTGTAGGTGGCCGCAAGGTCAAGCGCCGTGGTCCCCACCATTACCGAAACAACGCGCGAGCCCGCGGGCTTCTTTACGTCGGCCACAACTTTCAATCCCGAGACCTGCGGGAAGCGCCCTGCCCCGTCCTCATATTTGCTGAAGCCGTTCTCCAGCGCGTCCCAAACCTGCTGGCCCGTCACTTCGGTCAGAACCGTCACATTGCCGAAGGGCAATTCGGTCAGCACATCGCGCCTCGTGATGTCGCTGCCCGCCGCATATTCCTTGTCGGCGCGGATGCCGCCGCCATTGGTGATGGCGATCTCGGCGCCAACCGCGTCCTTCATCGCGTCCGCGATGAAATTGCCGATGGCCGCTTCCTGGGTGCGCACAATGTTGCGGCGGCTGTCCAACGGCCCCGTGGTCTTGCCGATCACCACATTGAGCTCCTTGTCGAGCTCGGCCGCAAAGCCATCCACCAGCTTCTGCGTTTCGGGATCAGGCGTCACACTCGCCGTATCGATGAAGCGGAAATTCGGCTCCCACTTCACCGTGCGCTTGCCGTCCTTCTCCTCGACATTCACGGTCAAGGTCGATGGGCACCAGATGATTGGCCTCGGTGGAGGTGTCCACATAGGCCGTGATGCCGTTGTATTGCACCACCAGGTCATGGTCATCGCCGGAAAGGATCACGTCGAAGGCCTTGGAGTTGAACATCTTCTGGTCGTCCGAATGCGGCGCCTGCACCACACCCACAACAAGCTCGGCGCCATCCTTCCGCGCCTGCTTGGCCGCTTCGATGGCCGTGTCCGCCGTGGGTCCGAATTTCAGTTCGCCGGTTGAAGCAACTTGCGGAGACGTATCCTGCGCCACGGGGATGAGCGCCATCTTGACTCCCGCCACTTCCTTCATCATCACCCCGCCAAGGCCCGCAACGGCAGAGCCATCGGCCTTCGTGATGTTGATTGCCGCCCATGGATATTTCGACGCCTTCAGTTTCTCGTCGAAATTTTCCACGCCGAAATCATATTCATGGTTTCCCGGCACCGCCAGGTCGAAGGGCACCACATTGGTGAGCGTGATCATGTTCATGCCGCGGTCGAGGCCCGACAGCAGCGAGGGCGACAGCAGGTCGCCGTCAAACAGGTAGAGGAAATTCGGGTTGGCGGCTTTTTCGGCCTTTGCCACCGCATTGAGCCGCGCCATGCCGCCCCGCGTCTTGCCGCCTTCAAACTTGTAAACGTCGCCCACGCCCAGCAGCGTGATCTTCACCACTTCGGCCTGCGCCGGTAGCGATTGCGCTCGCGCTCAGAAGTCCGGCCACGAGAAGTTTGGACATAAAATGCATGGTGCTCTCCCTGTTGAATTGCGAGGAAAACTATGGCGGGATTGCCGCAAAATCGTGACGGAGGCCTTAAGCCTTCCCTAACCATTCCGGCGTCAAATCGCTCCCGACTCATTTCGTAAGGTGGTTTGTCAATGTTCGCGCGCATCCTGTTTCCAATTGTCCTGCTGGCCGCAATCGTTCCGGCCTTCGCCGAAGAAACCTCACCCTACTTCGGCTCTGCTACACAAGAGCCGGTGCAGATCGCAATCGATCCCAACACCGGCCTTCCCGTTGTCGCCGAAGCGGAACAGCCGCAACCCGTTGTAGCTGCAAAGGAATAGAATGCTTCTCCACATTGTCGCCTTATGCTAAGAGTTTACCACAGGGACATTCGGCAGGAGTACCCATGAACTTCGTTGCGCGGCGAACTGCATTCATTGTTATTGCCCTGGGACTGGCAGGTTGTGCCAGTCAGGACCGGTCTTATGAGACTCAGCCAACAGGACTGAGCGCGGCAGACATTCGCAACATCCTTTCAGGAAAAAGCTGGCGCTGGTCCGGCCCCAACAACAGCGGCGTAACCCTCTATGCTACCGATGGCACTTCGCTGGTTGAAGTCACCGGCAAGGGCACGACCACCGGCACCTGGAGCGCCAAGGACGGCGAACTCTGCGAAGCCTTTGCGCCCGCTCCCTTCCTGCCGAAGGGCGTGGCCCTGAATTGCCAGCCAATGACCGGCTCCGGCAATGTTTACCAGGTAGGACAGGCCACCTTCACGCTGGCGTGAATTCATAACCACACAATTGCCACATCATATTCACGCTCTCGCCGCGTGGAACTTTCATAAGGCTTCTCCGTTTAGTATGGAAAGGAGGAAGCCATGTCTGTTGCCGTTTCACGCCGTGAACTTCTTCTTGGTTCCCTGGCGCTTTTTTCCCTTGTAACACCTGCACTTGCGCAATCCAGCCCGCTTTACGATGGCAATGGTTTTGAGCGCGATCTCAGCCTCCTGCCGCCAGCCGAATCACCCGTCGATTATGAAATCGTTCCGGCAAACCTGAAAAAAATCCCGGCCCCTTTCCGCAAGCAGCTGGTGAACTACCCCGGCAGCGAATGGCCCGGAACTCTCGTTGTCGATCCCGAACACCGCCATCTCTACCACGTTCTCGAAAACCAGCAGGCCATCCGCTACGGCGTGGGCGTAGGCCGCGAAGGCTTTGCCTGGGCGGGCGAAGCGAGGATTGGTATGAAGCGCCGCTGGCCGCGCTGGTTGCCACCCATAGAAATGGTGGAGCGTGATGAAAAGGCTGCGAAATGGGTCAATGGCATGCCCGGCGGACCGGAAAATCCCCTTGGTGCCCGCGCCCTCTATCTCTATGCCAATGGCGCTGACACACTTTACCGCATTCACGGCACCAATGATCCCTCTTCCATCGGCAAGGCGCTGTCCTCCGGCTGCATTCGCCTGCTCAATCAGGATATTGCCGATCTCTACTTGCGCGTGCCCGTAGGTTCCAAAGTTGTCGTGCTTACTCCGCAAGGGGTATAAGGCTTGCCGCGGCGGTAAAGCTGTGGCACATGGCGTGAAATTGGGACGGAATTGATCTTGAAGCGAAGTGGTAAACTGTTGAACCTCGTGAGTATGGGCGTGGTCGCCACAGGCTTAACAGCCTGCGCGACCGGCCCTAAAGGCGTTCGTTTCATGGATGGCGCCGGCGGCGGTTCACAAGCGAAGGCCGAACCAATCCGCCAGTTCACGGCTGCCCAAATTCCAGCGGCAATCGTCGGCAAGACTTTTCAATATACCCGCAGCGACGGCAACGGCTTTCGTCACGTACAATGCCGATGGCACCTTCAACTTTCAAGACGACGCAAAGGGCGAAGGCTCGGGCAAATGGGAAACCAGCAACAACCTGTTCTGTGAAATCTTTGGTGCCAAAGCCATCCAGGAATGCGGTGAATTCAAAAGCACCGGCGACGCCTATTTCGCCGCCAAATCCCGTCTTGTAGAGATGAAGAGCTAGGGCAGAGACGCCCATCTTCTGTCATCACGACGAAAGCCTTTCCAATATTCGTCATCCCGGCGTACGCCGCTATCAGATTCACACATCTTTGCTGCCATCTTTGCAATTATCAACGCGCTGAATTCATTCTTCTTTTCCGTCATCCCGGCGAAAGCCGGGACCCAGACTTTCAACCGGCACACAAGCGGAAAGTCTGGGTCCCGACGTACGTCGGGATGACGAAAAAATGAAATGTTTACCTGGATTGCAGCGCATTCTTTAGCTTTGCAAAGAGCTTTGCGGGAAATGAAACTCAAAAAGATATGTGCATACGATAGCGGCGTACGCCGGGACCCAGGCTTTCAACCAGTAGACATGAGGAAAGTCTGGATCGTCGGGCCAAGCCACGTCGATGAAGGGCCAGTGAATTCAAATGCAACTAACCACCTAGCGAGCTAAATCCCCTGAATGGATGGATTGGCTTTGCGCTCCACGCCGATCTTGCTGGCGGGACCATGCCCCGGCAGATTAATGATACTACGGTTGCGACTGGCACTCCGGCAGTCTCAACGGGTTTTCAATCTTTGCCAATGCTGGGGGTTTGGCGCAGGGCGGGAAACCCGCCAACCTCATGGTTTCGATGAGGCGCTTCTTCTCGGCATCGTTGTAGCCGGGTTCGTTGGCTGTACCCTCTATCGTCAAATCTGGGAACAACTTGAGTGCGTCTTCTACTGTCTTCTTCGCTTCTGCCGTGCGGCCAACGGATGCCAGCGCCCCGGCACGGTATGGATACAGCCAAGTTCCAAGATTGCGGGTTTCAATCCGATCCATCATCTTTAGCGCTTCCACATACCTTCCAGTCATGAAGTAGGCGAAGGCGAAGGGTCGCGCCGCCCACATTGGATAGTTCGGATTGAGGCTGATTGCTTCCTCAATCATATCTGCGCCGCGCTCCGCCTCACCAAAGGTCGATGCCCATGAAATATACATAGCCACAATCTCGAACTGGTTTGGCGCCATGCGGAGTGCCTTGTCGAATTCAGCCTTGGCGCGCGCCAGGTCATTCTTGTAGCCAAAGCTCATGGCATAGACGGCATGCGCCTCAGGGTCACTCGGATCAAGTTCTATCGCGCGCTCGGCGGCAGCGATTGCAAGCTTGTAATGACTTTCCATGTCATTACCAAAATTGGCCGCCACCGCGTGGGAGTGGTGAAGTTCAACCCAGGCCCGTGCCAAGCCCGGTTCGAATTCAACAGCACGACTGAGCAAGCGAATCGACTCGTCTATATCCTCCTTGTTGATCTGCTCAAGTTTCTCGGTGCCAAGGAGGTATAGTTCATAGGCGGTGAGGCTCTCGGGCGGCTTGCGGTGTGCGGCAATCCTGCCGGCCTCCTGTATCAGGCCATTGCCTCCGGCCAGCCGATTGGCGATTTGCTTTGATATTTCGGATTGGATCTTAAACATGTCACTGTCCGGCTGGTCCCAGCGTTGCGACCACAGGCTCTTTCCGTTCGCGGCGTCAAAGAGTTGCGCTGTGATTCGCACACGGTCTGCCTGGCGCTGGATTGAACCATCGACCACGAAGGCAGCGTGAAGGGCCGCGCCCGCTTTGACCGGATCGCTCACTTTGTCTTCGAAGACAGCAGTTGTGTTGCGGGCAAGCACCTTGAACTCTGATGCACGCCCCAGATCGGTGATGATGTCCTCGGTCAGCCCACGGGCCAACCTGTGCGAGTCCTTGTCGCCTGCCAAATCGTCAAAAGGCAGCACCGCGACAACAGGTTTGAGTTCAGGCGAAACCTCTCGCGAAATCATCCAGCCGGCGCCTACGGCAAGGACAATCGAAAGGAAGCCCGCAACTATGATCTGTTTACGGACAGGCTTCCTGACAGAAAGTATTGCTTCGTTGTTGCCAGGCAAACGCTCCGGACTTTGGTTGGATGCCACTTTGGCAACGCTTTTTGATGCCGACTGAATATCCCTGTACATCTGTTCAGTTTCTGGATCGGGCTTCACGCCAAGTTCACGCTGAAGGTTGTCACGGCAAATTTGATACTGGCGCAGCGCCATCGATCTGTTGCCCTGCTCAAAATAGAGTCGCATCAGCGCCCGGTGTGTTTCCTCGCGGCAGGAGTCGGCCTGCAGTAACCGCTGGGCGGTCGAAATTGCGGCCTTCCCCGATTGGGTTGCAAGTAGCCGGCTTAGTACATTGGCAGCGATATCGTTATAACGCGTACGTTCCACGAGTAGCCAGTCAGCAAACGCACCACCAGGCAAGCTCACGCCTTCCAGCAGTTCGCCGCGATAAAGCGCTGCCGCCTCCTCCAGTTCTTCGGCCTTGGACAGTTTCGTGAATTCAACCACATCAATACTGACAACGAGAGGTTCAAAGACCGCCGTTTCACGATCAGTCGACAAGCTTGAACTTCCCAAAATACGCCGGAGTTCAGCCAATGCCTGACGCAGACTGGCGCGGGCCTGCTCTGTATCGCGTTCGCCCCAAAGCAGATTGGTAAGTTCGTCCCTCGGCCAACCGGCAGGTGGTGCCAGGGCCAATAGCGCAACCAACGCCCGCAATATCTTGCGAGGCGGTGTGAGCGCCATTCCATCCGATCCGATTAGCTCCAAGCCACCAAACAGGCGAACTCGAAACTTCGGTTGAACCTGCGTGTCCATGTTGAAGGGCCCGCTGTCAGTCGTCGGACACTGATCCTACGCCGATTTAACGAAGCGGGCAAACAAGCTTCACGGCAGTTTTGCGGAGATATTATGGGCATGGTCTTGAATGGCAGAACGAAGCAAGTGCTCTAGTTAAGTTTGCAATAGCGGGACACTGCCATCCTAATGGAGATTGATATGAAAAAGCTCTTCTTCATGGCGCTTATTGCCGTGGCGTTCGGCGTTAGCGCTCACGCAAAATCCAGCTACGTCCTCCACGGGTTATTCTGCAATACCGAAGCCCAGATCGACGAAGCAATTGCCCACATGGCCCTGAACTTTACGCCGCGTGAGGCTGTGGAATTGACGAACGAGAAAATGATTGCATGTGTTTTAGCGGATCGGGTCCAGTATATGATCACTCACCCATTTATGATTGGCGAGCGTAGCGGCGGGTTGTCGCTCATAAAATACCAGGCAACACTTGTTGGAGTTCTTGTAGGGGGCAATATTCGGCCGTTGGAGCCGCCAGTCCAAATATACTTTGTTTTACCAGAGCGACTTAGCGGAGCTACAGTGCTGGGCGGGGCATAGATGGGTGTTCAGGGGGTCCTAATGCCCCTGAACGAACGGATTGGTCTTGCGCTCCACGCCGATCTGGCTGGCAGGGCCATGCCCCGGCAGGAACACCACATCATCGCCAAGCGGCAAGACTTTTTCTTTGATAGACTTCATCAGGGTCTCATGGCTGCCGTAGGGAAAATCCGTACGGCCCACTGAACCTTGAAACAGCACATCCCCCATCAGGGCAAAACGGTTTTCATCATTGAAGAAAATTACTGACCCCGGCGAATGTCCCGGCGCATGCAGAATTGAAAATTTCAGGCCTGCGACTGTTACTTCATCACCGTCTTTCAGCCAACGGTCCGGCACCACAATGCGCGCATCAACCATGCCATACTTGGCTCCGCTCTTGGGCAGGTCATTCAGCAGAAACAAATCGCCCGTATGGGGGCCTTCAATCTGAACCCCAAGCGCCTCGCGCAATTCCTCCGCCCCTCCCGCATGGTCAATATGGCCATGCGTCAGCAGGATTTTCTCAATCTTCACATTCGATTGCTCAATGGCTTTGAGAATATCTGGCACATCGCCACCGGGATCAACAATCGCGCCCCGCTTGGTTCCTTCATCAAAAACCAGGGAACAATTCTGCTGAAACGGCGTAACGGGAATAATAAGAACTTTAAGCTTAGCCATGATGGCGCTGCATAGCGATCCTGCCAAACACCTGCAAGTGCCCGCTTCGCTTGCCTAAAATTGGGGCAACAGCTAGAGCGAAGAGAACTTTTACCCAAGGCAAACAGCCCATGTCGACAACCGCAGCACCAGCCTGGCGCTATGGCAATCTTGTTGCAGCAATTGCAACCATTGCCAGTTGCGATATTGCGATGGGCTTTACCTTCCAGTTGCTGCCGCTGCTCATGGAAATGCAGCATATTCCTGCGTGGATCATTGGTCTAAACACCGCCATGGGACCCATCGGAATTCTGCTGGCTGGTCCAATTCTGCCGCGCATCATCAGCCGCTTTGGACCTAAGCGCGTGGCCTATATCTGCGTCGTGTTCATTATGGCGGCCCTCGCCTTGTTTAAACTCTTGCCCAGCCTCTATGTCTGGTTTCCTCTGCGCTTTGCCCTCGGCATCGCAACGGGTGCATTGTTTACAATCAGTGAAGCCTGGATACTGACCTTCGCCGGCGCTGGAAGCCGCGGGCGCGTCATGGGCATTTACACCAGTGTCATGGCGGTTTCTTTCTCGTTGGGCCCGTTTGCCTTGCCATTCACCGGCACAACCGGCTGGCTGCCGTGGCTTATCGGAATAATCTGTCTCGCTCTCAGCATTCTGCCGCTGACCCTGGTGAGCGTGAGCGACGATGCATTTTACGACAAGGACGGCGGAAACTTTCTGCGCGTCATAAAGCGCGCACCCTTGCTCCTTTTCGCGGTTTGCACGGCCACACTGTTTGACACGGTGTTCATCTCCTTCTTCACTATTTTTGGTCTCAGGTCCGGCCTGACGCTGCAAACCGCCAGCTGGGTTCTCGGCGCAGGCATTCTCGGCAACCTTGGCCTGCAGTTCCTGATCGGATCGCTCTCCGACAGTTGGTCCCGCGTGGGCGTCGTTGTCTGTTCAGCCATCATCACTGTCGTAACCTGTATTGCCCTGATCTTTGTCGTCAATTCCTGGCTCATTTGGCCGACCGTTGTCATTATGGCCACCGCAGCATTCTCCGTTTATGTCGTGGCCTTGGCCATCATGGGCGACACGTTCAAGGGTGCTGACCTCATTGCCGGCTCCGCCGCATTTTCCGCCATGTGGGGCGTCGGCGGACTTGTTGGGCCTCCAATAGCGGGTGCTGCGATAGACGCGTTCGGCGTCAATTCCATGCCGCTGCTGCTGGCTGCATTTTATGTCTTGCTGCTTGTTGGTCTTGCATTCAGCCGCGGACGACTCATTCGTGGATAGGCAACGCATCATAAATCTCTTCGCGGCCATCAGCACAATTACTGTTTTTGGTTTTGCCCTCGGCCTGATGTATCCGCTCCTCTCCCTCATCATGGAAAAACGTGGCATTGATCCGGACATCATTGGCTACAACACCGCAATGCAACCCCTGGGGATCATGCTCGCGGTTTTCACGACACCGGTCTTGGTGCGTAGGTTCGGGGCTAAGCGGGCAACGATCGGCGCCGCCCTCGCCACCGGCTTGGTCATTCTGGTTTACCCCTTTCTTTCAATTTTCTGGTGGTGGTTTGCCCTTCGTATCTTGCTCGGTTTTTTTGTTTCGACGCTTTTTGCCATCAGCGAGGCGTGGATCGTAAAATTTGCCGAAGGCCCCTACCGCTCCAGAATCCTCGCTCTCTACACAAGCGTGCTTGCCGCAAGTTTCGGCGGCGGCCCCGCTCTCATCAGCTTGACAGGCATTGATACTGCTTTGCCTTTTGTCATTGGCGCAATAGTTCTGGCAATTGCTACAATTCCAATTTTCTTCGTGAAGGACGAAGACGTTGACGGAGAAGACGAAGACCCGCTTTCAGTCATCGGCTTCATCAGAAAGGCCCCTATCCTGCTCATTGCCGTTGGCATGTTCGCCATCATCGATGCGGCAAACCTGAGTTTCCTGCCGGTCTACGGCGTGAAGAAAGGCCTGGACCAGGCCACGGCTTCCCTCGCCCTTACAGCCTTCATCGTCGGCAATACGGTATTGCAATTTCCCATCGGTTGGCTGGCCGATCATTTCAGGAAACGCTGGGTCATGGCCGGTTGCGGCGTGGTGACTGCCTGCGCCAGTGCATTGCTTCCCCTGTCCTTCGAATCATGGGTGTTCTGGCCCTTGCTCACCATCGCCGGAGCCGCATCGGCGGGTATCTACACCGTCTCCCTGGCAGAACTGGGCGAACGCTTCTCCGGCCACGAACTGGTCACTGGCACAGCCTCCTTCTCCACCACCTGGGGACTTGGGGCCCTGGTTGGCTCACTCATCGCTGGCTGGTCCATGCAAAGCTTTGGCCCCGATGGCCTGCCCTATTCCATGGCCCTGATATTTGCCCTATTCCTCCTTGTCATGGTGGCACGCGAAGTTAGAACAGGCTCATGACGACCAATCACCTCACCACCATTCGTGACTACTTGCGCTTCGCCGTGAGCCGTTTCCGTGAAGCCAAACTTGCCCATGGCCACGGCGCATCAAATGCGCTGGATGAAGCAGCCTTTCTCATTCTTGAAACTTTGAATTTGCCGGTGGACGACATCAACCCCTGGCTCGATGCCAAGCTTCTTCCCGACGAAAGGGAAAAACTCGCCACCATCATCGAAGCGCGCGTCACGACGCGAAAACCCGCAGCCTATCTTACAAAGAAAACCTATATCCACGGCGTCCCCTTCTACGTTGATGAACGCGTGATCGTGCCGAGGTCCTACATCGGCGAACTCCTGTTCAGCGGCTTGTTCGGTGGCGATGGCCACAATCTGATTGAAGACACCCAGGATGCGTGAATTCCGTGCTTGATCTCTGTACGGGCTCAGGCTGCCTCGCCATTCTGGCCGCCGGAATATTTCCCAATGCCACAATCGACGCCGTCGAACTTTCAAGCCGATGCGCTCGACGTTGCCCGCATCAACGTGAAGGATCATGACCTGGAAGGCCGCGTAACACTTCACAAAGGCGATCTTTTCGCACCCATCGAGAAGAAGAAATTTGATCTCATCATCACCAATCCGCCTTATGTGGCCGAGGCGGAAGTCGCAGCATTCCCAAAGGAATACGCCCACGAGCCGGTCATGGCTCATATTGGAGGAAGGGATGGCCTGGATATTACCCGCCGCATTCTGGCCGAAGCCCCCAATCACCTGAACAAGGGCGGCGGCCTGCTTTGTGAAATTGGAACGGGCCGCGAAATCCTTGAACGCGAATTTCCAAAATTGAAATTCTTCTGGCTCGATACGGAAGAAAGCACAGGCGAAGTTTTCTGGCTTACTTTCTAAGCCCCGTGGCCACCATCAGGTTATCGTAAATACGCCGGGACATCTTGGCCATCTGCGGCATGAGAGGCGTGGCCTCATTAACGAGCTTGCGATATGCACCAACACCGTTGTGCTTCTCCAATGATTGCAAATAGCTGGGCAGGGAAGACCACCCCGCCATTGTCTGCGGCGTAAACTCACAGTGGAACTGCGTGCCGATGGCGTGGTTGTCAATTGCAACGGTTTGAATGGCTGACCTCGCTGATGTGGCAAGAACCTTCGCTCCCTGTGGCGCACGCTTCACCTCGGCCCTATGCCACTGCATCACTTTGTTGTTTTCCTCCAATCCGGAAAACAGCGCATGTTCTTTGCCGTCATCCGTTAGGGAAACCTCAAACACGCCCACTTCCGGCTCATCCGCCATCGCCACTTCACCGCCCAGGGAATCACACAGCAATTGGTGCCCCAAACAGACGCCAAAATAGGGCTTGGCCCGATCCCACACCCATTCGCGTATGGCTGCTTTTTCCTGAAGCATCCACGAATGCTCTTTTTCCTCCCACGTGTCCTGCGCACCGCCGAGCACAAAGAGGAAATCATAGGGAGCAAGATTGGGAATTTCCTGCCCTTCCCACAGGCGAACCATTTCCGGAACAATCCCGTCTTCCGCAAAGAAATCGAGGAAACGACCGGGGTGGTCGTGGTCCATATGCTGGAAGACAAGCGCGCGCTTCATGGAATTCCTACTTGACTGGAGGCAGGACAATGGTCTTTGCCCTGCACTGCCGCGTTTCATTTTCACCACAGGTGGTAAAACTTCCCGCCTTGTTAACACAAACCCGAAGTTCCGAAAGCCGTGCCCGGTCCCGTGCATTGCCGCATTGCACCGATAGCATGTCCGCAGTCAGCCCCTTGTTTGATTTCACAAAATCCGTCACCAGCTGTTCTGGTGTAATTGTGATAATGGCCTGCGGAGAAAGATAGCGTGCCGGAATCCGCAAACCGTCGAAAACCTGCCGGGTCGAATTGAAATAATCCGCCTGCGAAAGCCCTGAGCAGGTTCCGTGTTTTTTCCACCCATGAATGATGAGTTTTTTGGACGGCATGACATCCATCATGCCATCAATCAATTTTTGCGGAATCCAGGCTTCATTGGTTGCGCAGTACTCCGGCCAACCCCTGTCGTATTGAGGCCATAGCCCATGAACCACAAAGGCGAACCGGCGGCCCGGCGCGCACTGTTGCTTGTCGTTTTGGCCAGCCTGCCCGGCGCAGTAACTGGGCGACCAGGACAGCGCCAGGACATAATAGTCAAACTGGCCCGGCTTCTGAACTTCCGCCCGGGAAACCTCGGCGAGGCCAAGATTCAAGATAATCAGAAATATGGTTACTTCGCAGGAGGCAACGATTGCGCGAACAACTTGGACGAAGGCTTGGAGCGCGATTCGGGACATGTCGGGGCGACTATCTTCCAAGACGGATTGTTGAGATTCATTTCACAGCGGGCAAGCTTGCCATAGAGACATAAGACCTGCCCTTGCGAATACTGCGTATTATTGGCGCGGCAGTAACAGTTCCTGTGATCCCGGTCCGCGGCGAAGACCCCGCCTGCGGACAACAGAGCCGTGAGTGCAATATGAAGAAATCTTATCCCATTGCCCCCAGTCTAGACCATTTAGCACCGGGCTAAAAGCCAGATCAGATCAATTGCAATTCAATCGCCTGGGGCCCCCGCCCCTGGGCATCGTCCTGAACGTCGAAACTGATTTTCGTGCCTTCGGCAAGCTCCGGAATTCCAGACTTTTGCACGGCGGTAATATGGACAAAAATATCCTTGCCGCCCCCGTCAGGTGTAACAAAACCGTACCCCTTGGCCTGATTGAAAAACTTTACCGTGCCATTCCTGCGCATAAAAGATGGCTCCTCTCCTCACCCGTCTAGGTCGAAATATGCGTCATGGAATGTTTTCCAGCAAGGGGGGAGCAATTTGGCGGTTTTTGGCTTGATTTTTGCATGCGTTTCTTACAAGTTTAACTAATTGTTAACTGCCTGTTTGTGGGGAGACTCAATTGAAGAAAAGAGCGTTACTTGTTCTGGCTTCGGTTACCTGTGCCTGCCTCATGGGCACCAGCGCCCTCGGCAAACCAGCCCAAACAACCAAATACACCTATTACGCCATCTCCGGTAACACGCCGGGAGCAATCTACACCACGCTTGTCAAACGGGGCCCGCGCGTCGGCGGGGTCAAGGCCTACGCGGCAACTACCGCGGTATCATCCCAGTCGGGCCAGTTGGTTCAGGGCAAATATTGCAGCCTGGAAGACTACAGGTTCAAGATCGATTTCACCATCAAGCTGCCCAAGCTGAAAAATGAAGCTGCCCTCACCGGGGCAACCAGAACCGATTGGAAGAAGTTTTCTAGTTTCCTAAAAATCCATGAGGAAACCCACCGCAGCATTTGGCTGGCCTGTGCCGCTGAACTGGAAACAAAAGTCCATGCCGTAAAGGCCAATTCCTGCGCCGATCTGAACAAGAAGACCACCAGGCTCTGGGAGCAGATGCGGGTGTCGTGCGCCAAGAAGCAGGACGCTTTTGACGTTGCCGAGCAGGCCCGCCTCCTCCGCCATCCTTTTGTAAGGCTCGTCCTCTCCCAAGGCTCAAGCACTTCAAGGGCCCTCGCGGTGCTGAAGAAGAAATAGACTCTAGCGGAGAACGCGCGCGGCCACCGCTGCCAGCTTTTTCATGATCTCGGGATCACGGAATTCTTTTGCTGTCATGATCGCATGTTCGAGGGCCCGGTCCGATCCGATCGGGCAAGGCGAATGCTCCCGGGGAAAGTCTTTTGCCAGACGCAAGATCAGTTTCTTCGCATTGCCGGCGTTAGCCTTCATCACCTCAACGACCTTGGCCACGTCAACCGTTCCATGGTCCTCATGCCAGGAGTCATAATCCGTCACCATTGCCACCGTGCAGTAGCAAATCTCGGCTTCCCGCGCGAGCTTCGCTTCCGGCATATTCGTCATGCCGATGACACTGGCTCCCCACGACCGGTAGAGCTGGGATTCAGCGAGTGTTGAAAACTGCGGGCCTTCCATGACCACGTAGGTACCGCCCCCGGTGAAGGGCAGTTTTTCCGCCGCAAGCGCGGCCGCAACCTGATCCCGCAGCCCCGGAGATATGGGGTGGGAAAATGGCACATGCCCCACACAACCCGTCCCGAAGAATGATTTCTCCCGGGCAAATGTCCGGTCAATGAACTGGTCAACCAGCACAAACAGGCCCGGGGGCAATTCCTCTTTCAACGAACCGACGGCTGACAGCGAGACAATATCAGTGACGCCCAGCCGCTTCATGACATCAATATTGGCGCGATAGTTTATGGTCGAGGGCGAATAGACATGTCCCCTGCCATGGCGCGGCAAAAAAACAACCGGCAAGCCATCGATCTCGCCACAGCGAAGTTGATCCGATGGCTTGCCCCACGGGCTCTCCACCGTTTTCCAATCCGCCAGTTCCAGCGGCAGATCATAAACCCCTGAACCGCCGATAATGCCAAGAACGGATTTGGTCATGTCATCCCCTCAAAACAAAATGGCCCAGCACAAGGCCGGGCCAATTATTTATCTCATTTCAATTCGACTCAATGCTGGTCGGCCCAGATTTTCTTCTTCACAAAATACAGGAGCGAAGCGAGGATGGCCAAATAGATCATCACCATGAAGCCAAGGCTCTTGCGTTCTTCCAACTTGGGCTCGGCTGTCCATGCCAGGAAGGCCGAAACATCACGCGCCATGTCATCAACCTTGTTTGGCGCACCATCATCAAAGTCCACCTGGCCATCAGCAAGCGGCGGTGCCATCGAAATGAAATGGCCATTGGCGAAATAGGGATTGTAGTTCTTGCCTTCCGGCATTTCCTTCTTGATCTCTTCCGGTTGGCTCTTCGTAACCCGTCAGAACCGAATAGACATACTGCGGGCCGCCAATGCCATTGGCCAGCTGATTGAAGGTCCCGTACCAACCGGGGCGAAATTTTGTAATCAGCGACAGGTCCGGCGGCACGGCTCCGCCGTTTGCAACAGCAGCTGCCTGTTCATTGGCAAATGGGGATGGAAAGCGGTCGGACGGCAAACCGGGGCGATCAAACATTTCGCCATCATTGCCCGGTCCATCCCTTCACCGTGAAAGTCGCGGCCAAAGCCTTGACCTGTTCAACGCTGAACCCCGGACCGCCGTACTCACTCAAATTGCGGAATGAAACAAGTTTCATGGAATGGCAATTTGAGCACACATCCTTGTAGACCTTATAGCCACGCTGGAGCTGCGCCTTGTCAAAGGTGCCAAATGGCCCCTCAAAAGAATACGAAATATCCTTCGCATCTTTCTGGCCTTCGGCGGCATTTGCTCCGCCTGCAAGAAGCAAAAGTCCAGCGCTTACGGCAACGAGTGTTTTGAGCATTTTTTTCATCTTTTTCCCCAAATCACTCAGCTGGCGCCAAAGGCTTTTTCTTCGCCAGCACATCATCAGATATGGATGACGGCAGCGGCTTCGGGCTTTCAAGAAGGCCAAGCAACGGCAGGATCACGATAAAATGGAGGAAGTAATAGGCGGTGAGAATACGCGCCCAGAACACATATCCTCCTTCGGCAGGTTTGGAGCCGAGGTAGCCCAGACCTACGCAGACGAGCCCGAACACCCAGAAGAATTGCCTGAAGATGGGCCGGTAGGTTCCCGAACGCACCCGCGATGTATCCAGCCAAGGCAAAGCGAAGAGGACGAGAATTGAGCCAAACATCGCGCAGACGCCAAGCAGCTTGTCAGGGATGGCGCGCAGTATTGCGTAGAATGGCAAATAGTACCACTCGGGAACAATGTGCGCCGGCGTCACCAGCGGGTTGGCCGGCAGATAGTTTATGGCATGGCCAAGATAGTTCGGCCCGAAGAAAGTAAACGCCCCGAAAAGCAGCATGAACACCACAATCGCGAAGGCGTCCTTCATCGTGTAATAGGGATGGAAAGGCACGGTATCTTGTGAACCCCTGACATTTACACCCGTCGGATTGCCATTTCCCGGTACATGCAAAGCCCAGATATGGAGTCCCACAAGACCCGCCAGAACAAATGGCAAGAGGTAGTGCAGTGAGAAGAAGCGGTTCAGTGTTGGATTATCGACCGAATAGCCGCCCCACAGCCAGGTCGTAACCGACTCGCCCACAAACGGGATTGCCGAGAACAGGTTGGTGATAACCTTTGCACCCCAGAAACTCATTTGGCCCCAAGGCAGAACATAACCCATGAAGGCGGTTGCCATCATCACGAGATAAATCAGCACGCCAATCATCCACAACACTTCGCGCGGCGCCTTATAGGAGCCGTAATACATGCCACGGAACATATGAACATACACTGCAATAAAGAACATCGAAGCGCCGTTCGAATGCAAGTAACGCAGCAGCCAGCCATAATTCACATCGCGCATGATGTGCTCAACGGAATCGAACGCCATGTCGACATGGGCCGTGTAGTGCATCGCCAACACGATGCCAGTGATAAGCTGAGCCACCAGCATGATGGCCAGAATGGCGCCGAAGGTCCACCAGTAGTTAAGGTTCTTCGGCGTGGGGAAATCCAACGCCTGGACTTGCACCAGCTCCATGATCGGCAGCCGCTCGTGCATCCATTTGCCAAAAGCGCTCTTCGGTTTGTACTTTGACGGACCGCTCATAAATCTTGCCCCAATTAACCGATGAGAATTTTTGTGTCGGAGAGATATTCATATTTAGGCACGAAAAGATTCTCCGGTGCCGGACCCTTACGAATGCGTCCTGCCGTATCATAGTGCGAACCATGGCACGGGCAGAACCAGCCGCCCAACTTTGCGCTGCCCTCCACCACCCCATAGTCACCTTGATTGCCAAACGGAACACAGCCCAAATGCGTGCAAACGCCCATCATGACAAGAAAATTTTCCTTGCCGCCCACGACGCGGTTTTCATCGGTGGCCGGATCGCCTTCTTTCACGTTGGCGCTGCGCGCGACCGGATCTTTAAGATCTTCAAGTTTTACGGATTTCGCCAATTCAATTTCTTTCGCCGTGCGGTGGCGAATAAAAACCGGGTTTCCGCGCCACTTCAGCGTAATCTCCTGGCCTTCGGCGATGGGTGCCAAATCGACTTCAATTGTAGCCATCGCCAGAACCGAGGCGTCCGGATTCATCTGGCTGATAAAAGGCCAGGCCGTTAAGGCTGCCCCAACTGTCGCCACCGCTCCGGTCGCAATGAATAGAAAATCCCGCCGATTTACATCCGCATGTACCGCTGTGGACACGTTTTTGTTCCCTCGTGTTGCCCGCCTGCGCCTGAAAGACAAAGCCACTTTGGCGCATAAACTCTGGCGGTTTTGGCACTGGCCACGAAAGTTGTCTAGCCATGAGTTGTCGCAGTACTGGCAGATTTTGCGCCTCCCCAAAACATTGGCTAAAAGCGGGGAATCATGATCGAAATCGCTCTCTTTCAACCCGACATTGCCCCCAATGCCGCAACCATCATCCGCATGGCCGCCTGCTTTGGCCTGAAAGTCACAATTATCGAACCCGCGGGCTTTGCCTGGACCAATTCTTCCTTCCGGCGGGCGGGCCTCGACTATCTCGACCGCGCAGTCGTGCGACGCTGCCCGTCCTGGCAGGCCTTCCGTGAAGAAACCCAAGGCCGCCGGCTGCTGCTCGTCTCCACCAAAGCCGAAACCCCCTATTCCCAATTCAATTTTGCCAGAGCTGACATCATTCTCATGGGGCAGGAAAGTGCGGGTGTACCCCTAGAGGTTCATGACGCGGTGGAAGCTCGTATCCTGATCCCCATGAAGCCGGGCGAACGCTCCCTCAATGTCAGCCTCGCCTGCGCCATGGTGACAGGCGAGGCACTGCGCCAAACCGCTGGCTTTCCAAATCCCCGAGCCTTATGAAATCACCCATCATGTCCAATATAGAAACCCACAAAAACACCGCCCGCCTTTGGTTTGAAACCCTGCGAGACAGGATTGTCGTCGAGTTTGAGAAACTTGAAAATGAACTAGTGGGTCCTTCAACATCAGGCCGCTTTCAACAAACGCCGTGGACTCGGGAGAATGATGGCGGCGGTGGCGTAATGTCCATGATGCAAGGCCGCCTCTTTGAAAAAGTCGGCGTCCATTGCTCAACCGTTCACGGTGAATTCTCCCCCGAATTCAGGAACCAAATTCCAGGCGCGGAAAAAGATCCAAAATTCTGGGCCTCGGGCATTTCGCTCATCGCCCATTTCTGGAATCCCAATATCCCCGCCGTTCACCTGAACACCCGCTATGTCGTCACTTCCAAGACATGGTTTGGTGGCGGCGCGGACCTGACACCGGTTCTGGATCGCAGGCGCAATCAGGAAGACGCGGACTCGAAAAGCTTCCATGCCGCCTTCAAGGCCGCTTGTGCAGCCCATTCCGTCGCCGACTACGAAAAATACAAGAAATGGTGCGATGAATATTTCTACCTCCCCCACCGCAAGGAACCACGCGGCATTGGCGGCATCTTCTTTGACTATCTCAATACGGAAAATTTCGAGGCTGACCTCGCCTTCGTGAAAGCCGTCGGCACAACTTTTTTAAAAACATTCCCCGAAATCGTGCGGCGGAACATGAACACCCCGTGGACCGAAGCTGACCGGGAAGAGCAACTAATCCGCAGGGGCCGGTATGTGGAATTCAATCTCCTCTATGATCGCGGCACCTTGTTTGGATTGAAAACCGGCGGCAATGTGGAGTCCATCCTGTCATCCATGCCGCCCATGGTGAAATGGCCTTAAGGGAACAACCAATGGACCTTCGCAACGGCTTCGACATCAAGCGCTACATCCGCACCATTCCCGATTACCCCAAACCCGGAATCATGTTCAGGGACATCACCACCCTGCTGGCCGACCTTCATGGCTTTCGCGCCTCGATAGACGAACTCGTCTGGCCCTTCCTGCGTGGCGATATCGACTATGTAGCTGGCATCGAAGCCCGTGGTTTTATTCTGGGCGGTGCCGTTGCAGCCAATCTGGGCCGCGGCTTCATTCCCATCCGCAAGAAAGGCAAACTGCCATCGCGCACCATCGGCCAGGAATACGCCCTCGAATACGGCGTCGATACCATCGAGATTCACGCCGATGCCATCAAGAAGGGCGACCGTATCCTGTTGATCGACGATCTCATCGCGACCGGAGGAACCGCAGGTGCCGCAATCGATCTCATCCGCAAATCCGGCGGCGAAGTGGTGGCAGCCGCTTTCGTGATCGATCTGCCAGAACTAGGTGGAGCAGCAAAGCTCAGAACCAAGAATGTGAAGGTTCACACCCTGGTTTCGTTTGAGGGACATTGATCATCCTTTCCCCTCATGCTGAGGTGCGAGTGGGCAGAGCCCGCGAGCCTCGAAGCACCTGCTCCCGGCCACCAGCCCTTCGAGGCCGCTTCGCGGCACCTCAGGGTAGGGAGAACGAGCGGTGAGCACCTTGCCTTCAAAGCTGAACACCAAATCACCGTTCTGATTGAAACCCTCGTTCAGCGAAAACACGAGCCCCCATTGGGGCCGTGTTGCCAGCACGCGCTTTGATGTCACCGTGCAACGATAGCGTACGGTATCACCGGGAAAGACCGGCTTCAGCCATTTGAGATTTGTAAAGCCCGGCGAAGGCCCAACTTCAGGCGACAATTTTCCCATTGGCCAGCAGCTTCGCGCGCGCTGCATGGTTCGTTGCCACAAAGCATTTCATCCAGCCTGACGCCGTGTGCCAGCCACTGGCCGAGAGCTTGCCGAAAGGACCGCGCAAACCAGCTTCCTCGCTCAGGTGAAAAGGCTGGGGATCATATTGCTTGGCAAATTTCACAATGCTTTCGCGAGTGAAATGATAGCTGCCGAGATCAACTGACAGGCCCTCATCAACATCCTCAAGAAAAAGGCCTAACATGCTGCTTTGACTCGCATAAAGACCACGGCAGTCATTTCGGTTTTCTTCTCGCCTGACTCATTGAAGAGCTCAAACAGGCATTGAAAAATCCCCATTTCAGGGCGTTTTGACGATACCCGCTTTGAAGAGATGGTCACTGCGCCGGAAAGTACCTCGCCCGCATAAACCGGCTTGAGCCATTTCACTTCCGGAACGCCATTTGAACCCATGCTGGCGGTTTTGTTCAACCACCCCTCGGCGAGCAGCCGCATGAACATGGCGCACACATGCCAGCCGCTGGCGGCCAATCCGCCCAAAAGCGAGGCTTCAGCAGCTTCTTCATCGAGGTGAAACCGTTGCGGGTCGAACTCGCTGGCGAATTCCCGGATTTCCTGCGCGGTCACGGCATAGGAGCCGAGGTCAATCACCTGCCCCACTTCAAAATCTTCAAAGTGCAGGAGTTCGCCCATGCTTAGGTCGCGAAACGGAAATGCATGACATCGCCGTCGAGCACCACATATTCCTTGCCTTCCAGGCGGAATTTGCCGGCTTCCTTGGCACCGGCTTCGCCGTTGTTTTTCACATAGTCGGAATAGCCGATGGTTTCGGAACGGATGAAGCCCTTTTCAAAATCCGTGTGAATAACACCAGCGGCAGCTGGCGCCTTGGTGCCCTTTGTAATTGTCCAGGCGCGGGCTTCCTTGGGGCCAACGGTGAAGTAGGTGACGAGGTGCAACAGGTCATAGCCGGCCCGGATAACGCGGTTCAGGCCCGGTTCCTCAAGGCCAACGGCATCGAGGTAATCCTTCTGGTCGGCCAGAGGCAGAATGGCGATTTCGCTTTCGATTTTGGCGGAGACGACAACCGCGACAGCGTTCTCTTCTTTGGCGCGGGCATATACCTGGGCGGAGAATTCATTGCCCTTGTCGGCCGAGGCTTCTTCGACATTGCAGACATAAAGCACGGGCTTTGAAGACAGAAGTCCGAGACCGCGAAAAGTCTTTTCTTCTTCGACCGTGCGCTCAACCAGGCGGGCGGGCTTGCCTTCGCGCAGAAGCACCAGGGCGCGGTTCATCAAGTCCGCCATTTCCTTGGCTTCCTTGTCGCCCTGCTTGCCTTTTTTCTCGATGCCGACAACGCGCTTTTCCAAGGCTATCCATATCGGCCAGCATCAGTTCTGTTTCGATGGTTTCGATATCGGCGACGGGATCGATCTTGCCGGAGACATGGGTGATGTCGCCATCCTCAAAGCAGCGCACCACATGGGCGATGGCATCCGTTTCGCGGATATTGGCGAGGAACTGGTTGCCCAGGCCTTCGCCCTTGGAGGCGCCTTTGACGAGGCCTGCGATATCCACGAACGTAAGGCGCGTGGGGATGATCTGGGCGCTGCCCGCGATCTTCGCCAGATCATCAAGCCGGGGATCGGGCACGCCCACATCGCCCACGTTGGGCTCAATGGTGCAGAACGGATAATTCGCCGCCTGCGCCGCCGACGTTTGCGTGAGCGCGTTGAAAAGCGTTGATTTGCCCACATTTGGCAGGCCAACAATGCCGCATTTGAAACCCATAAAACCTATTCCTTGAGAGGCGCTGGATGAAGCGCCAGATGCACCTTGTTTTGAAATGTTCCGTTGCCGCCTTCAACCAGGAGGGGCGCATATTCCGCAACCGCATCCAGCAAAGGCGAGAGCCAGACCTTGTCCGCCTTGGCAAAATCACTGAGCACATGGGGATGAACCAGGTTCTTGTCACCGGGGTGACCGACGCCTAGGCGCACCCGCGTATAATGCGGGCCGATATGGGCGATGATCGAGCGGATGCCGTTATGGCCAGCCGCCCCGCCGCCCAATTTCACCCGCACCTTGCCCGCCATCAGATCAATCTCGTCATAGATGACGATGACCCGCTCCGGCTCGATATCGAGATAGCGGATGGCATCGCCCACCGACTGGCCCAATTCATTCATGTAGGTCAAAGGCTTGAGGATGAGAATTTTCTCAAGCCCCAAGAGTGCCTTCCGAAACCTCGCCGTGAAAGCGCTTGCGCCAGGTGGAAAAGCCATGGCGGCGAACGATTTCGTCCACCGCCATGAAGCCGATATTGTGCCTGTTTCCGGCATATTTGGTTCCCGGATTGCCGAGACCCACAAGAAGAAACATGCCCGTCTCCTGTCAGACGAAGGATTACTTCTTCTTCGGAGCAGGAGCAGCCGCAGCAGGAGCCGCACCCTTGGCAGGCGCCGCCGCAGCAGCGGGAGCCGCACCCTTGGCACCAGCCGCAGGAGCCGCACCCTTGGCACCGGCAGCAGGTGCAGCAGCAGCCGCACCTTCCGGAAGCTTCTGGGCCGTGGCCGGAACATCAACCGGAGCGGCAACTTCCTCAACCACTTCTTCCTTGGCCTGGGCAGCGATCGTGCACAGCGTCAAGTCATCGCGCGAAACGGCGGTCACACCTTCCGGCAGCTTGATGTCGGACATGTGGATGGACTGGCCGATATGCATGCCGGCCACATCAATGGTGATTTCATCGGGGATGAATTCCGCCGAGCAATAAAGGCTCAAAGTATGCGACACGATATTGAGCGAGCCGCCGGCCTTGATGCCGGGCGAAAGTTCCTGGCCCTTGAAATGCACCGGAATATCAACGGCAATGCGCGAGGCCTTGCCAAGCCGGAGGAAATCCACATGCACGATGAAATCGCGCACGGGTTCAAACTGCACATCGCGCGGGATGGCGCGGATGGTCTTGCCTTCCACTTCGAGGTCGACAAGCGTCGACAGGAAGCGGCCGGTCTGGATGTGGGGCTCGAGCTCGCGGTAATTGAGCGAAACCATTTGGGCTCCCTGCTTGTCGCCATAAACGACACCGGGAACGAGACCTTCGCGACGTACTGCGCGGGAGGCCCCCTTGCCTGCCCGGCCACGCTGCGTGGCCTTAAGCTGAACGATCTTGGACATTTCTAAACTCCTGAATGAATGAACCACGGCGCAGGCCTGCCTCCAGGGGTGTCCGCTGCCTGTGCCGTGATCGGCGGGGTATAGATGAGGGGGCAAGGCGTTGCAACCCCGCTCTCGGAGGCGGAGGTTTTGCTCGCGATTCCGGGGGTTTTTCATCTCGATTTGCTTAAGATTTGCGCTTCAGCTTGTGTCGGGCTTCATCGCCTCCCAGGCGAGCGCATGGCAGTCGGCGAGAATTTCATCGACTTCGTGAATTCGCCTCTTGCGGCGGCCGGGAGGTGGACCGGGCCGGAGCGGCGATTTGAACTTCGGGCTTTGGCATGGTCTCCCGCCTGACCCGCCAGCGGACCATGCGCCGGGCCTGGCGCGGCAGATCCTCGAGTGCGAACTTGAGGATCTGGAGCCTGCGGCTGAGGCGTTCGGCATTGACAAGGCCATCAGAGGGCGGCGGAGCGGGAGCGGCTGCGGGCTGGGGTGCTGGCCACAGGTCGTCCACCCGGGAATCGTCTCCGAAGAAAAGGATGCGTGGCGGATGCTTCGCGTACTTTACGCGGGGCTGGCGCAGTTCCGGGAAGTTTTTCCGCGTATCGAAGAGCTGGAAGGAGGAGAACCTGCTCCCGCCACCCTTTCCGATCATCTGCCCCTTGGGCATCGGACGCGAGGGCGCCACCTTCACCACAAGGCCGCGCGCCGCGATGACAATCAGGCGGCGCATGGCGGATTCGGCGGGCCGGAGGATACGCAGCACGGCACAGTAAAGGGGCGCGGAATCCGCGAAACCGTGGCGTCGCCGCAAGCCCCAGCATGGCAAAAAGGGCAGCAATGATGCCATTGAGCGCTTCGCTGTTGCGTTTGATGGCCAGGTCCCAGTTCATAGTCGTTTCCTATCCTTCATAAGAACAAAACAGGAACACAAATGGCATACTTGGAATACACGTGTCAAGGGGACACTCCCTGAATAATACGCCCAAATTGACATTGTTGCTCAATTGAGCTACAAACAGAAAATAAGAACTAAGGAGTAAAAACCATGGCCGCCACAGCATTTGTCCGCGCCCGCATCGATGAAGCCATAAAGGACGAAGCCGCCGAAGTCCTGGCGGAGATGGGCCTCACCGTATCTGATGTCGTGCGCATGACGCTCACCCGCGTTGCCAAGGAGCGCGCCCTGCCCCTCGAACTTAAAATTCCCAACGCCGAAACGCGCGCCAGCATGGAAGAGTCCCGCGCGATGATGCAGGCACGCAACGCCCGCTATGCTGACGCACAAGAGCTTTTCAATGCCCTCGACGCCGAAACCGTCAAGCGGTAAGCGCGCCTTGCCGCCCAGGGCGGCAGATTACACCAAAAGTTTTCTCAAGGATTGGGAGCGCCTGACACGCACCGGCAGATTCAACATGCCCCAACTCAAGGAAGCAATGCTGTTGCTCATCGCCAATGACGCACCCTTGGGCCCGGAATGGCTCGATCATCAATTAAAGGGCGAATGGGCAGAATACCGCGAATGCCATATAGGCGGCGATTTTCTGCTGATCTATCAGGTCAGCGGAAACGCCATCAACTTCATCCGCACCGGGACACATGCGGAGCTGTTTGAATGAAACGGCTGCTATGGTCGATGGTTTCTCTTGCAACCAAGTTAAGGCACGACATTGCGGAGAATATTGTGGCGGCGAGGCAAGACAAGTTTTTACCGTTGCACCAGATGGGTTGAGCACAAAGATGATTTAGCCTAGCGTTATTGCAGTTCCCCTAATCCGCCAGTGTCATTTCCTCAAACTCTACTATTGGAAGGTAACAGCATGGCACCATCCAAAAAGACGAGACAAACGCGCCAATACATTCAGTTGATGGAGTCAGCAGTGAAGGCAGCACTCTGCGCGATTGATAATTTCAATCGCGTTCACGGCAACTACAAAACTGAGACAACATTGATACTACTTTCAAATGCGTGGGAGCTTCTTGCAAAGGCAGTCTTAGTTAAGAAAAAGAAGAACATATACTCAAACAAGAACAAGAAAGAGACGATATCAGGCGAAAAAGCAATCAATCAACTTCTAGCACTCAAAGAATTTGAACAAAATCAAGCCGAATTGTTGCAACAAATTATATCGCTCAGAAATAAATGTGCACACGACGTGTTGCCATTTATTCCCGACACAATACAACACCATTTACTGTTTTTTAGTTGTAAGTTTTTTCGCGACATAGCACTGAGACATTTTCCAAAGACGGAAAAAGATTTAGCAAAAAATTTTCTTACCATTTCATTCGACCAGATGACCACATACGCGGCCCAAGTGCAAAAAATGATAAGCAAACTTCGCACAACCAACCAAGGTACTAGAGAATTGGCCTGGCTGTTGGAAAGAGGGGTGAGGTACGTCAATAATAGTGAATATATTTCTCAAGCGGCATTTGAAAATTTGTACAAGGGTAAGAAAAAAATAATTCCTCACCTAAAACTAGGAACCCACATTGAGGCTGCTGATATGGTTTGCGTTGTGCCTGTGCAAGCACCTCAGAATTTTACAGCCGATATTCAACTGCGAAAGGGGCCAAATAAACTAAAGGGTGCATTGCCCGTACATATTAAAAGGTCCAATATCGAAGATGATTATCCATTTTTTACCATTGATATCGCTAACGAGATTGGGAAACCCGGCAATACTAATTATGTTGCCAAAGCAATGAGCGTTCTCAAATTAAGAGGGGACGATAGATTTCATTCGTCAATTAGGACTTCGACAAAAGGTGTAACTCCACGATACTCCCAAGCAGCACTTGATTACGTTAAGAGCCATCTTAGAAAGAACCCAGATTTTAATCCTTGGTCATAGACTGACATTGTGCACCCCGCGATCACAAAGTCTGGGTGGTCGTGTCAAGCACGACCATGGAGAGAATGGATGAAATGCGTTGCTGTTTGAATCATCTTCAAACCCTCTGACCACTGCCCAAGTGCGGCAACAACCTCAACTCATCAACCTCCACCACCGTCTTCCCCACCGGAAACAGCGAGGCGAGCGCCAGACGAAGTACGTCAATGCACTGAGAGCGGCTGATTGCGGAGAGTTTGAATTGCTGTTCGCCCTTGCTGGGTAAATCAACAATCAAATGCCAGGACCCAGAACTCCTGGGTCATAGCATTTCCCATTCATGGGAACTTTTGGCTGTCCGGAGCGTTTAGGGGTCTGGACTTTAGTGGTGAAAGGAGTGCCACATGAACACGCAATTCAAGTTGGATGACCTGGTTGCCCGCAATATGAACCCCGAGAAACTGGCGACCCTGCAACGCGTATTTGATACGGCGTGCATGGAAGCGGCGATACCGGAAGGTGCCCGGAGCGAACGTAATGAGTTGGCCGAAAAGCTTCTTACCGCCGGAGTAGCAGCCGAGGAAACACCTCAGTACGAAACCTTGCTGCTGACCTACGCGCGCCGCGTGGTGGCTCACTATCGGCGGTGACATCAAGGGATACTTGGAAGGAGGCTAGCATGGTCGACAATTCAGAAAAATACGTATTGCAATTTCCCGTTCAGGACGGTTCGCAAATTAAAGACAACGGGCGCGCCTATTTTGAATCGCAGGTGAGGGAAATAGCGGCCAAGAAGGGCTGCGAACTCATCGGGATGAATAATGTCAAATTGGATTTCCTAAGAGGCAGATGGACCGTGACCGGAACGGCCATTCTCGAAAAGCTCAAGGCAACAGGCTAGGCCTACATAGAGTTCTCAAACCCTCAGCCCAGTCCCCGGCAGCAGCTTCAACTCATCAACCTCCACCACCGTCTTCCCCACCGGAAACAGCGAGGCGAGCGCCAGCTTCACGTGCGCCCAGGCAAAGGGAATGCCGATGATGGTGATGGCAAGCGCTGCCGCCGCCGTGATGTGCATGATGGCCAGCCACCAGCCCGCCAGCACAAACCAGATGATGTTGCCGATGGTGCCGAGCGCGCCCGTGCCGATGTCATGTTCGCCGTAAAGCTGCTCGCGCGAGACGATGTCGTAGCCGAAGGGCCAGAAGGTGTAGCGCGCCAGCATGAAGCACGAGCGCGCCCAGGGAATGCCGATGATGGTGATCGCCATGAGCACCCCGGCCAGCACCCAGCCAAGCCCCGCGAAAAAACCGCCAAGCACAAACCACAGGATGTTGAGGATGAAGATCAGCATGTGCGTTGCCCTCCTGAGCGGGTAAGCAGATGGGGAGCGAGAGCGGGGAATTCAAGGAGAAGCAAAATCCACCAACGTCTTCTCCTGCGCAGCGCTATCGTATGCACATATCTTTGCAGCTATCAACGCGTTGAATTTATTTCTTATTCCGTCATCCCGGCGAAAGCCGGGACCCAGACTGTCAACCGGCACACAAGCGGAAAGTCTGGGTCCCGACGTACGTCGGGATGACGAAAAAATGTAGTGTTCACCGGGATGGCAGAGCATTCTCTGGATTTGCAAAGAGATTTGTCGGCAAGTGAATAACAAAAGATATATGCACACAATCTTGAGAAGCGGGAGAGGACAAAGTAAATCAAGCCTCGTTCTTCTTGGCGAAATATCCCCAGACGAAGAGTATGATCACCGCACCGATGATGGCGCCGATGAAGCCCGCGCCCTCGCCGGGGCGATAGAAGCCGAAAAACTGGCCCAGGAACGTGGCGACAAAGGCGCCGACAATGCCAAGGATCGTGGTCAGGATGAAACCCGAGGGCTCATTCTTGCCGGGTGTCACAAATTTGGCGATGACGCCCGCAATGAATCCGATGATGATCGTCCAGATAATGCTCATGAGATAATGCTCCGCGTTGCCTCTTCGGCCCCCTTCATATCATCGCGCCCGGCGCTTTATCAATGACAGAGTCTTGCAATTGTCTTATTCATTCCCAATTATCGTGCGTCTGGATTCAGGATGGGAGAATGAAATGGCAAGAAAAATGCCCTCGCTTGTAGCGTTGCTGGGCCTCGTGGCCGTGGCGGGTTACCAGAACCGCGAGAAGATCAGCGAATTTGTAAAGGGCCTCGCCGACGATCCCAACAGCGCCGCGGGCGGCATGATCAACAGCGTGAAGAAAGCCATAGGTTCAAGCCCCACCGCCACCAGCATCACCGGCGGGCTCGGCGAACTTGTCGATCAGTTCACCAGGAATGGCCAGGGCAAGACGGCGGAGTCCTGGGTGGGCAAGGGCCCGAATGCAGCGATCACCGGCCCGCAGATGGAAAAAACCTTAGGGCACCGACATCATCGATGACGTGCTCAAGCAGACAGGCCTCACCCGCGAGGAGCTTCTCGCGCGCCTCACGAAGACCCTGCCCGAAGCGGTTGATAAGCTGACGCCGGACGGAAAAATGCCGGCGTAATTGTCTTCTCCCGTGAAACGGGAGAAGAAAGGGGCCCGTGTCACGAAGTGACATGGGATAGATGAGGGCACTTCGACCTCGTTCCCCTCACCTCCCCAATCGCTTTGCGATTGGGTCCCTTCCTCTCCCGCGTGCGGGAGAGGACAGAAATTACGCCCCGAAAAATGCCCGTGACAGGATGCCTATCATCGTGCCGAGCGAGCGCACCGCTTCGAGCGGAATATTCTGGCCGTTGAGCGTGCCGGTGGCGTCAATCTCGGTGGCGAGCTTGTCCATCTGGCCATCGACCTCGACATCAACATAGCCGCTCTCCTTCATGATGATCTGCCCGGTGATGCCATCGGCGGCGGCAAAAAGATCCGTGTCGCCTTCCGCATTGGCAAACAGCGCGTCATCGGTGCCCACATCGGCCGAAGGCAGCGTCAGCGTGAGATCATACTGGTTCTGGTTGCCCACATTTGGCGTTTCGGTGAAGGGCATGTTGCCTTTCAGCGGATAGTCCTTGCCGTTGCACTTGGCGGTGACTTCGATGAACCAGGATTCGGTCTGGTAGGAATAGACAAAGTTGCCGTTCCACACGCAGCCCTTGTCGGAAGGAAGCCCCGCCGAGGGAATGGTGAAATTGGAAAGCTGGATCGTATCCACCCGCTCGTCGATGAGCCCTGACTCCGTGGTCTTGATTTTCTTCAGGATAGTGTCGCGCAGCAGGCTTGCACCCGTGCTGGGATTTTCCGGCTTCAGCATCATCGAGCCCGCGAATTTTCCGTTGGACGCCGCCACCTTGCCAAGGGCCAAATAATTCACCGACATGTTGGTGCCGTCGGTGAAACCGTCTGACTTCACCACCCAGCCGCCCGCATATTGGGTGCGCTGCAGCTTCTGGCCATTGGCCGGATTGACCAGCGCGCCATTGCCGGTGACAGCGCAGGATTCATTCTGGCCGCTGATGAGGCCGGCCGTTGCCCCCTGGCAGGTGATCCTCAGGGTCGTGTCCACCTGCTTGTCGGCAAGGCCCACGGTGAAACTGTCTTTGCGCGAGACATCGCGCAGCGACGGCATCGAGGCCTTCATGGTGAAGTTCAGGGTTTCGGCGGCAAAGCCCGAAACCGAAGTGAGCAACATGAACGTAGCTGCGGCAAGGAGGGATTTGGTCATGGTAGCCATCAGTCCTTTTTCTTAAACGACAACATTAAACGCCGGAGATATACTCCGGCGCGCCCACTCATAGGCGCCATGTTGTCCGATTTGCGCGGCCCGCGCAACGATGAATTCCCGCCGGACGCCCCACCCTTGCGCCGCGTTTCAGCCGTCAATAAAGATGTAGCCAGACGCCTCAGGGGATGAAACGTGTTGCTGCCGCCCAAGAATTTGCTTCTCGCCGTGGGCTATCCGCGCTGCGATCCTGCCGACTTCCACGATATTGCCCAACGCATGGCGAAAATCGCGCCTGACATCCGGGTCCAGGTTTTTCATCCTTCCAAGTATTCTGAAGTTCCCTATGACACGTGGAAAATTCCAACTTTGCTTGTCAACCTCATGCTGTCCCAGCCTCTTGCTTTGCCGCGGGGCGCGCAGCTCCTTTCGCGCCAGCTCTCAAAGCTGCAGCAGGACGAGATGTTCCGGCTTGGCGGCATAAAAACCCCCAAAAACTGCCAGGTACGAAATCGGCGTGCCGCTTGATCCGGAGGTGTGGGGCGACTTCGTTCTGATGAAGCCGATGCCGCTGCACATGACGTCAAAGGGCAAAAGCATCCAGGTGTTTCGCACCCGCCGCCTGGCGGCCATGTCAGCCGGGGATTTCCCGCCCTCGCACCTTGTGCACACCACTCCCATGCTGATTTAGACATTTGTCGATTCAGGTCCGTTCCCGCAAAAATACCGTGCCCTCACCCTGTGCGGAGAGGTTCTTTACATTGCCGAGGACACTTGCGGCACCAGGCGCCCGGATTTTTCAGCGCCGGATGAGGAAATTGAGGCGGGCATATATCATGCCAACGGCGCGCGTGTCGAATATGGCCAGTATCCGGGCATTCCTGAATACGCCAGGAAGATTGCCTCTGCCTTCCCTACGTCGCCACTGCTTGGTTGCGACATCATCAGGGATATTCATACGGGAGACCTATACGCGCTGGAGGTCAACGCGGGCGGAAACGTTTGGCATTTCTCATCGAAGATGATGGCCAACCGTCGCGCCAGTTTTCCGGCGGATTCAAATTTGAGGCTGGCGCAATATGGTGCTTTCGACGTAGCTGCCAAGGCATTGATCAGAGCTACGCGGCAGATGGCGATTTAGAGCATGTCCCGCCAAAGTGTGAAGCGGTTTGGCGGCCGGGACATGCTCCAACATATTGATCTGGTGCTTGTCCTTTTCGGCGGGATGATTCCATCCCGCCGGGACGCGCGCTAGCCAGCAGCCGCACGAAATGCCAGCAGCGCTTCTGGTTGGCGGCCCATGGACATGAGACAGCTACCTGTCAGCTGCCATGCGAACGCACCAAAGATCCTCCTGTCAAAGGCCAGCAATCCATCTCCAAGGGAATCAGGATCAACGCCCCGCAGTACCTCCAAATGGGACAGCGCTTCCGCATGGCGGTCTAACTGCGCCAGTTGCTCCGCCAGCTGGAATCGCAGCGCGTGATCCAAAGGAAATTGCGCCATGCCCTCCCGGATCAGCGCAAGGGTTGCTTCTCCGGGAGGTTCAATGCGCGCCAGCATCTGATAGATCAGGCTCGCATCGGCCCTGTTTTTCTCGCTGTCATTGGTGCGTACAGTCTCAAGCCCGGCGTGTCCGGCACGTCTTGCATCCTCAATACGTCCAAGCGCCACAAGCGTTTCTGCCAGATGGTAGTAATAATACACCCGCGTCTGGCCTTCCGCTATTGCAGACTCGAGAAGTGGCAGGTTGCGGGCGTGTTTGTGATCCTGGCTTCCGTCATAACCGAGATGATCGATCTTGACCGCCGTCATGATGACCAAAAGCCCGGACTTATCGCAAACACGCTTGACGTCAGCCATTACGGTTTCATGTATCCGCCCCTTGAAGCGTATGTCCGGGCGGTTCCGGAAGAGACGCAGTTCACGGTACCGCGTAAAGCCGGTTTTTGGCATAAACTGGACCCAGGCCGCCGCAGCCCGCGGATTCGACAGAAATGACGACAGCTTTGTTTTTTCGGGAAGGAGCAGTCTCTCGTCAGCGTCAATGTAGAGAATCCATTCACCAGTCGCCGCTTCAACTGCAACGTTGCGTGCCTCGGAAAAGTCTCCGGTCCAGCGATGATGAAGGAGTTTCACCGCATGTTTTTTTGCAATGGCCGCTGTCGCATCGGCAGATCCCGTATCAACCACCACAATCTCATTCACCTGACCGGTCAAAGCCGTCAGGCATCCCTCAAGGAACCGGGCTTCGTTCCGCACGATAAGAGCTGCGGAAATTGTCGGCCAAATGTGTGGTGTTTTGTGTTCCATTGGGGAATTCATGGCGCGGCTACGCATGGGAACTCCAAACAAAAAGGGAGAGTACAACTCTCCCTTCAGTGAAAAACTATCTGACGATGACTTCAGCCATTCCCTGCGTAGGCGATTGGCGACTTCACGGCGAGAAAGTCCATGTCAAATGAAACCACCCGGGGCTCCTCATAGGGCGCCTGGCGAAGAAGCCGCGACACCACCTGCTCGTTATGCGCCAAACCGCCCACAGCCGTGTTTTCCGAAACAGAACTTGCTTCAACCTGCATAAGAATCCTCCACCAAAAACAATGCCACAGGCTAACACAGCCCAAAAGCAGGCGCAACGGCGGCTGTGGATTAGTATTTCATTCCAATTTGGCGAGGAATTCCAAGGCAATGTCGGCCGCACCCGCAAGACTGCCAACGGATAATCTGATCGCCGGGGCCGCTGCCGCGAGATTTTTCAAAGCAATGACTGTGGGCACGCCGCCTTCGCCAGCAAGTTTTGCCGCCATCAGGTGACCCCAGATCATTTCGGGTGCAAGCCGGCGTGCCAGGCTGCAACCGCCAGCCATATTGTCGGTCACCACAATCGCGTGCACGGCGCCATCCAGGCAGCGCCATGGCCGTTCCGTGGACATGGGACACCATGCCCAAAACTTCTCCTGGCCAGAATCTATCTGATGGACGCCAGCAGCCAGTCCATTTGTTTCAGGATAGGAGCGCGAGAGGCTTGCGCCCCAGCGCACACTGCGTGGCAATGCGGTAAAACCCGAAGCTGACAGCCGGCAAGCCCAATCGCCTTCAATACCGGCATTCAAGCGAAAAAGAGCCAGCGCCAGGGCCGTGCGGGAAAGCTGCGGCCCCAGAACCAGAAAGCGTTTGCCGTGCCAGTTCAGGAGGCTGGACGACAGCACCGTGCCCGGCCTTGCATCAAGCAACGAAAGCTCGGCCAGTTCGCTATCAAGCTGGAGCACAAGATCGCGCGCCGATGCTATGCGCGCGAGGAAGGACGGGGCAAGGCCGCGCCACGCGGCGGAGAGGAATGTTCCTTCGCGCTGGATGTCTATGCTGGCCTGCGTCCGGATTCCCGCAACGTCGGGCACACTCGCGAGATAGGCAAACTCCGCCTCGCCATTTGTCCGGATCGTGATGTCATGCTTCAGCGTGCGGACCGCTATGTCGGGCACGGCGCGATTAATCCTTCGCTCAGAAGTGTGGAAAGACAGGATTCGACTTGAGCGGCGGGCGTATCATCAAGCGAAAATTCTCGTTTCAGGAGTTGGGTTATTGAAGCAACCGGCTGGGTGCCATCGCACAATTCGAAAACAATAGCGGCAACCGGATTCAAGTAATGAATGCGCCCCGTCTGGGCAACAGTCACCATATAGCCATCCGGGAGTTCGTTGACTTCGAGGTTGCCGCTGCGGCAAAACCTCTGGCCGTTGTCGATCTTAGTCACAGGACTTTTCTCCTTCATCGGCCAGTTTCTCGAAACGGCGCGACAGTTGCCTGACAATTTTGGCCCTGTCAAAGCTCTTGAAAACCTCGCGGCGCCCGATGGAAGCCCGGATCGCTGCTTGTTTTGCATCTGACAACGCTTCAAGGCAAGCGTCGGCAAATTCCTGGGGTCTCTTCGCGATCCAACCCCAGGGCCGGACTCCAGAGTAAAGTCCTGATGCGGCTTCCGGGGTCGCAATTGACGGCACGCCAAATGAAGCGGCTTCCAGAAGCTTGATGCGCGTTCCGCCTCCCGACCGCATGGGCGCAATGACCGCACTGGCGGACCGGTAGTAGTGTTCGAGATCGTCGACACGCTCCAAAAGATGGACACCCGCGCGCGCCGCCGCCATCCGAAGGCCCGGGAACGCTCCCCGGCCAATGATGATAATGCGGCAGGCGCGGCGGGCGCGAATGCGTGGCAGGACATATTCCAGGAACCAGCGGAGGCCCTCATTGTTGGGCAAATAACCCAGCGTGCCAACGAAGAGCAGCGTGTCGCGCCGCGCTACCAGGCGTGACCTCGGGATTTCAACGGCATTCGGCAGGCACTCAACGCGAAGCCCGGCGTGGCGGCTGCAAACGCTCCGAACTTCGACCATGTTCGCGGCAAAGGCCAGATCAACCGTCGCTTCCGCATTTCTGATCAGGCGGTCATAGGCATCGCCCTCCTGCTCATACCACGCCGCCTGAAAAACGTTTCCAAGTTTCCGCTCCAGGCCAGCCAGGCTGGCAAACGATGCATGGTCGTCCTCATCGAGATCGAGAGTTGTGACTGACCGCCCGCGGAAATGGTGCAGGGCCGGAGCCATGTAGGCTCTGGAGATATGCACAATGTCATAGGGCCCGCCGGTGACCTGGCGGGCCAGTTCCGCCCAGGCCGAATTGGAAAATTGGCCCGCATGTATCGGCTTGCCATACTGCACAAAGCTTTGCAGCCGCTGTTGCGGGTCTTTCAAACGCAAGAGCAGCGACAGCTCCGTATCGGGCCGAAGTAAAGGCGCCAACACCCGCACGCCGGTTGGCGTTGGCATCGCCGCCGGTCCTGCGATGGGCAAGAAAATGAGATCAGTTTGCGCAATTTTCTGCAATGCTTCCAAAAAGATGCCAAGCCGCATGGCCAGCCCATTGCCGCTCCGCGCTGGCATGGCCGGTGCCACCATGAGCGCTCTCAAAGCCATTCCTCTACTCCGGCAATTTTCTGGTGTAGTGCGAGGTTATGACGCTCCAATCCGAAAACGCGATCACGTCCGGCAGAGGGACTTCCGTGTTGGCGAGAGCATCGCCGAGTTCCTCAAGCATCTTCCGCGCCGGTCCCGGACGTTGCTCTGCAGCCATCGCCAGGACATTTCCTCTCAAATCGGATTTGCGGCAACTGAGAAGGCTCAGTGCGGCTTGAAGCTCGCTCCAAGCTGACTGTGAGACAGGGCTTGGAAAACCGGTGGCAGCAACAAGTTCCCGCAGCAGGCTCATTGAGTTTTGCGGGCCGGGCCCTTCGGCAGGTTCGAGCAGCGCATCGCCGGCCTTCCAAACGTCATCCTTCGCGGCCACAAAGCGCAGCGGGGCATCAGGACCTGAGCACAGAACCAGCGAAACGGCACCCGCCATATCTTCACAATACCAGTTCATTGGTTCAAGCGACGGCTCAGCGGCAATTTCACCATCTGGCAGCAACTGCAACAGCCTGGCTTCCTCGCCCGGACGAGTGAGCCTGTAGGTCCGGCCCGACAAATCCTTGCCTGCAATTTGCACCTGTGGCTGAAACACTCGCCCGTTCCATTTTTGGCGCAGCTCAGCCAGGGCATTCTCGCACGCATCGTGATGAAGGAAATTCGGCAACTTCTGTTGCGGGCCCTTGTAAGTCCACTTTGCGCCGGTGCGATGCTGGAACAGAACTTCACCGGCAAAGTCTGTCTGGTAATAGCACCACGGCGCATCGGTTTTTGGGCGCCCGGGAATCATCGCAAACTCTTCGCCGCTCATCAGAGCACCAAGGAGAAACGTATCCTTGTCGCCATAGATCGATTTGTAGAGGACTTGCGCTTCTTCGTTCAGCGCCAGCGCCATGTCGAGGCCAGCCCAATGTCTCGCCTTGTCGACGAGGAGTTGGCCGCTTTCGATGCTGACGGCGCAGCGCTGGGGCAGTTGGCAAATTTTCCAGATTGGGTTGTCTGCCAAAAGATCGATGATGTCAGGCCAGAAAACCGCCCCCTTTTCGAGAAATTGCGGCCAGGTGAAAAGGTCGGACGGATCGCGGGCCGGTACCTGGTCGGCATCCAGGTAAAGCACTTCGCGGAACTGCGACCACATGATGGCATAGGGTTTGAGTTGCCAAGGGTTGGTCAGCCGCGGCGGGTGCTGGCTCATTACGGCGCAGGCATCAACCGGTTGTGCATCAAGCTCCCGCAACTGGCCGGCCATGCGGGGCGACAATTCAGCTGGACCAAAATGCCAGACCTCAATGGGAAGCAGGCATCCCAAATGGCGCCGCAAGACATGAATAAGGACGTAGGCATTGGTGAACATGCGCGGGCCCCCGGCACAGGTGACAATGCCCCGGCCCGCGAATTCATTGCGCGGAAATGCCTTGGCAGCTTTCAGGCGGGATTGCAGCCGGCGGGTGATACTTTCAGTGGTCCTGGCATCCATTTTGTTTAGAGTATCATGTCCTGATCGGGGATGGGCCTATAGGATCCCGTTTCGATGGCTTAGGGGAGGTTGTTTTGTCAAGTGCGAGAGAATGCAAGGTTCTGATCCTGACACCAGTCAAGAATGCTGCAAATGTCCTGAGCCTCTATGCCGACAATCTCGACAAATTGACTTACCCACGGGAAAACCTGTCGCTGGGCATTCTGGAAAGCGACAGTAACGACGGAAGTTGGAACACCATTGAATCCTTGCGGCCGCGCTGGGAGGCGCGCTGCCGCCGGGTGGTTACCGTCAAGCGCGACTATGGGTTCCACATGCCGCCAGACGTGCCGCGCTGGCAACCGGCATTTCAACTGGCCCGGCGCAATGTCCTCGCCAGATCGCGCAATCAGCTTCTCTTCCGGGCTCTCGCGGATGAGGATTGGGTGTTGTGGCTCGACGTCGATGTTGTCAGTTACCCGTCCGACCTCATCGAGCGATTGCTGGATGTGGGCCTGGACATCGTTCATCCCCATTGTGTGAAACGCCCCGGTGGCGAGACCTTTGACCTGAACGCCTGGAGTCTCCAGGGTTCAGGGACAAAAATCATGTCGGATTTTCGCGGCGCGCCAGGCCCGGTTCGGCTTGATGCGGTTGGTGGAACTGTCCTCCTCGTCCGCGCCGATCTGCACCGCGACGGACTGATCTTCCCGCCATTTCCCTATGGTGTTCAAAACGGCCACATCCGCCCGCAGCATCCGGTCTGGGGTTCCGGCGAGATTGAAACCGAAGGTTTTGGCATCCTGGCGCAGGACATGGGCCACCAGTGCTGGGGCCTGCCCAGCCTTGAGGTGGTTCACGCTCCGGAATGAGTACCGTTCCGCTGCCGCCTGCCAAGTGAACTCCACATTAACGGCCCGTTCAGCACCAGTTCCGGTTGGATAGCGCAGTCTTCTCCCGAACAAGGCGGCAATCGTGCCGCAGTAGCGAAGGAGAATTCAAATGGTTGCGCATATCCGCTCATTTAAACTCGCCGCAGTCCTCGCTGCGGTAACCCTCTTCAGCAGCGCAGGCGTTGCCTCGGCTGCTGCCCCCTGCGGCACTCACGATGCCGTGGCCAAGTCCCTCACCACCAAATTCAAGGAAGCCCGCCGCATCATGGGCGTGGTGAATGCCAAGGCCGTCATGGAAATCTTCATGTCGCCGCAAGGCACCTGGACCGTTGTGGTCACCGACACCAGGGGCATGGCCTGCATCATCGCCACCGGCCAGGACTGGCAGGAAGTGCCGATCGAAATGGCAGGACTTGAGAGCTGAATTCATTCCTCTCTTCCGTCATCCCGGCGACCTTTCCGCCTTAGCCTTGGCGAAGGCGGAAAGCCGGGACCCAGACTGCCAACTGGCACAAAAGCGGAAAGTCTGGGTCCCGACGTACGTCGGGATGACGATAAGATGAATTGTTTACTGGGATGGCACAGCATTCTTTGGATTTGCAAAGAGCTTTGGCGGGAAATGAAACTTAAAAAGATATGAGCATGCCATAGCGCTTCGCGGGCGAGGACGAAGATCAAGGGCTGAAACTATACGCCTCCGTCACCTTTTGCGGCGTTGAAGTGTACAGATTTTTCATCTTGCGCTCGTAGAATTGCGACGTGGGATCGCCGCCGAGGCAGAGCCGCACTCCTGTGACATCAACCGAAATCTTCGGGTCTTTCCTGAACGGCCCGTCGCTGTACCAGTTTTCCATTTCCTCATCGAAGCGTTGCTTGCTCGTCAGCAACGGCGCGCTGAAGGGGCCGCCGGGAGTATTGGTTCAGAAAGCAATTGTGCAGCGAAAGTCGATTTCATGCAGTGCGCTCCGCAGTCTCTCGGCTGCAAAATCGATGAAGTGCCGCACCTTCTGGGGCACGAGACGGCCTGCCGGATAGACGATGCTGACGGGAACCGGATCGGCCTCGAATTCGGTAAGAACGGCGATGAGCGAGCCATCAGCAAGATGTGGAGCGGCCTGATAAGAATAGAGCCAGGTGACGCCACCACCTGCAATTGCTGCCTCTGCGGCAGCCTCGGCGGTATTGATGGAAAGCCGTGGCGTAACGGACATGCCTTGCTGCGCCTGACCCAGTAACTTGAATGGCCAGGGAACCGGATCACTGGACTTGGAGAAAGCAATGCAATCATGCTTCACGAGATCTTCGGGCAGACGAGGCAAGCCTCGCGCCTCGAGATAGCCAGGACTTGCGCAGTAAAAGTTCCGGACCTCGCCAACCTTCGCGGCAATCAATGACACATCTGTCAGATTGCCAATTCGCACACCAAGGTCGACATGCTCCTCCATGAGGTCTGCGACAAAATCCGAGAAATGCAGCCGCGCCGTGATTTCCACATGGGAGGCCATGAAATCCCGCACGATGGGCAAGACATGGAGCCTGCCAAACAACGCCGGTGCGGTAATGGTCAGTTGGCCTCTCGGACTTCTGTACTCGCCAGCTGCCTGGACCTCGGCATCGGCAAGGCTTTCAAGAATGCGACGCACGGATTCGTAATATTGTCGGCCACTGTCGGTAACAACGACCTTGCGTGTTGATCGCATCAACAGCTGTGCTCCAAGTTGCTGTTCCAGCTCGGCAATCCAGCGGCTAACAGTGGGAAGCGGAATTCCGAGTGACCGGGATGCGGCAGAAAACCCTTGCCCCTCGACCACGGCCACGAACGCCTGCATGGCTTCAAGCCGCCCCATTTAATTCTCCCTAATTTGGAATAATGATTCTTAAAATTACCATATTATCTCAAATTTAAGAAGAACTATAATGCACCCGGATTCACCTGATAACAGGAGCAAACCATGTCGAAGTTTCCTCAGCGGCTAAAGAATAGGCGTGATATCGGCCGAGTGATTTTCCCCATCGAACAACTCATGGCGGCGCGCGAACTCTCATCCTGTTGCGCTGGCCAGGAGGCCATGCTTGAGTTTGGCCAAAGCCTGGAGAGGCAGGGAGATGATTTTGATTGGAAACCAACAGGCGCAGCCTGAAAACACATGATCAAAATATTACATTTGTAAATGGGGCTGAATTGCTGCGGCGTCGAGAACAGTTGCCAGGGAGATTGGTGGGACATGAAGAAACGTGTTGATGCTTACCTATCGGTGCAAAGTCTGGACAGCTATTTCGCCTACGCGCTTGTTGCGCTCAACAAACATCGGACGTCGAGGTACAATTTGGATGGTGATGTGGGCGTGCTGCGGATTGGACGCTTATGCAAATCGCGGCAAGCTTGAACAGGATTATATCTGTCTGGATATATTGAGAACGCTGCCTTTTGCGGGATGGATTACGCGGAGGTTGAACTTATCTGGTCGAATTCGAACGGATTTACTCTGGTGTGCGGCAAAGGAGCAGCTAAGGGTCTACAAGCTGCTTGATCTGATGTGGCCGCCTCCGATGCAGGAAAAGGGCTGGCTGCCTTTGATGCTCATGCGGCTGATATGGGATGGGAGGACTAAGAACTGGCATCTTGGGAACAGATCAAAACTGCGGTTATCAAAGTGGGTCTAGATTGGGAGGTGTTGATTAGGCTTGTTGAAACGGACGCTTAACGCCTTCGCGCCTCTCTGCTGGCCAACAACGAAGCGCTGCTCGCTGCCGGGCATTGGGGCGTCTTATGCTTTGTTGTCGATGGCGAACCTTCTATGGCTAGGACGCTTCGATCAACTCGTGTGGCGCCTTGGAGTGGTTCCTCAAGAAATCTACGTCTCGCGCACTTGGCCTCCTACAATGTTTGGCCAGTACTTGAGGTAATCGTACCTTGGGCAGGATATTGCCGCTTCTGGTCCAGGCGCGAACTCTCGTCTTGTTGTGCAGGCCAAGAGGCCATCCTCGAAACTGGCGTGGTACTGCTGCGTTTCCCTGTGCATACACTGAAAAAAGTCTGGAAAGAGAAAATGACGCATGTGGTTCTGAAAACCGCCCTGCAGCGCTCGGGGCTGGGATTGCTCACGCTTTTTGCGGTATCCGTAATTATTTTCGCATCACTGCAGATGTTGCCGGGCGGCTACGCTCAAAACATTTTGGGCCAGGGCGCCACGCCTGAAACTGTCGCTGCTTTTAATAGAGAACTCGGCCTCGATCGCTCAGCCGTCATTCGTTATGTAGAGTGGATTGGCAATTTGCTTCAGGGTGACTTCGGCTATTCCTATTCGGGCTTGAGTGGCACGATCAAACGCAGTGTCTCAGCAATCATAGCGCCACGCCTCTACAATACATTTTTTCTTGCTGTCATGGCTGCCAGCATCGCTGTGCCTCTTTCCTTGCTCCTCGGCGTCTTGGCGGCGCTGTATCGCAATTCATGGTTTGATCGCATCATCAATTCCGTGACGCTGACGACGATTGCCATGCCGGAGTTTTTTATCGCCTATGTCCTGATGTTTTTCCTCGCGGTCAAATTCAGGTGGTTCTTTTCCCTTTCGACTGTCGGCGCAGACACTCCCTTCTTGGAACACTTGGAACGCGCGGCATTGCCAGCCTTGACGATGACGCTGGTTACGGTTGCCTACATGATGCGCACGACACGGGCCGCGATTATCAGCTTGCTGGCCAATCCATACATCGAGATGGCGCAGCTAAAGGGTGTTTCAAAATCCCAAGTTGTTGTTCGTCATGCGCTTCCCAATGCCTGGGCGCCCATTGCCACTATTATTGCATTTAGCTTGGCCTATCTCGTGGTTGGTGTCGTCGTGGTTGAGGTCGTCTATGTGTACCCTGGAATCGGGCAATTGATGGTCGACGCAGTGTCCAGCCGCGACATGCCGTGGTACAGGGCTGCGCCTTGATATTTGCTGCACCTACATCTTGCTCAACCTCCTGGCTGACATTGTCTCAATCATAACCAATCCCCGGCTGTTGCATCCACGATGATACGCAATTGGCGATGAGTTCAATGTCATGGCTTCACCTTTCTGTTGTCATCAGAGGCAATTTGGAGCACATGTGAATTTAGATGATGCGAAATCAAATCCGGAAAGGTTTAATTGCCGCAATGAAAGTCGATGGGCGCTGTCTCTGCGGATATCTCAGCTACGAGGCTGAGGTCGATCCGGATCTGGTTTTGATTTGCCACTGCGCGGACTGCCAGGTGCTTTCCGGCTCGGCATTCCGTGTCACTGTTCCGGTTTCCGACGGATCATTTAAATTTCTCTCAGGTGTGCCTAAGACCTATGTGAAAACTGCCGCCAGTGGCAGCAAACGCGCCCTGGCTTTCTGTCCGGAGTGCGGAACCTCGATCTATTCGAAACCGGCAGATGACAAATCCAATTACTTCGGCCTGCGCGTGGGCTCACTCCGCCAACGCAATGAGCTCGTTCCGAAGGAACAGTACTGGCGTCGCTCAGCACAAAGCTGGATTGACAATGTCGGTGATATTCCGAAGTTCGACACCGAATAAAAGTCCGATGACGCGTGATCGGAGTGTTGGATCATGCGTGCTTCATGGATTGTCCGGCTGTGTCTCGGCCTCGCCATTGCAACGGTTGTTGCGAAGGCTGATGAAGCGCATTGGACCAGCCGCGACTATGTCGACCTGTATTTCCGCCACTATAACGGGCGCGTTCCGCTGCCGCATCTGCGCGACGAGGCGCAGAAGGCCCTGTTCAATCATCTCATCGATCCCGGCAATATCACCCGCATTGTCGAAGCCCCTGTTTCCAATGATGAGAAGCTCCGCCAGTTGCGCATCATTCTTGCCGTGCTCGGCGCCTACCGCGCCGCCTATAATGTGGCCGTGATCGTTGGTGAACCGCTTGAACAGGAACTGACCCTGGTTCAGGTCCATACCCTTGAAGTTGCAGATGCCGTTGCAAAGCTTGTGCGCCTGTCACCCGCTGATGAAGGCTCCTCAACCGCCTGGGCCACTCTGGTTGCGGGTGTGATTGAATCGGTTGGTGACAGCAAAGTCTATTCGCCCGCCCAGCGCGCCATCATGGCGGACGCGGTTACCCTGCACTATCCCGCCATCGCTGCAGTTCTTGCCGAGGATGAACGCCAACGCCTGGATGAAGCAGTCAAGCGGATGAAGGCTCGGCCGCACCATGAGCGCCCCGATAAAAGCCAGCGCCGATAGCGCCGCCCCGGCGAAGAGAACCCAGATCACCTGATCATAGCCGCCCATCACCGACCACAGCAGAGCCAGGGCGAAAGGTGTTGCAGCCTGTATCGCGTAATTGATTCCGGCGAAAGTCCCCTGCAAAGCGCCGTAACCTTCGCGACCTAAAAATTCCGGTGCGGCCGTGGCCTGCACGATGGTTTTGATGCCCATGCCCGCACCATAGAAGATGGCAAAGAAATAAATCAGCGCCGAACCCGGCGTGGCCAGCATCAGCAGCACAAGGCCGATAACCGGCAGTGACGTTCCCATGATGTCCTGCGAACCTCACATCAATGCGTTTCTCAAGGGCAAAAACCACAATGCGCCCGATGACCTGAAACGGCCCCACCAGCGTATAGGCCGCAATGATCATGGGCAGCGCAAAGCCGCGCTCGGTGAGCAGCGGGATGATGTGGAAGGTCAGGCCGGTGAACATGAAGGCATGCGCCCCATAGCTCAGAGCCAGCAGCCAGAACACCGGCGTGACAATTGCTTTGCGCACCCTCCCCGCAGGCACGATTGCTTTGGTGACCAGCAACCGTTTCGCTGGAGCTTCCAAGCACAAACCAGTGAATGAGAATTCCAAAGGGAATTTGAATGGCGGCAAGAACCACAAGGGCCTGGCGCCAGTCCGAGACATCGACAAGAAATTGCGTGAGCGGAATGAAGGCCGTGCTGGCAAGCCCGCCAAGAAGCGTGATGGTGATGATGCCGCGCCGGTAATCATCCTTCAGTTCCCGCGCCATCACCGCGAACACGGGTTCATAGAGCACGCAGGAGAACGTGGCACCCATGGCGATCCACACGGCATAGAGCTGCCAGAGTTCAGTGACCTGCGACCATGCCAGCAGCAATAATGCGGCTGCCACCGATCCCGCCGTCATCAGCACCCGCCCGCCATAGGCATCAATGACACGTCCCGCAAAGAAGGAGGCAAAACCCGTAGCCGCCAGTCCCGCGGATAGCGCGCCATTGATCGCGGGGCTGGACCAGCCCATTTCAACCGCCATCGGCCCCGCGATCACCGCGAAGGCATAATAGAGCGAACCCCAGGACACGAGTTGCGCCACCGCAAGGGGCAGCACGAAGCCCCAGCGAAATTTCATCAGCAGCGGCCCGCCGCAGCGCAGCCGCAGCCCGCCTTGCCCGCATCCTTTTCGATGGCATCAAGATTGCAGCAGGCATCGGCCCGCGTCAGCGACGGCCCGCCGCAACAGCCGCCCTCCTCACCGTGGCCGATGCCTTCGCAAACTCCGGTCTGCGGCAGAACGAGTTTCGTATCGAGCGCTGCCTCCATGTCTCCAGCCAGCGCGGCCACCACCGAACGCACCTGCTCATAGCCCGTGGCCATCAGAAACGTCGGCGCGCGGCCATAGCTCTTCATGCCGACAATAAAGAAATTGTTTTCAGGCTGCGTCAACTCCTTCACGCCATGGGGCGGAACATCGCCGCAGCTGTGTTCATTGGGATCAATCAGCGGGCCCAAGCTCGCGCGTGCATTCAAGCCAGGGATGCAGATCAAGCCGGATTTCGCTGAGCATGGAAAAATCCGGGCGGAAGCCCGTGGCGACAATCACCTCGTCGGCAACGATTGATTTGCCCGCCTCGTCCATGATCTCAATCGCATTTTTCGTGAGGCGCAAAACTCTGCACGCGGAAAGGCGCCTCCACCGAAACCTTGCCACTGGCAATCGTGGCCTTGGCGCGCTCGCCCAGCGCCCCGCGATTGGAAAGCTGGTCCTCCGCCCCGCCGCCAAAAGTTTTGTCCGTGGGTTGCGAACGCATGGCCCAGATGATTTCCGTTGCGGGCTCCTCTTTCTTTAGCCGCACCAGATTCAAAATCGAATCCATCGCCGAGTGGCCAGAGCCGATCACCACCACCCGCTTGCCCGCATAGCGCTTGCGCTCCGCCCCAAATACATCGGGAATTCCCGTACAGATGCGGGATGCACTTTCTTTTTCACCCAAGCGCTGGAATTCCGTTGGCTCCAGCGGGATTGGGCGCGGACCATGTGCCCGACGCATCAATCACCGCGCTGGCTACAACTCTCTCTGCGCCATTCACGGATATTTCAAAGGCCCGCTGCTCGCGCCCTTTTGAGGGAACTCGGTCCATGCCCTGCCGCGTCACCGCTGTCACTTTCGCGCCATAACGGATATTCGACGCAATGGCTGGCAACGCAGCAAGCGGTGCCAGATAGTCGTCGATCAATTCCTGCCCCGTGGGATCGCGATCAGGGTCGGGCATGGTCCATCCCGTTTGTTTCAATAGCCGCTCTGCCGCGCTGATCCACATTGAAACGCCACGGCGAAAAGAAAGTCACATGCCCCCATTGGCGCACTGCTGCGGCAGGCCCCTCGCCCGCTTCGAACACCACAAACGGCACGCCGCGTTCGGCCAAATGCGCCGCTGCTGCAAGGCCAACGGGACCAGCCCCGATGACAGCGACGGGCAATTTTGGTTGCAAGGGGAAATTCATTACTTTCACGCCACCTTTTCCGCCGGAGCGCACGAAGCGGCGGCATCAGCGCAGCATTCATCAACGAGAAATGAAACCAGCGTTTCCATCATCTTATAATTGGCCCGGCAGGTGAGCGTCGTTCCCTGCCGTTCCTGCGAAACCAGATCGACGGTGATCAGGGCCCGCAGATGATGCGACAGGGTTGAACCCGCAAGCTTCAGGCGCTTCTGCAATTGCCCGACGGCAAGGCCATCTTCGCCCGCCCGCACCAAAAGCCGGTACACGGCAAGGCGCGTGGGATTCCCCAGCGCCTCAAGCCTTGCGGCGGCATCTTCAATTCGGGTCGCAACTGTAATTCCTCGCAGCATGGGAGGAATTTATGGCAGCAAGAATCATCTGTCAATCCATATTTCCAGAAATATGGAAATATAGTTGTTTTCCCTGAAACAAAACGGCCCGGACAAATGTCCGGGCCGCAAACTGCGATTGTATGTCGAACTAAACGCCGAGAAGCTTCAGAGCCTCGCCAAGCTGGGCCTCTGATTCCGCATGGTTGCCGGCCTCATGGCTGGCCTTGCCAGTGGTGATCAGCTCGGTAACCTTTGCCTTGGTAGCGTCATCAAGCGTTGCAGTTTTCAAGGCTTCTTCGGCCTTCGCCGCAAGCGTCGGGCAGCTACCGGCAAATGCCGGCCCGGCGAGCGCTGCAAGGATCGTTCCAGTTACGAGTAATGACTTGATCATAGCTTTTCCTTCCACAATTCAAATGCGGCCCCGCCTAAGCGTCTAAGAAAATAACCCGGCAAAAATGTGGCTCTGAAAAATGTAAAAATCCGGATGATCCAGCGCTAGTCTGCGGGCGTAGCAAAGCGACGATCAGGACTCCCGATATGCGCTTCCATCGCTCAGTGGCTGGCGTAAACAGTGGGCGCAGCATTCGCCGAAATCAGCAGCACGTCATAAGCTTCGCCGCTGCCTCCGGATTCCATGCCCGGCGATTCCATCGGCATGCCGGGCACGACGAGAGCAATGGCGCCCACGGGCCGCTCCTTGAGAAACTTCACAACATCTCCCACGGGTATATGGCCTTCGAAGGCATAGCCGTCCGCAAGTGCAATATGACAGCTCGCCAGTTCAGCGGGGATCTTCAGGCTCTCCCGGCGAGCCGCAAGGTTTGGATCATCCTCGATCGTCACCTTGAAGCCTGCCGCGATCATGTGCTTCACCCAGCCTTCGCAGCAACCGCATCCCGGATTGCGATAGACCGCCATGTCCGGGAGCGCCGACGCCCTGCCCGCACGTGGTGCAATCAAGACGGAAGCCGAGGCAAAGAGGGAAAACAATGTGGTTCGGCGATTCATGGGTTACCTCCTGACGAGACGGTTATAGATCGAAACCAATACCGCAGCCGTGATCCAGCCAAAGATCGCACTGAAAACAACGCCGTCAAAGAGATTGCGGATGCTGCCCACTTCGGCGGTTGAAAACAACATCAACCAGTTATGGGCAAGCTGCCAGCCGGGCAGGATCATCGCCGCCGCTTCGCAAAGCACGAAGAGAACGACAAGTGCGCCCGAAAGGGCCCAACCGAATGCCACGAGATCAAATTTGGAATTTTCCATTTCATTCTCCTTTCACGGATGATGAACTAGAGGGTGCGGGTGGCTCGCCTTCCGAAGTGCCCTGCCCGTGATGATGGCCATGCCCCCTATGCATAAAGATGTGCATGAGTGGGCAAGCGGCAAGGACTAGGAATGGCAAGGCCGCCGCCAGATGGGCGCCGTGCCAGATCACGAGATAACCGCCCAAGAGAACGGCGAGGCCCAGCACGGCCCAGCCTCGGTACGATTTGAAGCAGTTGAACATGATTCATCCTCCTTCGTAACCGACAGTGGTCATCATGCCGGTGGCCATGTGGTAGAGATGGTGACAGTGGAACGCCCAGGCTTTGCCCGGATTGACGGCATCGAAGGCGAAAGCGACGCTGGTCATGGGCGGCAGGAAGACCGTGTCGCGCACCGCACCGGAAATTTCCTGGCCATTGATGGCAACGATCTGGAAGTGATGCCCGTGCAGATGCATCGGATGGGTCATCATCGAATGATTGCGCATCTCGACAACCACCCGTTCGCCCTGGCGCACCGAGAGATCGGCACTTGACTGCATGCCCCATTCATAACCCTGCATGCTGCCCACGAGATTGACCGCGTAGGTGCGGTCGGCGGCTTTCGGCGCCAGTGGCCGGGCCGCCGTAAGTCCCGATTCAATGGCTTGTGACAGGATTGGCCCTTGCGCCTCTCCAGTATCCGCGAATTTTCTTACCGTAGCGCCGGGAGTTGCCAGAATGATGCCGGTTCGCTGCGCCCCGCCTTCGCGCAAGGCAAACACCGGGAAGGCGCCGCCTTCCCTGGGCAACTGCAGACGGAAATCCACCCGTTGGCCCATGGCCAGCGGGAACTGCCGCGTTTTCAAGGGAACGATATCCTGCCCGTCAACGGCGATCACCTCGCCGTCGAGTGCGCCTGTATCGATGGTGAAAGCCTGTTGCGGTTGCGCCATTGATGATGCGCAGGCGAACCCGTCCGCCCTTCTCCACCTGCACGACTTGCGGGTCGTTGAGGGTGCGGTCATTGGCGAGATAGGCATCATACTCGATGTCGTTGACATCCATGCCCATCATGCCCCGCCGCCCATGTTCATGCCGGACATCTTCGAGTGATCCATGCCTTTCATCATGCCCATCTCATGCCCATGCCGCTGCCGGACTTGAGCTTTGCGAGCAGCTCCTCCGCCGGCGTGAAGGAAAAATCGTGCAGAAGCACCACGACCTCCTGCTCGTCGCGCGCAAGCTCTTCCGGGCCGCGCACGATCAGGGGGGCCGCAAGAAGATTTTGCTCCTGCAATGTGTGCGCGTGCATCCAGTGGGTTCCGGGACTTCCGGCGGGAAGCGCATAGCGGCGCTGCTCGCCGGCCTTGAGCAGCGGCATCGGCATATCGGGCACGCCATCCTGATCCCAGGCGGGCAGCAGCCCATGCCAATGGACCAGGGTTTCCTCGGAAAGGGTATTCTCCAGGTCCACCTCAGCCGTTTCGCCGGCGACAAGGTTCAATCCCGGCCTGTCATCGGGACCGGTAAGACCGAACACGGTCGCGGCGCGGCCATTGACCTCAATCGTCCGCGAAACGACAGCAAGCTTGAGGGGTTGCTGCGCGGCAGTAACGGTACGGCCCGCTAGCAGCAGGCCAGAACCTCCCATGAGGAGAGTCTTGGAAAAATCCCGGCAATTCATTTTGTAGCTCCTTCAATATTGCCGACATGCAATCGGCGCCTGAAACATGATCTGTAGTGTTGAACACGTTGAATGCCGGACTGACTGTCCGGGATCACTCAGGCCTGGAACTTTGGAGGACCTGTTTCCGGCGCAATTGATCTGCCGTACAGATGATCGCCGACGCCTGGGCTGGGCTGGCTGATCAACAACATTATTGGCACAGCTATCGCCACTTGCGCCAAGACGCCCGACGACGCGCAGGATATGCCCTGGCAGCAACCATGGCTGTCCACGTCCATGGTTTCCCGCATCTTCGCAGTCGTGGTGATCCGGCAAATCCATGGATGAGTAATGGGGTTGCGGCCCATGGGCAGCCGTGGCCGCAACAGCACCCAAGCTCAAGGATGCGACGATCAATAACGCGGCCGCAATCATGACCATGAAACGGGATACAACCATCATGTCCTTGTAGACCAACCTAGTCGAACTTCCTTGACCTGGATCAATCCTATACCTTTGTCGTCCGCAACCGCAGCGCATTGCCGATGACACTGACCGACGAAAGCGCCATGGCCGCCGCCGCAATCATCGGCGACAACAGAATGCCAAACGTCGGATAGAGCACGCCCGCCGCAATGGGAACACCAGCCGCATTGTAGATGAAGGCGAAGAACAGGTTCTGCCGGATATTGCCCATCACGGCCTTTGACAGATGCCGCGCCCGGACGATGCCCATCAGGTCACCTTTTAGTAAAGTCACGCCTGCACTTTCCATCGCAACATCGGTCCCGGTTCCCATGGCAATGCCGACATCGGCTGCGGCAAGGGCCGGCGCATCATTCACGCCATCACCCGCCATGGCCACAACCCGGCCCTGGGTTTTAGCTTGGCCACCACATCGGCTTTCTTGTCGGGCAACACATCAGCTTCGACTTCGGTAATGCCAAGACGTTTGGCCACTGCTTCGGCCGTAATTTTGTTGTCACCCGTGAGCATCACAATGCGCACGCCAGCATCGCGCAGAGCCGCAAGCGCCTGCGGAGTTGAAGTCTTTACGGCGTCCGCAATGCCGATGGCTCCGGCAACCTTGCCGTTGATGGCCACGAACACGGCGGTGGCCCCATCCCGCGCATGGCATCGGCCTTATCGGCAAGCGCATCGGTAGAAATCTTGAGTTCACCCAAAAATTTGGCGTTGCCAATGACAATGCGTTTCCTGTTCACCATGCCGATGGCGCCCTTGCCCGATGGTGAATCAAAGCCCATGACCTTGGCTATGGCTACACCGCGCTTTTCTGCTGCTGCGACAATAGCCGCGGCCAGGGGATGCTCGCTTGATTTTTCAACCGCTGCCGCCAGCGCCAGGAGTTCGTTTTCGTCCTGACCCTTTACCGTGGCAATTGCTGTCACCGAGGGCTTGCCCTCGGTCAGCGTGCCGGTCTTGTCGACAATGATCGTATCGATTTTTTCCATGCGCTCCAGCGCCTCGGCGTCACGAATGAGAACCCCGGCCTGGGCCCCGCGGCCAACGCCCACCATGATCGACATGGGAGTTGCCAGCCCGAGCGCACAGGGACAGGCAATGATGAGAACCGCGACGGCGGCCACCAGCCCATAGGCATAACGCGGTTCCGGTCCCCACATTGACCATGCGGCAAAGGCCAGAACGGCAACGGCAATGACAGCGGGAACAAACCAGCCGGAAACCTGGTCCGCCAGCCGCTGGATGGGCGCCCGGCTCCGCTGCGCATCGGCAACCATCTGCACGATGCGCGCCAGCATGGTCTCGCTGCCGATCTTTTCAGCCCGCATCACAAAGCCGCCGCTGGCATTCAGCGTTCCGCCAATCACCTTGGCGCCCACTTCCTTTGTGACCGGCATGGATTCCCCCGTCACCATGGATTCATCGAGTGACGAGCGGCCCTCGGTGATCTCGCCATCAACCGGCACCTTCTCGCCGGGCCGCACACGCAAGAGATCGCCAACTGCGATGTGCTCAAGGGCTACATCCTCATCATTGCCATCGGCACCGATACGCCGCGCCGATTTCGGCGCAAGGCCCAGAAGCGCCTTGATCGCCCCCGAGGTCCGGTCGCGGGCACTCAGTTCAAGCACTTGCCCCAGCAGCACCAGCACCGTGATAACGGCCGCCGCTTCGAAATAAACCGCAACCGAACCATCCATCTCGCGGAATGCCACTGGAAATATCTGTGGCGCGAAAGTTGCGATGACGCTGTAAACCCAGGCAACGCCCGTGCCCAACGCGATCAGCGTGAACATGTTGAGATTGCGCGTGAGCAGCGACTGCCAGCCGCGCACAAAAAACGGCCAGCCCGCCCAGAGCAACAACCGGCGTTGCGAGCGCAAACTGCACCCAGTTGGAAAGCTGCTGGCCCAGCATCATGGTGAGGCCGGTGATGTGGCCACCCATTTCCAGAACGAAAACCGGCACGGCCAGGACAAGCCCGATCCAGAAACGCCGCGTCATATCGATGAGTTCGTGATTGGGCCCGCTCTCGGCAGTCACCGTCAAAGGCTCAAGCGCCATGCCGCAGATCGGGCAGGATCCCGGCCCCACCTGCCGGATTTCCGGATGCATCGGACAGGTATAGATGGTGCCCGCAGCCACAGGCTCGGCAGGCCGTGGTGCTCCGCATCCAGATATTTTGCCGGAGTGGCCATGAACTTTGTCCTGCAGCCCGCCGAGCAGAAATAATAGGCGTGGCCCTTGTGATCGGCCTTGTGCTTGGCCGTCGCGGGATCAACCGTCATGCCGCAGACCGGATCGATGGCACCATGATCCGTGATGTTTCATAACCATCCTCTTCTCAATTTCCATAAACCCCATAGGGGTATGTATCTTGATTGACAAATATACCCCCATAGGGTATAAGTCAAGAATGCGAAATGAAACAAAAACGCCTGTCCTGAAAAGGCTGAACCGCATTGAGGGCCAGGTCCGCGGCATCGTCCGCATGGTTGAGGAAGACCGCTACTGCATTGATGTTGTCACCCAGATTTCAGCCGTGCGGGCCGCACTGCGCCGCGCCGAAGAGGAAATCCTCCGCGATCACGTGGGCCATTGCGTCGAACACGCCATCGCCAGCGGCAACAAGCATGAACAGCGCAAGAAGGTGGCCGAAATCATGGACGTGCTGTCACGCGCCGACAGGTAGCAGGCCTGCCGCCATTGATAACTCATTGACTCTTACTGACTAGCGGGTTAGTTATATTTAATGACTGACCAGTTAGAAATAATCACACGAAAGCGCCGCCCGGAAGCCCGGCCAACGGAAATCCTTGCGGCCGCGCTGGACCTGTTTACCGAGCGTGGCTTCAATGCCACGAGGCTCGAGGATGTGGCTTCACGCGCAGGCTTAAGCAAAGCATCTATCTATTTGTATTTTAGAGATAAAACATCTCTCCTGACGGCGCTTGTGCAGGCTACGGTCGGGGCCAATATCAGCCTTGCCAGCGACATGGTCAGCCAGCATCAGGGGCCCATGGCGCCGCTATTGCGGCAATTGCTCGACTTTCTCGCCCACCGCATGCAGGAAACCCGCATGCCGGACTTGATCAAGCTGGTGATCTCCGAATCCCGCGCCCATCCCGAGATCGGCCGCTACTATCTCGACAATGTCATCGGCAAGGGCCTGCCCCTGTTCCAGTCCCTGATCGAGCGCGGCATCGCCAGCGGCGAATTCCGCCAAGTCGACCCCCGTCTCACGGTCAAATGCCTGGTGGGTCCCATGCTGCTCGGCGCCATCTGGAAAAGCGCCTTCGAACCCATCGGCGCCGATCCCATCGATATCTCAGCGCTTGCCGCCCACGACGCCGATCTCATCATCAGGGCGCTACAACCATGAACAAGTTCATCGCAGGCCTTATCATCGCCATTGCGGCTACGGGTTTCTATTTCAAGGACCGTTGGCTGCCCGAGCCGCCAGGACAGGCCAACTACCTCGGTTATGTCGAAGGCGAAACCGTAATGATCGCAGCCCCGCAGGCGGGCCGCATAACCACGAGACCAGCCACAAAAGGCGCGGCCATCAGGAAGGGTGACCCTGTGTTCAGCCTGGACCCGGGCGTTGCCGCAGCAGAGCGCGCCCGCGCTGAAGCCGCGGTCCGCACCGCGCAGGCCCAACTTGACAACCTGCTCACCGGCAAACGCGAGCCTGAACTTGAGCAGATCCGCGCCCAGCGCCGCGAGGCGGAAGCAGGCCTTGCTCTTGCCAAGGCTGAACTGCTCCGCGCCTTGAGCCTGACAACCAGCGGCACCGGATCCCGCACCAGCCTCGACCAGGCCCAGGCTTCTGTATCGCTATACCAGGCCCGCATTGCCCAGTTTAACGCCTCAGAAGCTGCGAGCCGCTTGGCCGCGCGCGATGCGGAAATCGAAGCCGCCCGCTCGAAGGTCACAGAAGCCGAGGCAAGTGCCGAACAGGCCCGCGCCAAGCTTTCAGAACTTTCGCCCGTGTCACCGGTTGATGCGACTGTTGAAAACACATTCTTCGAAGTGGGCGAATGGGTGAGCGCCGGTCAGCCCGTGGTTTCGCTGTTGGCCGCCGATGCTGTTACGCTGCGCTACTTCGTGCCCGAGCAGGCCTTGGCTGCAGCTGTTCCCGGAACGTCGATCCATTTTACCTGCGATGGCTGCGGGTCTGGAAAGACCGCAACCATTACCCATGTGGAAGCAACACCTGAATTCACCCCGCCGGTGATCTATTCGCAAAGTGCGCGCTCCAAGCTTGTGTATCTGGTGGAAGCGCGGCCCGATACGATTGATCCCCTGCTGCGGCCCGGCCTTCCCATTGAAGTTGAGCCACTGCCATGAATGAAACTGTTCAGCCCGCAATCGACGTTAAAGGACTGGTCAAGCGCTATGGCACGCGCACCGTTGTGGACCAGGTTGATCTCAAGCTCATGCCCGGGCGCATTTGCGGTTTCCTCGGGCCCAACGGTTCGGGCAAGACTACGACGCTGCGCCTGATCTGCGGGCTGCTCACGCCCGATGCCGGCCACGGCACCTGTCTCGGCCATGACCTGATCACCGGCCGCGACGCCATCAAGCGCCAGACCGGATACATGACTCAGAAGTTTGGGCTCTACGAAGACCTCACAATCCGCGAGAACCTCGACTTCGTGGCTCGTGTCTATCTTCTCGATCACATCCACGACCGCGTTGACCGCGCGCTGGAACGCCTCGATCTCGCCAGCCGCCAGCACCAACTGACCGGTGCCCTGTCAGGTGGCTGGAAGCAGCGCCTCGCCCTTGCGGCCTGCGTGCTGCACGAACCGAAGCTGCTGCTCCTCGATGAACCCACGGCCGGTGTTGACCCCAAAGCACGCCGCGCCTTCTGGGATGAAATCCATGCACTGGCCGCCGAAGGGATCACCGTGCTGACATCAACCCACTACATGGACGAAGCCGAGCGCTGCCACGAGATCGCCTATATCGCTTATGGCAAGCTGATGGCGCGGGGCACGGCGGAAGATATTGTCACGGGGTCGGGACTCAAGGCCTGGCTCGCGACGGGTCCCGGCGCCGACAAGCTCGCACCCCTGCTCCGCGATGTGCCGGGCGTTACCGCTGCCGCTGCCTTCGGTCTCACGCTGCATGTCTGCGGCCCCGATGAAGATGCGCTCGCTGCGGCGATAGCTCCGTTCCGCCGCGACAAGACAATCAGATGGGAGAAATCCGAGCCGACACTCGAGGACATCTTCATCCATCTCATGGGCCAGGCGCGCGACAACGCGCTTGCGGCCTGAGGAGCGTCAGCGATGGGCTTTCTCCACCGGTTGCTTGCCATGATCTACAAGGAGGCGCTCCAGCTTCGCCGCGACCGCCTGACCTTCGCCATGATGTTCGGCATTCCCATCATGCAGCTCGTGCTCTTCGGCTTTGCCATCAACAACGACCCCAAGGGCCTGCCGACGGCGATTCTCGCCTCCGACCACTCCGCACTCACCCGGGCCCTGATCAGCACCATCGGCAATACAGGTTATTTCAGTCTCACCAACGCCGTGGCGACGGAAAAGGAGGCCGACGAGCTTCTGCAACGCGGCGCCGTCCAGTTCATCATCACCATCCCCGGCGACTTCACGCGAAAACTGATCCGCCGCGAACGGGCCCAGATTGTCATTGAGGCCGATGCAACCGATCCTGCCACCACCAGCGGCGCCCTCGCGGCCGTCGACCAAGCAATATCGCAAACCCTCGCCCGCGAATTCTCTGGCCCGCTTGCGCTCTACCGGACCGGCGAGAGCTCCGCTGAAATACTGTTGCACCGAAGGTATAATCCGGAAAGCATCACCCGTTACAACGTAGTGCCCGGGCTGCTCGGCATCATCCTGACCATGACCATGGTGATGATGACTGCCTTGGCCGTCACCCGCGAGCGCGAGCGCGGCACCATGGAAAATCTCCTCGCCATGCCGGTCCGGCCGATCGAGGTGATGGTGGGAAAGATAGCACCCTATATTGTCATCGGCGGCATCCAGGTGCTGGTGGTGTTGATAGCTGCAAAGATATTGTTCGGTGTCCCCTTCGTCGGCAGCTTCACCCTGTTCGGCCTTTCGACGCTGCTCTTCATCACCGTCAATCTGGCGCTCGGTTTCACCTTCTCGACGATCTCCCAGAACCAGCTTCAAGCCATGCAGATGTCATTCTTCTTCCTGATGCCATCGATCCTGCTGTCAGGCTTCGCCTTCCCCTTCCGCGGCATGCCGGGATGGGCCCAGGCCATCGGCGAGGCTCTTCCCGTCACCCATTTTCTGCGTATCGTCCGTGGACTGATGTTAAAGGGCGCAAGCCCCGGCCAGATCGCCGGCGAAGTCGCAACCCTCGTGCTGATGCTGGTGATCGTTTCAGTGTTGGCTATTAGCCGCTACCGCGTGACACTCGATTGAATTGAGCGGCCTGCCTTCAGCCGCCCCCGCCCATTTTGGAAACATCAATGCCGTTGATCAGCACGGTGCCACCCGTGGTGTTTTCAATTTTCCAGCTCAGGGACCCATCGGCTTCGGATTTTGCCAGGCCCTTGGCGGCGATGAGGCCAGCGATGGCCTGCCCGCCCATTTCAGGGGGTGCGGCCTGCAGCGCCTTCATGACGTCCTCCAGGCCCTTGGCCCTGATCGTGGCTATGCCCACCGGTACGCCAACCGGACCTGCTGTCATGGTTCCCTCAAACCCCAGATCATAGAGTTTGCCAGTCACTTTGCCGCCGCCAAGCGAGAGCTCCACTGCACCTTTGGGCAAAAGGGCGGTGAGAAGCTTCGCGTCGTCCTCTGGTGTGGTGGGCTTCGCCTCGGCAAGGTCCATCACCTCAAGCAGCATTTTGGCGGGATCGGCCAGATTGAAATCGGCAATCTTGAAATCAAGCGCGAAGGACTGCGGAACGAGATCGGTGGCAAACGGCGGCACAAGGCCGGGTGGCAGGCTCAGGCCCTCGGCGCGGAACCCCTCATGCAGCATGCCATCCGCCACCAGCCCATTCATCCCCAGATTAAAGCCAAGGCTCGCAATGCTGACCGGCCCTACGGGCGTCGTCACCGACAAATTCTGCAATGCCCCTGTCGTGGTCACATTCTCAAAGAGCGGCAATCCGGCGCTGAACAGAGTCTTTAGTTCGGACTGGTTCGCCTTGATTGCAGCTTCCGAAGGGTGCGCCACAAACCAGGCGATCAACTGATAGATGGCTTTTGCCTTGAGGCCCTTGATGGTTCCATCCTGTGTGCCCGTTTCCGCCGTGACGGCAAAATCCATCGGCTGCCCGCCAGCGGGCGAAACCGGGATATTGATGGTTTCAGTCAGCCCCGACATTGCCATGCGAAAAGTGCCATCCAGCGCATCCGAACCCGATGGCGCGGATGTTGTCTCGTAGTGCATGGCCTTCACGGCATAGGCAACCCGCATGGACATGGCCTCAGGTGTCGTGATTGTTTCGTCAACGGCAAAATCAGCAATATCGTAAGTCGAACTGATGAAGGCCGATATGTTCTGATCGAAAACTCCGCTGCCCTTCAGCGCTCCGACCCTGACCGTCATATCGACTTGTCCCGGCACCTTCGCGCTGTATGACAGGGGAGAGTCTTGCGTAACCAGCCACTTGCCGCCACCCTGATCAGTCAGATGCATGACGACCGGCGAAGCTTCCGCCGAAAAATTGGGCTGCTTGAATTTGGCGATGAGCGGCGAAAAATCGATTTAACGTCGTAGGACTCGCCCGTTGGCGTAACTGTCACCACGCCGGGCTCCTCGCCGAGATAGGCCTGGAATACTCCGGTGAGGCGCCCGGCCTCTTCTGGCGTGGCGGGAGCCGCCAGCGCAGAGGCACTTGCAGAGGTGAATAGGAAAACCGCAAATATATTCTGGAAGGGCTTCATCATGAACACACCTTTTTGCAAATCAGGGGTGGAGGGAAGCATTGACTTGGCCGACGGTCAACAAATACTTGCGGATAAAATTTTATTCAAAAAGGCTCGACACGGACTCTTCGCGGCTCGTCCGGCCGATGGCTTCGCCGAGCAAGGGCGCAATGCCGATCACGCGGATATTGCGCGCGACTTTCACCGCCTCCGTGGGCTGGATTGAATCGGTGATCACCAGGTGCTTGAGCTTTGAGGAGGTCACACGCGCAACGGCGCCGCCCGACAACACGCCATGGGTGATATAGGCCGTCACATCCTTGGCACCCTGCGCCAGCAGCGCTTCCGCGGCGTTACACAATGTGCCGCCTGAATCCACGATGTCATCAATCAGGATGCAGGACTTGCCCGCCACTTCGCCGATGATGTTCATGACTTCCGACTCGCCCGCCCGCTCGCGGCGCTTGTCGACGATGGCGAGCGGCGTAGCGAGACGCTTGGCGAGCGCCCTGGCGCGCACCACGCCGCCCACGTCGGGCGATACCACCACGGTGTTGGCGACATCCATGTGCTGCTTGATGTCGCGTACCATGACCGGTCCTGCGAAAAGGTTGTCGGTAGGGATATCGAAGAAGCCCTGGATCTGGTCGGCATGGAGATCCAAGGTTAATACCCGGTCGGCCCCCGCCCTGGTAATAAGATTGGCCACGAGCTTGGCTGAAATGGGGGTGCGCGACCCCGACTTGCGGTCTTGCCGGGCGTAACCGAAATAAGGAATGACGGCAGTGATCCGCTTGGCGGAAGCCCGCTTCAGGGCGTCGATAATGATCAGCAGTTCCATCAGATGGTCATTGGCGGGAAAGCTGGTGGACTGCACCACGAACATGTCCTGGCCGCGGACATTTTCCTGGATTTCAACGAACACTTCCATGTCGTTGAAGCGCTTCACCACGGCCTTGGTCTGCGGCAGGTGGAGGTAGGAACAGATGGCTTCCGCCAGGGGCCGGTTACTGTTTCCCGCCACAATTTTCATCATGCTTACCCCTCGCCGCCGCTTGATCGTGGGCGCTCTATAACAAGGGTATGACACAAGCGCAAATGCGGCCTGTGGACACTCTTAATTCACCTGAACTTGTTGATCAGCTCGAATATCCCGGTGGCGGCCGCTTCCACCGCAAAGCCTGCAATTTCGCCCCAGCCCTCGTCGAGGGAACCGGCAGGCACATTATTGGCCTGGTTCACATCACCAAGTTTTCCGCCATCGGGCGCTTGCACCACCCAGCTGAGCCCCACCTTCTGCGTATTGCCCGAAACCTCCGCCATATCAACCCGGCCTGAAATGGTCAGCGCATTCTTGGCGGGCGCATTAAGAACCGCCCAGCCCGCAGCCGTCAGGGTCCGGCGCATGGCCCGGGTCAATTCGTCATTGCCCTTGCCCTTGGCCCCCTTAACGGGAACCACCGCCACCGCTTTGATGACCAGCCTTCCGCCCTTTGCGTCCGCCGGGTCGTCGCCGGGAATCTCGGCAACCGCCTTTTGCTTGCCCGGTCCATTCAGCGTTTCAAGATCAATCTCCTTCGACGCCCCCGGCCCCGCCGCCACTATCGCATCCCAGGGGGGTGCTAAGATCTGCGGCGTTGTCTCCGGCGGTTCAAGCTTGCCGAAGGGTTGGTACACGCTGCCGCAGGCAGAAAGCCCAAGCAAAAACAAAATGGCCAGCAGTCGTATCATCGCACAATCATCGTTAAGGGATATTTTGAAACGGGCTCGGGCATCTTGTCACCAATAATGTAGGTGCGGCCCAGGCAATAGGCAGCACCCAAATCAGAATCCATCAGGATCATATGGGTGAAAAACACCATGCCTGCGGAAAGTTCAACCTCATTACCGCAGTAGAGCATGGGAAAATCCATCCAACTCGGCGTGAACTTAGCCCCAAGCGAATAGCCGCAGGCGTTGAACCTGTGCTTTTGCATTCCGTGCGCGTCCATAACTCGGGCGTGGGCGTCGAACACTTCGCCAGCTGTTTTGCCAGGTTGCAATGCGCTTTCAACTTCGCTGAGCGCCGCACGACAAACCTCATCCATTTTAATATGCAACGCGGAAGGCTTACCAATGATGATCGTGCGCATGAAGGCAACATGGTAATGGCGGTAGACGCCAGCCAGTTCGATGGTGAGCTGATCGCGCCTCGACAATTTGCGGCGGCCTGATTTGTAACGGCCAAGAAGAGCATCGCGGCCGGAACCAATAATAAATTCATTTCCGGCATAATCGCCTCCGCCAGAGAATATGGCCGCGTGCTGGGCGGCGAGAATGTCGCCCTCATCAGCACCAGCCCTGGTTTTCCTGATGCCAGCCTTCAAGGCCTCCTCGCCGAGCACGCCAGCTTTGCGCACATATTTCAGTTCCGCCGGAGATTTAACAAGGCGCAGCAGATTGACGAGACTGGTGGATTCAGTAAGCGTGCAAAAACCATCCAGTGCGGCGTCCACTGCTTTGCCGTTGAAATGCGTAAGGCCATAGGAGTTGGTCTCAATGCCTAGCCGCTTACCCCGCGCACCCAGGCTATCCAGCATGTCGCGGAGTTGCGTTGCCGGTTGCGCGCCCGCCTGATCGGTCCAGATGCGGATGTCTTCAATGATGGAGGTGTGCTGGGCTTGCCTCAAGTCCGCCAAGCGCGTGAGCAAAGCCAATTTCCCGTCTACGCCCAGATAGAGGCACTGGAAGAAGCAGAAGCCAAAACTGTCAAAGCCCGTGAGATAGTACATGCTCTCCTGCTGGAACATCAGCAAGCCGTCGAGATTGTTCGATTGCATTGAAGCAATCGCCGCTTTGATGCGTTGCTGATACTCGGAAACAGTAAAATGAAGCGCCATGAATTTCCTTAAGTGAGCGTGATGGCTGCAATCTGCCGCCCGTAGTCCGGCTCCTTTGCGTGCGTGGCGCGGCGATAGGAGAAATACTCTTCTTCGCGCGTATAAGTGCAAAGCGCTGAATCAATCACCATGCCTATGCCAAAGGCTTTCATCCGGTCGGTCAGGAATGCGGGTAAGCCAAACATATAATGCTCCTTTCTCGCTGATTCTGTGAAGTAAATTTTGTTGCGCGGCGCGGCGTCAATGAAACGCTGGAAAAATTCCGGTCCGACTTCGTAAGCGATTTTTGAAATCGTGGGTCCAAGCACCGCAACAATATTGTCCCGCTTCGCGCCAAGCTCTTCCATCTTCAAGACTGTCGTGTCTGTGATACCCGTAAGTGCGCCCTTCCAGCCGGCATGGGCGCAGCCAATGACACTTGCCTTCCTGTCTGCAAAAAGCACCGGGCCGCAGTCGGCTGTAAGCGTTCCCAGAATCAAACCCGGAACATTCGTGACCATGCCGTCAACCTTGGGCCGCTCATCATGTTTCCACGGCTTGGTGACAACAATGGCATTGGCACTATGCACTTGATAGGTCGTAACGATCTGCGGTTCCATTCCACCAAGGGCTTTCGCAACCACTTCCCGGTTGCGCACGACAATGGCGCGGTCGTCACCCGAACCCAACCCGCAATTGAGCGAGGCGAAAATGCCTTTGGAGTAGCCACCCTGACGGCCAAAGAAACCATGGGCGATATTTGGGTGCTTGAGTTCGTCGAATTGTATCATGGTGTCCCGAAGGGATAGGGCGTTGCAAGTCCAGGCGAGGTTCCTACCATAACTTTGAACAGATGACCCATCTCCTGCTCGCCCACCAGCCTTGCAACGGAGCGCGCTAAAACCTCTTGTGCCTTCTGATCGGCCTTTGACGAAAGAATGGCAGCTCTCTGCTCCAACCCCATGGCAAGGAGAAAGGCGCGCTGGGTGATGGCGGAGTGAACTACACCACCGCCTTTCACCAATGCTTTTCCAATGGCCTCAAAATCCACATGCGAGGTAATATCGCTTTCCCCGGGCCGATCGGTTAGTTCCACATATGTGTGAGCACGCAAGGCTTGCAACGTGTCGCCGGAGCCGGATTGCAAATGGCCGTAATCAATGATGAGGACCGCTCCGTGATTTGCCGCAAGACGCCGTCCGATTTCCGCGGCAATCTCCAAGCGCTGGGGCGCAAACTCGATCACATCACCGTCATTGCCTTGAGCCGCATCAAGAGAGGCAGGCATGAGCCCCAGTCCTTCAGCGCCCACGCACCGCTCAAGCCATTTGCCCTCTCGCTTTTCAAACTGCCGTATGGGAATGGCATCGAAAAATTCATTGGCAACAAGAAGCATGGGGCCATCGGGGACCCCGAAAAGAGAGTCATGCCATGTTGCTTCGGTTCCGAGCTTGTCTTTCTGGAGCTTTCGCAAGACCGGGCTCATCTCCACCAGATGAGTGCGCGCGGCTTCGCGGAAACCGGGCATGACTTTTGCGGCCCTCAGAATATCTGTCATCAGCGTGCCCCGTCCTGGCCCCAACTCCAAAAGATGGAAGTTTCCGGGCTTGCCCATGGCATCCCATGCGGCGGCACACCACACACCAATCAACTCACCAAAGATTTGCGAAATCTCCGGGGCCGTTATGAAGTCGCCGCGTTCACCAAATGGGTCCCGGTTCATGTAATAGCCATGGATGGGATGGCCAAGACACAGGCTCATGTAGCGGTCCAATGGCATGGGACCTTCGGCGGCAATGATTTCCGCCAGTATTTGCCCAAGTGGGGTCACGTGAATTTTCTCGAACGCAACAACAGCCAAATGCCGATAGCGAGAAGCGGCAGTGAAAGGATCATGCCCATGGTCACAAAGCCGCCGAAATAACCCAAATGCGCATCAGGCTCGCGCACAAACTCAACCACAATCCGCGATAGGCCGTAGATCAGGGCATAGAGTCCCGCCGCGCGACCGGGTTTCGTCAAAATCTTGTGGCGATAAACCGCATAATTGATCACAGCGAAAAGCAAAACACCTTCAAGCGCAAATTCATAGAGCTGGCTGGGATGGCGCGGCAACCCCGTGAGGTCATTCGGGAAAACAATGCCCCAGGGCAGATAGGTCTCCCGGCCATAAAGTTCGCCATTGATGAAATTGGCAAGCCGGCCAAGGCCGAGGCCAACGGGAGTAGCCGCAGCACCCAGATCAAGCAAGCGATCAAGGCCAATACCATGACGCCTGGCATAAACACATGACGCGATGATCACGCCAAAAAATCCGCCGTGGAACGACATGCCGCCTTCCCACACGCGAAAAATATAGAGCGGATCGCCGAGCACTTGCGTCCAGCCATAAAACAGCAGGTAACCCACCCGCCCGCCCAGCACCACGCCGAGCACGGCCCAAAGAAAAAAATCATCAATCTGGGCTGGCGTGGCTGAGGGCGTGTTTCCTTCCCAGAGCTTAGGATTCGAAACCAGCCGCTTCATGTACCAGATGCCGAAGATGAGTCCCACGATATAGGCCAGCGCATACCAGCGCACAGCAAAAGGCCCGATCGAAAAGATCACCGGATCGATACTCGGGAACGGCAGAACGGCTAATGTGAACATGGCGGCGGACAGTGTCTGCGTCGAAGCTTTCCGTCAAGTATAGAAACCAATCAGCCGCGCCGGACCACCGTAACATGGTCGGGGTCAAGAGTGGCAAATACGCGCGATCCAGGCTTGAACACCTTGTGGGTCGGCTGGATTACAAACATCGAACTGTTGACCGTTGAGATTGTGTATTCCCAATGGGACCCGAGATAAGTCGCTTTCTCGATCTTGGCAGGCAACGATGCGGCCTTTGAACCCTTGGCGTCGAGGCTGACGCCGCTTGGGCGCACGACAAGAAAGATCTCATTGCCCTCATAGCCGCGGTCAGGCACATCGACAATCAAGTTACCCAGATCAATCGTGATTGTTTTTTTCGTCCCGTTGCGCGCAGTGACGCTTCCGGGAATGAGGTTCGCACTGCCGATGAAGTCGGCGACAAACGCGTCCGCCGGCCGCAAGTAGAGATCATGCGGCGTTCCCACCTGCGCGATCCGGCCGCCATTCATGACGACAATCTTGTCTGAAACCGCAAGCGCCTCTTCCTGGTCATGAGTCACATAGACACTGGTAAGTCCCAGAGTCTGTTGAAGATCCCTGATCTCTTCGCGCATCCGGCGCCTAAGCTTCGCATCCAGATTGGAAAGCGGTTCATCAAACAGCAGCACCTGCGGCTCGAGCACGAGCGCGCGGGCAACTGCCACGCGCTGTTGCTGGCCACCGGACAGTTCCGAGGGCAAGCGGTCATCATAACCTTCAAGGCCTACCATTTTCAGACCCTCACGGGCCTTGTCCCGCTGGGCCTGCCGCGAAGCTTGCGATTGCCGCAAACCGTAGGAGACGTTTTCAATGACGCTCATATGCGGGAACAGTGCGTAGGACTGGAACACCATGCTGACATCGCGTTCGTTCGGCGGCAGAAGCGTTACATCCTTGCCGCCAATCAGGACGTGGCCCGAGGTTTGCGTTTCAAGTCCGGCGATCATGCGGAGCGTGGTGGTTTTTCCGCAGCCAGACGGGCCGAGCAATGTCACCAATGTGCCAGCATCAATATCAAGCGTGATGTTATCAACCGCGATGGTCTTGCCAAATGCTTTAGTGACGGACTCGAGTTTTACTGCCGCCGACCGGCTGACAATTGTCATGCAACACCCCCACGAACAGCCGTTGGCTGAATGCCCCGGTTGGAACGCCGCTGCTCACCGACCCCAAGCTGGATTGCCCCGATGGCCAGCAGCATGAACAGGATGAGCACAGAGCTGTAAGCAATGGCGACGCCGAAATCCGAAACCTCCACCCGGCCGACAATGTAGGCGGTAGCAAGATTGTACTGGGCGCTAACCAGGAATATCACCGCACTCACCGATGTGATGGCCCGCACGAAAGCATAGACCAGCGAAGCGACAATTGCCGGCCTGAGCAGCGGCAGGATAACCCGCCGGATTGTTGCAAAGCTTCCGTGGCGCAACATGAGCGAACATTCATCGAGGCTCCGGTCAATCTGGCTCATGGCCGCAATGCCTGCCCGGATTGAGACGGGCATGTTGCGGAAGACAAAGCAGATGACAAGAATGAGCCCGGTTCCCGTGATTTCGATGGGCGGCACATTGAAGGCGAGGATGTAGCTCACGCCGATCACCGTTCCTGGAATGGCAAAGCTCAGCATGGTGATAAATTCAAAAGTGGACTGGCCGAAGAAGCGCTGACGGTTGAGAAGATAGGCGGTCAGCAATCCGATAGCAGCTGTAAAAGGAGCGGCAGTGGCGGAAACGCCGATGGTGGTAAAAAAAGATGGCCAGGCCCTGCCGGTCCACTGCAATCCGCGCTCCGTCCATTCAATACCAAAGGCCGTGATGTAGTGCTGGAAGGTCAGCGAATTGTCGATGCCGAGGGATTTGACAAATCCGCCAATGAGAATGATCCCGTAGAGCAGAACCGTAAAGGCAAGCCATGGCACCGCCGTCATGTAGATCAGCCGCCGCATGCCATCGGGCAGAATAGCTGGCAATCCTGAATCGCCCTTCCCGGCAATCGTCGTATAGGAGCGCCTGCCCAGCCACCTGCGTTGCAGGTAGAAAGCCGAGAGTGTCAGCGCAAGAAGCGCAATCGACAATGCCGCTGCCCGGCCGGGATCATTCTGCGAACCGACAATGGCGAAAAATATATCGGTCGAAAGCACGTCGAAATTTCCACCAAGTACCAGTGGATTGCCGAAGTCGGCGAGGCTTTCCACGAAGCCAATCAGGAATGCGTTGGCAAGCCCCGGGCGCATCAGCGGCCACGTCACGTTGGCGAAGGTCTGCCAGCGATTGGCCCGGAGGGTTTGAGAGGCCTCCTCCATCGAAGGGCTGATGCCTTCAACAACTCCAATGATCACCAGATAGGCAATGGGCGCGAAGGCCAACGTCTGAACCAGGAGCAAGCCGAAGAAGCCATAAATCCAGCGGCTTGGCGGAATGCCGAACAACTCGCTCATCAGCCACGTCGCCACGCCATTTCTTCCGAACAACAGAATGATGCCAAGCCCTATCACGAAGGGCGGCGTGATAATGGGAAGGATGGCGAGCAATCTCAGCAGGCCTTTGGCGCGGAAATTGGTGCGCTTGTGCAGGAGCGCAAACCCGAGGCCCAACAGGGTTGTAGCCAACCCCGTGGCAATGCCCAAAGCAAGGCTGTTCAAGGTGACCTGGCCAACATCGGCGGAAAGGACACGGGCCACCAATGCAGCCAGCGAATAGCTGCCCTCAGGCGTGACAGCTGACTCAACCAGGATGAGGAAGACGGGATAAAACACAAACACGCCGATGCAGGAGGCAACGACGGCGATCGAGCTGACGAGAAAACCATCACCCCGCATCAAGCCATTCAGCGCAAGACCGGATGAAAAGATGAGAAGCAAAGCAGAACCGCAAATGACCGCACCGACACCAAACCCAGTCTGCGATGCGACGGGGCCAAAGGCCTGTTCAAGCCAGGAAGCATTCCAGCCTTTCAATCCGATGAGCAGGCCTTGGGCAAACATCCAGGAGAGGCCTACGCCACCGGCTGCGGCAACCACAGTTCCACGCGGGCCTCCAGCCCGTAATATTTCAATGATTGGAATGAGCAGGCAAAGGCCTATTGGCAGGAGCTGCCATCGGTCATTCAGAAGAGCCTGAAACAGCAATGAAGATGTATCGCGCTCGCCAAGCTGCGCAATCCAGGCGAACGCCCAAAAGCCTGAGGGGACCACATACCATGGCAGGAAAATTGCCCCCACCAGACCAACGGCGGCCAACAACAGAATGTGGCGCGATTGTTTGGAAAGCTCTGGCATGGTTATGGGGTCCGGCGTGTTACAGCTGGACCCCTATCCGATGTTATTTCGCTCCGATTTCAGTGTCCCAACGCGACAGCAGGCGCTTGCGCTCGGCGGAAGAACCGAACTTGGCAAAATCATAATCAATCAGCTTGATATCCGCCATTTTCGGAGCCTGTTCCGGAATGGGAGCCTCCGCGTTGGACGGATTCTGATAGCTGTTCGACGCAGCGCCAAGCTTTTGAGCCTCTGGTGTGAGCGCCCAGTCATACCACTTCTTGGCATTTTCCAGATTTGGTGCACCCTTGATGATGCTCATGGAGCCGATCTCAAATCCGGTTCCTTCGCACGGACTCACATTCTTGATAGGTGCATTCGATGTAATGGTGGGCGTAATCACATCATGCTGGAATGCGATGCCAACCAGGGTTTCGCCGCGGGCCACCGCTTGGGCCGGTGCGGCGCCAGATTTCGTGTACTGATTGATATTCCCGTCGAGGGTCTTCAAATATTTGAAAGCTTCGTCTTCGCCAAGGATCTGAACCATCGTGGCAAGGAAGGTATAAGCCGTTCCCGATGAGTTTGGATTTGCGACCTGAACCTCGCCCTTGAATTCGGGCTTAATAAGATCTGACCAGCAAGCAGGAGCTGCAATCTTCTTCTGATCAAGCAACTCGCTGTTATAGCCGTAACCAAGAGCCCCGAGATAAACGCCCACGGTCGCGCCTTTTCCTGTTTCATGCTGCTTGACCGCCCAAGGATGAAGCTTCGCAAGCATGGGAGACTCATAGGCTTCCGTCAGCCCCTCTTCCGCCGCCTGCAGATGGGGATCGCCGGTACCGCCCCACCAGATGTCGCCTTTGGGATTGGCCGATTCAGCCTTCACCTGGGCGAAGGTTTCACCGGAACTTTTCCGCGTCATCGCCACGGAAATGCCCGTTGCCTTCTGAAACTCATTGACCATGGTCTGGCACCATTCTTCCTGCACGGAGCAGTAAACGGTGACATTGCCCTCGGCCTGAGCGGGCGCATCAAATGCCAAAGCAGCGAACGCCAAGGCAGCCGAAGTGTTAAACATTTTTCTTGTGATTGAAGTCATGACACACCTCCCTGTTCGGACTTTTGTTTATGACAGTTTTGTGACAGCATGACAGAAGACCATGCGGTTGGCCAGTATGGACTTTCCGGGAGATGGACGATGGATGAGGGCGAGCTTGACCGGCGGTTTCACGCGGCCATTGGCCTGGTGCGCGAAGTGGGCCAGGAAGCAGCGCGGCAATATCGAGGCCGCGATACGCTCACCGTTGAAACAAAAGGTCTCCAGGACCTCGTGAGCGAGGCCGATCGTGCCTGCGAGGACGAAATTGTTTCAACTCTTACGCGAATGTTTCCTGGTGACGCCTTTCTCGGCGAGGAACGCGGGCCGCAAAATACCGGTAGTGACGCCATCTGGATCATTGATCCTATTGATGGAACGGCAAACTTTCTCCGCGGAATTCCGCTCTGGTGCGTGTCGCTCGGACTCGTTTTCCGGAACGCGCCGATCATCGGCATAATCTACAATCCGGTGACCGATGAACTTTATGCGGCCAAACGTGGCGCAGGGGCGACCCTCAACCACTCAAGGATAAAGGTCAGCACTGTAACGAAGCTGAGCGAGGCACGAATGGGAATGGGGTTCAGTTACCGCCGCCCCATCGCACCCCATGTTCGCGCGATTTCGGCGCTGCTTGAAGCCCATTGCGAATACAGCCGCCTGGGCTCCGGTGCGATCGGCATGGCTCTGACTGCAGATGGCCGAATGGATGGCTATTGGGAAGCCCACATCAATATATGGGACGTCGCCGCCGGACTCTGCATCGTCAAGGAAGCGGGCGGCTGGACCAATGACTTCATGTCCGGCGATGTATTCCGCCTGGGCAACCCAATACTTGCAACCAATCCGGCTTTGGCCGCGCCACTGTTAGCATTGCTTTCACCGCAAGTCGCCGTTTGACTTCGCCCGCATTCTCAAGCGGTAGGCCACCGCACTAGTTTATCACGTACAGGCAAGGTTTCGCGATTGCTCGGCACCACTGGTTGTTCCCGGTATTCTGGCAGATCATGCGCTTGGATTTTGCAATGTCCCAAGCAGACCACTGCAGGCCATAGAGATCATTCACGGTGTTGTGCCAGTTGGCTTTTGCGGCGGCCATGCTCTGGGCCTTGGTTGGCGCAATCGCTTCTGCCTGCTTGTTGGTGGATTTACATTCATAGGCCTGCGCGGTGCCTACGCATGACATCAGCAGTGCCGCACCAAGTCCGGCGGCAAACAGGCCCGACTTTCGATTTAAGAGTTGTGAAAATAACATGACGTTCTCCTTTTGCAGTTGAGTTTCAATTTTTGATAGGCACTTCAGGCCGCGGCATCTACAGGCGCCTTATTTTCACGCAGTTTCCGCGCACCAGTTTTTCACCCTTGACGCAAACCACCCTGACCACCGGCACGCGCACACATTTCTTGTCTCTTAGGGTGGAGCCAGATTTGCAGACGATGACGATCGGCGGCTTGCGGATGCAGGCCTTGCCCTTGAGGACGAAACCAGGTTTGCAGAAGATGCTCACCTGAGGCTTCTTCACACACGCGCCATCCACCAGTTTTTCACCGCGCGGACAAACCGGATCCAGCACAATTACTTTTCCATGCGAAGCGTTATCCGCGGCGTTGGGTGCAGCCGGTGGGTCAGATACGAGTTCATCGGCATCGGGCTCCACCGCCGGGTTGTTGCAGGTGAAATCCTTCTTGGCCATCGCCACGGTCACGGGTTTGCCATTGGCCAAAATCTCCTGGACCGTGCACGAGATTGTACGGGTGCGGTTAATGCTGAGATCATGGGCTCCATAAGCCTCATAATTCGGACCGCCCTGGCTGAAGCCAGTGGCCGTGCCAGAGAAGAAAGCGCCATTGGAGCAGCCGACCCTGTATTTGAAGTCGCCTGGGCCGCCACGTATCACCGAGAAAAAAACCTGGCCCTTGCGCGGGCAGGATTTTTTTGCAGCAGCGCTATCGGCCACCGTGGCCTCGCCTTGCCAGTTGGCCTGGGGCTTTGCCACGTCAGGATTGGCCTGCGGCTCAGGCGCAAGACCGCCACCGCCAGCACCCGTGCAATGGACCGTGATGTCTTTCCATTGGGTGGAAGGCGAAAAAGGTCCGTTGCCTTCAATCTCTGTCATGAATTTGAAGTTTGATGTGACGCCGGCATTCTCCGCGCTTTCAACAGTGGCGAAATAACCATTCTTGATGGCATCATATTTTGCTGCGGCGTTCTTCAAGACAGAGGTGATCGCACCACCATTTTTCTGCCGCCAGATGCGCATTTTCACCGGACCGGCCTTGTTGGTCTCGGCGCGCGAGGTGACTTTCAGTGTCGGGCAGACTGTACCCGGGTTGTCACCGGGCAGCTTGTTGCCGGAATAGGTGGTGAGGAACTGTTGCACAGTCTCGACCTTGAAGTTACCCAGGTCCACCGCAAGATCGGCATCGGGGTCGATGAGCGCGGCCTTGCACACAACTTTCACCGGCACAGTGCCATAACCTTCGTAGAGTGGATAGTTCGTACCGTTCTTATGACTGAATTGGGCCTCCAGAGTCAGATTTACGAAATGCCAGAACTCATACTTCTTGGCAGGTGTCCCATGGCCGTTGCATTCATTGAGGATTTGCATGCGCTCAAGAATAAAATTTTGCGTCGATCCGGTCAGACTCACCGTCTCCTGCACAAACGACGGGGGGTCGATGTATTCGCCTTGATCGTCGCCATAAATTGATGTTGCGGGCTGCTTGATCCGGTAACTCGCAAGCTCGCCATTTGAAATTCCCATGCCAACCTTTACACCCATGCCGAATGTCCCAGGCGTGATGTGTGTCCATGACCTTCCATCTTTGGAGGTGACTTCAATCTTGCCTGTGCCAAAGCCGTCCTGCTCGATGGTGACGGTAACAGACGACAGGGCGGAAGGCGCAAAGAGTGTCATGCCCAGCAGGGCAAGGCTTGTTCGGAAAAACGATGCGGCACGAGACATGGCATTCTCCTGTGTTTGAATGCCTGCATGCCACCACCGCCCTGAAGTGGCCGTGAATGCGGTGTTCAGGCCACGTTCAGGGGCGGGTCAATGGCCCGGTGCGCTGGAGAACCAGCAGTGCTCATAGATGGCAACAGCGCTTTCATCTGGGGCCTGAATGCGCGTGCGTTGAAGCGAACGGATGCGCTGCGCCGAGGAAGGATTGGGAGCCAGCAAACGGCCCTTGTGACTCGACGCTCCCGCACAGGGTATGAACCAGCATGACATGAGCGGCCTCGCTTCGAAACCTGTTGCAACACGTTTCACCAGCATGGCCAATGCCACATCTACGGTCGGCCGCCAGGGAAAGATCAGCCGTCCACCGGGGCGCAGCTTCATCAACCATTGTTCGGGCGGCTCAACGACCGCTGCACTCACATAGATCAGGTCGGAAGGTGGCACCTCAAGAGAAGTTGCATCGCCAGTGACGACCGATACATTTTTGTAGGCGGCAAGGTTGCGGCGCGCGATCTTCGCCAGATCGCTGTCAATCTCAAATCCGATCAAGCGCCCGCCCGGAAGCACCAGCAATGACAATATCGCGGAGTAGTATCCCATCCCCAGGCCAATCTGCGTGACGGTTTCACCGGGCTGCGGCGCGGCGGCTCCAATCCACATGGCGTGCAGATGCGGCTCGCCGTTATTGATACCCTTCCTGACGTCCAGGGCGATGGCCGCGTTCTGATACACATGGGCAGGGTCCGCGTTCGGCGTCTCGACAAACCGGCCCTCGACCAGCAGTTTCCACGGCCCCGGCGGAAGGAAGTCCTCGCGGTGCACACGGTAAAAGACCTCTGCAAGGCGCGGGTCAGGCGAAGCGCTCGCCCGCGCAAGCGCCCTTGCGTAGGATCTGCGGACACCATCCAGTTTGGCTTGGTCCAATGCAGTCGCACTCATTAAACCTGTGTTTCTGCCCAGATTGCGCCTTGGCACCAGCACATTCAAGTATGCCCGTGGCACTTCGGCCCTTGAAAATCGTTGTACAAAACCATAGCTATCCCTCTACCAGAAGGAATTGCCCCATGACCACCACATCATCCCGCTTTTTTGACGAGCTTGCCAAGCTGATGACCAATGCCACGGGTGCGGCCCAGGGCCTCCGCAAGGAAGTTGACACCATGGTTCAGGCCCAGGTTGAGCGGGTTTTGAACAATCTGGAACTGGTGAAACGCGAGGAATTGGACGTGGTGCGCGACATGGCGCAGAAGGCCCGCGAGGAGAACGACGCATTGGCCAAGCGCCTTGCCGAGCTTGAAGCCAGGGTCACTCCGGGCGCCTCCGTCCCCTAATTTCATGTGGAGGAATCAGTCACAAGTGCCTGCTGACTCTTGTGGCGACTCAATCACAGGGGCATTTTCGCTTCCATGCCTGATGTGATTCGTCAGGCACCTGAGGACCTGGCCCATGGGCGCACTGCAATCATACGCAACCGAAACCACCAACCCGCTTGACCTCATTGAACGGCTGGCGGCGCGCCGCGACTGGTCGCTCGACCGCACCAATGATTGCGAAGTGACCATGGTGATGGCGGGAGGCTGGAGCGATCTCTACGTCTCGCTGAACTGGCGCGATGATCTGGAATCGCTTCTGGTGGCCTGTACCTATGATGTGAAAGTGCCGCAGGCCCGCAAGGATGAAGTGGGTCGTCTCCTCACCCTGATCAATGGACAATTGTTTCATGGCCATTTCGATATGTGGCATGGCGACGGCAGCATCGTTTTCCGCAACAACCTTGTTCTCTCGGGCGGAGCGGTCGCCAATGATGCACAGTGCGAAACTCTCATTCGCCTGGGCGTTGAATCCTGCGAGCGCTATTACCCCGCCGTCCAGTATGTCTGTTGGGCGGGAAAGACAGCCAACGCGGCGCTCGAAAGCAGCCTGCTCGAAACCGTGGGTGAGGCGTGAGCATTGCGCTTAAGGGAACCCTGGTGCTTGTTGGCGCCGGCAAGATGGGTGGCGCCATGCTTGAAGGCTGGCTGAAATCTGGAGTTGATCCGAAAAAGATTGTGGTCCTTGATCCCTTCGCCTCGGATGAAATGAAGACGCTGCTTTCCAAACATAAAGTGTCGCTCAACGCTGCCGTATCGAGCATCAGGGACGCGGAAGTTGTCTTGCTCGCGGTGAAGCCGCAGATGATGGAAGAGGTTCTTCCCGCAATTGTTGGACTAGGCAGCTCAAAGCCGCTCATCCTCTCGGTCGCTGCTGGAAAAACCATTGCCTCATTCGAACGTCATTTCGGAAAATCCGCGGCAGTCATTCGCACAATACCAAACACACCAGCGGCAATCGGTCGTGGCATTACCGCCATGTCTGCCAACCCCAACGTTTCGGCGAAGCAGTTGCAACTCGCAACTGAACTTCTCTCAGCGATCGGCGAGGTTGTGACCGTTGACCGCGAAGAGCTGATCGACTGTGTGACCGCTGTTTCCGGTTCAGGTCCTGCATATGTCTTTTATATGACCGAATGCCTTGCGGCGGCGGCGGAAAGAATTGGCCTGCCCCCTGCCCTTGCCATGCAACTGGCCCGCGCCACAGTGGCAGGTTCAGGCGAACTGATGCGCGTGACCGGAACGGAAGCCGCAACACTTCGGCAAAACGTCACTTCGCCCAAAGGCACAACCCATGCTGCCCTGCAGGTTCTCATGGCGGAAAACGGCTTGCAGCCGCTCTTCGAAAAAGCCGTGAAAGCAGCGGCGGACCGTTCACGCGAATTGGCGGGCTAAATGCCGCAAATTTCATTTGATGATTTCTTGAAAGTCGACATCCGTGTCGGCACCATCATCGCGGCGGAGCCATTCCCCGAGGCACGCAAACCGGCTTTCAAGCTGCGCATAGATTTCGGCAGCGAGATCGGCGTTAAAAAGTCATCGGCGCAAGTGACAAAGTATTACGCGGCGGAAACCCTCGTCGGACGACAAGTGGCGGCCGTTGTGAATTTTCCGCCCCGGCAAATCGGCCCCTTCATGTCGGAAGTCTTAACCCTTGGTTTTCCCGATCACGAAGGCGATGTGGTCCTTGTCGCCGTCGAACGGCCAGTGCCCAATGGCGGACGGATGTATTAAACCGGTATCAGCACCACGGCACGAAGGCCCCCCGCCGGGCTTTCATCCAGCTTGATTTCACCGCCATGGGCGTGCGCGATATCGAGGGCAATCGCCAGCCCCAGACCGGTTCCAGTCTCATCCAGGTTGCGCGCATGATCCAGCCGCACAAAGGGCCTGAACGCATCCTCCCGGTTTTCGACCGGAATACCCGGCCCGTCATCATCAACCAGAATTGTAAGCAGGCGGTTCTCGACGCCGCCCTTCACCTTCACATGCTTCGCGTAGCGGACGGCATTGCCCAGAAGATTTGAAATCAGCCTCCGGAATGCGTTGGGTTTTATGTTTACCTCCACGTCCTGAACATCGAGTGCCACATGGGACTTTCCGCGCGTCACAGCCGAGGCAACGGAGCCGAACATCTGCGCCAGGTTTACCGCTTCGGTTTTCTCCCCGCCGTCGCCGCGCACAAATGCCATATAGGCCTCCAGCATGCGCTGCATTTCTTCCACATCTTCCTTGAGCGGTTTCACTTTTGGACCATTGCCGAGGAAAGCCAGTTCCAGTTTGAAGCGCGTAAGAATGGTGCGAAGGTCGTGGGATACACCTGCCAGCATCGCGGTGCGTTGTTCAACATGGCGCGAAATGCGGTGCTGCATGTCGACGAAAGCGAGCCCGGCCTCGCGTACCTCGCTCGCCCCCCGCGGCCTGAAATCGGAAACCTCGCGGCCCATGCCGAAACCTTTGGCGGCCTTTGCCAATTCAACAATGGGGGTGATCTGCTTTCGCAGAAACACGACTGCGATAGTAAGCAGCACGAACGAGGATAGCAGCATCCAGAACAGCAGTGGAAACGTTCCGGCCGCATAGGCCCGATCCTCGTCAGTGAGGATGCGGAAAATCAGGCCCTTTGCAGCTTCGACACGAATTTCGACCTTGCCGTCCTGTGCCGTACTATCGATCCAGAACGGCCGCCCCGTTTCGCGCTCAAGATACCTGGTCATCTTGTCGTCAACGAGGGAGTAAAGCGTGCGGCTGATGGGTGCGGGCAAAGTTTCGCCATGGGTGATTTTCAACCCGAGCTTTAGCCGCTTATTGGCTACAAGCTCAATTTCCTTGATGGCCGCCTCGGATTTGTCGGAGCGGTCATAGAGATCCGTGACCAGGCCAATTTCTCGCGCCAGCGAACGGCCCAGAACCTTGGTGACATTATCCCAGTGGCGTTCAAGAATGATCCCCGCCATGATCGTTTGCAGCAGCACGATGGGCGCAATCACGATGATCAGCGAACGATAGTAGAGCCCGGTTGGCATGTGGCGTTCGAGAAAGCGATTGAACCTGAAGTAAAAGGTGCTCATTCGTTCACCTCCTCATCAACAAACAGCGCATAGCCTGCACCGCGCACGGTCTGCAGATATAGCGGATTGGCCGGATCGCTTTCAATCTTTTGGCGCAGGCGGTTGATCTGCACATCCACGCTGCGCGCACTTTCCTCCGAACCCGGTTGCGAAAGTTCCAGCCTGCTCAGCGGTGTTCCGGTTTTGTGGCTCAGCAGGCGGAGCAAGTCCTTTTCCCCCGACGTGAGGCGCACCAGATCGCCGTTCCTGCGGAGTTCGCCGCGCGAAACATTGAACTGAAAAACGCCGAAGCGAACATCGGTTTTAACCGGCGGCGCAACGCTCGCGCGCCGCAATAGGTTTTTTATGCGAAGCAGCAATTCGCGGGGCTCAAATGGCTTCACCAAATAATCATCGCTGCCCGTTGCCAATCCCGCAATGCGGTCATCAGTGTCGGCGAGCGCCGAAAGCATGAGGACTGGAACGTCATGGCCATTGCTGCGCAGGGATTTTGTAAGGGCGAGACCCGTTTCGCCGGGCATCATGATATCAAGGACGAGAAGATCAAAGGTGAGGCCCCGCATGCGTTCGCGTGCTTCCGCCGCCGTACCCGCCACAGAGACCAGAAAACCGTTTTCCACGAGATAGGATTTGATCAGCTCGCGAATACGGCGGTCATCGTCAACGACAAGAATGTGCAGGGCCTCATCCACCAGTTTTCTCACCGGGCTTGCCCGCGCCATCAATCCACGCGCTGACACCTTCGCGATTTTCGGGGCTGATCAAATGATAGAGAATGTCGCGCATGGAAAAACTGCCATTGCCGGAGGCCTCTGAAACCGCCCGGCGAATGCGCGACATCTGCGGCGCCATCAGGCGCTGGCGCAATTCCTCGCCCGCTTCCGTGAGATGAAGGAGACGCTGGCGTCTGTCCGTTTCACCTTCCTTCTGGAAGACATAACCCTCATCGATCAGGTCTTTTAAAACCCGCCCCAGGCTCTGCTTGGTAATGCGCAGGATATCGAGGAGTTGCGCCACCGTCATGCCGGGGTCCCGCCCGACAAAATGCACTACCCGGTGATGGGCCCGGCCAAAGCCAAGCTGGTCCAAAAGCGCATCAGGATCCGAGACAAAATCGCGGTAGGCAAAAAACAACAACTCAATCAGAGCCACGGTTTCACGCTCGCCCAATTTTTCATCAAAATTTATGTCAGCCATATTGACATATTATTCCATTTTTGTTACGTTGCAGCCCAATAGCACGCAATGTTATTGCGCAAATAGCCAATTTGGCTTGTTTGACAGTACATATAGGCTGAAGTTCTGCAAAAATCGAATTGGGAGAGTACCGATGTCCATCATTCCATTTGACCAACGCGAAGGCTCCATTTGGTTCGACGGCGAAATCGTGCCCTGGAAAGAGGCCAAGGTCCATGTGCTCACCCACGGCCTGCATTATGGCTCCTCCATTTTCGAGGGCGAGCGCGCCTACGCCGGCACCATTTTCAAATCGCGCGAACATTCCCTGCGCCTGCACAAATCAGCCGAGATCATGGATTTCACCATCCCCTACTCGGTCGAGCAGCTCGATGCCGCCAAAGCCAAGGTTGTGGAACTGAACGGCGGCGGCGACCAATATGTGCGCCCGGTGGCCTGGCGCGGCTCCGAGATGATGGCGGTTTCCGCCCAGCACAGCAAAATCCATGTGGCCATTGCCACCTGGGCCTGGCCTTCCATGTTTGATCCCGAAACCAAGATGAAGGGCATCAGGCTCGACATCGCCGATTATCGCAGGCCCGATCCCGCCTGCGCGCCGGTTCACGCCAAGGCGGCGGGCCTTTACATGATCTGCACCATCTCCAAGCACAAGGCGGAGAAGAAGGGCTATGCCGATGCCATGATGCTGGACTGGCAGGGCCGCGTGGCCGAATGCACCGGCGCCAATATTTTCTTCACCCGCGACGGCGCCATCCATACGCCAATCGCCGATTGCTTCCTCAATGGCCTGACGCGGCAGACCGTGATTGCGATTGCCAAGCAGCAAGGCATGGAAGTAATCGAAAGCCGCATCATGCCTGACGAATTGCCGAGCTATAATGAATGCTTCATTGTGGGCTCCGCCGCCGAGGTGACACCCATTTCCGAGATCGGCCCCTATAAGTTCCGTCCAGGCAATATTTCGCGCACCCTGATGGATGCCTATTCAAACGCTGTGCGTGTTCCTGCCAAGGCGGCGTAACACCAAAATCCGACGGCTGATCTCAGGCAACGAAATGCGCCCGCTCGGCGCCTGACATTAGGGCGCGAAAATCCTTGCCGTCCATATGCACGAGTGTGCGGTGATCGCCGCCCTCGCAATAGATGTCGGCACTTACATCAAGCGTTTCGTCAATGACAGCGGGGATGCCGTAGGCGGCGCCAAACACCGGGACCGCACCCTCCTCGCAATCGGGAAACAGCATGCTGGCCTCCGCTTCGCTCGCCAGTATGACCGGCGTGCCAGTCACTTTCTCGACGGCTTCCATGGCGATATGTTTCGAAGCCGCAAGCACCGCAAGAATATAGCTGTCACCGGATTTCAGGACGACGCCCTTGGCGAGCTTCTCGCCAGGGACGTGGCTTGCCTCCGCGGTCCGGCTGGAATTGCCCGTGCGGTCATGCTTGGTAACATCGTAGGCAACGTGATGGTCGCCGAGATAGGATTGTAAGGTCAATGAAACGCCCATGGCACACCTCCAACTGAATGATGGTGCCTGAATACCCTGAGGCCCGGTAAAACTGAGTGTCCTCATGCATCAGGCGCCGACGACAATCTCAAGACCCCATGTTACACCTGCAGCCACGCGGCAACAAGGAAAACCACACCGGACATGACCGAAATTTGCGACTTCCTCATCATCGGCGGCGGCTCCGCCGGTTGCATCATTGCCAAACGGCTCGCGGAGAAATCGACGGGCCGAATTATTTTGCTGGAAGCGGGAAAGAAAGATGAGGGCGATCGCGGCGGCAACCGATCTCTCGCGTCTTGATGACCAGACCGATGATTATGACTGGGGTTTCATGGCTGCAACACTTGCAGGCGCAAAACCTGAACTGTATTACGCCCGCGCAAAAATTCTAGGCGGCTGCGCCAACCACAATGATTGTGCGTTTCTGCGTCCGCCAGATTCGGATTTTATTGAATGGGAAAACCGCGGAGCCAAGGGTTGGGGAGCCGCCGGCATGGCTCCTTACTTCAACCGCGTGATGGAAAATACAAGCGTTGAGGAATCTTCCCATCACCCCGCCAGTCAGGCCTTTGTGAATGCCGGCAAGGAACTTGGGTTTCGAGACATTGATTTTCAGAAACAGATCGCTGAAGGCGTCGGCTACTTTCCCCTGAACGCGAAAGGAAGTCTGCGGCAATCCTCATCCGTCACCTATCTGCACCCCCTTTCCAAACTCCCGCGGCATTTGGAAATTTGGACGGAAACCCAGGCTGCAAAAATTCTCGTCGAAAATGGCAAGGCAGTCGGCGCTGAAACCACGCGGGGAACGATTCATGCCAGCCGCGCAGTGATCCTGACCTGCGGTTCCATCCAAACCCCGCAACTCATGATGCTGTCTGGCCTTGGCCCCGCGAAACATTTGCGCGACCTTGGAATTCCGGTTGTGGCCAATCTGCCCGCCGTGGGCGAGCATCTCAGGGACCATGTGGCCGCGCCCATCGTCTGGCAAACCAAAGAAGCCATCGCGCCGTGGGACATCTGCCCCTTCGAGGCCACCATGATGCTGAAGCTCGACGCCGATGCGCCGGCCCCCGACGTGCTGTTCCATTTCGGCCTGCGTGTGCGCGACAAATATGGCGAGGATCCGCGGTTGGCCGTGAACGGCCCGGCGGTGAAGGCCACCCCCAATGTCACCCGCGCCAGGAGCGAAGGCCGTGTGCGATTGATCAGCGCCGATTATCGCGTAGCGCCCGCCATCGAATTGAATTATTTCTCTGACCCCTATGACATGCGCATCCTCTTGAAGGCCATGCGTTTCACACGGCGGCTCTTGGAAACGCGGTCGTTCCAAAAACTTTGCAAAGCCGAAGTCCACCCCGGCCCCGATGTGCAAAGCGATGATGAATGGATTAGCTACATCAGAAGCGTATGTGAAACCGTCTACCACCCCTGCGGCACCGCAAGCATCGGTCGCGTAGTGACACCTGACTTGCGCGTGAAAGGCATCGGCAATCTCATCATCGCCGACGCCTCGATCTTCCCAAGCCTGATCACCACCAACATCAACTGCGCCGTAATGATGGCGGCGGAAAAGGCGGCGGATTTGGTGTTGGGGGGTGTTTAGACGTTAACGCCACGGTCACTGAGATACGCCAACAGCTCAGTCACCTTCTCAGGCTTCACTTCCTCCAGCGCGCCGCTCTGCAGCTTGCCTAAATAAAACGGCCCATACTGCACGCGGATAAGCCGGTTCACCACGCAGCCGAAATGCTCCATCAGTTTGCGGATTTCGCGGTTCTTGCCTTCGGTGAGCACCACGCGGTACCAGGTGTTGCTGCGCCCGCTGCCGTCGTACTCTTCGACAAACTCCGCCCCGCGGTAGTTCACACCATCAACCACGATGCCGTCAGCAAGTGCCGTGATGTCTTCCGGCTTGAGATGACCACGCACCCGTACGCGGTATATGCGCGACAGCGCCGTCTCCGGACTCATCAGGGCCTGCGCCAAAGGTCCATCAGAAGACAGCAGCAGAAGCCCTTCGCTGTTAACATCCAGGCGGCCAACATTCATCAAGCGCGGCAAACCTGGCGCATTCATCGCGTTCAGATCAAAAATCGTCCTGCGGCCCTTGTGGTCGCGGTGCGTGACCAAGACATCCAGAGGCTTGTTGAGCACGAACAGGCGCGGCAACGGTTTCGTTGAAGGCGCCACCGGCTTGCCATCAAGAGTGATCACATCGCCTTCTTCTGCGGGTGTTGTTGGGAGTGCTACAGTTCCATTGATCCTCACCCGGCCCTCGGCCACCATGCGCTCGGCCTCGCGTCGGCTTCCAACGCCAGCCTTTTGCAAAAACACATTGAGGCGCATTAGCCGCCCGTGACAGGTGGGAAGAAAGCCACTTCTGTCGCCCCGGCAAGGGAAGCGTCGAGCGACGCATGCGATTGGTTGATTGCCACTTTCAACGTCCGGAGATCAGCAAAAGCTGCGGCAATGCCTTCGTCCTGGCCCTTAAGATAATCAATCAACGCACTGACAGTTTTAACATCGGCGGGAACGTCTATCTCTTCCTGGCCTCTCCCGATGATTTGCCGCAACCTTGCAAAGTATAAGATCTTCATTCCTCATCCACGACATGCCGGATTCCGGCACGGAAATAATCATAGCCTGTATAGAGCGTCAGGCCAGCTGCAATCCACAATCCGGCAATGCCGATCTGGGTTATGCCAGGCACCACAAGATCGCCCGCCGGCCCCGCAATCAGGAAGCCGATCGCCACCAATTGCACCGTGGTCTTCCACTTGGCAATTTGCGTGACCGGCACGGACACCTGCAGTCCGCCCAAATATTCGCGGAGGCCCGATACGAGAACCTCGCGCGCCAGAATTATGATCGCTGCCCAAATGTGGCCGCCAAACAAGATGCCATCAGCCGAAAGCACCAGAAGCACGACCGCCACGAGAACCTTGTCGGCAATTGGATCCAGCATGACACCCAGCGAGGATTGTTGCTGCCACTTCCGCGCCAGATAGCCATCGAAGAAATCCGTGATCGCGGCCACCAAATAAATCGCCAGCGCAATCCAGCGGGCCGAATTTCCGCCATACATGAGAAGGCCCGCCACCAGGGGAACGGCCACGATGCGGCCATAGGTGAGAACATTAGGAAGGTTCCAGATTTCGGAGAATTTTGTTTTGCGTGTTCTCACATTTGCCATGACATCGCTCATCTCGCATCCTCATGAAAGTGATCGTAAATAGCTTGCGCCAACGCGCTGCTTACACCTTCGACTGCCGTCAAATCACCCACACTGGCCCGTGAAACCGATTTGGCCGATCCAAAGCTCCTGAGCAAGGCCTTCTTGCGCAAGGGTCCTATGCCCGCAATTTCGTCCAGCGGGCTGACACCAATCGTCTTGGCGCGCCGCGCCCGGTGGCTGCCAATGGCAAAACGGTGGGCCTCATCGCGTAGCCGCTGGATATAGTAGAGGACCGGATCGCGCGCCGCCAGCATGAACGACGGCTTGCCGGAGACGAAGAAATGTTCGCGTCCCGCGTCCCGGTCCGGCCCCTTGGCCACGCCGACAACCGGCATGTCGCCGAGGCCCAGATCAGCCAGAACCCCGCGCACGGCGGAAAGCTGCCCCTGCCCGCCATCAATGAGCAGAAGATCAGGCCAGGTGGAATTTTCGGAATCCGCGTCCTCGCGCTGGCCTTCCTCTTTCAGGAGCCGCGAGAACCTTCGCGTGAGAACTTCGCGCATCATGCCGAAATCATCTCCGCCGGTTAAGTCTTCCGAACGGATATTGAATTTGCGGTATTGCGATTTCATTAAGCCCTCAGGCCCAGCTACCACCATGCCGCCTACGGGATTGGTGCCGGAAATGTGAGAATTATCATAAATTTCAATGCGTTTTGGCGCTTCCGGAAGGCCAAATGCTTCCGCCACTCCAGCCAGCAGCTTGGCCTGGGACGAGGATTCGGCGATCTTGCGGCCGGAAGCCTCTCGCGCATTGGTTACCGCATGCTCAACCAAGCGCGCGCTTTTCCCCCCGCTGCGGAACAAAAACTTCGACCTTGTGGCCCGCATGGGTGGAAAGCGCTTCCGACAGAAGCTCCAACTCCTCAATCTCATGGGACAGCAGCACCAGCTTGGGAATGGGCTTGTCATCATAAAACTGGCTGACGAAAGAGGAGAGGATTTCAGACACCTCCATGGACTTGTCAGCCCGCGGGAAATAGGCCCGCGTGCCCCAGTTCTGCCCCGAGCGGAAAAAGAAGACCTGGACGCAGGCCTGCCCGCCCTCCTGGGCAAGGCCAAAAACATCAGCCTCATCAAGCGTTTGCGGGTTTATGCCCTGGGTCTGGGTGACAAAGCTCATGGCCTGGATACGGTCGCGCAGCCGCGCCGCCTGTTCAAAATCCATGGCCTCCGAAGCTGCCTCCATGGCGGTGGCAAGCTCCGCCTTCACCGTTTGGCTTTTGCCATCCAGAAAACTCTCGGCCTCCCGCACCAGCTCATTATAGGCCGGAAGCTCGATGTAGTTCACGCAAGGGGCCGAACAGCGCTTGATCTGGTAAAGCAGGCAGGGCCGCGTGCGATTGGCATAAACACTGTCATTACAAGACCTTAGAGAGAAATGCCTTCTGTAACGTGTTAAGCGACTGGTTGACCGCCCCGGCCGAGGCAAAGGGGCCGTAATAACTGCCTTTGCGGGCCCGCGCGCCTCGATGCTTGACCAGCTGGGCGACCTCATGGTCCTTGGCAATCAGGATATAGGGAAACGATTTGTCGTCGCGCAGAATAACATTGAAGCGCGGCTTCAGCTTCTTGATCAGATTGGCTTCCAGCAGCAGGGCTTCCGCTTCCGTCGCCGTGGTGACGAACTCCATGTTCGTGGTGAGCGAAATCATCAGCGCAATGCGGTTATTGTGGCCCTGCCCCCGCGCATAGTTCGACACCCGGTTCTTGAGGTTCCGCGCCTTGCCCACATAGATGGCGTCGCCCTCCGCATTGAACATGCGGTAGACCCCGGGTTTCCCCGGCAGGCGCTTCACAAAATCACGGATAACCTCCGGACCCGTGAGATCATCCATCGACGGTTCAAACTCATCATTCATGGCTGTAATATAGGCGTTATTGCCTCAAAAACGAATTCAGGGCCGCCATTCAAACACAAGCAACAGACAGCCCTTGTCACTACGGGTGTTGTGATAGGAATTGGGCGGAAAGCTGATGAAATCGCCCGGCCCGACCACCGTGCCATCGCTCTCGACCGCCTCGCCTTCCAGCACATAGAATTCCTCATAGCCCGGATGCACATGGGGAACGGTGACGGCCCCCGGCAGCAACTGGAAATAATAACTGCCGCATTGGGTTTCGGCGTTAAAGCTCACGGGCAGCCACTGGCATTTATTTTCGGCCGTGTAACCTTCCAGCGTGTAGGGCACGAGCTTGTCGCGTTGCAGGTTGGTGATCGGTGGAACGCTGAAAGCGCGGCTCACGACTTGATCCTTTCAATTTCAATGCCAACGCTTTTTGCGTTTGGAATGATGTCCGGTTTTTCGATGCGCACCCGTGCTGCCATCACGCGCTTGTCTTTCAGGCACGCCGCCGCAAAGAGTTCGGCCAGGGTCTCAACCAGGTTCACATGGCCCTGCGCAATGATCGCTTCCACTTTTTTGACGATGTTCTCATAGCTAACCACATTGCTGATATCGTCGTGAACCGGACCATTGCCTTCACGCACCGAGAGATCAATGCTGACAATGATCCGCTGGGGTGTGAGCTTCTCATGCTCATGGATGCCAAGGGTTGCCATCACTTCGAGATCACGCACGAACACATGACGCAGTCCTGCCGTGGCGTTGGATACATGATGGCTGATTTTGGTCGTCACGCTCATTCACTTACCTTTCGGCATCAGGATAACATAATGCTTCCGCACCTTTTCAACGGTTTCCCAGGTGCCCCTGAAGCCCGCCGGGATAATGAACCCATCGCCCTTCCTCAAGGTCCACTTCTTGCCTTTGTCATTGGTCAGGATGGCTTTGCCCTCAATGAAATGGCAGAATTCCCACTCCACATAATCAATGGGAACCTTGCCCGGCGTTGATTCCCAGATGCCGCAATAGAGCCTGTCATCCTCGCCGGTAAAATGGTTCCACGTCTTTGTCTTGTATTTGCCCTTGATGAGCTTGGCGGGGTCTGGCGTTCCGAGATCAACTTTCGGAGCGCCCTTGCCATTGGTTTTCATGACGATGATGTCAGCCATTTCAGTTTCCCCTTATGCTCTTTAATAATTCATCTTTTGTCGATTTGAAATCAGTGCCAATCCAATAATCCTCAAGCCGCTTGAGTTCGCGCCCCAGATCAGGGCCCGACGGAAAACCAAAGTCAAGCAGATCACGCCCGGTTATGGGGAAACTGGGGGGCACCCAACGCGCCGGCAATTTCAACATGCGCTGCCATGCCCGGTCGGTGAGCGATGCCCGTGATTTTGCCCATGCCAGATGCACACTGTCGTGCCATGCCTCGGACCCCATGGCATAGAGCAGTTTTTGCTGCTCATTCTCACGCAGTTTGGGCGTGATAACTGTGCCTTGCAAAAGTGATTCAATGCGCCTGGCCTGAATGTTGGAGAGCCGCCATGCCTCTCGCAAACTTTCCGGATTTTTGGCGAGAACGAACGCTCTCAGCAACGAGTCGGGAGGCAGGCGCGCAATTACCCGGAATTCATCCGTATGTGGAACAATCAGCTTCAGCACCTTGTGTTTTGCCATCAGCTTGAGAACTGGCACGGCCTTTGGCCCCACCAGAAGCTTGAACATTTCCCGCGCGATGCGCTCAGCCGAAAGTTCCAAAAGCCCCTTTTTCATGCGCACACAAGCTGCAAAGCTGGCCTTATCTGCCGTCATTTTCTCATAAGCCGCGAGGAAGCGAAAGAAACGCAGGATACGCAAATTGTCTTCCCGAATGCGGGCCGCGGGTGCTCCCACAAAGATGATTCTTTTTCGCAGGATATCCGCGTAACCATCTACGTAGTCATGGATTTTTCCGTTGGCATCGCAGTAAAGCGCGTTGATGGTGAAGTCGCGGCGCAGCGCATCTTCTTTCCAGTCATCGGTAAAGGCAACAACGGCACGGCGCCCATCGGTTTTTACATCCCGGCGCAAGCGTGGTGATTTCGTAAGGCTTGTGATCAACCACAACAGTCACCGTGCCATGCTCAATCCCCGTGGGATGGACCGAAATCCCAGCCGCATTGAAGGCTGTCATGACGTCTTGCGGCTGCAGCGTGGTGGCAATGTCGATGTCGCCGATGGGCTCGCCGAGCAGCGCATTACGCACCGCACCCCCAGCCACGCGCGCTTCACCACCTGCCTCTGACGACAAGTGCAAACACGCGCTGCAAGCCTGGCTCCTTCAGCCAACGTGCCCGCGATGAGTGTAGGAGGCTTGCTCATGCATAAAGCCGATCATAGAGATTGCGGATCATGCCCGCCGTTGCCCCCCAGATATAGCGGTCCTCATAGGGCATGGCATAAAAGAAGCGCTGCTTGCCCTGCCATTCCCGCGAATGCTTTTCATGGTTTTCCGGCATCATCAGAAAGCGCAAAGGCACTTCAAACACGGCTGAAACTTCACTTTCCTGCGGGGTCACCGTAAACCCCGGCTTTACCAGCGCCACCACTGGCACCACATGATAGGCCGTCACTGTGAGATAGCTGTCGAGATAGCCCAAGGGTTCCACAAATGTCCGCGCCAACCCCGTTTCTTCTTCCGCCTCGCGCAGCGCTGCGGCAATCGCATCCTCATCATCCGCATCAATGCGCCCACCGGGGAATGCAACTTGCCCGCCGTGGCTTGAGAGATGATCAGTTCGTTGCGTCAACAGAACGGTTACCTCCGGTTCGCGCAGGACAATGGGCACAAGAACAGCAGCGGGCTTTGGCTTCACGCCAACCGGAATCATCGGAACCGCCGCATTCATGTCATCATCGCTGCGTTCATGCTTCAGTGGAACCTCATGCAACAGACCTCTCACCGCACGCTTACGTATTTCTGCCTCGCTAAATTTCATCGGCACGCTGCATTGGAAAAAATTCACCTGACGACCACACGCCGAACCACTCGCCTTCCACCTTGCCTTTGGCCACGAGATCATAAAACAGCGCCCGCGACACAAGGGCCTCAAGCCGCGCCCGCATCAGGACATAGGGTTTCAAGCCGGAGGTTCCGGCCTCGGTTTCAAAGCGCAAGGGATGCTCCTTGTTCACCACCACCACATCATCCACATTGGTTTCAAAGGAAATGACCTGGGACCTGCCCTCCCCCTCCGTAGCTCATCCGAATGGCCAGAAACGGCGCATCATCCACCCGGATGCCACATTTTTCCACCGGGGTGACGAGGTAATATTTACCATCCTCGTCATGCCTGAGAACCGAGGCAAAAAGCTTGAACAGGGGTTTTCGGCCAATGGGCGAATTCATGTAAAACCACGTGCCATCGGCCGCAATCCGCATATCAAGATCGCCGCAAAAGGGCGGATTCCACAGGTGAACCGGAGGCAGGCCCTTGGCCTTGCCCGTGGCTTCCTTTAAGCCCTGCAATGGATTGCTTGCATCCCTCGCAATCGTGGTCATCATATGCCCGTCCAAACCAGAAATGAGTCGCAAATTGCCGTCTTTATTACGCCATTCTCCTTCACGAGGATGTCATTAACAACAATTCATTTCCCCTGCCAAATCAGGGGAATAGCAAACTATAGTGGGACCCATGGCAAACATCAAAGAAGCGAACAAGGAAATACTTAAGGAACTCGAAGCCACCGGCGAGCGCCTCGAAAAAGTGCGGGACGAGATCGGCAAAGTGATCTTTGGCCAGAACGAGGTTATCGAATTGGCCCTGACTGCAATTCTGGCAGGCGGCCATGCGCTTCTGGTCGGCGCCCCCGGACTTGCGAAAACAAAGCTCGCAACAAACCTGGGCCGGGTTCTGGGGTTGGATGAAAAGCGGGTGCAATTTACCCCCGACCTGATGCCAGCCGATATCCTGGGCTCCGAGGTTCTGGACGAAACCGAAAAGGGCCGCAGGCAATTCCGCTTCGTGCCCGGCCCCGTGTTCTGCCAGTTGCTGATGGCCGACGAAATCAACCGCGCCAGCCCCCGCACCCAGTCAGCGCTTTTGCAGGCCATGCAGGAACATCATGTGACAATTGCAGGCGTTCGACATGATTTGCCAAAGCCGTTCCATGTGCTGGCCACGCAAAACCCCATCGAGCAGGAAGGCACCTATCCGCTTCCCGAAGCCCAGCTTGATCGCTTCATGTTCCAGATCGATGTGCCCTACCCATCGCTCGAAGCCGAGCGCCGCATGCTCTTTGCCACAACCGGCGAAGACGATGAGATGGCGGCAAAGGTGCTCAAGACCTCTGAGCTGATAAGTGCGCAACGGCTGACCCGGCTTATCCCGGTGGGTGAACAGGTGACCGATGCAATTCTCCGCGTTGTGCGCGCCGCAAGGCCGGGTGTTGATGCCAGCAAGGAAATCAACCATGGCGTTGCCTGGGGACCATCGCCCCGCGCCAGCCAGGCGCTGATGCTGGGCATTCGCGCCCGCGCCCTCCTGCAAGGCCGCCTGAGCCCGTCGATTGACGATGTGGCGGAACTCATCGGCCCCGTATTCAAACATCGCATGGCGCTGAACTTTACCGCCCGCGCCGAGGGCGAAACCATTGAGGCCATCATTGAACGGCAAAAACATCTCCTCGCCTGAGGCGCGCAAGCCCGCCAAAACCATTCCCGCACTGGTTTTGAATGAGCGCGCCGACGCGGCGTCCCATACTTTGCCGCCATTACTGGTGGAGGCGGAACGCATTGCCGCAACCGTCATGCAAGGCATCCATGGCCGCAAGCGCGCCGGACCCGGCGAAAGCTTCTGGCAATACCGCGCTTACGGGTTTGGCAATTCAACCAGCCGCATTGACTGGCGGAAATCGGCGCGTTCGTCCCATGTCTTCATCCGCGAAAATGAATGGGAAGCCGCCAACACCCTATGGCTCTGGGCCAGTCCCTCAAAGTCCATGGATTTCAAGTCCCATCTCAGCAAGACAACAAAGCGCGACCGCGCCTATCTCACGACACTTGCGTTGGCGAGTCTCGCTTTGCGCGCCCAAGAACGCGTGGGGCTGATCGGCAGCCCCCAGAAAGTGAGCCATGCCCGCGGCGCTCTGGTTCCCATGGCCACCTGGCTGTTGCGCAGCGAGGGCGCGAGCCTGCCCCAGTCCCAGCATTTGCAAAAATTTTCCAGTGTGGTTTTGCTTGGTGATTTTCTTGAAAAGCCCGAAGACATTGCTGCAACGGTTCGCACACTTGCCGCCCGCGGCGTGTCCGGCCACATCGTGCAGATTGTCGATCCGGCGGAAGAAACCCTGCCCTATGACGGCCGCGTCGAATTCCGCGACATGGATGGCCCCTTCAAATATCTCGCAGGCAAGACCGAAACCCTGCGCGATGCCTACGTCGAAAAATTTGCGAGCCAGCGCGAAGCCGTGCGCCGGATTGCCCATGGCGTAAGCTGGAGTTTCACGCTTCACCACACGGATCAATCGCCAGCAAAACTTCTGATGATGTTGCACGGACTTGTTGGTGGCGCGAAAAGCCGGGCCTTTGATTTGGGCGGCTTCGCATGATGGCCTTCCTGCAGGCGCTCACCTTCACCACGCCCGTTGCCCTGGCGGGGCTCTTGCTGCTGCCCATCATCTGGTGGTTGCTGCGCTTCACTCCACCCAAGCCGCAGTCCATAAAATTTCCGCCCCTGCGCCTTTTGCTCGAACTGGTAAGCAAACACGAGCAACCCGACAAGACGCCCTGGTGGCTCATGTTGCTGCGTCTGGCGATTGCGGCACTCGTTATCCTCGGCGTATCTCACCCCCTCTACGCACCGGGGCAAAGTGCGGCAGGAAACAGCGCCCCCCTCCTCATCATTGTCGATGATACCTGGGCCGCGGCGAAGGATTGGAGCCTGCGTCGCACAATGCTGGGTGAAATCGTAAATGAAGCACGCGAAAACGATGTGACCTTGAGCCTTGCAACAACTGCTCCCTCAGCCCGCGAGGCAGATATTGTGGCGCGCGATGCCGATGCCACCCTCAAGCAGATTGCAGTCCTCGAACCAAAGGCGCTTGGCGCGGATCGCGCGAAACTCCTGACTCGTCTTAAAACGAGTTTCAATTCTGCAACGTCGTTGCATGTCGTGTGGATCAGCGATGGCATGGATCAGTCATCCGCCACTGCATTTGCAGAAGGCCTCACCAGCCTGGCCAATGGCCGCGCCCGTGTTGACGCGATCATGCCCAACGCCACGGCGCTGCCGATGGCCCTTGCGTCACCTTCAACCGATGGCGGCCAACTGAAAGTTCGAGCGTTGCGGGCTTCATCCGGTGCCGTGCGCGAAGCAAATATCCGCGCTGTTGCCGCCAATGGGCGAAGCCTTGCAGACGCCAAACTCGAATTCACCGCAACGTCGTTGCAAGCCGAAGCATCACTCGATCTGCCCATTGAACTTCGCAATGAAGTGCAGCGTCTGGAAATTTTGGGCGAACGCAACGCCGCTGCGACATTCCTGTTCGATGACCGGTGGCGGCGCAAGACCATAGCGTTGCAATCCGGCAGTTCACTGGAAGACGCACAACCCCTGCTCTCGCCGCTCTATTATGTCTCGCGCGCCCTTGAGCCCTACGCACAAATTTCCGAACCGGAAAATGCCGCGCAGCTGAAGGAGCAACTCGAGGCGGGCCTCTCAATGCTGGTGCTGGCCGACATCGGTGTCATCCCATCGGAAACGGCAGAGGCGATCAATCCATGGCTTGAGCGCGGCGGTGTGTTGCTGCGCTTTGCCGGACCACGCATGGCAGGCGCCCAGGATGCGCTCGTGCCTGTCACCTTGCGCAGCGGTGGCCGCGCCTTGGGCTCGGCCCTGAGTTGGGAAGAACCGCAAAGCTTGCAAGCCTTTCCCGACAACGGCCCCTTTGCCGGCCTGCCTCTCGATCAAAATGTAACCGTACTGCGCCAGGTCCTGGCCGAGCCCGACATGGATTTGCCAGATAGGGTATGGGCAAGCCTTGCGGACGGAACACCATTGGTAACGGCAATGCGCCAGGGCAAGGGCCTCATCGTCCTATTCCATGTGACCGCCAATGCCGACTGGTCGAACCTGCCGCTCTCCGGGCTTTTTGTGGAAATGCTGCGCCGGATCAATGATCTCGCACCTGGTGCAGGTGGCGGGGCTGCCGCTGGCGCCTCATCCAGTGATGACCGTGCCACGGCCTTCATCCCCCGCCTTGCCCTATCCGCGCAAGGCGAATTGATAGAGCCTTTGCCCGACTCCAAACCCATTTCACCTGCCGATATTGAAAAGGCAAAGCCAACACCTGAAACGCCAGCGGGTCTTTACAATCGCGGCAGCGCCGAACGCGCCATCAATCTCCTGCCTGACGCGCAAGCCATGTCGGCGATCACGACGCTTCCAAATGGCGTCACACTTCGCTCCTTCGCCACACCTCAGCGCCAGCCTCTGGCACCCATTCTCTTCACGTTCGCGTTTCTGCTCTTCCTCGGCGACACAATGGCCGCACTTTTCCTCGGTGGCGGCTGGAATCGACTGCGCGGAATGACCACGGCCCTTCTTTTGCTTTCGGCCATTCCCGAAGACTCTAGCGCGCAGCAAGTCGATGACTATGCACAGAAAGCCACGCAGGAAACCCGTCTGGCTTTCGTACGCACCGGCGATGACACCGTGGACGCCATCAGCGAGCAAGGACTGAAAGGCCTTGGCATTATTTTGAGTGACCGCACTTCGGTGATCCCCGGCAGCCCCATCGGCGTCAATATCGAGAGTGATGAAATTGTGTTTTTCCCGCTGGTCTATTGGCCCGTCGCTGGATAGCGCCGCCGTTCCTACCCCCGCTACTCTGGCCAAGATGGATGCCTACATGAAAAACGGCGGCACCATTTTCTTCGATCTCCGGGATGATAACCTGGGGTTTGAAAACCTGTCGGGAGCAACCAACGCTCTGCGGCGAATTCTGGAAAAGCTGGATATTCCGCCCCTTGAACCCGTGCCTGATACCCATGTGATCACCAAGGCCTTCTACCTCCTGCGCGATTTTCCGGGCCGCTATGCGGGGGGCCAATTATGGGTGGAGCGCACCGACCCATCAACAGCCAACAATGTTGACGGCGTAAGCTCCATCATCATCGGCAGCAATGACTATGCGGCGGCATGGGCCCTCGATGACAATAGCAATCCGCTTTACGCGGTGATCCCCGGCAATGACCGCCAGCGCGAAATGGCCTTTCGCACCGGCATCAACATTGTGATGTATGCACTCACCGGAAACTACAAGGCCGATCAGGTTCATATTCCGGCGCTCCTTGAAAGACTGGGGCAATAACATGAATTTCACCCTGTCATTCGCTCCGCTTCTTCCCCTGCTTTGGCTTTCCATATTAGGAGCGGCAGGACTTTTCCTGATTGCTGTTTCAGCCTTCGCCCGGACCCGTGGCTGGTGGCTAAGAGGTCTGGCCCTTGCTCTTTTGCTCGCAAGCCTCAGCAATCCCACCTTGCGCCACGAAGACCGCGAAGCCCTGAATGACATCGCCGTGGCGGTGATTGACCGCAGTCAAAGCCAGCTGGCGGGTGAACGAATGAAACAGGCCGATGCGGCGGAAGCAGCGCTCAAATCTGCTGCGTCGACGCTTGGCAACACGGAACTGCGCGTGGTGGCAGTACAGTCCGGTGTGAACCCGCAAGAAGATGGCACACGGCTCTTCACGGCCCTGAACCGTGCCTTGGCGGATATTCCGCCCGAACGTTTCGCAGGCGCCTTGCTGGTGACCGATGGACAGGTGCATGACGTTCCGCCCGATGCGAGCAAGAGCGGCATCAATGGCCCCGTTCACGGCCTTCTCACCGGCAGCCAGGAGGAGCGTGACCGCCGCGTGGTGGTCGAACAGGCCCCTCGTTTTGGCATAGTCGGCAACGCACAGATCCTGCGCTTTCGCGTGGACGATGTGGGTGGCGATGGCAACCCTATCGATGTGACCGTGAAATTGGGAACGGGAACTCCACAAACCCTGACCGTTACACCGGGGGCGAGCACCGAAGTTCCGATTACGCTCGATCACGGCGGGCAAAACATTGCGGAAATCGTGGCACCCCCAATTCCCGGTGAAATTTCACTCGAAAACAACCGCGCCATTGCTGTTGTTGAAGGTATCCGTGACCGTCTGCGCGTGTTGCTGGTGTCAGGCGAGCCCCACCCCGGCGAGCGCACCTGGCGCAATCTCCTGAAAGCTGATGCTTCCGTTGATCTCGTCCATTTCACCATCCTGCGCCCACCGGAAAAGCAGGATGGCACGCCAATCAACGAACTCGCGCTCATAGCCTTCCCAACCCGCGAACTGTTCGTGGAGAAGCTCGATCAATTCGATCTCGTCATTTTTGACCGCTACCACCGCGAAGCGGTTTTGCCTGAGGCCTACATCATGCAAATCGCCCGGTATGTGAATGAGGGCGGCGCCCTGCTTGTGGCTGCCGGGCCGGAATTCGCCATGGCAGACGGGCTCTACAGCACGCCCATGGCCGATGTTCTGACAGCCTCGCCCACCGGCGAAGTTCTGGACGGCGCGTTTCGCCCCCAAATTACCAAACTTGGCACACGCCATCCTGTGACGGGTGGTCTGCCCGGTGGTGAAGCCGCGTCACCCACCTGGGGTAAGTGGTTTCGCGTGGTTGAAACAACAGCTCCTGAAATTGACACGCTCATGTCTGGCCTTGCCGACAAGCCCCTGCTTGTGCTCTCGCGCCAGGGTGAAGGCCGCGCCGCCCAGCTACTGTCCGATCAAAGCTGGCTCTGGGCCAGAGGCTATGATGGCGGCGGACCACAAACCGAATTGCTCCGCCGCCTCGCCCATTGGCTGATGAAAGAACCCGATCTGGAAGAAGAATCCCTGAGCGGCAGGCAACTGGGCCGCGAGCTGACAATTATCCGCCGTACCATGGCCGACAAGGCAGAGCCCGTAACCGTCACGGCGCCGTCCGGTACGACCGCAATAGTGACCCTGGACGAGAAATCGCCGGGCCTCTGGCAGGGCAGCCTGAAAGTCGATGAGGCTGGCATGTACGGTCTTAATGACGGCAAGCTGCAGGCCGTGGCAGCAGCCGCTGCAAGCGATGCCCGCGAGGCCCAGGACATTCTTGCAACCCCCGCCAAACTCGCACCCGTTGCAAAGGCAACGGGCGGCGGCGTGGCCTGGCTTGAAGATGGCCTGCCACGCCTCATCAAGATTTCTGGCGACAGGCAAATGGCAGGCGCGGGTTGGCTGGGCCTCAAGGCCAACGGAGCCTACCGCGTAACGGCGGTGAGCGAGGTTCCCTTGTTTGCCTCGCTACTGGCTCTCGGCGCCTTGCTTCTGGCGTTCTGTCTGATGTGGTACCGCGAAGGCCGCTGATATTTCTGCAAAACGATGCGGCGGCAGAACCAATCCACGTGCCTCAGACAGCGCCCCTTGCACAAGTTCCACATACAGAAAGCGTTCGGGGTCAACAGGCCCGGGCAACATCAATTTGCCGTCCGGCAATTTCTGAAACCCAACTCGGGCATAGTAAGGCGCATCACCGACAAGAATTACAAACCTGTGGCCCCTCGCCTTGGCACGCATCAACCCTTCCTGCATGAGAGTAAGCCCAACTCCGATGCTTTGCCGCTCGGGATGCACCACAAGAGGACCAAGCAACAGGGCTGGAGTTCCCGCATTGCCAATGGCAAGCGGCCAAAAACTGATTGCGCCCGCGACACCAACTTCGCCATCCCGCACCACCAGTGACAAGTGTTCGGCAGGAGAGTTGCCTTCGCGCAAGCGGTAGGAGGTTTTCGCGCGCCGGTCGATGCCGAAGGCGATGTCGAGCAGTTGCTCAATTAGAGGCTGGTCTGTTGATTTCGTGTTTTCGACGTGAAATGTGGTGGCCATCGTGATTGTGTTCCATGTAAATTATTTGGGCACCCGGCCCCAATTCACAGGATCACGAATAAATGTGAGGGAATCCTATGCGGTCCAGGCAAGCGAAAGGGCTTGAGCTGCGCTGGCTCGTCGTCGCAAGGAAATGGTGACCGACAGGTTCATGAAGGCCGCATACAAGGCGACAGCGTTAAGGTCAAGGGCCTACCAGTGGCGGGCAATTTCCTGGTTTGAGATAATTTCATCAAGCCGCCGCCGGGTTCCACCCGTCGTGCCGTCCGGGAGCTGGTCAATGGAAAAGAACTTGGCATGAGTGATTTCAAGCGTTGGTTGCCACGGCGCCTGCGTAAATTTATGCAAGGTCAGCACCGCCACATGATCACCGGGGAATTGTCCGTCATTCAGGCAAATGCCCTTAAGAACCGGCTCTTCCTCGGCAATGATTCCAGCCTCTTCCCGGGTTTCGCGTTTCGCCGAGTCAAAAATTGTCTCGCCCCGTTCAACTCCACCACCGGGCAAAAGCCAACCCGGCCCGTAGGAATGCTGGACCAGCAAAACCCTGTTTTCCACGTCAAAAACAGCCGTTCGCGTGCCCAATGTGAGACCCCGCGTTTGGCGGTAAATGGGCTGCAAGGCAACTTTTGATACAATTTTAAGCAGGGTTTTCTTGATCATCGCGACACTTAAACGCGCCAAGCTTGAGTTCGCAAGGCTTACCCTCTAATGCTCCGGACGCAAACTTTTCCATCTGGTCAAAGCCAACTCATGAAGCAACTTATTAAAATTTTTTTTGGAGCCGAAGGAACAAAACCCTGGCTGGTACTTGCCTGCCTTGTACTTGCCAGTCTCTCTGAAGTCCTGGGCATTGGCACCCTGCTGCCAGCCGCGAATGCAATTCTTGGCAACAGTGCCGATGACACAACCGGCATTAGCCATATCATAAAGTCATTCATTGAATCTCTGGGGATTTCGGCAAATCTCGGCAATCTTCTCATTATTATTGTTTGCCTGCTGACATTGAAGACCATGATTGCTTTTGCTGCGCTTTCATACTCCGGAATCACCGGCGCGCGCGTGGCAATCAATCTGCGACGCAAGCTCATCAAGGCAATATTCGAGGCGCGGTGGAGTTTCTACACAGATCAAAGTGGCGGTCGCTTTGCCAACGCCATCAGCAATGACGCCACACGTGCCGGCGATGCCTATCAGTTCGCTGCTATTGTTGTGGCGGGCATGCTGCAGCTCGCAGCCTATGCGGTGGTGGCCTTTGTCGTTGATTGGCGCATTGCCCTCCTGGGTGGAATGGGAGGGCTTTTCTTGGCCCTGTCAATGAGCAAGCTTGTCCGTATTTCAAAGCAGGCAGGTTACAAGCAGAGAGATCGCGTCTCAAATCTCACCATCGATATGGTGGACATGCTTAACAATATCAAAGCCTTGAAGTCCATGGACCGCTATGGACCTCTGGTTCAAGGTCTCTCTGGCCTGCTGAAGCGGATCAAGCGCAGTCTGGTTACCATTCATCTTGCACGCCAAGGTGTTACACAGGGAAGCGAGGCTCTGGTGAACATCATGACGGGCGTGCTCATCTACGCAGCCTACGTGCTTTTTGATTCTACCCTGCCGGTACTGCTGGTGACCGGCATAGTTTTCTTCCAAATCGTCAATAATCTAACCAAACTTCAAAAACAGGTGCAGGCGGCTGTTGTCATCGAGGCTTCCTATGTCCGCACCATCGAGCTGATCAAGCAGTCAGAGAAGCAAAAGGAGAGCCATAGTGGAACCATTGCGCCCGATCTCGGGGCGGGCTGCAAGTTTGAAGGCGTGACTTTTGCCCATGGCCCAACCCCGGTTATTTCAAATGCCACCTTCGAAGTGCCCGCAAACAAGATCACAGTGTTGCAGGGGCCATCCGGTTCCGGAAAGACCACGCTGATAGACTTGCTGATCGGCTTGAACACGGCGCAGAAGGGCAGAATTCTCATTGGCGGCGAGCCCATTGAAACCATTGATATCAAAGCCTGGCGCCAAAGCATTGGCTATGTGCCCCAGGAGCTTATGCTGTTCCACGATACCATCAGCGAAAACATCAGCCTGTCAAACCCGGGTATTTCCGCCGAGGCAGTTCACGCCGCCCTTGAGCAGGCGGGCGCCAAAACGTTCATTGACGCCCTTCCCCAAGGTATTGAAACCGATGTGGGAGAGATGGGAAGCAGGCTTTCCGGCGGGCAGCGCCAGCGCATTTCCCTTGCGCGCGCCCTGGTAACCAAACCCAAAATGCTCATTCTCGATGAAGTAACAAGTGCCCTCGATCCGGAAACCGAAGCCGAGATTGTGAGCAACATTGCCAGCTTGCGCGGGCGCTATACGATTGTTGCTATCACCCACAGGCCAGCTTGGACTAAAATTGCCGACAAGCTTTATACCATTTCGAAGGGCCATGTTTCGCCGCCAAAAAAGCCATCAAAGCCCAAGAGCATCAAACGATGAGTCTCAGCGTCAGGCCCGTCCTTTCAAAACACGATAAAAAGCAGTTTCTTGATGTGCCGTTCGCACTTTATGGGAAGGGTTCGAACTGGATAGCACCCCTCTATTTTGAGCGCTTTGAACACCTCGATCCACGGAAGAATCCATTTTTTGAGCACGCGGAAACTCAACTTTTTCTGGCTGAGGTGAACGGCAAGCCCGTTGGCCGCATTTCGGCCCAAGTTGACCGACTTCACCTTGAGCGCCACCAGGATGCGACGGGCCAGTTTGGCTTCCTCGAAGCACCTGATGATCCGGAGGTCTTTGCCGCCCTTTTCGCGACCGCTGAAACATGGCTGAAATCGCGCGGCATGAAGTTTGTGCGCGGGCCATTCAGTTTTTCAATCAATGATGAAATGGGCCTGCTTATCAACGGCTTTGATCGCCCGCCAAACATGATGATGGGCCATGCGCTGCCCTACTATGCGACCCGCATTGAAGAAGCAGGATTCACCAAGGCCAAGGACGTTATTGCCTATTATTATGATGGCAAGAATGCCCTTCCGAAATCGCTTGCTGTTGCCTATGACCGGGCCATGAAGTCACCGCATATTGTAGTTCGCCCTCTCGACAAGAAAAACCTTGCACGTGACCTTGACATCATCCTTTCGATCCACAGCGATGCGTGGTCTGATAATTGGGGTTTCATTCCCTTTACACCTGCAGAACTCAAGGTACTGGGCGACAATCTCAAAATTCTTGTGAACAAGGAATACATCGCCATCGCCACCTATAAAGGTGTGCCCGCAGCTTTTTCCGTAACGCTTCCCAATATCAATGAGTGGATCAGCGGATTGAATGGCAAACTTTTGCCTTTCGGTTGGGCAAAACTGGCGTGGAATCTTTTTGGCCGCGCTCCCAAGTCCGTACGCATGCCCCTCATGGGCGTACGCAAAGAGTTTCATGGAACATTGACTGGCTCTTCCCTGGCTCTAGCGGTTATTGAAACTGTACGCCGCTATCATATTGCACGTGGAACCAATAGCGGCGAGCTATCGTGGATTTTGGAAGACAACATGTCCATGCGCCATATGCTCGAAGCCCTCGGCGCAACGCCCTACAAGACCTATCGCATTTACGAAAAGGCGCTTTAGTGGCCAAAAACTGGACCGCGATTGTACTTGCCGCGGGCCGTGGCCCAGATGATCCCATGGCAAAGGCCTATGACGTGAGCCACAAATGCGCGCTTCCAGTTAACGGCGTGCCGATGCTAAGGCGCGTTGTCGATGCCTTGCAGGGTTCGAGATCAATTGCATCAATTTCCGTTTCCATAGAAACTGCAGAAGTTGTGCGCAATATTTTGGGCAAGACCTCCAAGGTGGCAGTAGTCGCCTCGGAAGATTCAGCCCCCCTTTCGGCCATTGTTGCGATCAGAAAAAACCCGGAATTTCCCGTGCTCCTGACGACGGCAGACCATGCCCTGCTCTCCCCGGAAGTGATCGATTATTTCTGCGGCCAGGCCGAGCTCAATGGCGCTGACTTCTCAGCCGGTCTGGCCCGGGCGGAAGTAATCCTTGGTGCCTACCCGCAATCTATTCGAACTTTTTTCAAGTTTGGCAAAGATCGCGTATCTGGATGCAATCTCTTTGCCGTCCGCAATGAAAAAGGCCTTCGCATTCTCGAGAAATGGAAATATCTGGAACAGGTGCGGAAGAAACCCTGGCGCCTGGTTGCCGCCTTCGGCCCGCTTGCCCTCTTCCGCTTTTTGCTCGGCACGCTCTCTCTCGACGAAGTTTTCAGGACCGTCTCAAGGCGCCTCGGGCTTACCGTTAAACCAATTCTACTGCCCTTTGCGGAGGCCGCCATTGATGTAGACAAGGCTTCAGACCTTGAATTGGCCGAGACAATTTTGAAGCAGCGATTCTAGCGCGCGTCCCGGCAGGATGAATTCATCCCGCCGAAAAGGACTCGCGCCGGATCAAAATGTTGGAGCAAATCCTTGTCGGCGAAGTCATTCAACTTCGCCTGGATTTGCTCTAAGTCCAACTTGCCACAAATTGCCGCGCCTGTTGCAGATCAACTGGAAAATCCACTTCACACCACTGCAATCCGTTTATGGGAATGGTGCGAATTTCAATTCTCTTGGCAAGTGAGCCGATGGCTGAGGGAAACCATTGCTTCAGGGCCTGGCTGTCGCGCATGGAGCGCTCCAGGGTTTCAACATAGGCTTTTGCCCCCTCACCGCGAAACACATAGAAACCAATGGCCTCCGCATCCACCGTATCAACCGGCAAGGTCTTGCCAATCTCGGTCAGCCGCCCGCGATCAAGAATAACTTTCATGTCATCGCTGTCATAGACTTGCTTGATGTTGGTGGCCACGCTGACCGGAAATGTCGGTGCTGCCAGGAGTTTCTCAACCAGGTCGCTGCGAAATACATTGTCGCCATTCACCTGAATGATGTCACCCGTCATGGCACCGCGCGCCATCCAGCAACTCGCCAGATTATCGGCCACCGCGTAGAAGGGATTAAACACAGTGGCGATTGCAACGCCAAGACGGCTGCCGATTTTTGCCAGCGCTTCTTCCATGCGCGAGGCGCCATAGCCGGTGACCACGGTAAAATCCTTGATGCCCGCCGCAGCGAAGGCCTCAATCTGCCGCTCAATTAACGTTTTGCCTCCGATATCAAGGAGGGCCTTGGGAACTTCCGTGGTCAGCGGCAAAAGCCGTTTACCCTGACCAGCTGCAAGAATAACTACACGCACAATGCTTGAATCCACGTCTAACAGGAGAGTAAGTACGGACTGCTCATTCGCACCCAATTCACCGGAAGTCAACGGAAGCTAAGATTTGGCCTTAACCCTCGCCCACTTGTCGGACGTCCATTTAGGCCCCCTGCCCGAATCCGCAGCCTGGAAAGACTTTGCTCTGAAACGCGTTATTGGCACGCTTTCCTGGAAACTGAAGCGGCATAAACTCCATGATCCCGCTGTTGCCGAGGCCATTGTTAAGGACATCAAAGCCGCCGCACCTGATCATGTAGCCTTCACTGGTGATTTGTTGAACGTTTCGGCCCATGCGGAATTCCTGCGCGCTGCTGATTGGATGGAAAACTTCGGTGATCCCCAATGGATTTCCTTTGTTCCCGGAAACCACGACGCCTATGTGCCCGTGAAGTGGGAACAAGGCCTTGGCCATCTCGCCACTTACATGACCGGCGACATGGCCGTGCCATCAACCCAATTAACTTCAATTTTCCCCTATGTACGCCTGCGCCGAAACCTGGCCGTGATTGGCTTGAATTCAGCCGCTCCGCAATCGCTCACCAGGGCCTCGGGCAGTGTCGGTCCCGAGCAATTGCAGGCCCTGTCCAAGCTCCTGCCTGATTTAAAGGCAAAGGGTTATTACCGCGCCGTGATGATCCACCATCCACCCCTACCCGGCCTCGCTCCGCCGCGGAAGGCGCTCAGAGATGCCGCAGATCTGCGCGACGTACTCCGCGATGGCGGGGCGGAAGTGGTGCTGCATGGCCACAACCATCACCCCATCCTCACGGTTCTTGAGGGACGCGAAGGTAAAATTCCTATTGTCGGCGTCCCGTCGGCCTCAATGAATGGCCACAGTCACTATGAGCCTGCGGCCTGGAATCTCTATGAAATTACCCGTAATCAGGGGAAATGGGCAACCCAGGTTTCGGTCCGCTCTTGGGACCCGCAATTGCACCGGATAATCGATAAGAATCAATTCATGCTTCCTTCCTAAGCCCGCTTCGAGGTAAGTTGGAGCCATGAATGCCACCATGCAGAAATTTGGCTACCCGGAAAGCCTGGTGAAGGAGCATCACCATTGGTGCGTGTTGCTGCGCCCGCAACAGGTGACGCTGGGGAGCCTAGTTCTTGCCGCAAAAGCCGATGTGACCGCCTTTTCCGATCTGCCGCCCACGGCTTTTTCCGAGCTCGCAATTGTGATCACGGAGATTGAACAGAGCCTCAAGAGATTCGCCCCCTATGACAAGATCAACTACCTCATGCTGATGATGGTTGACCCCCATGTTCACCTGCACGTGGTGCCACGTTATGAAAAATCCCAGGTTTTTGATGGCGTTACGTTCAAGGATGCCGGCTGGCCGAACCTTCCTGACCTCAAATCCGCCCCAGTGTTAACTGACAAGCTGCGCAAAAACCTGTTATGGACCCTGCAGCTGCGGATGTCTGGAGAATCATAGTCCTGTGCTGACCATTATCGACCGGTATATTCTCAGACAGGTGGCAAAACCGCTCATTTCCGCAATGGCAATCGGCCTGCTCATGCTGCTCGCCGAGCGGCTTGTGCGTTTGCTTGATACAACCCTTGGCAAAAAAAACTCCTTTGGCGTTGTCTTTGAACTCCTCGCCTATCTTGTTCCGCACTACCTCGGGACCGCCATTCCGGCAGCGCTTTTCCTGGGTCTGCTCTTCGGCTTCAACAAGCTGTCAAAGGACAGCGAAATTGATGCTATCTTGGCGACGGGAACGGGCCTGCACCGCCTGACCAGGCCGGTGATTCTGCTTTCCATTGCATTTGGCGCCCTATCGCTTTTCATTGTGGGATGGTTGCAGCCGCAAACGCGATATGCCTATCGCTCTGTGCTGTTTGATGTAAAGAACGTTGAGGTTTTTTATCTTGCTGAAGAAGGCGTATTCATGCAGGCAGGCACGCGCACATTCATTCTGGATAAGCTGAACCGGTCGAGTAACACTTTCGACCACATCTTCCTCTTTGACTACAGGGGCCCCGCGGGAGCCGAGACGCTCACCGCTTCGTCGGGGGTCCTGATCACAGTTGAAGGCCAGCGCCGCCCTATTCTGAGGCTGGACAATGGCCATAGGTTAAAACTTGAGCGCTGGCCAACCCTTGACGGCACAGGCGAAATTCCGCAAGCGGGAATCGCTGAATTTGCCACGACAGATACGCCCCTCGGAAGAGTGGCGGAGAGCATTTTCCGGCCGCGCGGCGAAGACGAGCGTGAACTCACCCTGCCCGAACTTTATGCGCAACGTGACACGCCCCCGGGAGGAACCACGCGCAATTCAATGCGGTCGGAACTGCACAAGAGAATTGTGAACGTGGTCACCTTCTTCATGTTGCCCCTGTTGGCGGTACCTTTTGCCATTGGCCGTCAACGCAGCCAGCGGGGCTATCGTTTTGGCATTGCGCTGGTCCTTGTCGTGGCATTCCACGAAATCATTGAACAGGGAGCCGTGGCCACCAAAGTGAACGGCCTTTCACCATGGCTCTCTATGTGGCTCACTTTCGGCCTGGTAACAATCTTCGCGATCTGGCGTTTCTACGCGACCTGCTTTACCCTGAAGCCTGATCGTATTGGCAGTGTCATCGATGCCTTCGGCGCAAGTATGAGCCGGCTATGGCTACCCCTGGCACGGCGGCTGGGGCTGGGAGCAAGGCCATGAAAACCATTGGCTGGATGCTCACCCGCATGATCGTGGCGCGATTTCTCGGCATTTTGTTCGGAATAACCATTTTCGTGCTGACCCTCGAAGTAATATCCTACGCCAAGGAAATACTTGCCCTGGACAAAGGGAGCACAGCCATTATTTTCAAATACATGTTCATGCGGGCGCCTTCGACTCTGGCGACATTTTTGCCCATGAGCGTCTTGCTTGCCCTGCTGCTCACTCTCACGGAGCTCAGCTACCGCAATGAAATCACGGCAATATGGGCTTCGGGCACCTCTCCGCGCCGCTTGATCATCATGCTTCTTCCCCTCGCCTTCGTAACTGGTGGCATACATTTTCTATTGAATGACCAGGCCATTCCAGCCGTTGCCCCACAGCTCAAGGAATGGGGCGTGGCCGACTATGGCGAGAAAAAACTGAAGCTGGGCGAGCGCGATCCTATCTGGATGCGATCTGGAACCGACATCCTGCGCGCCGCCTCTTCAAACCCCGAGTTTACCAAGCTTGAGGATGTCATCATTTTCCGCCGCGATCCTAGCGGCATTTTGCGCGAACAAATTGTTGCCAAACAGGCGGAGCTGCAGGGCGACCGCTGGAACCTGACGAATGTCATCGTCTATTACCGCGAAAACCTGCCCGCAAGCCGCCTCGATAGTTTGGTCTATTCCGGAGCGATGAAACCAGCGGCAGCCGGCGCCCGTTCCGGCGACCCGGAAGAAATGACCATTTCGGACCTCAACTATTTCATCGCCAATTCTGGTTTTGGAATTCGTCCCGCCTGGGTTTATGAGACCTGGTGGCAGAAACGGATCGCATTGTTCTTTGCGACCTTTGTAATGATCGCTCTCTGCATTCCTCTTGCAACGCACTTTAGGCGAGGCGGCGGACTGGGCGCTCTGTTTGCCATAGGCGTTGCGCTGGGGTTTCTTTATTTCGTGGTTGACGGCCTGGCGCTTACCATGGGGGAGCTGGGGTTCGTGAGACCCTGGCTTGCGGCATGGATGCCCGTCCTGAGTTTTGGTGCCTTGGCGACAGCCTTGGGACTTCGAATTGACAGAGTTTAGCATGACAACAAAAGCAAAAACAAAACCTGCCAAAAAACTCCCAGTCAAAAAGTCACCAAGAAAGTCAGAACCGGTGACCATCCCGGTGGCAGCCGAACCCAGGCCTGAAATTCAATTCACACCTGTTCTCTGCATAGTTGGCGCATCACAGAGAAAATTGTGGTCTCTGACTTTGGCGGAACGGTTGATCAAGCAATTTGCCAAGGCTGGCATTTGCGAGATGGTGAACGAAGAAGCTGCGGCAAGGCACAATGGGCCTGTCATTCTCGTGCGGGGCGATGCTGTGATTGACCAGCCCCTCATTCCAGTCCTTCTCAAGCGTCCCAATTTTTTGCTTCTCAGTGATGATGCGGTGAACCCGCAGCCCATCGCGGCATGCATACGAGGCAGCGATGCCGCGCGTGCCCTGGAAATCTTGCGCAAGACCAGACCGCTTGGCGAAGCGAATCTGCTAGCGCGGGCGCCGACGCAACTTGGCACGGATTTCTGGAAATCCTTGCGTAAACGCGAAACGCCTTATGCCATGGTCGTCACCGATGAGAACAAAAGCGCCGTGGAGTGGCGCATGTTCATGGGCACCTACAAGGGAGCAACCGACCTCGTTACCAAGCACCTTTGGCCCGCGCCCGCTTTCCACGCCACACGGGCGCTCGCGCCGCGGGGAATCACGCCAAACATGGTAACGACAATCGCCGCCCTGATGACAGTGCTAGCCTTCTGGTGCTTCCTGAAAGGCCAGTTCATTCCTGGCCTCATGGCTGCCTGGACCATGACTTTTCTGGATACAGTGGATGGCAAGCTCGCCCGCACCACGTTGACCTCGAGCAAGTGGGGCGACATTTTTGACCACGGCATTGATCTCGTCCATCCTCCTTTCTGGTATATAGCCTGGGCCATTGGCCTCCAGGCCGATGGAGCGCAGTGGAGCAACGAAGTGTTCTGGACAGTGATCGCAGCAATTCTTGGGGGCTATGTCCTGCAGCGCCTGATTGAAGGTATTGCCATTAAATGGCTGGGACTTGAGATTCATATTTGGCGGCCCATCGACACCCTCTTCCGCCAGATCACCGCCAGGCGCAACCCCAATCTCATTCTTCTCACGCTGTTCACCGCCCTTGCAAAACCCGAATGGGGCCTCCTGGCTGTAGCCATTTGGACCATAGTTTGCCTTGGTCTCCACGTCTTTCAAATACTGCAAGCCTTTCGTGCGAAAGCCAGCACTGGCCCGCTTACATCATGGATGACAAGACCATGAAACGCGCCGGCCTCATCATCAATCCCATTTCCGGAATGTCCAGTGGTAAAGGACTAAGTCTGGCAGGGATGTTGAATGGGAATTTAGCAGTTTCAACCCGCATCATCGAGAGATTTGAACAGTTGCCGGGGTTCCTTGATGAATTTGCCCGGGAGGGCGTGACCGACCTTTTCATCAGTTCCGGCGACGGAACCATTCACGCCATTCAGACGGAACTGGCGGAACGAAAGCCGTTCAAAACCATTCCCCGCCTTAGCCTGCTGCCCCATGGAACCACAAACATGACTGCGGGCGATCTCGGATTTCGCCACAAAACATTGCCGGCGCAAGCCGATTTCATGACCCGGTTGGAAGCAAACCTGATTCTTGAACGCCCAACCATGCGCGTGGCTAACCCACGGGACGGCAGGCCGCGGCACGGTATGTTCTTGGGCACAGGTGCAACAGCGGAGGCTACGTTATTTTGCCAGCGCGTCTTCAATGCAAGAGGTGTCAAAGGCAACTGGGCGACCTTTGCAACCCTCGGCAATGCCGTTGGCCGCGTCGCATTTACCAAGCCAAATCCCCATGATGTAACGCGTTTTGACCGCCCATTCCCAATTCAAATCACGAGCGCCGGCATGGAGCGGTGCACCGGCACCCAACTCATGATGCTCTCTACCACACTTGAAAAACTTATTCTCGGCGCACGGCCCTTTTGGGGACAGAAACTTGGTCCCATCCGTACGTCGGTATTTCCCTATCCCGTGCCCAGCCTTCCACGCTGGCTTCTGCCTATCATGTACGGAAGTGAGGACCGGAATGTGCCCCAGGGGGCTCTGAGTTTTTCAAGTTCGAGTTTGGAAATCACATGCCCAGCCAGCTTCGTGATTGACGGTGAGTTTTTTGATGGACCGGAAGACGGGCCTTTGAAGGTGGAAACCGGCCCGGTTTTCACCTATCTCTGTGGCTAGATGACAGCGCCGACGGCAAACTTGCAGGATTTTTGTGCCCTCGCTCTGGCTCGTGGCGTGTCGCAGGACCTGCGCGCCATGGCCGAATATTTGCAAAAAAAGCATGATGGCGCTGTGGCCATTCTGGCCTATGGTTCATGCCTTCGCGGAGTTGCCGCATCTGAAACCCTGATGGATTTCTATGTCCTCACGGAAAACCTGGCTGATGTAAGTCCAAGAATCCTGAGTTGCCTTGCCTGCGCTATGGTTCCGCCGAATGTTTATTACGCAGAGGCAAAAATTGAGGGCCAATGCCTTCGGGCAAAGTATGCTGTCTTGCCATTGCCTCTTTTTGCGAAATGGCTGACACGAAGAACCAGCAACCCCTATTTCTGGGCACGCTTTTCGCAGCCCTCGGCCCTCGTCTATGCGCGTGATGACAAGACCCGGCAAGACGTGGTCACCGCCATCTCTGAAGCACTGCGAACCAGCTTTGCCAATGCAAAGGGCCTGACGGTTGACCCCGATGCGCTTGCCATTTGGACGGCCGGTTTCAACGCAACCTATAGATCCGAATTTCGCTCCGAAATAGAAAATCGCGCAACCCAGATTGTTGCTGCCTCGCCAGACTATTACAAAGAAGCGGCAAGACTTCTGACTTCGGAAATCCCAGTACATGCCAACCAGGCCCTGCGCATGTTTGCGGGCAAAATCTGGTCAGCCCTTCGGCTCATCAAGGCCGCCTTCACCTTTCAGGGCGGTGCCGATTACATCGTGTGGAAAATTGAGAGGCACTCGGGAGAAAAAATTGTGCTCTTGCCATGGCAAAGAAAGCACCCCGTCATTGCCGGGTTGACGCTCCTTCCGAAAATGCTGCGCAAAGGTGCAATTCGTTAGGCCGCGGCCTTGCTCGCCACAACTTTACCAAACAGGCCAATGATCCTATCGATATCATCGAAGCTATGGGCTGCGGAAACGGAGCAACGCAGCAAACACAGTCTGTTTGGCGTGCCCGGCGGCAGGGCAATGTTTACATAGACGCCGGCCTGCAGAAGCGCATTCCACATCGCAATGGTTGACACTTCATCGGCGCATTTGACCGCAATGACGGGGCTGACCGTGTCGCAGCCCATATCAAGACCCAGCGCCTTGAAGCCGGCAAAGAGCCGTGCTGAATTGGCGCGCAGGCGGTCTCGGCGTTCCGGCTCGGCAGCCAGTTTTTTAACGGCGGCTAGCGAAGTTGCAATGGATGCGGGCGATGACGAGGCCGTAAACATGTAGGGCCGCATGGCATAGCGCAGCGTTTCAAACAGCGGATGATTGCCTGCCCCAAAACCGCCAATGGCGCCTATGCTCTTGGAGAAGGTGCCAACAATGAAATCAATCTCTTCCTCAAGGCCCGCTTCGTCGGCAAGTCCGCGGCCATGGGGACCGAGCACACCAAAGGAATGGGCCTCGTCGGCGAGGAGTTGGAAGCCATGTTTCTTTTTAACTTCAACGAAATCACTCAATGGCGCGCGGTCGCCCAGCATTGAATAAATGCCTTCAACCACCACAAGCCGCCCGCCCTCTTCACCTTCCGAGCGCGAGAGGCGCTTATCCAGATCGCCTGCGTCATTGTGGCGAAAGCGCACGAGCTTCGCGCCTGAAAGCGTGCAGCCGTCATAGATGGATGAATGGGAGTCAGCGTCGAGAAAAATTGTGTCCTTCGGACCCGCCAGGCCAGACATCATGCCCAGGTTGGCCTGGTAGCCGGTGGTGAAAACGATGCAATGCTTGCGCTCCAGGAATTTGGCAAGCTCGACCTCAAGCTCCTTGTGCAAGGCATAGCTGCCATTGGCAATGCGCGAGCCCGTGGTGCCTGTGCCGAATTCCGCCATCGCGTCCTGGCCCGCCTTGACGCAATCCGCATCCAATGTGATGCCCATATAATTGTTTGTGCCCGCAAGGATTGTTTCGCGGCCATTGATCATGGCCCGCGTTGGAGAGAGAATCTTGTCATTGGTAAGGCCCACCGCGTTTACGCCCATCGTCATCATCCGGGCATGGCGTTCGGCAATGGCTTTATGTTTGTCCAGCAGATCAATCATGACTCAAACCTTCTTTACTCGGGCATCAACCACAGCTGCGAGTTCACCGATGCTGCGGGTTTCCGACACTACGTTGAGCGGTATTTCAATGTCAAAATGATCTTCAACTTCCATGACAAAATCCATCACCGCAACCGAATCGATATTGAGGTCCGTTGAAATTTCCGTGTCCGGCGTAAGTGTCTTGCCGGTGGAGTTGAAAGGCTCCAGCAATTTATAAATCTGGTCGATGGTTTTCTGTAAGTTGGTCATGAAGATCTCTTACGCCACAATTTTGTGTTTATTAAATCGCTATGGCAGCCATCGCTCTTTGCGGTACCAGTCAAGGGTCTTGGACAGGCCTTGGGCAAAGCCGACAGGCTCTTTCAAGGGCCAGCCTTCGCCATGCGAAACCCAGTTACCATGATAGAGCTGCTTGATCTTGTCGGGCGAAACAAAAGGCAGCCTGCCTGTTGTCCGCCCAATTGCTTCAACGATGGCAGCTACGGACATCGCAACAAACCTCGGCAGAAAAATTGGCATTACGCTTTTCTGTTCGCTGACGGAGGCGATCTGAGCCAGTTCCCGCCAGTCATGGCCGTGCCGCTGCCCATCATCCAGCTCAACCACACCAGCTCTCTTAGCTCCGGCAGCCTCCGCGATTATGCGGGCCAGGTCATCAACATAAATGAGTGAAAATCGCGACATTCTGCTGCTTGGGATGACGGCGAATGATTGCGTGAGGGAACGCAGCAATGGCAAAGTCCCCCTGTCGCCGGGGCCGTAAACGGCGGGTGGACGCAGGACGACAACGGACATCTTGGCCTTTAACGTTTCGACCGCCGCTTCGCCAGCCCGCTTGCTTGCACCATAGATCGAAAGCTCTGGTTCCCGCGCGGCAAGTGATGAAATATGAACAAAGCGCTTTACGCCGTTGCGCGCTGCCGCCTCTGCAATCGCCCGGGAACCCTTTTCATTGGCCACAAAAAAATCACTGCGCCTGAGCGCGCCGGTAGCACCTGCAACATGGATGACAACATCGGCGCCATTCGTCAGATCATCCAGTGCAGCGACGTTCTGCAAATCGCCCTGCACCAATCGCAATTCAACAGGCAAGTTTGCCCTAGGCATATCGCGCACAAGTGCTGACACCTGATAGTGCTTTGCCAGAAGTGTGGAAACCACAGCCCGGCCAACAAAACCCGTGGCTCCAGTGAGAGCAATTTTCAATGGCATGGCAGTCTTCGTCTATGCCTATTGGGCAGCAGCCAGAAATTCAGCCGCATGTCTTGCCCGACCGGTAATTTCAGCGAGCTCACCGGATATGAATTTCTGTTTGGCTCCGGCCCGTGAAAGCTTTCCCGAAGAAGTGAACGGCAGGCTCTTTGGCGGTACCAGCACAACGGAGCATTCCACGCCAGCACTGTGATGCACCACTGCGGAAACTTCCCGTCTCAGCTTCTCGATCTCGGCTTCTGTGGTCACGCGGCATTGTACCAGCACAACCACATCATCATCGCCATCCTCGCCTTCAACGGCAAAGGCCGCAACGTCACCAGACTTGAGCGGCTCGACTTGTTCAGCCGCCCATTCAATGTCCTGCGGCCAGATATTGCGGCCATTATGCAGGATCAAATCCTTTGCCCGGCCAGTAATGACAATCTCATCGTCCAGCATGTAGCCCATGTCGCCGGTTGCCAAAAAGCCGTCAGCTGCAATCGCAGCTTCAGTGGCTTGCGTGTTGTGATAATAGCCCGACATCAGGCTTGGCCCCTTCACAAAGATATGGCCAATCTCACGGTCCTTGAGCACCTGTCCGGATTCATCACGAACCACCATCTCATGGCCGGGCAGCGGCTTGCCGCAAACAACAAAGCTGCGCACCGCATCCTTGTCCTGGGCTTCTTTTGCAGGGATCGCCCGGCCCGAGTTTTTGTAGGCAAACTTGTCAATCGTATCAATACGAATGGGTTGCGAAACATCGCTGAAGGAAACCGCAAGCGTCGATTCCGCCATGCCATAGCTCGGCATGAACGCATTGTGGTCAAAGCCCGCAACGGAAAGTGCATCGCCAAATTGCTTGAGCACATCCGCCCGCACCATATCACCGCCAATGCCGGCGGCACGCCAGTTGCTGAGATCAAGGGTCACCGCTTCGCCATTGATGCGGCGAGCTGCAAGATCGTAACCGAAACTTGGCGAATAGGAAACCGTTGAGCGGTTTTCCGACATCAGCCGCAGCCAGAGAGCGGGCCTGCGCGCAAACGATGGTGTTGAAATGTAGTCAACAGTCACCTGCCCCATCATGGGTGCCAGGCAGAATCCTACCAGTCCCATGTCGTGGTAAAGCGGCAGCCAGGAAAATGCCCGGTCATTCTTTGTAACCCGCAAACCATCGCGCAGGATGCCTTGCGTGTTCGCCATGATGGCCTTTTGGGTAATCAAAACACCCTTGGGCTCCGAGGTGGAACCGGATGAATATTGGATATAGGCCACTTCATCAGGCCCGAAGGCTTCAAGCTTTGTGAGCGACTCAGGCAACGCCCGCAGCGCCTCATGGGTCAGAACTTTCTCTACTCCGGCACCTGCGGCTCCAGCACGAACATGGCCTTCGAGATCAGCCGAGGTGATAACGGCACAGGCCGCAGCCGCACGCAGCATGCCGGTGACACGGTCAACATAGGCATCCTTGCCGCCGATATACATAGTGTATGGCATGGGGCACGGAACCAGTCCCGCGTACTGGCAACCAAAAAACACCGCCATGAATTCTGGTCCGGTTTCGGCAATCACCGCAACCCGGTCGCCGCGCTTCATGCCGGCCGACATTAGTTTCCGTGCTGTAGCCAAAGCCCGGCTGCGCAATTCCGCGTAAGTCATAACGTGGCTCAACACGCCCTTAGCCGAATAGAAATTAAACCCGGTCAGCCCGCGCGCCGCATAATCCAAACCTTCGGCAATTGTCTTAAATCCAGCGAGCTTCTGCTCCAGATCGCGATTTGAGCGCGGTGTTCTGACCAATTCAGTCTCCACCGCTCCAACGCTATGTTTCACCGCTTGTGCAGTCATCCACCAATACCCCTGGGATTCTTGTTCTTTTTCTAGTCCCCGCGAATCGGACAGGATCCGCTTAAGCCCGTGTTTTGAGTAACAAGGGCAGGCAACAACGTGAAATCAAATGGTGTTTCAGTTTGTTACGTTTGGGAAAAGGCTTAAAACTTGAGCTTTCCCAATGAGATAGCGGCAACAACCAAGGCGAGGAAGCCCAGGATAAGTCCGTTGAACCAGGCATAAATCACGGCCCCGGTGGTATATCTTGCCGAAGGCTTCGAAACCGGCGCCGCGTGGGCAATTTGCCGTTCCCGCGCGATCATCCGGTGCGCCAGATAGGTTTTGAGATAATTTACCATTTCCGCCCGGTCCGCAGTTTCAAAAAGCGCCTCGCGGCCCCCCTGATTATCCTGCTGCAGGCGGTAAGTACGGTAATCCGGCTCCATAACGACAAAGGATATCAAATCAACCCAAAGTCGCGGCGGTTCGCCGGGAACCAACGCGAGATCAAAGATATTTGCCGCTTCGGGAGTTGCCGCAATCAACGGAGCGATATCGTCTTTCAGAACCTGCAACCTCAGGGATTTGGAGTCCTTGATCCCCAGAACCGCCTCAAAATGAGCCGCTTCCGCCAAGCGAGCCTTGCGCAATGCGCCGCTGAGATCGTCATGCCCGGCCACCAAACTGGCTCCTCAAACCCACAAACTGTTTCAAAACAGGACACATCCTTAACGGATTATCCAGTTTCAAATAGAGCTGCAGAAAGAGTGCCAGATGAAAAGTTTAGGCCCCGCAGGACGCCGGCAACTTGGCCTGCCCAAACCACAGCTCAAATGTATTGGCCCTTGCCTTGGCCGCACTGCCCTCAACATCTGAAAGGTCTTTCAGGGCAACGGGCAAACCCACATTGTTGAAAATCTTCACCAGCGCATTTCCGCGCTCAATGTCTGATGAACGGAAAACCCGAAGCTCGTGGCCGTCACCATTCCAGGTGGCGCGCGCAAAACCGGGAATGACAATGTTGGTGCGGTCCGTGTCTTTCACCTTGGCCATCAACACGCTCATGCACGCCCGCTGCTTGTCATTCATCGCATGGATGAAGATACGGCTTGGCATCCGCTCCAGCGCCTGCCGGAAGGTATCTGCCACTTTCGTATTTTCAACCGAGGCCTTGAGCAGCGCCTGCTCCATCAGGGGCAGCAGTTCCTTGTCGGCAGAGGAATTCGCATAGGACAGTTGTGCGGCCACAAACTCCACCGGCACCTTGTCGTTCTTCAGCAAATACTCAAACATGGCAACGCCATATTTGCGCCGCTCCGGGTTCTGGTCGCTGACCAGATCGATCATGGTTTTGAGGTCATTCAGGTTCTGCTGCCAGCGCGTGTAATAGAGCCCGGTGCCTGCAACCGATACCGGAATCATCACGGTTGCCAATAATTGCACGGCCATTTCACGAAAGGGCCTCGCTGTTGTGTTCACTTAGTCTCTCCCATCAATCTTTTTCCACGTCCACGTCTTGGTTCAACGCAACATTACGATGCAGCACAAAACCGGTGACAGCCGGCATGAGCAGAACCAGGCCAATATAGCGGGCAACCTGATGAGCCGCTACGTAAGCCGGATCAAGGTTAAGGGCAAATGCCATAATGGTCATGGCTTCGAGGCCACCGGGTGCAAAGGCAAGCAGCGTGAGGGCCAGGGGTAAATCAGCGACCATGCTGGTGACCACAGCCCCCACCACAGCAATGACCATGGCGATGACAAATCCGGCAAATCCGTCACCAAGGGCCATGCGCAATTCCGGCCAGGAAATGCCCTTGAAGCGCAGGCCAATCATCACGCCCAGAATGACATTGGCCGGGATCAGAATGGAATCAGGGGCACCCCCACGAACAATACCAGTGAGACCCAAGGCAGCACTCATAAGGGCCGCCCCCAATATGAGGCCCGCCGGAACTTTCAACCACGCAAACAACAAGCCGGCCACAGCCGAAGCGCCAACGAGAATCATGATTTCCTGGATACTTGCCATGGCAGCCGTTGAACTTGTTACAACGGGTGGAAGCGAAATGAATACAATCACCGCCGGCAAGGCGGCGATCAGGAAAAACAGGCGCACACATTGGGAAATGGTAACCCGGCGCATATCCGCTCCCGAAGTGCTCGCCAGCAATATGACAATGGAGAGCGCACCGGGAAGGCTGGCAAACAAAGCAGTAGGCCTGTTCCAATTGCGAAAGCGCTCATAATAAAACATGCAGGCCCAAACGATAAGCGCCACAGTGACGCCCAAACACACAATGCTCAGCGGCCACTGGGCGGCGCGCGCCAGCGTATCGGCATTGACCGCTGTTCCCGTTTGGATGCCAAGCAGGATGAAAGCAACTGTCTGCAAGACCGTCGGGAGATCAAGTTTCTGATCGGAATAAATGGCAATGATCGTGGCAACCAGACTTCCTGCCAGCCAGGGGGCCGGAACATCTATGGCAAAGCAGAGGGCACCACCTGCTGTTCCAACTGCAAGGGCGCGGATAACACCTATCATTTGGCTTTGAGAAGACGGTCTGGATGATAGGGCGCAATTAACGGGTCACGTTTGCCGTCCAACAGTTCAGCTACAGTGAAAAGCCCGACTGCGGGAGCAAGCGTAATGCCTGAATGCATCACCGTGAGATAAAGCCCCTCGCGGTCTTGCGGACGGCCGATCATCGGAAACCCATCCCCGGGTGTTGGCCTGAAGCCCAGCGTATGGAAATCCAACTCCACATGCTCCGCCCCAATGACCATGTCCTGCACTTTCTGGTAAAGCGCTGCGGCCGCACCTTGCGGATCATCAGCGGGATCACTGCCGGAGAAATCGGCTCCTGCCACAAACCTCCCCTCGGAAGTTTGCCGCACATGTAGTTCGGGTGTCATCAGAAGTGTGTGCAGAACCTCGCCCATAGGCTTCGAATGAACCAGTAGCCCGGCCGGAGCGCCAATATCATAGGAAAGGCCTATGCTTTTCAGCAATGTGACAGCGCCGGCACCGGCGGCTATGACCACTTCATCGGCATGCAACACGCCTTCATTGATGCAAACGCCAGTTATACGGCCATTCTTCTCCGCAAGCCATTTCGCATGGGAATTGCGCAAAACCTTGACACCCATCGCTTCAGCGCTCGCGAGAAAAGCCAGGGCCGTTGCCAAGGGTTCCACTTTTCCCTCCTTTGCCACATGAAGAGCAAAATCCGGCGGTTGCTTGATGTTGGGTTCAATGCGCAGGGCCTCAGCGCGATTAACCCGGCGGATGCCATAGCCCCATGAACTATGCTCAGTGGCGAAGGCCTCCAGTTGATCAGGGGGCAAATCCCATATCAGGCCACCACACCAACTGACCTCAAGACCCGGCACTTCGCGGTCGATACGTCGCCATTCCTGCATGGAGCGATCCCGCAACCGAAAATAGGTTTCCGGATTTCCCCAGCTCGCGTTAATCCAGGCCCATGAATTGCGCGTGGCAACACCACCTGGCTCACCCGCCTCAAGAACCGTGACCTCAGCCCCAGCCTTTGCCAGATGCCACGCGATAGAGACCCCTATGATGCCAGCTCCGACAACAATAATTCGCTTCGCCAAGATTACCCCTCCCGTGACGGAGCTTGCGCGGCAACGCGCTTGATGATGGCGGCCTGCCGCACGAGTTCACTGTCCGGCATCGCCTCATAGCACGGCACCACAATCAGATTGCGCATCATGCCTGCCGCCATCGCAGGTTCAAGACCGGGCCGGTCTTCGGGCGCCGTAACATACTGTGACCGCGGCAGGCCGCCAACATCGAATCCCTCCTCACGCAACGCACTTAAAAATGCGCCTGGTTTTTCCGTAACAAAAGTGAAAAGCCAATAATCATGGTGTTGGGCGGTCTGCCCCGGAAGCGTTGCCGCCCCCTTCAGAAGTTCAGCGAGTCGCCGACCCTTGTGGGTACGCACCGCCAGATCACCGTCCGACAATTGCCGCATGCGACGGTTCATCATCCAGAGCAGCGAGGCAGACGGTTGATACTTGAGGCCGCCCTTCTGCTTCAGTGGCGCCACATCGCGCACCTTGTCTGCAAGCTCCTCTTCGTAGTTGCGCCCACGCTTCTTGTAATAACGATAGACAAAGCCGAGGACGCGCGGAGAAGACACGATCTTGAGACCCGCAGCCGAGACAAGGCGCTTCAACTGCTTCTTGTCGGTCTGGATTGGATAGGCCGCCTGTAATTCCCGCATGCGCGCCAACAGTCCTGGCTTCTTCACGCGCAGCAGTGCGCCACCCAACGCCGTTGCCGTCTTGATCGGCCCGAAAGAAAACATGACCACGTCGGCTTCGGCGGCCCCAGCGTAGGAACTACCACTAAAGGCCTGGGCACAATCTTCGACCGCTACGAGTCCGCGCGACCGTGCCAGTTTGAAAACATCACCCAATTGGCTTCGCGTTCCAAAAAGATGCGCCGCTATGAACACCTTCGACTTCGGCGTGATTGCCGCCTTAAGCAGTTTCAGTGATGGCGCCATATCGCCGAAGCCGATATCAACCGGCACGGGCACCAACCCCAGTTCGGTAACGATCTTCACCATGCCCTTCACATTGACGGCCGAGAAAATCACTTCATCGCCCGGTTTCAGGTCGAGCGCCCTGAGAAGCAGTTCGAATCCGGTGCGTACAGAGTAGGCGGCCATCCAGCTGTCATCACTGGAAAAAAACCGCTCCGCCTTCTGCAACTCGGCGTCACGCCGCGGTGGCACCAGCCCGCGCAAAGTACCAAGCAGCAGGTCATTCCAGCCAATTTTCAACTGCGTTCGAACCCACATAAACGAATTCCCTGTTTTGAACTGGGTTAGCGCCAAAAGTAGCTCTTGACCAGTGACTGCGGCATCGCTTACTCCCCCTAGTTGAGATCAGCAAAGGCTTACGGTAAGATCGCAGTCATGACGGATATGGCCAAAACTCCTCCCGAAACCTGGTTGCAGCGCTTCAAGAAAAGGCGGCGCAAACACGTCAAGAGATTTGGCAAGAATTTGATTCGCGGACTGGCAAATTTCCTTGGCCGCCAATCGCTGGTAGGCGATGCGCCGGTTTTTGATTCGAAACACTTTCCATTTCTGAAAACCTTCACCGATGATTGGAAGGTAATACATTCCGAAGTGAAAGAAATCCTGAAACACCGCGAAGCGATTCCCCTGTTCCATGATGTCTCCGCCGACCAGATGAAAATTTCCAAGGGCAACAACTGGCGCACCTTCATCCTGTTTGGCTTCGGAGAAAAACTGGAGAAGAACTGCAAACAGGCACCCGTCACCGCCCGCCTCCTTGAAGCCGTGCCGAATTTGCAAACCGCTTGGTTTTCGATTTTAGGGCCCGGCTATCACATCCCCGCCCACCGCGGCGTCAGCAAGGGCATCCTGCGCTCCCATCTCGGACTGATCATCCCCAAGCAGGCGGAGAAATGCCGCATGCGCGTCGGCGACACCATCAATGTCTGGCGTCCCGGCGAAATCTTTGTGTTCGATGATACCTACGAACATGAGGTGTGGAACGACACGAAGGAAGAGCGCGTCATTCTGCTCTTTGATTTCAACCGTCCCATGCGTTTTTGGGGCCGGCTGGTCAACACCACCTTTGTGCGGCTGCTCAAGCTCACCGCCTATTATCAGGAACCGAAGAAAAATATGGTGACCTTTGAAGAGCGCTTCGAAGCCGCAACCCGCCGAGCCAACGAGAACCTCGAAAAACTCTCCGACGACGACTAGATTCTCACGTTCGCCGCGCCCTTGAGCTCCAGCATTTTGCGGGCTTCCTCAGGCGTGGCAACGTCGATGGAAAGCTCATCAAGAATACGGCGCATCTTGGCTACCAGTTCCGCGTTGGATTTCGCCAGTTTTCCCTTGCCGATATAGAGGTTGTCTTCCAGCCCCACACGCACATTTGCCCCTATGGTGGCAGCCATGGTGCATAGGGGAAACTGAAACCGTCCAGCGGCCAAAACCGACCAGTGATACTGGTCACCAAACAAGCGCTCCGCCGTTTCGCGCATTACCATAACATTTTGCGGCTCCGCGCCAATGCCGCCAAGAATGCCGAATATGGTTTGCACGAAAAGCGGCGGCTTCACCAGCTTGCGATCGAGGAAATGCGCCAGGGTATAGAGATGACCCACATCATAGCACTCAAATTCAAAGCGCGTGCCATGACCTTCACCAAGGCGTTGAAGAATTTTCTCTATGTCGCCGAAAGTGTTGCGAAAAATGAAATCCTTAGAGCCTTCAAGATGCTTGCGTTCCCACTCATGTTTCAAATCCCCATAGCGCGCCAGCATGGGAAACAAGCCGAAATTCATCGAGCCCATGTTGAGCGAAGTCATTTCCGGTGAGAACCGTTCCGCCGCAGCCAGGCGCTCGTCAATGGACATGCCCTGCCCGCCGCCAGTCGTGATATTGATCACCGCATCGCTGGCCTGCTTAATGCGCGGCAGAAATTCATTGTAGACGTCAGGCGAGCCCGCGGGCCGCCCGTCCACCGGGTCGCGCGCATGAAGATGCAGAATGGCGGCCCCCGCCGCTGCTGCTTCCACCGCCTGGGTTGCAATATCATTGGCTGTCACCGGCAGATAGGGCGACATGGAGGGCGTGTGAATTGAGCCTGTAATGGCACAGGTCATGATGACTTTCGATTTCGCGCGCATGGAAGCTCCTGAAAACAGGTTCCCACACTAGCCAAGCACCCATCTGGCTGCCATCACATTCTTTGTCATGGCAGGAATGTGGAAACTCAAATCGAGATGGCTTGCACCAGCGTTCGGTTCTGCCGCCGGATATGCGCGCGAAGTTCCTTGATGGCCATGTCCTCGCGCTTGATGAACTCGATAAACATCATGTTCATGCTATTAAAGATCATCTCACCCACGCCGCGCCCGTCAATTTCGCCACGCACCAATCCGAGCATCTGCAGCTTGGCAATAAGCGCGCAGGTCTGATCAGCCAAATCCCGGTCAAGCGCCGTATAGGTTTTGCCGAAGGGACTGTCGGGCTGCTGGGTGGAGGTAGCCATGGCCTGCCGCCACATTTCTTTGCTGAGGTAAACCAGGGAGTGATCGATATAGGTGGCAATCAGCGCATCGACAGCTTTTTCAACGTTTTTGGGTGGCTTCTGGAGAATGCGCTGGCCAGCCGCCAGGACTTCATGAACTTCCAGTGAAACAATGGCGACCAGAATGTCACCCTTGTTGCGGTAGTAATTGTAGATTGTGCCAACCGATACCTCCGCCTTGGCGGCAATTTCCTCAATCCGGGCCCCTTCATAGCCTTCCCGGCGAAAGAGCCCTGAAGCTGCCTCCACAATCCGTGAGTTGCGGTCTATCTTGTGTTTTGCCCTCAGGCCCGCCATGGCGTGAACCGTTATTCCACAATTTGAATTGACTCAAGTTTAGAATTGGTTCATTTTTTTGGCAAGCAACAAAAATCCTGGAGGAGTTCCCAATGCTCAATTCATTCATGTCATCATTGAAATGTGGCGCCTGCATCGTGGCCCTCGCCAGCATTGCCGCTGTTTCGCCTGCAAGTGCAGCCGATCTCAATGCCCTGATCTGGTGTGACCATGCGGACCCCGCGCTCCTCAAGCCGTTTGAGGATGCAAATGGCATCAAGGTCAATGTGAAGGAATTCGAAGGCACCGGCGCAGGCTTTGCCATAGTCGATCAATCCCAGCCCGGCGACTGGGATGTCATGGTGATTGATTCCATCGACATTCCGCGCGGCGTTGAAAAGGGCCTGTTCGAGCCCTTGCCCGAAGACAAATTGCCTCTTGGCGATCTCTACGCCGAAGTCACCATGGATGGTTCCACCAAGGTGGATGGCAAGCGTTACGGCATTACCGAAAAATTTGGCTACAACACCATCGGTTTCAACAATGGCAAGGTTGATCCCGCCGACATGCAATCGATGAACGCGCTGCTCGATGCGAAATACAAGGGCCGCATCGCAATCTATGACTATTACCTGCCGGTCATCGGCATGGCAGCTCTGGCTATCGGCAAGAAAACCACTGAGCTGACCGAGGCAGACCTTCCCTCGATCAAGGAAGTGCTGCTCAAGATGAAGGCAAACGCGAAGCTCGTGGGCGAAGTAACCGCGAGCCAGACGGCGCTCGCAACCGGGGAAGTCGATATTCTCGTAGGCGGCGGCGAATGGGTGACGGCAGGCCTTGCCAAGGAAAACCCGGCTTTGGATTTTTCCGTTCCGAAAGAGGGTGCAATCCTCTGGTCGCAATCGCTCGCTATGTTTTCGGCCAGCAAGAACAAGGACATGGCTCTCAAATTTATTCAATACGTCATGAGCCCGGAAGGCCAGGCGCGACTTGCGACATCATCCTGCTATTGGGGTATGCCTGCCAGCAAAGTGGCAGCCCTCGATGATGGGCAAAAGAAAATCCTGCGTTTTGACGAGCAGCCGGAATTCCTGAAGCGTTCGCAACCCTACCCTGCGCCAAGCGCTGATCTCGACAAGAAAATGCAAGACCTCTGGACGGAGATGCTGCAAACACAATAAACAAGAGTCGTGAATAAGCCATCGAAGACCGACCGTGCCTTGCCATGGGTGCTGGTAACCCCAGCCCTTCTCTGGACGCTTCTCTTTTTTGTGGCGCCCTTTGTGGCCATGGCGTTGTTGAGTTTGAATTACCAGGCCCCGGACGGCCTGACGATTTCAAACTACACCCAGTTCTTCACCAACCCCAGCTATTACCGCGCCATGACCAATTCGCTGGAGGTAACCGGCTTGGTCACGGTTATTTCGGTGTTGCTCGCTTACCCCTTCGCCTGGATTCTGGCCGAACAGGTTCCCCTGCGCTTGCAAAGGCTGGCGCTTCTTCTCGCCATCCTGCCCTTCTGGACCTCCTATGTGGTGCGCTCCTATTCTTGGCTTTTGGTGCTGGCGCAAAATGGCGTGATCAATGAAGCGCTATTGCGGTCGGGCCTTCTCACTGAGCCACTACAACTAGCCAACACACGCGCGGCGACCGTCATAGGTTTTGTCCATTTCTTTGTGATGCTTTTGACCCTCACGATCTTTGCCAGCCTGAAACAGTTGAACCCCAGCTATCGCAAGGCCGCCGCCGATCTCGGCGCTGGCCCCGTTCGCACCTTCATCCATATCATCCTGCCGCTCACCATTCCGGGCGTCATGGTTGGCGCCTTTCTCACCTTCGTTCTGGCCATTGGCGATTACATCACGCCGCAGATCCTGGGTGGGAACAACGAACTTCTCATGCCGCAACTGATTATGATGCAGATCGGCCGTCGTGGCGATTTTCCGCTCGCCTCCGCCCTCGCCCTCATACTCATGGCCGTGGTAACGATTGCGTACATCGCCTGCGCCCGCTGGCTGAAGATCGAGCGGACCTGACACCATGCGGGGATTCATAAAACTGCTTTCAGCGGGCTACGCCTTGGCGATCTACGGTTTCATATTCCTGCCGGTTGTTGTGCTGGTCGTGTTCTCACTGCAATCCACCGCCTTCCCCATCCCGCCTTTCACCGGCCCGTCGTTCCGCTGGTATGAGGCGGTGTTGAATGATCCACGACTCACCTCGGCCTTGCTGAACTCGCTTGTCGTGGCAGGAGTCTCCTCTGCAATAGCAGCCGCACTTGGATTTTTGAGCGCCTGGGGCTTTGCCCGCTTCGCGCTTCCAGGCTCGGCCGCCATGCGTGGCCTCATCACTTTGCCACTCACCGTCAGTTATCTCATCATTGGCATGGGCCTTCTCGTCGTCTTCAACGTGGCTGGCCTGCCAAAATCCCTGCTTACCGCAGGGATCGGCCATGTGGTGATCAACCTTCCCCTGTGCTTTGCCATCATCTACAGCCAGATGGGGGACCATCAAATCAACATTGAGCGCGCCGCAAGGGACCTTGGCGCCAAGGAATGGCAAGTTCTGTGGATAATTACCCTCCCCATCATGTGGCCCGCAATCTTTGCCAGCCTTTTCCTCTCCATGACCTTCTCGTGGGATGAATTCGTCATCTCCTTCCTCCTCACCCGCTTCGACACAACCCTTCCCGTTGAAATCTGGAACCTGCTGCGCTCCGGCCTCAATCCAAAGACCAATGCCGTGGGCTCCCTGGTTTTCGGCGTCTCCGTGGTGCTTGCCATCATCCTCGAACTCATCCTGCTACGCCGGAGACCCGCATGACCGAAGCCCTCGTCGAGATGAAGAACATCTCACACAGTTTTGGCCGGGTGAGCGTGCTTAATGACGTCTCGCTCACCATCAAGCCAGGCAGCTACACGGTGCTGCTCGGTCCATCGGGCTCAGGCAAGACCACGCTGCTTTCAATCCTCGGCGGATTTCTCGTCCCCAGAAAAGGCAGCGTGCTCATCCGCGGCGTCAACTGCACGACGATTGCGCCCGCAAGGCGCCCAACCACCACAGTGTTTCAGGACTATGCCCTGTTTCCCCACATGAGTGTGGGCAAGAATGTTGGCTTTGGCCTGCGCATGAGGGGTGTTGTCAAAAGTGAACGCGACCGCCTGGCCCATGAAGCCTTGGTAATCGTCGGCTTGGCGGAAGCCTTCAACAAGAAGCCTCACCAGCTTTCCGGCGGCCAGCGGCAACGCGTGGCCCTCGCCCGCGCCCTCGTCATCAAGCCCGCCGTGCTGCTGCTTGATGAACCGCTGGGAGCCCTTGATCTCAAGCTCCGCCGCCAGATGCAGGATGAGTTGAAAACCATACAAAAACAGGTGGGCACCGCCTTCGTCCATGTCACCCACGACCAGGAAGAAGCTATGGCGTTGGCCGACCATTGCGTGGTCATGAACCACGGGCGCATTGAAGATGAGGGAACACCTGAACGGGTCTATGCCCAGCCCGCCACCCGTTTCAGCGCAACCTTCATGGGCGAAAGCACGCTCATTCCCGGCGAAGTGTCGAAAGCCAAAGGCAATGCGATTTCTGTGAAAACCGCTTTCGGGTCGTTCCCCATCATTGCGAATGCCGAAGACGGCGCCCAGGTAACACTGGCGATCCGCCCTGAACACATGCTGCTCATCCGCGACTCGCGCAGCATCACCTTTGGCAATGCCCTCGTTACCGCTGTAGTGTTCCAGGGAAGCTTTAAGCGAGTGCTCGCCAGCTCCACCGTGAAGTCGGGGCCGACCTTCATTGCCAAAATACCGGTGGAGTTGGAGGTGGCAATCGGCGATACCGTAACCCCCTGCTGCCATATCGAAGACCTGATCATGCTGGCGAAATAGCCATGACGCCCGTCGGAGCCCGTGATTGGTATGAAACCATCCGCATGGCCGATGATATGACGCTCATCCACGAGCCCTGGATCAAACCCTTTTTCCGCTGCAACATGTGGCATGTCCGAGGCCGTGACCGTGACCTTCTCTTCGATACGGGCCTTGGCCATTTCAGTTTGCGTGAGCATGTGCGGCTAGTGAGTGAACGCCCCCTGATCTGCGTGGCAAGCCACACCCACTTCGATCACATCGGTTGCCACCATGAATTTCCAGACCGTTGCGTCCATCACGCCGAGGCTTCAATTCTCGCGGATCCGCGCAACGATTGGACGCTCGCTGACCGCTACGCCACCGACGACATGTTCGACCGCCTGCCGGTGGGTTGGAACGCTTTAAGCTATCAGGTACAACCTGCTCCCGCGCGGCGTTTACTGGAACATGGTGACGTGATTGATCTCGGGAACCGGTACTTTGAAGTCATCCATACACCGGGACATTCACCCGGTGGCATAAGCCTGTTCGAAAGGGCCAGCGGCATTCTCCTGTCAGGCGACATCGTCTATGACGGCCCGCTCATCGATGATGCCTATCATTCAAACACCGAAGACTATGTGACGACGATGGGCAATCTCCGCGATTTGCCCGTATCAGTCGTCCACGGCGGCCACTTCCCAAGTTTCGGGCCGACGCGCTTTAAGCAACTCATCAACGAATATCTCGCAGGCAAGCATGTGCCGGGCTGCCATCTGTCGAGCCCTAAATAACCCGCCCGTCAGCGCCGAAAACATGAATGCGCTCGCGATCAAAATGCAGGCCCACTTTATCGCCAAAAGAAAGGTCCTCATTCTCGCCATCCTGAAGCACAATCGGTCCGACCGCCGTCTCGATATGCACAATGGTGGAATTACCCAGCCTTTCCACCAACAACACGCTTCCCTTGAGGTTGGCGCCTTTGCCGTTCGGGTCGATAAGCGCAACATGCTCCGGCCTCACACCCAGTTCGACAGATCCTGATGGTTGCTGCGCGCCATCATGGCGCAAGCGGCAAACAACGTTGCCCGCATCTTCGATGGCAAATGTTGCCCCAGGCCCGTTCACTCTTACCACGCGGGCTGGCACAAAATTCATGGTCGGCGCGCCAATAAATGAGGCGACAAACTTATTGTCAGGGCGGTGATAGAGGTCCAGCGGTCGGCCGATCTGGGACACAACGCCCTTGTCCAGCACCACGATCCGGTCGGCAAGCGTCATGGCTTCCACCTGGTCATGGGTCACATAAATCATCGTGACATCCAGCTGTTTGTGAAGCTTGGCAATTTCAACACGCATTTGCAGACGCAGAAGCGCATCAAGATTTGAAAGCGGCTCGTCAAAGAGAAAAACCTTGGGTTCCCGCACTAGGGCGCGTCCGATGGCAACACGTTGCCGCTGGCCGCCTGACAGTTGTGCCGGCTTGCGATGCATCAAGTCAGAAAGCCCCAGCAGATTGGCAACCTTGGCAATTCTCGTGGCAGCTTCTTGCTTTGGTGCCCTTGCAACACGCAGTGCAAAACCGATGTTCTGCTCTACCGTCATATGCGGATAGAGCGCATAGGACTGGAACACCATGGCGATGCCGCGCTCGGTTGGAAGCTCCTCGGTCACATCCTCATCATCGAAATAAATCTTTCCCTCGGTCACATCCTCGAGCCCGGCAATCATCCTGAGCAGCGTGGACTTGCCGCAACCCGAAGGCCCCAGCAGGGCGCAGAATTCCCCTTCGCCAACTTCAAGATTGAGATCGCGGATAACCTCGACCGTGCCAAATTTCTTGCCAATTCCGGAAAGGCGGACTTTCGACATTATTTTGCAGTTCCTTTAATTCTTGAGTGTCTTTCCGGTTTCGGGAACCCAGACAAGCATGCGGTTGGAGCCCCTGTTGCACCAGAGATAATAGGGCAAGGCCGTGAGCGTTGTTTTCTTCGCAGGCTTTGGGTCTGATTTGTAAAGTTTCCCCATCCATTCTGCGGAATCTGACACGTACCCAGGCGCCCATAGGCGCACAGTGCCACCAAACAGGCTTTCATCAAGTAGTGCCTTGATTGGTCTGTCGGTCACCAGCTTCACCATACTGAGATCAATACCTGGATTATCCGCACCTTCCACGCAGTAGACCAATGGCCCGCGCTTCAATGCAACGCGCCCCACATCCTGCCGCACACGGGGGTGGGCGTAAATCCGCTCGACCGGCATCGGGAAATCAACCGTCACGATGTCACCCTTTTTCCATGGGCGCCGGATCGCGGCATAGCCTCGCTCCATCACCGCACGATGATCAAAGCTCTTGCCGTTGATCTTGAACTTCGCTTCCTTTGCCCAACCTGGCACGCGCAGTTTCAAGGTGAACTCACTTTTGATTTCTGGATTGACTTCGAGGCTGATCTTTCCCGACCACGGATAATCCGCCATCTGCTTCAGCGTGGCATTCGTGCCGTCAAGTTTAATTGATGCCGTGTTGCTGCCATAGAGATGGACGGCGATGGTATCGCTGTTGTGCGAATAGAAATAATTTCCGACTGATGCCACAAGACGCGACACATTCATTGTGCAGCACGGACAGGGATGCCAAGTCCAGCGCTGGTGATTACCGTCACTTTCCAGCGGGTTAGCATAAAAATAATGTACGCCATCGCGCGACAGGCCAGATAGCGTTCCATTGAACAGCGAAAGCTCCAGAATGTCGGCATAGGTGCTGTCACAATCCAGATCAAGCATGCGCTTGGCCCAGAATATCAAGGCGACCGACGCGCAGGTTTCCGCATAGGCCGTTTCATTGGGCAAGTCATAGGGCGACGTGAAGCCCTCATTCGTGGCCGATGGACCAAGCCCAGCCGTCACATACATGCGTTTTTCGGTCACATCATGCCACAGCTTCTCGCATGCGGATTTCAGCGCGGCATCACCGGTTTCAGCGGCAATATCCGCCATGGCCGCATACATATACATGGCGCGAACCGCGTGGCCCACGACCTCATCCTGCTCGCGCACCGGCTTGTGCGACTGGTTGTATTCATAGGTTTTCGCCCAGTACTTTTTGGGGTCGTCGCCCCGCGCAAGCGCCTCCTTGTCAAAATAATGGGGAAGGGCGCCGCGTTCATCGATAAAATAACGCGCCAGATCAAGATGCTTCTTTTCGTCCGTGACGGCATAGAGCTTCAACAAGGCAAGCTCGATTTCCTGATGCCCGCAGTAGCCGTGCGTCTGGCCTTCACCTCGGCCAAATTTGGAAATCATGTGATCAACGTAACGCAGCATAATATCCAAAAGCTTGCGCCGCCCCGTGGTCTGGAAATAGGCAATCGCACCTTCCAGCATGTGGCCAGCGCAATAAAGCTCATGATTGTCGCGCAAATTAGTCCAGCGCTTTTCCGGCTCGCGTCCCAAGTACCAGCAATTGAGATAACCATCATCCAACTGGGCCAAAGCAAGCTTCTCAACCACCATATCGATCTTGTCTTCAATGTCCTTGTCGCGCCGGTGAGAAAGGGCATAGCTCGCCGCCTCGATCCATTTGCCCACATCCGAGTCCCAGAAAACCTGGGTTGTGAAATTGTGGTGGTTGCGGGGATATGTGAGTGGTGGCACGGGCTTGGGCAGATCAAGCGATTCAATGATGTTGTGCTTCACCATTTCTTCAAACTGGCTGGGAATGGTTTTCGCCAACACGGTTTCCAGGCGTTCAGGCCAGAACCGCCCTTCGAGGGTTACGGCGGTGAAATCGACAGGATTGAGCTTACTCAAAATATCTTCCTTTCAATCAATTTCTGGTGGCGCGCTTGGCACCACAGGAATCCCGAATGACCAGGCTGCAGGGCAGCCGCCGCGTGCCATGCAAATGTTTCCCGCCGATCAGCTCCATCAGCAGTCGACCAGTTTCCCGGCCCATTTCCTCGAGATTCATGTCAATGGTCGTAAGCGGCGGCCGTGCCGCTTCGGCCATCACTTCCCAATTGTCGAAGCCCACAACCGAGACATCGGACGGCACATAAATTGAACGCTCACGCAAGGCATCGATAACGCCCCGCGCAATCTGGTCGTTGCCGCAGAATACTGCATCGGGTGCTGTTCGCTTGTCGGCAAAAAGTCTTGAAACCGACTCCCTGCCCCACTGTTCAGACCAGACGCCCGACAGATAACTGCCTTCAATACCTGCTGCACGCAGCGACTTTTGCCAGCCATCGCGCCGCAGCCGCACCGCCTCGAAGTGCTCGGGCCCGGTGACATGCGCAATACGCTTGCGGCCCAAACGGACCAGATGGTCTACGCCAAGCCTTGCACCCCCTTCATCATCGGGCAAAAGGCAAAGGGCATCCTCATCATCAGCACGTGAGAACACATAGATGACCGGTGGGCCGTTTGCTGGAATCTGGAGCTTTGGCCTGCGATCTGCCCGCCTTGCCGTTACGACGAAGCCGTCCACGCGCTTTGCCATGAGTGCCGCAATATGAGCGCGCTCGCGTTCCGGATCGTCCGTGGCATTTGACATGAAAACGGCAAAGCGCTCGTTTGCGAGTTGCTCTTCCAAAGCCTCAACAATCGGAAAGGTAAAACGGCCAAAATTGTCATTCGAAATTATGCCAACCGTATAGCTCCGGTTGCGGTGCAGGCTCTGCGCCAGATCATTGGGGTGGAAGCCGATATCCTTTGCCACCTGCTCCACATTTCGCCGCGTTTCCGGTCGCATGCGCCCCTGGCCGCTGAGCGCCTTGGAAGCCGTTCCCAAGCTCACACCGGCAAGGCGCGCCACATCGCGAATGGTGGGTCGCGAAAGTCCTGGCCTCGCCTTGATGTTTTTCTCATCCATCACTTCACAGCCCCGCTCAACAGGCCAGAAACATAGTATTTTTGCAGGAGCAGGTAAAACAGCACGCAGGGCACAATGGAAATTGTAATGCCTGCCTGCAGCAATCCCCAATCGGTGCCGCCGAGACTGGTTTCAGTGCGTGCCGCCGCCAGAACGATCGGCAGGGTGAATGCCGATCCCCGGCTCATCATCACCAGCGCGCCGAGGAACTCGTTCCATGAGGTGATAAACGCAAACAGCGAAACAGTAACGATGGCGGGTCGGATCGATGGAATATAAACGAACAGAAGAGATTGCCAGCTCGAGCACCCGTCAACTGTTGCCGCCTCGTCAAGTTCGCCAGGCACGGATTCAAAGGCATTGCGCATGATGTAAACACTGAACGGCAACTGGATCGCCGTATGCACAATGGCCAGTCCCACCAGCGAGTTCGTCAGTTTCAATTGGATAAACATGAAGAAAATTGGGGTGAGCAGCGCCTGATAAGGAATGATGAGCGCTAGCAGAAGGATAACAAAAATGACTTCCTTTCCCGGAACCGGAAACCGCGCCAGCGCATAGCCTGCAGGGATCGTAAGGGCGAGACAGAACAGGATGGTGAGGCAGGCGGTAATGCCGCTGTTGGCCACGTAAGTGAGAAGTCCCGCCTGATAGTTCCACAGCTTCACATAGCTGTCGTAACTCAATTCATGGGGAACATAGGTCGGCGGCAAGGCAGCAGCCTCCAGTGTGGTTTTGAGTGAGGCCAGTATTGTAAGGGCCAGCGGCATGATCATGATGGTGCACAGGGCCACGCAAATCGCGGCGATAAGATAGCCCGTCCGCCGTTGCGCGATTTTCGCAGACCCAGGCACGCGCAGACTTTGTTGCACGGCAATCATCCGTAACTCCGCCGTGTCAGCATCATCTGGACAATGGTGCAGGCCAGCACAATCAGCGCGAGAATGAACGAGAGTGCGGAGCCATAGCCCAGCTTGAGATAGGGAAATGAATTGAGATAGACCCAAAAAACCGATGTCGCTGTCGCATTATGGGGCTGGCCCGCCGTCATGATGTAAAACTGGTCAAAGGCCAACAGCGAGCCGATGATACTGACCAGTGTCACAAGCAGGATTGTCTTCAAAGTCATGGGCAGCGTGATCTTCCGTACCCGCATCCAATAGTGCGCCCCATCCACCTTGGCTGCGTCATTGATATCCTGCGGAATGGACTGGATTGCGGCCACGAACAGCAACATGCCAAAGCCCACGACCTTCCACACGACCGAGACGATAACTGCCCACATGACGAGTTCGGCACTAACCCCGAACCAGACGATAGGCTTGGCGATGAGCCCTACATCCAGAAGCGCCCGGTTGATAAGGCCGAAGTCATAGCTGAACAGCCAGTACCAGAGCAGGCTTGAAACGCCTAGCCCGATGACCACGGGAACGAACACCACGCCGCGCGTAAACCGTTTGATCGGCGTATTGTCGGCCGTGAGCAACGCAATCAGGAAGCCCAGAACCATCAGGATCGGCGTAATCCACAGGGTGTATTTCAGCGTGAAGCCCAGCGAAACCCAGAACTGCCCGTCGTCAAAAATCCTCACAAAGTTTCTGAACCCCACGTACTTCTTTGGTTCAATGATCGACCAACTATGCAGCGACATCCACATCATGTGCAGGAACGGATAGGCCGTGAAAGCCAACACAAAGCCCAAAGCCGGGGTCAGTAAAAGAAAACCTGTAATCTTCCTGCTTCGGGTATTGCGCATGAGAGGGCGTTCCGGAGATATGTTTCAGATGCACCGGGCGGCGCAATAACGCCGCCCGGCTTTTATGCAGTCAATGACGGAGGATCATTCGTCAGAGATTGCCCGCATCGCTTTCTTGCCATCGGCAATGACCGTATCAATATCTGTGTCCTCGTAATAGGCCCGCTGCAGCATTTGCAACCATGGCCCCTGCGGGGAATTGATCAGCTCAAAGAACTTCAAGGTATAGGGCGTGTTGGCCACATCCAGCGCCTTGGCGGCATCGAGAACAGCCGGTGTTTCCTTGAAGTACTTGTTGTCCGCCATGTCGCCACGCGTCGTCAGGTCAAGATTCTTGGCATAGCCTTCCAATTGCGTGTCATCCGACAACAGCCACTTCATGAAATCAACAGCATCATCAACCCGTTTGCTGCCATTGGGTATGGTGACAATGTCGCCGCCCGCGAAGGAGGAAACCTGCCCCGGCTTAACTCCCGGAAGCAAAGTGATCCCGTAATTCATGGTTGGGTTCTGATCCTTGACCAGTGAAATATTGAAGTTCCCGGTTCCCATCATGCCAAGCTTGCCGGAACCAAACTGGAGATGGAATGTTTCGCCATTTTCCGCCCGGTTGGCCTCTGCAACATTGCCGTCCTTGATCATCTGGCGGGCCCAGGACAGCACTTCCTTGACGCCGTCGCCAACCAGTGGCTCATCGCCAGGTCCCGAAGGCTCTATCTTTCCACCGCTCGCCCAGATCAACGGGCCAACAGTGAAGATGTTGCAGCCTGCGCAGGAACCCGGCAGATAGTAGCCATGAATGCCGTCTCCGAGTGCCGTGATTTTCGTGGCATATTCTGATATCTCGGCCAGGCTTGTCGGCGGTTTCTCAGGATCAAGCCCTGCCTTCTTGAACAGGTCCTTGTTCCAGAACAGAACCGACACGTCCGCATAAAGCGGCACGCCATAAATCTTGCCTTCATAGGTCGACACTTTCATGTGCCCGGGGCTAGCCGTCTTGAGTTCCGGCCAACCGGAAACCTTGTCGGTGATATCCACAAGCTGGCCTGCTTTTTCAAATTGCGGGCCATAGATGAGATCAAGTCCCATCAAGTCCGGAACTTCACCGCTGGCGATCGCTTGGGCCAGCTTTGGCACCATTTCCGAATGCGGGATGTAGGTAAGAACAATCTTGCGGTCGGGATTTTGCTCATTCCAGCGGGCGACCAGCGCATCGACAATGCCCTTGTTGCCGCCACTGCGTTCCCACATCTGCAGGTCTGCCGCCCAGGCAGGCACCGATGCGCCCAAAAGGTACAAAGCCGATAGTCCAACGGCAAGCCCCTTCAACATTTGTTTTAAGTTCATGAATTCCTCCCTGAAAGATTGCGCTTCATTTTTGTTTTTGCGGCTGCCGCTGCGCATTCGGCAACCGATCCCTTCCGCTAAAGCGGCGCCCCCGCTTCAACGAAAAGGTCAAGAATTGCTTAGAAAAAAGCTTTTCTCAACGCAAAATATGCCACTGGGCGGTCTTGTCAAGTCAAATATTCTTAATTGTCTGACAATTCAGTTTGAAAATCGCATACCCTGTTATTTCGGCGGAAGCTTAATCTCCTGCCCTGCCCGGGTCAGAGTCATGCTCCAGGGTTTGAAAGGAGCAATATAAAAACCAAGCGCATCATCAACCGAGAGGACTTCGCGATCATTTATCGCGCGAATGATATCGCCTGCATTAATCCCCAGGCGACTGGCCCCGGAGCCGACCCCTGCCGCAAGAACGACAACGCCCGAAAGCCCGCTGTCCAGTCCAAGTTCTTCCGCCAATGCGGGAGACAGGCTGGCAACCCTCGCACCCCGCAGCGGACTTGTACTCGGTGCCCATGTCCTGTTTGCCGCAGGCACATCGGGCGGTGCGACCAGCCCGACCGAAACACTCACGAACTTGCCCTGCTGATACACAATCAAGTTCACGCTGCTCCCAGCCGTCCGCGTCGCAATCCGGTAACGCAGAGCCTGAAACTCATTCACCGGAAAGCCATCAAGAGAAACAACAACGTCGCCAATCCCAATGCCCGCCGCTTCAGCAGGACCACCTTTGTAAGTTCCAGTTATGATCACGCCCTTGCCTGGAGGTAGCCCAAGCAATCTCGCATACTGTGGTGGAACGCTTCGGCCCGAAAACCCAATCCACGGTCTGATGAGAGGTTTTCGCTGGACGACGCTATCGACAATTGATCCTCACCATGTTGCTGGGAATGGCAAAACCCAGCCCTTGCGAACCGCCAGACGTCGAAAAAAGCGAGGTATTGATCCCAACCAGTTGCCCTTCCATATTAATCTGGCGCTCCACCAGAATTGCCCGGATTGATGGCGGCATCAGTTTGAATGAAGAAACGAAAATCCGTAACGCCCACACTGGTCCGCGCGAGACCTGAGACAATGCCACTGGTAACCGTTTGACCAAGGCCGAAAGGATTACCAATTGCGATCACCTGATCGCCTACCCTGATCCGGTCAGAATCGCCGAATGCGATGAATGGCAGGTTTTGCCCACTCCCGTTGATGCGCAGAACCGCGATGTCAGTCCGTTTGTCGGTGAGCAGCTTCTCTGCCTGAAACACTCGCCCGTCGATCAGGGCAACGGCGATATCATCCGCATTCTCAACGACGTGGTTGTTTGTAACGACCACGCCTTCGGAGGCAACTATAACGCCTGAACCTAGCGAATTCTCAATCCGGTCTTTGCCATAACCAAAAAGCAACGAGTCCCTGAACAGCCGCCAGAACCCTGACCCATCGAGCAAACGCGCAGCTGAGCGGCTCTTGAGCAGTTTCTGCGCATAAATATTCACCACCGCGGGCGCGGTCTTTTCGACAAGGGGCGCCAGCGAATTGACCTGCGTGTCCGCCATGACAAAATGCACATTCAAAGTCAGGGCGAGCGCTGCGGCAAACAGGATATGCAGGAATTTGCGTTTCATCTCTGGAACCCGCTCGCCTTTACCTCCAGGGGAAATAATCTGGCACAACGATCATCGCGATGATGACCCAGAACAATCCAATCGAAAGGTAGGCGGCCGTCTTGAAATGGGCGGTAATGCGCCGGTCCGCCGGAAAATCCTTTTCATTGAACAGACTATAAACCTGATCCCAGAGTTCGGTCTCCGTAGCAGCACGAATGCCCTCGCATCTTTCGATGAACGAGCGTTCCGTGTCGCCCCGGTGCCTGCGGCGCAGGTAATCCCGGTAGAAATCATATCCCATGGTGAGCTCAAGAAAGATGATGCGCGGATAGAGGCCAATCACGCCGCGATCAATGATGAGCACGACCCGGTAGGCAAACCAGATCATCAGCGAGGCGGTGAGCGCCGTGGCAATCATCAGGGGCTGGCTTGAGAGCGTAAGACTGAGATTGAGCAGAAGCCAGAAATAGGAATGCGCGATGACGTGGCCGAAGGCATACCACAAATTATAGGAGCGGATCACCGCCATGCGCTGCTGGTGAATGACCTGATATTCAGTCTCGTGACTGCCCGCTGCCGCAATTTTCCGCTCAGCTACTGGTTTTGCCATCGTGATCAAATCCCTCAAATCATTGGCGTGTCCGGGGATTCTGCGCCTCTTGGGCCAGCCATGCAAATATTCGGTTTTTCCGGAAAAAATGAATTCGCCAACAATGCAGCGATGGACTTTTATGTTTCCTAAAACACAAAAGTATTATATTACGCCCAATCTCAAACAACAAACATTCGAAAGCAAACAAGATGCCCAAATCGATTAGTGTCGACCCCCAAAACCAGCGACGCCGGGGGGAACTGACTTTCCCGACAATTCCAATCCACCATTATGGAACCAGCTTGTCCGAAGAAAGAAGCATCCGGGGTGATGCGGCTCTCCTGAATATCCTGCGCCACATGCTGATCATCCGGGAGTTCGAAATGATGCTCGGCTCGTTCAAGGCGAAGGGCAACTATGAGGGCATAAGCTATACCTACAAGGGACCCGCCCACCTCTCCATTGGGCAGGAAGGTGCTGCTGTCGGCGTGGGGCTTGCCCTTGCACCGGGCGACCACATCTTTGGCAGCCACCGCAGCCATGGCGAGTTCATCGCAAAGGGCCTTTCCGCCATCTCAAATTTGGCTGAGAAAGATCTCCTCCACATCATGGAAATACACCAAAAGGGCGATCTGTTGCGCACCGTGCAACGGGTATTGCCATCTTCGAGCAGTGTTGGTCTGGCAGAGAACTTTCTGTTGTTTGGTTTGCTTGCCGAAATCTTCATGAAGGCAAATGGCTTCAATGGCGGGATGGGCGGGTCCATGCATGCGTTCTTCACGCCCTTTGGTGCCTACCCCAATAACGCCATTGTGGGAGCGTCCGCCGGCATCGCGACAGGTGCGGCGCTGCGCATGAAACTCGCAGGAAGCAAAAACATTTCCGTGGCACTGAGTGGCGATGGCTCGACGGGTTGCGGCCCGGTGTTCGAAGCCATGAACTTTGCCGCGATGGCCCAGTTCAACACCCTATGGGACAATTCCATCAAGGGCGGCCTTCCCGTGCTGTTTTGCTTCAACAACAATTTCTATGCCATGGGTGGACAAACGATCGGCGAAACCATGGGTTGGGACCGCCTCTCACGCATCGGCGCTGCCATAAACCCTGAGGCCATGCATGCGGAAACTGTCGATGGAACAAATCCTCTGGCTGTTGCTGAAGCAGTGAAGCGCAAGAGAGAACTGTTGTTAATGGGCAAAGGCCCGGCACTCCTGGATATTGAATGCTACAGGTCTACTGGTCACTCCACGACCGATGCCAATGCCTATCGGACGAAAGAAGAGATTTCAGCTTGGGAAAGCCATGATCCCATTTCTTCATACGCATCAGGCCTGATCGAAGCCGGTGTACTGGATGACACGAGCCTTGAAGAGCTGAAGTCAAGCATCAGGGCAACCATCACTGCTGTTACGCGGGCCGCGGTTGACCCCTCGGCAGCACCCGCCGTCAATATTGCGGCAGACCCCACACTGATTGGAAAGCTCATGTTCTCCCACGAAACTATCGAATTGCCTTCAAGCAAGGCAAAACTATTGGCAGACCCGGAATCTTCGGCACGCGTGCGCCAGGATGCCAAAAAATCGCGCCGCGGATTGAACGAAACCGGCGAGAAAATGTCAGCCATGCGTGCCATCACAATGCGTGATGCATTGTTCGAAGCCGTTCTCCATCACATGACCCATGATCAGCGACTAATTGCCTATGGCGAAGAATGCCGTGAATGGGGTGGTGCGTTCGGTGTCTACCGCGGCCTGTCAGACATTATTCCCTATGATCGCCTGTTCAACTCTCCGATCTCGGAGGCAGCGATTGTCGCAACTGCCGTGGGCCATGCCATGGAAGGTGGCCGCAGCCTCGTCGAACTGATGTATGGGGATTTCATTGGCCGCGCCGGGGACGAAGTGTTCAATCAGATGGCGAAATGGCAATCCATGTCCGCTGGCATTCTCAAGCTCCCGGTGGTTCTGCGCTTGTCCGTTGGCAGCAAATATGGTGCCCAGCATTCACAAGACTGGACGTCCATCATCGCACATGTTCCGGGATTGAAGGTGCTGTATCCCGCCACCCCCTTTGATGCGAAGGGGCTTTTAGCGTCTGCCTTGTCGAGCAACGACCCCGTGGTGTTCTTCGAGAGCCAGCGCCTCTATGACACCGTCGAAACCCTCAACCAAAATGGCGTGCCTCAAGATTATTACCGCATTGCCATGGGCGAGCCGGACATCAAACGGGCAGGCGACGAGGTCACCGTTCTGACAATTGGCCCATCCCTTTATCCCGCTTTGGCAGCGGCAGAATCTCTACAAGAGAACTACGGCATTTCGGCTGAAATCGTTGATGCGCGCTCACTCGTGCCGTTCAACTATGATGTGTTGCTCAAGTCGGTCCGGAAAACGGGGCGCCTGCTGCTTGTGTCCGAGGCTTCGGAACGCGGCAGCTTCGCAAATACAATTGCCGCCAATGTCACGCGGTTTGTGTTTTCGAGTTTGAAAGCGCCTCCCCGTGTCCTGGGATCGCCAAACTGGATTGTTCCCGGCGCAGACATGGAATCCACGTACTTTCCGCAAGCCGACGATATCATCCACGTTGTGACATCAGATCTGTTTCCTGAACGCAACAGCAACCATCGCGGATTTCGCAATTGGGACGATCTGGAACTGGCGCGGCTTGCCCTGTGATAGCGCGCGCAATCTTTGAAAGGACTTTGAAATGGAAACAGCAGTGGTGATGCCACAACTCGGAAACGAGATCGAAGAAGCGCTGGTTGATGGCTGGATGAAGGCTGTGGGTGGCAAGGTCGTTGCCGGCGAGGCTCTTCTGACCGTGACAACACCCAAGGTGACGCTTGAAGTTGAAGCACCTGCATCGGGAACGCTCACCAAAATTCTTGTCGAGGCCGATGAACTGGCGAGTGTGGGAGCAACACTGGCGATCATAACATCATGATTGATGGTTCTGGCCCACTCTTCAAGACACTTGGTGGCGAAGGCCCCGATTGCATTTTGATTCATGGGTTCGGCTCCGATAGCCTTTCCTGGGCCGCGAATATTCCCGCTCTGCTGCCAGTCGCCCGCATACATGCCGTGGACCTACCAGCTCACGGTGAATGCAAGTCCGTCTTTATTGAAAAATCGTTGTCGGCAAACGCAGACATCTTCGTCGATGGCATGCACAAGGTGGGCATCTCGTCAGCACATTTCGTCGGCCACTCTTTAGGCGGCGCGATTGCGCTTGCCGTTGCGGCGAGGCACTCTAAAGCCGTCAAGTCACTTGCGCTTATTGCGCCTATGGGCCTTGGGCACGGCGTTGATGGACAGTTTCTGCAAAGCCTCGTGAATGTTCAAGGCGTTGAGGAAAGCCTGCGGCTCTTGCAGCAGCTGTTTGTTCGCAAGCAGCTCGTCAACAAATTGCTGGCAAAACGGCTTCTCGATCATCTGAACAGAACTGGAATTCGGGACGCCTTGTCAAATCTCGCCGCAGTCGTCAAAGGCTGGGAAAACCATGATATGCCTGCCCTGCTCCCTGGCATATCCCGCAATATCCCCAAACTTGTGATCTGGGGATCAAGCGACGCCATAAACAGGGCCTCGGAGGAGCGCATCCGTGCAATCGGCGCCACTCCAACTCTGGTCGGAGACGCCGGGCACCTTCCGCACATTGAACAGGTCAATACCGTCAACACAGCAATCGTTGCATTGCTCAAGAGCGAAGGAAATCGCTACAGTCGCGTAAAGGAGGGTTAAGAATGGCGAAGCTCAGGCGCGGAACACAATCGGCCTTTGCGGATGATACATCGCTGCGATTGCGTGCCGCGTGGCTTTATCATGGTCATGGACTCACTCAAAACGAGGTTGCGGAAAAGCTTGGCATTGGGCGCAGCACGACGATCCGGCTCCTGGAAGACGCAAAAAAACGCGGCGAAGTCCGCATCTGGATCGAAGAAGGCGAAGGCGAACTTGTTGAATTGGCGTTGGAGATCGAGAAGGAACTGCACCTCGACGAAGTCATTGTCGTGCCGGCTTCCCAGGACTTCGAGCAGGCTGCGCGATCCGTCGGATTGGCGCTGGGCAAGTTTCTGTCGGAAACAATCACTGACAACATGACAATCGGCGTGGGCTGGGGCCGCACGCTGACCGCTTCGCTGGCAAGCTTTCACCCGTCTCGGCATTCCGGCGTGAAAGTCATGTCGTTGTTGGGTGGGGCGGTTGAGACGCGGTTCGCCAACCCTGTTGAGTTCGCTTGGCGGATCGCAGCTGCCCTCAACGCAGAGTGTTTCCTGTTCCCGGCTCCGCTTGTGGTGAACTCCGCGGAGACAAAGCGGACACTGATTCAGGAATGCGGTCTGGAGCCACTTTACCGGATGGCCCAGAAAATGGATCTGGCTGTGGTCAGCGCGGGAGACATCAATCAGAACTCCACCTCGCTGGTTCGCCACCTGATCACCGCGCGCGAACACCGCGAACTGGTGGACCTGGGCTGTGTCGGTGATGTCATGTGTAATTTCCTCGACGCTGAAGGTCGGCTGGTTCCACATCCTCTGAACAATCGCGTTATGTCAATTGACCTTGATACACTCCACGCTGCGGGCCACATTGTTCTGGCAACCGGCGGAGAGTTCCGTGCCGCCGCGATCCATGCTGCCATCAAGAGGATTGGCTGCCACACCCTGATCACAGACGAACTCGCTGCACAGGCCCTGCTCCGGCTTGTACGTCAATAAATCCGTTGGCCGCTACCATCGAATATCAAAGCGCTGATGGGATCAAATCGCGCCTCAAGCTTCTGGCCCGATTTCAGGCTCCTTCCATTTTTCGTTTCGATAATCACCAGGTCGCCTGCGCCATGCCGTGCGTAAGCAAAGGTCTCGCCACCCAGATGTTCCAGCAGATCGATAGTGACGTCGAGACTGACCGAACCGCTATCATTGAAATGCTCCGGGCGGATGCCGACACTCACGTTAGTCCCAGCGGCGACGGTGTTTTTGTGCAGCGGAACTTGGATTTCCGCAGCTCCGAAGTCCGGCAGGCGGACAACGCAGCGCCCCTTGTGGGTATTTTCCACCACGCCGGATCTGGGCATGCTCCAGCATACTGATTAGGCGCGTTGGCGACGAATTTTCTTGAGACTCGTGGCGTCGTTGTGTCTTTTGCCTTTTCGCAGATATTTTCATTTTGATCCGAATGGCAGCTGCATAAGTTAGGTGTTTTCCGGTGGAACGCACTCAGCTACAACGGCAAATTAACTGGGCCAGATCCATGGCCAAGCGAGGTAGGGCACAGATATGAAACAGACACGATGGGGAATACTTGGTCCGGGCAGCATTGCACATAATTTTGCCGATGGCCTGAAAGAAGCCACGTCCGGTGCGCTCCTTGCGATTTCCAGCCGCAATTCTGAACGCTTGCGGCAGTTTGGCGATCAGTACGGCATCGCTGACAGCAAGCGCTACGCAAGTTACGAAACACTCGCGGCAGACCCGGACATCGACGCCATCTATGTTTCAACACCGCATCCCTGGCATGCGGAACTTGCCATCATGGCTATGCGTCAGGGCAAGGCGGTACTGTGTGAAAAGCCTGCGGGGATGAATGCGGCCGAAGTCATCGCCATGACAGAAGTTGCCGCCCAAGAGGGCGTTTTTTTCATGGAAGCCTTCATGTACCGTTGCCACCCGCAAATTGCGCGGATGGTGGAGTTGATCCGCGCTGGCGAAATTGGCACTGTCGGACATATCAAGGCGACATTTGGATTTTCCGCGACGCGCGATCCCGCCTCGCGCCTGTTTGACCGGGCTCTCGGTGGCGGCGGCATCCTGGATGTCGGCTGCTACACGGTGTCGGCCTCGCGGCTCATTGCCGGTGCGGCAGCACGGAAAGGATTTTGAAAATCCAATCTCGGTCAAGGGCCTCGGCATCATTGGGCCGACAGGCGTGGATGAAGTGGCCCGCGGACTTCTGTCATTCCAAGGGCGGCATCACTGCAGAGATCGCAACCTCCGTCACGACCGCGATGGAAAATGCTGTCATCATTGAGGGCAGTACCGGAACAATCACACTCACCAACCCCTGGGTTCCGGGGCGCAATGCGGGCCCATCGGACTCGACCATCGACATCAAGGTCAATGGCAGTAGCCCGCGATTGAGCAGATTCGCTCGCATCACCATCTGTTTGCTTTTGAAGCGGAACTTGCAAGCCGCAACATTGCCGAAGGCAAGATGCAGGCCGATGCGCCAGCACTCAGCCATGCCGACAGCATAGGCAATGCCGAGACGCTGGATCGTTGGCGGCAGGAATTGGGCTACGTCACATTCACCGAAACTCCGAAAACCAATCGCCGTCTGCCGCGTACGCTTCCAAAGGGCCTTCCCAGCATTCCAAAGTCGGCAATCGATGGCCTCAGGCTTCCGGTGTCGCGCTTGATCATCGGCGCCGACAACAAGAATGACATCGGCTCCGGTGCCATTGTCTGGGACGCTTTTATGGAGGCGGGCGGCAACAGTTTTGATACGGGCTTTGTCTATGGCGGCGGTCACCACGAAGTGGTCCTGGGGCAATGGATCGGCGCACGCGGTGTTGCAAAGGAAATCAACGTTATCGTCAAAGGCGGCCACACACCTTATTGCACGCCGCGCGCCATCGCTGCCCAACTCGATATCTCGCTTGCCCGCCTTGGCCTTGCGCACGCACCGATCTACATCATGCATCGTGACAATCCTGATGTGCCGGTGGGTGAGTTTATTGACGCCCTCAACAAAATGCACCGCGCCGGAAAAATCGGAATTTTCGGTGGCTCAAACTGGTCGACAAAGAGGTTTACTGAAGGCAATGCCTACGCCGGGAAACATGGCCTCCAGCCCATGTCGATGCTCAATAACAATCTGTCTCTTGCCGTGATGGAAAAGCCCGTGTGGGACGGCTGCATTACGTCGAATACCTCAGCCACTCTGAAATTTTTGCGCGAGAACAATGTCACGCATATCAGTTGGTCATCGCAGGCACGCGGTTTTTTCCTGCCCGAAACTTTGCGCAACCGGCTCCCCTCCGATGTTGGACCGGAAACGTGTTACGGCTCGCCTGCCAATGAAGAGCGCCGCCGCCGCGCCGAGGCACTAGCCAAAAAACACGGCGTTTCAACTCACAATATTGCCACCGCCTGGGTGCTGGCGCAGACTTTCCCGAGCTTCGCTATCATCGGCCCACGCTCACCCGGAGAAATTGCGTCGACCTTGCCCGCACTTGGAATTTCACTCTCAAATGCAGAGGTCCTCTGGTTAAACCTGGAGTCCGAGTTGGTGCAAGTGTGATTGATCGGGAAGTTCGGGTTGCGTAGCCTGGCGCCCTTTCCACCAGGGTGGAATCACCCAAGTGAAATACCAAGTCGGTTTACTCCAACACTTCCTTGTGCTTAGTAATTGATGTCCCAAGAATCTCTGACGAAAAGCGACAAAGGGACGTTTCCGAGAATGAACAAGTCTGGGAGGACTACGAAAATGACTCATAAATTTGAATCCCCGCCGACGACCTTTGGGCTTGGTCGGCGCGACTTTCTGAAAACGGCAGCTGCCGGGGCGGCGCTGCCGATCCTGGGCTCGCTTCCCGCTTTTGGCCAGGACGTGGTGAACCTGACCTGTTGGGCCTGGGCGCCGGGCACGGACCTTATGGCCAAGAAGTTCGAGGAGAAATTCCCCAATATCAAGGTGAAGGTCGAGAACGTCGGCCAGGGCGGTCCGCATTACGTGAAACTGCGCAACGCGATCACGGCGGGCACGGGTCTGCCCGACGTCGCGCAGGTTGAATTCAATTCCATTTCGAGCTTCAAGGCATTGAATGTTCTAGCCGATATGGGTGCTGCCGGTGCAAACGCCGTCAAGGACAGGTTCATCGACTGGACCTGGAAATCCGTCAGCGACGGCGACAAGGTCTATGCCATTCCGTGGGATTCCGGCCCGATGGGTCTGCTCTATCGCGCCGACCTCTTTGACGCGCACAAGCTGACCGTTCCCGAGACCTGGGCCGATTTCGCCGAAACATCGAAGAAGCTCGCCAAGGACAAGCCGGGTTCGTATCTCAGCAATTTCGGCGTAGATGCCGGATGGATCGGCGCCGTTCTCTGGCAAGCTGGCGCCCGGCCATTTCATGTCGACGGTGCCAACATCAAGATCAGTCTCAATGATCCGATCGCCAAGAAATGGGCAGACTATTGGCAGGCTTTGCTTGACGCCAAGGCCACTAACACCATGCCGATGTGGACTTCCGAATGGTTTGCAGCGTTCGACGACGGAACCAATGCGACTTGGATCACTGCAGCCTGGGGTCCGGCGGTGATGTCGGGGGCGATGAAGGCCAGCGTCGGCAAGTGGCGCGCCGCAGGCATCCCGCAGTGGAACAAGGGCGACAAGATCAGCTCCAACTGGGGCGGCTCGACTTTCGGGGCTTTCACCACCACGCCGCATCTCAAGGAAGCGACCGAGTTCGCCATGTTCATGGGCGGCGATCCGGAAACAAGCAGATACTGGAACCAGAAGCAGTTCTTCTTCCCGGTTGTGAAGGACCTCGTCGTCGACCAGGAACTGATGGGCACCAAATACGATTTCTACGGTGGCCAGGCAGTCAACCTAGTTTTTGCGGAAGCCGCGAACCAGGTCGATCCTTCCTATGAATTCGCGCCGTTCCAGGACTATGTGAACTCACAGCTCCAGGACGAACTGAACGCCGCGGTCGGCGGCAAGGGCACATTGTCTGAAGCCTTGGACCGGGTGCAGGCCACCGTTGCGGCCTACGCCACTGACCAGGGTTATACCGTAACCTGATCTCAAAAACCGGGCGCCCCGCACATGAATATGGGGCGCCCATCTTGTCGGCCGCGCGGCACCGTGCATCTAATCTGTCGCGGTGACAACACTGCGCTTGGGATGGAGCTTGCAGATGACTGACACTGCGATCACCAAACGCCCGCTAAGCAGGGTGATCATCAACAAGCGAATAGCACCCTATATTTTTCTGTCGCCTTTCCTGCTGTTCTTCGTCGCATTCCTGATTATTCCGCTGGTCTATGCCTTCGATCTGAGCGTTTATAAAACAACGCTGGTCGGCGGCACTCGTTTTGTCGGATTTGACAATTATGCAAAGGCCTTCACCGACCCCAATTTCTGGGATGGGGTTTTGACGCTGGTCAAGTTCGGGGCCATGCAGATGCCGGTGATGCTGATCCTGGCCCTGCTGTTCGCTCTGATCCTCGACTCTGGTCTCGTCTATGCCAAGAGTTTTTTCCGCATCAGTTTTTTCATGCCCTATGCCGTCCCTGCGGTGATTGCGACGTTGCTTTGGGGTTATCTTTACGGTCCGGCCTATGGCCCGGTGACCCAAATTGCTGACGCCCTGACGCTGCCCAGACCCGATTTTTTCGCGAGCAGTACAATCCTCCCATCAATCGCGAACATCGCGGTCTGGGAGTATATGGGCTACAACATGATCATCTATTTCGCGGCACTTCAGGCGATCCCGACCGACCTCGAAGAAGCAGCACTGATGGATGGCGCCGGCGCTTTCATCTATGGACTCAAAATCAAGCTCCCGATGATCGTGCCCACCATCATCCTCACCATCATTTTTTCGATCATCGGTACGCTGCAACTTTTTGCCGAACCCTATCTGATGATCAACCTGGCGCGGGACCTCATCAACAGCCACTTCACGCCGAACCTTTACGCTTACACTCTGGCTTTCACTGCCCAGCAAATAAACTATTCGGCGGCGATCTCTTTTGTGCTTGGCGGCGTGGTGGCGGTTGTGTCCTATGCCTTCATGCTAGTCGCGAACCGGGGAGACAAGCAGTGAGCATAGCCGGCAAATCGCATCTCTCGGGTAAATTCCGCCGCAACCGCATGCTGCTCACGGCGGTGCTCTCCGTCTATTTCATCTACACCTTCATTCCGCTTTTCTACGTGATCACCGCCTCGACCAAGACCAACCCCGATCTATTCAACACCTTCGGCCTGTGGTTTTCCGACGATTTCCATCTTTGGGAGAACCTCTACGATCTCTTCACCATCCAGGATGGCATATTTTCGCGCTGGCTGTGGAATACCTTCTACTACGCCACAGTTTCGGCGGCCGGTTCGGCGGTTTTTGCAACGCTCGCAGGCTATGCCTTTGCCAAGTATGATTTCGTCGGTAAGAAATTCCTTTATGCCCTGGTGCTTGGTGCGGTGATGATTCCGCAGACAGCGTTGGTGATCCCGATTTTCCTCCTCCTGTCTGAGATAGGCCTGCTCAACACGCCTTGGGCCGTGATCCTGCCCTCACTGGTCTTCCCCACCGGTGTGTTCCTGATGCGCGCCTATGTTGACGAAGCAATTTCCAACGAGATCATCGATGCGGGCCGGGTCGATGGCGCGGGCGAGTTCCACATATTCTCCAACCTGGCGTTCAGGATGTTGATGCCCGGCTTCACGACGGTATTGATCCTCGCCTTCGTCGCCAACTGGAACAACTATTTCCTGCCGCTTGTGGTGCTCAATTCACCGGTGCATTTTCCGGTTACCGTAGGCCTCGCCAATTGGTATGCCACGGCGGTTGGGGGCACTGGCGGCGTGCTGCTGTACACCGTCGTCATGGCCGGCTCGCTGGTCTCCATCCTGCCGGTGATCGCGGCGTTCCTGATCATGCAGCGCTTCTGGCAGGGCGGCCTGGGTGCGGGCGGGGTCAAGGCATGACCGCAATTCACTATTGTTTGGCAGGAGGTTGAATTGGCGGTCATCACGCTCAAGGACGTCAGGAAATCGTTCGGCGCATTCAACGTCATCGGCAACGTCAACCTCACTATCAATGACGGCGAATTCGTCATCTTCGTCGGCCCTTCCGGCAGCGGCAAATCGACCTTGCTGCGGCTCGTTGCCGGGCTTGAGGATACGACCGGCGGCCAGATCCTGATCGATGGTGTTGATGTAACCAATCTAGGGCCGGCGGAACGCCAGCTCTCCATGGTGTTTCAGTCCTACGCTCTCTACCCCACCAAAACGGTGCGCCAGAACATGAGCTTCGGCCTCGAAGTGGCGCGGCTGCCCAAGGCCGAGATCAGGGAACGCGTTGATCGCGTCGCCGATATCCTGAAGCTCGGAGACTATATGGACCGTAAACCCCGCGCCCTTTCGGGTGGACAGCGCCAGCGCGTCGCCATCGGCCGTGCCATCGTGCGCGAACCAGTCGCCTTCCTGTTCGACGAGCCGCTCTCCAATCTTGATGCGGCACTCCGCGTTGAAATGCGGATCGAAATCGCCAAACTCCACCAGCGGCTTGATGCGACCATGATATATGTGACTCACGATCAGGTCGAAGCCATGACCCTGGCAGACAAGATCGTTGTCCTGGACAAAGGCGATATCCAGCAGATCGGCACCCCAATGGAGCTCTACGAGCACCCGGCCAATCTCTTCGTGGCCCAGTTTATCGGCTCGCCCAAGATGAACGTCCTGCCGTCGCGTGCCGACGGGGCAGCAATCGCCATCGAAAATGCCGGCCGGATTGCTTGGCCACGACCTGCACCTGCCCAGGTGACTCATGTGGGCTTTCGCCCCGAAAACATTTCTCTGGTGAGTGAAGAGCTGGGACAGCTGCGCGGCACCGTTGAGGTCGTCGAGCGCCTTGGTTCCGACACCTTCGCCTACGTGGCAGTGGACCGGCTCGACGCTGTAACCGTTCGTGCCGTGGGCAATGTAGCAAGCATGAAGGCCGGCCAAAAAGTTGGCTTGGCTCTTGATCTCAATCGTCTTCATTTATTCTCCGCCGACGGCAAGACAATCTTGGCAACCTGAGGCATGGGCACGCCCGGATTTTGATTGAGTGCAGCAGTCTTGTTGATCAACAAAATATCAGATGCCACCCATGAGTTCTGCTATGGTTCAGAGTGAGAGGTGTGGCTTCAGTTACGCTTTGACTGACTTGTATCTAACTGCAGGCAGGTTTTCTCAAACAAGGGAAATTACCGGCTGGAGGTCGACTTGTCTTCCATAGGCGCATAGTTCGCAGCTGCGAACCAGAATAACGTCGTGAGTTTGAGCCAAACTCCAAGTGTTGCGAAAGGTGATCGGCAGCGGTATTGCTTGTCAGGCAGTCATCTTGCGGCAGGGTCAAATCGCAATTCTCTGGTTGGAGCATTCACGTCGGTTCCCATGGCATCCGAGGTCGCGGTGCGGGACTATCACTGGTTGAAATCGGATTGGTTGAACTTATGCGCGAGCAGCTGCTCGGGAGGATTATCGTAAGGCTAGGAGTGCCAAAATGATACCATTCACCTGTGATTATGAATGATCGAACCGGCTTTTAAAGTTCTAGTTTTCGGTGCAATAGAGGCCACAAGATATTGATATAATCAAATAAACTTTGGTAGCGAGAGAGGGACTTGAACCCCCGACCCCAGGATTATGATTCCCGTGCTCTAACCAACTGAGCTACCTCGCCAAAGTGGGGCGCTTATAGAAAGTTATGCCTACGGAAGTCAAGTTGCGTGGTCAGGGCTGTCATCCGTGTGCTCCGGATCGCCCTGAACGAAGGTCCGCCATAAGGAAATCCAGATAAAATAGACAGACGCGGCAACCCAGACCCAGAGTTCAATTTTATAGACCGCGTCGGTCGGGCCCTTGTCCTTGCTGCTGATCACCAGACTCAAAGTCATTGCGGCCCACAAAACTGTCATCGGAATCGTAATATTGCGCCAATGCGCCACGCGCAGGGGGTGCACAAACTTGATGGGAACGAAAGTGAGGATGGACAGCACGATGATGGTGATACCATTGACCAGCCAGCCCGTGTCGAGGACATAGAAATAAAGCACCACCACATTCCAGATTGCCGGGAAGCCCACGAAATAATAATCCTCGGACTTCATGCCGACATTGGCAAAGGTGTAGCACGACACGGCCATGATGGTGGCTGCGGCCACGAGGCTCCAGGTGCTCCCGCCAAATATCCAGTCCAATGGCACCATGTTGAACCAGTAAACCATGACGGCCGGCACGGCCACATAGGTGAAATAGTCAATGACATAGTCAAGTGAGGCGCCATCAAAATTGGGTGTATATTCACGAACCCGCGCCCTGCGCGCCAGCGAGCCATCAATGCCGTCAACCAAAAGTGCCAGGCCCAGCCACATGAAAGCGGCAACGGCATCACCTTTCAGCACGGCCACCAGCGCCAGGAAGCCGGCAATGATTCCACAGGTCGTAAAGGCATGCACCGCCCAGGCGATGCCCTTCTTCACTTCCAGGTCGATATTTGGTTTGCTAATCCGCTTAGCCACGAGGCAGTGTCTCCCTTGAAGCCTTGGTGTAAACTATAGGGTCCCCCAAAGTTCAAGGCAAGGAACCTAAGCTTGCTTGGTATACTGCCACACAAATGCTGGCGGCACATTGCCCATGGCAGAACCGACACAATGCCCCGCCAATCCCACTTCAGCAGCCACCAATTTCGGCAAGGGCGACGCTCTGAAGTAAGTGAATTGCACGAAAGCGCCACCGGGCTCAAGCGCTGCCGCTACAGCCTTCGCAATGAGCTGCCGGTCCAAAGGCTTCATGCTGCGCAGTGGAATACCAGAAATAATCTTTCTCACCGCGCCCTGCCCCAGCGCTTTCAAAAGTTGCGGCAAATCCTGCGCCCCACCCTCAACAACACGAACTTGTGGAAATTCATGCTTTAGAAATTCTACAAATTCCTTATTGAACTCCACCAGGATCAGATTGGCGGGGATAACACCTCGGGCAAGAAGTTCACGCGTGAACACGCCAGTTCCCGGCCCCAATTCCACAATGACGTCGGAAGTTTGTGGGTCAATTTTCTCAACCATGAGGCGCGCCAGCCGTTGGCTGCTTGGCACGACAGCCCCTATGCCAAATGGATTGCGCAGGATTTGCTTCAGGAAAACCAGTTTGGAACGCTTGACGGAAGGATTTGAACTTATAGTCATCAGTTGGCACGTGACAGCGAGGCAGCGGATGCAATGAAACCACCACCTAACACGCGAGCCCCTGATCCTTGCCCGTCGTAAAGCACACAAGCCTGCCCCGGTGATACCCCATATTCGCCATCGATAATCGTCACAATGGACCCATGCGGCCCCTTGCGCACTGCAGCCTCAACCGGAGGCCGCGTTGACCTGATTTTCGCAAAAACTGGCTCGGCTTTCTCATTCAAAGCGTTTTTTCCCAGCCAATTGAGATTGGTCAAACGTATGTCGCTTTGCTTCAAGGCTTCTTTTGGGCCGACAACAACTTGTTTTCTTGCAGCATCCACCTTCACCACGTACAGGGGTTCCGCGTCCGAAATGCCAAGCCCGCGCCGCTGGCCGACTGTGTAGTGGATGATGCCTTCGTGACGGCCAAGCACCCGCCCATCCATGTGCAGAATATCACCGGGTTCCGCCGCATCGGGCCGCAGCCGTAAAATCACATCGGCATAACGCCCCTGCGGCACAAAGCAGATGTCCTGGCTGTCCGGCTTGTCGGCCACAACGAGACCGAGCTCTCCCGCAATGCGCCGCGTTTCAGCTTTAGGCAAAGCACCGAGGGGAAAGCGCAGAAAATCAATCTGCTCCTGCGTTGTGGCAAACAGAAAATAGCTCTGGTCGCGCGCCATATCTGCAGGCGTAAAAAGATCTCGACGGCCCGAACCGTCGCCTCGCGCCCTGCTCTCAATGTAATGGCCAGTCACCAGCGCCGCCGCGTTCAATTCCCTGGCCCGCTGCAGGAGATCTGCGAATTTAACGGTTTGGTTACACTTCACGCACGGAATTGGCGTTTCGCCAGCAAGATAACCCGACACAAAATCATTGATCACCGCATCCTTGAAGCGGCTCTCAAAATCCAGGACATAATGCGGAATGTCAAAAGCTGCCGCCACACGCCTGGCATCATGAATATCCTGGCCCGCGCAGCAGGCCCCCTTCCGGCGCAGCGCCTCGCCATGGTCATAAAGCTGCAAGGTAATGCCAACCACATCATAACCCGCCACTTTCAGCATCGCGGCAACCACGGAGGAGTCCACACCCCCCGACATGGCCACCACAACCCGGTGTATCCCGGGGTTTCCCCCAAGGTCCATGGCCGCATGAACGGTGTTAAGAGTGGCTAAGTCCAGTTTCATGGCGCCTAGATGGGCGTAAATCTAACAAAACGCAATAATGCTCCCAAAACTGTCCTGAATTGAAGCAAGTGGGGCTCGGAATTTGCGAATTATTCATAAGCGTTTAGCTCATTCTTAAGCGACCTGTCCTAGCTTGGGTTCCTCTTGAGTACCTGCGTTTTAGGTTTGTGAGTTTCAGTATGAACGGTCAGTTGCGTCCACGGGTTAACTACGTCATCGGCCCCGATGGCAGCCCCCTTACAATTACCGATTTACCGGCTCCCGGCAGTCATCGCTGGGTCATCCGCCGCAAGGCGGAAGTGGTAGCGGCTGTACGCGGCGGCCTGTTGAGTTTGGAAGAGGCCTGTGACCGCTACGTTTTGACCGTTGAGGAATATCTGGGCTGGCAAAGGTCGATTGACCGCCATGGTTTGGCGGGTCTTCGCACCACAAAGATTCAGAAATATCGCCAATAGGTCTGTTGCGTGATGAGTACGGGGCTGGAAACGGAAGTTTCCAGCCCTTTTCATTTCCGGGACCACCCGCCATATTCGGGCGATGAAGATCCTCATCATTTTTGCCCATCCAAAAATGTCTGACTCCATCGTCCAAGCGAAAATGCTGGGTGCTGTCCGGAATTTGGAAGGCGTTACAATTCATGACATCTATGCCGCCTATCCCGATTTCCTGATCGATGTTGACCATGAACAGGAACTTCTGTTAGCGCATGACCTCGTTGTTCTGCAGCACCCTTTCTATTGGTATTCCGCACCTGCCATTATTAAGGAATGGCTCGACCTTGTACTTGAGCATGACTGGGCCTATGGCGCCAAAGGCACAAAACTCCATGGAAAATTCATGATGCAGGCAATTTCCACAGGTGGGCCCGAACATTTCTACAAGCCGCAGGGCAAGAACCGTTTCGAAATCCGCGAGCTACTCAACCCCTTCAATCAAACAGCATATCTCTGCGGCATGGCCTATCTTGAGCCCTTCGTCATTTTCGTGGGCCGCCGCATCCCTACGGCCGATCTCAGTCAAAGGATTGAAAACTACCGTGAGCTCATCATTGGCTTGCGCGATGGTAAACTTGCACCTCTGCAAAACATTGCCTTGAATTATACCCTGCCTGCCAATTTTGCCCTGCAGAAAGCCTAAAATCATGCACCTCGCGGATTTTCTCATCGGTGCCTTTGTCTATCTCGCGGCCGCAGTTGTGGCGGCCCCAATTGCTGCAAGATTGGGCCTCGGCTCCGTATTGGGCTATCTCGCTGCTGGGATCTTGATTGGGCCTGCCGTTCTCGGTCTTGTTGGCAGCGAAGGCGAGGATGTCATGCACTTCGCCGAATTCGGCGTCATCGTAATGCTGTTTCTGGTAGGGCTCGAACTGCAGCCGTCAAAGCTCTGGTCCCTGCGGAAACCCATCCTTGGTCTGGGTGGATTGCAAGTTATGGGCACCTCGGCAGCAATTGCTCTCGCCGCCTATTTCATCGGCGTGGACTGGAAGGCAGCGGTTGCCACCGGCCTCATCCTTGCCATGTCATCAACCGCAATCGTCATCCAAAGCCTGAACGAGCGCGGCCAACTCAAGACTTTTGCCGGCCAATCTTCATTCTCGGTGCTGCTGTTCCAGGACATCGCAGTGATCCCCATGCTGGCGCTCCTGCCTTTGCTGGCGGTTCAACAGTCCACTAATGCCGAGAGTTCCAGCCTCATCGCAGAGCTTCCTGCATGGGCGCAAACCTTAAGCGTGCTTGCCGCCGTTTCAGCAATCGTGCTTGCCGGTCGCTATCTCATGCGGCCGCTGTTTCGCTTTGTTGCCCAATCCGGCATCCGCGAGATATTTGTGGCTTTTGCCCTTTTGATTGTCGTCGGTATCACCCTGATGATGCAGTTTGTAGGCCTGTCCGCTGCCCTCGGCACCTTTCTTGCGGGCGTGGTTTTGGCCGAGAGCGAATACCGCCATGAACTTGAAATGGATCTCAATCCCTTCAAGGGCCTCCTGCTTGCCGTATTCTTTATGGCGGTGGGCGCTGGCATTGATTTCAACTTGCTCACGGCCGACCCCATGCAAATCCTCGGCCTTGTCTTGGGCTTTGTTATTCTTAAGCTCATTGTACTCTATGTCATCGCCCGCATCTTCCGCATGAAAGGCCCCGATAGCGCGCATTTCGCTTTCTCCCTGGCACAGGGTGGTGAATTCGCCTTCGTGTTGATTTCATTCTGCTTTGGCCTGGGCCTTCTGCTCGCAAATCAGGCCGCATTGCTTGTCTGCCATTGTCGCCATTTCCATGGCCCTCGCGCCACTTCTCATGATTGCCAATGAAAAACTCATCCAGCCCCTGTTTGCGCGCGGCGGCGAGATCAGGGATGCCGATGTGATTGATGAAAGTGCCAGGGTGATAATTGCTGGCCATGGCCGCTTCGGCATGACCGTGGGCCGCATGCTGCAGGGCAAAGGCTATAAAGCGGTGGTACTCGACCATGATGTCGAGCAAATCGATGCGCTTCGCATATTTGGATTCAAGCTTTTCTACGGTGACGCCTCACGCGTGGATTTGCTTGAAGCTGCCGGGGCCCACACTGCGGAAGTTTTGGTTGTGGCTGTCGACGAGCGCGAAAAAATTTCCGAAATAGTCGCAACAGCCAGGAAGCATTTCCCCAATTTGCGGATTTTTGCCAGGGCTTTTGACCGGGTGCATGCTTACGAACTTTTTAATGCTGGCGTGAGCGACGTACATCGCGAAGTCTTTTCATCATCCCTGGATATGGGCGAACAGGTGCTTGTTGCCCTGGGGCAGCACCCATTTGAGGCCCACCGCGCCGCCAAGGCCTTCAAGACTCACGATGAGAAAATCATTCGCGAACAGGCCCGCCATGCCGGTGACAACGAAAAATGGTCGATATCATCCGTAACAGCCGCGCCGAGCTTTCACGCGTTTTAGCAGGCGACCGTACCGCGTCCCCTTTAGCCGGCGATGAAGCCTGGGAAGACAATGATGGAAGAAGTTAGAATCCAATGAACCTGCTCACTTCACTCAAAGCCCTTTGGCGTGGCCAATTACCCCTGCGGGAAGCCTTCTGGCGCTACGCCATTACCTATGATCTCATCTTGAACCTTGCTGCCACAATTGCTGCCCTCACTCTCTTTCTGGCGGACACTCCCGTCGCCTTCGCGGTCTTCGTCCATTTCCTGCCCCTGCCCTATTCACTATTTGCTGCCACGGGCGCCTGGCGCAGCGCTGACCGGTACGAAGGCAATCCGCTTAATGCAACAGCCGCAAAAGCCGTAATCGTCATTTGGATTGTCTTCTGGGTGTTTCTCTGATCGGCTCCCTTGCCGCTCGGCAATGCCTGCGATAAACCAATCGCCCATGTCCCAATCCCTCCACGACGCCAAGATTGATCCGCGCAACGCGGATATCCTCATCTCCATCAACGGCACGCTTTTCCCGCGCGACAAGGCCATGGTCTCGGTTTTCAACTCCGGCTTCATTCTCGGCGATGGCGTGTGGGAAGGTCTGCGCCTTATCGATGGCGGCGTGCCTTTTCTCTACGCCCACATCGAAAGGCTCTATGAAGGGGCCAAGGCCATCTTCATGGACGTGGGCGTAAGTCCCAATGAACTGGTGAAACGCCTTTTCGCCTGCATCGATGCCAACAAAATGAATGATGGCGTACACATCCGCCTGATGGTGACGCGCGGCGTCAAGGCTACACCCTATCAGGATCCGCGCGCGACGATTTCACCGGCCACAATCGTCATCATCCCCGAGTACAAAACGCCAAGCCCCGAAAAATTCGAGCGCGGCATGAAGCTTCATACGGTGAATGTGCGGCGCGGCGCACCCGATGTGCAGGACCAGAAGCTCAACTCGCATTCAAAACTCAATTGCATCACCGCCTGCGTGCAGGCCATGAATGTCGGTGCCGACGAAGCCCTGATGCTTGATCCCCTGGGCTTTGTGGCCACCTGCAACTCCACCCACTTTTTCATTGTGAGACGTGGCGAGGTCTGGACCTCTTCCGGGCAATACTGCATTCCAGGCATTACCCGAGGCAACATGATCCGCCTCTGCAAGGACAATGGCATTCCCGTCTTTGAGAAACAATTCTCGCTTTATGATGTTTATGGCGCCGACGAGGCCTTCGTCACCGGAACTTTTGCCGGCCTTATACCGGTTCGCGAAATAGACGGCCGTGCTGTGCGGCATCCTCTGTCGACGGCGGAGTGGAAAGGCGCGGGCCCCATCTCGCAAAAACTCTCCGGCCTTTACAAGGCACTTTGCGCCCGCGAAAAGACGCGCAGCCTCTAATGTTACCGGAATTTCTGGTGGCCGCCATACTCATTGAACTCACGCCCGGTCCAAATATGGCCTGGCTCGCACTGCTCGGTGCCTCACGCGGACGCATTGCCGCTTTTGCGGCAGTTGCTGGCGTTGCATTAGGCTTGAGCATTGCGGGTGCGGCGGCTGCTTTTGGCGTCTCAGCCTTGATCGGTACAACGCCTTGGCTGTTCCATGCCCTGCGCTGGGCTGGATCACTTTACTTGCTCTACCTTGCCTGGGACTCCTGGCGCGATTCAACTGCTCCACAGGAAACGCAGTTCGATGAACCACTTCGGCGCTACTTCGGCCAAGGGCTCCTGAGCAATATGCTCAATCCCAAGGCCTATCTGGTCTTTGCGGCTGTCCTCCCGCAATTTGTCGATCCCGCACAGCCCTTACTCGCCCACCTCATCACGTTGAGTGCGCTCTATGTCGGCGTTGCAACCGTAATTCATGCAGCTATCGCCCTTCTGGCAGGGAGCTTCAATCGATTTTTTGCCGACCTGGCGCGGGCGCGTTTGCTTGGCCGGGTTTTTGCGCTGCTCCTTGCCGCAGTCGCCATCTGGTTTTTCTATGCAACAAAGGTGAAGTCATGAGTGTCACAATTGCCATGTGGTCCGGCCCCCGGAATATTTCGACGGCCATGTTGTATGCTTTCGGCAACCGCACAGATTGCGTGGCGTGGGATGAACCCTTCTATGCCTTTTCGTTGGTCAATCACGGCAATGACCATCCCATGCGTGAAGAAATCATCGCAGCCAATGAAAGCGACTGGGATGTGCTCGTCGCAAAGTGCACGGCACCTGCTGCAAAGCCCGTGTTCTACCAGAAGCACATGACCCATCACATGCTGCCGGGCTTTGATCGCAGCTGGATTAACCAGCTGACCAACGCATTTCTCATCCGCTCACCCGAACGGGTGCTCGCCAGTTACACCAGGAAATGGGCGGATGTATCCTTGCGCGATATCGGCTTTGTCGAGCAGGCAGAGATCTTTGACGCCGTCGCGCAAAAACTCGGGGCCGCCCCACCCGTCATCGATGCCGATGATGTTTTGAAAAATCCAAGTGGAATTCTCAGCGCACTTTGCAGGACGTGCGGAATTGCCTTTGACGAAGCCATGCTGAAATGGCCAAAGGGGCCTAAGAGCTTCGACGGCGTCTGGGCTCCCCACTGGTACAACGCCGTTTGGGAGTCCACTGGCTTCGCCCCGCCGGTTGAGAAAACCGTCGAGCTGCCTCTACATCTTGCGAAAATTGCCGATGAAGCGCGGGGCCCCTACCAGCGCCTGAAGGCTCACAGTGTCAGTGGCTAGTGGACGTGCGCCGGTTGCAGTCCCGTTGAAATAGCGGGCGTAGTGGAAGCACCACTTTCTTTTTCCATCAGCAGTTCAACTTTCCGCAACTCGGCTTCTTCATCGACAAGCTGCGCCATCACCGCAGCTTTCTGGTCCTTGAGGTCGGCGATGGATTTCAGGAGATTGTCGCGGCGCCCGCGCGTGGCCTTGGCGGCCATGGAATAATTTACATTGGCGGGGTCGGTGACGCCGTTGCGACTTTCCTCAAAACGGACATGTGAGTCGAGCTCATCATATTTCTTGGTGAGGTCCTGGATCATCCCGTCGATGTCAGCGGCCTGGCGGCGGCGATCTTCGGTGCGGAAGCGATGCAGCCGCAAAAGGGTCTCACGTGAACGCATGGAAATCCTCACAAACTCAAAAACAAACCGGAGGCCGGAACGCGGGCCCTATGCACGATTCGCCGAATCAACTAACCAGAAGATTCGAGCGCTTCGAGGAACATCATGAACGGGTAAGCTTAAGGCTGAGTAAACTGTGAGGATGTTGCAACTAAAACTCTTTCCAATCCGAACGATCTGGAGCAGGTAACTACATATTGTATGCTAGTCGAGTCAAACCACAAGATATGGCGTGCAGTTAGTTAAAGTATCCTGCACAGAGATTAGGTTTTGTTAACCTTTCTAAGCTTATCTTAACATTCAGAGTTAACGGATAGTTGCGCGTTTGAGGCCCGTTGCCTCGTCTGATTGCGCGACAACAAAGGCTCCATCAGGGGGCCGGCAAAAAAGGGGATTCGAGATGAGAGTACTGCTTATCGAGGACGACACCGCAACGGCCCAAAGTATCGAGCTGATGCTGAAGTCCGAAGGCTTCAATGTCTACACCACCGATCTCGGCGAAGAAGGTGTGGACCTTGGCAAGCTCTATGACTACGACATTATTCTCTTGGACCTCAATCTTCCCGACATGTCGGGCTATGAAGTTCTGAAATCGCTCCGCGTGTCGAAGGTCGGCACGCCCATTCTCATTCTCTCAGGCCTCGCCGGCATTGAAGACAAGGTCAAGGGCCTGGGCTTCGGCGCCGATGACTACATGACCAAGCCATTCCACAAGGACGAACTCGTTGCCCGCATCCACGCGGTGGTGCGCCGTTCCAAGGGCCATGCCCAATCGGTTATCCTTACCGGCGAACTGCTGGTCAATCTCGATACCAAGACGGTTGAGGTCGGCGGCCAGCGCGTGCATCTCACCGGCAAGGAATATCAGATGCTGGAGCTGCTTTCGCTGCGCAAAGGCACAACGCTCACCAAGGAGATGTTCCTCAACCACCTCTATGGCGGCATGGATGAGCCCGAACTGAAAATCATCGACGTGTTCATCTGCAAGCTCCGCAAGAAACTCGCAACCGCCGCCGAAGGCAAGAACTTCATCGAAACCGTCTGGGGCCGCGGCTACGTCCTGCGCGAAGGCGCTCCCCCTATGTCAGGCCAGGAAGATTATCGCGAGATTGCTTAAGTCGTTTCCGGAATCACAAATTCAAAAGCCCGGATTGCTCCGGGCTTTTTGCATTTCATGTCATACTTGATTAGCTGAAGATAAAATCATCTGCATTGAGCTGGGCAAGTGTCACACCAGTGAAAGTCAGCGTACCCTCGCCAGCAAGCGAAATCACCACGCCCGCCGCGGTATCAACCGCATTGGCCTGAACATCGGTGAAGTCATCAAAGCCGACGTCGGTCAGCCACGCACGATCCGTGCGGCCAGTGCCGGTCCAGAAATCGCTGATGGTGTCGTTTCCAAAGCCCTTCTCGAACACGAACACGTCAGCGCCCAGGCCGCCGATAAGCGTATCATTGCCCGCATCACCAAGGATATAGTCATTTCCAGCAGCGCCATCGAGAACATCATTACCTGCCCCACCTGTCAGGCGGTTGATCGCGCCATCGCCCGTGATCTGGTCATTGAAGGTTGAACCATAGACGTATTCGACGCCATTATAAGTATCGCCTGCCGCTTCGCCGCCCGTGCCGCCGAGGGCAAGATTGACGATAACGCCAAGTAGCGCATCCTGATAGCTCGCCGCATCCTGGTCGCCGGCGCCGCCGATCAGGGTGTCAGCGCCCGTGCCGCCAACCAAAATGTCGTTGCCGCCAGCGCCATCCAAAGTGTCGTTGCCTGCGCCACCATTGAGGCGGTTCACAACCGCACTGCCCGTAAGAGTGTCATCGAAATTCGAACCAACGAGATTTTCGACATTCACAAGCACGTCCCTTGAAGCTTCGCCATACTGCCCCGAGCCTGTGGTCAGACTGACAACCACGCGGTCCCAGGAATTTTCATAGCTCACCGTGTCGACGCCGCTGCCGCCGTCCACATAGTCATAACCGCCGCCGGTCAGAATGATGTCGTTGCCGCCACCGCCGTAGATGCTGTCCGCGCCCTCGCCGCCGACAAGGCGGTTCACATTGTTGTCGCCCGTCAGAATGTCGTCAAACGCCGAGCCCGTGAGGTTTTCGATTCCAGTCAGGATATCGCCCTGGGCGTCCCCGCCCGAGCCTGTATTGATAGCAAGGCTTACCGTCACAGCGGCACCCGAGAATGTGTAGTCCGTCGTGTCAACACCTTCGCCGCCGTTGAGGTGGTCAGCGCCTGACCCGCCGTAGAGCCGGTCGTTGCCAGCTCCGCCATTCAGCGTGTCATCGCCGGCCCAGCCCTGCAGGGTGTCGCTGCCCTCGCCGCCATCAAACAGGTTGGCCAATTCATTGCCCGTCAATGTATCATTGAAGGCGGTGCCGATAAGATTTTCGATATTGCTCAACGTGTCATTGAGTGCAAAGCCGCCCTTTGCCGTACCTGCGGTGAGGTCAATCGCGACCGCGGCTGTCGAAGCCGAGTAGTCGACCGTATCGACGCCAGCACCTCCGTCCAGGGTATTTCCAACGGCATCGCCGGTGATGAAGTCGTCAAATGCCGAACCTCTTACACCTTCAATGCTGACAAGCGTGTCGCCATCGGAGTTTCCGCCAGCTCAACAGATTGACAAAAACGGCCGTGGCAGAGCCGGAGTAGTCGGCAATGTCGCTACCCTCGCCGCCATCGATGAGGTCTGCATCAGCGCCACCCGCGATGGTGTCATTGCCGGCGCCGCCATAGATCCGGTCCATGCCGGCATAACCAAACAGCGTGTCGTTGCCGTCGCCGCCGAACAATTCGTTCACGGCGCTCGTGCCGAAAAGCTGGTCGGCCGAAGCGCTGCCGCGCAGGTTTTCAAAATTGGAAATCACGTCGCCCTCGGCATAGCCGCCAAGTGTCAGGTTGGTCGTCAGGTTAACTGTAATGCCAGCCGTCGAAAGCGAATAATCAAGGATGTCATTGCCCGCGCCGCCGTCAAGGATGGTGGTTTCGGCGCTGCCGATCAGAATATCGTCAAAAGCCGTGCCCCTGAGGTTTTCAATGCCAACCAGCGTATCGCCTTCCGCATCGCCGCCGCTGTTCACACCCGTTGCCAGGTTGATGTAGACGCCGGCGCTCGAACCCGAGTAATCAGCCATGTCGATGCCGCTGCCGCCGATGAGAATATCAGCGCCAGCACTGCCCTTCAGGATGTCATTGCCCGCGCCGCCGCCCAGCGTGTTAACGCCGGCATCGCCCGTCAGCGCGTCGTCGAACGAGGAACCAGTGATGTTTTCAATTCCAGAAAGAACATCTCCGTTTGAGTTCACTCCGGTAGCGAGATTGATCGTAACACCCGTCGTAGCAAAAGAATAGTCAACCGCATCGATGCCGTAACCGCCGATCAAGCTGTCATTTCCTGCTGTGGCAAAGAATGTATCATTGCCTTGGCCGCCATTCATCGTGTTTGCGCCGGAATTGCCGGTCAGGACATCGTTGAAACTGGAACCGATTACATTTTCAATGCCAGAAAGCGTGTCGCCCTGTGCATCGCCGCCTGTAGCAGTTCCAGTGGTAAGGTTTACGGATACTGCAGCCGCTGACGCGGAATAGTCGGCCGTATCGGAGCCGACTCCACCTTTCAGCACGTCTGCACCAGCACCACCTATGATCTGATCATCGCCCGCGCCACCATCAATCGTGTCCGTGCCCGCACCGCCATCCACGAGATCGTTGCCATCGCCGCCGTAAAGCGCATCGTTGCCTACTTCACCATAGATGAAGTCGTTGCCGCCACGGCCATCGAGAGTATCGTTGCCATCGCGTCCCCAGAACTGGTTCACGCCGGCATCGCCATAGAATACGTCGTTGTTTGTGCCGCCGATCAGATTTTCAACGCTGATGAACGTGTCGTGATACTGGGATGTCCCCGTCGCAAGATCGATCTGCAGGGCATAGGACTGAACCACCGTGCCATCGACCTTGTAAGTGTCAATGCCGTCGCCGCCATTGTAGTAGTCGCCGTTGCCTTCATCCCATTCCGCCAGGAACGTGTCGTTGCCGGCTTCGCCATACATCTTGTCAGTGCCATAGTTGCCCGTCAGGATGTCGTCGCCGTCGCCGCCGTATATCGTGTCGTTGCCGTTATCGCCGTCAATCGTATCGCTGCCGCCATTTCCGTAAAACGTGTTTGCTGCGGCATCGCCGGTGAGAGTATCGCCATAGGCAGAGCCTGCGATGTTCTCAATGGTTGCCAGCGTGTCTCCCTGGGCGTAGCCGCCGATGCCCAAACCGGTAAGAAGCGAGACAGTTACACCGGCCGTCGAGGTGGAATAGTCCGCAATGTCAACGCCTGCACCGCCAATGAGCTTGTCAACGCCCACGCCGCCGTCAAGCAGATCGTCACCAGAGCCGCCGTCCAGCGAATCGTTGCCAGTGCCGCCATAAAGCGAGTCATTGCCGTTGCCGCCTGAGAGAATGTCGTTGCCGCCATTTCCATAGATGACATCATCGCCGCCTTGGCCCCGCAAGTCGTCGATGACTTCACTGCCGATAATGGTGTCCGCTTGATTGGAACCTTGAAGCACGCCGCCGTTCGGGCTGGCTACATATGTTGGCACGATAGGATTCTCCCCTAGATGTATTCCCACGTGCTTAGAGGAGCAACTTAACTAAACCTTGGAGCGCTGGCCTAAAATTTTAACGAATCGCATCCGCTTATTCCTGCGGTTAATGAATTGGTCAGAAATGCTGGACCGCGACGGGGGTGGGGATTTAGGATTTGCTTACCATAACCGCTTTCAGGCCGGTCCGTCAGCCAGCTTGTGCCTGCACAAGAACGTCATCACCGCTCATGGCCATGGTCAGTTTGAGGCCGGCGGAAGCAGCCAGCTGTCTTGAATAATAGGGTTGCACCAGCCTGGCATCAAGCAATGTCAGATCAGAGGTTCCCGCCAACACCTCAGCCAGGGGTTCCGAAATCTTGGCCCGCTCGCCGGCTGCCCGCACCGATAAATTGTCGCCTTCGGCTGCAACCGTCACAACCCCGCCGCGCGGAATTCCGGCGATGGCCAGAAGCAGCATGTTGAGCAGCAGCTTGACCTGTTGCTTCGGCCGGTTTTCGCGCGGCGCCTGCCAGTCCAGTTTCACCTTTTCTTCACCAACAAAGGCGCGTGCCACATCACCCGCCTCGCTCAAATCAATCAGGGCTCCGGCCGTGCCCGCCGCCCCAAAGGCAATGCGGCAGAATTTCAATTTGGCCCCAGCCGTCTTGGCCGAAGAGCGGATCATGTCCAAAGCGGTGGCCTTGGTTTCCTCGTCCATTTCGGGATCGTCAAACAGTTCTAGGCCATTGGCGATGGCGCCCACAGGCGAAATCACATCATGGCAAACCCGGCTGCACAGAAGTGCTGCGAGATCAAGGTCGGAAATGCGTGACGCGTCTGTCATGGGGGCCCCATAAAGTGATTCGTGGACATTTCTTTTAGCAAAGCCAAGCAAAATTTTCTGCATTGACGATTTGTGCCCCTTACGCCCATAGAGAGCCCCGCTAACAAACCGGACGACTTATGACCCTTGCCCCCACGACCCTTACGAAATCACTGGTAAACCTTGCCCTTCAGGCGGGGCGCGAAATCATGGCAATCTATGCCACCGACTTCGGCGCCCGCACCAAGAGCGATTTGACCCCCGTGACCGAGGCCGATGAAGCCGCCGAACGCGTCATTCTGGAAGGCCTGGCCAAACTTGACCCCCAGACCCCGGTCATTTCCGAAGAGGCCGCTTCCGCCGGGCGCATTCCGCAGGTGGGAAACAGCTTTTATCTTGTGGACCCCCTCGACGGCACCAAGGAGTTCGTCTCCCGCAATGGCGAATTCACCGTGAATATCGCCCGCATCGAAAACGGCGTTCCTGTGGTGGGCGTCGTCTACGCTCCGGCCATCGGGCGCATCTTCTGGGGTGACACCTCAAAGGGCGCTGCTGAAGGCAAAATTGCCGCTGACGAGACCATTAGCTGGAAAAAACTGCTGGTCCGCCCCTGCCCGGGCGATGGCGCCATTGTGGTGGCAAGCCGCAGCCATAGGGATAGTGCCACCGACGACTACCTTAAGACCGTGAAAGTGGCCAAACTGGTGTCCGCTGGTTCCTCCCTGAAATTTTGCCTGATTGCCGCAGGCGAAGCCGACCTCTACCCGCGCTTTGGCCGCACCATGGAATGGGATACAGCCGCAGGCCATGCGGTGCTGCTGGCCGCGGGCGGAAAAGTGCTGAACAGCGAAGGCCAGCCCCTCTGCTACGGCAAGCGCGAACGGGGCTTTGACAACCCCGGTTTCATTGCCAGCGCCGCCTAATTCGTAAAAAATTAACGCTCTCGTAAGCCCTCTACGTTACGTTTTGGGTGAAGTGTGTTTTGGCTCCATAGACGCCTTGGGGAAGGTGCATGCGGCTTTTGAGTGAGGTGGTAATATGAACAGCAAATTCTTGAAATCTCTCTGCCTGGCCCTCGTACTTTGTCTGGCCGGCGCTACCTGCGGTGCCATGGCGCAAACCACGGGCAGCGTTTCGAAACCCAAACCTAAATCCACCTTCACGAACGAAGAAATCCTTACCAAAGGCCACCAGTTCTTCGGCAAAGCCAGTCGCGGCATTGGCGAAGCCGTTGAATACATCTTCCAAAGCCAGGGTGAACCCACGGCATATATTGTGGGTGAAGAAGGCTCCGGAGCCATGGTTGGCGGCCTCCGCTTCGGCGAAGGAACAATCTATTACAAGGACGGCATCACCCAGAAAATCTATTGGCAAGGTCCTTCCGTGGGCTTCGATTTCGGCGGCAATGGCTCGCGCACTATGGTTCTGGTTTATAACTCTGACTCGCCTAGAGAGCTCTACAAGCGTTTCATCGGGGTTGAAGGTTCCGCTTACCTCGTCGGCGGAATGGGCGTGAATTTCCAGAAGAACAATAACATCGTCATGGCCCCCATCAGAACTGGCGTGGGCGCAAGGCTTGGCGCCAATGTGGGCTACCTGAAGTACTCCAAAAATCCCACCTGGAACCCCTTCTAATTTTTCATTCGCCTCTGCCCCCGTTCCGCACTAAAACCGTGCTTCAAGCCGGTTTTTGTGTTTTTCGGGGTTTACAATGTCTCAGTCCGAGACCCTTTTGCTACTCATTTTGGGTTTTGCCACAGCCACGTTCCTTGGCCTGATTGCCGGGAGGATTGCCTGGAAACTGGCGTTTCGCCTTGGCGCGCGGCAGGCCCAGCGTAACTTGCCATCCAGCATGATCGAACTGCAAACTGATCGTGACCGCATGCGCGCCGAGCACGCCATGATGGCGAAAAAACTTGAGCTCCGCCTCGGCGAAATCAGAATGCGCATGGCCGAGCAGACGGCGGAAGTCTCACGCCACCGCAACCGCTTTGAAATCCTGAAGCAGGACGTGGCAAAGCGCGACGAGATGTTGTTGGAACGCAATGCTGAAATTGTGATTCTACGTGACAATGTGAGTTACCTGGAGGCAAAGGTCGAGGAAAACAAGAAGGAAATTGAAACCCTGAATGAATCCATCGTCGAAGTGGTAGTCGAAGAAGAGCCAGTGGCGCCAGCTGTTGTTGAACCTCTGCCGACGCAGGATCGTTTGAAAAACCGGATCAAGGACCTTGTATCGATTTCCAAGAAACAGAAAGTTGCTCCACTGGAATTAGAGCAGCCCGTGGGCCTGGCGGAGAGCGAGATAATCGTTAAGCCCGCCGACAGCAACACCCTTGAATTTGTGGCCCAGTCCGAGAGCCTCGAAGAAAAAATCGTCGAAACCGAACGCGCCGCCGCAGACTTGCAGGATGAACTCCAGCGCCTTGATCAGGCCTGGTCAGAGGAAAAGCCAGAGGTTGAACCTGAGCCCGTTACTGAACCTCCCTCCTCCCAGGAAGAGGAAAAACCAAAGAGCGCCATCACCAATGTTATTTCCTTGGCCCAGCGCATCCGGTCCCTGCACAAGGACGTTACGAATTAACGCATCACTATTCCAATCCTCATCATGGCCGTGCTTGACACGGCCATCGCAGCTTCAAAAAAAGAAAATACCCGCGCAAAGCGCGGGTATGATGAAAACGTGACTACATCCCACCAAGAAAATCCAGCACGGCCTTGGTATAGCCCGCCGGGTCCTGAAGCATCGCAAAGTGGCTCGCATCTTTCAGAATGATCAACTTGGCGCCCGGAATACTGGCCGCCATGTAGTCCGTATGCACCCGCGTGATCGCCTCATCATGGTCGCCCAGCACAATGGCGGTCGGCACCTTTATCCCTGCGAGCTGTTCCTTGGTCCACGCCGGCTCGCTAGCCCACATCTTGCTGATCTGCTCAACAAAGGCGTTATACTGGTCCGGTGTCGTGGAAAACTTTGCATAATCTTTACCCATGCGTTCAATGTAAGCCCCGAATGTCGCGTTGTTAGCAACAGCGGGATCAACCCCGTCAACTGTGACGTTCGCAGCTTGCGCAAACAACTTCGTCAACCGTTCCGGGTGCTTCATGGCAATTTCGAGCCCGATGATGCCGCCATCACTCCACCCCACCAGCGCCACCTTGTCGATCTTGAGATAATCAAGCAGGCCAACATAGTCTGAAGCCATCAAGGCGTAGCCATAGGGTTGCGCGTCGCGCGTGGAGCGCCCATGCCCGCGGCTGTCGCCTACGATCACCTTGTGGGTCTTGGCAAGCTCGATCACCTGATTGGCCCAAATATCGGCGTGGCCCAGGCCGCCATGAATAAGCAAAATGGGATCGCCCGCCCCATAGACCGCATAATACATCTGAATTCCATTGACCGGCGCACTTCCGCGCTCACTGGCCTGCGGCATGGCAGGCGGCTCGGGGATCGTTTGCCAACGTTCCTCAGCCTGCGCGAAACCTACAAGAGCGATAAAAGCAACAACGAAGAAACTCAACAATTTACGCATGATGTCCTCCTTGGATGGCGTGGAGGCTATCATCCAAACACGCACCCTTGCAAACATTCTTCCCTTAGTGCCAATCTCAGTGTCAATCATGGCGCGGAAACCACGGCAACTTTCATTAACCGCCGAACTTGTGGCGTCTGTTGATCGCAAGGAGCCTGACTCTGGGCCAGAATACGGCCTGATCGAGATGACCGACGAAGAATTTGACCAGGCTGCCCGCCAAATTCTCTCACAAAATGCCAACAACCCGTTTTGGGTTTTCGCTTATGGTTCATTGACCTGGAAACCTGATTTCGCGCATGTCGAACACTTGGCGTGCAAGGCTTTTGGCTGGCGCAGGTCCTTCAGTCTCGATATCGTCCGCTGGCGGGCGACCCCGCAACAGCCTGGCCTGATGATGGCGCTTGACTATGGCGGCTGCTGCCATGGCGTTGCCTTCCGCCTGTCCGAAGGTGACGATCACGCGCAAATGCTGCGCCTGTTGCGCCGTGAGCCAAGCTACAAGGAAGACCTGCCCTCAATCCACTGGATCGATGTTCAGACGAGCGACAAGAAATTCCGCGCACTGACATTCTGGGCCGCACCCCGCTCCAAGGGCTACTATATCGATCTGTCACTTGAAGAACAGGAGCAACGCCTCGCTCGCGCCGCCGGCCATCTCGGCACCTCAGCCGAGTACCTGCACAACACGATTGTCAAGTTGGAGGAATTCGGCATCCACGATTCATATTTATGGCAGCTGCAGAAACTGGTCGCCGATGAAATCAAGCGAATGCGCTTATGATGTTGGTGATCCCTGCGGGAATCGAACCCGCCTTTACAACGTGAGAGGCTGTCGTCCTAACCGATAGACGAAGGGACCCTATCACCAGAGGCTTTCCTATATCGGGGCGGTGTAAAGAGTGCAAGCGTCAGGGAGAAGTGGCTTTCACCCGCAGCAAAACCTTCCGTGTGCTCACCTCAACGATGAAAACTTCCGTGCCCGTATTGATCGTGAGCTTGTCGCCTGTGAGTATGGCCTCGCGCACCTGTGATGATACGGGCAAACCGAGCTCCACCTGTCCCGTTCCCTCCGGCACGACGACACGGTTCTTGATCTTGTAGATAATGCCGCCAATAAGCCCTAGGAACAGGAGAATGATAAGTGCGCCCATGAAATACACGGCAAATACCAGAAACCGGTTGACCGGCGGGGCCTCACCTAGATTTGAGTTTTGATCATCCATGACTTCGCAATCCTCCCAAACCCTGTCAGCAACTGTCGAAGCTCCTGATCGCCTTGACCGCTTCTTGGCGCTCGCGTTTCCTGAGGTGAGCCGCGCCCGCTTTCAGAGGCTTATCGCGGAAGGCCAGGTCTCTGTCGAGAGTGTTTGCATCACCGAAACCCGCCACAAGTTGAAAGCGGGCCAGCGCGTGGAGGCGGTGATCCCGCCCGCCGTTGCGGCCGAACCAAAGGCCGAAACCATCCCGCTCGCCGTGGTCTATGAGGACAAGGATCTCATCGTTATCGACAAGCCCGCTGGCCTCGTGGTCCACCCCGGAGCCGGCAATGAAACCGGGACCCTTGTGAACGCCCTCATTGCCCATTGCGGTGATAGCCTTTCTGGCATTGGCGGCGTGAAACGCCCTGGCATTGTCCACAGGCTGGACAAGGACACCAGCGGGCTTCTGGTCATCGCCAAGAATGACGCTGCCCACCAAGGCCTGTCCGAGCAGTTCGCCGCCCACGGGCGGGATGGCAGGCTGGAGCGGGCATACCAGGCCATCGTCTGGGGCGTACCCGAGCGCAGCCGCGGCACGGTTTCCGCCAACATCGCCCGCAGCAACAGCAACCGCCAGAAAATGGCAATCTCCAAGTCCGCCCTCTCCCGCGAGGCCGTCACCCACTACGAAGTTCTGCAGAATTTGGGCAAACCGCCGCTAGCAAGCCTGCTCCGCTGCGTCCTGGAAACCGGGCGAACCCACCAAATACGTGTGCACATGACACATATCGGCCATCCCCTTTTGGGCGACAGGGTCTATGGCGCCAGCTTCAAATCGTCCCTCAGCACCTTAAGTGAAGCCGCAAGAAACGCCGTTAACACATTGAATAGACAGGCACTTCATGCTGGAAAGCTGGGTTTCGAACACCCCCGCACCGGCAAGGCCCTGAGCTTTGAAAGCCCCTTGCCCCCCGACATGGTGCAACTATTGGCCGCGTTCACGCGTTAATCAAAATAATGTTAATCGGTAACTTGTTTAGTATCTTATTTTTGTCGCAATCAATACTATATTATTCTCGTACCTGAGCAGAAAACTCAGGAAAACGTGGAAGGGAATTAAATCTATGGCACGCGCCACCTCATTGCCAGCAATAGCCTCAGGTGAAGGCGGTCTAAACCGCTATCTGCAGGAAATCCGCCTGTTTCCAATGCTGGCACCTGACGAAGAATTCATGCTGGCCAAGCGCTGGAAAGAGCATGGCGACAGCAAAGCCGCCGAACGCATGATCACCAGCCATTTGCGCCTCGTGGCCAAGATTGCCATGGGCTACCGCGGCTATGGCCTGCCCATCGGCGAAGTCGTGTCGGAAGGCAACGTGGGCCTCATGCAGGCCGTGAAGCGTTTTGAGCCCGACAAGGGCTTCCGTTTGGCAACCTACGCCATGTGGTGGATCAAGGCCTCCATCCAGGAATATGTGCTGCGTTCGTGGTCCTTGGTAAAGATGGGAACAACTGCCAGCCAGAAGAAACTGTTCTTCAATCTGCGCAAGATGAAGGGCCAGATTCAGGCCCTTGAAGAAGGCGATTTGAAGCCAGACCAGGTGAAGCTGATTGCCACCCGCCTTGGCGTGGAAGAGCAGGAAGTCATCAACATGAACCGCAGGCTTGGCGGCGATGCTTCTCTGAATTCACAGGTTCGCGCTGACGCGGAAGGCGAATGGCAGGATTGGCTGGTCGATGACAGCGACAGCCAGGAGGACATTCTCGTTGAGAATGAAGAATCCGCCATGCGCAAGGACATGCTGACGAAAGCTCTGGACAAACTGACGGACCGCGAACGCCGCGTCTTTGAAGCCCGCAAGCTGCAGGACGAGCCGATGACGCTTGAGGACCTCTCAAAGGAATTCGACGTCTCGCGCGAACGCATCCGCCAGATCGAAGTTCGGGCCTTTGAAAAAGTCCAGAAAGCCGTGAAGAATGCGGCGCAAAAAGCACTGGCTCCAAAGGCCGCCGCAGCGGCGCTGACGTACTAAATTGCTCTAGCCCTCTCCCTTGCGGGGGAGGGCTAATACAATCCCACGCTCCCTGTCACTTTCACGCCCTCAGGCAGTGGCGCAAAGAAAATCTGGACCGCCCAAATCTTGTTTCCCCGCTGCACCACGCCGGTTGAAACAAACGTGTAACCTCTGTTGAGCAACGTCTTGCGGTGCGCCCTGCTTTCCACCCATTGTTGAAACAGGCGCCCGGCCTTTGCCGCATCCGCTTCCCCTTTTTGCGTATCGCGCGCCGCGTTTTCCGCCATTTGAGGGAGCCTCATCGGGCTCCCCAGAAAAACCCGCATACGTGAGTCAAATTCATGGCCCGAGCTCGCCCTATGGCCCACATAGCCATTGAGCATCATGTCCACGGCCTGTGCCCGTGCCGCATCGCGCAGCAAAGTGCTCGCTTGCAAGGCTCTAACTCCCTTGGATTGCCGGTAGGCATTGGCCTGGGAAGCAATAACAGCCTCCAGATCTTCGCGCAGGCGCGCCTCGGCCGGCAGGTTCTTAAGAGAACCAAGAGCGGTTTCCAGATAGGTTTTAGCCCCGGTGTCCACTGCTGACCCCAGAAGCAAAACTGAAACAACACCCCAGATCAGCGCATGCTTACACAGGGTTGCAATTGCCCTAGGCTGCCGGAAATTTCCCGCATGGCGGGTAAAATAAACCACTAAATCCTCACGTAACTTCGAAAATTTTACACATTATTTCATTCTTCCTTTCCATTATAACCCCACCCGAAATTTTAGGCCAATCGCCAAATATGACCCTGTCAGCCCCATCAGAGCAGTCCCCCGACCTGCAGGAATTGAGCTCCTTGCGCACGCACTTGATGCGGCTCTCAAGCCATGACCAGGATACGGGCCTTCTGAACTGCGAAGCGCTGCTCGCCGCCATCAACACGGAAATTGCCAAAGCCCGTCCGCGACCCCTGGGTGCTACCCTTATCGAAATCAGGATCAGGGGCCTCTCCAGAATTGGCGAAGTCTATGGCCGCAAAGCCATAGGCTCGGTCATTCGGCAATTGGCGGAGCGGCTTGAACTCGCCTCCATTAAAAACCGGATCATCGGCCGGATAGACCACAAGAGCTTTGGTGTATTTCTTTACGACGTGGCCGATCCCGTGCTGGCCTTGCAAACGGCCAAACTGCTTGCAACCATCTGTTCAAGGCCTATCCCATGGGGAGATCAAAGCCTGGTTATTGAGGCAATCGCCGGTGTTTCCCAGACAACCGAAGCCGGCCATGATGCGGCAACCCTGTTGCATCACGCAGGCCTTGCCCTTCGTGCCTCGGCAGAAAACGGAAGCCCCGGCTATTCATTCTTTGATCCTGCTGAAGCCCGTGCCGCAAAACGCCGCAATGATCTCGTCACCATAATCAATCAGGCAGTTGACCAGAAACTGTTTGAAATGGTCTACCAGCCTTTCTTTTCCTTCAAGACAGGCAAGCTGATGGGCTTTGAAGCCTTGATGCGGCTGAAGCATCCGGAATTTGGCAACATTCCGCCCAACGAATTCATCCCCATCGCCGAGGAAACCGGGCTTATCTCGCGTCTCGGCGCTTGGTGCATTGAAGATACATGCCGCACCGCGGCCGAGTGGCCGTCACACCTTGTTGTGGCCGTCAATTTTTCGCCGTCCCAATTTTATTCCGGCACGCTGATGGCGGAAGTCAATCACGCCCTTGCCCGCAGCCAGTTTCCCGCCTACCGGCTTGACGTCGAAATTACCGAAGGCACATTTTTGAAGGATCAGGAACTGGTCCTTTCCCAACTCAATGCGCTGCGCAGCATGGGCTGTTCCATTGCACTTGATGATTTTGGTACGGGTTATTCAAGCCTCAGCTATCTCTGGCAATTTCCTTTCTCCAAACTGAAAATTGATCGCTCTTTCGTTCATGCTCTCGACACTACTGCAAAGGCACCCAGCATTCTCAAATCGATCATCGACCTCAGCCGGAACCTGGGCATTGAAGTGACAGCTGAAGGCATCGAAACATCCGAACAGATGGTGGCCCTGCGCAACTTGAACTGCGACTATCTGCAAGGCTTCCTCTGTGGAAGGCCAACGTCCAAATCAAACCTTGCCGCCATCATTCTCAAAAATTTTTCGGAAACTTTGGGTCATGAGAATACCCAGCTATCAAAGATAAGAGTTATCCGCTAAGTCACTCGCCAAAGAGTGTCGATAATCCATGCAAAAAATACCTGTCATTCAAACTATCAAACATGCTCTGAACGCAGTTTTTCATTTCCGCAATGCCGGAATTGCAATTGGCCTGCCTTGGATGCTGGTGCTTGCGGGCGTCCGCGCCATCGAATTCTTCTTTTTCAACGGTACCGCCCCGGTCGAGGGTGACCCGGCGCAAGTCATGATTTTTCACCCCGCGGATTTTATCATCGCTGCTTTCAGCATGGTGGTTTTTTCATCCATAGCCGTAAACTGGCACCGCTACATTCTGCTTGATGAAGTGACGGCATCGGGAAAATATTTCCGCCTTGACCGCCCCGTATGGAACTATGCGGGCCGCACCTTGCTGATCATGATGATTGCACTCATACCGGTGCTTCTCCTCGGCGCCATGCTGCTTTCAGCTTTTCCTAGCGCCGGTCTGCTGCTCGTCTTCCCTTTCTTCATGGCCGGCATTTACATCATGCGCATGTCAGTTGCCCTGCCCGCCGCGGCCCTTGAGCGCAAGGATTTCGGCATTGGCGCGGCATTGCAGATAACCCGGGGTAACAACTTGCAGTTTGCTGGCCTCCTGGCGCTGAATGCCTTGATCTTCTTTGTCACATTCCTTGCGCTTGCAGTCGTGCTTTCCATTTCTGGAAGCTTTGGCACGATTATTGGCAGAATTTTTGCTTTCGCGCTGATTGTTCCGGTAAATCTTTTTCTGTCACTTTTCAGCGTCAGCCTCTTGAGCTCGCTCTACGGCTTCTTTGTTGAGCTGAGAAAATTCTGATTAATCCTCAAACGGATCCTTCATCAGAATTGTATCCTCGCGCTCTGGCGACGTTGAGAGAAGCGCTACTGGACACTCGATCAGCTCCTCAAGATATTTCACATATTTGATTGCCTGCGCCGGCAGCTTCGCCCACGACCTGGCGCCCGCAGTTGTCTCTTTCCAGCCCTCAAAACTTTCATAAATCGGTTCAACCCGCCTTTGCGCTTCTTCTGCTGCTGGAAAACGTTCAAGGCGCTTGCCGTCAAGCATGTATCCCACGCCAACCTTGATTTCCTTCAAGCCATCGAGCACATCGAGCTTGGTCAATGCTATGCCATGAATGCCTGAGGTCTTGATCGCTTGCCGCACCAACACCGCGTCAAACCAGCCACAACGGCGCTTCCGTCCCGTCACCGTGCCAAATTCGCGGCCCCGTGCACCTATTGTCTCGCCAATATCATTATCCTGTTCCGTGGGAAACGGACCAGAGCCTACCCGCGTGGTATAGGCCTTGGCAATGCCCAGCACATAGCCAATGCTTGAAGGCCCGAGGCCGGAACCGGCAGCGGCCTGCCCCGCAATGGTGTTAGACGAGGTCACATAGGGATAGGTGCCATGATCAATATCAAGCAGCACGCCTTGGGCCCCTTCAAATAGAATGCGCTTTCCTTCACGCTTCACTTCATCAAGCAGGGACCACACCGCATCGGAAAAAGCCAGAATCTTCGGCGCAATTTCGCTGAGTTGCTTAAAAATGTCAGTGGCCGCAATTTCCGCCTGCCCAAGCCCCCGCCGAAGCGCATTGTGATGGGTAAGCAAGCGCTCAATTTTGGGCCCAAGTGTTGAGAGATCGGCAAGATCATTCACGCGGATGGCGCGCCTTCCAACTTTATCCTCATAGGCCGGTCCGATGCCGCGCCCCGTGGTCCCAATTTTTCCCGCTCCCGCCGCCTCTTCCCGAATCCGGTCGAGTTCACCATGGAGTGGCAAGATGAGCGTGGCGTTTCCGGCTATGCGCAAGTTCTCGCGCGATACCGATACGCCCTGGCTGGTGAGCTTTTCGATTTCGGCAATCAGCGCCCATGGATCAATCACCACCCCATTGCCGATGATGGAAAGTTTGCCGGGCCGCACGATGCCGGATGGCAGCAGTGATAGCTTGTAGGTTACGCCATCAATGACAAGCGTATGGCCAGCATTATGGCCACCCTGAAAGCGCACAACCACATCGGCACGCTCCGAAAGCCAGTCTACCAGCTTTCCCTTGCCCTCATCGCCCCATTGGGCCCCGACCACCGCCACATTGGCCATATATTGCTCCTGTTAGACATGCGAACGGCCCCGGGAGAATCTCTCTCCGGAGCCGTTGCGAGGTCATACACGAAACTCAGGCCAGGGCAAATGCTACTCCAAATTCATCCCCACCTGCATGTTCTGGGGCCAAGTCACCTTGTAACCAAATTTGATGGTATTTTCTGCTTTGCTTTCAAGGTCAAAGCGCCAGGCCATGACACCCCGCCGCTTGTCCAAATCCTTCTCCGTCGGCGGCGTCATCTGCTTCATGGATTCGATGGTGACGTTCTCATTTGCCGAGAACGGCATCTGGTCAATCACGGTAACCGGAATGGTAACGTCATGCAGGTTCTTGACCACAATATCCCAGGCCCGCTCCTCCACATTTGAGGTGGAGATAATCCCTTCCTCACCTGTCTTGCGCTTCACTTCGGCGCGCTTGACCTTCATCAGATCATCGGCCCCGAAACCAAGCTTGGTTTCCTCATCAGGACTCAGGAGTGGCAATGCCCCCTGCCCCATAAACACGCCGTCACGGTAGAGATTGACCGTCCCCGGAAGAATCGGCGCTTCGCCCTTGATGGTGAAAGTTGCAGTTAGATAGGCAGAGGCATCAAGCTTCGGCACCACAAGCGCGTTCAAGGTGGCATCGTAGCCATCGGTCGCGATGCGCACTTTCTTGGACGTTCCGGAATTATCAACGCTCACCCGGCCCTGAATGCCATAAAGCGCCTGGAACCCCGCCACTTCAATAACAGCCTGTTTTTGCACAACGGACTTGAACTCGTTGGGCGAGGCAGCGTCCTGTGCAACCATTGGTGCGGATTCTGGCGTTGCAAGGCCAAGCTCATTGCCTGCGAGGCTGTCTTGCTCCTTTTTCATCTTGCGGGCCAGCGGTTCGTAAACTTGTATCTCTTCTTCCCACAAGTCAGGAGCCGACGTCGCACCCAATGGCCGCGCTGTTGAAAGCGTCAGCGCCACGTTCTCCCAGCTTTCGCCTGTTGACTGCATCACCTCGGCCCGGCGCACCAGTTCGATCCTGGACTTCTGGTTTTTCTCAGGCGTTGTAAGCCGCGCGTCATAAAACGGCGCCCAACCTGCATTGCCCACACGATATCTTACCTTGAAGGTGCCGTTGGTTTCAGCAGGTGCCGTCAAATGCACTGCTACTTGGATTTTAGCGACTTGTGCGGGTGCAATACTCGCCAGTTTGTTATTGAGATCATTCACTTGTTTATCAATGTCGCGCTGACGCAATTGCGCTTCATGCATGGTCTTGGAAATGACATTGAGCTTCACGCTGACGAGATCAAGCAGGGAACTAAGTTGTGTGGCATCAACACGGTTGGTCTTGTCTTCCGAAGAAGGCATAAGTTGCTTGTCAGCCAAGGAGAGCAACAGCCTTTTTTGGTAATCGGCATCCGATAGTGTCTGGTCCAGAGCGCGTCGTTCATCGCCCAGCGCCTCAATTTCATTTTCCAAGCGCTTCCGTTCAGCATCCTGTGCATCGGTTGAAAGATAGATGAGCTTGGAATCAACCGAGCCAATTTCAACGCCTTCTCCACCCACGCCTTCCACGCGGATCGATTGGGCATCAAGTTCACCCGGTAAGTCTTCCAGAATGAGCGTCGTATCTCCGGCCATGAGACGAGCTTCCGTTACGCGAGTAACTTCCGCCCCCGAGGGGTAAACCGTCACCGCATCCACGTGGGAAAAGGATTTGAGATCAGCGGCAAAGGCAGGAGAAAGGCAGGTGGTAACAAGAATGAAGGTGGCTAAACGCAGGCGCATGGGAATATCCTCCAGTTAAGATGGAGGGAAGAAACGCCCGGTCCAAGGCGAATTCACGACGGGATTGCGTCAAAAAGCCAGCGGCTTGGCCTGGCGCACCTGCGTTAACTTTTGCACGGCCTCCAGAACTGAAGCCGGAATGGGTTCATCGAGCTGCACCAGGCAAATCGCATCGCTGCCCTCTGCCAGCCGCCCCAGATGGAACGAGGCAATATTAACGTTTGCATTGCCCAGCAACATGCCCAAAGCCCCTATAAAGCCCGGTTTGTCCACGTTGGTGACGTAAAGCATATGGGCGCCAAAGTCCGCCTCAAGCTCAATGCCCTTGATTTGAATAATGCGCGGCTTGCCATCGGTAAACACCGTTCCGGCAACCGAGCGCTCCAATTCAGCGGTGCGCACCGTCAGCCGGATATAGGTTTCATAGGCCCCCCGCTGGCTCTGGCGAACCTCATCCACCTTCATGCCGCGCTCGCGCGCGACAATGGGGGCGGACACCATATTTACTGTACCCAGCATGGGCTGCAACACACCGGCAAGTGCAGCAGAGGTCAATGCGCGCGTGTTCATCTCACCCACATCGCCTGCATATTCAATTACCACTCCAGTGATGGGACCATCGGTTAACTGGCCTGCAAAGCTGCCGAGCTTTTCCGCCAGCACAACAAATGGCCTCAGCCGCGGCGCTTCATCGGCGGAAATGGAAGGCATGTTAAGGGCATTGGTGACGGCACCGGAGATCAGATAGTCCGCCATCTGCTCGGCAACCTGCAAGGCGACATTCTCCTGCGCTTCACCCGTCGAAGCTCCGAGATGGGGTGTTACAACAACATTTTCGTGGCCAAAAAGCTTGTGCGCAGTCGCAGGTTCGGTTTCAAAAACATCCAGCGCCGCACCCGCTACCTTGCCGGAAACAATGGCGTCATACAGCGCATCTTCAACCACCAGGCCACCCCGCGCGCAATTGATGATGCGAACACCTTTCTTGCATTTCGCCAGAGCGGCAGCATCAACAATATGCCGCGTCTTCTCCGTCAGCGGCGTGTGCAGCGTGATGAAATCCGAGCGCTTGAAAATGTCCTCAAGCTCAACCTTCTCAACCCCGATTTCAATGGCGCGCTCCGGCGACAGGTAGGGATCGAAGGCAATCACTTTCATCTTCAGGCCCAAGGCGCGGTCGGCCACAATGGAACCAATATTGCCGCAGCCAATAATGCCAAGTGTCTTGTTGAACAGCTCAACCCCCATGAAGCGGTTTTTCTCCCACTTGCCCGCATGGGTCGAAGCATTGGCTTCCGGAATTTGCCGGGCCAGGGCCATCATCATTGAAAGCGCATGCTCGGCAGTCGTCACGGCATTTCCAAAGGGCGTATTCATCACCACGATGCCGCGCGCCGAAGCCGCCGGAATATCCACATTGTCCACGCCGATGCCGGCACGCCCGATGACTTTCAGATTCTTGGCAGCCTCCAGAATCTTTGGCGTGACTTTGGTGGCCGAACGAATCGCAAGACCGTCATAAAGCGGAATGGCCGCCAGCAACGCATCCTTGTCCTTGCCCAAATCCGGCTTGTAATCGACGTCTATGCCGCGGTCCCTGAAAATTTGAACCGCAGTTTCAGATAGCTTGTCGGAAACGAGAACCCGTGGAGCCATGTGACTTCTCCTGAAAAAATGAATTATGCCGTGGCCGTTGCGTAGGCCCAGTCGAGCCAGGGCAGCAGCGCCTTGAGATCAGCTATTTCGACGGTCGCCCCGCACCAGATGCGTAGGCCCGGTGGTGCGTCCCTATAGCCGCCGATGTCCAAAGCAACGCCTTCCGCTTCCAGAAGTTTTGCCATTTTCTTCGGCACCGCCTCATCACCAACCAATGAAAAGCAAACCGAGGTATTGGATTGCGTCTCAGGCCTCTTGGACAAGTTCTTTGCAAACGGCGAGGTTGAAATCCAGCCATCTAGCACCGCCGCATTGGCATCGGCCCGCGCCCGCAGGGCCTTCAATCCACCAAGACCCTTCGCCCATTTCAGCGCCACCAGATAATCTTCAACGCACAGCATGGAGGGCGTGTTGATGGTTTCGCCCTCAAAAATTCCCGCACTTAATTTTCCGCCCGAGGTCATGCGAAAAATTTTTGGCATGGGCCACGGCGGCACGTAGCTTTCAAGCCGGTCCACCGCGCGAGGCGACAAAATTATGACGCCATGGGCGCCCTCCCCACCCAAAACCTTCTGCCAGGAAAACGTCACCACATCGAGTTTGGAAAAATCCATATCCTGCGCAAAAGCAGCCGAAGTCGCATCGCAAATCGTCAACCCTTGCCGGTCCGCCGGAATCCATTTGGCATCAGGAACGCGCACACCCGACGTCGTACCGTTCCACGTAAACACGACATCATTTGTAAAGTTTACCTTTTCGAGATCAGGCAGTTCACCATAGGGCGCCAGATGCTTGGTCACATCCTTCAGCTTTAGCTGCTTGAGCACATCGCCCACCCAGCCTTCGCCAAAGCTTTCCCACGCAAGAATATCAACGCCGCGCGCGCCCAACAGCGACCACAGGGCCATTTCAACCGCCCCCGTGTCCGATGCCGGCACAATGCCAATGCGATAGTCCGCAGGCACTTCAAGCACCTCACGAGTAAGCGTGATAGCTTCTTTGAGACGCGCCTTGCCATCGCTTGAACGATGCGAGCGGCCTACAGAAGCAGTTTTGAGAAGGTCCGGCGTCCATCCCGGAATCTTGGCACAAGGGCCGGACGAAAATTGCGGATTTACCGGCCGCAATGCCGGTTTAGCTATCGTCATCTTGTTCTCCATCCTTGCAGATGGACTGACCCTCGTTGGGGAGGGTTAGCCCGGCACGCTGATACGATAGCTTTGCCCGGAGGTCAACTGCGACTCTTTCGCAAACGAAAGCGACGGCAGATTGCTCTGCCGCCGCTTGCTGTAGATGATCGCGCGCGATTGCCGATCAGAAGTTGAACCGGATACCCGCGGAAATCTGGTGTTCCTGCGGATCTGAACCCGAAATCATGACATCGCGGAAACGATAGCCAACATCGAGATCGACCTTGTCGAAGAGGCCCATGGAAACACCGGCGGTCAGGCCATAGGCAAAGCCGTCGTCGTTGCCCGATGGCGTATCATCCACCCAGCCATAGCCGATGCCCGCGCCAACATAGGGCGTAAACGCCAAATCATTGGCCCAGTCAAAATAGAGGTTACCCAGGACTGTTGTTGTGTTCATATCGGCACCGGGGGCAACATCATAATCTCCGGCCCAGTCGACCGTCACGTCGGTGCGCATATTGTTGTTGAACTGGTAGCCCACGCCACCACCCAAAACCAACGCGTCGTCGTCGCTGCCGCCACTCCATTCTAGGAATGACCAGCCGAGATCACTACGGAGATAAAAACCCATAGCCTCGCTGTCGTCCACCGGAGCTGGAGTAAAATCAGGGGCCGCATCAGCCGCCTGCGCAATAACCGAAAACGGCAGTACCGCGAGACCAGCCAAAAGAACAATCTTAAATACTTGCATTACATCCTCCAAAATTGCTCCGTCCGATGGCAAAAAGTTAGACGGCACACATGGCTCAATGCGGGCACCAATTGGGCCATATCGTGACAGATTATGGCTGTTGCTTGGGAGACTCAGACAATTGTTGCAATTTGCGACAATCCATAGGCGGATTACCAACCATGAATTTTTTGTAATGTTGGCCCCGTCAGGCGGCGGCCTTCGAAATAACGCCGCACAGTTCATCGACAACTGCATTGACCAGCCGCGCATCATCGCCTTCCGCCATGACGCGTATAAGCGGCTCCGTACCAGAGGGGCGAATGACCAATCGTCCCGTGCTGCCCAGCCGAGAGGTCGCATCAGCAATTGCGCTCTTCACTTGCGCGTCATCCAGAGGTTTGCCGCTCTTGAATTTCACATTCTTCAAAACTTGCGGAACGGGTTCAAACATCTTGCACACTTCGCTTACCGGCTTTCCTGCGCGTTTGACCTCGGCAAGCACTTGAAGTGCTGCCAGCAAACCATCACCCGTGGTCGAAAAGTCCGACAGGATGATATGGCCCGATTGTTCGCCACCAACGTTAAAACCGTGGGCTCGCATATGCTCAACCACATAGCGGTCGCCAACCCTCGTGCGCGCCAGCGAAAGGCCCCTTGCACTCAGGAAGCGTTCAAGCCCGAGGTTGGACATGACCGTGGCAACAAGGCCGCCGCCCTTGAGATGCCCCCGCTCATGCAGAGACTTGGTGATAAGTGCCATCAATTGATCGCCGTCGATGACCTCGCCCTGTTCATCGGAAATCATTACCCTGTCCGCATCGCCATCAAGGGCAATGCCAATATCAGCGCGCGTCTCGCGCACTTTTTCACACATGACATGCGGCGCGGTTGACCCGCACTTCTCGTTGATATTCGTACCGTTTGGCGCGTCACCGATGCGAATGATTTCCGCGCCCAGTTCCCACAATGCGGTAGGTGCGGTCCTGTAACTCGCGCCATGGGCCGTATCGATCACGATACGCAAGCCATCCAGATTTAAATCGCGTGGGTATGTGCGTTTGGCAAATTCAATATAGCGCGCGCCTGCATCTTCAATGCGCGTCGCGCGGCCAATCTCGTCGGAACTGGCAACCGGAATAGCGTCCGGGCCGTCGACCATGCGTTCAATTTTCAGTTCCTGCTCGTCCGAAAGCTTGTAGCCATCGGGACCAAAAATCTTGATGCCGTTATCGAAATAAGGATTGTGGGAAGCCGAAATCATTACACCCAAATCAGCACGCATGGAGCGCGTGAGCATGGCAACGGCAGGCGTGGGCACTGGGCCAAGCAGGAACACATCCATGCCTGCCGCAAGTAATCCGGCGGTCAATGCCTGCTCAATCATGTAGCCTGAAAGGCGCGTATCCTTGCCAATCACCACTCGGTGGCGATGACTGCCGCGACGGTATAGATTTCCAGCGGCCATGCCGATTTTCAAGACCATGTCGGCAGTCATGGAGCCGCTATTGGCCTTGCCACGCACGCCGTCAGTTCCAAAATGTTTTCTGGTCATGAGCTGTTCCCTTCAGCGGGCTATCTATAGGTATCGAAACTTAAAATTCAATGGACCTCGGTTCAACCACGGCCGTTGCGACCGCCAGCGCTTCAACAGTTGCCTTCACGTCATGCACCCGCAGAATGTGAACCCCGCTCAAAGCCGCCTGCACCGCCCCGCCGACGGAGCCATGGACCCGGTTTCCGGCATTCTTTTCGCCCGTCAGCACTCCCACAAAACCCTTGCGGGAAAGCCCCAATAGCACGGCCACGCCAAGACCATGAAACAAGGTTACTTGGTTAAGGATTTCAAGATTGTGGCGGAAAGTTTTGCCAAAGCCAATGCCAGGATCAATGGCAATGCGCGAGCGCCGAATTCCGGCCGCAACGCAGGCTTCCACCCGCCCCTCAAGATGATCATAAACATCAAGTGCCACATCGTCATATTGGGGGTTAAGCTGCATTGTTCGAGGGTCGCCCTGCGCATGCATCAGGACGACCGGACAGCCAAGTTCAGCAACCGCGCGAAGGCTCTCCGCATCGTGCTGCAGGGCAGAAACATCATTGATGATGGCTGCACCTGCGTTGACGGCCTCGCGCATCACGGTCGCCTTTCGCGTGTCGATGGAAACGACATGGCCCGCATCGCTAAGGCGCTTCACCGCCGGAATGACCCGCGACAATTCCTCATCCACGGATACCGCATCCGAACCAGGCCGCGTTGATTCACCACCGACATCGAGAATGTGGGCCCCCTGCCCAGCCAGTGTCAGTCCATGGAGAGCACCTGTTTCGGCAGTGCCGTGCAGCCCGCCATCCGAAAAACTGTCGGGAGTCACATTCACGATACCCATAATCTTGGGAGCATCCATCGCGATCCCGGCAAGATCACCGCGAGGCGCCTCAACCGCGTCCAGGACATCCGCATACGGAGTAATTTCCCGGCTTACTGATTTGCCGTCACGCCTGATGCGCTCAACAAATGTGAATCCAATCGCAGCGCTTCCTCCTAAGCGTCCGGCTCGATGCGAAGCAATAAGTTGCCCGGCATCGGAACCATAGCAAAGGCCAAGGGGACGATAGTAAGTCCTGGACATTTACGACTGCGGTTGCGGTTCCATATCTCCTGAGCCGCTGGTTCCCCGCTTGGCACCACCAGCCCGCGGAACCGAGGAAGATGGCTTTCTGCTCGCCTTCTTCTGCGCCTCATCGTCATCACGATTGATCGTGCCACCAGCCAAAATCTTTTTCACTTCTTCGCCGGAAAGCGTTTCCAGTTCCAGAAGCGCCTTGGCCACCGCATGGAGATCAGCCCGGCGTTTGGTGAGAATCCTCTTGGCCGTGGCTTCACCGGTCTGAATCAACTCACGAACGGCTTCATCGATGAGCTTTGCCGTTTGGTCAGAAAGATTCTTGGTCTGCGTAACTGAGTGACCCAGGAACACTTCCTGTTCATTGCCATTGTAACGCACCCGGCCAAGTTTGTCGGACATGCCCCATTCAGTCACCATGGCGCGCGCCAGCTGCGTGGCCATCTGAATGTCGCCGCTTGCACCATTGGTCACATTCTTTTCACCGCCAAGGATAAGTTCCGCTTCACGGCCGCCAAAGAGAACGGCCATGCGCGCTTCACACCATTCGCGGGTGCGGCTGTGCCGGTCGCCTTCCGGCAGGTTCATCGTCACGCCGAGGGCGCGGCCACGCGGAATAATCGTTACTTTGTGCAAGGGATCATAGGGAACCGCCAAGCCGACAATTGCATGTCCCGCTTCGTGATAGGCCGTATTGCGGCGCTCTTCTTCGCTCATTACCAGCGAACGGCGCTCCGCCCCCATCATCACCTTGTCCTTGGCATATTCAAATTCAGCCTGCGTCACCACGCGCTTGTTGCGCCGCGCCGCGAGAAGGGCTGCCTCGTTGACAAGATTAGCGAGATCAGCACCGGAGAACCCGGGCGTGCCGCGCGCAATAACCTTCGCGTCAATGTCTGGCGCCAACGGCACATTTTTCATGTGCACTTTGAGAATCTGCTCGCGGCCCTGAACATCAGGATTGGAAACAACGATCTGCCGATCAAAACGGCCGGGGCGCAGAAGCGCAGGATCAAGAACGTCAGGGCGGTTTGTAGCGGCAACAAGGATCACACCCTCATTGGCTTCAAAGCCATCCATCTCGACCAGCAACTGGTTGAGCGTTTGCTCGCGCTCGTCATTGCCACCGCCAAGGCCCGCACCACGATGGCGGCCAACGGCGTCGATTTCGTCGATGAAGATAATGCAGGGCGCATTCTTCTTGGCCTGCTCAAACATGTCGCGAACGCGGCTTGCACCAACGCCCACGAACATTTCAACAAAGTCGGAACCGGAAATGGTGAAAAAGGGAACATTGGCTTCGCCAGCTATGGCACGCGCCAACAAAGTCTTACCTGTACCCGGAGGGCCAACCAGAAGTGCGCCCTTTGGAATCTTGCCCCCAAGGCGCTGAAACTTGTGCGGGTCTTTCAGGAAGTCAACGATTTCGACGAGGTCTTCCTTGGCCTCATCAACACCGGCCACATCATCAAATGTCACTCTGCCCTGCTTTTCCGTAAGCAGTTTGGCTTTTGACTTGCCAAAGCCCATGGCCTTGCCGGAACCCGATTGCATTTGCCGGATGAAAAACACCCAGACGCCGACAAGCAGCAGCATGGGCAACCAGTAAATCAACGCATTGCTGAGAAGTGAATCACTTTGCTGCGGACGGAAACTGATTTCAACGCCCTTCTGCCGCATGTTCTTCAAATCTTCTTCGGTGACAATGCCATAAGCCTGCACCGATTTTCCATCAGTCAGCTTTCCAGACATCGATTCACCCGAATAGGTCACCGATTTGATCTCACCGGAGTTCACCCGGTCAAAAAACTGTGAGTAACTGATTTCCTGGGCGCTCGCCCCGCCCACCTGGCCCTGAAAAAGGCTGAACAATGCGAACAGCAGAAGTGCGATGACAATCCAGATGGCAAAATTACGGAACTGATACAATTCACCCTCAAATCTCTCACGCTGGCCAAATTGGCCGCCTGAGCAATCTACCCAAACCTGCAGTGTAACATAAGATGGGCTTACCCCAATTCCAAGCGTTGAACTATCGTAAATAACGCATAAATTTTGCCAAAACGCCGCTTCCCAGGCCCAAATGGGGGATTGCGACCCCGCCATCCCCCAGCAGGACCGCAGGCAGGCTCTGCTGAACGAAACTCGGAATATCCTCCCGCCGCGCCACAGCTTTCAAGCTTCCCACCGGCACAATCTGCGAATTTGCGGGCGCCCGAACCAAAAACCTGGCATCCCACAATACCTCTCCCGCATCAGGTACGATCGCGGGAACAGACGAAATCCGTGCCCATTCGCGGCCGATCAGCACACTGGCCTGCCGGCGGGCCAGAACCGCGCCACCAAGGGTTCGCCGCGAAAGCTGCTGACCCATGATCCACTTGGCCAGATGATCGAGTTCGCCGGGTTCAGCCCGGCTCCCTGCCCCATAGGTTTGAATTAGCTGCAGCAACACCCGCCTCTGCAGACTGGGATCAAGTTCACAAAAGCCCGCTCGCGGGACTATGCCAAAACCCTCGGGGTAAGGCGTGAGTTGCCCATTGACCCAAAGCTCCGTGGCCGAAGCCAAGCCACGAGCCTCGCGCCCCGCCTTGTCGGCAATTTCCGCAAGTTCCATTTTTCTCAGGTCGGGCCTAGTCTCATGAGCCAATGCCTGGCGAACCCGCACCCGCTCAAACTTCACATCTTCGTTGCTCGGGTCATCGATCCAGGGCTGGCCAATGCTCTTGAGATAGGCACGAAGTTCCGCCCTGTGCTGACCCAACAGCGGACGCAACAATTTCACACCATTCCAATTGGCGGTCTCCCAAATCCCGGCCAGGCTCTCGGCAGTATCGGTCCGCGCCTGCCGCATCAAAACCGTTTCCGCCTGGTCGTCCATCGTGTGGCCGGTCACCAAAAAGCTTGCACCATTTGCAACACACCAGGCACTCATGAGGTCATAACGCGCGGCCCTCGCCTTGGCTTGCAAACCTGTCTTGGGCTTCGCCCCTTCCCAGCGCAAAATTTGGTGATCCAATGAAAGTGCCGCGCACCACTCTGCCACCTGTTGCGCTTCAGCCGCGGCTTCGGCGCGCAGGCCATGGTCAACGGTCAGAACCGAAATCTTCACCGAATTTTTCGACCCCTGCGCGGCAAGCCGCAACAGTGCCATGGAATCCGAACCGCCGGAAACCGCTAAGGCAACATGGCGCTCGTCTCGAAGTGCCACGAATAATTTTTCGCAATCCTGTTTCGTAAACCCACGAAGCTCTGCCTCAGCAGCCCGCACGCTTGGATTCCGCCTGGGCCCGCTTCTTGGCATCAACCGCATTGGGGAACTCACCGCCAACAGCGCCAAAAGCCGCGCAGGCCTGCTGCGTCTGCCCCAGCTTGTTCAATGAAATGCCAAGCTTCAACAAGCTGTCGGGAGCCCGCCTGCTCTTTGGATAATTCTTGTAGCCGTGCAGGAAGTTCTGTGCGGCTTCACGGAAATTGCCCTGCGCATAAAAAGTTTCACCCAGCCAATACTGGGCGCTGCCTGCCAGGCTATGGTCGGGATACTTGCTCACAAAGTTGCCAAAGCCCGCCTCCGCATCGCTGAATTGGCGGCGCAGCAGGCTTTCATTCGAACGCTCGTACAGCGCCTCCGGTGATTCCGGAGCAAGTGAAACAGTTTCAATGGCGTCGGGATCAACATTCACAGCCCCTTGTTCAATCGGCTGGTCCTCGCCGCCCGGAGGCACAAGCACCTGTCCCTGGAAGCCACCATCATCCGGATTCGCTGCGGTAACACCCGGCATGGTGCCCAAAATCTTTGGGCCGGGCGCTTTCAGAACAACAACCTGCTGCTCTACGCCATCCGGTCCAATAATTGTGGTGGTCATCTCCTCGCCGGCTGCGGGAGCCTCTCCGATCTGCTCAACGCCCTGTTCAGCAATGGCCGGCTGTGCCGCCAGTTTCTTGGGCTTCGGAGGTTCAGCAGCACCGGTTTTTGTCTCATTTTTCAACTGGCCCTGAAGCTGCTTCACCGTGAAGGTTAGCTCCTCCACCTGGCCAACGAGAAGGCGCATCTGCTCTTCCATCTGGTTGAGTCGCGACGTGAGTTCTTCAGCCGTTTGCGCTTGAACCGGCGAAAAAAACGCGGTCCCCAGAAGCAAAACAGCAATGAATGAGGATTTGAATGTGTTTGACATATTTCTAACCACTGCAATAGCAATTGGGCATGGTCGCCCTTCTAAGCCGCAACTCGACCTAAATCGGGGTGAAATTGAGGCTTTGCCGCCACGGGCTTTGGAAAGTCCGGCACTGTTGCTGGACTGCCACAGATCAACAACTTAGGAGGCTCCACCGGTGATCACCGTCACGGCGCGCCGGTTCTGCGTCCAGCATTGTTCGGCATCACACAGGGCAGCAGGACGTTCCTTGCCATAGGCGATAGAGGAGATTCGCTTCGGATTCACACCTTGCGCAATCAGAAATTCGCGAGTTGCGGTGGCGCGGCGGGCCGAAAGAGCGATGTTGTATTCGCGCGTACCGCGCTCGTCCGAATGGCCTTCAACCTGAATGAGCACGCCAGCATACTGCTGCAGCCATTGTGCCTGCTTGGTCAGGATTTCCTGGCCTTCTGGCGTCAAATCAGACTGGTCAACGATGAAATAGATGCGGTCACCCACGTTCGTGGCGAAATCCTGCTCGGAACCGGGTCTTGCCTGGCCAACGCCGCCAGTGCCTGCCTCCAGATCGGGTGTGTTCTTCTTCGAGCATGCCGCCAATGCCAGAAAGCAGCAGCAGACCGCCGCAATTTTGAAACCCGCCATACGACGCATCATGCTATCCCACTCCTATATTGCTCCGGCACTGTCGCGTCCCAGCGATCCCTGTCGGAACAGGTCAAATCTATTCCCGGCCCAAAACGCAACCGGCTAATCCAAACTCACATTTCACGGAAAACCGGCGAGCCCATAGCCCGATACGTCCCGCGCAGCAAGGATTCATAGTTTTTAACCATTGTGACGGGTCAGGGTTAACAAATCCTCACCCGTCAGAGCTGCGGAAAACCGTCAGCTTGTCCTTGCGCCGCCGGTAATAACCGTCACAGCACGGCGATTTTGTGACCAACATTGCTCGGCGTCACAAAGTGCCGCAGGCCGTTCCTTGCCATAGGCGATAGATGAAATGCGGTTGGCTTCAACCCCTTGGGAAATAAGGAACTCACGCGCTGCCGTAGCGCGGCGAGCCGAAAGGGCAATATTGTATTCACGTGTGCCGCGCTCGTCCGAATGGCCTTCCATCTGGATCGAAACGCCGGGGTATTTCTGCAGCCAGGCAGCTTGCTTGCCGAGGATTTCTTCGCCCTCAGGCGTCAGGTCTGCCTGATCAACCACGAAATAAATGCGGTCGCCCACATTGGTGGCAAAATCGGCTTCGGAGCCGGGTGCTGAACTGCCAAGTCCGGCATTCGCGGCTTCCAGGTTTGGTGTGTTCTTTTTCGAACACGCCGTCAGGGCCAGCACACAGCACAAGGCCAAGGCCAATTTCATTCCACTAAAGTTACGCAGCATTATACCCACTCCATTCTTTCCGTTCGTGACAAGCCCCCCGGCCCCCACGAAAACATGCACGTCAGTCCTAGTTCAGGCGCGGCGACCACGCGGGATCAGAACCGAACCCGGGTGTTTGAACCTGTTGCTCATTGTATCCGGTGATATCAACCGAATAGAGCTGAGGCCCACCATTTTCACCGGGAGTATCCCGGAAAAACATGATCACGCGGCCGTTTGGCGCCCACGTTGGACCTTCGTTATGGTAGCCTTCGGTTAATATTCTCTCACCAGAGCCATCAGGCTTCATGACGCCAATGGCAAAACGGCCTTCCGCCTGTTTTGTAAACGCAATGTATTGGCCGTCAGGCGACCACACGGGTGTTGAATAACGCCCATTGCCGAAGCTGATGCGGTTTTGGCCCGACCCATCAACGCCCATCACATAAATCTGTTGCGTGCCGCCGCGGTCAGACTCGAATGTGATCTGGCCACCATCGGGTGAATAGCTTGGGCCTGTATTGATCGCCGGCGTATTCGTCAGCTGGCGAAGTTGCCGCGAGCGCAAATCCATCTCATAGATGTTGGAATTGCGCCCGTCGGTCGTTAGCAGGCTCATAATCACGCGCTGGCCGTCGGGCGAATAGCGCGGGGCAAAGCTCATGTTGGCAAATTCGCCCACGATCTCACGCTGGCGCGTCTCGATGTTGAAGAGATAAACCCGGGGGGTTCCCTGGCCGATCGACATGTAGGTGATTTCCTGGCTGTTAGGCGAAAAGCGCGGCGTAACCACAAGCTCCGAGCCATCCGTCAGGGTGCGGACATTAAATCCATCCTGGTCCATGACCGCCAGCTTCTTAACACGCTGATCCTTGGGGCCAGACTCATCAACGAAAACGATGCGGGTATCAAAATAGCCCTCAATACCCGTGAGTGCCTTGTATATGATATCCGAGGTCAGATGTCCGATGCGCCGCAAATTTTTCGGCGACGTGGAAAACTGCTGGGCCGCAATCTGTTGCTGCGAATTGACATCGAACAGTTTGAACTCGACGCGGATTTTTCCGCCATCCACATAAACCTGCCCCGTAACCAGCGCCTTGGCTTGAACCTGTTGCCAATCAACAAAGCGCGGCTGCCGATTGAAATCGGCAATCTGCTCAATGAACGAGTTTTGAGGTAACGGCTCAAAGTAGCCGGAACGCCCCAGATTGTTGCTGATGACTTCACCTAAGGTCACGCCCGCTTCTTCCGCGCCGCCACCCGTCAGGAATGGCGTGATAGCGATGGGCAACGGATTTATGCGGCCGCCGGAAACATCAACCTCAAGCGCAAAACTGGCACGTGGCACCAGCGCCAGCATGAGAAGCAACAGAACCAGAATAAAGTTTCTCACGGGCGCAAGGCGGGCGATATTGGGCATTGAAATTTCCATGAAATTTATGTTCCAAACATCATGTTTGGATTGAAATTGACTGTATTGTCTTTCCACAGGTCATAGCGGTCGGGCGGGAAAAAATCATAGGGCTTGCATTCCATGACCGCCGAAACCGCCGATTGGGCCGTGGTGGCAAAAAGCGGATCGGCGCTGCCATTCAGGACTTCCGGCAATCCGGCAACGCTGCCGTCGGGGTTGAGAAAGAAACGAACCTTGACTGTAATATTGGCTTCACGTGCACCCGGTGGTACCGACCAGCAGCCAGCCAGTTTCTGGCGAAGAGCGTCAACAAGGGTTGCGGCCAGCGCATCATCTGTGCCCAGAATATCTGCGACACCCTGCTCTGGCTCGGCTGTCACCTCTGCGGTTTGCTGAGGCGCGGTCTTCTTGTCGTCCGTCTTGTTCAGGAATGCTGCGATATCATCTGTGTTGAGTTCCGGCTTTTTCTTTCTTCTTCTTTTCTTCCGGCTTCTTCACCGGTTTCACTTCAGCTTTCTTCACTTCCGCTTTCGGCTTCGGTTCTTCCTCAACCTTCTTGAGGAGGTCCTTCAGGGGATCGGGATCAAGCGGCTTCGGTTCTTCCTTTTTTGGTTCTTCTACTTTCGGCGCAGGCGGCGGCGGTTCCGCCACGGCTTCCTTGACTGCCTTCTTTACTTCCTCGGCAACCTTTGGCGCTGGCTCGACTTTTTTCACAACTTCAGTTTTCTTGGGCGCTACTTTCTCAACCGGTTTTTCTGCGGTCTTGGCCGTGGCCTTGCGCTTTGATTCATCGGTGAGCTTGGAAATATCAACCTGGATGGCATCCTGCGGCTGCACCTTGAACTTGTCGGGATTGGGCAAAACAATGAGTGCTGCGACAAGGACGCCGCCATGCAGTACCAGAGATGTGATCAGGCTTTTGCGCATCCCTAGTTTGAGGTTCCCACCTTCTTTTCAAGGTCACCGGTGACCAAACCAATCTTGCGGTAGCCCGCTCCGTTGAGAAGGCCCATCACTTCCATGACCGACCCATAACTAACATTTGTATCGGCCCGCACAAAGATCTGTTCCTCATAGCCATTCTTGGCAATTGCAAAGAGTTTTGGCTGAAGCTCCTCAAGCGGTATCTGGGTTTCCTGGAGGTAAATCGTCTTGTCGGCCTGCACAGTGATGGTGAGCGGCTCGACGCTGGTATTCAATTGCTTGGCTTCCGTCTTGGGAAGCTCGATAGGAACGCCCACCGTCATCAGGGGCGCTGCCACCATGAACACGATCAGCAGAACCAGCATCACGTCCACCAGCGGCGTCACGTTGATTTCGTGCATCACGCCGGCAGACTTGCGCCGCCTGGAATTGCGCCGCGTGTAACCGCCCTTAGCTCCGCCTGCCGCTGCTGCCATGATTAAACCCGCTCATCCAGCTGACGTGAAATAATCGCCGAGAATTCGTCAGCAAAATTTTCCAACCGCATGCCGATCCGGCCTGCATCCGCCGAAAACATGTTATAAAAAATTGTCGCTGGTATGGCAGCCACAAGGCCGATAGCCGTGGCAAACAGGGCCTCGGCGATGCCCGGCGCCACCACCGCCAGATTGGTATTCTGTGAATTGGCGATGGCCTGGAACGAGGTCATGATGCCCCAGACCGTTCCGAACAGGCCGATGAAAGGCGCTGCTGCGCCTGTCGTTGCAAGGAACAGGAGCCGCGCTTCAATCGTGCTCATTTCCTTCTGGATTTGCACATCTACAACCTTCTCAATGCGTTTTTGCACGCCCTGAAAACCAGCCCGCAGCGCCGCATCCTGGCTGCGTTTCCATTCCCGCATCGCCGCCATGAAAATCGCCGACAGGCCCAGATTGCTGCGCGTTCCCAGTGCGAGATAGAGGTCTTCAAGGGATTGGCCCGACCAGAAGCTTTGTTCAAACTTGTCATTGGCTGAGTTCATGCGGCGCACCGCAAAATACTTCTCGATGATGACGGCCCAGCACCAGACGGAAGCAAAAGCCAGGCCAACCATGACGAGAAACACCGGCCAGCTCGCCTGCATGATCAAATGATAGAGCGAAATTTGCCCCGGCTGCGCCACCGCACTTACAACTACTGGATCCATGCCACTTTCCAACTTCCCCGGAATCCGTCCCTGAACCCCATGCCCCTACTTGGGGTGGCGCCCTGAAACAGGTTAAATCTGTCCAAACTGCGGCGATTCGCATCTTTTCCGCAGAATCGGCCGCAAGGCCGGTACCGTTGCGGCCAGCCCTACCCCAAATGACGGTTTTATGGTTAAGTTTCTGTTACGTGGCTGATTCAACACGGGAAACAAACGTTTTTGTCATGTCGGGCGGCAGCCGCTTTGGCCTCCCCTGCCCATCCACCAGCGCCACCGTCACCTGAGCTTCAAACAGCTTTTCCCCGGCGCGCAGCACCGTTTGGATAAGTTCCATCCGCGCGCCCGCAAATTCAACAAAGCGCGTTTCCACCTCCAGCAGATTATCAATCAGCGCCGGTTTCAGGAAATCACACACCATGCGGCGAACCACGAAACTCGCAGTTCCATGCATTTCGCTGTGGTGGATGCCAAGCAGCCGCAAACAGTCCGACCGTGCCCGCTCACAGAATTTCAGATAATTCGCATGATAAACCGCACCGGAAAAATCCGTGTCTTCGTAATAGACGCGAATGGGCAGGCGGTGCACTTTACCTTCAAAGCGCCCTGAAATGTCAGGCCAGCGCTCAGTCATTCACATCACCCAGCGGCAGAATGCCCTGCGTGATGTCGGACCGCTGCGGCGTAGGCAATCCCATATGTTTGAAAGCATGCGGGGTCAAAAGGCGCCCCCGCGAAGTGCGGTTGAGAAACCCAATTTGCAGGAGATAGGGCTCGACAATATCTTCAATTGCATCCCGCGCTTCCGAAAGCGAAGCGGCAATCGTATCAATCCCAACCGGCCCGCCAGCCAAAATTGACGGCGATGCAATTCAGATAGCGATGGTCCAGCGCATCAAGCCCGCGCTTGTCCACATCCAGGTTGCCCAATGCTCTGTCGGCTGATCCCGCATCAATGCGCGCATCCCCGGACACGGAGGCAAAATCCCGCACCCGCCGCAAAAGCCTTCCCGCAATGCGCGGCGTCCCCCGCGAACGCTTGGCAATTTCGCGCGCACCATCCTCGGTGATCACCACCTTCATCACGCGCGACCCGCGCTTCACAATATCCAGCAATTCCTCATCCGTATAAAAATCGAGGCGAATGGGAATTCCAAAGCGGTCGCGCAGAGGCGTGGTCAATAGCCCCGTGCGCGTGGTGGCCCCAATAAGCGTGAACTTCGCAAGATCAATGCGCACCGAGCGCGCCGCCGGCCCCTCACCGATGATGAGATCAAGCTGGTAATCCTCCATCGCGGGATAAAGAATTTCCTCCACCGCCGGATTGAGCCGGTGAATTTCATCGATGAACAGAATATCCCGGTCTTCCAAATTGGTGAGCAGCGCCGCAAGATCACCCGCCTTGGCAATCACCGGACCAGAAGTCGCGCGAAAATTCACGCCCAACTCCCGCGCCATGATTTGCGCCAGCGTCGTCTTGCCCAACCCCGGCGGCCCCGCAAACAACACATGGTCCAAAGCTTCCGCCCGCGACCGCGCCGCCTCAATAAACACCCGCAGGTTCTTCTTGACCTTCGTCTGCCCCACAAACTCATTCAGGGACTGCGGCCGCACATGGGAGTCCGATGCCATCTTCCGGCCTGTCTTCACGGTCTATGAGGCGCTGATTCATGACAGCGCCAATTCCTTCAGCGCCTGCCGGATCAGTTTCTCCGTAGGCTGATCATCGCCATTCTTGCGCATGGCGGCGGCAACTGCGGCACCCGCCTGGCTTTGGCCGTAACCCAGATTGACAAGGGCGGACACCGCATCCGATGCCGAGGTTGGCCGTGGCCCCTCAAGTTCCGCCTGCAATTTTGAAAGCGTTGCATCAGCGCCCGTAAAGGCCGGCGCCTTGTCTTTCAATTCCAGCACAATGCGCTCGGCGAGTTTCTTGCCAACACCGGGCGCCCGCCCAATCATCGGCTTGTCCTGCAGCGCAATGGCATTGGCAATTTCCGAGGCCGACAAGGTGGAAAGAATGGCCAGCGCCACCCGCGTGCCCACGCCCTGCACGGTTTGCAACAGCCGGAACCATTCCCGCTCCAGCACCGACGCAAAGCCCACCAGCCGGATCATGTCCTGGCTCACCAGCATTTCCGTATGAAGTTCCGCAAATTCTCCGACCGACGGGAGTGCCGCCAAAGTTTTGGACGAACAGAACACATGATAGCCCACGCCAGACACATCAATGATCAGCCAATCCGTGCCGAAGCTGTCAATCCGCCCCTTGAGCTTCCCAATCATGGATGCGTATCCGGCGCGATGATTTCGAGATCCGGAAAGTATCTGCGATAGCGCCGCGCATCCCGTGTCAACAGCCGGTAGCCCTTTACGGCGGCATGGGCGCCGATCAAGAAAATCAGGCAGCACTCGTTCTCGTTCGCCACCTTGCTTTCTGATAACGCGCATGAGCTTCATCCCGCACTGATGGCGGCGCGCCCAAGGGAGGTCTTCCTTGGTCAAGCCGAAGCGTCGCAAGGCTTCTGTCAAGATTTGCCTCAGTTTCGAAATAACCGCGCAGTTTCCGCCAGAACAATTGGATTGATGACCAGCGGTCCTGCCTCCGGCAGCACTTACGCACCTGTCGCTCCGACCAATGGCGACCAGGCATTTTCCTCAAGAATGTCAATAATGATGTTGGAATCAACGAGGCTCGACGTCATCAAACGGTCCCCGGGTCATCTCCATGATTTCGTCTGCCGTCAGTCCGCTAGCAAATCCCTCGCGGCGTGCACGTGCTCCCAACTCCTTCAATTGCCTGACCAGCACTGCACCAGGGCTTTCTTCCAACTGGCTGGTCTTCATTCACCAGCACGATCTTGCCCTCCTCCTCGCGGAATCCGACATCGTGCCGGGCTCAATGCCCAGCTTTTCGCGCACGTCCTTTGGAATGGTCACTTGGCCTTTGCTGGTCACACGCATGGTAATACCTCTAAGGTATTACTTAATCCAAAAACGTGAACAAGTCAAGAACGCGCCAGAATTTTGGCGAGCGTTTGCGTGCCCCGATGGTGCGCATGGCAGATGGCAATGGCCAGTGCATCGGTTGAATCCGCCGTATTCAGCTCCGCCCGCGGCAGCAGCACTTTCACCATGTGCTTCACCTGGTCCTTCTCCGCATGGCCCGCACCAACGACGGATTTTTTCACCACATTGGGGGCATATTCGGCAACGCTGATTCCGGCCAAAGCAGGTGCCAGCATGGCCGCTCCCCTCGCCTGCCCCAGTTTCAAAGTGGCCCGCGCATCCTTGTTCACGAAGGTTTCCTCAATCGCCGCTTCATCGGGCGCATAGCGTTGCAAAATCTCCGCAAGCTGCGTGTGAATTTGCAAAAGCCGCGAGGCCAAAGGCGCATCCGCATCGGAATGAACGCTGCCATCGGCAACATAGGAAAGCCTCGTGCCATCCGCCTCAATTACCCCCCAGCCCGTATTGCGCAGGCCCGGATCAATGCCGATGATGCGGACCTTAGGCATCCAGCTTGGCCATCACCTCATCGGGAATATCCGCATTGCTGAAGACATTCTGCACGTCGTCATCTTCATCCAGCGCATCGACAAGCTTCAAAAGCGTTTCGGCTTTTTCCTGGTCAAGCGGCGTGAGCGTTTGCGGCTTCCAGACGATCTTCACGCTTTCCGCATCGCCAAGTTTTTTCGCAAGGCTTGAAGAAACCTCACCGATATTTTCAAAGGCGCAGGTAATCACATGGCTGTGTTCATCACTCACCGCATCATCGGCCCCCGCTTCAATGGCCGCGTCCACCAACGCATCGGCGCTGCCCTTGGCCAGCGGATAGGAAATCTCGCCAACTCTCAAAAACATGAAACTCACAGACCCCGTTTCTCCCATGTTGCCGCCATACTTCGTAAACAGGGCGCGCACATTGCTGGCGGTGCGGTTGCGGTTATTGGTCAGCGCTTCAACAACAATGGCAACGCCCCCCGGCCCATAGCCCTCATAACGCACGGAATCGAAGTTTTCTCCCTCGGCGCCCGAAGCCTTCTTGATGGCACGCTCAATCGTGTCCCATGGCATGTTTCCGGCCCGGGCGTTCTGCACCGCAAGCCTAAGCCTTGAATTCATTGCCGGGTCCGGCAGCCCCGCCTTCGTCGCAACAGTTATTTCGCGCCCCAGCTTGGCAAAGGCATTGGAGCGGATTTTGTCCTGCCTGCCCTTGCGGTGCATGATGTTTTTGTATTGTGAATGACCCGCCATAAAACCCTCAAGAAACTGTAATTCGGGAGAGGTATAGGCGCGTGGGCCATGGAGATTCAAGCCACCTCCCAATCCGTTTACCTGCCATTAACGACCATGAGTCAACTTAGGCAGATTAGTGGTTGGAGTATGAGTAATGACAATTAAGTCGCGTCTGGTGGAAGAGTTCAAGTTTTCGAGTGAAGATAACCTAGCTGGCGTCTGTTCCAGCGCCCTTCGAAAGGTCCGCAGCTTGGCAGATTCAGCCCCCATTGGCCGTCTTTTCGCATCCATTGCAACGCTTTCCGACATGTCAAACCAGATCGGCCAGTCGCTTGCCGCCGACGATCTCAACAGCGCTGCAAAGCTGATGAAAGCTTACGCAACGCCCACCAGCATGGCTGAAACGGCAACGCCGCTCCCCATGCATTTCAAGCGCCAGGCCTAACCCTTAATTCCACGCAGGCGCTCGCCCCGGCGGCGCAGGAGTTCAACCGTCACAAGAAGGATGGTTGAAAACACGATCAGCACGCTTGCCGCAGCCGTAATCGTGGGGCTGATCTGCTCGCGAATACCGGCAGAACATCTGCCGCGGCAGCGTGCGCTGTTCCGGCCCGCCGATAAACAGGATCACGATCACTTCGTCAAAGGACGTGACGAAGGCAAAGAGCGCGCCTGAAATGACCCCGGGAAGAATAAGCGGCAGCACAACTTTGAAAAACACCGTTTGCGGCGGCGCGCCGCAGGAAGCCCCTGCCCGCATCAACGTGCGGTCAAAACTCATCAGCGTTGCCGTCACTGTAATCACCACAAAAGGCGTGGCTAGCGCCGTATGAGCTAGAATGATACCCAACAAGGTGCCATTCAAGCCCGATATAGGCATAAAAGAAAAACAGGCCAATCGCCGAAATAATAACTGGCACAATCATCGGCGAAATCAGCACCGCCATGATCGCGGCACGGCCCGGAATGTTGGACCGTGACAGGCCAAGGGCTGCAAGCGTGCCAAGGCAGGTCGCCAGAATGCCGTGGTGGCGACGGCCACGATGACTGAAAGTTTCAGCGCACCCGTCCAGCGTGGATTGGTGAAAAAGCCTCAGCCTCGCCAACATACCACTTCGTTGAAAATCCCGGCATGGGATAGCTGAAAAAGGTTTCTGAATTGAACGACAGCGGCATGATTGCCAGGATTGGCGCAATCAGGAAAAGCAGCACCGCGCCCACGAACACCCGCAAGCCGTAGTAGGAAATTTTTTCGGACGTTGTTGTGTAGGCGGGCAATGCCATGGCGCTCTAGCCCAGTTTCATCTTGTCGATGCCGATAAGGCGATTGTAGACGTAGTAGAGAATGAGCGTGGCGGTGAGCAGCACAAAGCCAAGGGCTGAGGCCTTGCCCCAATTGCCTTCACTGTTCATGGCCGCGTCGATGAAGCCGGCAATCATGTTGTCCGTAGGCCCGCCAACCAGGGCCGGCGTGATGAAATAACCGAGGCTCAAAATGAAAGTGAGCAGGCAGCCCGCCGCCACGCCTGGCATGGTCTGCGGCACATAGACCGTGCGGAAGGCATGGAAGGGCGTGGCCCCCAGCGATTTCGCCGCCCGCATATAGGTGGGTGAAATGGTTTTCATCACGCTGTAGATGGGCAGCAGCGTAAAGGGCAACTGAATGTGGGTCATTGCCAGCACCGTTGCAAAGCGGGTCTTGATTGAGATGCGGCTCGCCCGACGATCAACCCAAGCATATTGAGCAATCCAGGTAACACCGCTAAAATGTGCAGAAATTGTGTCATCACTCCGCCGTCCTGCAGCAGAATGGTCCATGCCGTGGTGCGCACCAGAAGCGAAGTCCAGAATGGCAGCAACACAAAAATCATCAGAATGCTGGCCGTTCGCTGCGGCAGCGTTGCCAGCATATAGGCCACGGGATAACCGAGAACGAGCGTCACAAAGTAACCAGCAGGCTGATGCCTAGGGTGCGGCCCAGAACCTGGACATAGATTGTGCCGGTCCTGCTGGCATGCGTTCAATGGAGCCATCATTGGCCTGTTTGAGGTCCAGACGCGCTCAGCAGATAATAGGGTGTGATCGCACTGCCCGGACCGCTTGATCACGGTCCATGTCGACACGTATCATTCCAAACGGGATCAGCGGCCGACACCGCTTCTTTCCAGGGCCCGGTTTCTATCTTGTCGAGTTTCCGCGCCGTGACAGTGACTTTGGATTTGAGCGTGGGAATTTCGTAGTTCAGGCGTTTGCCAACTAGCGCTAGGGTTTTTGCCTTGCTGGCAGTTTTGAGCTCCGCGGCAAAGGCCGCAAAAACATTTTCTCCGGGAACGTTCCTTGCCGTCCCATTGGCTGCAGGAGTTGCAGTGGTCAGCGGCAGACTGTCGCCTGACGTCCGGATCATAGAATGCGTTCTTCAGCATAACCACGATGGGAATGAGAAATGAAATGACAATGAACAGGAACAGGGGAGCAATGAGCAGGAAGGCCCGCAGCACTTCGCGCCGCTCTGCCTGGCGCAATTTGATTTTCAGCGGCGTGCCATCGGCAGCCCGCATGATACCGTCTGCAACGGAAGCCGTCGTCATAATGCCTCATCCCCTTAAGAGAACTGGGCGGAGAGTTGCCTCTCCGCCCCGGATCGTATCAATTACTTCGCGAGCCAGGCGTTGAAACGCTCTTTCAACTCATCGCCATGATCAGCCCAGAACTGCGGGTCCAATTGGAACGCGGTCTTGAGGTTTTCAGGAGCCGTTGGCAGGTTCGGTACCGTTGCGGGATTCACACTTGGAATCGCATCCTGTGTTAGCTGGACCATAAGCAATGTAGTTGGTCTGGTCGGCCATGCGGCCGGCATCCGAAGCATAGGAGATGAAGCGATAGGCTTCTTCAAGCTTGGGTGTGTCCTTGGTGATTGCCCACCAGTCCCAATCGAGGGCTTGATGGTCCCAGACGATCTTGAAGGGTTTCTTGTCGGCTTATCGATTGCAGTCTGCAGACGGCCATTCCAGGCTGATAGCCATCACAACCTGGCCGTCGGCCAGAAGTTGCGGAGCCTGCGCACCGGCTTCCCAGAAGACGATTTCGCTCTTGATTGTGTCGAGCTTCTTGAACGCGCGGTCAACGCCTTCCGGCGTTCCCAGCACCTTGTAAACGTCCTCGTTGCTGAACACCATCAGCAATCAGCGCCCACTCAAGATTGACCTGGGGGTTTTTCCAAAGGCCGCGCTTGCCCGGGAATTTGGCCAGATCAAAAAAATCATTGATCGTCGTCGGGCCTTCGGGGAACTTCGTCGTGTCATAGCCATAGACTGTGCCGTAAACGATGTTCGGTACAGCGCAATCAAGCAGGTCGCCACCGATGAACTTCGACTTGTCGAGGCCAAGCTTGCCCCAGTCGATGGTTTCAAGCGCGCCTTCCGCACAACCCTGAAGGCCGGTCGGCGTATCAACGTCGATCACGTCCCAGGTTACGGCCTTGGCTTCAACCATGGCCTTGATCTTGGCGACTTCGCCATTGTACTCGGCCTCGGTAACCTTGTTGCCCGCTGCATTATAGGGGTCAACAAAAGCCTTTTTCTGGCTCATCGGAATAGGCGCCACCCCAGGATACGACGGTAAGCTCATCGCCAGCCCGGGCCGTAGCAGCAAAAGCTGTTCCAGCAAGCAGTGCGGCGGCGAATAGAATTGAAAGTTTCTTCATGTAACTCCTCCAAATGCGCCGGACATCCGGCTGAAAATAGCGTTAAGGAGAAGAAGTCCCGACGGGCTGTAGCAGCGCAGCACGAATGCTGGCCTTCCCACCACAGCAAGCCAAGACGTCCTCCCCTGATCACGTCCCCGCTGACTTGATGAGTGCCACCGCAACCCTGTGGGCAGCACTGACTTCAGTTCTTATTTCGAGGCGCTGGAAAAGATACTAAGCACAGCGTGAGAAAAGGTCACTAGAGTTTTTTTACGCCCGAGGCGGAATTATTGTCATATCTGGCAGTTTCCTACCAAAACGGCACGTCGACCTGCGACAACCTGCCCCCGATGCGGATGGGGGAAATCCGGGTGGCAAGACCAGTCTTGTCATCGGTTTCAACCGCCACGCCGCACACGGTTGCTGCACCCTCGGCGGGCTTGAATTTTTCCACCGGCAGCTTGCGCAGGAAGCGGTTGAGGGGTTCCGCCTTGTCCATGCCGATTACGGAATCATAATCGCCGCACATGCCCGCATCCGTCATGTAGCCCGTGCCGCCAGCCAGGATATGATGGTCCGCCGTGGGTGAATGGGTATGGGTTCCAACCAGCAGGCTCGCCCTGCCATCCACATAGTGCCCCATTGCCATTTTCTCGGAACTGGCCTCGCCATGAAAATCAATGAGAATGGCATCGCAATCCCGGCCCAACTGGCATTGGTCGAGTTCACGCCCTATCGCCGGAAAGGGGTCATCCAGCACGGGCTCAATCATCACCCGCCCCATCGCGTTCATAACCAGCACACGCTGCCCGCGAGCGGTTTCCACCATGCACGTACCGCGGCCCGGGCAGCCAACTGGCCAGTTCAAGGGTCGAAGAAGATTTGGTTCACGCTCGATGAAAACCAGCGTCTCGCGCTGGTCAAAGGCATGGTTGCCAAGGGTGACGACATCCGCCCCGCAAGCCAGCAGCTTCTGATGAATGTCCTGGCTGATACCAAAACCATGCGCAGCATTCTCGCCGTTCACTACCACGATGTCAGGCTTGTAGCGCTCACGCATCAATGGCAACTCGCGCGCAATTGCGTCGCGCCCCGTTTTACCAACCACATCGCCCAAAAAAATCATCCGCATTTGAAAGTCTCTCGTTCCGTCATAATCCAATCCAAGGGCTGATCGTGTGCATCACGGGGCACAGCTTCAATTTCCTGCCCCGCATAAGCAACACCAATAGCAGTCACAAATTTAACCGCCCGCAGCTTCGCCAGCGTCCGGTCATAAAACCCGCCGCCATAGCCCAGCCGGTAGCCCTTGCGATCAAAAGCGAGCATGGGAACCAGCAACACATCGGGCTCAACTTCAGGCGCGGTATCGGCGGGAATTTGAATATCCCAGAGGCCGGAAACCATGGCATCGCCCGGTGCCCAGCGGCGAAACAAAAGTGGCAGCTCTTTGCCGACAACAACCGGCAAAGCTGTGATCCAGCCTTCGCCAACCAATTTTGCCAACAAGGGAAGGGTCGAAATTTCACTCAGGTACGGATGAAAACCAGATACAACCTGATTTTGAAAAGCGACTGGCAAACCGCGCGCGGCCAGCACCAGCGGCGCTGAACCTTTCGATGCATCATGGGCAGCATTGCGCGCTGAAGCGGCAGCCGCTCGCGCAGCTTTTTTGACAGCGCCCAACCCAGCACTCACGACGCCTGCATCCAGTTCTCAACTTTCAAGCCATTGATACGCGAAAATTCGCGGATGTTATTGCTCACAAGCACCGCATCTTCAGCAAGCGCATGGGCGGCAATCCACATGTCATTGGCGCCAATCGGCTGGCCACGCAGTTCAAGATCAGCCCGCAATGAACCATAATGTTCAGCCACCCCAATCGGCATTGGCCAAACCGGAACAAACTCAAACGCGTCAAGTACACGTCGGCGCAATTTCTGTGAAGCTTTCTTTGCAACTCCGAAATGAAGTTCAGCCGCCACAATTACGCTGGTAAAGACATTGCCCGATCCCACATGATCAAGGTGCTGTCTTACCATTCCAAACGGATTACGAACCAGATCAGACACGATGTTCGTATCAAGAAGATAGAGCCTGCTCAAAGGTCGACGGGCTCAGGTGGCGGGTCTTCAATTTCCGGAAACGGCTCATCAATGGGTTCCAGCGTGTCGAGCCATTCCGTCAGCGTCATTTTCTTCTTGGGCATCTCGATGATCAGCTGATCGCCGATTTTGCGCATGACCGCCTCGTCCCCCGGCAATTCAAACTCGCGGGGAATGCGAACCGCCTGATTGCGGCCATTGCGGAACAGCTTCACATGTCGGGTTTCATCCATGGCTACAATATGGCATATGCCATGGCATATGTCAAGGAAACCATTCAAAGCGGCGAGCCACCATAAGCCGTGGGAACTTGCGATCCCGGGTCCCTACTCACGTAGGTGGGCGCCATATAAGCCGGACCACGGTCCAGCCCAGGGACAGCTCCCTAAAGATCGATTATAGGCCCTGGGAAAAAATGTTCCTTCACAAACCGGGCAGCCCGCCGGGGCTGTATGTAGGCCTTCAGAACAGGAAAATCCAGTGCATGTTCGGCAAAGTGCAGACTTGCCGATAACAACATGCCCAAGAGCCTATCGAAAACGCGCCCAGCCATCAAGCTGGACGCGCAAATGGTTTTCAAAGGATAAAATTACTGTACAACGGTAACTTCCGTTGCCGCCTTGCTCGCATCATCAAAGGTCACGTGTACCTTGGCACCGGCAGCAAGGCCTTCAACGGTAACGCCTGCGGCAAGCACGTAAGCCGAGCCGTCCTCAAGTGTAACGGTCTTTGTGGCTTCGTCAAAAGCCTTGACCACGCCTTCAATCTGGCCAGCATAGGCAGTCGCTACCATGGCGGCTGACGCGATAAGCATTGCAACAAACTTCTTCATTTCACTATTCCTTTGATTTTGAAGCCCGCACGTCGATCAGCGGGCCAATGCAATTGCCGGTGGATGAATGTCCAGTCCGGCGTCCGACGCAAAACACGTGCGGACACCCCGTAGGTAGTGTCGCGCCACCGCGATGCAGCAAGTTAAGAAAATTTAATTTTGCGTTGCACAATTCTGACAAAAAGAACCCCGCTAGCGAACATTGAATTCAATGCGCGAGCGATTCTCCGTGGCAATTTCTAACGCACATTGTGACGGTATATGAAACAGACCTTATCCTCTCAAAAAAAAGGGTCCGCCCGTTTGAATTTTTTCCATGATTTGTTGATTGCCTTGTCAGCAACGGCTGCTTCGCGCGCATACCAACCCTGGATGAAGCTTAGGGTCCGCTCCGCTTCCGGATCAATCTCCTTCCGGAGTTCTTTTAAGTATGTCCTGGCACCGACAATGTCATTGCGGATACCGAGAAGCTCCTGCAATGCGGACATCTTTTTCTTATAGGCCAGTCTTCGTTTTCGTTTGCCAAACAAATCGGCAAAAAAGTCCACCCCATAGCGCAGGTTCTTCAGCGCAATGCGCAACTTGTGCCGGGCCTCGTCTGAAACAACTGCGGCCTTTCCACGTTTTAAAACACTGGCCCTTAGCCTATTCAGCGCAGCTTCGGAAAATTTCCGTGCCGGCACCTGTAATTTTGTTGATTCGGCACCTGCGGGAACTTCACGCCAGTCACGACGCGCCAGGAATCCTTGCACCTTCAGCACGAACGCTGTTGCGGCTAGGCTTTCAATCTCAGAATGCGCGAGCTCGTAAGCTGCAACGCGCTGTTTCTCCAGGATGGCCCGCATCGCGTCGCAGTTTTCCGGACGATCCGCGTTTGCCAACGGGCCTTGCAACACCGACATGCGAAAGGCATCCACGTTTCGCACCGGGCCAAATGTCGAAGCCACGCGCCCCGCCTCATCTCGCAGAGCTTTAAAGGCGGCGTGGGGCAAGGCGCGATTGAACATCGACAGGCCACAGCGCATGCGGCGAAGTGCGATCCGTATCTGGTGAATGGATTCAGGCTCATCGGTTTCGCGTAGGCAGGCCCAGTTTGCCACTAAGTGTGCCAGCGTATTGGAAATGATGGCTGTCACCGCGTCATCGAATGTTGCCAATGATTTGAATTTTATGGGCCCTGCCTTGACCGGGGCAGGCTTTTCCTGAAGGAGTGCCCGAAAACCCTTTTCCGCCTTGCTGACAAAATCAAGGCGCAGGGAAAAATCTTCCGCGAGCGTCGTCGCCAGATCAAGAAGATCCGCCTTGTTTCCGGATACCAGTTCGAGTTCGACTTCGGCCAATGGCACGCGCTGCTTTCCGCAGGAGATATGGCCCTGGTCCACGGCAATTTCGATAACCGAACCACCACTAGCGACAAGACCGCTTTGTCGCTTGAACTGAATTTTGAATTTTGCCTCGACCGGCTGATCTCCGATGACACGCTTAAGAAACTTCCTTGTAGTTTTGTCGAGCAAGGCAAGATTGGGCTTCAGGCTGGGCGAATTCACTTCAACCTCCAGGCGCTGAAAAGGGCCATCGGTAGCTGTACCTGGCGCCTTGACCCCTAGCACGGGCACAGCATCAGCCGATTTCCGGACCCGCAATACGATTCCTTTTTTCCGCAAGGCATTTGAAGGCGTATCAAAATATGTGGCCTTCAGGGTTTCAGTCTGGGGGTCATTTGCAGCCTTGACCAGCGGCGCGTTCAACACGCGAGCCAGCCCGGCAGCATCTGTCCTGAACTTGATCTCGATTTCCTGACTCGTTGAGCCAAACATCACAAACCCGCCGTTGCACTCGCATCCCGCGCCGAAACCAGAAAAAGTAACCAAATATTATTGATTTAGTCACACGAATCAACGCCTACTGGGTTCTGAGTCTCAAGAATGATCGGAATAATGCCTTGCACCAGATTGCTGCTTTGCCATTTTTGATCAACCCAAATGGTGGCGTAGACGTCTGCCTTGTGACTTCAAGAGGTGGCGGGCGCTGGATTATTCCCAAAGGCAACCCAATCCGCGGCTTGGCACCCCATGAAGTCGCAGCCCGGGAAGCCCTTGAAGAGGCAGGTCTTGTTGGCCATGTGGGCAAGCGCTGCATCGGAACATTCAAGTTCGACAGAAACCGGAACGGTCGCGACACCACCTGTCTGGTCGATGTCTATGCCCTCAGGGTTGAAAGGCAAATGTCCACCTGGACGGAAATGGACGAAAGATCGGTGCTGCGCTGCAATGTGAAAACCGCGCTTTCCCTCGTCAGCGTGCCAAACCTCGCTGCCCTTATCCGCCGCTACGTCATGGCCCACGTTTAAGCGAGACCTACTTCATCGCTTTCGCAATATTCTCCAGCCGTGCCGAAGCACTCTCCAGTCGCACTGTAAACTTCGCTTCCATATCCTTCGTTTGCGCTTGCGCCTGGTTCCGTGACTCGCGCAAGCCCTTGATCTGGTCTTCCAGCGATTCAATCTTGCGGATGGCTTCCGACAGGCGATCCGCCACCATCAACCCGCTCATCACCAGCAGGCGGATATCGCCGATCGAGCCAACGCTCTGCTTGATGCGCACGATTTCCGCATCGAGCAGCGACGCGAGTTCGCGCAGGTGATCTTCCTCACCATCGGGGCACTGCATCGTGTAGGGACGATCAGCTACCGAGACGACGACATTGGCCATGCCTAGCCCCCACTGTTGCTGTGCAGCACAGCGCGAATGCGTGACATGGCAGCGTCAATCTTGCCGACAGCTGATTTATTGGTGGTGACGAGCTCGGTGGCCTTGTTGCGCACGAGATCCAGCTCCGAAGCAATCTTCGCCCGGTCGCCGCGCAGCGCTTCCGCCTCGCCGGCAATCGCCTGCTTCTTGGCGAGCGCCCCTTCGAATGTTTTCAATGCCGCGTCGAAACGATCAAAGGCATCGTTCAGTTTCTGTGTATCAACCATATCCGTCCCTAGATCACGTTTCGCCTCAGGACAACTGCCTGAAACAAAAAACCTGACCATAAACTGTTTTCCGGCGCGCGATCGGACACAAAAACCTGAACCAACTTACCTGATCGTGCACTGGCAAATCACTCAATTTGCCGCCGATGCCAATATGTTACGTCTGCAAACGCACTTCAATAGTTTAATTTGCCGCCCTCAAGTGTCAGGAATTGCCCGGTTGACTCGTCGGGAACTGCTGTTATTCAGAAGCGCGATTGCCGCAGCCCTCAAGGATTTCCCCGAGAATGACTGTTCCCTCCTCCGACATGCATAAATCCATGGCCAATGCGATTCGCGCCCTCAGCATGGATGCGGTTCAAAAGGCCAATTCAGGCCATCCCGGCCTGCCCATGGGAGCGGCAGACTTGGCCACCGTGCTTTTTACCCAATTCCTCAATTTTGATGCCAGCGATCCCCATTGGCCCGACCGCGACCGCTTCATTCTTTCCGCCGGTCATGGCTCCATGTTGTTGTATTCGCTCCTGTTTCTGACAGGTTACAAGGATATGACGCTGGAGGACCTGAAAAACTTCCGGCAATTGGGCTCCAAGACTGCGGGCCACCCGGAATATGGTCATGCCGAAGGCATTGAAACCACCACCGGTCCTCTCGGCCAGGGCATTGCCAATTCCGTGGGCTTTGCCATCGCTGAGCGCCATTTGGCCGCACGTTTCGGCAATGATCTCGTCAACCACAAGACCTATGTGCTGGCGGGCGACGGCTGCCTTATGGAAGGCATTTCCCAGGAAGCCATCACGCTGGCTGGCCACCTCAAGCTCAATCATTTCATCGTGCTGTGGGATGACAACGGCATTTCCATTGATGGCAAGGTGAGCATGTCTGATTCGACTGACCAGCTCATGCGCTTTGCTTCAGCCAACTGGAATGTGAGCCGCGTCGACGGCCACAACCCCGCTGAAATCGCTGCCGCTCTCCAAGCCGCACAGACGTCCGACAAGCCGACAATGATCGCCTGCAAAACCATCATCGGTTTTGGCGCGCCAACTAAGCAGGGTACAGCAGCAACCCATGGCTCGCCGTTGGGTGCTGAAGAAATTGTCGGCGCGCGCAAGGCATTGGGCTGGGACCATGCGCCATTTGTCGTTCCCGATGAAATCCTGAACGCATGGCGTTCCACCGGATCACGTGGAGCTTCAATGCGCAAGGATTGGGAGCAACGCCTTTCGAATTCGTTACACAAGGCCGAGTTCAAACGCATTACATCCGGCGCCTTGCCTGCCAACTTTCGATGAAGTCATTTCCAACTACAAAAAGGAACTGGCAAAAAATCCGCCGTGGATCGCCACGCGCAACTCATCGCAAAACGCCCTCGATGTGATCAATGCCGCCGTGCCTGAAACCATCGGCGGCTCCGCCGATCTCACCGGGTCCAACAATACAAAATCCAAGGACATGAAAGCCCTGAACGCTGCCGACTACGGCGCTCGCTATGTCTATTACGGCATTCGCGAACACGGCATGGCCGCGGCAATGAACGGCATGGCACTCCATGGCGGCGTAATCCCCTACGGTGGCACCTTCCTGGTATTCACTGATTACTGCCGCCCCAGCATTCGCCTTGCTGCCATCATGGGCAAACGCTCGATCTTTGTGATGACCCATGACTCCATCGGCCTCGGCGAAGATGGCCCAACCCACCAGCCGGTAGAACACCTCGCCGCCCTGCGCGTCATTCCAAATCTCCTGACCTTCCGCCCCTGTGATGCGGTTGAAACCGCCGAATGCTGGCAGCTCGCTTTGCAAACCACCACTGGTCCCAGCATTTTGGCGCTCACCCGGCAGAAGCTGAAACCTGCCCGTCTCACCTACTCTGCCAAAAATCTTTGTGCATTGGGCGCCTACGAAATCGCTCCTTCGACCAAGAAATCAAAAGTCGTCATTTTTGCTTCCGGCTCCGAAGTTGAAATCGCCATCGAGGCCAAGGCAACCCTCGACAAGGCAGGAACGCCAACCCGCGTTGTATCCGTCCCCTCCATGGAACTCTTCGAGAAGCAATCCAAGGCCTACAAGGAAAAACTGTTGGGCTCCGAAAAAACCCGCATCGCCATTGAAGCAGGAATGGCCCAGGGTTGGAACCGTTTCATCGGCAATGACGGCGTGTTCATCGGCATGAAAGGCTTCGGTGCCTCGGCTCCCGCTGAAGCGCTTTACAAGCACTTCGGCATCACCGCCAAAGCTGCCGTCAAAGCCGCGAATAAGTAAGGTAAATCATGCCCGCCTTCCGCACCCTTGATGATGTTGATGTCTCCGGCAAGCGCGTTGTCATTCGCCTTGATCTCAATGTCCCCATCGAAAACGGCAAGGTAACTGACGCCACCCGCATTGAACGCGTAGTGCCAACGCTTCGCGAACTGCTCGACAAAAAAGCCGCAGTCATCGTGCTGGCCCATTTCGACCGGCCCAAGGGCAAGGTCGTACCCGAAATGTCATTGAAGCCCGTGGCCCCCGCCCTTCAGTCCGGTCTCGGCCGTCCGGTGAAATTCGTGTTTACCGATTGGCAGTCAGCGCCTGCAATTTCATTGAAGCCCGGCGAATGCGTGCTGATGGAAAACACGCGCTACCACGCAGGCGAAGAAAAGAACGACGCAGGTTTTGCAAAGATGCTCGCAAGCCTCGGCGACATTTTCGTGAACGACGCCTTCTCCGCCGCCCACCGCGCCCACAGTTCAACTGAAGGCATTGCCCATTTGATTCCGGCTTACGCAGGCCGCGCCATGGAAGCAGAACTTCGCGCGCTGGAACAGGCGCTGGAAAAACCCAAACGTCCCCTTATCGCTGTCGTCGGTGGTGCAAAAGTTTCAAGCAAGCTTGAACTCCTGGGAAATCTGTCAGGCCTCGCCAACACCATCGTCATCGGCGGCGGCATGGCCAACACATTTTTGGCAGCCCAGGGTTACGCGGTAGGTAAATCCCTCTGCGAGCATGACCTGCTTCCAACGGCCAAGGAAATCATCGCAACGGCCAAATCCAAAGGCTGCACTCTGCTGCTCCCAACCGATGTTGTCGTCGCAAAAGAATTCAAAGCCAATTCGTCGAGCCGAAATATCAGCATTGCCGATGTCGCTGCCGATGACATGATCCTGGATGCCGGTACCGATACCGTGGCCCGCATCAATGCCGCTTTTGACGCAGCCAAAACCATTGTCTGGAATGGCCCGCTCGGCGCCTTTGAACTCACGCCCTTTGACAAGGCAACCGTGGCCTGCGCCAAGCATGTGGCAAAACTCACAAAATCTGGCCGCCTTGCCTCGATAGCAGGCGGCGGTGATACGGTATCCGCCCTCAATCACGCGGGCGTGGCCGATGACTTTACTTATATTTCAACAGCCGGTGGCGCATTCCTCGAATGGCTCGAAGGAAAACCATTGCCCGGCGTCAAGGCCCTGGAGAGGAAATGACAATGACCAACAAACTCGCAGACATCGCCCAACGCATGGTGGCCGCCGGCAAGGGCATTCTCGCCGCCGATGAAAGCACGGCCTCAATCGCCAAGCGCCTTGAATCCATCAACACCCCTTCAACGCCTGACTCGCGCCGCGACTACCGCGAAATGCTTTTCGGTGCCACCGATGCAATGAAGGCAAACATCTCCGGCGTCATCCTCTTTGACGAAACGCTGCGCCAGAAGGCCCGCAGTGGCACACCGCTGGTTGATATGATCAAGGCCACGGGCGCGGTTCCCGGCATCAAGCTCGATACCGGCGCAAAGCCTTTGGCGCTCTCAGCCGGTGAAACCGTTACAGAAGGCCTCGATGGTCTGGCAGTCCGTGTTGAAGAATACGCCAAGCTTGGCGCCGAATTTGCCAAGTGGCGCGCCGTGATTGATGTGGGCAAGAGCATTCCAACCCACAACGCCATTCACGCCAATGCCCATGCACTCGCCCGCTATGCTGCTATCTGTCAGGCTGGCGGCATCGTGCCCATGGTTGAGCCCGAAGTCCTGATGGACGGCGACCACGACATCGACACCTGCATGCGCATCACCGAATGGGCCCTCAAGGAACAGTTCCAGGAACTCTACTACGCTGGCGTAAAGCTCGAAGGCATCATCCTGAAACCCAACATGGTAATTTCCGGCAAGAAATGTGCAACGCAGGCCTCCCAGGAAGAAGTTGCCGAAAAGACCCTGATCGTCCTGAAGCGCTGCGTGCCAATGGCAGTTCCGGGCATTGCCTTCCTCTCCGGCGGCCAATCCAGCAAAGACGCGACGGCACATTTGAGCCTCATGAATGCCGCCGGCCCGCTGCCCTGGAAGCTCACCTTCTCCTATGGCCGCGCATTGCAGGCTGATGCCCTGAAAGCCTGGGGCGGCAAGGATGCCAACATCGAAGCAGGCCGCGCCGCATTCTCGCACCGCGCCAAGATGAACGCGCTGGCCTCCGTCGGCAAATGGTCGAAGTCGCTGGAAAAGTAATTTCCGGACGCCATGGCAAAGCCCCGCCTCTTCCTCGTGGCACCGGTTGATCTCGGCGCAGACCAGATCCTGGCCTGCGCAGCAGCCGCCTGCGCCGCAGGCGATGCCGCCAGCATCGTTGTTGCACCTGACCTGTTGCAAGCCGTCACGAGCAAACTTCAGGGCCTTGGCCTTGCCGTTCTCGCAAGTGGCGCAACCGAAGCGAAGTGTGACGGTGTTCATCTCAATGCCCTTGAGGATGACGTGAAACTTGCGCGCCAGGCACTTGGCAAGGAAAGCATCGTTGGAGCCTTTTGCGGTGCTTCGCGCCACGTGGCCATGCAAGCGGCGGAAGATGGTGCCGACTACATCGCCCTCTCCCAGGACACTTACGCACCGGGTGAACCCATCATCGGCTGGTGGTCAGACCTGTTTGAAATTCCCTGTGTCGCCTTTGATCCCGTAGAGAGTGAAAAACTCGACATATTGCTGCCGCAGAAACCAGACTTTATCCGCCCCCCGGATGCCATGTGGGCTTCCCCCGAGGAAGCACGGCGCATCGTGTCTGGAGCTTATGCAGCGGATGGCCTGATGAAATATGTTCTGTCTCTTCTGCTCCTTTTTGCGGTGAGCACGCCGGCACTCGCCGCAGCAACATTTGAAGAAGCCGTGGCCCTGTTCGAGGACAAGGAATTCAAATCCGCCCGCGAGATAGCCGAACCACTTGCCAACGATGGCGATGCCCGCGCCATGGCCATGATGGGTGCGCTGTATCAAATGGGCAGCGGCGTAAAGCCCGATCTCGCAAAAAGCCGTTTCCTGGTTCACCAAAGCAGCGGAGAAAGACCACCCCGGCGCGCAATTCTCGCTGGCCATGCTATATCTCGATGGTTCCCTCGGAAATCCCGATGCTGAGAATGGCGCGAAGTGGCTGGAGAAAGCAGCGGCCGGCGGCAACCCGCAAGCCCAATACAATCTTGGGTCTGCTCTATACTGGCATTTACGGCACCGCGCCCGATTGGCCAAAGGCCGCCGAATGGTTCAAAAAATCCGCCGATCAGGGTTTTGCCGAAGCGCAATACAATCTGGGCCTGCTTTACCTCGATGGAAACGGCGTTGTGAAAGACCTCCTCACCGCCGCCAACTGGTTTTCCAAGGCCGCAGTACAGGGCCTGCCCGAAGCCGCCCTGGATTACGGCGTGCTGGTGTTCCGTGGCGAGGGTGTTCAAAAAGATGAAGCCGTCGGTGCAAAATGGATGCTCGTTGCCGCCAGGCGCGGAAATATCGTGGCGCAAAATCGCGTTGCAAAACTCTTTGCTAGCGGGCGCGGCGTAACTCTTGACCCCATCGAAGCAATGAAATGGAATATCCTCGCAAGCAAGGGCGGCCGCGCCGATCCCTGGCTTGATGACTTTGCCACCAAACAACCCGAAGCCCAAAGAAAAGAAGCCGAAACCCGCGCTGCGGCTTTCAAGCCAGATATCGCCAAAAGCGGAAGCTAAAATCATCCTCTTGCTTACCTCGGAGGTAATTGCGCGCTAGCTTGGCGGCATATACTCAGCTTTCATGGACGCACCGATGACAAAGCCAAATCAAGGCTCGATTGGCAAATTCAGCCACCTGCTCAGGCATTGGCGGCAGCAACGAAGGCTCAGCCAGCTTGAACTGGCTGGTCAGGCAAACGTCTCGGCCCGGCATGTGAGCTTTCTCGAATCCGGCCGTTCGCAGCCCAGCCGCGAGATGGTGCAAATGTTGGGCGTGGCGCTCGATCTGCCACTTGAGGAGCGAAATGTTATGCACGTCGCGGCTGGCTTCGTGCCGCCCTACGGCACCCGCGAACTGACAGTCGAAAACGTGCCGCATGTTCGCCAGGCGCTTGATTTCATCCTCCAGCAGCAGGAGCCCTATCCCGCAATTGTCATCGATGGCCATTGGGACATCCGCCTCCGCAACGAAGCGACAAAGCGCATATTCTCCGCCTTTCACCAGTCCTACGAAGTGGAGCCCGCTATCGCCGACAACGCGATGCACACGGTTTTCCATCCCAGGGCTTTACGGCAGTTCATCGTGAACTGGGAGGAGTTCGCCGGCGGGATGATCCAAATTCTCCACCGCGAAGTAGCATCTGGCAGCAAGGTTTCAGCGCAGCTCCTGAACGAGATCATGGCCTATCCCGGGCTGGCCATTTTCTCGAAACCGGCAAACGCCCCAACGGCCTCATCACCTGTCATGACGATGCAACTTCAGAAAGGTGACCTCCACCTCACCTTCTTTTCCACCTTCACGACATTTGCAATGCCCGCCGACGCCGCTTTGCAGCAATTGAAAATCGAGTGCTTTTACCCGGCAGACGATGCGACGGCCGAGATAGCACGAAAAGGAGCGCAATAATGGACGCCACACTCACCTACACCCGGTCACCCGAAGCGCTGCGCGATCTCTGCGCCCTGAATGCCCGCTTCATTCATAACTATGTGACAAACGATGTGCCCTCGCACGATGCGATCCTGCATCCCGATTTCATCTGCCTGTCCAGCAATGGCATGCGGATCGGTCGCGCCTCCTACCTCAAGCGCTGGGCAAACCTGTTCGATCCCGAGGTGGTCACCTATTGGGATACCCGCGACGAGCTCATCACCGTCTACGGCCCGGTGGCGCTGGTGCGCGCCACCAACAAGCACACGGAGCGCCATAACGGCGTGGAAACAACCGGCATGACGAACTACACCGACACGTATCTGTTTGAGCATGGAGCCTGGAAATGCCTCCAGGCCCATCTCACTCCAGTTGCTCCCGAGCATTGGCCCGCCGACAACACAATCGTCAGCGTCTACATCAAGGGAAAGCGGATTTAAGCCTTCCGCTTGCCGCCAACAATATCACGCGCTGCCATTTCAAGAATGGCGCGAATGCGCGTGGCTTCCTCTTCCGTCCATGGTCCTTGCCGCATGTGCAGCGAATGGCGCAGCGTATGGAACGCCTCATGCACGCTGTCAGGTGTCGAGTGATTGGTGAACGCCTGTGCCGCCAGATCCATGCGCGCCATGACGCCGTCAACGGTCGCCTTGTTCTCCGCCAGAAAGGCCAGGCCTTCCGGCGTGATAGTATAAAGTTTCTTGCCGCCACCTACTTCTTCACTCTGCAGGTGATCCTGCTCAACGAGCAAAGTGAGGGTCGGGTAAACCGCACCGGGACTCGGCGCATAGGCTCCGCCAAATTTTTCTTCAATGGCGCGGATCAGGTCATAGCCATGGCGCGGCTTCTCCGCGATGAGGGCAAGCAGCACAAGGCGCAAGTCGCCATGCCCAAACATGCGCGCCCCACGCCCGCCAAACCCGCCCGGGCCACGGCCAAATCCACCAGGCCCCCGTCCAAAGCTGCCACCACGTTCTCGTGGGCCGCATTCATGCTGCATGGCCGACCGGCCACCACGGCCAAACATATGATTTCCTCTAAACATTCGTTATTCCTTTCAATAATGTCTTAAGTTCGTACTTAAGATATATCTTAATACAAAATTGTCAAGGCCTCTCCGGCAAAAATTCACCGCCCTAGCCTTCCCGGTTGAGGTTTGCTAACTCCCGCGCACACAAAAAAGGATATTTCAGTGGCCGCCTCTCCCTCGATGACCATCATGATTGCCGCCGTCCGTAAGGCCGCCCGTGGCGTGCAGCGCGACTTCGGCGAACTCAGCAATCTGCAGGTTTCCGTCAAGGGCCCCGGCGACTACGTGACCGCCGCCGACAAGCGCTGCGAGAAAGTGCTGCGCGCGGAATTGGAAAAGGCCCGTCCGGGTTATGGCTTTCTCATGGAAGAATCGGGAACGGTGACAGGCTCCGACCCGGACCACCGCTTCATCATTGATCCCATCGATGGCACCACCAACTTCATGCACTCGCTTCCCCTCTTTGCCATATCCGTGGCTTTGGAGCGCAAAGGCGAAATCGTAGCGGCTGTCACCTACAACCCGATCACCGATGAACTCTTCACCGCCGAAAAAGGCGCTGGCTCCTTCCTCAACAACAAGCGCCTGCGCGTTGCCAGCCGCAAAGACATTCACGAAGCACTGCTCTGCTGCGGCATTCCCCACCGGGGCCGCGAAGGCCATGCCGACAACCGGGCCGAAATCGCTCTGCTGCAGGCCAAGGCCATCGGCATTCGCAGGCTTGGTTCAATCACTCTTGAACTCGCCTATCTCGCAGCAGGCCGCATTGATGGATTCTGGGAACGCGGCATGAAACCTTGGGACCTGGCCGCAGGCATACTTCTCATCCGCGAAGCCGGCGGCTTCACCAGCGATTGCGATGGCGAAGCAAACCCGCTGCAAACTGGAAACATCGTAGCAGCAAATGCTGACCTGCTTCCGCTCATAAAAAAAGATTTGGCAGCCGCCAAGAATATCACCGGTGCCTAAATTATTTTCCCAGAACCCAGTCGATGGGGTCTTGGCCGTTGGCAATCAAAAAATCATTGGCCTTGGAAAACGGTTTCGAACCGAAAAAACCATTATGGGCCGACAAAGGTGATGGATGGGCTGATGCCAGTACCAGATGCCGCTGACGGTCAACGAAAGCTGCCTTCCTCTGTGCGTACGCCCCCCACAGGATGAAAACCACTGCACGCTGCTGATCATTGACCAGCCGGATCACTGCATCGGTGAAGCGTTCCCAGCCCTTGCCTTGATGTGACGCCGCCAGACCCGCCTCCACCGTGAGAACCGCGTTGAGCAGCAACACGCCCTGCTTTGCCCAGGCTTCGAGATTTCCATGGGGCGGCGGCTCTAGGCCAAGATCGCTTTTCATTTCCTTGTAGATGTTGATCAGCGATGGCGGCGGTCTCACCCCCGGCTTCACCGAAAAGCAAAGCCCATGGGCCTGCCCTTCACCGTGATAGGGATCCTGCCCGAGGATCACTACCCGCACCTGTTCAAGCGGCGTCACATCAAGTGCATGGAACCACTCGGAACCCTTGGGAAAAATCCGTTTGCCCTTGTCCCGCTCGGCGACCAAAAATTCCTTCAGCGCCGCCATGTAGGGCGCATCGAACTCCGATTGAAGTGGCGCCTTCCAGCTTTCATGCAGCGTGACCATGACCATTGATGGCGGATTTACCGCCTGTCAGGCAAGAAAAAAGCCGCGGATCTTTTCAAATCCGCGGCCTCAAAAATTCAAAACTTAACCTGGCTTAGAAACCGCCGCCAGCACCAGTGCCGCCGCCTGCGCCAAAGCGCTTGGGCTTCTCAATCTTCTTCGGCATCGGCAGCAGGCCTTCGCGCTGCAGCTTCTTGCGGGCGAGCTTGCGCGTGCGGCGCACCGCTTCCGCCTTCTCGCGGGCCTTCTTTTCCGATGGCTTTTCAAAATGTCCGCGCAGCTTCATTTCGCGGAAAATGCCCTCACGCTGCATCTTTTTCTTGAGGACTTTCAGGGCCTGATCGACATTGTTGTCACGGACTACGACTTGCAAGTGCTACCTCGAATTTGGTCAAAGTTGAATTGGTTTGAAACGAAACCCCTATGGGGAGTTCCCAAAAGTGGGCGTGGCGTACCACAACCCGTCATCCCTGTCGAGGGGTCAGCACATTTATATGGCCCATTTTGCGCCCGCGCCGGGCTTCGGATTTGCCATAGAAATGAACCCCCGTATGGGCGGAGGCCCCATATGCCGCCCAATTATCGCTCTCATGGCCCAAAATATTGTGCATGACCACGTTGGAATGCCGTTCCGGACTGCCCAGCGGCCAGCCGCAAATAGCACGAATATGCTGCTCAAATTGCGAAACGACACAGGCATCCTGGGTCCAATGGCCGGAATTATGAACCCGGGGCGCGATCTCGTTAACGATCAGCCTCGTGCCCGAAACAAACATTTCAATCCCCATCACCCCCACATAGTCCAGGGCCCCGATGATCGTCCTGGCCATGTCGCGTGCCTCCTCCGCCGTTGCCCGCGAAATGCTGGCGGGCACCGTTGAGGTCCTGAGGATGTGGTTTTCGTGATGGTTCTCCGGCACATCATAAACCGCAATCGCGCCATCCCAGCCCCGCGCCGCGATCACCGAGATTTCCTTGTCGAAGGAAATGAAGCCTTCAAGAATGGCGGGAGCCTTGCCGATTTCGGCCCATGCCGCGGCAGCCGATGTTTCTTCCACAATCTTGGCCTGTCCCTTGCCGTCGTAACCAAAGCGCCGCGTCTTCAATACTGAGGGCCTGCCGATGCGGGCAATGGCTTCTTCCAGTTCAGCTTCGCCATTCACTGCCGCAAATGGCGCAACGGGAATTCCCAAACCAGCGATGAAGGTTTTTTCATCAATCCGGTCCTGTGCAGTTTTCAATGCGGCGGAACTTGGCGCGAGGACACAGTGCTTTTCCAGAAATGCCGCCGTGTCCCCCGGTACATTTTCAAATTCGTAAGTGACGACGTCAACGCGTTTCGCAAACGCTTCAAGGGCTGCGAAATCCTGATAACCCGCAACCATGTGTGCAGCCGAAACTTGAAAAGCTGGACTATCCCCTTCCGGCGCAAAGATGTGGCACTTCAAGCCGAGCTGCCCCGCCGCAAGCGCCAGCATGCGCCCCAATTGCCCGCCGCCTAAAATGCCAATCGTCGAACCCGGCGCTAAAGGTTTATCAAGACGCATCAAGCATCGTCCTTGGGCGTGATCGCAACGCCTGCCGTCTGCTTCTCGCGCCAGGCCTCAAGCCGCTTGGCAAGTGCCTTGTCACTCAGCGCCAGAACACTGGCCGCAAGCAGGCCAGCATTTATGGCTCCCGCCTTGCCGATGGCCAAGGTGCCCACCGGAATTCCGGCAGGCATTTGCACAATGGACAAAAGCGAATCCTGACCCGAAAGCGCCTTCGATTCCACCGGCACGCCAAACACCGGAAGCGTGGTCAAAGCCGCCACCATCCCCGGCAGATGAGCCGCCCCGCCAGCACCCGCAATAATCACCTTGATTCCCTCGGCCTTGGCCCCTCCTGCAAAATCGTAAAGCCGCTTCGGCGTGCGGTGCGCCGAGACGATTCGCGAGTCATGAGCCACGCCCAGGACATCAAGAATTTCAGCGGCATGCTTCATCGTGGCCCAGTCCGACTGGCTGCCCATGACAATGGCGACAGGTGCTTTCAAAATGCCCAGCCTTTCAAGCAATAATATTGGGAATCAACATGTTCTCGATCTTCTGTATCTGATCTTTCAAATCGAGTTTCATTTTTTTCAATCGCCGAAGTTGCAACTGGTCGCCCGTCCCAGTCTCTTCCAGCGAGGCAATCGCCGTATCGAGATCACGGTGCTGCTGCAGCAAATTCTGCAACTTTGACCGAAGCGCTACCTCCTGCAACGTGTCCATAGGCCTCAACCTGCTCCCAAAGCCTTGATTTCAAACCTCTTCACCTATGCCCTTGAAAGGCGTTCGACAAGCCCCCAAGTCTATGTCATCATGGCGTCGTTAACTTGAGCATCAGCGGAGGACTTTAATGACCCTTCAGGCCCACTTAGGTGAGTTGATATCAAAACATAGATCTCTCGAAAAGGAATTGGCCGAAGCAATCGCCCATCCTGCCTCCACCGACCAGGAAATCGCTGAAATAAAACGCCGAAAACTCAAGATAAAAGACGAAATCACCAGGCTTGAAAGCCAACCCCACGCCGCTTGAAGCGACGAAGTCTCACGAGTATTGACCTGGTAGTTTGTCTTCCGGGGCATTCTCGTGTTCCACAATTCATCTCACCGCTTCTTGTCCGGCATGCCGTCATGGGGGCCAAGAGCACGCTGCAAAGCAATTTTCCAATGTCGATCACCGATTTCCGCGTTGCGCGTGGGATGTAAGGGATAGTGAATCCGGCTGCGCGCTCGCGATGCTTCACCAACCACCAGCAAGCGCACGTCGCTCTCGCTGTTGTTTATGAATGTATGTGCAATCCCAGTGCCCGCCGGAAAGCCGACGCCGTCCCCGGGTTGCAACCGCTTGAGATAACCATCAAGCCAAAGGTCGGGCGTGCCTTCAAGCACATAAACAAACTCTTCTTCATCTGCCTCCGCATGTGGCCAGGATACCCGCCTCCCCGGCAGCAAGCGTTCATGATGGATGCCAAGCCGCATCAGGTTTAAATGCGGTGAGAGCGACGCGCTGATGGTGGTCAGTTCCTCGGAATTTGGATAGTGCTGGTCATCGTTCCCCTCAATGCTGGAATAATGGGTGACAATTCCGGCAAAACGGTCATCTGCTGCCATGGTCAAACTTCCTTCGCCTTTTCCCGCAGCTTGAACTTCTGAATCTTCCCCGTGCTGGTTTTTGGCAACTCAGTGAACACCACATGCTTTGGCACCTTGAATTTGGCCAGGCCTTTCCGGCACCACTCCATAATGTCCTCCGCACTCGCCTGCTTCCCCGGCTTCAACTCCACAAAGGCGCACGGCGTCTCGCCCCATTTCTCGTCGGGCTTGGCCACAACGGCAGCGGCTTGAATGGCGGGATGCTTGTAGAGGCAATCTTCCACTTCAATCGACGAAATATTCTCGCCACCTGAAATGATGATGTCCTTTGAGCGGTCCTTGAGTTGGATGTAATTATCAGGGTGCATCACACCGAGATCGCCGGAATGGAACCAGCCGCCCTTGAAGGCCTCGGCCGTGGCCTTCGGGTTTTTGAGATAGCCCTTCATTACCACATTGCCGCGAAACATCACCTCGCCCATGGTCTCGCCATCGGCTGGCACCCGCGCCATGGTCTCAGGATCCATCACGGTCAAGTCCTCCAGCGCATGATAGCGCACGCCCTGCCGCGCCTTTTTCTTGGCCCGCGCCGGCCCTTCCAACGCGTCCCACTCCTGCTTCCAGTCGTTCACCGTCGAAGGCCCATAGGTCTCGGTCAGCCCATAAAGATGGGTGACGTTGAACCCTTGCTCCGCCATCGCTCCCAACACCGCCTCCGGCGGCGGTGCCGCTGCAGTGAAGAATTCAACGATCCGCGAAAGTGCCCGTTTCTCTTCTGCCGGTGCATTGAGAATGGTGGACATCACAATCGGCGCGCCGCAAAGGGCCGTGACGCCGTGGGTGGCAAGCGCCTCCCAGATCAGATGCGAGCGTACCCAGCGCAGCGTCACATGAGTGCCGCCCACCACCGAAATCGACCACGGAAAACACCAGCCATTGCAATGAAACATGGGCAGCGTCCAAAGATAGACCGGATGCTTCGGCATTGAGGTGACCAGCACATTGCCCTGCGCCAGCAGATAGGCGCCGCGATGATGATAGACCACGCCTTTGGGATTTCCCGTTGTGCCCGAGGTGTAGTTCAGCGAAATCGCCTCCCATTCATCGGCAGGCCAAAGCCATTCAAAGCTGGCATCTCCACCTGAAATAAATTGCTCATACTCAATCGAGCTCAGCCTTTCGCCTTCCACCGCAAATTCCGGATCGACGTAATCAATGACGATAGGCTTTGGTCCCTTCATCAGTTGAATCGCATTCTTAGCCAATCCGGAGAACTCCTTGTCAACAATCAGCAATTTCGTTTCAGCGTGATCGAGGGAAAAACCGATGGTCGTGGCATCAAGGCGCGTGTTCAAGGTGTTGAGAACCGCTCCCGTCATCGGCACCCCATAGTGGCATTCCAGCATGGCAGGCGTATTGGCCAGGATCACTGAAACCGTATCGCCCTTCTTGAGCCCCGTCTTCACCAGAGCCGAGGCAAGCTTTCGCGACCGCGAATAAAAAGCGGCATAGCTCGTGCGGCTCTTGCCATGAATGATCGCAACATGATCCGGATAAACCGCAGCCGATCGCGCCAGAAATGTGAGGGGCGTCAGCGGCTGGTAGTTGGCGGGCGATTTGTCGAGGTCGACGTCATAGATGGACATGAAGCGCAATCCTTAAGGTGGGATACGCCTTCTAACTCAAAAAATTGCCTTGTTAAAGTGAAGCCAGATTCTCGTTGTAGCGCCGTGTGCCTGGCAGTTCTGTGAACCATTTGGCAATCGGCCCCGCAATCCACCAGCCCGCAAGGCCGATCAGAAATCCGGCATAGCCGTCTATCGCATAATGCCAGCCCAAATGCACCGAGCCGATAAGAATGACCAAGGCATAGGCAAAAAAGAAATATCCCAGAATGCGCGAACATCTGCTGAGCGCAACCGCAAACAAAATGGCGGAAGCATTATGCATGGAAGGAAATGCCGAAATCCCGAAGGCCCTGCCCTGGCCCGTGTAGCCGTCCCACAGCAAACTTTGAGTATCAAGAATAAATAGGGGCACCCGGCCGTCAACTTCACGGAGATAAGCCAAAAGCCCGCTATAGGGGTCCGGCGAAAGGCCAAGAAGCCCATAATAGGCCGGGCCAGCGGACGAAAACAAAACCGCAAGTAACCCGCCGCCAACCCACCAAATCAGCATGTAAGCCAAAAAGAAACGCGTGCGCAGTTCGTTGGCGTCCTTGCGAAAGCCAAACCAGAACCAGGCTCCAAACAGGGCGAGAAACCAGAGGTTATAGGCAATATTGATGAAGAAGGTGACGTAGTCAAACCCCAGCAGCGGCTGCAGAAGAACCCAGGGATCCACCCCGAAGTGAATGAGCCGGTCCCATTCCATGAGCGAAGTGTCCCATGAAAAGGGCTCGATCATAGGAATGATCGGTTTCAATTCCACAATCGATTTGTTGAAGAGTGCCAGCGCAAAAAAAACCGGCAGGGCATTGATGATGCGTGCCGGACGTACAAAAAGTTCCTTGATCTCGGAAAGCAACAGCCTAACCGGGCTTTCAGGCTTTTCGATCAGCAGATATTGCCCAAACCGCAGGAGCACAACAACGATGAAACCAACGGGCAATGCCAACTGCAGGAGATCAAGCAGCAAACCCGTGATGGGGGCTATGCCATGTTTTTCAAGACGCAAAAACCAAAGCCAGTTGGTGGCAAGGTAAAGTGCGGGAAGTGCGAAGAAAATCCATTGGGCCCAAAAGCTCTGCGCAACCAGAAAACCGATTTGCAATAGTCTGGCACCTGGCCTTCTTGCAACTTGCTCCACCGCTCACCATCCCGAATTTATTTGGCGGCCAATATGGCCAGAACGCTCTTACAATTGGTTAAACCGGGGCACCTGCCATGGTAAATGACACCTTAATTCCATTCAGCACACGCACCCCTGCCCATACGGGAACAAGCATTGGTATTTGGTTTGCCTCACGCTATTCAGGCTTGGAAGCGCACCGGGAATCATCATGAAACGCAATACACCGGCCCACGCCCGCTGGGCCACGTTCACTCTCTTTTTGCTCCACGGAATCATGGTGGGTTCCTGGGCGCCTCACATTCCCCTGGCGAAAGAGCGGCTTGATGTGGGCCCGGCTGTCTTTGGCTTGGCGCTCCTGGCAATTGCCGCAGGCGCCGTATCGGCCATGCCTTTGACCGGAGCCATGATCAATCGTTACGGCAGTTCTCGCGTCGTTCTGGTCACCGGGATTTTGTTCTGTCTTGCCTTTACTGGGCCGGTTGTTTCGCCAACACTCTTGCCCTTTGCCATCATGGGCTACCTTCTCGGCGCCTTCATTGGCAGCATGGATGTTGCCATGAATGCCCACGGCATCGCGGTTGAACGGGCCCTGAAAAGCCCGATCATGTCCATGCTCCATGGCGGCTTCAGCATCGGCGGCATGGTAGGAGCTTTTCTCGGCGCCTGGGCCATGAAATATGTCGGCGAATTCGCCCATATCGCCCTGGCCGGTGCGGCGTGTCTAGCGCTGCTTCTCGTGTCGGCTCAGTTCCTGTTGCCCCGCACGACCGACAAGGGCCTGTCAGACACCCATTTCGGCTGGCCCACAAAGGCAACCATCGGCCTTGGCCTCCTGTGTTTTCTCGCCCTCATGGCGGAAGGCTCCGTGCTGGACTGGAGCGCCATTTATTTTACCTCCGAATACAAAGTGGATGCGGGAACCGCAGGCCTGGCCTATGCCTTCTTCTCCGGCGGCATGGCGGCCTCGCGTTTCACCGGTGACTGGCTGCGCCTGAAATTCGGCGCCGTGCACATGGTGGTTGCCAGCGCCCTTCTCACCGCTGTGAGCGTGGCACTTGCCGTAAGTGTTTCGTCATTTTTGACTGCGGTCATTGCGTTCACCTTTGCCGGCATCGGCATTGGCAATATCGCACCCGTATTGTTTGCAGGTGGCGGACGGTTGGAACCCGAAGCGCCGGGCCGTGGCATCGCCGCCGTCACCACACTTGGCTATGCGGGCTTTCTTGCCGGGCCACCGCTCATTGGCTTTGCGGCGCAGGTAACAAGCCTCGGCACAGCCTTCTGGCTCATCGTCTTGGCCAGTCTTGTCATCGCGGTCTTTGGCAGCAGGGTGCGCGCCGCGGACACTTACTAATCCAAAGGATATGCGTTAGGTTCCTGTCATGAGCTTCAAGGGAAAACGCATTATTGTCACCGGCGCCGGACGGGGCCTCGGCGCTGCATTTGCCGTGGTATTGGCCGATGCCGGAGCCGAAGTGATCATGACCGGCCGCAATATGGAAAATCTCACGTCTCTGGCCGAGTCGATAAAACTGCGCACCGGCAAGCGGCCCGAAATATTGCATATCGATTTGGCTGATATCAGCCAGACCACCTTAGCCGCCAAAAAAATGCGCGACGATGGCACTCCTTTGGATATTCTCATCAACAATGGCGCCCAATGGCTTCCCGGCCCCATGGACAGCCACGACGCCTATGCCATCGCCAACACCATCACCGGCAATGTGACCGGCACCTTGCTGTTCACCCGTGGCCTGATACCGCTGCTCGAAAAATCAGGCGCAGGCGATATTCTGAATATTGTTTCGACCAGTGGCATTCACAACGTGCCGCTGCAGGGCGCTTCGGTTGCCTATATCGCCTCCAAGCATGGCCAGGCCGGATTGACCGATGCGCTGCGTCAGGAATTAAACGGAAGGCCGGTGCGCGTAATGGGAATCTATCCGCCCAACATCAGGGATATTTCGCCGCTTGATGCCGCAGCCTGGAACGAAATCCCGCCTGAAACCTCTTGGCCCACCAATCGCGATATTGTTGAATCCGCCCTCTTTGCCCTGAGCCGCCCGCGCCACCTGACCATCGCATCCCTCATGCTGGAATCTGACAGCGGCAATTTCCATACCGACTAGGAGACAAAGTTGAAACTCAAGAACCGTATCGCCATCATTACCGGCGCCGCCCGTGGCATTGGCCTTAGCCTGCGCCGAACGCTTCGTTGCTGAAGGTGCGCACGTCGTCATCGTCGATGTGCTGGATGAAATTGGCAAGGCAGAGGCCAAGCGGCTGGGCGCCACCTACATGCACTGCGACGTTTCCAAATCCAGTGACGTCAGCGCAGTTGTCGCAGCGGTTGTGAAACAACATGGCGCCGTGGATATTCTGCTGAACAATGCCGCCATCAACATCAGCGGCGATTTCCTCGAAATAAGTGAAGCCGATTACGACAAGGTTCTCGACATCAATCTAAAAGGTTCATTTCTCATGCTGCAGGCCTGCGCGCGCGAAATGGTCAAACAGGCTGCAGGCTCAATCATCAACATGTCATCGGTCAATGACACCCTCGCCATTCCAAGCATTGTAAGTTACTGCGTGGCAAAGGGCGGCGTCTCGCAGCTCACCCGCGCGACCTCAATATCGCTGGCCCCCCACGGCATTCGCGTGAACGCCATAGGCCCAGGTTCCATCATGACCGACATGCTGAAGAGTGTGGTGAACGACAAGGCCGCCATGGCGCGCGTAATGTCCCGCACCCCCATGGGCCGCGTCGGCGAGCCTTCGGAGATTGCCTCAATCGCCGTGTTTCTGGCGTCCGATGAGTCAAGCTATGTCACCGGCCAAACCATCTACGCCGACGGCGGCCGCATGCCATTGAACTATACGATGCCTGTGAAGGAATGATCGGCGCTAGCCGACGATGATAACCTGCCCGGTAATGGCACCTTCAACGCTCTTGGCGTAGGCAAGGCCCACGCGCGCTGATGATACGGCTTCGTGCCCGGGGAACAGCCCCTCATATTTCTTCGCAGATTCCTGCAAAAGTCCGGGGCTCACAACATTGATGCGGATGCCTCGCTCCAGTTCAATCGCAGCCGATGTGACAAAGCCCTTCAACGCCGCATTCACCGTCGCCGCGTTGGCAGCTTTCAAAACAGGGTCACGGTCGACCACGCCGCTGGTAAGTGTGAAGGAGCCGCGATCGTTGACGTGTCGGGTTCCAAGCAAAACAAGATTCACCTGCCCCATCAGCTTGTCGTTCAGCCCGACCATAAACTGGGTTCCGGTCATCGTGGCCAAAGGCCCATAGTAGGCATGGCCCGCACAGGCCACCACCGCGTCAAGCTTGCCAAGCTTTTCATACATGGCGCTGATGGATGCTGCATCCAGGAGATCAACACGAACATCACCTGAGGATCTGCCAGCGGTGATCACCTCATGGCGAGGCTTAAGTTCTGCAACCGCAGCCTTGCCAACATTGCCTGCCGTGCCGACAATGAGTATGCGCATTATTCTTTAGCGGTTTCTTCGCTGGGCTCCAGCTTCAGGCCCTTCAGTTTTGCAAACACTGAGTCAGCACTGTATTGCTTGCCATCATTTTTCGCTGACTCTGGCGTCACGGCCTTTTCAGCTTCCACTGCAGCCGCTGCAACAGCCGCAACATTGGCCGCCGTTCCCAGAACTTCAGCGGCAGGAATAAGCGTGCGAACCGGGGCCGCATCAGGAACCTGGCCCTTGCCCGCCTTGCGTGCCGCTTTCTGGACCGCAAAGTCCAGTTCCAATTGCGAACAGAGCCCAAGCGAAACCGGATCAACCGGCTTGATGTTGGCCGCGTTCCAATGGGTGCGGTCACGAATGGCGGCAATTGTCGTCTTCGTCGTGCCAACCAGTTTCATCACGGCTGACTCCGGCAATTCCGGATGATTGCGCAGCAGCCACATGATCGCATCGGGCCGCTCGCCCCGGCGCGACACAGGCGTATAGCGCGGGCCGCCCGTTGATTTCTGCACCGGAATATTGACCTTCGAAACCAGGATCTTCAGCGCGTAAGTTGAATCAGCCTCGCCCTTCTTGATCTCGTCACGGGTGAGTTGACCGCCGGTCACCGGATCCAGGCCCTTGATGCCGGTGGCCACATCGCCATCGGCAATGCCTTTCACTTCGAGCTCATGCAAATTGCAGTAATCGGCAATCTGGCGGAAGGTCAGCGCTGTGTTTTCAACCAGCCAGACGGCTGTGGCTTTAGGCATCAACGGGGCATTGGACATAATTTTTTCGCTCCTTCGGAACCGCCTCGGGTTCCGTAACAACATTGTAAATACGCTTGGGAATGCCAGCTATATAGGCGCTGCCTCATAAAGATGCAACGCGTTTTAAACGGTCAGAATAATCTTGCCCACGTGCTGGCTGGACTCCATCAGGCGGTGCGCCCCGGCCGCGTCCGCCAGCGGGAACGTCTTGAAAATCACCGGTTTGCATTTGCCAGCCGCAAACAGCGGCCAGACCTTGGCCTCCAGCGATTTCGCGATTTCAGCCTTCTCCGCCACCGTGCGCGGGCGAAGCGTGGAACCCGTCAGCGTCAAGCGTTTAAGCATGACAGGCAGGAGATCGATCTCAACTTTTGACCCCTTTTGAAACGCAATGTTCACGATGCGCCCGTTCATGGCAATACAGCGCAGATTGCGGGCCACATAGTCACCGCCTACCATATCAAGAATGACGTCAGGCGCGATGGAGCGCGCTTTCAGCTCTTCAACAAAATCCTGCGTCCGGTAATTTATCGCCACGTCAGCGCCAAGGCCCAGGCACTCCGCACATTTTTCATCACTGCCTGCAGTGACAACAACTGTTGAACCAAAGGCCTTGGCCAATTGGATGGCCGTCGTGCCGATGCCGCTTGAGCCACCATGGATCAAAATGGTTTCGCCCGGCTGCAAACGGGCCCTGTCAAAAACATTGGTCCAAACCGTAAAATAGGTTTCAGGAACAGCTGCCGCCTCAATCATTGAAAAACCCGGCGGCACGGGCAAGGCGTTGTCCTCAGCCACCACGCAGTATTCGGCATAGCCACCGCCCGGCACCAGTGCACAAATCTTGTCGCCAACCCGGTACCGCTCACCTGCGGTCGTCACCTCACCCGCAATCTCAAGACCCGGCGTTGCAGGCGCTCCCGGCGGCGGCGGATAGCCCCCCTGCCGCTGCAAAACATCCGGCCGGTTCACCCCCGCCGCATGCACCTTGACCAGCACCTGCCCGTTGCCTGGCTGCGGCATTGGCAGTTCCCCAATCTGCAGAACCTCCGGCCCGCCCGGCGTCTTGATCTCAATGGCTTTCATGCCCGCTTCCCTTTTTGTCCCACAATGGGTTGCAGAACCCGCCTCCGCAATGGCAAAATGGCTCACAACCAAAGGGAACCAGAGCCATGGACCTCGATGACGAACCGAAAAAGCCAGCCAACATGGTTATCGGCGAAAATCTCGATGCCATTTCCGTGGCCGAATTGGAACACCGGATTCAGGCTTTAGAGTCCGAGATCATCCGCCTTAAGGCCGAAATTGCCAAAAAACAGGCAAGCCGCAGCGCCGCCGACGCTTTCTTTAGAAACTAGGTTAACCGCGTTAACCATTTGGTAATGTATTCCGTTTACTTATAGTAGCCGTAATCCAGTCTTTTGGATTCTCCGAGTGGCACTTTTCCACTCTGTTTGACGCCTCCCTGTTAGAACTCAAAGCCACGTTTTTACGTGGCTTTTTTTTGGCCCCGATATTGCTTCCAACATAATCAAAACTAATTGCGAGCTGGATATTGACCGGAAATGGAGCAGGCGCCATTATCCGCTCGCCTGGTGGGTAAAATTTTCACTGTTTGAGTAAGGGGTCATTAGGCATGCAGAGTTCGACCAGCAACGTCGCGACTGTCAATTTCTTCACCAAGTTCACGGCCTCGGAGCAATTTGAGAAAGTGTTCAAGGAAGGCATGTCGCTGGTTGAGGAAACGGCGAATTATCTCGATGGCCCGGGCCGTCTCGATGCCCGTGTGCTTGAGCGCCACGGCGCCATCGCCTACGCAACCGAGAGCATGCGCCTCACCACCCGCCTCATGCAACTCGCCTCCTGGCTGCTCCTGCAGCGCGCCATCGGTGCCGGCGAGTTAACCGTGGAAGACGCCCGCAAGGAAAACCACCGCATTAGCCTTAACGACATTGGCAAGGGACACGATCTCGCAGGCGCCGAGACCCTGCCCGATGCGCTGAAGGCCCTGGTCGACCGTTCGCTCACCCTTCATCTGCGCATCCAGAAACTAGACAGCATGATAAGCACCCAGACAACTTCCGACTTGGCAATACCAAGCCCGGTGAACGATCAAATTGACCGGCTAGCTTCCATGCTAAAAGTGGCGCGGGGATAGAGCCCTCAACTCTCCATGGTCGGGCTTGACCCGACCACCCAGACTTAGCAGCGTCAACCACTGCGCGAAGAGCGTGGCAAGAGTCCATACATTCATAAATCAAACTCTGTGCCCAGCGGGCCTGGGTGGTCGGGTCAAGCCCGACCATGGAGAGAATTTTAAGGGCCCAGCTCACACAAAAAGCCCGGATCAATGTCCGGGCTTTTCAAATTTGTTGCCAACGTCTTACTTATTCAGGAAGCCGAACTTTTGCTTGAAGCGCGAAACACGTCCGCCGCGGTCAAGAATTGTCTGGGTGCCGCCGGTCCATGCCGGATGCGACTTGGGATCAATATCCAAAGAAAGCGTATCGCCATCCTTGCCATAGGTTGAACGGGTCACAAATTTGCTGCCGTCTGTCATCACAACATTGATGGTGTGATAATCCGGGTGAATGCCTTCTTTCATCGCAAAATCTCTCAAATCTGGCGCGAAAAAGCCGCGCATTGTCACTATTGTCATGTTTCGGTTGAGCTCTATACAGGAAGCCCAAATGAGAGGCAAGTAGGCCAAAATGACAGTTAATACCCGTGATGAGACCACCAGAAACTTAAGACCCCTCGTTCGACTGACCCCCTATCTGCGCCGTTACTGGCACCAGATCACCATAGCCCTGATAGCACTCATCGTTGCCTCGGTGGCCACCCTCCTTGTTCCCATTGCCGTGCGGCGAGTCATCGACCACGGTTTCACAACCGCCAATGCAACGCTGGTGAACCAGTACTTTGCCGTGATGATAGCCGTTGTCCTGCTTCTGGCGGTAAGTTCCGCTATCCGATTCTACTATGTCATGTGGCTTGGCGAAAAAATCGTGGCCGATGTCCGCGACACCCTGTTTGAGCACCTGCTGAAACTCAGTCCGGCCTTCTATGAATCACAGAAAACCGGCGAAGTCGTTTCTCGCCTCACCGCCGATACCACGCAAATAAAATCGGCTTTTTCCTCCACCGCATCCATAGCGCTCCGAAATGTCGTCATGCTAATGGGTGCAATCACCATGATGATCGTCACCAGCCCGAAGCTGGCAGGCCTTGCAGGATTGGCAATTCCACTCATCGTCTTGCCACTTGTCACTTACGGGCGCCGCGTGCGCGTACTGTCTCGCACGGCACAGGACAAGCTCGCCGCCTCCGCCGCCTTTGCCCAGGAACGCCTGTCCGCCATCACCACGGTGCAATCCAATGTGCAGGAAACTTACACCTACAAAGAATTCGGGAACGCCACGAGATTTGCTTTTTCAGCCGCAGCCAAGCGAACCCTCGCCCGCGCCATTCTAACCGCCGCAATTATTTTCGTAGCCTTGGGCTCGATCGTGGGCTTGCTCTGGTTTGGTGCCCAGGAAGTGATGAGCGGGGAACTTTCCGGCGGCACATTGAGTCAGTTTGTCTTATATGCCGTCATCGCCGCAAGCTCACTTGGCCAGTTGTCGGAAGTGTGGGGAGAAATTCAACTCGCCGCCGGCGCTGCCGAACGCATTTCAGAATTGCTGGATGAAGTTCCAAAAATTTCAGCGCCGCCAAACCCGGTAAAGCTCCCCGCAACGCCAAAAGGCGAGGTGAAATTCTCCGATGTCTCATTCCACTACCCCACACGCACAAACATAGCAGCTTTGAACAAGGTGAATTTCACCGCCAGACCTGGAGAAGTCACCGCTGTTGTTGGGCCATCGGGAGCAGGAAAAACGACGCTCTTCGCGCTGATCCAGCGCTTCTATGACCCCGAATTGGGGCACATTCTGATTGACGGCATTGATGTCAAATCAACTGATCCGCAGGAACTTCGCAAGCACCTTGCTGTTGTACCGCAGGATACGATTATTTTCTCCGGCTCCGTTCTCGACAACATCCGCTTTGGCTCGCCTGACGCCACACGCGAAGCCGCAATGGCCGCAGCAATTGCCGCCCGCGTTGATGAATTCGCAAAGAAACTCCCCAATGGATTTGACACGGAGGTGGGCGAACGCGGCATCACCCTCTCCGGTGGCCAGCGCCAGCGCATTGCCATTGCGCGCGCCATTTTAAGAAATGCTCCAATCTTGCTTCTCGATGAAGCGACAAGTTCACTTGATGCGGAAAGTGAAGCTCTCATCCAGGAAGCGCTGGAAAAGCTCACCGCCAATCGCACAACTCTCGTCGTGGCCCATCGCCTCGCAACGGTGCGCAATGCTGACCGCATTCTGGTTTTTGATGGTGGAAAACTTGTCGCGCAAGGAACCCACAGTCAACTCGTGAAGAAGAATGCGCTTTACGCCAAGCTGGCAAAACTCCAGTTCAACGCTCCGTCAGCTTGAGCTCAATGCGCCGGTTCTGGGACTTCGCATCTTCGGACGTTCCGACATCCAAAGGCTGAAACTCGCCAAAGCCCGCCGCCACCAAATGCTTGGGCGCAACCCCTTGGGCAATCAGGTATTTAACCACGGCGATGGCGCGCGCCGACGAAAGTTCCCAGTTCGATTGAAAGAAGGGCGACTTGATCGGATCGATATCCGTGTGCCCGTCAACCCGCAAAACCCAGGCAATGTCCTGCGGAATTTCAGCCTCAAGCTGCCGCAGCGCGTCGGCAAGCTTCAGCATTTCCGTCTGGCCCAGGGGGCTGATTTCAGCATCACCCTTGGCGAAGAGAACTTCCGACTGGAACACGAAGCGGTCGCCCACCACCAGAATATCCGAGCGTTGCGAAAGAATTTGCCGCAAGCGTCCAAAGAATTCCGAGCGGTAGCGCGACAGTTCCTGCACCCGCTGCGCCAATGCCGAATTCAATCTCTTGCCAAGTTCAGCAATTTGCGCTTCCGACGATTTATTGCGGGTCTCCGCGTCAGTCAGAATGCTGTTCAACTGGGCAAGCTGCCGGCGCATGGCCGCAATTTGCTGGTTGAGAAGTTCAACCTGCGAAAGCGCCTCTGAAGTCAGTGCCTTTTCCTTATCCAGTGCGGTTTGCAATCCGCCAATCGCCTGATTTGCCGCTGAGCTCTTTGAGCCCTCCGAAGAAAGGCTGGCCACCAGATTCGCAGTCTTGAGTTTTTCCGCACTTAAATCATCGCTGAGCGCCAGCAGATTCGCTTCCACTGCACCCTTGGCGGATTTTTCCAGGGCCAGAAGCTGTGTAAGCTCGGCAATCTGCGAGCGCAATTGCCCCAGGGCTGAATCCTGCCCTGAAATTTCCCGCGCCAGAAGAAATTGGGCCGTCATGAAGACGGAAAGGAGAAAAGTTATGACCAGCAGAAGCTGGGCCATGGCATCCACAAAGCCTGGCCAATAGGGTGCATCTTCATGGCGTCTGCGTCTTGAAAGGGTGCCAGCCATGGCCGTTACTCGTCGGCTTTGCTGCGGCCGCGCGCCGCAGGCTGGCCCGTGGAGCGGATAAGCAGGCGCTGAATCTCATTCTGCTGCACCTGCTGGCTTTGCGCCCATTGCCGCACCATTTTCTGTTCTTCGCGCATCTGCTGCACGAGGCTCGCCACCGCTTCTGCCAGCTGTTCAATCGATTCACTGTTGTTGCCGGCTCCATTGGTTTTGACACCTTCGAGCTGCTTTCCAACCTTGTCCAATCCGCGTTGCAGCCCTTGCATGTCAAAACGCAGGTAATTGGTAGTGCCGGTCTGGGTGCCTTCACCCACTTGAATGTCCGTGATGGTTGAGAGCCAGTCTTCCAGATTGTGATAGAACCTGTTCTGTGCCTGGCTTGCCTTGAGATCGAGAAATCCGAGGATCAGCGAACCCGCAAGTCCAAAAAGGCTTGCCGAAAACGAAAGCCCCATGCCTTCGAGAGGCCGCTGCAGCCCGGTTTTCAATTCCTCGAACATGGAACTTGTTTGACCTGCACCCACATCAAGATTCTTGATCGCATCGCCAACCGAAGTCACGGTTTGCAACAGGCCCCAAAATGTTCCGAGCAACCCCAGGAAAATCAACAGGCCCACGAGATAGCGCATGAGATCGCGCGATTCATCAAGGCGTGACGCCAGCGAATCCAAAAGTGATCGCATGGTGTTGGTGGACAGAAGCGTGCGCTCTTGCCGGTCGCCCAGGAGCGTGGCCATGGGAGCCAGCAGCACCGGTTCCGCCAGGTTTTCATCGCTCGATTGCCCAACGCGAAAACCATTGACCCAGTTGATTTCCGGAAACAGCCGCCAAACCATGCGGTAGGCATACAAAACACCAAGCAAAAGGATGCCGATGATCAGGCCATTGAGGCCCACATTGGCCATAAAGGCATTCTTGATATTGGGAAAAAGAACGGCCGCCAGAACCACTACAACCAGCGTGAACACCACCATGTGCACGAGATAAACGCGCGGCGGTTCAAGCGCAGTTGCTTCATTTATCTCTGCCATTGGATCCTCGACCGCCTCCCAAGCCCCCACACTCACAACAAATCTAGACGATTGCGTGGCCGCGTGCGAGCCGCAACTTTCGTTGTCAACATGAGAGAATGCTGGAGCGATATCTTCTCCGGAAACCGGCTCCGAAACCATCGCAATTTGGAATAATTCTAATTCCGACTATTTTAATCAACTATTGAAAGCACGGCGTCCCCATGCTAGGCAGCCCTCCAACATAGCAGCAAAAACAGGATGAGTGCGATGAAGCGGATACCCAAATTATGGACAGGCCTTGGCGTTGCGGCAATTGCCGGCACAATGACAGCACAGGCCGATGTGATCACGCTTCAGAATGGCGCAAACCAGTCCCCCATCGTCCTTGCCCAGGAAGCGGGCGAAGGCGGTGAGGGCGGCGGCGAAGGTGGCGGCAGCGGTGTAACCACCTATGCCCTCGAATCAACCGACCCCAATGCCTTCAAATATGATGCCATGCCCCAGATTGATGCCTATATCGATCTCGTCGCTACCAGCTACAAAAAAGCCGCCGATGATGCCAAGCTTTTGGGCTTGGCAGTCGATGCATTCCTTGCCGCACCTTCCGAAGACAGTTTGAAGGCCGCGCGCAAGGCTTGGGTTGAGGCCCGCCCCTCCTATCTGAAAACCGAAACCTTCCGCTTCTATGATGGCCCTATTGAAGACGTCGAAGGCGCCATCAATGCCTGGCCCATGAACGAGGCCTATATCGACTATGTCGATGGCAAGCCCGATGCAGGCCTGATCAACGACGCAAGCTTCAAGGTCGGCATTGAGAATATCGCTAAATCCAACCAGAGCAAGGACGAGGCCGATGTCACCACTGGCTGGCATGCCATCGAATTCCTCCTCTGGGGCCAGGACCTCTCCGCCGAGGGTCCGGGAAACCGTCCTTACACGGATTATGTTGCCGGAACCGGCAGCAATGACCGCCGGCGTGAATACCTGAAGCTGGTGACCGATGACCTGGCTGGCAAATTGCACGATCTTGAAGGCACATGGCAACTGCAGAACGCGGTGGGCTACGCCAAAAAGCTCAAAACCATGCCCGAACGCGAAGCCATTGGCCGCATGGTGAACGGCATGGCCGTGCTTGCGGGCTTTGAATTCATGTCGGAGCGTCTTGCTGTGGCCCTTGATTCCGGCGATCAGGAAGACGAGCATTCCTGCTTCTCCGATACCACGAAGCAGGACTTCGTCTATGACCTCGCAGGCATCAAGCAGGTCTGGACCGGCGACAATGAAGGCGGAGAACGCGCCGGCCTCAATGACTTGGTGCGCGCCCAGGACGCTGCCTTGGCGGATCGCATCGACGGGCTTTTGGCCGATACAGAAACCAAGGTTGCAGCCCTCGGCGACCCCTGGGACAAGGTGCTGGCCGCACCTAAAGATTCAACTGAGCGCAAGGCCGCTGAAGACGCCGTTGTCGCATTGCAGGCGCTGGGAACCGGTCTCAAGGATGCTGGCAGCAAGCTTGGGGTTCTGGTACTCATCCCGACGGAATGACGTCCCGTCTAAATTTTGTTATCGCGTCGGCACTCGCTCTGGCGGCATTTGCCAGCCTTGGCAGCAGGGCCGACGCGCCCAATCTCCGCGCTATGCTTCTAGCTGTCCCGCTTACGGAACAATTGGGCGGTGACGGCACAAGGCCAATCGCTTCCGATAATGCTTTTGCCCTGCAAACCCCAAACAGCCCAAAGCGGCATCAACGCCCCTTCTCCTTCGGCAACCGCCTGTTCAATACCAACTGGGTGGAAGCGCCGGGCTCCGTGAAAGCCTTTGATGGTCTGGGACCAATGTTCAACCGCGTCTCCTGCTCCGGCTGCCACACCAAGGATGGCCGCGGCCGCCCGCCGGAAAACAATCAGGGGCCAATGGATTCCATGCTGCTACGCATCAGCATTCCGGGCAAAAGCGAAAATGGTGGCGTCATGCCCCACCCCGCCTATGGCGACCAGATCAGCGAACGCGCCATTCTCCATGTGAGCGCCGAAGGCCGAGCCGAAATTTCCTACACCGAACTTCCCGGCACCTATGGCGATGGCGAGAAGTTTTCCTTGCGCAAGCCGCAATACACCATTTCAGACCTGAAATATGGCGACCTCGGCAAAGACATCATGATCTCGCCGCGTGTGGCCCCTGCCATGATCGGTTTGGGCCTCCTGCAATAGGTGCCCGAAGAGACGCTGTTGGCACTCGCCGACCCCGATGATCGGGATGGCGACGGCATTTCCGGCAGACCCAATGAAGTTTGGGATTCCGTCGCGAAGAAAAAAACCGTGGGCCGATTTGGCTGGAAAGCCAATCAGCCCAACCTCCGCCAGCAGAATGCCGGTGCAGCAGTCGGCGACATCGGCATCGCCACATCTCTTGCAAGCGGCCAAAACTGCACAACTGCGCAAACCGATTGCGCGAATGCCATCAATGGCGGCGCGCCCGAAATGAGTGACGAGTTCCTTGAGAAGCTCACCCTCTATACCATGACCATCGCCGTCCCCGCCCACCGCAATGCCAGTCAACCTGCAGTGAAACACGGCGACGAACTGTTTCGCACCATGGGCTGCGCCTCTTGCCACATGCCAACCCTGCAAACCAACTCAGTCGAAAAATTTCCCGAACTCTCCAATCAGACTTTTCATCCCTTTACCGATCTCCTGCTCCACGACATGGGCGAAGGCCTCACCGACAACCGGCCGGATTTCGAAGCCTCGGGCCGGGAATGGCGCACCCCACCGCTTTGGGGCCTCGGCCTCATTCCAGTTGTGAACAAGCATGATCTCCTGCTCCACGACGGCCGTGCCCGCGGCATTGCCGAAGCCATTCTCTGGCACGGCGGCGAAGCAGAAAAATCCCGCGAAAAATTCCGCGAAGCGGCAAAGCCCGAGCGTGACGCTCTCATCGCCTTTCTCAATTCGCTTTAGGAAGCGCGCCTCGCTTGGCCAACAGGAAATTCCGCACAGCCGGATCAGACTCCAAGCCAATCGCCATGCCATAGGCCTCGGCGGCCTCGTTGATCAAACCCGCACGCGAAAGCAAAGCCGCGCGCGCGGCCCAATAAGGTTGGAATTCCATCAGTTCAACATTTTCAGCAAGGTCCGGCAGTGCTGCAAGCCCCGCTTCCGGCCCTTCAACTTCTGCAATCGCCACGGCAAGATTGATGGCCACAACCGACGAGGGAATAATTTTGCTGAGCCCTTGATAGAGCTGCACAATGGCCTCCCAATCGGTCGAACCAGTCAACCGCCGCGCCGCATGGGCCGATTGAATGGCGGCCTCCAATTGGTAGCGCCCGACGAAACCAAGACTACCGGCTATCAGCAACAGGTTTTCAGCTTCGCCAATGATATCCCGATCCCACAAATTTGTGTCTTGATCGATCAATGGCACAAATTCACCATGCCCGTCACGCCGTGCTTCGCGCCTTGATTGCAGGAACAGCATTAGCGCCAGGAGTCCCAATGCTTCAGCTTCGCGCGGAAGAAGTTCGACAATCAGGCGTCCCAGCCAGATCGCTTCTTCTGCAAGATTGTTCTGAACATTCGCGGGATCATTCCAGCCCTTGGTGTAAGCCGCATAGATGGCCTCAAGCACCGCACCCAGTCTTTCAGCCAAGTCAGCCCGCTCTGGAACACGAAACGGAATGCCTGCAACTTTGATTTTGTTTTTGGCCCGCGCCAGTCTCTGCCCCATGGCCGCAGGCGAAACCAGAAACGCCGAACCAATATCAACCGCATCAAGACCCAAAACTGTTTGCAAAATCAGCGGCGAACGAATGCTGGGATCAATGGCGGGATGGGCACAGGCAAACATCAGTGCCAAACGCTCGTCTGGAATGTGTCGCTCCTGGGATGCCATCGCTTCAAGCTCTTCCGCCATGAGTTGCAAGTGGTCAGCTGACGCTTCACCGCTGCGCTTGCGCCGCGAGGCATCAATGAATCTTGCGCTTTGCCACCGCCATCAGCCACGCTTCCGGATTTTCCGGAACGCCCTTGTGCGGCCAGTCAACCAAGCGCCGCGGCAAAAGCCTCCGACAAGGCATCCTCGGCTCCCGCCACATCGCGCGTTTGTTTGGCGAGATATGCGATCAGCTTGCCATAGCTCGCCCGCGCAACTTTCTGCGCCGCGTCATGGGCAAGCTGACCGCCATTTGCCGGCATGCGCCTACATCGCACAGACGGGGCGCACTTCCATCATGCCATGACTGGGCCCCCGGGCATTTCGCCGCCCAGGCTGAGCGCTGCATCAAGATCTTTGACTTCAATGACGTAATAGCCGGCAAGCTGTTCCTTGCTTTCGGCATAGGGGCCATTCAGAACCTTGGTCTTGCCGTCCTTTACGCGCACGGTGGAGGCCGTTGAGCTGGTTGCAGCGGGTTGCCGTCCAACATGGCACCGCCTTTTTCAGGGCTTCCGTATAGGCACCGTAGGCCGCCAAACATCTGCTCCGTATCGGCCTTCTGGCTTTCGCCCGCCACCATTCATCCGAATGTAATCAAAAGCATATACTGCATAACACTCTCCTCCGTTGTGAACGCGAGCCACCATGACCGCTGCAATGAAGACGCTTGAGTATCGCGGATTTTGACAGGGAACAGAAAAAATTAAATAATCCCATAATATGCTTTTAGTCCTTGACAGGTTTTGCAAGGTAGGCTACTAGCGATCTGTCCATCCCGGAAGGGGTCTCGGTCATGACGGTGATCATTGATGGGGTGGATGTGGCGCCTGCGGGTGTGGTGAGACGATCATCATAGTTCCCGGGAGCGCTGGAGCGGCCCTGCGGACACTAGGATCCGTGCGCCGGGAGGCAGTTAGGCAGTCCGCTTAGGACAGAGCCGAAGTTGCAGTTCCAGATCAAAGGCAAAAATCGCCACGAAAGCGTGGACGCGGACTTCGCGTCAACCGCCGGACTACCACGACCGGCATATCTTGCGAGCTTTGCGTCCACGCAACCCTTCGCTTCTTTCTCCTACCCCCCGGAAACGGCATTACCGTTTTCACCCCCGGCGAAGCCGTGCCCGACGCTCATTGAAAATTGTGAATCCGAACTCTATCCGTCTCCGGGACCCGCTTGCGGTGATCGGAAGCTCTGATCGCGAGCCGGAATGACGAACTGCGGGAAGAAGTACGCCCTCACATCCCCTTGACGATCTGCTCCGTCATTTTCTTGGCGTCGCCAAACAGCATCATGGTGTTGTCGCGCCAGAACAGCGGGTTGTCGACGCCGGCGTAGCCGCTCGCCATGCCGCGCTTGATGAACATCACGGTGTTGGCTTTCCACACTTCCAGGACCGGCATGCCGTAGATAGGCGATTTCGGGTCATCCTTGGCAGAAGGGTTGGTGACATCATTGGCCCCGATCACGAAGGCCACGTCGGCCTGGGCAAATTCCGAATTGATGTCTTCGAGCTCAAACACCTCGTCGTAGGGCACGTTTGCTTCCGCCAGCAGTACGTTCATGTGGCCGGGCATGCGGCCTGCCACGGGATGAATGGCATATTTTACGGTGACACCTGCCTTCTTCAAATGATCGGCCAGTTCCCGCAGCGCGTGCTGGGCTTGCGCCACCGCCATGCCGTAACCCGGCACGATGATCACCGAGCCCGCATTCTTCATGATGAAGGCCGCATCATCGGCAGAGCCCTGCTTCACCGGCCGCGTTTCCTTGGCCCCCGCAGCAGCGCCCGAAGTTTCGCCCCCGAAGCCGCCAAGAATGACCGAGATGAATGAGCGGTTCATGCCCTTGCACATGATGTAGGACAGAATGGCACCGGAGGAGCCCACCAATGCGCCGGTGATAATCAAAGCCGTATTGGCCAGCGTGAATCCGATGCCCGCCGCCGCCCAGCCCGAATAGGAATTGAGCATCGAGATCACCACCGGCATGTCGGCACCACCGATCGGGATAATCAACAGGAAGCCCAACGCAAAGCTGATGAAAACAATCAGCCAGAAATCAATGGGACTTTGAGTGAGAAAGAATCCAAAGGTGAAGAACAGCAGTGCCAAGGCCAGGGCGATATTGATGTAATGCCGGAACGGCAGCATGATGGGCGCGCCCGACATGCGACCATCAAGTTTCAGGAATGCAATGATGGAACCTGTAAAGGTGACCGCACCGATGGCCGCACCCAACGCCATTTCAATGCGGCTCTGTCCGTGAATTTCACCGCCACTGGCAATACCAAAAGCATCGGGCGCATAGAAAGCCGCCGCCGCAACAAAAACCGCGGCCAACCCTACAAGTGAGTGAAAGGCGGCTACGAGCTGCGGCATCGCCGTCATTGCAATGCGCTTTGCCGTGAATGCGCCAATGCTGCCGCCGATGGCGATGCCACCAATGATCAAACCCCACACCAGCGGATTGGTCGGCGCTGCGATGGCCAAGGTGGTGAGAATGGAAATGGCCATGCCCGCCATGCCATAGGTATTTCCGGCGCGCGAAGACTCAGGGCTGGAAAGCCCCCTGAGCGCCATGATGAACATGGCGCCAGCCACGAGATAGAGAAGGGCTGCAAAACTGGCTGACATCTATTTGCCCTTCTTCTTGTACATCGCCAGCATGCGGCTGGTGACGAGGAAGCCGCCAAAAATATTCACGCTCGCCAGGATGAGCGCGAGAAAACCAAAGACCATAGCAATGATGGAGCCCGAGGCGATTGCCCCTGCCCCGACAGCAAGAAGCGCACCAACAACGATGACGGATGAAATCGCGTTAGTCACCGACATCAATGGCGTGTGCAGAGCCGGCGTCACATTCCAGACAACATAATAGCCAACGAAAACTGCGAGAACAAAAATTCCAAGCAGCGAAACGAAGGGATCAACAGTGTGGGCAATCTGTTCCATGGGGTCAGGCCTTATACATCGGGTGAACGAGCGCGCCGTCCTTGGCAATCAGCGTGCCCTTGATGATCTCATCTTCATAATCAATCTTGAGGCTGCCATCGGGCTGGATCATCAGGTCCAAAAAATTGGCAAGGTTCTTGGCAAACAGCGGCGAGGCATTGCCCGCCAGCTTGCCTGCCAAGTTCACCGTTCCGATAATTGAAATGCCCTTGTGCTCAACAATTTGGTCTGGCTTCGACAGCGGACAATTTCCGCCGCGCTCAACCGCGAGATCAACAATCACCGAACCCGATTTCATACTCTCAACCATCTCCTTGGTGACGAGCACAGGCGCCGGCCTGCCCGGAATGAGCGCCGTGGTAATCACAATGTCCTGGCCCTTGATATGCTCGGCAACAAGGGCTGCCTGCTTGGCCTTGTCCTCCGCCGACAATTCCTTGGCATAGCCGCCAGCAGTCGCCGCATCCGCCACATCGGCAAAAACAAATTTGGCGCCCAGGCTCTTCACCTGTTCTTCCGTGGCTTTGCGAACATCGGTAGCTGAAACAATAGCCCCCAGCCGCCGCGCCGTGGCAATCGCTTGAAGACCTGCAACACCCACGCCCATGATAAAGACCTTGGCTGGCGGAACCGTGCCCGCTGCCGTCATCATCATGGGGAAAGCCCGGCCAAATTGCGCTGCCGCATCGATCACCGCCTTGTAGCCAGCAAGGTTGGACTGGGAAGAAAGAATATCCATGGATTGCGCCCGGGAAATACGCGGCATCAATTCCATGGCAAAAAATGACTGGCCCGATTTGGCCAGAGCCTCAAGGCCCTTGCGCTCGCCATAGGGGTCAAGCCCAGCGGCCACAACCGCACCTTTTTTCAGATTCTTGAGAACCGCATCCGAAGGCCGGCGCACCGCCAGAACGACATCGGCGTCCTTGAGCCCCGCATCGGACTTTATGATGCTGGCACCAGCGGCCGCAAATGCTTCATCGGAAATATGCGCCCCTGCGCCAGCCCCTGCCTGCACGGCAACGGCAAGCCCCTTTTTCACATAGGCCTTGACCGTATCCGGACTGGCCGAAACGCGGCGCTCTCCGGGGCTTGATTCAGAAAGAACCGCGATTTTCATATCTCGCAAGCCCTATGAGACGCTTGCGGCAATGACCAGGCCGAACAGCACCAGCAGCCCAACCGACAAATACCAGTTGCTGCCCCTGCGCATGTCTAGGAACACGGCAACGATGCCCAAAATCAATCCACCGAACCCCATGAATACATTGAACGATGGTGCAAAGCGGAAAGACACCAGGGCCACCAGCACATAGCCGCAAACAATGGAAAGCGCGACCGAGCCCTTGATAAACGCATTATAGGTGTTGCGGTGTTCCTCCATGTCGTCAGAATGTTTGACCGAAGAATGCTTTGCCATGCTTGAAGTCCCCTGGAACGTCATAAATCTCTGGAAGATGTGTAGCCAACGCCGCAACGCCCCGCAAGCATCCCAATTCAGCGCGGCGATGAGTCACGTATAAGCGATTAGACCTGTTCCATTCCCTCCAATTCATCGATCATGCTGGAAATCACTGAAAGTCCCTTTTGCCAGAACTTCGGGTCCGTGGCATCAAGGCCAAAGGGTTTCAGCAGTTCGGAGTGATGCTTGGTGCCGCCTGCTTTCAGCATGGTGAAATACTTTTCCTGGAAGCCGCCCTCGCTTTCCTGGTAGCGCGCGTACAGCGAGTTTACCAGGCAGTCGCCAAAGGCATAGGCATAGACATAAAACGGCGAATGAATGAAATGCGGGATATAGGTCCAGAAGGTTTCGTAGCCCGGTCCCACTTCGATTGAATCGCCCAGGCTTTCCGCCTGAATCTCAAGCCAGATCGCGTTTATTTTATCAGGCGTTAGCTCGCCTTCTTTACGTGCCGTGTGAACCTTGCGCTCAAATGTATAGAAACGCAATCTGGCGCACCACCGTGTTGATCATGTCTTCAACTTTGGACGCCAGCAGAATCTTGCGCTTCTTCGGATCGGTAGTCTGCCGCAGCAGCGCCTGGAAAGTGAGCATTTCACCAAACACGCTGGCCGTTTCGGCAAGTGTCAGTGGTGTTGATGCCATCAACGCACCCTGCTTCGCCGCCAGCACCTGATGCACCCCGTGCCCCAACTCATGGGCCAGCGTCATCACATCCCGCGTCTTGCCCATATAATTAAGGAGCACATAGGGATGGGCCGAAGGAACGGTCGGATGGGCAAAGGCCCCCGGCGCCTTGCCGGGCCGCACCGGCGCATCAATCCATTTCTTGTCAAAGAAGGTCTTGGCGATGGCGGCCATCTCCGGCGAAAATTCACCGTAAGCCGAGAGAACCATTTTCTCTGCATCCACCCAAGGCACCTCACGCGTATCTTCCGCCGGCAAAGGCGCATTGCGGTCCCAATGCATGAGCTTGTCCTTGCCCAGCCACTTCGCTTTCATTTTATAGTAGCGGTGAGACAGCTTGGGATAAGCAGCACGAACCGCTGCCACGAGCGCATCCACAACTTCGGGCTCCACCCGGTTTGAAAGATGGCGCGCCTCGGCAATATCCTTGAAGCCGCGCCAGCGATCAGAAATATCCTTGTCCTTCGCCAGCGTATTGGTGATCAGTGTAAAGAGCCGCAGATTTTCCTTGAACGTCTTGGCCAGCGCATCGGCCCCCGCCTTGCGCTTGGCCTCATCCGGGCTTTGCAAAAGGTTAAGTGTGGGCTCAATGGCAAGGCTCTCACCGCCGACTTCAAAACGCAGATCCGCCATGGTTTCGTCAAACAGGCGGTTGAAGGCACCATAACCGGTCTGGGATTTCTCGAGAAACAGTTCCTCCAGCTTGTCTTCAAGCTGATAGGGTTTTTCCTTGCGCAGGTTCTCAATCCAAGGGCGATAATGATTAAGCGCCGGAACCTGCATCGCCTTCTCAAGGGCCGCATCATCAATACGGTTCAGCTCAAGTTCAAAGAACAGGAGTTGGGTGGAAATATCCGTGAGCTTGGAACTCACGTCGCCATAAAACTTCCCCCGCGCCGGATCCGTCGTGTCCCCCACATAATAAAGCTGGGCATAGGAGCCGGTGCGTCCGAGCAAATCGGAGATCGCTTCGTAAGCCTTTAGCGCCTCGGCAAGTTCCGCCCCCGAAAGCCCAGCCAGTTTCCCCTTGTATTCTTCTGCAAATTTTTTGGCTTCCGCCTCGCCCCTTTGCATGTCGGCGGTAAAAGCCGCCGCATCAGGTGCGGCATAGAGGTCAGCCAGGTTCCATTCAGGCAAATTCCCAAGAGCGGCAGAAGCGGTCATGTCAATTCCTTGTTAATGATTCAGAACTCCGTATGGCTCATGCGGGAATTTTCGGCAACTCCCTGAAATTGTCCCCAAATCTGCTACCTCATTAACAGGGCCTTTACCCTTCACTGCGAAAGTAAGGGCAACAGGGAAAGCAAAGCAAACGAGGACCGAGGGAGCCTTGTCGCTGGCCGCGCCTGAAATTGGCCCTATGAAGATGAGTTGATTGAACAGCATGGCTTCTCGCATACTGATTGTTGAAGACGATCCAGCCCAACGCCGCATTCTGGAAGAACTTGTCAAACGCTTTGGATTTGACGCAAGCGCCGCGGACGGTGGCATCAAGGGGATCGAAGTCTTGAACGGTCCCCAGGGTGGCAGTATCGAATTGGTCATCCTTGACCTCATGATGCCCGGCATGGATGGGCTGGAATTCCTCGAAAAATTGCAGAGCATTCGCGGCGATCTGCCAGTCATCGTGCAAACTGCACAGGGCTCCATCGAAACCGTGATCAAGGCCATGCGCGCCGGCGCCGATGACTTTGTGGTGAAACCCGTTTCTCCAGAGCGCCTGAAAATTTCCATTCAGAATTTGTTAAAGGTCAACGCGCTGACCGAAGAAGTGAAGCGCCTGAATAAAAAAGTCGGTGGTTCCCTGAGCTTCAGTGACCTCATCGCTTCTTCCCCCGCCATGGCAAATGTTTTGCGGCTTGGCCGCCGTGGCGCTCAATCCAATATCCCTATCCTGATTGAAGGTGAATCGGGTGTCGGCAAGGAAATGATCGCCCGCGCCATCCAAGGTGAAAGCGAACGCGCTGGCCGTCCTTTCGTGGCGGTAAACTGTGGTGCGATTCCTGAAAACCTCGTCGAATCCATTCTCTTCGGCCACGAAAAGGGTGCGTTCACCGGTGCCACTGGCAAACACAGCGGAAAATTTCAGGACGCTGATGGCGGCACCCTGTTCCTCGATGAAGTGGCGGAATTGCCTCTTGATATGCAGGTGAAGTTGCTGCGTGCCATTCAGGAAGGCGAGATCGATCCGGTGGGCTCGCGCAAATCGGTCAAGGTGAACATCCGCCTGATTTCGGCAACCAATCGCAACATGATTGAAATGGTGAAAGCTGGCCAATTCCGCGAAGACCTTTACTACCGTCTGAATGTATACCCAATGATGGTGCCGCCGCTCCGCGACCGCAAAGACGATATTCCCGCGCTGGTGGACCACTTCATTACAAGGCTTTCCGCCGAGGAAGGCCGGAAAGTTCGCGGCATTGCACCAAACGCCATTCCCATGCTGCAGGCCTATGGCTGGCCAGGCAACGTCCGCCAACTTGAAAATACCATCTTCCGCGCCATCGTGCTGTGTGAAAGCGATCTTCTCGAAATTCAGGACTTCCCGCAAATTGCCTCGCTGGTCGACGGCTATGAAATTATCGTCCCCCCGGCACCAACAATGGCCAGGAAACCCGCGGCCCCAGTTGGCCCTGCCATGACCGGTGGAACGCAATCCGTGGGTCGATCCGCCGGCCATCAGGTGAGCGACGGCATGGCCCTTGGCATTCCCGCGGTCACTGACGGCGGCCATATCCGCAAGCTGGATGAAGTGGAAGCTGACATGATCCGTCTGGCGCTCAACCGCTATCGCGGCCAAATGTCGGAGGTTGCGCGCAAGTTGGGAATTGGACGGTCAACGCTCTATCGGAAAATGAGGGATTTGGGTCTCGACGAGGCAACCGGGTAACAGTCACATTAAATTTACAACCGGAACGTTTCTCCTAGTTGAATAGTTGTTATCTCAAGACTAGCTTGCTAATCTAGAATCGAAAAGGTGCAATTTTGATACACAAGCTTCTGTTGAAGCTCTCTGTTGCCGCGATTGCTGTGTTCGTTAGTGGACAAAGTGTGCTGGCCGACACATACGCAAACAGGAACAAAGGCTTTTTTGAAAGCCTTTTTGGTGCCCCAAGATACAAAAAACCCCGCAGGACCATCCTTCCCTGGTGGAAGGAAGATGGAGATGCGAACTTCTTCTATGGCAGCCGCTATGGAGACGACGACTACGGTGACCCGGAGCCGATTCCGGGCAAGGGCATGGGAAACCTCACCTACATTGGTCCCAAGCAGGTGCCTTTGTCGGATCCTGCATTTTCCAAACTGATTGCTGAGGGAATCCAGAACCAGGCCATTCTGGCCGCACTTTCCAATCCAAAGGCGGTAGTTCGTGTTCCTCAGGAAGAGCGCCAGCCCATTCTCGATCTCTACAGCAGCGCGGGCTTCAAACCTCTTTGGCTGACCGGCAACGCGCCATCTGAACGCGCCAAGACCGTGCTTGCCTTCGCCGCCAAAACTTTTGAAGATGGTTTGGAGCCGCTTGCCTATCTTCCAAAGGGCCTAAGCTCATTTGAAAACATCGCAGAACAGCTAAGTGCCGATCCTCAGGAATTGGCGCAATTCGACGTCGCAATGACCGCGGCCACGCTTAAACTGGCGCGTGAAATTTCCAGCGGCCAATTCGAGCCTAACCGCCTCTCCCGCTACAACGACATTGCGCCTGAACGCGTAGACGTTGGCCAAGTCCTTAAGGTAATGGCATGGACCCCATTTCCCGAAGCCTATCTGAACAACCTCACGCCAAAGCACGAAGCCTACGGCCTGATGAAAGCCGAACTGGCAAAACTGCGTGCAAGCAGGATCAAGCCAGCCTACGAGAAAATCGCCGAAGGAAAATCGGTCAAGGCAGGTGGCGCCGACCCACGCATTTTGGTTATTCGTGATCGCATGCAGGCCATGGGTTTCCTGGATAGCGAAGAAGCTGCCGTTGAGCCTGAGCTTTCAAACAAGCTTGATGCGGATCTGTCAGCCGCCCTGAAGAAATTCCAGAAGTCTGCCAAACTCCGCCAGACCGGCGCGCTTGATGCGGCAACCGTAAAGAATCTCAATCGCGACACCAGCCAAAGGGATATTCAGCGCCTTGTCTACAACATGGAGCGTTTGCGCTGGCTGCCCAAGAATCTCGGCAAGCGTTTTGTATTCGTGAACCAGCCCGCCTTCGAAGTTCGTGTCGTGGACCGTGGCAACGAGGTTTGGCGCAGCAATGTGATCGTTGGCAAGCCTTTGAACCAAACGTCAGCATTCCATGATGAATTGGAAACCGTGGTCTTCAACCCGTCTTGGGGCGTGCCGCAGTCCATCATCGTCAATGAATATCTGGGAAAGCTTCGCCGCGATCCCAGCTATCTTGATCGCCAGGGTTTCAAGGTCATAGCGCCAAATGGCCAAGTTATTCCTTCAAGCGCTATTGATTGGGCGGCCTATGGTGACAGGCCCCCGTTTGGGGTTCAGCAACCGCCGGGAAAAGGAAATGCTTTGGGCGAACTTAAGTTCCTGTTCCCGAACAAGCATGACATCTATATGCACGATACCCCGACCAAGAACCTGTTCGCCGAGCCGGTCCGCACTTTCAGTCATGGCTGCATCCGCGTGCAAAACCCCCGTGAATTTGCAGTGGCAATATTGGGTTGGGACCGCGCCAGGGTCGACGAGGAAACCGACAGCCGCAAAAGCCAATCAATCCCGCTTCCACATAAAATTCCGGTCCACATTACCTATTTTACCGCCTGGCCCGATTCGACTGGAAAAATAAACTATTTCAATGACATGTACGAACGCGACGAAACCATTGAGAAAGCGCTGGCGGCGCTGGCGAAGGCGCGAGAGGCCAGTTCAACGCAAAAGCTTGTGCAAAACTGATTTTTTTGCAGGATCGGCGCTGCAAATAAGCACTTTAAGTGCCTGTTAATTATAATAATTCATTCTAATTGTATGCAATGGACGCCTCAGGGTGGCCATATTCTTGTCTGATGTCCTAATTAGGTGTAAGTCGTCCCTAGGGCGACAAACGCTGGGACGGGAAAATTAAGGGGAATCGGGGGTCTTCTACCCGGTGTGTGTTTGCGTATGGTAGTGGGTTTGCGGGACTTTGGAAATCGTCAGACATTGATGAAGCGAGTTAAAAAGCTCTTGGCCTCAGCCGCCATCGTTGCAGCGCTGTCTGTTGCTGCGGGGTGGAGTCTTGGCACACCAACAATAGCCGGCGGCGAAACCCGCACAGTTTCCCTCTATCATGTACACACCAAGGAAAGCATCTCCGTCACCTACATGGTGAAGGGCCGCTATGTTCCCTCGGCCATGAAGAAAATCAATTACCTCATGCGCGACTGGCGCCGCAACGAAGTCGTCACCATTGATCCCAAGACCGTCGATTTGATGTGGGAGCTGCATGCCGATCTGGGCTCGCGCGCGCCCATTCACATCGTCTGCGGCTATCGTTCACCCAAGACCAACGCCTTCCTGAAGCGCGTTGGCCGCAACGTTGCCAAGAAAAGCCAGCACATGGTTGGCAAGGCCATCGATCTTTATTTCCCCGATGTTGCAACCAAGAAGATTCGCAATAGCGCCCTCGTGCGGAAAATTGGCGGCGTAGGCTACTATCGCAGCTCTGGCGGCCCAACCGGATTTGTGCATCTTGACTCAGGCAATGTCCGTCATTGGGGACCAGCAATCGGCAAGACCGAAATGGCCCAGATTTTCCGCGACGGCCGCAAGACCATGGGTGCACGGCTTAATCGCAAGGACACTATCGCCGTTGCATCATCTGAAGCAGATGAAGCAGCTGCCCTTGAAGCCGCCTATGAAGGTGTTGACGAGGATTTGGCAACCCTGAGCGAGGAGGCCAGCAAGTCTCCTGCCGCAAAACCCGTCCCGCAAATTCCCAAGGAAATCGTCCAGGGCTATCCCGTTCCAAAGCCGCGCCCCAAGCCCATCGAAGTTCTGATGATGGCGGCGGCAAATATGACAATTGAACCGGCTTCGGCCCCACCTCCGACGCAATTGGTAAAGGCCAAACCTTCCGTTGTTGCTGATAATCTCGGTGCCGTTGAAGCCGCCGAAACATTGACCGAGGAACAGGCCCTTGCGCAAATGTCGAATGCGGCGGCAAAAGGCAGCTTCGCCGATGCAATCCGTGATGGCACGGTAGAAGGTCCTCCCATAATCAAGCCGGTGATGGCTTCCCTCGGAGCGTCTGACATCAATTGGTGGCCGGCGCAGCCGTTGTTTGATCCCGAGAAGGCTGTTCGCCGGGATGGCGCGCCACAGGAATTCACGACGACTGATATTTCACTCGTGCCCAATGCACTTGCACAGCCGGTGTTGCGGGCAAACTCTGATCCGGCCCAATCCCTTGAATCGGCTGCCGGCAAGGGCGACATGCTGGTTGTTCAGCGCGCCGGCAAAGGCAGTCTGCCTGCCAACCTCGCAGAATTCCTGCAGGGCTACCAGCAACTCGGTCAGTTGGAATCAAACTGATCTCCGGTTTCTGAGGGGAAATATGGAAGCGGCCTAGGCCGCTTCTTCTGTTTCGCCTGGAAGCATGCCAAGCGCCTGCAAGTAAAGATCAAGCATCGCTTCCTCCTCTTCACGCTCGTTGGCATCCTTCTTCCGAAGTGAAATCACCTTGCGCAAAACTTTGGTATCAAATCCGTTACCCTTGGCTTCAGCGTAAACTTCCTTGATATCGGCGGCGATGGTCTTTTTTTCCTCCTCAAGGCGCTCAATGCGCTCAACAATGCTCTTCAACTGCCCCTGGGCAAAACTGGACTTGTTATTCACGGTCTACAGCCTCCAAAAAATCTAGTGCTTTTCACTCTTGTCAAAATTCGCCTTCTGCGCCGCCGTTGCGGCGCGTCTGAAACCGAGCCTTCCATTCCTCCTGCGGCATGCCATAAACCATGGTCCTGGCCTCCTCCCGGGCAACATCCAGGCCACGCTCCCTGGCCGCATCCTCAAACCAGTTTGACAGGCAGTTCCGGCAGAAGCCCGCCAAATTCATCATATCGATGTTTTGCACGTCGCTGCGCTTTCGCAAATGCTCCAAAAGCCTGCGAAAAACCGCGGATTCCAACTCCATTTGCGTCTTTTCATCGTGCTTCATGTCAGTCCCGAACGCCCTTATTAACGGCTTATTCGCACCTTACCAGTAGGGCCGGTAACTCATCCACACCTCATTTGGAAAACGTTAGAAGTTCATGCTATAGGCTGCCAAACAGGTGGAATACCGGTAACTTTGCCAAACCTGCCGCCGGATTAAAAGGACTGTCATGAACGATTCGAAATTCTCGCTGGGACGCCGAAGAATAGTTCGATCATTGGCCTTGGGCGTAGGTGCCCTGATGCTCATCGGATTTGCCGGCACGCCGGCCCGGGCTGACCTCAAACTGTGCAACAATACCGCAAGCCGCGTGGGCGTGGCCATTGGATACAAGGATAGGGAAGGCTGGGCCAGCGAAGGCTGGTGGACCGCCGAACCGCAAAAATGCCTCACCCTGCTGAAAGGCACCCTGATCGCCCGCTTCTACTATGTCTACGCCGTGGACTACGACAAAGGCGGCTCCTGGGGCGGCAAGGCGATGATGTGCATTCGTGACAAGATTTTCACCATTCGCGGCATCGACAGCTGCTCCGAGCGTGGCTACCAGAAAACCGGCTTCTTCGAGGTCGACACAACCGAAGAAACTGACTGGACAATTTCCTTGTCTGGCGAAAAGACCAGCCAGGGACAATAATTTCACGTGCGCAGAAACCGTAAAGTAAAAATTCTGGCAACCCTTGGGCCAGCCTCAGCAAGCCGTGACATGATCGAAAAGCTGTTTGTGGCCGGGGTCGATGTTTTCCGCATCAACATGAGCCACACGTCCCATACCTTGTTGAAAGAGCTCCACGGTTCCATCCGCAGTATCGAAAGCAAGGTAAACCGGCCCATAGGAATCCTCGCGGACTTGCAGGGGCCAAAAATTCGCATCGGCACCTTCAAGGACAAGGAAGTTCAGATCAAGGCTGGCGACACATTCACCTTTGATACGGACGAAACGCCGGGAGACAACAGACGGGTTTATCTGCCCCACCCCGAAATTTTCGCTTCGGTAAAGGTTGGCGATTTCCTGCTTCTCAATGACGGCCGCCTGCGGGTGGAAATCACCGGCGTTTCACCAAGCCGCATTGATACGACAATTATTTTTGGCGGAACACTTTCAAATCGTAAAGGTGTAAACCTGCCGAACACACTTCTGCCCATCCCTGCCCTGACCGAAAAGGACCGCTCCGATCTCGAAGCTGCGGCAAGCATAGGCGTAGACTGGATTGCGCTCTCATTCGTGCAGCGCCCTGAAGACGTTGCCGAGGCCCGCGCGCTCATCGCCGGCCGCGCCGGTGTCATGGCCAAAATTGAAAAGCCCTCCGCCCTTCTGTGCCTTGAAGACATTTTGAAAGTTTCCGATGGCATCATGGTGGCCCGCGGTGATTTGGGTGTCGAGCTTCCCCTGGAAACGGTGCCCGCCCGCCAGAAGCAACTGACGCGCGCCGCCCGGCGCGCTGGAAAACCCGTGGTCGTTGCAACCCAAATGCTGGAATCCATGATCGTCGAGCCCGTGCCAACACGCGCTGAAGTGTCAGACGTGGCCACCGCCGTTTACGAAGGCGCCGATGCCATCATGCTGTCGGCTGAAAGTGCCTCTGGCGCCTGGCCCGAAAAGGCCGTCGCCACCATGGACAAAATTGCCCAGTCGGCGGAAGGCGACAGCTTCTATCGCGGCATCATGAACGCCCAGCGCAATGACCCGGATCCGACCACAGCCGATGCAATCTCCACGGCCGCCCGCTCCATTTCCGAAACTCTGGCCGTGGCCGCCATAGTGAGCTACACGGAGTCCGGCTCAACCGCCATGCGCGTTGCCCGCGAACGCCCCAACATTCCGATCATCACGCTGACCCCTATTCCTGCAACGGCCAGAAGGTTGGCACTTGCCTGGGGCCAGCACTGCATACTCACACCAAACGCCGATAACCTCGAACACATGATCGACACCGCCTGCCAATTCGCCTCGTCAGAAGGGTTTGCCGAGGAAGGCCAGCGCATCATCATCACCGTCGGCGTACCGCTCGGTGCGCCGGGTGCAACCAACATGCTGCGCATTGCTCAAGTTGGAAAGAAGAAGGCGCCGAACTAAATATCCTGCTCGCGCTTGGATAGCTCCTGAACGGCGTTCTTTACCCCCGCCATATTTGGATTCATGCTCAGGGCTTCCCTGAAAGCAGACAGCGCCTCGCTCCACTTCCCTTGCCGCTGATAGATCATGCCGCGTCCCGCAAGCGCCCCAAAGTGGCGCGGTTCCAGATCAAGAACTTTCTCAATGTCGGAAAGCGAGGTGTTATAATTGCCAATCATGAAATGCAGTGTGGCCCGCTTGTTCCAGGCTTCCGCATAGGTGGGATAGGCCGCAATGATGCGATCCAGAATTTCAAGCGATGCGGCGTTGTCGGCAGCACCCATGGCCACAACCGCCTGCCCCAGCAAAACCTCGGCGGTTGCCGAATCAGACCGTGACCAAAGCTCCCATATTTTCTCTTCCGTAGCCTTTGCCGCCTGCTCGCCAGATGCTTTGTGGAGACTGGCAAAAAGCCTGTCGAGGGATTCCTCGCGGATTTCCTGGGCGGAAAGGTTTTTCAAGGGAATAGAGGTTTCCGCGCCATCCCGCGCCAGGCTAGGCGCCGCGAAAACCAAAAAGCCAACTGCAATGTACAGAGCGCGTGAATATCTCATGGCCCCAGCATAGCGCAGAATCAGGGCCATTAAAACGTCAACCGCGCCCGAATGATCGGACGCGGGATCAAATTTTCGTCAATTGATGGGGTTTAGCCCTGCCGCGCCTTGAAGCGCGGATTGGTCTTGTTAATGATGTAAACCCGGCCCTTGCGGCGCACCAGTTTGTTGTCGCGGTGGCGCTTGATCAGGGACTTGAGAGAATTGCGAACTTTCATGACTTCACCTAAATAAGGGGCCTACCCCCTGAATTTGGGCGGACCATAGTGATGGCGCCCCAGCCTGTCAACTCAAACGCCAAAGCCCTGATTATGAACCAGAATATCCTTGAAATGTCTCTCACCTACGGCGGTTTGGCTCTTGGAGTGGCGCTGGTCGCCATAATGGTGTGGATTGAGAAACGTCCCCGCAAAACCCTTGAGCCCCGACTTGTTCCAACCACGCCGCTCATGTTTGTGGGGGCCTTCATCTGCCTCGTCGCTGTGGTTCACATCGTCAATTCCCTTGGAATTCATACCGGACGCTGAGACCTGAAGAGTTCCGCGTAAGTTATCCGCAGGGCGCCCTTCTGCACCTTGCCCATGGCGTTTCGCGGCAGTTCCGGAACGGCGATGATTCTTTTTGGCACCTTGAACTTGGCCAGCCGCGTCTGGAGCTCAGCAATAATCCCCTGCTCGTCCAGTGTGGTTTGGCCTGACTTGAGCACCACAATCGCGGTAACGCCTTCGCCCAGATCCGGATGGGGCACCCCGATAACCGCCGATTCCAGCACGCCCGGAAACTGGTCAAGCTCAGTTTCTATTTCCTTCGGGTAAACATTGAATCCGCCGGTAATGACAACGTCTTTGCCTCGGCCTGAAATGGTCAGATAGCCCTGTGCATCAAAAGTCCCGAGATCGCCAGTGATAAAGAACCCATCTGGCCGGAATTCCGCAGCGGTTTTCTCCGGATTGCGCCAGTAACCCTTGAAGACATTGGGACCGCGCACTTCAATCATGCCGATGTCGCCCTGTCGAAGCGGTGCGCCGGTCGTTGGATCACTCACGCGCACCTCTACGCCCGGCAAAGGCAGCCCCACGGTTCCGGCCCGTCGTTCGCCTTTGCAAGGATTGGAAGTGTTCATGTTCGTCTCGGTCATGCCAAATCGCTCCAGAATTGCATAACCCGTTTTCTCTTCAAATTGCCGGTGGGTTTCAGCCAGCAAGGGAGCTGAACCCGAAATAAACAGCCGCATGTGTTGCACGAGTTCACGGTTCAACCCCTTATGCCGCACCAGCCTTGTGTAAAATGTCGGCACCCCCATAAGCGACGTGGCTTGTGGAAACAGCGAGACCACATCATCCACATCAAACTTGCGCCGGAACAGCAGACTACCGCCACTGAGTAAAACCGTATTGGACGCAGTGAACAATCCGTGGGTATGATAGATCGGAAGCGCATGGATCAGCACATCCCCGGAGGTGAACGCCCATGCCTCTGCGAGCGTCAAGGCATTCGATGCCAGATTGCCGTGGGTAAGAAGAGCGCCTTTGGATTTTCCCGTTGTGCCGGAGGTATAGAGAATTGCTATCGGGTCATCCCAGTTCATGTCGGCGTCTTCAAATGCACTTGGTTGAGACCTAAACGCCTCAACCAGGCTTCCCTCGCCCTCATCATCAAGGGTAAGAACCACCCTGGCCTTTTTTGAAAGCGCTTCAAATCTTGCAGGCTCGCAAATTAGGACTGAGGGCTCCGCATCGCTGACAAAATAGTCCACTTCCGTTGTCGTATAGGCCGGATTGAGGGGAAGAAAGATGGCCCCAAGCCTTGCACAGGCCAAAAACACCGCCAACGCCTCAACGCTTTTTTGAACCTGTACGGCAACGCGGTCACCAGCCTTCACCGAGCATTGCATCAACGCATTGGCAATGCGTCCTGAGAGTGACCAATAATCCTCGTAAGTAAACATACGGCCATCATCGCTGCGAATGAAAACAGCGTCCGACGGATGCAATCTTTCACGGACAAGCGCTGGAAAATTTTTGGTTCCGGAATTTTTCACCTCATCCCAAGCCGCCAATTCATTCACCCCTGAAAGCCAAAAAGAACTAATTAGTTACTATTGCAGCATTGCCTGCTTCTGATACTTTAACTGCTTCTGAAGCCCTAGTTCAATCCTCGAAGGACGCCATGGAATATGACTATGTAATCGTGGGAGGCGGCTCCGCCGGTTGCACCCTTGCGGCCCGCCTCAGCGAAGACCGCCAAGTTAAGGTATTGCTGCTGGAAGCGGGCGGAAGCGATTGGAATCCCTTATTTCATTGGCCTGCCGGCTTTGCCAAGATGACCAAGGGAATTGCCAGCTGGGGCTGGTCCACCGTGCCCCAGAAACACATGAATGACCGCGTCTTTCGCTACACCCAGGCGAAAGTGATTGGCGGCGGTTCAACCATCAACGCACAGGTCTACAGCCGTGGCAACAAACTGGACTTCAACGAATGGGCTCAGCTCGGTTGCACGGGCTGGTCTTACGAAGACGTGCTCCCTTATTTCAAGCGCTCGGAGATAAATCAAAACGGCGCCACTGAGTTTCATGGGAGCACCGGACCGATGGGTGTTTCAAATCCCGTCTCACCGCTTCCCATATGCGAGGCCTTTTTTAAAGCGGCAGGCGAATTGGGAATCCCCCGTAATCCGGATTTCAATGCCAACGAACAGGATGGTGTAGGCTACTACCAGCTCACCCAACTGAACGCGCGCCGCTCTTCTGTTGTCACAAGTTTTCTTCACGGGGCACGCGGCCGTTCCAATCTCACAGTTCGCAAGAATGATTTCGTTAAACGCATTGTCATCGAGAATGGCAAAGCAACATCTGTCGAATTGGAAGACGAAACTATTCATGCCACACGCGAAATAGTTCTGACGTCAGGTTCAATCGGCTCACCCAAGCTTCTGATGCTCTCCGGTATCGGCCCTGCGGATCATTTGAAAGCCGTTGGAATAAAGCCAATTCACGATCTAAGGGGCGTGGGTTCAAACCTGCAGGACCATCTCGATCTCTTCGTCATCAGCGAGTGCACCGGCGACCACACATACGACAAATATTCAAAGCCGCTTTGGTCAGCTCTCGCCGGCTTGCGATACCTCCTCTTCAGGAATGGCCCCGTCGCCTCTTCCCTGTTTGAGACCGGAGGCTTCTGGTACGCCGATGAAAATGCCCGCTCCCCCGACATTCAGTTCCACATGGGCCTGGGCTCGGGGATTGAGGCCGGTGTGTTGAAACCGAAAAATGCGGGCGTTACCCTGAACACCGCCTATATGCGGCCCCGTTCGCGCGGCACCGTGCGTCTTGCCAGCAATGATCCCAAAGCCGCGCCATTGATTGACCCCAACTATTGGGCCGACGCCTATGACAAGGAAATGTCATTGAAAGGCTTGCGTCTCGCCCGCGAGATCATGAAGCAGCCAGCTTTCAAGCCCTATGTGCTGCGTGAAATCATTCCGGGGCCTGATGTAGTCTCCGATGAAGAATTGGCCGTTTACGCCTGCGCTAATGGCAAGACCGATCATCACCCTGTGGGCACCTGCAAGATGGGAATTGACGATGCTGCCGTTGTCACACCCGATCTGAAACTGCGCGGGATTGACGGTCTTCGCGTTTGCGATGCCTCCATCATGCCGCGTATCACAACTGGAAACACCAACGCCCCCACCATCATGATTGCGGAAAAAGCCGCGGACCTGATCAAGGGGATATCATCCGCCGCAATGTCTGGCAGATGATTTCAAAGGCATTGGCGTGGGGTGAGACCATATCAAAATGCCCTCCGCCCCTGACAACATGCAATTCACATCCCGCCGCCGCAGCAAAGCTCTCACTCTGCGAAAGGGGTACAATTGCATCGCGGTCGCCATGAATGAGGCTGACGCGAACATTAATGGGCAACAATTCGATTGGGTTGGCCTTGACCCATCTCTCCGGCACTTCCCGTGAAGTGCCGCCAAGTAGACCCGGCAAGGAAGCAGCGCAATCATTTCCAAGCCTTTCATAAGCCTTGAGATCACAAATGCCTGCCAACGAAACCACACCACGAAGCGGCAAATTGTTTTGGGCGACAAGCCATAAAGCCAAATGCCCGCCCGCCGAATGACCCATCGTCACAACACGATTGAGGTCAAGCGAATGTTCAAGTGCAAGTTCGCTCAATACCCCAATACTTCTGACGATATCTTCAAAGGTTCCAGGCCAGCCGCCGCCCGCATCACCTACCCTGCGGTATTCCGGCGTCCACACGGCATAACCCTGATTGGCCAGCGCCCGGCCCATCGCCGAGACATGATCAAGGCTGAACTGGTTGAGCCAGCACCCGCCATGAATGAACGCAACTACAGGATAAGGGCCGGCGGATTCCGGCAAACGCAACTCACCAAATTGCAACACTTCCTTGCCATAGTTTATGCGGTGATTGGCACTATCGCGCGGCAGCGCCTCAATCTCTCGCCACGATACATTCAACTCCGCAACCTTCGGCAAACAAGGCTCCCAAACTTCCTATGGGAATTGGCGATAACCCTCCCGCCTAGGAAGGTCAATCACCCTCTGCCAGGCTTCCGGCATGGCAACGGAAACGCAGATAACCACATTTCGTCTCTGGTCATCATGGCGTTCCACAGGCTTCAACGGGTCAAGATCTACATGCTCGGCCTCACGGCGCATAAGCGACTTTACAAAATTACTGCCGGAATAGTCGTAAACAACATCAGCATTCATCAACATCCGGCAGCTCTTCAATATCATCAAATCGCGCTCATGCGGAATTTCGAGAATGGCAGCCTCTCGCCGGCCCACAGAAACTTCAAGAAGTGAGGCAAGCAGTGTGTTTTCATCATAATCCGCCGGTGCCGTCCCGCCCATGGCCAATCCTGCGAAGCGCTGCCACACCGCGCGGCGCAAGCTGCTGTCATGAATGGCAAGCGAGATGCTATTTCTGATGCGCTTGGCAACTGCACCCCAAGCCCCGAGGCTCTCAGGAAGAATTGATTCGACGCGCTGCCGGATTGTTTGCGCCAGCACAGGCGCGGCGCCGCTCGTTGATATGCTCACAATCACCGGCGAGCGGTTTACGATGGCGCCGAATTGAAACTGGCAAAGCTCCGGCTTGTCCACCATGTTGTAGGCAACGCCTGCCACCTTCGCCGCCGCGGCGAATTCTGCGGCCTCCGTTTCATCGGCAATATCGGCAACAACAAATGAATAATTGCGCAGCTCCGGCATCTCTTTGGGAGAAATATCAAGCTGATCGACGATTGCACCCGCTGAGCCAAGAAGTTCGGTCTTCCACTTCGACCCTTGCGAAGCGCCGATAACGAGCGCCCTCTTGCCCTTGAGATCAAGGAACAACGGCAGCAGTGACAACTCGCCGATGCCGCTTTCCAATAATTCACTCTGCCGCTTGCAAGTGACTGCCATGGAGCATCCCCTGTATTTCCGCTCGGCACGAGCCGCAGCTTGTTCCAGCCTTAGTCACATCGCCAACTGCGTTCAGTGTGCGGGCGCCTGCCGCAATGGCCGACAGAATTGTAGTCTTGCCCACATTGTTGCAGGCGCAAACAATGCTGCCGCAGTCGCGCGAGCTGCCGCTACGCCCCGCCAGAATGCGAAAGGCATCTGTCCTTGAGTGAACTCTGCCCAATTGATCTGCCAGCCAACTGCGCGCAACGGCCACAGGCTCCCGCGACACAAATAGCGCGCCCATGAACTTCTGGTTTTCAAAGGCGGCATAACGATACGCACCCGCCTGTTCATCGACATAGGCCATGAGCTCCGACGACTGCAGCAGACCTTCAGCAAAGTGAGCCCAGTTTTCGAAAGGCTGCTCGCCGGCAAGCTCCAGGCGAAAACCATGATCTGCCCGCGCTTCAGCCCAATATCCAACATCCGGTTTATCGGCGCGCTGGAGAGTTACAGCAAAGCCATACCATGCCGCCCCGAATGGCATGACTGTCACCGATGTGAACTTGAGTTCCGGCTGGCCCGATACGGGATCAGGATTGGGCGCAACCAGCCCATCGATCCGCGCCAAACTTGCGTTCGTGTCGTTCCAGTGCATCGGCGCAAAGACTGTGCCTTGCTGCTGCTTTTCCGTCACGAGGGCGCGCAGAACAGCTTCACCGCGACGTGATGAAACGCGCACCAGGCAAGCAGGTGCAATTCCGGCCTTCCGCGCATCAGCGGGATGAATTTCAACAAAGGGCTCGCCCATATGGGCCATAAGCCGTGCCGACTTGCCCGTGCGCGTCATGGTATGCCACTGGTCGCGGATGCGGCCCGTGTTCAGCACAAGGGGAAAAGCCGCTGAGACGGACCCCAATGGCGCCCGAAAAGGCGTGGCAACGATATTCGCCTTTCCATTCCCGGTAAAAAACTTTCCATCGGCAAACATCCGTGGGCTGGCCTGCTTGTTTTTCGGCCTCGGCCACTGGAACGGCGGCAGTGCCTCATAGGCCTGGTCACTCAGGTTTGCACAGGCGCCAATATCCATGTGCGCGCGTGCCATTGTTTTCGAAAGTTGAAAGCGCCGCATGCTCGCGGAAAATCTCCGCTGCAGTTTCAAAGTTAAATCCCGGAAAGCCCATGCGCTCTGGCGACGTCGCAGACAATTTGCCAGTCCGGTTTGCTCTTTCCCGGCAACGATAGAAAAGCCCGTTGCCGCGAAATCGTCCGCTCGGAATTTGTGACCGTGCCGTCCTTCTCGCCCCATGCGGCAGCGGGAAGCAGCACATGGGCCAACCGCGCCGTATCCGTATCGCGGATAGCGTCACTCACCACAACAAACGGACATTGCTTCAAGGCTTGCCGCACCACGTCGGCATCCGGCATGCTCACCACTGGATTGGTCGCCATGATCCAGATGGCCTTGATGCGCCCATCACGCACCGCCTCAAACATGTCCACGGCTTTGAGGCCCGGTTTTTCTGCGATAACCGGACTTGCCCAAAACCGTTGCACGAGTTCGCGATGAACCGGATTGTCAATCGCCATGTGAGCCGCCAGCATATTGGCAAGGCCCCCAACCTCTCGCCCGCCCATGGCGTTGGGTTGGCCAGTGACCGAGAATGGACCCATGCCCTCCCGCCCGATGCGCCCCGTAAGCAGATGGCAATTGATGATGGCGTTGACCTTGTCGGTTCCAGCACTCGATTGATTCACACCCTGGGACCACACGGTGACGGTGCGCTCCGTATCGGCAAAGTGGCGATAGAAATTCTCAAGTTCGGTTTGCGAAACACCTGTTGTATTCGCAACATCACATTCCCGTGCAGCAGCTAAGGCATTCGGCCAGTCCAGCGGTATGCCTGGAAACAAATTCCGCATCGATTTTGCCATGGTTGTGCAAGTAAGTCAGGAGTCCATTGAACAGGGCTACATCACTGCCCGGCTTGATGGCGAGATGCATGTCCGCAAACTCGGCAGTCGCCGTCCTTCTCGGATCAATCACGATAATCTTCGTCCCGCGATTTTCCTTCGCCGCCATCAAGCGCTGGAACAAGACCGGATGACACCAGGCGAGATTGGAACCTACCAGAACCACGAGATCAGCCTGTTCCAAGTCCCCATAAATTCCGGGAACAACATCTGCCCCGAAGGCTCGCTTGTGGCCCGCCACGGAAGATGCCATGCACAGGCGGCTGTTGGTGTCGATATTAGCCGAACCGATGAAGCCCTTCATCAGTTTGTTGGCGACGTAATAGTCTTCCGTCAGCAACTGCCCCGAGACATAGAAGGCAACCGAGTCCGGTCCATGCCGCACTATTGTTTCGCTGAATTTCGACGCCACGAGATCAAGAGCTGTATCCCAAGTGGCGCGTTCTCCTCTAATTTCGGGAAACAGCAAACGGTCATCAAGAGAAAGCGTTTCCGCTAGGGCTGAGCCTTTTGAACACAACTTGCCGAAATTCGCCGGATGCTCAGGATCGCCGCGTACCGCGACATCGCCATTCTCTTCGCGCTTCGCAATGATTCCGCAACCGACTCCGCAATAGGGGCAGGTTGTGCGGCGCTCACCCATCAGGCAACTCGCGGCAGGGCAAGAGTGACATCAAGATAGATGCGCCCCTCCACAACCTTCACCGGAAAGCGCTTGGTGCAGCCCTTGTCATTTCCCTGCGCCGCACCACTATCCAGGCCGATCACCCAGTTATGCAAAGGACAAGTCACCGACGTTCCATGCACGATGCCCTGGCTGAGCGGGCCACCCTTGTGCGGGCAGCGATCGCGCAGGGCGAAAACTACATCATTCGCTGTTCGAAATACCGCAACATCGCCAGACGACGTTTTCACCACGCGCGAACCCTTCTGCGGGATTTCGTCAATCCCGCCGATATCAATCCACGTGTCGCTCATTCCGCCGCCTGCTTGAAGGTAAGATCAGCCATTGGCTTGAATTCATGTGCTGCAACGCCCTTTGCGCGCTCCTCCCAGGGGTCCTTTTGCGAGAAGGATTGCGCAAATACGAACCGGTCATAAAGCGCTTTGCGTTTCGTTACGTCGTCCAGCACCGCAGCTTTGATCGAGTTCGAGCCAACGCGCTTGGCCCATTTGTAAATGCGTTCGAGATAGCGCCCCTGCTCCCGGTAAAGCTGCACAAGTGCGGCGATCACTTCAATCGCTTCCTCTTCAGTCTTGACGTGTCCTAGAACTTCCGTACCCTTGATGTCGAGACCGGCCGCCCCGGCAAAATGAATCTCGTAACCGGAATCAACGCAGATCACGCCTACATCCTTGCAAGTAGCTTCCGCACAATTGCGCGGGCAACCCGATACCGCCATCTTCACCTTCGCAGGCGTCCATGACCCCCACATGAATTTCTCAAGCTTGATGCCAAGCCCGGTTGAATCCTGCGTACCGAAGCGGCACCAGTCCGTACCCACGCAGGTCTTCACCGTGCGCAGTGCCTTGCCATAGGCATGGCCCGAAACCATGCCAGCCGCATTGAGATCAGACCAGACGGCAGGCAGGTCATCCTTCTTCACGCCAAGCAAATCAATGCGCTGGCCGCCCGTGCATTTCACCGAAGGAATGGCGAACTTGTCCACCACATCGGCAATGGCACGCAGTTCCTTGGCACTGGTAACCCCGCCCCACATGCGCGGCACAACTGAATAAGTTCCGTCCTTCTGGATATTGGCATGCACCCGCTCATTGATGAAGCGTGACTGACTGTCATCTACATAATCGTCTGGCCAGGTGGCGAGCAGATAGTAATTGAGAGCGGGTCTGCACTTGGCGCAGCCGCAGCTCGTCTTCCAGTTTAATTCCTGCATTAAGGCCGGAATGCACTTGATTGACTTCGCCACAATCAGGCGGCGCACATCATCATGGCCCAGTTCCGTGCAAGCGCACATGGGTTGAATGGCCGTCGGATTAAAAGCATCACCCAGTTTCACCTTGAGCAATTGTTCGACAAGTCCGGTGCATGAGCCACAGGAAGCCGAAGCTTTCGTGTGGGAGCGCACATCATCGACATTCTTGAGGCCGAGCTTCTCGATGGCTCCAGTAATCTTTCCCTTGCATATGCCGTTGCAGCCGCAGATTTCCGCATCATCCGGCAAGGCTGCAACGGCCGCCGTAGGGTCCAGGGGGGTGCCACCCTGATACGACTGGCCAAAAATCAAGGTGTCGCGCATTTCGGAAATGTCAGTTCCGCGCTTTAACATATCAAAGAACCAGGCACCATCCGAAGTCTCGCCATAGAGTACGGCGCCAACAATGCGATTGTCCTTCAGCACCAGCCGCTTGTAGATGCCCTGCCGCGCGTCTCTCAGGACAATTTCCTCCCGGTCCTGGCCGTCGGCGAAGTCGCCCGCTGAAAAGAGATTGATCCCCGTGACTTTCAGCTTTGTGGCCGTCACCGAACCGGCATAGGCCGCAGGTTTTGCAACCAAAGTCTTGGCAAGGATGCCCGCCATTTCATAAAGCGGCGCTACGAGACCATAGACCATGCCACGATGTTCGGCACATTCACCGAGTGCAAAAACGTCGGGGTCCGATGTCCGCATCTGGTCATCGACAACAATCCCGCGCTTGACCTCAAGCCCGCTCTCGTTGCCCAAAGTCGCATTGGGACGAATGCCGACAGCCATTACGACGATATCAGCAGGAACAATGGTTCCATCAGCCAACTCCACCGCTTCAACGTGGCTTTTGCCAGTGATCGCCTTGGTATTGGCTCCGTTGAGCACCGTGATTCCACGCTCCTCCACCGCCTTTTTAAGAAGATGACCGGCGGCAGGATCAAGCTGGCGTTCCATCAGCGTCGGCATGATATGAATGACTGTGACTTTCATGCCCTGCTCGGCCAGGCCCGCCGCCGCTTCAAGCCCCAACAACCCGCCGCCAATCACGACCGCATTGCCGCGTGACTTAGCGGCGATCATCATGGCATTTACATCATCCAAATCGCGGTAGGTGAGCACCCCCGCCATGTCACAACCGGGTACAGGAATGATGAACGGTACAGAGCCTGTGGCTATGACCAGCTTGTCATAATTTTCAACAATGCCCGTGTCGGAAATGACCGTTTTGGCCGCGCGATCAATCGTCTTGATCTTGCAGCCCTTATACAACGTGATGCCATGCTTGATGTACCAGCCATCCCCGTGGATGACGATTTCCTCAAAGGTTTTCTCCCCCGACAAGACCGGTGACAGCATGATACGGTCATAGTTGACGCGGGGCTCGGCATTGAAAATGGTAACTTCATAGGCATCGGGTGCCGCTTCAAGCAGGTTCTCCAACATCCGCCCCGGTGCCATGCCATTGCCAATGATGACAAGTTTTTGCTTCATGGGTAGCCTCACGCCGCTTCCACGAAGCGATGCCGCTCGTAGAGGAATTTCAGTACGGACTCGCGGCACTGTACATATTCGCGGTCCGCCACAAGTTCGAGGCGACGGCGGGGACGCACCAAATCCACATCAAGAATCTCGCCGATCTTCGCTGCCGGCCCGTTGGTCATCATGATGACACGGTCTGACAGCAGCACGGCTTCATCCACATCATGGGTAATCATCACCATAGTGTTGCCAAGCCGCGCATGGATATCCATCACCGAATCCTGCAAGTGAGCCCGGGTGAGTGCATCAAGCGCGCCGAAAGGCTCATCAAGGAGAAGAATTTTCGGTTCCATCGCCAGCGCCCGCGCGAGGCCGACACGCTGTTTCATGCCTCCGGAAATTTCAGCAGGCCGCTTGTCCTTCGCATGCTGCATCTGAACCAGGGCAAGGTTCTGCATTATCCAGTCATGCCGCTCGGCCCTGGAGCGCGACGAACGGAACACTTTATCCACCGCGAGCTTCACATTTTCGTAAACAGTAAGCCATGGCAGCAAGCTATGGTTCTGAAACACCACGGCCCGCTCCGGTCCGGGCTCATCCACTTCCCTGTTTTCCAGCAGCACTACGCCACTTGAGACTTTGGTGAGTCCGGCAATCAAATTGAGCAAGGTCGATTTCCCGCAGCCGGAATGGCCGATGATGGAAACAAACTCGCCCTTGCGAATGCCGAGCGTGATGTCTTTCAGAACCTCCGTGACCACACTGCCACGCGTAAAAGACTTGGAAACATGATCGACTTTAAGATAATTGCTCATGGGTCAGCTCGCTGCCGTTCCGCGGGTTACGAATTGGCCAAGCGCCGCAACCAGGCGGTCAAGCGCAAAGCCGGTGAAGCCGATGTAGAACAGGGCTACGATGATGTCGGACAACCTGGAGGAATTCCACGCATCCCAGATGAAGAAACCAATGCCAACGCCGCCCGTGAGCATTTCGGCGGCAACGATTGCAAGCCACGAAAGGCCAATGCCGATGCGAAGCCCGGTAAAGATGTAAGGTGCTGCCGCCGGCACCATGATCCTGAAAAAATATTCAATCGGGTTGAGACGCAGCACGGCCGCCACATTGCGGTAATCCTGCGGAATGTTGCGCACGCCCGCCGCCGTATTGATCAGCACCGGCCAGACCGAAGTAATGAAAATCACAAAGATGGCAGACGGATTGGAATCACGAAACGCTGCTAGTGAAATCGGCAACCACGCGAGCGGTGGAATCGTGCGCAAGACCTGAAAAATGGGATCGAGCCCGCGCATGGCCCAGACGGATTGGCCAACAACGGCCCCCATCAAGATGCCAACGATGGCGGCAAAACCAAAGCCAATGGCAACGCGTTGCAAGGACGTGAGCACGCGCCAGCCCAGACCAATGTCTTGCGAGCCAAAGTCAAAGAAAGGATTGACGATGAGGTCATTGGCATCCGTCCAGACCTGCAATGGAGACGGCAGGGTTGAACCCGCAGCACCAAAAGCCAGTTGCCAGATAATCAGGAGCACCGCCGTCATGATCAATGGCGGCAAGATCTTTTCGCCGATTGAAGAAAGGCGTTGCAAGAGGGGACGAGATGAGGGCTTTGTCCGCGGCGTGAAAGCAACAACGCTTTCCTTCCGCGGGTCTTCCACTGTTTGAGGTAACATGGCTATTTTTCGCGCAGTGGCCGTCATGCTCTTGCAGTCCTTCCCATTATTCCAGTTAGGCGATCTTCTTGATCGCAAGGCCTTCGAGATAGGCGGTGATATTGTCGGGATCGAAAACCTTGCCGTCGAAGAAGGTTTCGGGTCCGCGTGACGGCGAGGCCGGAAGATCGGTGACGCCCAATTCCTTCGCTGCTTCCAGCCACAGGTCATGCCGATTCACCTTGTCAACCAGCGCCTTCACATCCATGTCGGGCGCGAATTTTCCCCAGCGGATATTTTCTGCCAGGAACCACGAATCATGGCTCTTGAAGGGATAGGACGCATGATCGGCCCAGAACTTCATCCGCAGGCTTTCATCTTTCACGGTCCGGCCATTGCCGTAATTGACGTCGCCCTTGAGCCTGCCAATGATGTCCGCAGGCGGAACATTGAACCACTGGCGTTTGCCAACGATGGCTGCCAACTCGTCCTTGTTTTCCATGGCCTCGCACCATTGCTGGGCTTCCATAACTGCCATCAGAATGGCCTTTACTGCATTGGGATTTTTCTCAACCCAGTCAGCGCGCATCGAAAGTGCTTTTTCCGGATGGCCCTTCCACAATTCGCCCGTGGTTGCCGCCGTAAAGCCGATGCCCTGGTTGACCAGTTGCTCGTTCCATGGCTCGCCCACGCAGAACGCATCCATATTGCCAACTTTCATGTTGGCCACCATTTGCGGTGGCGGCACTACAATGGTGGAGACTTCAGTTTCAGGATTGATGCCGCCGGCCGCCAGCCAATAGCGCAGCCACAAATCATGGGTGCCGCCGGGGAATGTCATGGCGACTTTGACTTCCTTGCCAGCGGCTTTCTTGGTTTCGAACGCGGCCTTGAGCTTTCCTGCATCAAGGCCAACGCCCGAATCCTTGAATTCATTGGAGACGGAAATGGCCTGGCAATCGAGATTGAGCCGCGCCAGAATCGACATCGGCACTTCAACATTGTTCTGCGTAACCTTCCCCGTGCTGATGAGATAGGGCATGGGCGAGAGAACATGGGCGCCATCAATGCCGTTGGCTTCACCGCCGAGAACCAGATTGTCGCGCGTGGCAGCCCATGAGGCCTGCTTGGCCACTTCAACATCGGGCATGCCAAATTTTTCAAACAGGCCCTTCTCCTTCGCAATCACCAGCGGAGCCGCATCAGTGAGTGCGATGTAACCGAGTTTGGCACTTGTAACTTCCGGTGCAGCCGTCGCCGCATAGGCACCACTTGGCATGAGCTGACGCGCTGCCGTGAGAAGTGCGGCCGTCGCCACAGATCGCTTGATGAATGTACGTCGGCTTAGTCTGGTTGATATTGTGGGCATCTCGAAATCTCCTGAAAATGTGTCTGACAAGGTCTCCAAAAACAAAAAACGCCACTGGAACCTTCAGGAGTGGCTCTCATCGAGACCTCTCTGAAAACTCCGGCGGCGTTGCCGTTCGGCCCGATTCTGAGCCTTCTGATGGAAACCAACTCTGGTTGCTGCCCTCTCCTTTGCACGGCCTGTGCCAATTGGCGGATACAAAAATAGTTGTTTTATTTCAATGAATTAACAAAGTTCATGGAAATGTTTCCGGGCTGCGCGGTCAAATATCCAGCAGAAAAAAGCTGAATTATTGTGCACTGCACAAGGGCGCCTAAAAATTAGGCCCCAGCAAATGGCAGTGACGCGAGATAGGATTCAATCTGTCTGGGATCGAAAACCCGGCTATCAAAGAAGCCGTCAATTTCATTCCGTTGGAGATACTGGGCCCCGATTGTTTCCGCATAAACTTCCGGCCTGTAGCACTTCATCGCCCGTTCGAGATTTTGTTTGGAAAGTTCGGCCTGCCCCCAACGCACCATCTGGGTATAGAACCAGGCCGCATGGGCGGGCTCAGGCAGCGTTGACTTCGGCGCATCAAAGGAAAGAAAGCCTGGAACGCGCCGTTTCGCATCCCCAATCTGCAATGTTCCGGATAGGGCCGGGAGGATAACTTCAATCGGTTGCGAAAGATAGGCGGGCAACGATAACAATGAGGCCAGTGCAGTTGCATTGTCGGGGCTTGCGCACCAGAGCGCACTTCTGTCAAAGGCACGAAGCAAGGCTTGCAGTTCAACCCTGCGTGTGCCTGCCCAGCTTTCACGAACTCCGAGGACTTTTTCCGGACTGTCTTTCCAAAGTTCAATCTTGCTCGTCACAATAACTCCGGTGCCACGAGTGACTGCGGCGGTGTTCCACGGTTCGCCGACACAATAGCCGTCAAGATGACCTGCCTGCATGGCCTCCGGCATGAGCGGTGGAGGCACAACCGCTATTGAAACATCAGACCTTGGATCAATGCCGCACTCGGCTAACCAGTAGCAGAGATCATAGTTGTGCGCGGAGAAGGCATGCACAATTCCAAACACCAGCTTCGGCAACCCAGCACGCGCCCGTTGCTCTAAAACTTGTCTGAGCGCGGTACCCATTTCGCGTGCCACGCTGAGAGATGTAGCGCCATGAGCTTTCATCTCCTTCCACAAGATGGAAGAAACGGTCACTGCATTTCCTCCAAGACCAAGCGCCATGGGTACGATGATTGACGAAGACATGGGCAGCAATTGCAGGGCTGCCGCAATCGGCAAGGGCGCCAGAAGATGGGCCGCATCAAAATGGCCTACCGCCATGCGGTCCCTGATATTGGCCCATGACGTTTCGCGCGACAGTTCCAGCGCCACCCCCTCCTCTGCCGCAAACCCCATCTCATGGGCCACGATGGGAATGGCCGCGTCGGTGAGCGGCAGGAATCCGAAACGTATGATCTCTCGTGTCATTGCTTGCCTTTCCCGCCGAGCAATCCAGCCGCCGTCACAATGCTTTGTGCGATTTCAACCATGCGCCGGTTCTCCTCCATGGCCGCACGGCGCATGAGGTCGTAAGCCGCCGGTTCATCAATTCCCCGCTGCTGCATCAAAATCCCCTTGGCACGGTCAATCAGCTTGCGGTCGCCAAGCGCCCGCTTGGCATCATCACGCTCGCTGCGCAATTTGGCGAAAGCCTTGAAACGGATGATGGCCATATCGAGGATCGGTTTCACCCGCTCCTTTTTTAGACCATCAACAATGTAGGCGGAAACACCGGCATCAACCGCAGCCTCAATCATGCCCTTGTCGGAATGGTCAACAAACATGGCTATGGGCCGCTGCACGCTGCGCGAAACCTGAAACAGGCTTTCCAGCGCATCGCGGTTGGGATTCTCAATATCAATGACGATGACGTCAGGTGCCGTTTCTTCGATCCTGCGAACCAACCCCATGATTTCGTGCACGACCACAACACGGGCATAGCCCGCTTCATGCAATGCATCTTCAATGACACCCGCCCGCAGGCGGTTCTCATCGACGACAAGTATGGATAAATCGCTTTCGCGCATGCGAGTAATCTCGCTCATGCGAACAAATTGTGCAATGCACTATATTCGATTGGACAGAATTTCCGAAAAAAAGACCAGCCGACAACTGGAAGGTGTTGCCGGCTGGACCGCAGCTTTACAGATCAGTCGGTTACTTGACGAAGCAAGTATCAGCTGTGTCTGTCGCGCATTTCCCCAGCCTCATGCTGGGCTGGTTGGGGGGCGCCCGTTGGCCAGGCGCCCCACATTCCTGGAATTACTTCTGGATGCAGGTATCAACCGTGTCCTTGGTGCATTCGTCAAGGCCGGTGAACACCGGATCATCAACTTTTTCACCCGTGACCAACTTGATCATGACGCCCGGGGCAAGGTAGCCCATTTCAAACGGACGCTGTCCGACCAACGCAGTGACCAAGCCTTCGGCGGCGATTGCCACTTCGTCACCGATTGTATCGGCGGCGCCAATGACGAAATCGTTGCTGGCGATCTTGTCAGCCAACGGCTTGAACAGATCACGGTAGGGCTGCGGTGCGCCAAACAGTGGCCAGCCGCCCATGATGCCGAAGGCGTCGAGCTTCGGGTTGGCAGCAAGGATGTCAGTCATCGCCTGAACGCCCTTGGCACCGTCGTCATTGGTGAATACCGGGCAGCCGGCAACTTCCGTCCAGCCACCTTCACCGGCAAGTGCCGCTAGGCCCTTTTGTCCCGTCAAGGTGTCGCGCATGCCCTGCGCGCGACGCAGGATATTATCAGCACCAGGGTTGCCTTCGATCGTGCAGATCGTGCCACCATTGGGCTTCGCCTTCTTGATGTATTCGCCAATGCGCGAACCCATCAGGTAGTTGTCAGTGCCAAGGTAGGTTTTGCGCAGTGCTGAGTCTTCTGCCGCCAAGTCGGCGTCAAGCGTCATGATTGGAATTGAAGTGTTGGCGGTCTTGATGGTCTGGGCAATAAGCTTGGCGTTCGATGGCGAAATGGCCATTGCAACGGTGTCAGGCTTGCCGAGCATGTCCTGAACGATCTGGGCTTCGCCAGCTTCGTCAGAGGTTGATGCCGGACCCGTATAGAAGCACTCGTATTCCGAGTCGGGGTTTTCCTTGTTCCATTTCTGGCAACCCTGATTGATCGCTTCGAAGAACGGGTTGTCGAGGCCCTTGACGACAATGACCAATTGTTTCTTGGCCATAGCCTCCCCGGCGCCGAGTGCCAACGCGGCAACGGTGACGGCAAGCAACAATGTTTTTTTCATTTTACTTCTCCCTTTAGAACAGACTGGCACGACGTGCCCGCCACACAAAATCAGCCCGGTTGTCAGACGGTACAGGGGTCATCACACGATCCCCCGGACGGCCCGCCTGGGCTGATAAGCATTTCTTGTATTCTTCTTTGTGCAGTACCTAATATCGGCACGGCGCACCCGTCAAGCGCTATTTATCCTACAATACGGATATTAGTCGTACAATTCATTGACACCTGTCCGACGTATGGTAAATCCGCCATAATGACAAAGGGAGGCAAGCGGACCGGTGGCAATTCTCGAACTTTCCAACATTTCAAAACATTTCGGCGCAATTCAGGCCGTCAATGACATTTCGCTGTCCCTTGAGGCGGGCGAGGTTGTGGGCCTCATGGGCGACAACGGCGCCGGCAAGTCCACCCTGGTCAAAATGATCGCCGGAAACTACCGCCCCAGCCACGGCACCATGCGCATGGAGGACAAGGAACTGGTCATGCATCGGCCGGTGGAAGCCCGCGAACACGGTATTGAGATCGTGCACCAGGACCTGGCACTTTGCGACAACCTGACGGCGGCGGCCAATGTTTTTCTCGGTCGCGAACAGCGCCTGGGGGTTGGCCCCTTCAAGGTTCTCGACTATGCCAGCATGTACAAGCGCGCCGGCCAGATTTTCGCCGAACTGAAGTCCGAAACCCGCCCCCGCGATCTCGTCAAGCAGATGTCGGGCGGCCAGCGCCAGGCGGTAGCGATCGCCCGCACCCGCCTTTCCAACCCCAAGATTGTGCTGATGGACGAGCCCACGGCCGCCATTTCTGTGCGCCAGGTTGCGGAAGTCCTGAACCTGATCCGCTTGCTGCGCGACCAGGGCATCGTCGTAGTCCTCATCAGCCACCGCATGCCAGACGTGTTCTCGGTTGCCGACCGCATTATCGTGCTCCGGCGCGGGCGCAAAGTGGCGGACAAGAAAATCGCCGCAAGTTCTCCTGAGGAGGTCACCGGGCTTATCACCGGGGCCATCGAGCAGGTATGACCGGCACACGCTTATAGTATTTGGAAGGTATCACATGTCGACGACGGCAAGCACAATGGCCAAGACAATTGAACAGAAACAGCAAAGCTGGCTTTCGGAAAAACTGAGCAGCCAGACCTTCTGGGTCTTTATCGCGGTCGTCCTCGCCTGCGTGTTCCTGTCCTTGTATACGGACTCCTTCGACACCACGAAGAACCTCTACAACATCACCCGCAACGTCACCTTTGTCGCCATCATCGCCCTGGGCATGACGCTCGTCATCATTACCGGCGGCATCGATCTTTCCGTGGGCTCCGTGCTGTGCCTATGTAGCATGGTGTTGGGGGTCACCATGCATGCGGGTTACGGCATCGAGGTCGGCATCGCCGCCGCGATTGCCACGTCCCTTCTGGTTGGCTTTGTTCACGGCATACTCATCGCCTATGTCGGCATGCCGTCCTTTGTGGTCACACTCGGCATGCTTTCCATAGCGCGAAGTCTCGCAATGGTCGCCTCCGGCAACACAGTGGTGTTCCAGTTCGGGCCCGACCATGATTTGCTTCTGTCATTGGGTGGCGGTGCCTGGTTCTTCGGCATTGCCAATCCGGTGCTTTACATGATCATTCTGGCACTGATCACCGGCTTCATCCTGCGCTGGACCAGGTTTGGCCGCTATGTCTATGCCATTGGCGGCAACGAACACGCAGCGACTTTGACCGGCGTTCCAGTGAAACCGATCAAGGTGGCGGTGTACATGATTTCCTCCCTTTCGGCAGGCATCGCGGGCATTATTCAAACCGGCTGGCTGGGGGCGATCACCACCAACATCGGCGCAGGCCTCGAACTTCAGGTCATTGCCGCAGCGGTTATCGGCGGTGCAGCGCTTGCAGGCGGCGTGGGCACGGCAACCGGCGCCATCATAGGTGCTGCCCTAATCGAAGTGATCCGCAACAGCCTGGGCCTTCTCGGCATCAACGCCTTCTGGCAGGGCTGCTTCATCGGCGGGGCTATATTGCTGGCAGTTTCGTTCGACCGCGTGCGCAAATTCCGCCAGAACAGCGAGTAGGCCCCACGTGGACAAAAGCACGGCACCGCTTCCCACCGCCGCCTCTTTGCATCGCAAGAAGGCCACGCCCAAACTGAAACGCGGGCCTGGCAGCGTGCATTCCTCCGTGGCCGAAGCCATCGGCATGCGCATTGTGCGCGGCGAATTTGCCCCCGGAACCATCCTGCCCAACGAGGCGAAATGGGCCACCGATTTCAAGGTGAGCCGCTCGGCCGTGCGCGAAGGCATCAAGATCCTGATGGCCAAAAACCTGCTCATTTCCAGGCCAAAGGTTGGCAGTCGCGTGGAACCCCGGGAACGCTGGAGCCTGCTCGACCACGACATTTTAGCGTGGTACGCCACCGCCCCCAACCGCGAGAAATTCCTGCTCTCGCTCCAGCAATTCCGCTACATCGTGGAACCGGAAGCAGCAGCGCTGGCCGCCGAATTTCACACCGAAGAGCAGATGCACGACATCAGCGCCGCCTGCCACGACATGGCCACGGCTCCGTCGCTCCACGAGCGCACCGAGGCCGACGTGCGCTTTCACATCGGCATCCTCAAGGCCACCAACAATGAGCTGCTCCTGCCCTTGGGGGTAATCATCGACCAGGCGCTCAACAACCTGTTCATCTTCATCACCCGCAAGGCCCACGACCTGCACCACGCCCAGGACCTCCATGAAAAGATCGAGCGCAATATAAGGCTGCGCAAACCGCAAGCCGCCCGCATCGCCGTGCGCAACCTGCTCGCCAATTCCGACGAGATTATCCGGCGGACGGCTGCAAGGAATTCACGGCGGAACTGATCCGAAAACCTAGAAGAGAAAACGTCAAATTAGTTTCACTTTCTTGAAGCGAAGCCGAGGTGGTCGGATCGAAGTCCGACCAGGGAGAGAGAATGCTTAGCTGACCTTGGAGGAAGGACGATGATCGTACGGATGTGGCGAAGCTGGGTTCGCAAGGACCTCAAATCTGAGTATGTGACATATCTCAAACAGACAGGCCTTGCCGATTACGGAAGGATCGAGGGTAACCAGGGCGTCTATCTGCTGTGCCAGGATTTAGAGGACAATGTTGAGTTTCCCACAATGACATTTTGGACTTCCATCACGGCCATCAAGAAATTCGCGGACGAAGATTACGAGAAAGCCCGATACTATCCGGAAGTTGAAAAATACTTGCTGAACTTCAGCGAGAACGCCGAGCATTTTGAGGTTCTCTATGATGGTGCGAAGGCCTCCAGGTAATGGACCAATTTGCGGCGCGAGACGCTTGGGCGTGAAGCAGTCTGGGTGGTCTGAACATCAAGCCCGACCATGGAGAGCTATTGAGTGAAATCCCTCTGTAATCAAATCTTTACCACAAAACACAGTGGGGCCGGTTTGCCGCAACAATTCACCAGCAGTTAAGTCCGCCACCCTAGCTTGAATAAAATTTTCAAGTCTGAAAGACCAGTCAGGTCTTGTTCTGCCCGGGGGGAGCGGAGGAACGGTGTGGGAAAGTATCGCGTAAAACAGGCTGCGGGGGCGCCTGAAAAAACAAACCTTGAAACGCTGGCAAAGTTGCAGGCCGAGCAGCAGGAATTCCTTGCGCGCGACCAGCAGGATAGAATTGCGTCCCTTGAAGCGCAAATGCTGCGCCACGAAACAGCCATCGAAAAGATATCGCAGGGCATTTGCTTTTTCGATGCCAACCAGCGCCTGATCCTGAGCAACCGCCGCTATGCGGAAATTTATCACCTTGCACCCAACGACGTGAAACCCGGCACGACGCTTCGTGAAATTACCGAACGCCGCGCAGCACTCGGAACCTGTCTCATGAGCGTCGTTGACGACTATCTCCGCTGGTGCGCTGAGGTAAATTCCGGCAGCACCGCAAAAACCTGGACCGCTGAACTGAAGGACGGCCGGACAATTCATATCTGCCACCAGCGCATGCCGGACGGCGGCTGGGTTGCAACCCACGATGACATTTCCCAGCTCAAGCCCCGGCGCGCCGTGGTCAACGAGCTCATCTCGCTCCAGGCCCTGATCGACTTTGTGCCCGATTACCTATGGGTGAAAGACACCGAGAGCCGCTTCCTCGTCGCTAATAAGGCCCTCACCATTGACAATGGCAGGAAATCGACAAGCGAAGTGATCGGCCAGTCCGACTTTGACTTTCACGCGCCGGAAATTGCCAGCGAGTTTCGCGCCGATGAACTGGAAGTTCTGCGCAGCGGCAGGCCGATGATTGACAAGGAGGAATATGTCGTCGAAGCGGCGGGCATCACCAAGTGGCTGCTCTCAACCAAAGTGCCGCTCCGCGATGAGAACAATGAAATCTTCGGTCTCGTCGGCATTGCCCGCGACATTACCGAGCGCAAGCGCGCTGACAGATTGCGAGACGGACAGGCGCAAATCCTCGAAATGATCGCCATGAGCGCCACCCTTGAGGATGTGCTTGACCGCCTCATGCATCTCGTTGAATCCCAGTTGACCGGCATCTTTGGCTCCGTCCTGCTGCTTGACGTCGATGGCCAGACGCTGAGGCATGGCGCAGCGCCGAGCCTGGCAACAGAATATACAAAGGCAATTGATGGCGTGCAAATTGGTCCCACGGTGGGTTCTTGCGGCACCGCCGTCTATCACCGCAAGGCCGTGATCGTCACTGACATCATGAGCGATCCCCTGTGGAAGGATTTCCGCCATGTGGTCGAACCCCATGGCTATCGCTCCTGCTGGTCAACGCCCATCCTCGCCCATGATGGCGCTGTGCTTGGCGTCTTTGCCATGTATTCGACCACCGTGCGCGAGCCGACACCGGTCGAGACCCGCCTGATCGATGTCACCATCCGCATTGCCGGCATAGCCATCGAACGCAAGCGCGCCGAAGACCGGATTAGGTTCCTCGCCCACCATGATGCCCTGACGGGCCTCCCCAACCGCAGCTTGCTTAACGACCGCCTGACCCAGGCAATTCTTCAGACCCAGCGCCGCAACCCCTGGGTTTCGGTGGTGTTCGTCGATCTCGACCATTTCAAGAATATCAATGACAGCCTCGGCCACAATGCGGGCGACCAGCTCCTGAAAGTGATCGCTGGCCGCATGGTGGCATCAGTGCGCTCGACCGACACGGTAATGCGCCTCGGCGGTGATGAATTCATTATCCTGCTGGTTGACCAGCCCGCCAATCCAGCCATCGTTTCGGCAACGCTCAGCCGCATCAGGGCAGCAGTCGCCGAACCCGTCGTCCTTGAGGGACGCACTCTCTACATTACCTGCAGCATGGGTGTTGCCACCTATCCCGCCGACAGTGAAAATCCTGAAACCCTGGTCAGGAATGCCGATGCCGCCATGTACAAGGCCAAGGACGCCGGCCGCGACAATGTGCAGTTCTACACCGCCGAAATGAATGCCAAGATTCATGAGAGGCTCACCCAGCAGCAGGAAATCCGCAACGCCATTGTGGGCTCGGAGTTCGTCCTGCACTACCAGCCGCAGGTCGACTTGCGCTCGGGCCGCATCTTCGCCACCGAAGCACTGATCCGCTGGCAGCACCCCACCCAGGGACTTCTGTCTCCAATCAAGTTCATTCCCGTGGCCGAGGAAACCGGACTGATCGTGCAGATCGGCGGTTGGGTCCTGCATGAGGCGTGTCGGCAGAACAAGGCCTGGCAGGATCAGGGCCTGCCGCCCGTCAGTGTCTGCGTGAACGTCTCGGCCCGGCAATTCCGCGAAAAGAATCTGATTAACCGCGTGGTCAGCGCCCTGAGCGAGAGCGGGCTGGACGCCAAATACCTCGAACTCGAAATCACCGAAAGCCTCATCATGCATGATGTCGACCAGGCGGTTGCCACCATGCAGGCATTGCGCAAACTCGGCGTGCAACTCGCCATTGACGACTTCGGAACCGGCTACTCCAGTCTTAACGCGCTGAAGACCTTCCCTGTCGCCAGGCTGAAGATCGACAGGTCGTTCATCAGCAATCTCGCCACCAATGACAGCGACAAGGCCGTGGCCGGCGCCGTGATTTCACTGGGGCAGAAGCTGAATCTGAGGGTAATCGCCGAAGGCGTTGAAACTGCTGAACAAGTCGAGTTCCTGCGAGCCAACAATTGCGATGAAATCCAGGGCTACTATTTCAGCAAGCCGATAGCCTCCGATGCCATCCCTGCTTTGCTCAGGCCGCCCACCTGACTTTAGGGCATTACAAAATCCGTTTGCCGAAGGCCGAGAGGATAAAGTGGGTGGTGGTGGCGCCAACCCGAGGCTCAAGCGTTGCTGGGAGCGGCGAGACATCCATGGAAATCATTTTGCCTGAGGTGGCGATGGCTTCCATCACCTGATGGGTTTCGCGCACCGTTATACCACCTGAGCCTTCGATGCTGGCCGGAATTTCCGTGACCGTTGGCGAATAGCTGACATGAATACCCTTCGTTCCAGCGGTTGCAATGCGGATGGCTTCGCGCATGACTTCACGGATGCCAGTGGCGTCAATCTCCACCATAGTAAAAACGGTTATGCGCGAGGTTTTGAGAAAGGTGGCGTCTTCAGCACTGGCCTCGCGCAGGCCCACGAGCACTACATTTTCTAGCGACAGGTGGGACTTCAACCCGGACAAGGTATTTTTCAGAATGTCGCGGGGTGCATGGCTGTCAATCCAGATCAGGCCGATCTCGTCCTTTTCATCAGCCGCCCATTGCAAGGCCTGACCTACAACACCGCGATCTTCGCCCGCAAAAAGTGCGATGGCTCCTGGTGAAGCCTTGTTTGAAACTTCGAAACCAATCGCCTGCAATTTGACGGCCAGCGACTGTGTTTCCAGCACCTTGGCCGATTGAGGCGTGGCAATGATGGCCGCGCGCTTTTGTGGGAGTGCAATTTCCGCATCATGCATGGGGGCTTTCTCCACATATTCCGATGTCATAACCGCCAGCATGGCACCATAGTTCAGGCGAAAATCCACGCGGTCACCCACCCGCAAGGGCGGCTTCGCATCGGTGAGATCGAGGACGAGATGATCGCTCGAGGCGCCTAGCACGCGAACGCCGGGATTGATGGGGGTCATGCCTTCGACCATCACATCTTCCCGGCCGATATTGGCAATGCCACGCAAGCGGTCACCCTCGTCCGTGAATTGCGGCCTTTGGCCAAAGGCATCCACCCCGGATGTGCCGATGGGCATGGAGGGCTTGGTTTTCACTTCCAGTAATTCACCGGAAAGGCGGAAAGCGTCGCTGTCAAGTTCTGTCCACGGCTCTTCGAGGAAAGTATCGCGCCCGCCCTGCAGGATGGCTTCGCCGATGCGCAGGTTGTTGATGCCCTTCGGCATGCCTCCGGCGAGCAGGAGGGGCAGCGAAGAGGAGTTGCCACCTGACACCCAGTCAAGCCGCAAGCCCGTGAGGCGCTCGACCTTGTAGGCATGGCCCTCAAGCTGGTTGAGGTTTTCCCGCGTGGGCACGATGGCGCCAAAGCAGGTGAGGTTCGTGCCGACGCCCGCGACGCGCACGCCGCGCATCTCCAGTATTTTCTCAATCGTGGGCAGAAGCTCATTGGGCCAGATGCCTTCGCGCAGGTCGCCCAAATCAATCATCAAAATAATATCATGCACGCGGCCAAGCCGTTCGGCGATGCGCGCCAGTTCCTTGATGATGGTAAGTTCCGATTGCAGGCTGATGTCAACCGTGCGCACCACTTCCTCGGCCCGCGAAAAGGGCGGGCTGCGCAGCAGCATGATGGGGCATTGAATGCCGCTGTCGCGCAGCCTGCGGATATTTTCAAAGCGCGATTCAGCGATGCCCACAACGCCACCGCGCAACATGGCGCGCGCCACCTGCGGCATGCCGCAGGTTCCCTTGGTGACACCGAAGACCTGAATGCCCGATTGGGCGCAGCGTTTTACCACGGCTTTCGCATTGCGCTCGATGCGGCTGAGATCAATGGTGATTTGCGGACCGGACATTCTGTTTCCTAGTTCTGGTAAAGCAGGCCCTGCGGATCGATGTCAGGTTTCCGCCCCGCCACGAGATCGCTCACAAATTTCCCGGAACCACAGGCCATGGTCCAACCGACATGGCCGTGGCCCGTATCGAGATAGAGATTTGAGTAACGGGCCCGGCCATGGATCGGCACGGAATTGGGCATCATGGGCCTGAAGCCCGCCCAAAGCTCCGCCTTGCTTTCATCAATGAGGCCCGGGAACAGATCCTTCGCCGTCTTGAACAGGGCGTTGAAGTCCGATTGTCTGTGGCTGCGGTCAAAGCCCGCAAACTCCGCCGTCGAGGCCATGCGCAAACGATTGCCAAGGCGTGAGTACGCAATAAGCCTGTCCTCATCAACGCCGCCCATGGTGGGCCCCTCATTGCCGCCGATTGCCATCGTCGCAGTGTAACCCTTCACCGGATAGACAGGGAGATCAATGCCGAGCTTGCGGCCCATGAGACCGCTTTCCGGCCCTAGGGAAAGCACCACGGCATCGCAAGGCATAGCACCCTTGTTGGTTTTCACGGCGCGCACCACATTGCCCTCGATATCGAGGCCATCAACGGTGGTGTCATAGATAAACTTAACGCCGAGATTTTTTGTGGACCAGTCAGCAAGCGAGCGCACGAAAAGCGCTGAGTCTCCCGTCTGGTCCATGGGCGAATAGATGCCGCCCGCAAGCTGGTCCTTCACGGCGGCAAGGCCCGGTTCAATTTCAATGAGCCTGTCGCGGCTAGCAATTTCAATTTTCAGTCCACGGTCAGCGATGAATTGCATGTGTTTCACGCCCGCATCGAAACTTGCCTGCGAGCGGTAGAAATAGACAATGCCCTTGCGCCGCTCATCGTAGGTGATGCCGGTTGCTTCCGAGATTTCATTGATGCATTGGCGCGCATAGAAGGCGAGCCGGAGTTTCACCGCCGTATTGGCGTGCGCCCGGGCCGTGGTGCATTGGCCAAGGAAACGCAGCGTCCACAAGATAAATTGCGGATCAAGGCTGAAATGCACCTTGATGCCAAGGCCCGGCGTGTAGAGCGACTTGATGAAGGTGGTGAGGGCGGCAGGCGAGGCCCAGGCGGTGGAGTCACCGGGTGAAACCAATCCCGCATTGCTCTGGCTCGTGCCCATGGCTGAATCCGCATAGCGCTCAACAACGGTGACATCGTGGCCATCCCGCGCCAGATAATAGGCCGCTGCTGTTCCGACAACTCCTGCGCCGAGCACCATGATTTTCATAACGCACCTTTGGGAATGTGAACCCGTTTCAGGGGCGGCGCGCGGCCACCCTCTGCTGTTTCATCAAAGCTGATGGTGTGGCTGCCTTCGGTAAAGACGGCGCAGGACTGCGGCCAGCGCGTACCAGGCCAGATCAGTTCGGCGGAAGCGGAGGCTGGATAATACATCGCCGTATAGAGCGTGCCGTAGCCGCGCCCATAATTCGTTTGATAGACGGGCGGCAGCATGAACGCCTTGAGCATGGCTTCGGCATTAATGTTATGGTTCAGGGCGGCGGTGAGCGCCTGCTCGCGCTCCACGGATTTTGTCGCGTCCGCATGGCGCTGCCATTCAACCTTGTGCTGGTGGTTGGTTGTCACCAAAAGGTTCACAACTTCCGTTTTGCGGTCAGGGCTCACGAATACCGTGGCGTGATTTCCTTTCGCGTCCATGAGCGCCACCGTATAGGCCATGTGCACAGGAATGCGTTTGAGCATCGCGACTGCTTCCGAAACCGTTCGCGCAAATTCCAGAACATAACGCAGCACGATTGGGATTCCGAAACCCTTGCCCGATGTTGTCCGTCCGCCAAACGCAAGCGACACGGCAAGGCCATCCTCATTGATCCCGTCGAGCACGCCCCAGAGGCAATCAACAACGCCCAACACGCGCTTGCCATTCAGCCGTGAGGCAAACCATGTGCCCTCGACAAGTTTCGGGCTGTAGTCATAATTGCGGATGAGAACCGGCGTAGGTCCCGCAACAATCGCTTGCGAACAACCGCCGACGTAAGTCGGCGGGCACCACATAGAGAGGAAGCGCGCTTCCAGATCGCCGCCGCCCGCCATTTCAACGATCGCCTCATAGGCCGGCAATAATTCCGGCATATGGGCTTTCAGCGACTTGAGGCTCGCCAGGTAAGTTGGGCGTGAGCGAATGCCATCCCTGAGGAACCAGCGGCTATAGGCATGCCAGTGACGGTCATAGACGGAGCGCCATTTCGGTCCCGGCCTGTCTTCGGCAATCGCTTCAAACACAATGTCCATCAAACCTACAATATCTTGAATGAACCCGCAGTGGGAGCCTCTTCGCGCTGCGCCTCAACCAGCGGCTTTGCCGCATAGAGTTTCTTGATGCCCCGGATCCAGTTTCGCGCCCGGTCATTCAGATCGAAGTCATCGCCCATGACGCGGCCACGGGTGATGAGAATGCCGAGGTCGGCCCCTTCATAACGGTAATCGCCGGGTCCGGTAATGCGCAGGAAAAACGCCTCGCGCTCGGATTCAATCGCCTGGCGGTCATAGTCGAAGCGGTCATAGGACACGGTGCCATCAATCGCCATCTTGTAAACCCCGGTCGGCGGGGCGTTGGTGACGATGTCTACGTTCTCGCTGGTTGACTTGATCACGAGCTGTGACCATGAATCGATGAATTCCTTCTGGGCCCAGCGGGCGTTCAGTTCCTCCACATCAATCTTGTATTTGAGCCCGCTGAATTCCATGAGGTGGAAGAGAAAGAGTGGCGCATCGGCATAGGCGAAAGCCGAGTGATTGGTGATGGAGCTTGCCCCGCAAATGCGCGGATTGAGCTCGCCGAGATAGACTTCGCCATCCTTCTCGTCGATCAGGAAGTCCAAATCGAAATAGCCGCGATAGCCCTCCTTGATCAGCTGGTTGCCGAAGCGGTAGGCCATGTCGCGGGCCTTGTTGCGAATGCGCTCTGAGAAGGCGCCGGGGAAAATTTCATTGCCGCACCAGCCGCCCTTGTAGGGCGTCAGTTCCTTGCGGCCCACCACTTCCGTGAGCAGCGGTCCCACCAGCGTTCCCGAACGCGTGGCGCAGGCTTCCATGGTGGCACCCCGGCATTTGATGCGCTTCATGATCTTCACTTCGCTTTCGGCGGCCAGCTCCTTAGCGTGGCGGGCATACTCCTGCTCGTTGGAAATGAAGAATGTCGTGTGGCCGGAATCTCCAAATGCTGTCTGCACCACGAGATCAGTGCCGATCCCTGCCTTCTTGGCGGAGGTCATCAACTGTTCAAAAGTTTTGGCGGGGCCGAGCGTGTTGGGAACGGACGCCACCTTCGCCTTGTTGCCAATGCGCACGGTTTCCATCTTGTTATCGCAGCGCTGGCGGAGCTTGGCCTTTGGGAACCACACCTCAAGGCCAATGTCCTTGCAGATCGATTCCGTCTCCTCATCGAACATCAGGAAGGTGGCCACGGGCTTGCCGCCGCGCCGCTGAACCTGGTCCACCACATCCTTGTGCTGGAGCAGGTAGTTGTTGATGTCCTCAATCGATTCAAATTCAGCGTGGGGCTGCCTGGAAGGCACCATCACCTTGGGATGCCGGCCATCAAAGCAATCGATGTAGCTGATGAACTTGAAATTCCGCACCCACTGGTCAATGCCGAGCAGGTTGAAATTGGTGGCCGAAATGAAATAGATCGGGCGCTCGTTGCGGTGCATGACCACGCGAAGGTCCGAGACATTGCGGATGGTTTTGACTTGCATTTTCTCCCCTTAACTCACGCTTGCAGGCGCGTGGTTTTATGTTTGACTTCGAGATAGGCGGACAGGCCCCAGGGGCCGAGCTCGCGGCCGATGCCGCTGGCCTTGAAACCGCCCCATGATGTCTCGACAAAGATTGTTTGCGGGCTGTTGATCCAGACATGGCCTGCTTCCACCGCATCGGCCACGCGCTGGGCCTTTGTGGAATCACTGCTGACAATTGTTGCCACAAGGCCGAAGTCGCAATCATTGGCCAGCGCAATCGCTTCCTCTTCGTGTTCGAATGTTTGCACGCAAAGCACAGGACCGAAAATTTCTTCGCGCCAGAGCGGACTAGAGGTTGGAACATCCACGAAGATAGTGGGTTCGAGGAACCAGCCGCGATTGATGCCGCCGGGTTTGCCGCCACCGGTTATCAGCCGATGGCCCAGGGCTTTGCCCTTGGCGATATAGTCCAGAACCTTGTGATATTGCGCCTTGGTGGTGAGCGGCCCAATGGTGGTTTCAGGATCAAGCGAGTCACCGTGTTTCAAATTTTTGGCCATCGCCACAACGCGCTCAAGAATGCGCGGAGCCACGGATTTTTCGATGACAAGGCGCGACGTGGCCGAACACATCTGGCCCGCATTGTAGAATATGCCGCCGACAATCAGTTCGGCCGCCAGCTGTTCGTCAGCATCGGCGAAGACCACGATGGGTGATTTTCCACCGAGCTCAAGGCCAACGGATTTCGGCCCGGCGGACGCCGCTTGCATGACCCGAGCCCCCACGCCATTGCTGCCAGTAAATGAAATTTTGGCCACATCCGGGTGCATTGTCATTGCGGCACCGACAGCTCCAAGGCCCGTGATGATATTGACGACACCCGGTGGCAGGCCGATGTCCGCAACGATACGGCCAAGTTCAAGTTCAACGATGGGTGTAATTTCCGAAGGCTTCAGAACAACCGTGCAGCCCGCCGCGAGTGCCGGGGCTACTTTCCACGAGGTTGTCACCAGCGGAAAATTCCACGGCACAATGAGCGCCGCAACACCTGCGGGTTCGAGCTTTAGCTGCGAGCGATAGTTGGCGTCAGGAACTGCCACATCGCTATTCTGACGGGCTTCGAGTTCGATAGCTTTCCCCGCGTAATAGTCAAATGAGGCTGCTGCGTCGGCCATGTCCACGCGCGCTTCAGCCAAAGGCTTGCCATTATTGCGCGATGACAACGTGGCCAGTTCTTCCGCCCGCTCCCGAAGCTTTGCGGCGATGGCCTTTAGGAAACGGCCACGTGCAGCACCGCCAACTTTCTTCCAGCCCGGCAAGGCGGCCTTGGCGGCGGCTACAGCTTTGTTAACATCGGCAGGCCCACCAGCGGCGACACGATGCAGAACCTCCTCCGTGCACGGATTGAAAACGTCAATCGTGCCTGGCGTCGATGGCTTCTGCCATGTGCCATTGATGAAGAGTTCACTCAACATCTCGTGCCTCACGCAGACAGTGCTTTGGCGAGTGGAGACTCGCTTCGGATTTCAATCAGGGTTGGAACATCCCGTGTGGCCGATGCGCGCAACTCGGATTCAAGTGTTGCGAGGGTCTCGGGCCGTGATGCGGCACAGCCCATGGCTTTCGCCAGGCCGACAAATTCCGGCGTGAAGATATCGACGCCGATGGTTGGAATCTGGCGTTCAAGCATGAAATTCTTAATCTCGCCATAACCGTTGTTGTTCCAGACAATGATGGCAACCGCAATTTTGGCTTCAACGGCAGAGGCCATTTCGGCATGGGAAAACTGCAAGCCGCCATCGCCGATCAAACAAATGACGGGGCGTTTTGGTGCTCCGAGTTTTGCGCCGAAGGCCGCAGGCAACCCGTAACCCAACGTGCCGTAACCCGTGCTGGCGTTGAAATAGGAGCGAGGCTGCGGTGCCTGATAGGTCTGGTTGGTGGCATATACGGGTTCCGTCTGGTCGCCCGCCACGATCACATCGGGCAAGGCCCTGGTCACAATCTCCATCAGCTTTCCGTGAGTCCGGCAGGCGGGCCAGAGACCCTTCTGCACGGCTTCTCGGATCGCCTTGGCGCGCACCGCCCCCGGCCGTGCTGGTGATGGTTTTTCATTTCCCAGAGCACTGAGGATGGCGGCGGCGGCGAGTTTCGCATCCGCCGTAATGGGAACAGCCGAGCGGACGCCCGTTGCCAGCATCAGGGGGTCAACGTCAATGCGAATGAGTTCGCCCGCGATATGCAGGGGGCGTGGCTCCGGGTACATTTCGGTTTCACTAAATTCCGTGCCGATGGCAAGCACCGCATCGGCAGCACTTAGCTCATCAACTAGCGACGGCATACCAAGATTGCCTGCAAGCGAAAGCGCATGGCCGGGCGGCAGGATGCCCTTGCCATTGATCGTCATGAAAACAGGCGCGTCGAGCCGCTCGGCAATCAGGCGGATTTCGAAAGCCGCATCCGCGGCGCCGCCTCCAGCTACGATCAATGGCCGTTTTGCCTTGCGCAGAATTCCTGCTGCCTTCGCAATACTGTCCGGTGCCGGGGCAACGCGCGACGGCGGGGCCCAGCGCTCAGGTTTCTTGTCCTCAACCTGTGCCACGATGACATCCAGTGGAATTTCGATGTGGACGGGACCGGGCCTCTGGCTGTTGAACACGGCAAAGGCCTTGGCCAACACATCAGGCAACTGCGCGGCATCCAGCAATGTGTGGCTGAATACGGTGACACCCGCAGTAAGACCGCGTTGGGACGGCAGCTCATGCAAGCGCCCCTGCCCCATGCCGAGATGGGAACGTTCGTTCACTGCAGAGATTACCAGCATGGGCACGGAGTCGGCAAATGCCTGGCCCATGGCGGTGGAGATGTTGGTCATGCCGGGGCCGGTGACGATGAAGCACACACCGGGCTTTCCCGTTACCCGCGCATAGCCATCGGCCATGAAGCCTGCGCCCTGCTCATGGCGCGGCGTGATGTGGCGGATTTTGGTGGCGGGAAGGCCGCGATAGAGTTCAACCGTATGCACGCCCGGAATGCCGAAGATGATTTCAACGCCGTAAGCTTCGAGCAGCCGGACCAGATATTCTCCGCATGTTGCCATTTTCCTTGGCTCCTCTTATCTTCTTTTCACACCGGGAAGGACGCAGAGCATTTCAAACAGCAGATTTGCTGCCGTCAGTGCCGTGTTTCCCGATGGATCGTATGGCGGTGACACTTCAACGAGATCGCAGCCCACCAAATTCATGCCCCAGCAGCCACGAATGATTTCGAGAGCTTGTATTGTTGTGAGGCCGCCAATTTCCGGCGTGCCGGTTCCGGGCGCGAAGGCGGGATCGAGACTGTCGATATCGAAGGTCAGATAGACGGGGCCGTGCCCCATCTGCTTGCGCACTTCATCCATGAGAGGGGTGAGCGACTTGTGCCAGCAGTCTTCGGCCTGCACCACGCGGAAACCCTGTTGGCGCGGCCAATCGAAATCATCGGCAGCGTAACCTGTGGCGCGCAGGCCGATCTGGATGCAGCGCTTGGTATCGAGAAGCCCATCTTCAACCGCACGGCGGAAAGGTGTGCCGTGGGCAATGGGTTCACCAAACATGGCTTCATTGATATCCGCATGGGCATCCACATGGATCAGGCCCACGGGTCCATGCTTTTTTGCAATGGCGCGAAGGATTGGATAGGCAATGGTGTGATCACCACCTAGCGTCAGCGGCTTGCAGCCTTCGCTCAGGATTGCGTTGTAGGCATTGGCGATGATGTCCATGCACTTCGGTAGATTGAACGTATCGATCGCCACATCGCCGATATCGGCAACCATGAGGCTGTCATAGGGCGCAGCGCGGGTTGCCATATTGTAGGGGCGGATAAGACAGGACTCGGCCCTGATCTGGCGGGGGCCATGGCGCGTTCCAGCCCGGTTTGAAGCGCCGATGTCGAGCGGAATGCCGACAAAGCAGGCATCCAGTCCCTTGGCATTTGCTTGCGTGGGCAGGCGCATCATAGTGGCGGGGCCGCCGAAACGGGGCATTTCATTGCCGCCAAGAGGTTGATTGAATTTACGGGTTGCCATGGGTGTTTGTCCTTGAACCAATTGCTGTGGGCCTCGCGACCTTATCCCACGAAACTTCACGAGGCCATGGACGGCAATCGCCTAGGCCGCGTCCGCTTCGCCGCCACGGGGCAGGATGATGCAAGGCACCGGTGAATTGCAGACAATCTTGCCGGAATTCGAGCCGAGGAAAACCCGCAGGATGGGACCAAGCCCGCTGGAGCCCACAACCATCACCTCCGCATCCTTCCAGGAAAGTGAATCCATGGCCGCACGCCAGGTTTTTCCATCGCCAATGGCACCGGCCAGTTTTACCGGTGACGTCCAATTCGCGATGACTTCCGCCTGGGCGGCATTTGCCTGCCGCTTCATCTGGTTGGAAACCAGATTTTCAGCACTATAGCCGGCACCGGTTGGATACATCTGTTTGTCACGCACCACCAGGGTTGCCAGGCGCAAAGGGGCATTGAAGGATTCACACAGGCCAACGCTGCGGCGCGCCAGGCTGCTTGAGTCCCTGGCACCCGAAAATGCGCAGGTGACGCGTTTGACGCGGGCCCGAGGGCCAGGGGAATAGCCCTTTGGTGCAAGTGCTACGGGAAGGGACGCACTGTGCAGGATGCCGGAGGTCACACTTCCTTCGGCAAACCGCCCGAGAGGTGCCGCGCGGGCCGAGCCCAGCACGACGCAATCGGCGCCCACATCGGATGCCGTCTGCAGCAGGCCTTCGCGGGCCGAGGACGCGCTGCGCGAAATGAATTCCGCTGAGATGCCTTTGCCCAAAGCTTCCCTCGCTTTGGCCAGCGCCTTTTTAGCATGCTGCTCAAGGAAGGTGGCATATTCCGCATCGACACGGGCCATGGATGGGTGGCCCCAGGTTTCCGGTATTACATTGCAGACGACAATGCTTCCGCCGCTGCTGCGCACCAGAACGGCGGCGAGTGCCAATGCCTCACGCCCGCCCTGGTCAGGCGAAAATCCTACGAGATATTTCATGCTTTCGCTCCCGCTGACTTCTCGAGCCTGGAATTGCGGGCGCTGTAGGTGAAATAGAAGATCGCCGCGAAAACCAGCCAAACGCCAAAGAGTTTGAACGTCGTCGGGTTGAGATTGTAGACCAGATAGAGACTGGAGACGATGCTGAGGATCGGCAGCACGGGATAGAACGGCACCTTGAAGCCGCGTTGCATGTTGGGCCTGGTGCGGCGCAGGATCATAACGCCGGCAGACACCACCATGAAGGCCACGAGGGTTCCCATGCTGGTCAAATCCCACAATATTGCATCAGGCACGAAGGCTGCGATGGCGCCCACAAAGAGAGCCACAAAGATTGTGTTGAACACCGGCGTCATGGTGCGCGGGTTCACCCGGTGGAAGATTTCCGGGATCATGCCATCGCGCGACATGGCAAAGAGAATGCGTGTCTGGCCATAGAGCACCACAAGGGTTACGCTGAACACGGAAATCACCGCACCGGCAGCCAGAACAAGCGCTGGCCAGTCCGAGCCCGTGATATTCTGCAGGATGGTGGCAAGGCCCGCTTCCTGCCCGTCAAACTGGGCGGCGGGCTGCACGCCCAACGCCGTGACCGCCACAAGAATGTAAAGCGAGGTCACGATAATCAAAGCGGCGATAATTGCCAGTGGAAGATTGCGTTTTGGATTGATGACCTCTTCACCGGCGGTTGACACCGCATCAAGGCCCACATAGGTGAAGAAGATGGTGCCCGCGGCGGCGCTGATGCCGCCCCAGCCGAAAGGCGCGAAGGGTTGCAAATTGGAGGCCTTAAAGCCCGTAACGGCAATCAGAACGAAGAGCGCCAAAACGCCCATCTTGATCAGCACCATGACGGCGTTGGCACGGGCCAACTCTTTCGAGCCGCGCATCAGCAGCATGCAACAGAGGAACACCAGGAGGGCGGCGGGAAGATTGATAACGCCGTCACCGCCAAAGCTCAGCGAATAACCGTCGGCCACGATGGGCGCATTGGTCAAAGCCGCTGGCAATCCCGAGCCAAAGACAATTTCAAAAACCTTGTTGAGATAGCCGCTCCAGCCCACGGCAACGGCGGCGGCGGAAATGCCGTATTCAAGAATGAGGCAACTCGCCACGAAAAAGGCGATGCCCTCGCCAAGCGTTGCATAGGCATAGGAATAGGATGAACCCGATACGGGGATCATGGAGGCCATTTCGGCGTAGCAAAGTGCCGTGAGGCCAGCAACGATACCGGCCAGCATGAATGACACGATGACCGCCGGACCTGCTGTCGGCACGGTTTGCGCCAGCACGAAGAAAATACCCGTGCCGATGGTTGAGCCCACACCGAACATGACGAGTTGGAACAAAGTGATGGAACGGTTGAGATGACCGTGCTCCGCGTCCGAGCCTGCCGCATCGCCAACCAGCATCTCGATTGGCTTCTTGCGGGTGAGCCTATCGCCCAATGAAACCTCTGCAACCATGATATCGTCCTCCCTGCTCTCCGGAACGGAGATGTATTTATTTTTTTGCCAGTTTATTTTGAAACCGCAGAAATGTGCTGCTTATGTTGGGATGGGTTTTGGCGGTTGCTGCTGCCTGGGGCCGCCTGCCCGCGTGAATCTGCTGGCTCTCGACAGAACGCCAATTTGGTGCAAACTCGTGTCCCCGGGTTTTCGGCGAGGGTCATGCAATGAAAAAAGACGAGGGTTCCCACAAGCTGGATCAGATCGATTTGCGCATTCTCAACCGCCTGCAATCCGATGCGCGCGTGACCAATCAGGAACTTGCCGACGATGTGGGCCTGTCACCCAGCCCGTGCCTGCAGCGGGTGAAACGCATGGAAAATACTGGCGTGATCTCTGGCTATAGCGCCCACATCGACCTGCACAAGGTCTGCCGCCATGTAGATGTCATCGCCGCCGTGATGCTGAACAGCCATGGCCTTGAGGACTTTCTCAATTTCGAGGCCATGGTGAAAAACATGCGCTACGTCGTCGAATGTACCAAGGTAGCCGGCACGATCGACTATCTCGTGCGTTTCGTCTGCCCCGATATCGGCTCCTATCAAATGTTGTCCGATGAACTCTTGAAACTTGGGCCAAAGATCGGGAATCTGAGCAGCTATATGGTGCTGAAGGACGTGAAGACTTTCAAGGGTGTTGCCCTTGATGACCTCGTGGTGCCGCATTGAAAGGGATTTAGCAGCTGGATTTGCAACGACGTAGGTCCTCCTATGAGGGAGGGGCAGTTACGTTGAAATTGTTCAACATTAAGATGCGTATTTGAACCAAGAGTGGACTTCATTTGAACTACGTCGGATCGGAAATTTCTTTGCAATCTGGTTCATTGTAAAAAAAGGAATTCCAGATGCGTCAACGGCAGTTGCAAAAGTTCTGACGGGGATTGTTCAAAATCGCTTCTTCGCAAATGCTCGGCCAGAGTGAGATTTTAGATAGTTCTCAAACTCCAAGGCCTTGTATTTGTCTGGGAATGCACAATACCACTTCAATTTCCATGGAGCGAATTTAGCGGTATGAGTTGATTTGCCGGCATTGTGATCGCGGAATCGTTTTTTCAGATCCCCCGTTGCGCCAATATATTCACGCTCAGGAAATTGGATGCTGCAAAGAATGTAGACATACCACACTGTGCCGCTCCAGCCCGTCTACGCCCGTTGGGCTTCGCCGGGCACTGCTTCGCCCAAGATGCAGTTTCACGTGGCTGCGCCACGCGAAGCCCGCAGGGCGAAGCGTGGTGGGCGGTACAGGGTTCGAACCTGTGGCCCCTACCATGTCAAGGTAGTGCTCTACCGCTGAGCTAACCGCCCACTGCGAGGGCGGGATATAGTGGGAAGCTTTGCCGCTGGCAAGAGATTAAGCCGCCATCATCCGGTCAACCTCGGCCACGAGATCGCGGAGGTGAAATGGCTTCGAAAGCACCTTGGCATCTTTCGGCGCCTTGGAATCGGGATGCAGCGCAACGGCTGCAAAGCCCGTGATAAACATGATCTTCAAATGGGGATCGAGTTCGGCTGCCCGGCGGGCAAGCTCAATGCCATCCATCTCCGGCATCACGATATCGGTGAGCAGCAAATCAAACGTCGTCTGTTTGATCTCCTCAAAGGCACTTGCCCCTTCGCCAAAGGCAGTCACATGATGGCCAGCCTTCTCCAGCGCCTTCACGAGGAAACGGCGCATGTCGTCGTCGTCTTCTGCCAGTATGATCTTTGCCATGGTGTCAGATTGCATCTTATCGTGCCCAGCCTCTTTGTGAACCATCATTATTATTGAGCTACGCACTTAACAGGGGTTCGGTAAACAGGATATGAAGTGTGGACAGTTTACCTTCTCTGGTCAATACTGGTCTGAATTATGGCAGATAACGGATCCGCTTCATTTTTTGAGATCCTGGCGCCCAGCACTTGGACGGCGCCTGCTGTTTTCAACTCGCCCCATAGTGGCAAGCAATACCCCGCCGATCTCCTGCGCATGACCAGGCTTTCCCACGCAGCGCTCCGAAAATCGGAAGACTGTTACATCGATGAATTGTTCATGAGCTGCGTGGACCATGGCGCACCCTTGCTGCGCGCCCTGGTGCCGCGCGCCTATATCGACCTGAACCGCGAAGCCTATGAGTTTGATCCCCGCATGTTTGCGACCGAACTTCCGGGCTACATGAATACCAGTTCGCCGCGCGTTGCAGGCGGGCTTGGAACTATCCCCAGGCTTGTGGCCGAAGGCGAAGAAATCTACCGCGAACGCCTGAGCCTCACCGATGCCCTGGCGCGGGTTGAAACCATCTACCGCCCCTACCACCGCACGCTAAATGCTTTGCTGGACGAGGTTCTGGGCAATATTGGCACCGTGCTTCTGATGGACTGCCATTCCATGCCGTCGAACGCGACAAGCTTCATCTCGCCGCCCCACCAGACATCGGTAGATGTTGTCATTGGCGACCGCTATGAGGCCTCATGCCCGAAAGAAATCACTGGCTTTTTGGAAGACCTGCTCCGGGCGCAGGGGCTGCGGGTGGTGCGCAACAAGCCCTATGCCGGTGGCTTTATCACCCAGAACTACGGCTCCCCTGTCCTGGGCCGCAATGCCCTGCAGATTGAAATCAACCGCTCACTTTACATGGACGAATTGCGCTTCGAGAAAAACAGCAATTTTGCTCCGCTGCAGGCAGCCCTCGGCGATACCATCAAAACCCTGTTGGAAACGCTCGTTGAATTCGCCAACCCGCAAAAACAAGCTGCCGAATAAAAAAAGGGGCCGATTCACTAAAGTGATCGGCCCAAGTCTAGGGAGGAAACGCCCAAGAAGGGCTGCAAGAGAAGGCAAATGCCTTGGTCTTGCCTCTCCGATATGGCACCGCAGCAAATTCATTTCAAGTCCATTGCCTAAATAACTTTACGCGTGCACATATTTGCAACACTTTGTAGCACCGTGGAAAATCGTTAACTATTTGAAATAATACAATTTTACGAAAATACGAGGGTGTTGGCCATCTTTGCCGGGCTGCCCATGCACAGTTTGCATAGCACAAAAAGGCCGTTGTGCACCGCAACAATACCGAGAGTTTACCCCATGGCTTGAGCCAAAGGCAGCTCTCCTATAGGACTGGGGCATCAGGGAATTGGGGAATATGGACTGGACCGAGCTCACAAACTTCGCAGTAAGCCTGGCACGGGCCTCGGAAGCCGAAATCCTCCCCTATTTTCGGCGCAACACGGCCATTGAGGTAAAGCCCCATGTCGAATGGGACCCAGTGACCGAGGGTGACCGCGCCGGCGAAAGGATCATTCGCAGGATGATCGAGGAGCGCTTTCCCAACCACGGCATCAACGGTGAGGAATATGGCGTCAAGCCTGGCAAGTCCGGCTTCACCTGGGTGCTCGACCCCATTGATGGCACCCGCTCCTTCGTCTGTGGCATGCCTACCTGGGCCACCCTCATAGCGCTCTACGCCGAGGGAAAGCCCGTGATCGGCGTCATGAACCAGCCCTTTGTGGGTGATCTCTTCTATGGCAACCCCGGTGGCGCCTGGAACAATTACCGCGGCACCATTGAACCCCTTCGCACGCGCGCTGGTGTAAAGCTGGCCGATGCCGCCGCTGGCACAACTGCACCGGAACTTTACCGCAGCGAGCGGGACCAACGCGCTTTCCAGAATTTGCGCAAAGCGGTGAAGCTCATGCGTTATGGCGGTGACGCCTATTTCTTTTCCGTACTGGCTGCGGGCCACCTCGACATCGCAATGGATGCAGGCCTTCAGCCCTATGACATTGGCGCCCTGATTCCCATCATCGAAGGTGCAGGTGGAGCCGTTGGAAGCTGGAGCGGTAGTGTACCCGCAGAAGGTGGCAATATCATTTGTGCGGGATCACAAGCCCTGCTGGAGGCTGCAATCGCGGCAATGAAGTCATGAAATCCTGGCCGGAACTTTCCCACACCCTGATCAATGTTGCAGCAGGCCGCGCACCCGCCGACATGGTGATCAAAAATGGCCGCTGGGTAAATGTCCATTCCGGCGAGATCATCCCTGGCACCGATGTTGCCATTGCTGGCGGGCGCTTTGCCTATGTGGGCCCCAATGCCAAGCCAATGATCGGCAAGGATACCAAGGTCATTGACGCCGCCGGACGTTATCTCGTGCCCGGATTGTGTGACGCCCACATGCATGTTGAAAGCGGCATGGTGACGGTTACCGAATTTGCCCGCGCTGTCATTCCCCACGGCACAACCTCCATGTTCATTGATCCCCATGAGATCGCCAATGTGCTGGGCGTGGCGGGCGTGCGGCTGATGCATGACGAAGCCAAGGGCCTTCCCATCAATGTCTTCGTGCAGATGCCAAGCTGCGTTCCCAGCGCTCCCGGCCTGGAAAATGCTGGTGCTACCATCACGCCGGATGATGTGGCCGATGCCATGACCTGGCCCAACATCATAGGCCTCGGTGAAATGATGAACTTCCCCGGCGTCATCAATGGCGAACCTAAAATGCTGGCTGAAATCGCGGCCACGCAAGAGGCAGGCAAAACCGTTGGCGGCCACTATGCCTCGCCTGATCTCGGCCATCCCTTTCACGCCTATGCCGCAGGTGGCCCGGCCGACGACCATGAAGGAACCCATGTGGATGATTGCATCGCCCGCGTGCGCCAGGGCATGCGCGCCATGCTGCGCCTGGGTTCGGCCTGGTATGATGTGGCGGCTCAGATCAAGGCTGTCACCGAACGCGGAATTGACTCCCGCAATATCATTCTGTGTACTGACGATAGCCATTCCGGAACGCTTGTCTATGACGGCCACATGAACCGCGTAGTGCGCCACGCCATTGCCCAGGGCCTGAAGCCCATCACCGCCATTCAAATGGCAACTCTCAATACCGCCCAGCATTTCGGCCTTGAACGCGAACTGGGTTCCATCACCCCGGGCCGCCGCGCCGATCTTATTCTATCTTCCGACCTCACCACCTTGCCGATCGAGCTTGTTATCGCCCGTGGGCAAATGATGGCCGAGAACGGCAAGCTGACAGCGGAACTTCCCAAATTTAGTTATCCGGACACGGCCAAAAATACTGTGCATGTCGGCAGAACGCTGAACTCCGCGGATTTCGAAATCGCCGCACCCAAAGGCGCCAACAAGGTCGAAGCCCGCGTCATCGGCGTGATTGAAAATCAGGCCCCGACCAAAGCGCTGCAACGCCCACTAAACGTAAAGTCCGGTCTAGTGGAAATGGATCGCAACGCGACGTGTGCCAGATCGCCGTCGTCGAACGCCACCGTGGCCTGGGCACCGTCGTCAACGCCTTCGTCTCCGGCTTTGGCTACAACGTCGATTGCGCCGTAGCCTCAACTGTGGCCCATGACAGCCATCACATCATCGTAGTGGGAACCAACCACAAGGACATGGCCCAAGCCGCAAATGTCTTAAGTGAAATCGGCGGCGGTGTTGTGGTTGTCAGCAACGGCGTGGAACTGGCGCGCGTCGAACTCCCCATCGCTGGCCTCATGTCCGATGAGCCCGCCGAGATCGTCGCAGCCAAGGCCGCAAAAATGGTGGCTGCCATGAAAGCTTGCGGCTGCAATTTGAACAACGCCTTTATGCAGCATTCGTTGTTGGCGCTCGTCGTCATCCCGGAACTCCGCATTTCCGACATGGGCCTGATCGACGTCAGGACTTTTGAAAAGGTCGATTTGTTCTTAAAAACTTCTTAATCGTCTTCCACCGCTTGCGGGGGAAGAAAGGGGCCTATATCACGAAGTGATATGGGATAGATGAGGGCACTTTGACCTTGGCCCGCCCTCACCTTCCCGTTGCTTCGCAACAGGCCCCCTCCTCTCCCAATTCTCGGGAGAGGACGAAAGTTCAATCACGCGGACTCCGCCCTACTTGTGCGGCCCCATCCCTGTTGCCAGCATCCAATGATGCTGCTGGTGATGCATGCCGCGCGTCATCATGCCAATGAAGCCAAGCGCGCGAAGCTTAACCATCGAAGCCTGATCCGGCGGTGAGACAGTCAGGATTGCACCATTGTCCGAGGACTCAGCCGCGAATGTCCAGCCATCCGCACCATTCATGGTCGCGGCATGGGCCATGACCATGCGCCGGACCGACTCGCGAACTGGTCCATCGCCGGATACTGAAAATCGAAGACTGCCTTCCATCTCCGCCACTTCCACCACAGCCCCGAGGGTCACATTGTTCATGTCGATCAGGTGCTGGCGCAGGGTTTCAATATCAACTCTCGCCCACTCCGTGGCGGGATTAGCATCCAGCAGGGCGACGATTTCCTGAATGGCAGCGAAGGTCGCCTGGCCGGTTTCGCTCGGCACGGCACCCCCAGCCATCATGGCTCCATGGTCCTGGGCGGGCGCCGCACCAGCCGTGAGCAGCGCGAACGCAAGCGCAATCGGAATGACTTTCATTGTGCGAGACTCTTCTGGTTCAGAAACCTGATAATGCAGCTTGCCACAGGGGCGGAAACCGCCACATGATAGAGATCATGTTGAAATACATTCATGCGCTTCCCCACACCCAGCGAGTTTTCAGGAAGGGCCAGTATCTCTTCCATCAGGGCGACGCCGTTGTGTCGATGTTCCTGATTGAGGCCGGCGAGGCAAGACTTCTCAGACGGCAACGCGAAGGCGGCGCCATTGTGCTGCAACGGGCCTTGCCGGGTTCATTTCTTGCCGAAGCCTCGCTCTTCACCGCCAGCTATCATTGCGATGCGACAGCAACAACGCGGATTTCAGCGCGTCTGATTTCCAGGAATGCGATGCGAAAATTATTTGAAAGCGACCCGGCCTTTGCAGCAACCTGGGCCAGCCATCTTGCCGATGAAGTCCGCAGTGCCCGCCTGCGCGCTGAAATTCTGGCACTCAAGACCGTTGCTGAACGCCTGAATGCCTGGACTGCCGCGCAGGGTGAATTCCCACCGAAAGGCACATGGAAAACTGTGGCGCAGGAGATCGGCACCAGCCCCGAAGCGCTCTACCGCGAAATCGCGCAGCGAAGGCCGGGAAGGTGACGCAATTATTAATCGTCCCTGTAAACCCGCTCGCGCCGTTCGTGGCGTTCCTGGGCCTCGATTGAAAGCGTTGCAATGGGGCGCGCATCAAGGCGTTTCAGGCTGATGGGATCGCCGGTTTCTTCACAATAGCCATAGGTGCCATTGTCGATCCGCTGCAGGGCCGCTTCAATCTTGGAAATGAGTTTGCGCTGCCGGTCACGGGCCCGAAGCTCAAGGGAACGGTCCGTTTCGGAGGAAGCCCGGTCTGCCAGATCCGGCAGCACATGATTCTCATCCTGCAGGTGGGTGATGGTTTCCCGGCTTTCGCGCAGGATATCTTCCTTCCAGGAATTCAGCTTTTGCCGGAAATACGCCGCCTGCCTTTCGTTCATGAAGGGCTCGTCGTCACTGGGTCTATAGTCAATATCGACAAGTACATTCATAAAAAGTCACTCCAGCAGTCCGTGGCGCGGGCTTATAGCGAGCTTGCACTGCTTCGACAATAGCCCGTGATTTAAGCCCAAAACCAAGCAATAATGATGCCAAATTACGCTGATCGCGCCTCATCAATTCGGTCGCGGAGCTGCATCCACCAGTAGGAGGCCTGCACCCCGATCCGCCCAAGCTGGCCCCCCGCCCAAAGGGGCGCAAAAGGCGCAAATCGCCGGTATTCGTCATCCCCATCGGCAATGGCCCGGGCCAAAAGCTGCCCCGCCATCGCCGTGGTGTTCATGCCATGCCCGCCAAAAGCAGTGGCAAACCATTGACCTTCCCCGTCTTTACCGATGAGCGGCATTTTATGGAGCGCATAGCCCATGAGCCCCGCCCATGCATAATCAATGCGCGGATTGCCCAGCTGCGGATAGGTCGCCAGCATGTCGACTTTCATCTGTTCAGCCAGCCGCGTGGGCTCGGATACCCGCGTGGTAATCCGCCCGCCCCAGAGCAACCTGCCTTCGTTAATGAGCCGGTAATAATTGCCCGCCCTGCGCGTATCCGAAATGGCGGCCGAAGTTCGCACCGCATCCCGCTCCAGGCCCTCCGTGACTGCCACATAGGTTGCAACCGGCAAAACCGCGCGTCCGCTGGGCTTGTGAATATTGCGGTCCAGCGAAGAGACACAATGAACAACATGCCGGGCGATCACCTCTCCATCGGGGCACCCAACGCGCCATTCGCTTCCCTGCTTTTGAACCGAAAGCGCCCGCGTATTTTCATGCAAGGCGGCGCCGCTTTTCTCCGCCTTGCGGGCCAGCATCAAGGAATATCGCAGGGGATGGAAATGAAAGGCACTCGCATCATACTTGCTTTCAAAATATCGCGTTGAATTCAATTTCTCCCGCGTCTGCTCGCTGGAGAGAAACTGGAGTTTTCCGTCATAATCCCGTGCCATCCTCTCGCAGTAGGATTTGAGATCGCCATTGTCAGGGTGGCGCAGGGCAACCATCCAGCCGTCGCCCATTTTTATGGAGGCATCGCCGGATTCAATTTCCCGCCGCACATATTCAACGCCATGCCTGGACAGCGCATGGAGCGCGCGGGCGGCATCAAGCCCCACGCGCTTTTGAATATTTTCAATTCCCTCCGCAAAGCCATTAGAAACAAATCCACCGTTGCGGCCCGATGCGCCCCAAGCCAGCCACTTTGCCTCAAGCAGCACCACGCGTTTCCCGCGGCGCGAAAGTTCAAGCGCCGTGGTGAGCCCCGCAAGTCCGCCGCCAACCACGCAAACATCGGTTTTCACAGTGCCGCGCAACGACGCGCGCGCCTCCCCGCGGTCTGTCGTGGCCTCATACCAGGTTGGGAATTCGTTAACGGCCTGTTCCATTTTGAACTTTCAAGAATCAATTCTGCTTAACGTAAAATTAGCGGAACCCATGCAATTTTAGCGATGAATAATTTGTGTTGTGGGAAATATCATGCGTATTGGGTCCGTATCATTACTGGTTTTAACCGCATTTGCCCTGGCAGCCTGCACCGGCGCGGAAACTGGCGGCAGCACATTGGCAGCGTCAAATATTGCATCGCTCGACATCGCGCCTTGCACGCTCGAAACTTGCCCTCCGAACCCAGACAGCACTGCCGACCCCATTAACGATGCCGATGGTGATGGTATTGATGACGGCGCAGATGGCGACGATGGCACGAATGATGGCGGCAACACAACGAACCTTCAAGCCGCGACCTCGGATGCAACTATCGCCTTGGAAAAGTCCAGTCTCGTGAGGCCTACGGCGGGGACATCATTGTCTCTGCTTTCAGCCGGCACCTCTCCTGCGACAACGACCGCTCAAATTCTCAGTGGCACCAAGCCAACGCAGATGACGATCAGAATTGACACCAATTCCGGCACCAACGGAAGCTGGCCGACGCCCGTCCAGATGACTGAACACATTCCTGGAACGACCTTCCCGGACTGGACAGGCAACAACAACGGCGGAACCAATTGTGTGCCTAACTGCGGTTACCGCGAATACCGGGCGGTCAGCAATACGCCGGGCGCCGAGCGCAATGAAGTTCTTCAGTTGTGGGCCTGGAACGAAAGCTATGCAACCCAATACCGCAATGCCACCTCAAGTGATGCACCGCAGGCGGCCTGGTCCTTTGGCGGAAACAGGACCGCTGTCATGCCCACCAGTGGCTCAGTCGGCTATGCCGGCCGCTTTGTTGCAACAGCTAAGACCTCGAACTGGGTGAAGCCCGATGCTTCCGACGTTGACCCCAACGCTCTGTGGCGGGTCCAGGGTGCGTCGGCCATAACGGCCAACTTCGGCACAGCAGCGGTGACAGGTACGTTGTCACCCGAAACCTGGGAAAGTTACCAGGCTGGCGTCACAAATGGCCTGCTCCAATGGGTCGTGGGAACTCCAGCATACTGTAGCCCAACCTGACTTTTCCTTTTACAACTCCGACGTCAACATAAGTGGAACCATTACGGGCAACACCTACGCCGGCGCTGCCTCACTTACCGGTGGATTCGTGAACACCATCAACGACCCAACCAATAACCCCATGTATGGCGGCTTCTTCGGCGCAGGCGCTGCGGAAACCACGGGTGTCTTCGAAGTCTTTGGTGTTGATCCTTCACCCATCGGCGGCAGCGCAGGTATCAATGATGATCGCGCAGGCTACTTGACCATGAGCGGAGCCTTCCACGCCCAATAACGTTTAGAGTGCCATGACCAAGTTAAAACCTGGAAATATGCAAGCAAGCATGCGCACAGTTTTCTGTGCGCTTTCTTGTTTGATCCTGATGTCTGCAGCCGCTCTGGCCAAGGCAGGCGTCACGCCGTCCCCTCAGCAAATTGCCGAGTATGAAGCTTCGGCAGAAGTTCCAAGGGTGAAACTCCTGATTCAGTTGTGCAAAACCGGACAGCACGAACTGGCCGCCGTGCTGCTTCAGCGCTATCCCCTCACCGGCCAGTTTGCCAGAACAAGAAAGCTCTTCGTTGAAGGATTGATCCTTCGTGGTCGCGGCAACCTGACCGGTGCCGCCAAGAACTACCGCGCGGCCCTTGCCGAGGATCCAAGCCTGACGCTGGTCCGTGCCGAACTCGCGCAAACGCTTGTTGAGTTGCAGGAAGATGAAAGTGCCATGCATCATCTCAATTTGCTGATGGCTGATGCGCCAAATGAATACGAGGCGCAGGGCATCCGGTCCTTCATAGACTCCATCGACGCACGCCGCCCCTTCACGTTCAATGCCTACGTCTCCGTTGCGCCGAGCACCAATGTGAACAATGGCAGTTCCAACAAGACGGTTTATTCGCCCCTATTTGGCGTCGACATGAATATCGATGACGATTCCCGCGAGCAAAGCGGCGTGGGATTTTCCACCGGCGTCAGTGCTGGCTATTCGCACCGCCTGGGCAATGATTTCTCAGTCGTTCTGGGTGGCGGGGCCAGCGCCAGCATCTACACCGACAGCGATTACAACATATATGGCGCAAGCCAGTCGGCGGAATTGCGCTATCTCATCACTGACGGCTTTTTGGGCGTTGGCATGGTGGCCAGTGAAAATCTGAAGAACGACGAGATTGATCTGAGCTATTACAGTTATGGACCGCGCGTAAGCCTGCAGAAAGCAATTACACCTAAAGATCGCATCAATCTTAGCGCAGTCTACGAGTGGCGCACCTATCCCGACGCAGAGTCGAGCGACGGCACTGCCCTCATGATCGATGGTTCATGGAACCACGCCTTCGATTCCAGTCTGACCGCCTCGTTAAACGCGGGTTTCGACCGTGTCGAGACAGAGCTCGACTTCATAACCTATGAAACCTATTCAGGCGGCGTCGGCCTCTACAAGGAATTGCCGAAAGGCGTCACCGTCAACCTGAATGGCGAATTGCGCCTCTCCGAATTTGATGCCGTGCACCCCCTCGCCGGCGTTGTTCGCAAGGATGAACGCCTGATCGGCACGGTGGCCCTCACCAAGCGCGACTTCAACATCTGGGGCTATGCCCCCGCCCTCGAATACACCTACGTCTATAACAACAGTAACATCTCGCTTTACGAGTTCGACTCCCACGCGGTGGACTTCAAACTGTCGAAAGACTTCTAAATTCAACGTGGGTTGCCCTTTCACCCCGGCTTCGGCTAATCAATCCCCATGCGCTTCAAATCCGCCCAGGAATTCAGGAAACAGCCCGCCTACGCCGTGACCATCATGGGCATGTCGGGCGTCGGCAAAACCACGCTTGCCGTGATGCTGCAAAAAAGCGGCTGGTTCCAGTATTCCGTCGATTACCGCATTGGCACGCGCTACATGGACGAGCACATCGTCGATAATTTCAAGCGCGAGGCCATGAAGGTTCCGTTCCTGGCGGAACTCCTGAAATCTGACTCAATCTACATCCGCTCAAATATCACCTTTGATAACCTGAGCCCCCTTTCAACCTATCTTGGAAAGCCCGGTAACCCGGCCTTGGGCGGCATTTCCTTTGCCGAATACAAGCGCAGGCAAAGCCAGCACCGGGACGCCGAAATCCGCTCGCTGCTTGATGTGCCTGGATTTATCGAACGCACCCGTGACATCTACCGTTACCAGCATTTTATCTGTGACTCCGGCGGCAGCCTGTGCGAGGTCGTCAATCCCGATGACCCCAATGATCCCGTGCTGAAATCCTTGAGCGAGAGCACCCTGCTGCTCAACATCGAAGGAAATCCGCAACACACAAAAACGCTGGTGGACCGCTTCCGGAAGTATCCGAAGCCCATGTACTACGAGCCGCAATTTCTGGAATCGAAGTGGGCTGAGTACAAGGATCTCAAGAAAGTCCTCCATGATGATGATGTCGTGCCCGATGACTTTGCCGTCTGGGGGTTTGAGCAACTGCTGCACCATCGCATTCCGATCTACCAGAAAATAGCGAAGAATTTTGGCTATCAGGTTCACATGGAGGAAATTCCGAAAATCAAATCCGAGAGTGATTTTTTGAATTTGCTCGACACAATGATCGACAAGCGCTGATTGCCATGCCCATAAAAATTCCAAATGATTTGCCCGCGCGCCTCACTCTTGAGAAAGAGGGTGTCATGCTGATGACGGAAGATACCGCCCACCGCCAGGATATACGGGCGCTCCGCATCGGGCTTCTCAACCTGATGCCCAACAAGATCAGGACCGAAACGCAATTTGCCCGCCTCATCGGCGCAACGCCGCTGCAGGTGGAACTAAGCCTGATCAAGATCACCAAGCACACTTCGAAAAACACGCCCAACGATCACATGATCGCTTTTTATCGCGACTGGGAAAAAGTGCGAAAGGAAAAATTCGATGGCCTGATCATCACGGGTGCGCCCATCGAGTTGCTTGAGTTCGAAGACGTGACCTATTGGGACGAGCTGCAGAAAATTTATGACTGGACGCAAACCAATGTCCAATCGACGTTCAATATCTGCTGGGGTGCGCAAGCGGCCCTCCATCACTTCCACAACGTTCCCAAGCACGCGTTGGCTCAGAAAGCCTTTGGGGTCTATCGCCACAAGAACCTGAGCCCCGCATCGCCCTATCTTCGCGGTTTCTCCGATGATTTTTCCATGCCCGTATCGCGCTGGACGGAAAACTGGAAGTCCGAATTGCCCAAGAACAAGGGCCTTGAAGTTCTGATGGAGTCGGAAGAGGCAGGCCTTTGTTTCGTGGCCGATGATCCCCATCGCCAGCTCTACATGTTCAATCACATCGAATACGACACGAATTCTTTAGGTGATGAATATCACCGCGATGTCGAAGCCGGCAAAGCCATCAACCTGCCCGCCAACTATTTTCCCGGTGGCAATACCTCCGCCACGCCGGAAAACCGCTGGCGTAGCCACGCCCATTTGCTGTTTGGCAACTGGATTAACGAGGTTTACCAGACCACGCCATTTGCGCTTGAAAACATTGGAAAAACTTAAGTTTTTCTTGTTATTGGGTGGCTCCGGCCCCAATTATGGGTGTCCCGGAGGGCGAAAGTTAAGTGAGATTCCAGACCGTCATAGATGCAAGCCGGATTGCCGCGGGTGGCCTCAAGGACCTGGCAACCGGTCTGGTAAATCCAACCTTGCGCTTGGGTGTTACGGGCCTTTCAAAATCTGGCAAGACCGTTTTCATTACCGCCCTCCTTCATGCCTTGACCAAGGGAACACGCTTGCCCGTGTTCGAGGCCCACGCCCAGGGCCGTATCACGAGGGGTTATCTCGAACCGCAGCCTGACGATGACTTGCCCAGATTTTCCTATGAGGACCATCTCTCTCGTCTAACCTCTGAGAACCGGACCTGGCCGGAAAGCACCAGGCGCATCAGCCAGCTTCGCCTGACACTGGAATATGAACCGCGCGGCCTCATCGCCCGGAATTTTCAAAGCGGAAAACTTCATATCGACATCGTGGATTATCCCGGTGAATGGCTGCTGGATCTGCCGCTGATGAACATGACCTATCGGCAATGGTCGGAGGCAACAATTGCCGCAAGCCGGAAAGAACCTCGCGCGAGTCTTGCTAAGGCCTGGCACAGCCACCTCGCAACACTCGATGCAGGCAGCACGGCGAAGGAACTCCACGCCGTGAAGGCCGCTGAACTTTTCACTGCCTACCTTGCCAAATGTCGTGAAGAAGACGTTGCCCTTTCCAGCCTGCTCCCGGGGCGATTCTTGATGCCGGGGGATTTCGCAGGCTCTCCCCTCCTCACCTTTGCGCCCTTGAATGCAAAGGCAGAAGAGGAATTCCCGAAGGGGTCATTGGGTGACCTCATGGAAAGGCGCTATGACTCCTACGTGTCAAAAATCGTGCGACCGTTTTTCTTCAGTCACTTCGCCAGGCTGGATAGGCAAATCGTTCTGGTGGATGCTTTGTCAGCATTGAACGCGGGCCCCGCAGCCGTGCAGGATTTGAAGAATGCTCTTACGCAGGTCATGACCTGTTTTCGCATGGGTACAAACTCAATGTTTTCGCGCGTTCTGGGCCGCCGGATAGACCGGATACTATTTGCCGCTACCAAAGCCGATCTCCTGCACCAGACAAGCCATGACCGCCTTGAAAACATTCTGCGCCTCATTGTGGATGATGCCTCCACACGGGCGGAATTCTCCGGCGCCAGAATAGATGTTGCAGCCGTCGCCGCCATTCGCGCCACGCGTGAAGCAAAAGTCAAACAGAAAAACGAAGAATTGGCTTGCATCGCTGGCATTCCGCAGCGAGGCGAGAAGATTGGCAGCACTACATTTGATGGCGAAACTGAAGCCGCAATCTTCCCCGGCGATTTGCCGGCCAATTCGCTTGATGCGCTTGATGGCACGCTGCAGGGAAAACTGAAATTTGTGCGCTTCCGGCCACCAACTCTGAAAGATGGCGCCTTCCCGCACATTCGCCTGGATCGCAGCCTTGAATTTCTCCTGGGGGATCGTTTCGCATGACAGGAAACCATCGCAAGCCCGCGGCATTCGTCTTGGATGACGAGGAAAAACCAAAATCGCGCCACAAGATTGAGTTCGATGAACACGAGTCTGTTGCTGAGCTCGTAGTCTTGCCCCAGGTTCCCCGCCGAATCTCAAAACAATTTCGTTGGGGCTTCGTGCTTGTTTCCGCCCTCGCTGGTTTATTGAGCTTGTGGGCAGGCCTAACCATAACCACCCTCATTGAAGATTTCTTTGCTCGCTCCGCAACACTCGGCTGGCTTGCCCTTGGTGTAGCGAGCCTTGCCGGCCTTGCCGCCCTTGCCATTGTGTTTCGGGAAATTTGGGCCCTCGCGCGTCTGCGGCGAATTGAGAACATTCAGGAAATCTCCGCCCGCGCCATCAACCTCGATGAGGTCACCGCCGCTACGGAAACCATCAGTGCGATTGAAAGCATCTACGGCAACAGGTCCGACACGGCCTGGGGCCTGAAATCATTCCGCGATCATAAAAATGATATCATGGACCCCCGGGACCGCATCAAGCTTCTGGACCGCCTCGTCATCAGGCCGCTTGATGAAGAGTCCCACCGCATCATTGCCCGCCGGGCAAGGCGGGTGACATTGCTCACCACCGTTACGCCAGCAGCGGCCCTCGACATCGTTTTCGTCGCAGCACAAAACCTGCGCATGCTGCGGGAACTCGCTGAGCTCTACGGCGGCAGGCCTTCAACCCTTTCAACTCTCAAACTGGCCCGCATGGTTGTGGCCCACCTCGCGGTCACAGGGGGCCTCGCCCTGTCTGACAATCTCATTCAGCATCTCGTCGGCAAGGGGCTGCTGGGAAGACTTTCCGCCCGCTTTGGCGAAGGCGCCGTTAACGGCATTCTCACCTCCCGCATCGGCCTTGCCGCGCGCGATGTCTGCCGTCCGGTGCCAGAAGCCGAATCGACCAAGGAAACCCTGGGCAGCCTATTGCGCGAACTCGTCACCCTCAATGACGGTAAAGAGCCAAACCCGCCCTAACATTACCAACATTTCATGTCCTGCTTCGACGGAATAACGGCCAGCACCCGTCTTTCTTTCATGCAAATGGAAATTTGAAGGAGAACCCCATGCAGAAATACACAAAAATTGCCCTCTTTGCGGCTGCCGGCCTCGTTGTAATCGGCGGTGTCGCTGTTGCTAACCAAGGTTGGAAACATGGTTTCCGCGGCCACGGACCCATGGGCTTTGAGCAGATGTCTGAGCGCTACGATACCAACAAGGATGGCAAGATTTCCCAGGAGGAAATTGATGCCAACCGCACCAGCTGGCTCGGCGAATTCGATGGCGACAAATCAGGCGCCTTGGCGCTCGGCGAATTTCAGAACCTGTGGCTGAAGGCGCGTAACCAGCAGATGGTTCGGGAATTCCAGCAGTTTGACCGGGATGGCAACGGCCAGGTCACCCTGGATGAATACAAACTCCCGCTCGCCAAAATCGTGGCCGAAATGGACCAGGACAAGGATAACGCGCTTTCAGACGATGAACTTTCACCACGGCAGCACCGGGGCAAGAAACGTGACGGTCGTATGGGGCCTGGCGAAGAAAAACCGGATTCTCAATAAACTTTAGCGCCCGGTCGCGGCAAACCTGCGACTGGGCCATCATGCTGTTCCCCTAACCCGCACAAGAGCCTATTGTCACGGTCCTGTTTGAAGGATTGCCATGACCATTACAGAATTTACACCTCTTACTGGGCTTTTGGGTGGAGTGCTCATTGGGCTTTCCGCCGTGCTCCTGATGGCGGCCCACGGCCGTATCCTCGGCGCAACCGGCATATTTGCCGGCCTCCTCACTTCAAAATTCGACGCGGAATTCAACTGGCGGCTGATTTTCATTATCGGCATGCTGATAGGCACTGTCTTCGCCGGACTGTTTTTCTTCGACACCGCCTCGATCACATTTGCCGGCGGCCCACTTACGATAGTTGCAGGCGGCCTCATCGTCGGCGTTGGCACCATTCTGGGTTCGGGCTGCACCAGCGGCCACGGAATTTGCGGCCTGTCGCTCTTTTCTAAGCGCGCACTTGCAGCGACTTGCACGTTCATGGCAGTTGCCATCCTCACCGTATTCATCACCCGCCACGTATTCGGAGCCTGAGATGGGGAAACTAGCGACACTCCTGTCGGGCCTCCTGTTTGGCACAGGGCTTACCATTTCCGGCATGGTCAATCCCATGAAAATCCTGAACTTCCTGGACATCTCCGGGCCCTGGGACGCAACGCTCATCTTTGTCATGGGCGCAGGCCTCGCGGTGACATTGCTCGGTTATCAAATCATCTTCAAAAGAACCACTCCCCTCTTCGCAACTTCTTTCCGGCTTCCAACCTCGCAAGACATCGACGCAAAACTCTTGGGCGGTGCTGCACTCTTTGGATTGGGTTGGGGACTCACCGGATTTTGTCCGGGCCCCGCCATTGCCAGCGTGGTTTTCGGAAAGACAGAGAGCATAACTTTCGTGATCGCCATGGCGGCAGGGATGATCGTCACCAGGCAAATTCAAAATCGGATGCGGATCTCCGCTGCATGACATGGAGGAGTCACTGGAGCCAAAAGATTCTAAAGGCGGCCATACTTCTTCATAAGCGCCATCACCTGATCAAGCGGCAGCGCATGGGAGGTATTTCCGTCCCTGCCCACCATGGTCTGGTTGCAAACCATGGAATCAATCACCGCTTCTTCAGTGGCTTCGACAACAGCATTGAAAATCGGATCAACGGCATCATTGCGCAGGAAAGAACCATTACGGAGTTTTGCCTCGCCGCTTTCATAGGCCAGTTCATTGCCAGTTGAAAACGCCAGGAAGATATCACCGGAACTATTGTTGCCAACTGTCCCCGTTCGCGCCAGCCCCATGGGAACCCGCCGCGCCAGACGCTTCAATTGATGGGGTTGCAGCGGCGCATCGGTCGCCACAATTGCAATAACCGAGCCTTGGTCTTTGCCGCGCAATTTGGCGGCCTTTATGTGTTGGCCAACTGGGACACCCAGAACCATCATCTGTTCACGCGCCCCGAAGTTCGCCTGAACAAAAACTCCGACTGTATAAATCTTTCCTTCAATCTCGATCTCGCGTGAAGACGAGCCGTTTCCCGCTTTGAAATCATAACAGATCATGCCCGTGCCCCCACCAACGCTGCCGAGTTCAACGGCACCAACCCGCGCCGCATCAAGCGCCGCCATGGTATGTTCTGCCGTGACATGAAATCCGTTGATGTCATTCAAAAGGCCATCATAGGTTTCAGCCGCCACTGGCAAATTCCAATCCTGACCGATGCCGATTTCATTGGCTACCATCCAGCGGATTGTTGCATCGCGCGTAACACCGCAGGAATGCGTATTGGTTATCGTAATGGGTGTTTGCAACTCGCCGCACTCTTCAATCCACACAACTCCGGTCATTTCACCATTGCCGTTGAAGGCGTAATATCCAGCAGCGCAGGGAAAATGGGCCTTCGCGCGGCCCCGCGGCAGGATGGCAGTAACACCCGTGCGAATAGGTCCCTTGCCCACAATGAGCGGCCCATCACCGCTGATCAGCGTGGTTGTGCCGACCTCGACGCCAGCCACATCGGTAATCGCATTGAACGGTCCAGGCTTCCCCGCGAATGGCAGACCTAATTCCCGCGCCCGCTTCACACCCGCCATAAATTCTCTCCTGTCATGCGCTTAGCAAATTTGGCTTTGCAAATCCGCCGTCTTGCAACACTATGTCGAAAACGGTGCAAGAGGTCCATGGAATCAACGGGGTTCGGCCACTACAGGGAATTTCTGATCATCCTCGGCGCTGCGGGTTTGATCGTCCCCCTGTTAGTGCGCATGGGGATCAATTCAATCCTCGGCTTCCTGCTGGTTGGCTTTCTCCTGAGCCCCGATGTTCTGGGCTCGCTCACCACACCATTTCCATTTCTCAAAGCCTTCGTTATTACCGATCCGGAAGCAATTTCCTCGTTAGGTGAACTGGGCGTGGTGTTCCTGCTCTTCCTGATTGGACTTGAGCTTTCCCTCGAACGATTGCTCACCATGAAGCGCCTGGTCTTTGGTCTGGGCAGCCTCCAGGTTATTGGCACCACGGTGTTGATCGCATTGCTCGCCTACGGCTTTGGCTTCACTTCTGCGCAGGCAATTGTCCTAGGAACGGCCCTTTCCCTGTCGTCAACAGCCATTGTCATCCAGCTTTACACCGATGAAAAACGCATGGGCTCTCAATCCGGCAGGACAAGTTTTGCCATCCTCCTGTTTCAGGACCTAGCCGTAATCCCCATCCTGATCCTCGTCAGTGTATTGGGCCAGGAAAGCTCCGGCCCGGTTTTGCAAGGCATCCTCACAGCTCTTGCCCAGGCTGCCCTGGCCATTGCCCTGATCATAGGCGTGGGCCGCTTTGCCCTCCGTCCATTGCTTCGGCTTGTGGCCGGAACGAACAGTTCCGATCTGTTCATGGCGGCCGTGCTGCTGATTGCCGTCGGCACGGGCGTACTGGCAAATGTCGCTGGCTTGTCCATGGCCCTAGGTGCCTTCATCGCCGGGTTGACCCTTGCCGAAACTGAGTATCGCCGCGCCATCGAGGCCATTATCGAACCTTTCAAAGGCCTCCTGCTTGGCGCCTTCTTCCTGCTCGTGGGCCTCGGCATCGATCTCGATGGATTTATTGAGTCACCCGTCCGCATTCTCGCAATTGCATCGGCACTTATTATGGCGAAATCGGCGGTCACCTATATTTTGGCCCGCCAATTCAGGGTCAATCACGCTGCTGCTTTGGAAAGTTCGCTGCTGCTCGGCCCCTGCGGTGAATTCGCCTTCGTCATTTTGAGCTCCGCCGCAGCCCTGAGCATTCTGCCTGATGCAATGTTCAGCGAAACCCTGCTCATTGTATCGCTCACCATGGCGGCTATCCCGTTTCTTTCAATCCTCGGCAAGCAACTCATCAAGCGTACGAAAAAACTGCAAGGGAATTCACCTGAAACGCTTGAAGCGCCACCCGATGACCACCAGCCAAGGATTATCGTGGCAGGCTTCGGGCGCGTGGGCCATCTCATTGGCTCTATGCTGGATGAACACAAGATCCCCTACATCGCCATGGATGCCGATGCAGCCCTCGTGGCCCGCGAACGCCGCGCCGGATTTCCGGTCTACTATGGCGATGCGGCCAACACCGAGTTCCTGAAAAAATGTGGCCTCGCCGACGCCAAGGCCATTGCCATTACCATGGACAATCCCTCCCGCGTTGATGACGTCGCCAAGACCGCAAGGGCAGAACGGAGCGATCTCAAGATTATCGCCCGCGCCAGGGATGAGCGCCATGCTATGCGGCTCTATGCGGCGGGCGTAACCGAGGCCGTTCCGGAAACCATCGAATCAAGCCTGCAACTCGGTGAATCCCTGCTTGTGGAAGCAGGCATTCCCATGGGCCTCGCCATCGCCTCCGTTCATGAACGCCGTGACACCTTCCGGAAACTCTTGGGCCGCCCCAACCGCAAGCAAGAGCTGAACATGGAACGCAAAAGATTGCGGCGCGAGAAGACTGCTCCTTAGTTCAGCAGCCCTCAAGCCACGCCGAGTTTCTTCTGCAAATTCGTGCTCGATGTCGTGTACTGGAACAGCAATCTCTGGCCCGGATTGATATAGCGGAACGCCTGTTGCGCCAGCAGCGCCGCTTCATGGAAACCGGACAGGATTAGCTTCAGTTTGCCGGGATAATGATTGATATCACCAATGGCAAAAATGCCGGGCGTCGAGCTTTCAAATTTTTCGGTATCGACGGGGATAAGGTTCTCATTGAGATTGAGGCCCCAATTTGCAACAGGTCCAAGCTTCATGGTGAGACCAAAGAACGGCAGCAGCGTATTGGCCTGAATGTCAAAAACCGCGCCATCATTGCCTTTGACCTGGACTGACGAAAGAATCCCATCAGCCCCGGTTAAGCCAGTCACCTGACCGAGCTTCATTTGCATTTTGCCAGCGGCCACCAACTCTCGCATTTTTTTCACGCTGTCGGGCGCCGCGCGGAATTCATCACGGCGGTGCAGAAGCGTCAGGTTCTTGGCGATAGGAGCCAGGTTGTTGGTCCAATCCAGCGCCGAATCGCCGCCACCTACAATCAGAATATCCTTGCCGCGGAAGGCTTCCATCTTCTTGATGGAATAAAACACTGATGTTCCCTCATAGGCATCAATACCCGGAATCGGCGGCTTTTTCGGCTGGAATGAACCACCGCCAGCAGCAACCACCACGATCTTGCAGCGGAAGGTAATCCCGCCATCGGTTTTCAATTCGAAATCGCTATCACCATGCTTGATCAGTTCGGTGACCATCTGGTTGAAATGAAACTGCGGATGGAAAGGCTTGGCCTGGTCCAGCAAACGCTGGGTGAGCTCAGCACCGGTGACAATCGGCAGGGCCGGAATGTCATAGATCGGCTTTTCCGGATAAAGCTCGGCGCATTGCCCCCCGGCACGGTCAAGAATATCAATGACATGGCACTTGATGTCGAGCAGGCCAAGTTCAAAAACCGCAAACAATCCGCAAGGGCCAGCACCAATGATCACGGCATCGGTGGAAATTACTTCAGACATCTCAAACTCCAGTAAGGTCAGAATTGTTTTTCAGGAACGCGGACACGCAAGCCATTGATCGCGTCACTGATCTTGATCTGGCAGGAAAGCCGGCTTGAATCCTGCACGTCAAATGCAAAATCCAGCATATCCTCTTCCATGGGCGCGCGCTTGCCTACTTTGTCCAGCCAGTCGGCTTCCACATAAACATGGCAGGTGGCGCAGGCGCAGGCCCCGCCGCAGTCTGCATCAATGCCAGGAACCATGTTTTTGATCGCCGCCTCCATCACCGTCATGCCCGGAATGCCATCGACGGTCTGTTCCGTGCCATTGTGCTGGATGAAGGTAATTTTCGCCATGTCGTGCCCGTTAACCCGTGTTCGTTTTACCGAACGCTACATAGGATATAAAGAATTGAAAGGCAAGAAGGCTAGCGCGTGATCAGGAAAAGTGGATCCCGGTTTTCCGTCCGATCACGCGCCGGCATATGACCGACGATCACGATCTAGGGGTAAAGTTGCCGCGCCATCTCATCAAATTCATTGACGGCACGGACCAGTCCTGAAATCAGTTTTTTGCGCTTTTCGCTCTGCTCCAGGGCATCGATTGGTTCCAGTTTCTTGGCCAGGTCCCCAATTTTGCAAGCTCCAATAGCAAGGGCGGAGCCTTTCAGCGTGTGCGTTGCGATGCGCCAGTCAGCCCGCGAACTGACATTCAGCAAACGCTCCAGAATTCCCGGCAGTTGAGCCACGAACAGGCCGACGATTTCGCGCTCGAGCTCAGGGCTATCCATGGTGTATTGCGCCAGATGCGCCCGGTCAAAAATAACCCCGGAAGCCTTTGTCCGATTTGATTTTTTTACCGCCGCTTGCGCCACTGCACCCGCCCCTGCTTCACTTTGGAACACTTGAGGTAAACCTGAAGTCCTGGATTGTTATAGGTCGCGAGCGTAAACGGGCGGTTTTCCGAATCGTTTCAATTCGATCCATAATTTTAACCAAAACTTTAATAAAACTTGCGCGTAACCTCAGAACGGGTTCTACCATGGTTACCAATCAGTTAAGGTGGGGGCCTTGGCGAGAGGGACGGACGGGGCCAATCTGCACCAAAAAGGCAGATTCTTTCATGAACTCAAGCGTCCTCCAGCAGTCGAAAGGGCTGTTGGAGTTTTAAGTAAGAATGTGGGTAAATCGTATGGCAAGTAATACAGTGGACCAGCGTCGCAGGGACAAGCGCGGAGCCGACAGGCAGGCCGAAACACGGCGCGCGCCCAGCCTGGAGGCTGCCACTCCGGTGCGCGGCCGCCCCGCCAACGAAAATGACCCTAGCTCAAACTTGATGATTGCCAGGTTGCATCGTCCACCATCCTACAGCGCCTATTACGCCGCCGGCGTGCTGACCCTTATTTGGGTTTTTGGCTGGTCGATGATTTACTCGACCACGCTGTCGAGCCAGCCCGTAGCCGAAATGGTGCGCTCTATTTCCCTGCTGGTTTTGCCCATCGGCGTCATGTGGGTCATGGCCTATTTCCTCTGGCGCGCCCAGCAATTGCGCCAGGTCTCTGAAGTTCTCATGCAGTCAGCAATGCGCCTGATCCGGCCCCAGGACATCGCAACCGAAGGCCTCACTTCTATTGCGCAAGCAGTGCGCTCGGAAGTTGATCTTCTTGTCGGTGGCGTTGAACACGCCGTTCAGCGCGCCACTGTTCTGGAAGAAATTGTTCACAAGGAAATATCCGCCATTGAGCGTGCCTTCGGCGGCAATGAAGACCGCATCCGCACATTGGTGACCGGCCTGGAAAACCAGCGCTCCGCCTTGCACCAGGCATCGCTTGTGGTCGGCAACGAATCAGCGCCCTTGCTGGCGCGTCTTGAAATCAACACCCAGAATCTGGATAGCGTCGTCAACAGCGCCCAATCAACCCTTGTCAGGTTTGAGCAGGGCCTCAAGAGCTCAACTACCGAACTTGCCCGTACCATCGATGAGGTTTCCTCCCGCGCCATCACCGCCGGCAATGAAATCGGCGGACAGACCTCTCAAATGGAACGCATGTCCGGCATGCTTGTCGGTGAGTTGCGCACTTTCTCGCAACATCTTCAGGACCAGATACAGACGCTTTCATCCGCTGCCGGGCACCTCAATGCCGAAACCACGAATTTCGGCAGAAACGTGCAAGGCATGGAAACCAATGTCACGAGCCTGCTCACCCAAAGCATGGAACAGATCAAGCAGCTGACCGCTGAAATGTCCGATGTTGTGCAAAGTTCCAGCGGCAATATCACCTATCACCTGAAGGCAACCACAAGCGAAGTGGCTTCCCTCATTGAACGCTCCGGCATAGACGCGGCCCAGCAAATTGAACTGAGCCGCGGCCGCGTCGATCAGGGGCTGCAGAATGTCGCCAAGGATTACATGGACAAGGTTGCCCGCAGCCATGGCGATCTCAAGGGTTACCTCGATCAGGCCTCGGCGCAAATCGTTGGCGGCATCGACGAGGCGACCCTCAAATTGGCTGATCGCCTTTCCTCAACCAATGGTCAGTTCCTGACCGGACTTGACCAGACGGCAAATCGCCTCTTCACCGAGATCGGTGCAAAGACCAGTCAGATCAACCTGAAACTTGATGAAACCTCAACCGGTGTGTTCGACCGCCTTGACCAGCAGGCAAGCTATGTGAACCGCCACATCGAGGAAACCGCTTCCAAGCTCTATGATAACCTCGACAGCCGCGCCAGCGCGCTGGGTACAACCATTGAGGACAACGCCCTGCGCGTGTTTGATGCCATCGATCAACAAAGCAGCCACATCAGCGGCAGGCTAGGCGAAGTTGTCGTGCAGCTCCAGTCAACCGGTTCAACCATCAATGACCTGCTGGTGACAACCAGCGGCACCATTTCGTCCCATCTCAAGGAAACGTCCGACATTGTCGCCCGCCAGATGCAGGACTCAGGCATTGCCCTTGCCCAGAACATTGAGAGCTCCAGCGGCTCCGTCACCGACAAGATGATCGCCGTATCCGGTGAATTCATCCAGAAAATCGGCGGTTCCCGCGACGACATGTTTGCCTTCCTGCAGCAGACGTCCAGCCAGATCACCTCGAAAATGGATGAGACGGCGGCCCAGCTGTTTGGCCGTCTCGATGACACGTCCCTGTCGATCACCGGCAAGGTCACCACCGTTACCGAGAATCTCACCAGGAAACTCGATACCTCATCGGCTCAACTTCATGGTCTGCTGGAATCCACCGAAACCCGGATCGGTTCGCAGCTCGACCAGGCCTCAACTGAATTGACCGCGCTCTTTACCGCCAACACCAAGATGATGAGCGATCAGCTGGATCAGACATCGACCGACGTGACCAACACCTTCGCCGACACGGCCGTCCGCGTAGCCCGCCAGGTTCAGGACGCGAACGTCGTCATGACCCAGCGCCTCGAGAAAACTTCCGCCGAAGTTGCCGAACACTTGCACAATGCCGGGAACTCCATGTTCACCCGCATCGACTCGACGGCGCGCGAACTCGGCACGAGATTTGATATCGCAACCGACATCCTGGAAAAAGTCACGGGCGATATTTCCGGGCGCATTTCCGGCACCGGGGCCAAGTTTGCGGAAATCCTTGATACCGCCAGCAGTCAGATGATCACTGATCTTGCCAAGGCCAGCGAAGCCTTCTCTGAAGGATTGGGCCAGACCACCCTGCAAATCAGCGGCCGCTTCGAGCAGGAAACCGGTTTGCTTGTTGGCCGCATTGACAGGGCGGTCAAGGAATTCGACAGCGCCACTTCATCGACCAACAGCCAGCTTTCGGAAGCCCATCGCAAATTCTCCAAACATGTCGAGACCGCCAATACCTATCTGGCCGACCAGCTTTCAACCGCGGCTTCCTCCATCGACGACCGCCTGGAAAGCATTTCGATGCAGCTCACCGGCAAGCTTGAAATGACCGGCAGCCGCATTTCCGAGCGCCTCGAGGATGTTTCAGGCCTGGTTGAAAAGTCCATCGACAAGTTCAACGGCGAAATGGAGAATGTCCTTCTCAGCCGCAAGGTTGCTCTTGATGGCCTGATCGAAGACGCCGCCAAGCGAGCCCAGGAAATCGATGCAGTCATGACAAGCTACATGGCACTCATCGAAGATTCGCTGGTCACCGCCGAATCGCGCGCCAAGGACATCAGCCGGGTCATCGCTGACGAGACCAATGTTGCCGTTGGAAATCTCGAACAGGAAATTCGCAAGATGGAAACAAGTTCGGGTGCGCAGATCACCCAGGCCTCCCGCGTTCTGCGCGAACAGCATGAACGCGCCATGGCGTCCATGAACGAAATGCTGTCCTCAACCGCCAGTGACTTCCAGCAGACGGCCCAGGATATGCGCATGACCGCCCAGCAGGTTGTCAAGGATATCGACAATGCCCGCAGCGACCTCAAGCGCGCTATCATTGACCTGCCTGAGGAAACGCGCACCAACGCCGATGCGATGCGCAAGGTTGTGGCCGACCAAATTTCCGCGCTCAACGCGCTTGCCGATGTGGTCAAGCGGCAAACCGGCATGAATGACCTATCGGGGCCCGGCTATGCCGCAGCTCGAAGTACGAGGGACCCCAGCCCGGGAAAATTTGAGGGCGCCGCGCTCCCTGCTCCACAATCGGGAACGACGGGCGCCCTGAAAAAAGCCATGGAGCGGCTTGAAAACAAAGGTGCCTCGACCTCATGGCGTGACAATGCTGCGAAAAAACCGCCGGAAACCAAGGGCGTTCCCCGCGAAGTCGAAACGCTTACGCAGGAGCTGAACAGCTCGGCGCGCGACATTGTGGACGTGCTTGAAGATGGCCTGCCCGCCGATCTTGAGAAGCGCTTCAACAAGAGCGAGAAGCATGTCTATACCCAGCGCCTTTACGAAAGCCGTGGCAAGCGCCTGCAGAAAGCCATTGCAACGCGCTACGAAAACGAGAGGCCCGTGCGCAACCAGGTGGACGCCTATGTCAAGCTCTTCGAGCGCCTGCTTGATACCGTATCCGAGGCCCCGCAAGGCAACCAGATGGTCGAGGCCTGTCTCATGTCGGAATCAGGCAAGATCTACGTCATGCTGGCCGAAGCCTGCGGCCGAATTTCGCCAAGCTAACTCAGCACATGCCTGCTCTTTCAATCGCCCACGAGAGCTGGCCCATCGCTGGAAACTTTACGATCTCGCGGGGAAGCAAGTCCACGGCGGAAGTTGTTGTCGTCACCCTTGAGGAAGATGGCCAAAGGGGCCGGGGCGAATGCGTGCCCTACCCCCGCTACAATGAAACAGTCGAAGGCGTAGTCGCAAGTCTTGAAGCAGCTCGAACAAGAATAGAAGCGGGTTTCTCCCACGCTGATATTCCCGGCATCGTAAAGCCACGCGCCGCGCGCAATGCACTCGACTGCGCCTTATGGGACCTGGAAGCAAAACGTGCGCAAAAACCCGTGTGGCAACTGGCACTCCTGCAACAGCCCCGCCCAATGGTGACCGCCTACACCTTAAGCCTTGATACACCGGAAGCAATGGCCAGTGCCGCTGGCGAAGTGGCCCATCGCCCCCTTCTGAAATTAAAACTTGGCCGCGAAGGTGATGTCGAACGCTTGCGCCTCATCCGTGCAGCAGCACCCAACAGCCGCCTCATCATTGATGCCAATGAAGGCTGGACTCCAAACACCCTTCCCGAACTTCTGAAAGTTTGTGCAGAAGTTGGTGTTGAACTCGTTGAACAGCCTTTACCAGCGGCAGATGACGAAGCATTGCGCCACATCGCCCATGATGTTCCAATCTGCGCCGACGAGTTTGCGCACGATAGAAACAACCTGCATCAACTCGTTGGCAAATATGATGCCATCAATATCAAGCTCGACAAGACCGGTGGATTAACTGAGGCCTTAGCACTCGCCCACGCGGCCAAGGAATTGAATTTCAAAATCATGGTCGGCTGCATGCTGGCCACGTCCCTGGCCATGGCGCCCGCAATGCTCGTCGCCCAATCTGCGCACGTCATCGATCTCGATGGCCCCCTGCTGCTGGCACGCGATCGCAACCCCGGAATTACGTTCGATGGCAGCCTTATGTGTCCGCCGCCGCCAGAGTTGTGGGGCTGAGCCGCTTCAGCGCCAGCGCAAAGCTCAGGGCCGCTAATGAAATGGCTGCCATCACCAGATAGGTGTTTCCGAGAAGCTCGCTGTAAAGCAGCCCCGAAAGCCACATGCTGGCCGAAAGGGCAATGCCCCCCGAAATCGCCGCGTAAAGCCCCTGGGCCGAATTCCGCAAGCCCGCGGGCACGGTCTCGCGGATGTAATGCATGGTGCCAAGATGAACCATGGCGAATGATATGGCATGAAGCGTCTGCAATCCCGCGGTAATGCCAAGGCCAAAATCCTGCGCCATGAAAACCCAGCGGATGATGCCTCCCGAAATCCCCATGATGATCAAAACAATTGGTCCAAAGCGCTTGACCAGGGTACCGGAGAAACCGAACAGCGTAACCTCCGCCATAATGGAAATCGCCCAGAAACTGCCAATCGTAAACTTGTCATAACCCAGGGCATCCCATTGCACGGGGCCAAAGGTGTAAAGCATGGCATGGCTCGCCTGGCCCAGGCTGGCTGCCACGACAAAAACCATGAAAACACCGGGGACCAATAATTTGAGCGCCCGCGACAGGCTGGCGGAGGGTTCAGATACCGTATCCCGTCGCTCACGTTCTGGATCAGGTGGCAACTGGAATGCCACCAAAGCTGAAACACCCTGAGCGAGAGCAATGAGATAAATCAGCGAGGTAATGGGCATATAGAGCAGCAGCGCCCCACCCCCGAGATTTCCCAGCAAAAAGCTCAATGAAGCCCAGAGCCGCAACCGGCCATAGTCCAGGCCATGGACCGCGCTGCCGTCAACGCTGAACCCCTCGGCAAGGGTGGAAATTGGCGCCGTAAACACCGAGGCAAAGAAACTGACGGCAAGAATCTGCCAGAACCCACTGGCCGATGCCAGGAGCAGGTAGCCCAGGAAAGAGATAAAGCCGCAAAAAATGATCAGGCTGCGCCGGTTGCGGTATTTGTCCGCAACGATAGCGACAATTGGAACCGCCACAATACGGCAGGCCGTCATGCCAGCAAAAACCAGGGCAATTTCGGCAACGGTCAGCCCCTTGGCGTACAGCCAAAGCGGCAAAAACGGCAACTGCATGCCAGTGCCAATCATCAGAAAAGCATAAAATACTGAAAAACGAAGGCCGAAGATTCGCGCTGGCATAGTTCCTGGAACACTTAAATAAACCAAAACTTCACCAGTTTCCATGATACTTGGCGCTGGTGGGACCTGCGCGTTTTGCGGGGCGTGAGAGAGTTTGTTGGAGTTTGAGTATGTCTGTTCAAGTTGAGGGTTACCGGAACGAAAGTTTCGAAAGTCTGGAGGCCGCCGTCCTGGAAACCTCGCGCGGGCGCTGGTTTTTGGAGGAATATGCCCGGCGCCAGCGTTCTGCTGAAACCCTCGCAATCCTCGAAATTCTAAAAAAACTCGAAAATTCCGTCACCAGCAACAGCTTCATGCCGGCCCCTAAAGGTGCCGAACCTGCCCAGCCGATAAAAACCGAACAGCTGAAATTCTTCAAACAGGACGAAGAATTATTTGTGGAACCCGCCGTGGCGGCACCCAGCCTTACGGTTGTGAAAAATCCTCTCGTGGCCGAGGCTTCCGAACCCAAAGGCGCGAAACTCAAAATTCAGCGTCTGCAACCTTCCCAAACGGTGGAAGAACCAGCAGCGGTGGAACCAGAAAAACCGGCAGCCCCTGTTGCAGCGCCTGAACCCGTTGCAAGCGTTGCACCACCACCTCCAAGCGAACCCAAGCAGAGAGTGGTCATCATTCGCAGGCCCGCCAGCGAAGCTGCAGAAATTCCCCTGATGGAAGAAAACAAAGCGGAAGTGGCCGCCTAAGCACCCGCCAAAATATCGGCAAACAAACCTGCATCGACATTGCCGCCGGAGAGGGTGATGGCGATGTTCTTCTTCTTTCCATCATTCTTCTCGCTCAGCACCGCAGCCAATCCGACCGCACCCCCGGGCTCAACCACCAGCTTGAGCGTATCAAAGGCAAAGCGCACGGCGCGGCGAACCTCTGCTTCTGAGACCACATAACCCTCGGCCAAACGCCCCTTGTTCATGGCAAAGGTCATTTCACCGGGCTGTGGCGTAAGCAGTGCATCACAAATGGAACCCGCAGCGCTCGCGTTCTTTTCGCGAACACCGGAGCGCAACGAACGGGCATAATCATCAAAACCTTCAGGTTCCACCGAATGCACTTTTGTCTTTGGTGACATTTCCGAGAAAGCCAGAGCAACGCCTGCTGTTAGTCCTCCTCCGCTGCAATTGACCAGCATGTCATCAAGTACAACACCGCGAGCCTGAAGCTCGTTGATAATCTCAAGCCCACAGGTGCCCTGCCCGGCAATGATATCCGCGTGCTCAAAAGGCGGCACCAAAACGGCACCGCGTTTCGCAACATAGAGATTTGCAATTTCTTCCCGGCTTTCCGTGGCGCGATCATAGGTAACAACTTCCGCACCGTAGGACCTGGTATTAGCCTTCTTAATTTCGGGGGTATCTTCCGGCATGACGATGAGCGCCGAAACCCCGAGAAGCTGCGCCGCAGCTGCAACACCTTGTGCGTGATTTCCCGATGAATAGGCCACAACCCCGCCCTTGTTCCGGGCGGGATCCAGTTTTGAAATGCAATTCCACGCGCCGCGAAACTTGAACGAACCCGTGCGCTGCAAACATTCCGCCTTGATAAATATGCGCCCGCCAACCAGTGCATTGAGTTTGGCATTCTCCAGAAGCGGCGTGACAACGGCCTCGCGGGCGATCCTCTTGGCGGCAGCTTCAATGTCTGCAAATTTTGGAAGTTCCTGCATTGCCAAAACAACTCCTGTCGCAAAACCCATGCGACCTGCCGCATGTATTGGTTCTTATGCCCAAAGGCTGTTAAAAATCAAAGGCCTGTTGAAAGGGAAACCAATGGCCCGAGACCCCCGCTACGACATTTTATTTGAGCCTGTTCGCATAGGCCCCGTCGTGGCGCGAAATCGCTTCTATCAGGTTCCCCACTGCAATGGCATGGGCTGGCGCGATCCATCGGCCCTTGCGGCCATGCGCGGCATGAAAGCCGAAGGCGGCTGGGCTGTAGTCTGCACCGAAATGTGCGAAATTCATCCAACCGCTGATGTGGCACCCTATGTGGAACTGCGCATCTGGAGCGACCAGGACATTCCCATGCATGCGCGTATTGCTGAAAAAATTCACGAAAATAATTCCCTGGCCGGCATTGAACTCTGCCACTCCGGCTATACATCTTCAAATCTCTGGTCGCGCGAGATTCCCATTGCGCCCACAGGAATGCCAACCTCCAGTTCCTTCAACAGCCCGGTCCAGGCGCGCGCCATGGACAAGGAGGATATCAAAAATCTTCGCCGCGCCCACCGCGCCGCAGCACTTCGCGCCCGCACCGCCGGTTATGATCTCGTCTACGTCTATGCCGGGCACGGCCTCGGCATTTTCCAGCAGTTCCTCTCGCGCGCCACCAATAGGCGGAGCGACGAATATGGCGGCTCCCTTGAAAACCGGGCCCGCCTGCTTCGCGAGGTTATCGAGGATACCAAGGAAGCCGTCGGCGACCGCTGCGCCGTTCCCGTCCGCATTGCCATGAATGAATTTCTGGGGGCCGATGGACTGGAACCCGCCGAAGTGGAAGATGCCATTGGCCTGATGGCGGAACTGCCGGACCTCTGGGATTTGTCACTGTCGACCTGGGACAAGGACTCGCAATCCTCACGCTTCTCCGAAGAAGGTTTTCAGGAACCCTACATCAAGGGAGTGAAAAAGCTCACGACCAAGCCTGTCGTCGGCGTTGGCCGTTACACCTCGCCCGACACCATGGTGCGGGTAATCAAACAGGGCATCATGGACATGATCGGCGCCGCCAGGCCGTCTATCGCTGATCCCTTCCTGCCGAAGAAGATTGAAGAAGGCCGCCTTGACGACATCCGCGAATGCATCGGTTGCAATGTCTGCGTTACCGGTGACTACACCATGTCTCCCATCCGCTGCACCCAGAACCCGACTATGGGAGAAGAGTGGCGGCGTGGCTGGCACCCCGAACGCATTCGTCCCGCCAGAGAAAACAAAAACATTCTGATTGTCGGCGCAGGCCCCGCTGGCCTTGAAGCAGCCCGCGCCCTCGGCCAACGCGGTCACAAGGTAACCCTCGCCGATGCCCGCAGCGAAGCCGGTGGCAGGGTGGCGCGCGAATGCAAAATGCCGGGCCTTGTTGCCTGGGGCCGCGTGCGCGATTGGCGTATGCTGCAGATCAATAAGCTGCCCAACGTGGAACTCTATCTCGAAAGCGAAATGACCGCTGAAACCCTGGCGGAATTTGGCGCTGACCACATTGTCATGGCCACCGGCTCAACCTGGCGGAGAGATGGCACAGCCCGCCACCACACAAAGCCCATCCCCATCGACGCGGGCGCAGATGTCCTGACCCCGGACGACATCCTGGACGGCAAAAGGCCCAAGGGCAAAAATGTCATCCTCTATGATGACGACCATTACTATATGGGTGGCGTGATCGCCGAACTGCTGCGCCGGGAATCCTATGAGGTGACATTGGTCACCCCTTCTTACCTTGTCTCCTCATTCACCAAGGCGTCCCTCGAACAACATGCAATTCAAGCCAAATTGTTGGGGCTCAACGTCAAAATTGAAGCAAATTCGGCGGTTCAGGCCATTGCCGGCGATCGTGTAACGCTGGGCTGTGTTTTCACCGGTCGCACCCGCGAACTGGAGGCAGGCTCGGTCATTCTGGTGACCGCCCGAAATGTCAGGGACCACCTCTATCAATCGTCTTTGGATAAAATTCCCAGCCTGTCCCGAATTGGCGACTGTTTTGGCCCCGGAACCATAGCCGCCGCCGTCCATTCCGGGCGCAAATTGGCTGAGGAATTCGGCTCCCCGCCGCCGGATTTTTTGGGCTTGCCTTATCGCAGGGAAGTGATTGAACTATCTTAATCAAGCCACAAGTTTTTAATAGCCTTTTTACCTAGATCAGTGATTCTCTATCCAACGGTCTCGAAGTTGTAGGGTTCAAGGGGTGTTTTCTCAGCGTTTCACGCGTCGTGCCCTTCTCGGTGCTGTCGGTCTGGCAGCTGCCGCTTCAGCCGCGCGGGCCCAAACCACAGTTTATACGGGTTCAATCACCTCCATAACCCCGCGTTTGGCGGTAGCCGGCAAACTTGCAACCAAAACCGAATTTCTGGCTGACCGTGAAGAAGCGGCCATGGTCACCTCGGGTTCAATCCGCGCCCTTGAAGGCGCCATCCAGATGTATGAGGAAATCGTTGCCGGCGGCGGCTGGCCCAGCATCGGCAAGGGCAAGCTTGAGAAAGGCGCGAAAAGCGATCTGGTACCAGTGCTGCGTCAGCGCCTGATGGCCGAAGGTTATCTGCCCTTCGATGATTTCCTGATTGAAACACCAGAAGTTTTTGATGCCAATGTCGCGGAAGCGCTTCAGGCCTTCCAAAGCAGCCACGGTATTGCTCCCTCCGGCAAGGTCGACGAACGTACTCTCGCCGAACTTAACATCACGGCCCGTGCCAGGCTTCAGATCTTGCGCGAAAACTATCCCCGCGTCGGCGAATACGCCCTGGATTTGCACGAGCGCAACATCCTGGTGAATATCCCTTCTGCTCAACTTGAAACCGTTGAATATGGCAAGGTCCGTTCGCGCCATAACGTCGTTGTTGGAAAACGCGAAAGACCTTCGCCATCGCTCAAGAGCATCGTGAGCGATATCAATTTCAATCCTTACTGGAGTGCCCCCGCTTCCATTGTGCAAAAGGACCTCGTTCCGAAATTCCTCAAGGACCCAACAATTTTTGAGCAAATGAACATCAGGATTTTTGACGGTGTCGGAGGCCCCGAAATCGATCCCTACACGGTCGATTGGATCAACACGGCGCCTGACCGCTATGTTTTTCGCCAGGAACCCGGCGAACAGAATGCCCTGGCGACCATGAAGATCAACTTCGCCAATAAGCACATGGTCTACATGCACGACACGCCGCACCGGGAATTGTTTGAACGCAACGCGCGCTTTGAAAGTTCAGGCTGTGTCCGCGTTGATAAGGTCAGCACTGTCGTCGATTGGATACTGGGCGGCCAGGATGGCATTGACGCAACCGAGATCGAAATGATCACGGCCAGCCAGCAACCCTATGACGTGAAAGTGGCAAACCCGCCGGATGTACGCTTCATGTACCTCACCGCCTGGGCCACGGAAGACGGCAGGGTGAACTTCCGTCCCGATATCTATCGCCTCGACGGCACGGGATTTGTGCTGGGCCAGCCAAAGCCGACAAGTGGTATATAACTTGTAACTTAGTTCTAAGATTGATTGCTTGAATGGTCCCAATTGGGTGAGTATCTGGCGATCATGACCCAGAACCTCTCATTTATCCATCGTTTTGAACCCGGCACATCCACTGCCGCACCCCTTCTCCTGCTCCATGGAACGGGCGGGGACGAAAACGACCTGCTGCCCTTGGGCAAAACCTTGGCGCCGGACCGTTCTCTGCTTTCGCCCCGTGGCAAGGTCCTCGAAAACGGCATGCCACGTTTTTTCCGGCGCCTCGCCGAAGGCGTATTCGACGAGCAGGATGTCATCAAGCGCGCCCATGAATTGGCCGATTTCATCGTCGAAGCTGGCGAAACCTACAAGCTGTCAAAACCCGTTGCCGTTGGCTTTTCCAACGGAGCGAATATTGCAGCTGCCATTCTTTTGCTGAGGCCGGAAGTTTTGAGCGGAGCAATTTTGCTGCGCGCCATGGTGCCCCTCGCAAAACCTCCGCAAGCTGATCTGGCGGAGAAGCCGGTTCTCATCATTTCAGGCACAAGCGATCCCATCATCCCAGCAAGCAATGCGGCACTATTGGCCGCGATGCTGAGGAAAGCCCACGCGGATGTGCAACATGAAACGCTGCCAACCGGACATAATCTCACACAGAACGACGTAACACTCGCCAGCAAATGGTTGAATAGATAGGACATGACAATGCAACTCAAGGGCTTGCACCACCTCACCGCAATAACCGCTGATGCCCCCAGCAACCACAATTTTTATACGAAGACGCTGGGACTTCGCATGGTCAAGAAGACCGTGAACCAGGATGATACATCAGCCTATCACCTGTTCTACGCCGATGGACTGGGCTCACCCGGAACCGACATCACCTTCTTCGATTGGCCCGTGGGCCGGGAGCGCCGCGGCACCCATAGCATTTGCCGCACCGGCCTTCGCATCAAGGGCGAAGCCGCATTCAAATTCTGGTCAGACCATTTCAACGCCCGTGGCGTTACGGCCGACAAGGTGGTCGAAAGAGATGGCCGCCTCACCCTCGACTTCGAGGACTTTGAAGGCCAGCGCCTGAGCCTCGTCGATGATGATGGAAAGGGCGAAAACCACATCTGGGAAGAAAGCCCGATAGCTGCTGAGCACCAGATTCGTGGCTTAGGCCCCATCACGCTAAGTGTGCCAGATTTGCGGCCAACCGAAGTGGTTCTTACGACAGTCATGAACATGGCCAAGGCTCGTGAATTCGGAAACACCAGCGTCTTCAAAATGAATGGCACTGGCCCCGTATCCGAACTGCATGTTCGCGTTGATGCAGGTCTGCCGCCCGCCCATCAGGGTGCGGGTGCCGTGCATCACGTGGCCTTCAACATTCCATCGGCTGACTACAATGCCTGGGCAGCAAGGCTCAAGGAACTCCGCATCCCCAACAGCGGCCCCGTGGACCGCTTCTGGTTCAAAAGCCTCTATTTCCGCGAGCCCAACGGCGTACTCTTCGAAATCGCCACCGATGGCCCAGGCTTTGCAACGGATGAGTCCATGGAAAATCTTGGTAAGACTCTCTCCCTGCCGCCATTCCTGGAAGGCCGCCGCGCACAGATCGAAGCGGGATTGAAGCCGCTGTAACTCCCATGTCCTATTCCTCCACCCCTCCCTCGAGGGAGGGGCTGGGGGTGGGTGCAGGCCGCAGGCGAGATCGTGAAATCTCCTGCGCCTCCCTCCACAACTTCCGTCGCAGGAATTTTCGTGGCACCATGTGACTCCGCACAAAACTCAGGTCCGGTGCCTCGACATTATCTTCCATGCGCCCTTCCAGCGCCGCAAGAATGGAGTCGCACACAGCTCCACGCGCCCGAAGTACTGTCACCGAGGGCACACGAAGAATGGAATAACCCTCATTGAGCAAGTATGCATCACGCCGCTTGTCATATCCGCTCCCCACATGCTGGCTGCCATCTACTTCGACAAGAAGCATATGCTCCCGACAGGCGAAGTCTGAAAAATAGGGACCAACCGGAAACTGCCGCGTGAACTTGTAGCCACCAAGCCGCCGCGCTTTCAAAGCGTTCCACAGACACTGCTCAGCCGGGTTGGCAGTTTGCCGCAGTTCCCTGGCGCGAAGTGTCGTCGGATTTGTGTTGGTGCGCATGCCATCCTCCCTGTTGCAAGGAGGACGGGTGGAGAGATGGAATCCGTCTGTGGTTTTGGAGAAAACTCCAGCCCCACCCCTGCCCCTCCCCGAGGGGAGGGGTGACATTATTTTACCCCTCCCTTGAGGGAGGGGCAGGGGTGGGTGCCGGAGCTAAGGCAGATTATCCCGCATGAAGATGTCGATGCGGATGCGTTCCTGCGATTCAATCAGCGGTACCTTATCCGCCTTGGCCAGCAGCACACGCACTGCGCTGCGCACTTCGTGGCCTGCGTCCTGATTGATGATGGCGTCGATCGTGCCGCGGATAAGTGCCCGGCGCGACAGGTCCGTCACCTCATGGGCAATGAACACAATATCCTTGGAGCGGCCCGCCGCTTCAAGGCCTGAAACAATGCCGCGCGTGCCACCACCCACATTATATATTCCAATGAGGTCGGGCTGTTCGGCGAGCAACTGCCGCGTCATTTCTTCAATCCGTTCCCAGTCATCCCGCGACTCCCGCACCGGCAATACCGCGAGATGGGGATATTCGTGAGCTGCCACCTGTTCAAACCCAAACTGCCGTTCGATATGATCACGAAGCGCGAGCGAACCTGCGAAAACCCCGACTGTGCCCGTCATGCCGCGCAGGAAACGCCCCATGAGATTGGCCGCCGTGCGCCCGGCCGAGGAATTATCTATACCGGCATAATGCTGGCGCTTGGAACCCGGCACATCGGAAACCAGTGTCACCACCGTAACGCCGCGTCCCACCAGCGCATTGATGGCCTCGCGCACCGCCGGATGATCCAGTGCAACGACGGCTACGCCGTCCATCGTCTTGTCGATTGAATCCAGCGCATGGGCCAGCAACTCGCCGTCAAACACATCAACGCGCTTGACAATGATCGAAACCCGTTCGGCTTCCATGCGCTCCGTCGCCAAGCGCACCTCATCGGCAATCCGCATGAAAAATTCACCGCTGCTCACCGGCAGCACAAAGCAAAAGCGATACTCGCGCGATCGCGCCAGCCGCGCCGCAATACGATCCGGCTGGTAATTCAGCTCGCGAATGGCCGCTTCGACTTTAGCAATGGTGGGAGCGCGAACCCCGAGCCGGCGATTGAGCACCCGGTCAATCGTCGCAACGCTCACCCCCGCCAGCCGGGCCACGTCCTGAATCGTAAATTTCGCCATGGGGCTATCAAGCGCAGGCCCAATCCCTTGTCAATTCATCAGGTAACAGCGTACTTCGCCAGGAACTCCGGTCGGTTCCAAAGCTTCTCATCCAGAATCCGAGTGAGAATGGCCACCGCAGCCACTCTTGCTGGCACATGGCGCGGCAAGACCCCCAGCATCTTTCGCCACGCGATCGGCCCGTATTATTGTCATGCGGAGCTCCCGATTATGCCCTATGAGAAAGACAGAACATCACCCAGTTGACAGCAAAATGCGGGCTATTGGAAACATTAAGCTTGACTTACCCTGCCTTCATGGTTTCGATGTGCAAAAAATAATTTGCGTTGACCTGGGAGGGTCCCCATGAAATCCCGCGCCGCCATTGCCTTTGAGGCTGGCAAACCGTTGGAAATTGTCGAAGTTGAATTGGCAGGCCCCCAGGAAGGCGAGGTTCTGGTTGAAATCAAGGCCACTGGTATCTGCCACACCGATGAATTCACCATTTCAGGGGCCGACCCCGAAGGTCTCTTCCCGGCCATTATGGGCCACGAAGGTGCTGGCGTTGTGGTGGAAGTCGGCAAGGGCGTGAAGTCCCTCGCCAAGGGCGACCATGTCATCCCGCTCTACACGCCGGAATGCCGCGAGTGCGAATATTGCCTGAACCCCAAAACCAACCTGTGCCAGAAAATCCGTGCCACGCAAGGAAAAGGCCTGATGCCAGATGGCACCTCGCGGTTTTCCTACAAGGGCAAGATGGTGCACCATTATATGGGGTGCTCCACCTTCTCGAACTACACGGTGCTCCCCGAAATCTCCTTGGCCAAGGTGCGGAAAGACGCGCCCTTCGACAAGATTTGTTACATCGGTTGCGGTGTCACCACAGGCATCGGTGCTGTCATCAACACCGCAAAGGTCGAAACCGGTTCAACGGCAATCGTCTTCGGCCTCGGCGGCATTGGTCTCAATGTTATCCAGGGCCTCAGGCTTGCCAGCGCCAGCATGATTGTGGGCGTAGATCTCAACGACGAACGCGCTGCCTGGGGCAAGCGCTTCGGCATGACCCACTTCGTCAATCCTTCTAAGGTTGAAGGCGATCTCGTGGCCCATCTCGTGAATCTCACCAACGGCGGCGGGGATTATACTTTCGAGTGCATCGGCAATGTGAAGATCATGCGCGTGGCCCTTGAGGCCGCCCACAAAGGTTGGGGCCAGTCCATCATTATCGGCGTGGCGGGCGCAGGCCAGGAAATCTCCACCCGCCCCTTCCAGCTTGTGACCGGAAGGTCCTGGCGCGGCACCGCTTTTGGTGGCGCCCGCGGTCGAACCGATGTACCAAAGATCGTGGACTGGTACATGAACGGCAAAATCGAGATTGATCCCATGATCACCCACACCATGCCGTTGGAAGACATCAACAAGGCCTTCGATCTCATGCATGAAGGCAAATCGATCCGCAGCGTCGTCGTATTCTAGAAACAGAAACTTGAGGGAGGACCACCAATGGCCAAGAAAGCCAAAGCCAAGAAGCCCGCCGCAAAGAAATCCAAAGGGAATTTCCCTTCACCCCGCAATTGACAAGGGTGTGAAGGGCAAGGCCAAGGCGAAATTTGCCGGCGGAACACTGACCTGCAAATGCGCAACCGACCCCGTAACTGTGAGCATTGGCGCGCAAACCGCCCACAATCACGCTTGCGGCTGCACAAAATGCTGGAAACCTGCGGGAGCCATCTTCGCCGTCGTAGCCGTTGTTGGCCGCGATAAGGTGAAGGTCACGGCAAATGAGCACAAACTGAAAATCATTGATGCCAATGCCCTCATCCAGCGCCATGCCTGCACCGGCTGCGGCGTCCACATGTACGGCCGCGTCGAGCGAACATCCCACGGTTTCTATGGCCTCGATTTCATCCACACGGAACTGTCGAAGGAAAAAGGCTGGTCACCACCAGAATTCGCGGCTTTCGTATCTTCCGTCATCGAAAGCGGCACCAAGCCAGAAGCCATGCCCGCCATCCGCAAGCAGTTGAAAAAGGTCGGCCTGCCGCCTTACGATTGCCTGTCACCGGGATTGATGGATTATCTCGCAACCCATGCGGCCAAAGCTTCGGGCGTTTTGAAATAAGCACTGGGCTGCGCAAGGCTTCTTATTTTAGACATAAATTCCCGTTGAGGTTTATGTTGGAAAGAAGGAGCTTTGCGTGGCCAGGGTTCTCTACTGTCTTTTGTTGGTGATATGGTCCGCCTGCTCCGTGTCCAACGCAGCGGAGGCCCCGGCATTGTCTACGCCTGGGGTTTCCAGGCTCATCACCGCCGCCGAAAAGAATGTTAAGGATCCCCAGGGCTGGGCCGCTGATCTGCTCGATGTGCTGAAGCTCCATGATCTGCCCGCCAGCAAGGAAAACATTTGCGCCGCCATTGCCATCATTGACCAGGAATCAAGCTTCGTTGCTGATCCAGCCGTAGCCGGTCTTGGCAAGATTTCGGAAAAGGCATTGCGCGCCAAGATGGACAAGGTGCCCGTTCTTGGACGCGTCGCCCTCCATTTTCTGGAGATTAAGCCAAGCCCTTCCGATAACTATCTCGCGCGTATCCGTGCCGCCCGCACCGAGCGCGATCTGGACCTTGTCTACCGCGCCATGGTGGCGGACGCCGCCAAGCAATCGGGCCTTGGCCTGGTGATCAACAGCGGCTTGCTCAACAAGCAGATCGACGGGCGCAACGAGATCGATACGATAGGCTCCATGCAGGTTTCAGTCGATTTTGCCCTGGAGGTTGCCAAACGGCGGCGCTGGCTGCCCATGTCGTTGGACGATGTTTACGCCCTGCGCGATGAACTCTACACCCGTCATGGCGGCATGTATTACGGCGTCCTTCTGCTGCTGGACTATGAGACGGGTTATGACCGGAAGCTCTATCGCTTCGCGGACTTCAACGCTGGCCGCTATTCAAGCCGCAATGCGGCGCTTCAAAGCCAGATTGCCGAGTTGAGCGGAAGCGACTTGGCGGCCGATGGTGATTTGCTGCTCTATGACAAATCAGGGAAAGTGAGCGGTGTCGTCAGCAACACGGAAAAGGCTCTGCGCGCCGTGCTCAAGAGTTCCAGTTTCGAATTGACCGACGAGGACATCCGCAAGGACCTTCTGCGCGAGAAGGACAATGACTTCGTGCAGACGCTGACCTATAGCGCGTTGCGGTCGACCTACGGGCAGGTCACCGGGATGCGGCCGGCTTTTGCCATGGTTCCCAAAATTGCGCTGTCGAGTCCCAAGATCAGGAGCAAGATGACAACCCGCGTTTTCGCTGAAAGCGTAGATCGGCGCTACCAATCCTGCATGGCGCGGAAGTGAGAGGCTCTAGCCTTTCTTCACCGCCGCCACGTGTTTCCCAAAGGCTTCGGTGGCCATAAGCTTCTTGCAGCGCTCAAAACGGTTGATCGAATAGGCCCAGAAATCATCCACCGGATTCTTGTTGGCATGCTGGATGAGGCCCCACAGGGTCCAGAGCAGGTCACACATCGCCTTGTAGATCACAAACCGCCCCTGCTCCGAAGCCGTTGGCTGTGCCATCAAAATAAGCCGCGATCATCTCTTCTTCCTGCACAGGGGAAAACTGCCCTTCAACCGCAAGATCGCCCAGGTCCCACAGGGGATCATTCATCCCTGAATATTCCCAATCGACAATCCACATGCGCTTGCCCGTATCCAGGAAATTCTCGCACAGGGGATCGCAATGGCAGGCGACGAGTGGCAGCTGGTGCGCCGCAAGCGCCCGCCGCACGGATTCAGCCTCCTTCACAACCTCTGCATAGCCATCCGGCAAGGTGATATCCTTCGTCGCCAGAATCTTCAGGTAGTCATCAATCATCGCAAACAGTTCAAAGCGGAAATTGAACTTGGCTCCCGATGAATGAAGCTTCTTGAATGCCTCGCCTGCCCGTTTCGGCGAGCCTTCGCGGGCTTTGAAATTCTCCGGCGACATGGTGACGCCCTGATCAATGAAGCGCGTGACCATGATCGCCCGTCTTTTCATCAAAATACAGAACGTCAGGGCTCACCTTTGCCTTGGCAGCCTCGCGCGCCGCCTGCGCCTCGTTCTTGCGGTTGATATATTCTTCCGTGCCCTTGCCCGGAATGCGCAGCACATATTGCTCGCCATGGAGATTGACGAAGAACACCAGATTGGTCAGCCCGCCCAGCCGCTTCACTTCAATCTCGGTATCGTCAAGGCACCAGAACAGCTGAATCTGCTTCAGCGCTTCCCGCGCAAGCCCAATGCCCTGATCATCCATCACAGGTCCCGTCTTCCCATAAACCCGTACAAAATCAAACTCTTGCGCATATTACATGAATCTTTTTATGAAGAAAGAAAGTGTCATGCTTTAAGCCTTTCCATCTTCGCATCATAAAGGCAACGCGCCCCGCGCGTAGCCTTATAATTTTTGCCAAACGCTTCGATGATGAAATCTTTCTTGATCGGCGGCCTCTGCGGGAAGATACCCGAACGCGATTGTCTTGGCCAATGTGTGGCCATAGCCCACGCTCGTGGTTGATCCCACAACTCTGCCATCACGCAAAATGGCCTCGCCGCCATGAAGCGGCGCAAAACCATCAATGGTGAAGGAGCAGAGCTTGCGCGATACACCATGCGCCTTGATTTTCATCAAGGCTTCCCGGCCAATGAAGTCACCTTTGTTCAAGGCAACACAAAAACCAAGCCCCGCCTCATACGGATTGTAGTCCGGCGAGATATCGCCCGACCAATAGAGATAACCCTTCTCCATGCGGCAACTGTCAATGGCCCTGTACCCCGCGTTGGCAATACCATGGGCCTGACCCGCCGCGCACAGCGCGTCATAAACATGGGCGCCGAATTCCTGCGGGATGTAAAGTTCGTAACCAAGTTCGCCAACGTAACCAATCCGGACTGCCAAAACGGTTGCATGACCCACATCAATATGGCGAGCCGCAAGAAACGGAAAGGCGGCATTGGAAATATCCGCATCGGTCACCGATTGCAGGATTTCGCGCGAACGCGGACCACAGATATTGATGACGGTTAAAGCATTGGTCACATCGCGAATGTGAACCGAGGGTGGCAGATGCTTTGCAATCCACCCACTGTCACGCACCCCGAAGCCCGAACCAGTTACGAGATAGAAATGATCGGGGGCCACATGAACCAGAGTAACGTCCGCTTCGATGCCACCCTTCTCGTTGCAGAGCTGCGTGTAAACCGCTTTTCCGGGAGGACCGGACAGATCGTTGGCCGCAATCCGCTGCAGCGCCGCCTCGGTTCCCTCACCCGAAATCTCAAACTTCGCAAATGACGTCTGGTCAATCAGCACCGCACGTTCGCGGATAGCGCGGCATTCCTCGCCCACATGGGAAAACCAATTTGGTTTGTCTTCGAAGGAAGGAACATCCTTGGCCTCAGCACCCGCTGGCGCAAACCAGTTCGGCCTTTCCCAACCCGCGCGCGAACCAAACACCGCTCCGGCACTCTTCAATTTCTCATGGAGAGGTGACAGCCGCAGATTTCGCCCTTCCTGGCTTTCTTCAAGAGGCCAATGCACCTTGTAGTAGGAGGCATAGGCTTCTATGGCGCGCGTCTCCAAGTAGCGCGGCTGCGCATGAACCCCACTGAAACGCCTGACATCAAAGGGCCAGAGGTCCATGCCCGCATCGCCATGGAGGATCATGTTGGCCATGGCAAGACCGGCACCTCCCGAAGCCGCAATGCCTGCCGTGAAGCCGCAAGCCACATAGAAATTATCAAGCTCCGGGAGCCAGCCCCATGATCGGTTCGCCATCTGCGGAAACCGGAATGGGGCCGTTGATCACGGTCTGGATGCCCGTCTCATTGAGCACCGGCAGGCGCTCTGAAGCAGGGAGGGCAAAAAGCTCAAGCCGCTCCATGTTTGGCGCAAAGAGTTCGCGGCCAAATTCAAGAGGCGGAAGCCCGCGATGGAAGCCGCGCGAACCCTCCTCCCAGCCGCCAATGGCAAAGGAGCCCGTATCCGGCTTCAGATAGAAATTCTTGTCGGGATCGCGCAGCGTCGTGAGGTTCGCGTCAAACGACAGGGTCTTCTCGGTGAGAAAATACTGGTGCTCGACAATGCCAGCCGCCAGCGCAACACCCGCCATGTTGCCCACACGCTTGGCCCAGAGTCCAGCGCAGTTCACCAGAATATCGCAGGCGATATTGCCCTTGTTGGTGACAACGCCAAGAGCCCGCCTGCCCTCCAAGCACGATCTCCTCGACGCAAACCCCTTCTTCGATCTTCACGCCGTTCGCCCGCGCACCCTTGGCATAGGCCATGGTGAGCGAATAGGGGTCGATGTAACCGTCGCCCGGAATGATAGGCGGCGCCCTCAATACCATTCGATCGTGATATAGGGAAACAATTTCTTGGCCTCGGCCGCCGAAAGCGATTGGCACTCAACCCCAAAACTTTTGGCCTGCCCCATGGACGCGTTGAATTTCACTCCACCGCGCCGCACTCGAAGCAAGCCGCAGCGAGCCCACTTTTTTCCATGAAATATGTCTGGCCTGTTTCCGCTTCCAATCGATCAAATACCGCGACTGAATTCTGCATCAATCGCGTGAGGTTTTTCTTGCCTCGAAGCTGCCCAACAAGCCCCGCCGCATGCCAGGTGCAGCCATGGGTAAGCTGGGCCTTCTCAACCAGCAGCACATCCCTGCCCCCATCCCTTCCCAGGTGATAGGCCAGCGACGTGCCAATGGCCCCGCCGCCAATAATCAGTATACGAACGTGTCTGTCCCAGTTCATGACTTCACGCGTTGATTCAAACTGTCATATACTGGTTGCAAGTGTATGTTTGCCTTGACAATTTCCTTGGCGACCACAAGCTCATAGGTGCCGCCCAAGAGATAGTCTTCATCCACCCCATCGGCGTTTCGCACATAGCCAAAGCCAATTGGTTTTGCCACCGTATAGCCATAGCCACCGCTGGTGAGATAGCCCGCGAACGCGCCATTGCGCAGGATAGTTTCGCGGCCCGAGAGCACGATGTCTTCGCGTTCCGTGGTGAACCCGGCAAGCATTTTTGTGAGCGGCGATTTGCGATATTTTTTCAATCGCTTCGCGTCCAAGAAACGGCTGATTGGTTTTCATTTTCACAGCCCAGCCCAGCCCCGCATGGAGCGGCGTATCGTTGGGTGTGATGTCTGAACTCCAGGCGCGATAGCCCTTCTCAAGCCGGAGCGATTCCAGCGCCCGGTAGCCGACAGGTGCAATGCCATGAGGCTTTCCGGCGGCCATCAGCGCATCAAACACATCGCCTGTGGCCGCAATCGGCATATGCAATTCCCAGCCCAACTCACCCACATAGGTGACGCGCAATGCCCGCACCAGATGACCCGCGATGCCTATTTCGCGCACCTCGCCAAATTTGAACGCGGCGTTCGACATATCGGCAGAGGTGACAGCTTGTATAACCGCACGTGATTTTGGACCCATGACCGAAAGCGTTCCGTATTGTTCTGTGATGTCAGTCAGTGCCGCATCAAGGCCGGGCTTGATGTGATCAACAATCCAGGCAAAGTCATGAGTGCGGAAACCCGTACCCGTGACGATATAAAAATGATCTTCTGCCAGCCGCGCAACGGTCAAGTCACATTCAATGCCGCCCCGTGAATTCAGCATCTGCGTATAGGTAAGCTTGCCGACGGGCCGTGAGACATTGTTGGCGCAAATCCAGTTCAGCGCTTCCTCTGCATCTCTGCCGCGCAGCTCATATTTCGCAAATGACGATTGATCGAACACGCCAACCCGCTCGCGCACAGCCTTATGTTCATCGCCCACAGCGGCAAACCAGTTTTGCCGGCCCATGGTGTAGATGTCATGGGGCTCCTCACCCTTCGGCGCAAACCAGTTCGGCCGCTCCCAGCCCAGCTTGGAACCGAAACAGGCATTAAGCTTTTTCAAGCGGTCATAAAGCGGCGAAACAATGCGCGGCCGTCCCGATTGATATTCCTCATGGGGAAAACCAATGGTGTAATGCTTGCCATAGGCCTCAAGCGTGCGCTCGGATGTCCAGTTGCGGTCCTTGTGCAAATCCGAGAAGCGGCGGATATCGACGACCCACAAATCCATCGGCGCTTCATCCGTGGCAACCCAATCCGCCAGCACCCAGCCAGCGCCGCCGCCGGAAGCAATGCCAAAAGCATTGAAGCCCGCGCCCACATAAAAGTTTTTCAGCTCCGGAGCAGCGCCCAGAATAAAATTTCCATCTGGCGTGAAGCTTTCCGGTCCATGGATCATCTTCTTGATGCCGGTATTTTCCAGCGCGGGCACACGCACCAGCGCCTCGGTCATGTGCTGCTCGAAATGATCCCAGTCATCTTCAAACAGCTGGAATTCGAAATTGTCGGGAACATCGCCTTGCGTCCAGGCAATCGGGTCCGGCTCATAGCCGCCGAACACCAGGCCGCCCACCTCTTCCTTGAAATAGGTGCGCCGGTCGGGATCGCGAATGGTCGCGCAATCGGTGGCAAGGCCCGCTACCTTTTCCGTAATCACATACTGGTGTTTCACCGGCTGCAGCGGAACACTCACCCCCGCCATCGCTCCGATCTGCCGCGCCCATTGCCCGCCGCAATTCACCACCTTCTCGCAAATGATCTTGCCCTGATTGGTGTTCACCGCCGTCACGCGCCCATTGCTGATCTCAAACGAGGTGACTCGCGCACCTTCAATGAGCTTAGCGCCATGCATGCGCGCACCCTTGGCGAGGGACTGCGCAATATCAGAAGGCGAGGCCTGCCCATCCGTCGGCAGGAATGAAGCACCAACCAGATCATCCACATTCATCAGCGGCCACATCTTTTTCACTTCGGCAGGCGAAAGCAGATGCATCTCCATGCCAAAGCTCTGCGCCGTGGTGGCCAGCCGCTTATATTCAATCCAGCGGTTTTCATTGTTGGCAAGCCGCAGGCAACCCGTCATTTTCCAGCCCGTGGCAAGGCCCGTTTCCGCATCGAGTTTCTTGTAGAGCTCAACCGAATATTTCAGCACCTGCGTGATGGAAGCCGACGAGCGCAATTGCCCCACCAGCCCCGCCGCATGCCAGGTGGAACCGGAAGTGAGCTTGTTTTGCTCAAGCAGAACCACATTCAGCTTGTGGTCCTTCGCCAGATGATACGCGGTGGAGCAGCCAATAATGCCGCCGCCGATCACAACAACATCGGCATGGGTCGGAAAATTCTGGGTCATGTCAGTCCAAACTTTGAGTTATAATCGTGAAGCATGCGTTCGTAGCGCCCCAGATATTCCTTGGCGTAGGCCACGTAATCCACGCCAGGTGCCGCGAGATGAATTTCTGAAACCATGCCCCACACCGCCTCGCGCAATGCGCTCGCCGTTTTCATGGCGTAGAACGAACGCAGCATGGCTTCATTGGGCGGATGCTCAAAATAATCCTCCAGCATCTCGCGCTCGGCTTTTTCAGTGAGCTGGTTGTTGGAGGCGATATTGGCAAGGTCAAACATCGCCGTGCCAAAGCCGCCATATTCCCAATCGATGAGCCACAGCCGCGTGCCGTCATCCATGAAGTTTGTGGGCAGAAGGTCATGATGGCCAAAAATTATTGGCAGCGGCACCTGCGCTTTTTCCAATCGCTCGACCTCCGCCATCCAGCGCGGAATATCGGCAACATGGCGATGCTTGGCTGCTCTTATTGTGTGCGCATAGTCGCGCAGCACATGAAACACCCAGAAAATATTGGCCCGGCCTGAAATTCGCTTGCCCATCCCGAGATGGCAGCGGATCACCATGTCCAGGCATTCGTCCGGATGCGCCCGCACATCCGCTTCCGTGTAGGTTCGCGCCTCAACAAAGCGCACCACCATGACACCGGGTTCCGTATAGACAACCTCCGGCGAAAGCCCTTCCTCGAAGGCCGCCCTGCTGGCAGTAACCTCAGCCTCGCGGAACACGTGGTGAAACGGATAATCCTCGCCGACGCGCGCCACATATTTGCCTGTGCTGTCCTGAACTGTAAAACTGGCATTGCTCACCCCGCCTTTGAGCGGAACGAGATCAATGGCGCCCTTCCAAAACGGCAAACCCCGAACCCTGGCCTCAGCTGACATGCAAGCGGCCCTCCTCCCTTGAAATGAAGCCTTTTAGGCCTAGGTGGTCAATAGGAATGTTGGATTATGTGATAATATGTTAGTTTTAATGTGGTTTTATGACCGAAATAACCACAATATTGCAAAAAGCCACAAAATTAGCTACAAGCCTCCCATGGCCAAAGGACTCAACAAACGGCAAACCCAAATTCTGGGCCTCGTACAGGAGCATGGCACCTGCTCCATCGCCACCCTGGCCGATGCCCTGAATGTGTCCTTCGAAACGATCCGCCGTGACATCAAGCCCCTGATTGAAACACGCGAAGTCCTGAAGCGCCATGGCTCCATCGCCTTGCCCCATGAATTGGGCGAAGCCCCTTTTGAGCGCCGCCTGCGCGAGCATTTCGCCGCCAAGCGCGCCATTGCCCGCCGCGCTGCACGGTTGATCGAGGATGGCGACAGCCTGATGCTGGATACCGGCACCACCACCAGCATTTTCGCCCGCGAGCTCCTGAAAAAACGCAATCTCACCGTTGTTACCAACTCATCGGATATCGCCCGCACGCTTGCAACAGTGAATGGCAACAAGGTTTATATGGCAGGCGGTGAATTGAATGGCTCCAATGGTGCAGCCTTCGGCCCCTCGGCCATTGCCTTTGCCGCCAGCTTCCATGTGCGCCACGCCGTCATATCGATCGGCGCATTGGACGCAGACTTCGGCCCCTCCGACAGCTACCTCGCCGAAGCCGAATTTGCCCGCATGGTGCTGTCGCGTGGCGAGAACCGCATCATGATTTCAGACAGTTCCAAGTTCGGCAAAACCGCCCTGATCAAGGTGTGCGACTTTAAGGACATCAATCGCCTGATCACCGATGGCATTCCTGATGATAAACTGTCCGCCGCGTTGCAGGCGGCAGGTGTCAGCGTAAATGTCGTGGCCCATTGAATAAGCGCCGCAGAGCAGCCATGAAATGTCGGCGGAAACAAATATCCCGGTTGACCATAACGCATGGAATAGACCAAACTGCCGTGGGAACTCAAAAACAGGTGAAGAATGCGATACGAAGCACCGGAAACTATGAAATCCGCGGTCACGCTTATGGCCAAGGAAAAAGGCCTGGCCTTTGTGCTGGCGGGCGGAACTGATCTGCTCGTAAAAATGAAAGGCGGCTTTCTGGAGCCGGACCTTGTTGTCGATATCAAGCGCATCAAGGGCGTCTATGACATCAAGAAGTCAGCCACCGGATTCACCATTGGTGCTGCTGTTCCAGGAGTTGCCCTTGCCGAAAACGCAGCCCTCGTAAAAGCCTGGCCCGGTGTTGTTGAAGCAGCAAACCTCATCGGATCAAAGCAGGTGCAGGGCCGCTGCACCATGGTGGGCAATCTCTGCAACGCGTCACCGGCCGCCGATAGCGTGCCGGCCCTCATTGCCGCCAATGCCAAGGTTGTCATCTCAGGCCCCAAGGGCAAGCGCACCATCCCCGTTGAACAGGTGCCCGTGTCTCCCGGCCGCACCTCGCTGAAGAAGGGCGAGATCATTGAATCGATTCTCCTGCCAAAGCGTCCGTCAAATTCCGGTGATGCCTATTTGCGTTTCATTCCACGCACCGAAATGGATATTGCGGTGGTGAGCGCTGGCATCAATCTGGAGCTCGACAGTAAGGGCGTAATCAAGAATGCCCGCGTGGCCCTTGGCGCCGTTGCGGCAACCGTGCTTCTGGTGCCTGCTGCCGCCAAAGCCCTCATCGGCTCGAAGCTTGATGATGCGGCGCTCGAAAAGCTCGCCGCTGCCTGCTCCGCCGCCTGCAAACCCATTGATGACAAGCGCGGCACGATTGAATTCAGAACCAAAGTTGCAGGCGTCCTCGCGCGCCGCGCCGCACAGATCGCGTATAAACGCGCAGGAGGAAAATAATGTCGGGCGTTCACGTCTCCACCACCATCAACGGGGATCCCGTTGAATTTGTCTGTACCGCCGATGAACCGCTCCTCGACGTGCTTCGCAATCGCCTCGGACTTACGGGCGCAAAGGAAGGTTGCGGAACCGGTGACTGCGGCGCCTGCAGCGTCACCGTCAATGGCCGCCTCGTGTGCTCATGCCTCGTGCTTGGCGCCGAAATTGAAGGCGCCAAAGTCGAAACCATCGAAGGCATGGCAAAAGGCGACCAGTTGCATCCCCTGCAGAAAAACTTCATCTCCTTTGCCGCCCTTCAATGCGGCATCTGCACCCCGGGCTTCCTCATTGCAGCCAAGGCGCTGCTCGACAAGAACCCCGACCCATCCGAAGAAGAAATCCGTTTTGGCCTTGCCGGCAATCTTTGCCGCTGCACCGGTTACGACAAGATTGTCCGCGCCGTTCAGGCCACTGCCAAAGAAATGAGAGGAGCTTAACATGCCGCTCGACACACACTTCACCAATCAGAAATTCAAGCTCGTAGGCACAAGGCCGCTCCGCCCCGATGGCATTGACAAGGTCACCGGCCGCGCCAAATACGGCGCTGACTATAACGCGCCGGGCCAGCTCATTGCCCTCGTGCTGCGCTCGCCCCATGCCCACGCCCGCATCAAGAGCATCGACACCTCAAAGGCTGAAAAGCTGGCCGGCGTAAAAGCCGTCATCACCAGCGCCGATTTGCCAGACCTCACCGGCGATGATCGCGGCATGCGCGACATTCTGGAAAACTGCATGGCCCGCAAGAAGGCGCTTTACGATGGCCACGCCGTTGCGGCCGTTGCCGCCATTGATCAAGCCACCGCCCGCAAGGCGCTCAAGCTCATCAAGGTTGACTATGAAGTGCTGCCCCATGTCACCGATCTGGATGAAGCTTTGAAGCCATCGGCTCCTGTCATTCACAAGGATATTTTCACTGAAGGCGTTGAACCCAAACCAACCAAGCCTTCCAACAACAACCGCCGCTCGGAATTTGGTCATGGCGATGTGGAGGAAGGCTTCCGGCAAGCCGATATTATCGTCGAGCGCAGCTATCAAGACCGAGCAAACCCACCAGGGCTACATCGAGCCCCATGCCTGTGTTGCCAATGTCAGCCCCGATGGCCAGGGCGAATTGTGGGTCTGCACCCAGGGTCACTTCGTCTATCGCAATCAATGCGCCCAGTTGCTTGGCATGGATGTATCAAAGCTCCGCGTCACGGCTTCCGAAATCGGCGGCGGTTTCGGCGGCAAAACCCATATCTGGGCTGAACCCCTGGCCCTTGCCCTTTCGCGCAAGGCCAATCGTCCGGTGAAGCTCACTATGACAAGGGATGAAGTTTTCCGGGCCTCGGGCCCCACCAGCTCCACCTCTATTGACATGAAAATCGGCGCAAAGCGCGACGGCACCATCACCGCCGCCCACGGTGTGCTGCGCTATCAGGGCGGCGCGTTTCCGTCGACCTGGGCAGACTTTGGATCGCAGACCGCCTTTGCCTGCTATGACTTGAAGAACGTCAAGTCGGAAGCAGTTGAAGTCATCGTCAACCGGCCCAAAGTCGCGGCCTATCGCGCCCCATCGGCACCCATGGCGGCATTTGCCGTGGAAAGCGCCATTGACGAACTGGCCCACAAGATCGGCATGGATGCGGTTGATTTCCGCATCAAGAATGCCGCCAAGCAAGGCACCAAGTCGTCCTATGGTCCGGTCTATGGCCCCATCGGCATTGGCGCCACGCTTGCTGCCGCAAAAAACCATGCCCACATGAAAGCCCCACTCGGCAAGAACCAGGGCCGCGGCATGGCCTGCGGATTCTGGTTCAACTTCGGCGGCCAGACCTGTGTCGATCTCAACGTGACGCCGGATGGTATCGGTTACTTTGGCCGTTGGCACCATTGACGTTGGCGGCTCGCGCGCTTCCATTGGCCTCATGTGTGCGGAAGAGCTTGGCATTCCCTACGAGCAGGTTCGCGTCGTCGTTGCCGATACATCATCTCTCGGTCACAACGACATGACCGATGGCAGCCGCGGCACCTTCTCGTCCGGCATGGCAACCATCGGTGCGGCCCGCAACGCCATCAAGGTTCTCTGCGAACGCGCCGCGAAGATGTGGGACATTCCGGAAGACGCCGTCGTCTGGGAAGATGGCCACGCCAAACCGGCAGGCACCAACGCCGGAAACTTCCCGCCGCTGTCCATCAAGGAAATCGCCGCAGCCGCCGGCAATACCGGCGGTCCCATCGCCGGCCATAATGAAATGGTGGCCGATGGTGCCGGCGTTTCCTTCGCCACGCATATCTGCGACATCGAAGTCGATCCTGAAACCGGCGCCTCGAAAGTGAAGCGCTACACGGTCATCCAGGATGCGGGCAAAGCCATTCACCCCACCTATGTGGAAGGCCAGTATCAGGGCGGTGCCGCCCAGGGAATTGGCTGGGCCCTCAACGAAGAATATATCTATGGCAAGGACGGCCGCCTGCAGAATGCGGGCTTCCTCGACTACCGCATTCCCGTTTGCTCGGATCTGCCCTTCATTGACACGATGATCCTTGAAATCCCCAACCCCAACCACCCCTATGGCGTGCGCGGTGTTGGTGAAACCTCGATCGTGCCGCCGCTCGCGGCCGTGGCCAATGCTGTGTCGAATGCGGTGGGCGTGCGCATGACCCATATTCCCATGTCACCGCCACGCATATTGAAAGCAATCGGAGAACTTAAAAACTAGCGATGGTTGAAGTTCATCTCTGGGGGGCGCTCAGGCCGATTGTCGGCGGAGCGCCCTCTGTTTCTGTCGAGGCAAAAAATATCCGCGAACTCTTCAAGAAACTGGGCGAGGACTATCCCGGCTTCGAACCCCACCTCCAGCGCGGCATCGCCGTATCCATCAACGGCAGAATTTACCGCGACACCTGGGACCAGCCCCTTCCCCCCGACGCCGAAATCTATCTCCTGCCCCGTATCCCGGGCGGCTGAAGCAAACATTTTCCCTCATGCTGAAGGTGGCCGCGGCAAGCGGCCCTCGAAGCACCTTTCGGTGAATGCAGAGCAGCTGTCCATCCGTTCGCAGGCCCGCGAAGTGCGCAGGGTTTATTTCAGGCATAACGGGCTTCATAGGCTAGACGCACTGCCAGACTTGCGGATATTTGGCGATATGCAATCCCATAAAAAAACGGCCTCGGTGGTGCTGCATATAATACCGGGACCGTTTTTTGTGCCAGCTTGGAGTAAAATCAGCTGTCGGTGGGATTTTAGGCCAAATTTCCCCACGGCTGATTAAAACGACCTCTACAATTCTACTCTACCTGCCCGAGCAAAACCCTTGAACGTTCCATATCGGGACTTCCTGCCAAGCGGGATGGCTTTTTTAACGAAGCGTCAACCCTATCTCGGGTCTCGTCACACGATACTCCACCCAGACACGCGGCCGTGAAGCGCTGGCTTTCATCGGCTAGGCAATCATTTCGCACCAGCCTCAATCAACAACTGCCGCATCGCAACGTCACTTAGGTAAGAAAGGGGCGTCTTGCCATCCTTGTCCGCCAGATTGACGTCCGCCCCGGCAGCGATCAGCAGTTTTGCAAATTCATAGTGCATATGAAAGGTTGCGGTGCCGACAGGGGACTCGCCATTGTCTTTTCTGTGATTGACGTCTGCGTGAGCCGCTATCAGCAACTTACCCAGTTCGACGTTCCCGGTGTATCGGGCGACGTAGTTGAGAGCTGTCCACCGATCCACATCCTCGATGTCCGGATCGGCTCCGGCGGCCAGCAGCATTCGCGCGATCTCAATGTCACTGCCAGCGGTGGCGGCGAAATAGTTGAGTGACGTACGCCCCTTTTTGTCTTTGGCCCCAACCACCACCCCTTTCTGGAGCAACAGCGCCACGACATCTTTGTGCCCCATGGCGACCGCGTTGTGCAGCGGATGCAAGCCATCGCGACCTGGTTTTTCAATGTCCGCTCCGGCGTCAAGCAGAACGGCGACCATATCGGCAGGTCCATAAACGGCTGCAATATTGAGGGGGTAATTGCCATGAGCTTTTTCATTTACATCCGCACCTGCCGCCAGAAGGCTGCGGACCTGAGCAACATCTCTCAGCTTCAGAGCTTCGGTCAGGTCACTCGCGCTTAACGGCGCGCTTCCGACAAAGGCCAGGCTCAAAATGAAAGACACAAGCAACCAAAAACGTTTAGTGGATGTCATGGTCTCAACTCCACGAGGCAATCATTTTGCTCCGGCCGCAACCAGTAACCCCTGCATCTCAGGGTTCCGTCCGGCAATAAACAAAGGGCTCTGGCCTCTCCTGTTGGCCATATTGACGTCCGCTCCGTGGGCAATGAGCGTCCGCACAATTTCCAAGCGATTGGTCTCTATTGCGAAATGGAGTGCGGCATCGCCGTCGGGGTTCCTGTAATTCACGTCTACTTTTGCTGCTATCAGCAATTCAGCCAGTTTGAGGTTCCCGGTCTCTGCGGCGTAGTGGAGGACCGCATAATTGTCATCATCTTTTGCACTTACGATTCCCGGATCGGCTCCGGCTGCCAGCAGCATCTTGGCGATTTCAATGTCGCTGCCGCCCGTGGCCGCGAAACTGAGAAGCGGCGTGCGGCCCCACTTTTCTTTGGCATCGACCACCGCCCCCTTCTGGATCAGCAGCGCCACGATGTCCTTGCCCCCGAAAATGACCGCGTTGTGCAGCGGATGGAAGCCGTCGCGCCCTGGCTGCTCAAGGCTCGCCCCCGCCTCAAGCAGAATGGTAACCATTTCGGCCGGTCCAGTGGTCGCTGCAATATTGAGGGGGTAATCGCCTCGGACCTTTTCATTCGCATCGGCCCCTGCCGCGAGAAGACTGCGGACCTTCGCAACGTCTCTCAACTTCAAAGCTTCAGTCAGGTCGCTCGCGCCCGACGGAATGCTCGGGATCGAAGCGAAGCACAAAATGAGGAGCACAAGGAGAAGCACTCGTTTCGCAGATACCATGGTATCACCTCGATCCTGCCGTTTCTCCAACCTACGTCTTTTGCCGTTCGTTTGCCAGCGTCAGACCTTACCAGTCCAGCTCCTAACTCAACATCACCACGCAGGTTCCGATCGCCACGCGGTAATAGAGGTGGATGATGTCGATATTCAGCATGCCGATGCTCGTTCATCCATGGATAAGGACGGTTGCTACGATCCGGAAACATCGAGCAAAGATCAGCTTTAGGGAACGTCAGCTTTCCGGTCGGTCCAAGATGTTAGCATCCAAAGCCATCCAATTGTCGGCTAAGTCATCCCAGTGCTTTTTTAATACGGCGTCTTTGGTCAAATTGGCCAGATGTGTACAATACTCGGCTCGTGCGCGATACGCGTTGTCTCCGCTGAAATTCATGGGCATTGCCTCGTGGGGTTGTCTACACAATCCCTGAGTGCGGCAAAGGTTCCCATATTCCAGAAATTGTGCCGTTATGGGACGCTTTTTTGGCGGGTTTATTCTGTGTGAGGCATGAAAAACCGAAAGACATTAGCATGCCCGTCTTGGCCGCCATCCCCTCCTAGCCCAGCATCACCACGCGGGTTCCGACCGCCACGCGGTCATAGAGGTGGATGATGTCGATATTCAGCATGCCGATGCATCCCGCCGTTTTCTTGCTCCCGATTTGGGCTGGCGTGGCCGCGCCATGGATGCGGTTGATCGTGTCGACTTCGCCTTGATAGAGATACATGGCGCGCGCTCCCATCGGATTGTCGGGGCCTCCCGGCATGCCATTGATGTATTGGGAAAGCGATGGCTTTTCCTCAAGGTGATAGGGTGCTGGAACCCATACCGGCCATTTTGCCATGCGCTTGATGACCGCCTCGCCAGACCACGCCTTGGTCGATTTGCCCACTGAGACGCCATAGCGCATTGCCATGCCGCCTCCTGACACATGGTAGAGAAAGCGATGCTTCGGATCGACGACGATGGTACCCGGGGGCTCCTGCGTATTATACTCCATCTCGCGCCGCTGAAATTTGTAGGCAACCGCCTTCGCTTCGGATTCCTTGACCGGAAAGGGCTCGCCCTCAAGCGCAAGCGCCCGGGAGCTGGGAACGAACCCGGCAAAAAACACGGACGTCAGCAGCGCGCGGCGTGTAATCGGCATTGATATCCCTGCTCCCAATTTAAGGCATTTTTCTAATACGACGGGAGCGAAGAATCAATATCGCGAGCCTCAAGCGACAGGTGCGTAGCGCAGCAGCGTCACGCCCTGGGGAAGGCTTTCCGTGCCAAGCGGCTTCAACGTCAGCGACAGGCCAGACTGGAAGTACGGCTTGCCGCCGCCCAGCACGACCGGATGCATGTAGAGCCGGTACTCGTCGATGAGACCTGCTCGTGCAAGATGCGCGGCAAGATCGGCACCGGCGACGCTGACATAGCCCTCCGTTTCCAACTTAAGAGACCTTACCACGTTCTCGGCATCGCCGTTCACCAGCCGGGCATTCGGTCCAACCTCCCGAAGCGTCGTCGAAAACACGATCTTCGGGGTCTCTTGCCAGGCGCGGGCAAAATCCCGCTCAACCTCCGAAGCACTGGTCTCCCGGTCCGGGCTGTCCCAGAAGCGCATCATCTCATACATCCGGCGCCCGCAGAGCGCGATCGAGATCTGTTTCATCATGTCGTTGAAATGCCGGTGCAACTCACCTTCGGGGACCGGCAAGGCAATGTCTCCATCCGGCCCTTCGATGTAGCCGTCGAGAGACGTCATCATTTCATAAACGATCCTGGCCATCTAGTTCCCTTTGGCCACCAGCGCGTCAATCTCACCCCGCATCGGCATCGAAGGGGCCGTACCCGCCTTGGTCACCGATAGCGCCGCGCACGCACAGGCAAAGCGCATGGCCTCAACCGGCGCGCGGCCCTCACCAATGGCAACGGCAAAGGCCCCATTGAATGCATCGCCAGCACCTGTCGTTTCCACGACTTTCACCTTGTAGGTCGGCACATGCACCGATTGTCCCTGCCCGTGCAGCAGCGCACCGTTCGCACCCAATGTGATGAGCGCGTTCTTCGCACCCAATTTCAAAAGCGCATCGCCGGCTTTTCGCGCCTCATCAACCGTATTGACCGGCACGCCGGTTATTTCCGCAGCCTCGGTTTCATTCGGCGTGACATAATCGCAAAGGGCATAAATCGCGGGGTCGATTTTCGCCGCAGGGTGCCGGATTGAAAACCGTGATCACCCCATGCTTGCGCGCCAGTTCCAACCCGCGCCGGCTCGCGGCAACGGCTGTTTCAAGCTGCGTCACAAAAACCTGTCGAGCCGGATATGGCCTTTTCCGCCGCGGACACATCATCGGCGGTGAGCGTGCCCGCGGCTCCGGCTTCCACGATGATGGCGTTGTCGCCCGTCTCGCTCGACACAAAGATGAAGGCGGCGCCCGTGGGCGATGTTTCCGAAATCAAAACCTGGGATGTATCGATGCCATCGGCGGCCCATGTCTTGAGCGCAATATCGCCAAAGGAGTCGCGGCCAAGCTTGGCGATGAAACTGACGTTGCCGCCGGCCCTTGCCGCCGCAACCGATTGGTTCGATCCCTTGCCGCCGGGACCCATGGCAAAGCCCTGGCCCAAAAGCGTTTCGCCCATGACGGGCAGGCGCTTGGCCCGAAACGCCAGGTCGGCAACAAAGATTCCAAGAATCGCAATGCGTGGCTTGGTCATGCAGCACTCGGCGGAATGACACCCTTCTTGAACACGAAGCAGCCATAAAACCGCGTCTCGCCCGTCTGGATCACGCAATAGGCTTTCTTTGCCAGATCATAAAAGGCAAAGCGCTCGATGGAACCCATGGGCCACGAGCGCCCCTCCGCCTTGTCGATCTCGGCCTGCACTTCCGCCTGCACCGGCGGCACCTCATTGGGCTTGCCGACAATTTCCATGCGCCCTGCCGGCTTGTCGACAAAACTGTCGAGCGGCATCACCGACAAAATCGCTTTTGCAACGCGCGCCGCACTCACTCCGTCAATGCGCAGAAGCTTTCCATGCACCGTTTGCTTGGCGACGGAATCCGCCGGGAAATTCGTATCGCAGATGATCAGGTCATCGCCATGCCCCATGGCGCGAAGGGCGTAGAGAACATCGGCATTCAGTAATGGATCGAGCGACTTGAGCACGTGGACCTCCCATTAAATTTTGGGCATTTGAACCACAAATTTACGGCAGGTCCAACCTTATTTCATCAATCCACACTTCTTCCAGATTGGTGCCCGGACCTTTACGGTCCACAACAAGGAAGCGACTCCCGTCCTCCAGCACAAGCAACGGAAAGTGCCAGGTGTTGCGGGCATAATTGATGCCCTGACGGCCCGTGGCCCTGAAAGCGCGGAAACTCTTGGCGTCCTGCGGCTCCACGCACACGACAACCAGCCAGGGCCTGTCCTGCAGGGGATAGAAAATCTGGCTGCCCAGCGGATGCCGCTCCATGAGCTTCAGCGCAATGGGCTTTGGCCGCGGATTGGCGCTGACAATACTGATGTTGACTTCGCCCACATCAACCCGGGCCAGATCATTGAAACGCTCGGCAAAACCCTGATTGATCGGATAATGCGTAGCACCTTCGATTTCAATGACATCGCCGAACGGTGCGAAAGACGCTTTCGTCAGCGGCTCGATTTTCATTTGCCACCGAGCTTCATGTGGCGGTTCACATCCTTGTAGAGAAGATAGCGGAACCGGCCCGGCCCGCCCGCATAGCAGGCCTGCGGGCAAAAGGCGCGCAGCCACATGTAATCGCCCGCTTCCACTTCAACCCAATCCTGGTTGAGCCGGTAAACCGCCTTGCCTTCGAGCACATAAAGCCCGTGCTCCATCACATGGGTCTCGGCAAAGGGAATGACGCCGCCGGGTTCGAACGTAACGATCGTGACATGCATGTCATGGCGCATGTCATCATGGCTGACAAAGCGCGTCGTCGCCCAAACGCCGTTGGTATCCGGCATGGGAATGGGCTTGATGTCCTTTTCATTCACCACGAAGGCTTCCGGAATGCCAAGCCCCTCGACAAATTCATAAGCCTTGCGGATCCAATGGAAACGCACGGGTTGCGTGGCGGTGTTCTTCACGCTCCATTTCGCCCCCGGAGGAATGAAGGCATAGCCACCGGGCTGCATAATGTGTGATTTTCCAGAAAGCGTGAGGTTCAGCTCGCCTTCCACCACGAACAACACACCTTCAGCATGGGGATCAGGCTCAGGCTTGTCGCTGCCACCATCAGGTTTCACTTCCATGATGTATTGCGAGAAAGTTTCGGCAAATCCGGACAGCGGCCGCGACAGCACCCAGGCCCGCGTCTTTTCCCAGAACGGCAGATAGCTCGTCGTAATGTCACGCAACACCCCCTTGGGGATAACCGCATAGGCCTCGGTGAAAACCGCCCTGTCCGTCAGTAGCGCGGTCTGCGGTGGCAATCCGCCATGGGGCGCATAATAGGTGCGGTCTGTCATCTCTGGTCCTTATTCTATGTAAACGGCGCGGAAATCATTGACATTGGTGAGCGTGGGCCCGGTGATGATCTGGTCACCCAGGCTTTCAAAAAAACCATGGCCATCATTGTTGGAAAGCGAAGCCCAGGGATCAATGCCCTTGGCCCGCGCCCTAAGCAGCGTATCAGCCGTGACAAATGCACCCGCCACCTCGCGCGCGCCATCAACGCCGTCCGTGTCTGCAGCAAGTGCGGTAATTTTCGGCGTGCCATCAAGCTTCAGCGCCAGCGCCATCAAAAATTCCACATTGCGCCCGCCAGCCCCGGAACCCCGCACAGTCACGGTTGTCTCACCCCCTGAAATCAATACGCAAGGCGGCGGATGCGGCTGCTTGAAACGCCGCGCCTGCAAGGCAATGCCCGCCATTACAAATCCAACCTCGCGCGCTTCTCCTTCAATGGAATCGCCAAGAACAATTGGCGTGATGCTTTGTGCATGCGCGATTGCCGCGGCGGCTTCCAGCGACTTTTGCGGCGAGGCAATGAGCCTGGTCTCCACATTCGCCAGACGATAGTCACCGGGTTTCGGCGTTTCCTCAATGGCGCTTTCGAGATGGCGGATGACAGCAGGCGGTGCAGCGATATTGTATTTAGCAATGATGGAGCGTGCATAAGCAAAAGTGGTTGGATCGGCAACCGTGGGGCCGGAACCAACAGCCGCGAGATCATCTCCGGGAACGTCAGATATCACCAGACTAACAACACGCGCCGGATAGGCGGCCGCCGCAAGCCTTCCGCCCTTGATGGCCGAAAGATGCTTGCGCACGCAATTCATTTCCGAAATTGGCGCACCGCTCTTGAGCAAAGCCCGGTTCACGGCACGTTTTTCCTCGGCCGAAATGCCTTCCGCCGGAAGGCTGAGCAGCGCGGAACCGCCGCCGGAAATCAGGGCAACGACCAGATCATCGGGCGAAAGTCCCCGCACCATGCTGAGCATCCGCCGCGCGCCTTTTGTGCCCGCATCATCGGGAACCGGGTGGGCCGCTTCCACAATTTCAATATACTCGCACGGCACCACATGGCCATAGCGCGTGACAATCAGGCCTTCGACCGGGGCGTCCCAAGCCTTCTCAAAAGCATGTGCCATGGCCGCCGATGCCTTGCCGGCTCCCACAACAATCGTCCGGCCCTTGGGCTTAGGGGGCAAATTCTGCGGCACGCACTGCTCCGGCATGGCTGCCGCAACCGCAGCATCAAACATGGACCGCAAGAACAAGCGCGTTGCTTCGGGCGTCATGGAATCAACTCTTGTGGTTTTGTCCAATCTCATGATTGGCCAGCAATTCAAGGGCCTTCACTAAAGCCGAATGATCCAATTTGCCATGTCCATTTGCGACACATGCATTGAAAAGTTCCTGCGCCGTGGCCGTATTGGGAAGCGCCACCCCCATTTGCCGGCCACTCGCAAGCGCCAGATTAAGGTCCTTCTGGTGCAGCTCAATGCGGAAGCCCGGATTGAAAGTGCGCTTCACCATGCGTTCGCCATGGACTTCCAGAATGCGAGAAGCCGCAAAACCGCCCATCAGCGCCTGCCGCACCTTGGCCGGATCAGCTCCGGCTTTTGAGGCAAAAAGCAGCGCCTCGCCCACCGCTTCAATGGTCAATGCAACAATGATCTGGTTAGCAACTTTCGTGGTCTGCCCATCACCATTTCCACCAACAAGGGTGATATTCTTGCCCATCTTTTCAAACAGCGGCTTCACCCGTTCAAAAGCCGCTTCGGGCCCGCCCACCATGATCGTAAGCGAAGCGGCCTTGGCACCTACCTCGCCGCCGGAAACCGGCGCATCAAGATATTCGGCGCCTGTCTTATTCACGCGAGCCGCGAAATCTTTCGTGGCAATCGGCGAGATGGAACTCATGTCCACCACGATTTTGCCTTTGCCAAGTCCGCTGGCCACACCATCCTTGCCAAAAAGCACCTTCTCAACGTCCGGCGTGTCCGGCACCATGATGATAATGACATCGGCATTCGTCGCGACCGCTGTGCCGGTGGTGCAAACCTTGGCGCCCGCATCGGTGATAGCTTTCGGTGGAACTCCATGCGTGTTGACAAAAAGCTCGTGGCCCGCCGCCAGCAGATGGCCAGCCATGGGAGCACCCATGATGCCAAGACCGATAAAACCGATTTTCATTTGGAACTCCTCATGAACTTAATTCTTTTATCCAGCCAAGCCCTTCAGCCGTTTTCCCCTTCGGCTTGTATTCGCAGCCAACCCATCCATCATAGCCCAGTGTGTCAATCAGTTTGAGAATAAACGGGTAATTGATTTCACCAGTGCCAGGTTCATGGCGTCCCGGATTATCGGCAATCTGAATATGCCCGATACGCGGCATGAGTCTTGTGAGCGTCGTCGCAAGTTCGCCCTCCATGCGCTGCATGTGGTAAACATCATACTGAAGTTTGAGATTGTCGGAACCCACATCATCGATGACTTCAATGCCCTCTTTTGAACGGTTCAGGAGGAATCCCGGAATGTCGTAGGAATTGATCGGCTCGACAATGAGCAGGATATTTTCCTTCTTCATCGCCGTTGCCGCAAAGGAAAGATTGGAAACCAGCGTGGTGTAGCCCGTTCGCCGCGTCACATCACCGGGCAGAATGCCAGCAAGGCAGTTGATCATGGTGCAACCCAGTGCCTTGGCATAATCAATGGCTTTACCCACGCCATCCTGAAACTCGCCAACCCTGTTCGGCAGGCAGCCAATTCCGCGCTCGCCGCCATCCCAGTTTCCGGCGGGAAGATTGAAGAGCACCTGTTTCAGATTGTTGGCATGAAGTATCTCGGCCACCTGTTCCTTTGGAAAGGCGTAGGGACCGATATATTCAACGCCCGCAAAGCCTGCATTTGAGGCGGCGGAAAACCGCCCCAGAAAATCATGCTCGCCAAACAGCATGGAGAGATTGGCGCAAAATTTTGGCATCTCCTGTCTCCCTAATCGAGCAAGGCAATTGCAGTCGGCGCGTCGCTCGCGCTCAAGGCAAGATCCTCGAATTCATTGACCTTGTCGATATCGGTTCCCATGGCAACATTGGTAACGCGCTCAAGAATGATTTCAACCACGATGGGCACACTGAATTCCTTCAACAGTTTCTTTGCCTTTTCAAATGCCGGCAGGATATCTTCCGGTTTCGTAACCCTGAGGCACTTGCAGCCCAGCCCCTCAACTACCTTAACATGATCGACACCATAGCTTCCAAGCTCCGGCGTATTGATATTCTCAAATGAGAGCTGCACGCAATAATCCATGTTGAAACCGCGCTGGCTCTGGCGGATCAAACCGAGATAGGCGTTATTCACCAGCACATGGATGTAAGGAACCTTGAATTGCGCCCCCACCGCCAGTTCTTCAATCATGAACTGGAAATCATAGTCGCCGGAAATCGCAACAATTGGCGAAGTTGGGTCGGCCGCGCGAACTCCAATTGCCGCCGGAATTGTCCAGCCCAAGGGGCCCGCCTGCCCGCAATTGATCCAGCCCCTGGGCTTGTAAACATGCAGGAACTGCGCCGCCGCAATCTGTGACAGACCGATCGTGCTCACATAGGTCGTATCCCGGCCAAAGGCCTTGTTCATTTCCTCATAAACCCGCTGCGGCTTGATCGGCGCATCGTCAAAATGCGTGCGGCGAAGCATGGTCTTCTTGCGCTCACGGCATTCGGCAAGCCAGGCCGAGCGGTCCTTCAGCTTGCCCTTCTTTTTCATTTCGGTTGCAACGTCTACGAAGAGCTCAAGGGCAAATTTCGCATCCGACGCGATGCTGTAATCCGCGTTGAACACACGGCCTATCTGCGTGGGCTCGATATCGACATGGGTGAAAGTGCGGCCCTTGGTGTAAACCTCAATAGTCCCCGTGTGCCGGTTTGCCCAGCGGTTGCCGATGCCGAGAATATGGTCGGAGGCCAGCACCGTTGCATTGCCATAACGGTGGCTCGTCTGAAGCCCCGCCATGCCCACCATCTGCGGGTGATCATCAGGAATTGTGCCCCAACCCATCAAGGTCGGAACGACTGGAACGCCAGTGATTTCGGCGAACTTCACAAGGAGGTCAGACGCATTGGCATTGATGATGCCGCCGCCGGCCACAATAAGCGGATGCTCGGCTGCATTAAGCAGGGCAAGCGCCTTTTCAATCTGCGCCCTCGACGCGGCAGGTTTGTAAACCGGCAGGGGCTGGTAGGTTTCGGGATCAAAATCGATCTCGCTCATCTGCACGTCAAAGGGCAGATCAATCAGCACCGGCCCCGGCCTGCCCGAACGCATCAAATGAAATGCGTGCTGGAATGTGCCGGGAACCTGCGCGGCCTCCCGCACCGTAACCGCCCACTTGCAAACGGGCTTGGCAATCGATTCAATGTCGACAGCCTGAAAATCTTCCTTGTAAAGCCGCGCCCGTGGCGCCTGGCCCGTGATGCACAATATCGGAATGGAATCGGCTGACGCCGAATAAAGCCCGGTAATCATATCGGTTCCCGCTGGCCCCGATGTACCAAGGCAAACCCCGATATTGCCGGGTTTGGCCCGCGTATAGCCTTCAGCCATATGGGAGGCCCCCTCCACATGGCGGGCCAGCATATGGCCGATGATATTGCGCGGGCGCATCGCCGCATAAAACGGATTGATGGCGGCACCGGGAACGCCAAAGGCATGGCGCACCCCCTCCAGTTCCAGAATGCGAACGGCGGCTTCGGCAGCAGTCATCTTTGGCATGGCTTGCCTCCCTCAAGAATTAATCAATATTTGCGCCAAATCATCAAAAGGTCCAATATATTGTTAAGCTTGATCTAGAGGTTAAACATATGGAACTCCGGCATATCCGATACTTTCTGGCCCTTGCGGAAACACTGAATTTCACCGTTGCTGCGAAACGGCTTAACATGTCGCAACCACCACTCAGCCAGCAGATTGCCGATCTGGAGCGCGAACTTTCTGTCAGGCTGTTTGACCGCCACAGCCGCAGCGTTGCATTGACGGCGGCGGGCCAGGTTTTCCGCCGGCATGCCGAAGCCATGCTGGCCCAGGCCCAGCAGGCCGCAGACGAGGTCAAGGCTATCGACCGCGGAACCACCGGCATCCTTAATGTGGCGGCAACCAGCTCCGTTCTGTTTTCCGGGCTCTCCACCGCGATCGCCGCCTTCAAGGCCGAAAACCAGAACGTCGAAGTCATCATTCACGAACTGTCGCCCAAGGAACAGATCGAACGCCTTGAGCTGCACCGCGTTGATGCCTGCTTCCTCCGGTTTGCGCCTGAAGAAAAAAACTTTCTTGTAACCCGGGCATGGCGGGAGAAAGTGGGGCTGATCGTGCCGCCGGGGCACAAGCTAGCAAGCCGCAAATCCGTGCGCATTGCATCGCTCAGGGATGAGAACTTTGTCTTCTACCGCCTGCCGGATTCAGCTTTCGCAACACATCTTCAATCCATATGCGTTCAGGAAGGCTTTGCCCCACGCATCATCCAGCAGGTTGTGGAATCCTTTTCGGTCGTAAGCCTCGTCTCCGCCGGCCTCGGCATCGGCTTCGTACCCGAAACAGTCGGGCGCAACAGCGCCGCCAAGGTAAAATATCTCGACATCATCGGCTCCAGCCCCACGGCAGACGTGCATTCCCTCATGCGCAACGACGCAACCGCCCTCGCCCGCCGCTTCGTGGCATTCACGACGCGTTAGAGTGTGATCTTACATGGATTTCGAAGCTATTCGGGAGCTACGACCTGAATTGGGCGAGTGCCAATCTTGGCTCCGGTTGCGGCATCCACGGCGACCGGCTGGATTTCTTTTCCAGTCTCGGCGTCCACGAACCGCGTCAGCTTGCCGCCGCCACGGTATTTGCGTCCCCAGTCGCCGATCATGAACAGCACCGGCAGGAAATCCCGTCCGGCGGCGGTCAGCAGGTACTCTTCACGCGGCGGCCGCTCCGAGTAGCGCCGCTTTTCCAGCAGGCCTTCCTCCGTCAGCGTCGCCAGGCGCCGCGTCAGGATGGTCGGCGCAATGTTCAGGCTTTTGCGAAATTCATCGAAGCGGGTGAGACCCAAATTCGCGTCCCGAAGGATCAATAGGCTCCACGCGTCGCCGACAAAGGCGACGCTGCGCGCGATGGGACAGGTGGCTTCAGAACTATTTTTCATGTCACTACCATTTTGATATTGACTAAGTATCGAAACGATAGTAACACGGCTCCCAACGCAATTCAAGCTTAATCAGAAGGAAAATGACTATGACCAAATCTAATCGTGGCGTGGCACTCGTCACAGGAGCATCCACAGGCATCGGCCGGGCGACCGCCGAAGCGCTTCGGGACGCGGGCTACCGCGTCTTTGGAGCCAGCCGCAAATCCGTCCCTCAGAGCTTCGACGGCATCACGATGCTGACGGCCGACGTGACCAGCGACGCGTCCGTAGCGAAGTTGGTCGATGACGTATTGGGCGAAGCGGGTCGCATTGACCTGCTTGTCAACAATGCCGGTTATGCGCTGTCCGGGGCGGCCGAGGAAAGTTCGGTCGATCAGGTGCGCTCGCTGTTCGACACCAATTTTCTGGGCGTCGTGCGGGTAACCAATGCGGTTCTGCCGATCATGCGCCAGCGGGGCACTGGCCGAATCCTGAACATTGGCTCGGTTCTGGGGCTGATACCGGGCCCGTTCGGTGCCTATTATGCGGCCAGCAAGCACGCTATCGAGGGCTATTCGGAATCGCTGGATCACGAAGTACGCCAGTTCGGCATCCGCGTCGCCGTGATCGAGCCCTGGGCCACGAAGACCTCGATCGAGGCCAACTCTCCCCAAGGCGACCGTCCGGTCGCGGCCTATGGCCAGACACTGGCCCGATATCGCGCGGCGTTTGACGTAGCCATGGCAGCAGGAGACACGGCGGAGGATGTCGCGGCCACCATCGTGACGGCGGCGCAGGACCGGGTTCCCCGGCTGCGCTACCCCTCAGGCAAGGCCGCGCGGCAAACATCGTTTGCCCGCCGTTTCCTGCCGCGATCTCTCTTCGACAAAACATTGCGCAAACAATTTGGATTGGCTTAGTCAAATGACAATTACTTCCAGAAATTTCGCTTCATACACCGAGGCGCCCAATCTCTCGATCAACATTGCGGGCACCGAATTTGCTTACCGCGACTTGGGCCCCCGGGGCGGTGTGCCTGTCATCATGCTCAATCATTGGGGGGCAGTGCTGGACAATTTCGATCCGAATATCGTTGACGGCCTCGCAGCCAAGCACCGCGTCATCGCAGCCAGCTACCGCGGCATGGGAGTCACGGGTGGAACAGCTCCCGTCACTATTGACGAAATGGCGCGGGACGCGATTGCCTTTGTTCGCGCGTTGGGTTTTGAAAAAATTGACTTGCTGGGCTTTTCCCTTGGTGGGTTTGTGGCGCAGGATGTCACACTGAAAGCACCGGGGTTGATCCGAAAGCTGATCTTGACGGGCACTGGCCCTGCAGGTGGTACTGGGATCAGAAATGTCGGACGGGTGTCTTGGCCGCTGATTATCAAAGGCCTGCTCACCAGGCGCGATCCGAAGTTCTATTTGTTCTTCACCTCAACCAACAATGGACGCCGCGCTGCGAAAGCCTTTTTGGAAAGAATAACAGAGCGCAAGCAGAACCGGGACAAAGAGCCATCATTCGGTGCATTCCTACGGCAGCTGAAAGCAATTCATGCGTGGGGCAAACAAACACCACAAGATCTGGGCAGTATTCGTATCCCGGTGCTGGTTGCCAATGGCGACCATGATATCATGGTGCCAACCGTGAACAGCAGAGATATGGCGCGTCGCATTCCGAATGCGCAATTGGTGATCTACGACGACGCCGGCCATGGCGGGATATTCCAAAACCACGGTGACTTCGTGTCGAAGGCTCTTGCCTTCCTCGGGGCTTGAATAAAACTTCTAACTTATTTTGGAGACAGCCCATGAAGGCCTTCGTAGTTGATAAATATAAAAAGAAAAGCGCCCTGCGCCTTGCCGACATGCCGGAGCCCGCTTTGGGAGCTGATGATGTTCTTGTTCAAATTCATGCGGCAGGTGTCAATCTTCTGGACAGCAAGATCCGCGATGGCGAGTTCAAGCTTTTTCTGCCCTACCGTCCGCCATTCATTTTAGGTCACGATGTAGCTGGAACAGTTGTCAAGGCTGGCCCAAATGTTAAGCGCTTCAAGGTGGGTGATGAGGTCTACGCGCGGCCCCGCGATCATCGCGTCGGCACCTTCGCCGAGTTCATTGCTATTGCTGAATCTGACGTGGCGTTGAAGCCGAAAAAACTTAGCATGGTGGAAGCGGCGTCGGTCCCGCTGGTGGGGTTGACCGCCTGGCAGGCACTGATTGAAGTAGCCAAACTGAAGAAAGGACAAAAAGTCTTCATCCAGGCTGGTTCAGGTGGCGTTGGAACCTTTGCGATTCAATTAGCCAAGCATTTAGGAGCAACAGTGGCGACCACAACAAGCGCCGCGAACATCGATTTGGTGAAAAGCCTCGGCGCAGATGTTGCTATCGACTACAAGAAGGACGATTTCGAAAAAATTCTGCGCGACTATGATGTTGTCTTGAACAGTCAGGATGCAAAGACGCTCGAAAAATCTCTGGGTGTTCTCAAGCCTGGTGGCCAACTCATATCTATATCCGGTCCGCCCGATCCAGTTTTCGCCAGGGACCTCGGTTTGAACCTGTTCCTGAAATTGGTCATGCGCTTGCTGAGCCGAGGCATCCGAAAAAAGGCGAAGAGGCTCGGCATTCTCTACTCATTCCTGTTCATGCGCGCGCAGGGCCAGCAGTTGAGTGAGATTACCTCCCTGATCGAATCCGGCGTGATCCGGCCGGTCGTCGACAAGGTGTTCCCGTTTGAAAAGACCGGGGAGGCGCTGGCCTATGTCGAGACCGGGCGCGCGAAAGGCAAGGTCGTCATCACCGTCGCAAACTAGAACCCGCGACCTCGCCGTATTTGTTGCTCCCCGAAGTCTAAACAGGAAAATTCTTGTGCCAGTGCTTGGCGATGTCAACGCGCCGCGCGATCCAGACCTTGTCGTGGGATTGTACATGGTCGAGGAATTTTGCCAGCCCCAAGGCGCGGCCAGGACGGCCCGCAAGACGGCAGTGGAGCCCCACTGACATCATCTTGGGCGAGCCGCGTTTCCCCTCCTCATATAGGCAGTCGAATGAATCCTTCAGATACTGATAGAAGTGCTCGCCAGTGTTGAAACCCTGCGGCGTGGCAAAGCGCATGTCATTGGCATCCAGCGTATAGGGAATGATGAGATGCTTCTTCACCCAATAGGGCAGATCATCGGCGTAAGAGTCTGATGAATAAAGAAATCCGCCCTCCTCGCTCACCAGGCGCTGGGTGTTCATCGAGCAGCGGCCCGTGTACCAGCCGAACGGCCGTTCACCCGTAACCTCGGTATGAATGCGAATTGCTTCCATGATCTGCCGGAGCTCCTCTTCCTCCGACATGTCCTTGTGCTCAACCCACTTGAGACCGTGGCTTGCAATCTCCCAACCCGCCTCGATCATGGCGCGCGTCTGCTCTGGCGAACGCTGAAGGGCAGTCGCCACGCCATAAATTGTGAGCGGGATTTTCCGCCCGGTGAACATGCGCCACAGCCGCCAGAAGCCAGCCCGCGCACCATATTCATAGATCGATTCCATATTCCAGTGGCGCTGTCCCGGCCATGCGCTTGCACCAACTATCTCAGACAGGAACGCTTCAGAGGCCGTGTCGCCATGCAGGATGTTATTCTCGCCACCCTCTTCATAGTTCAATACGAATTGCACGGCGACATGCGCACCACCCGGCCATTTCGGATCGGGAATGGCACGACCGTAACCCTTCATGTCACGCGGATAGTCGGGCTTCTTTTCGCTCACAGTTCGCCACCCAAGTACAGTTTCTTCACTCGTTCATCATTCAGCAACTCGGCAGATACGCCGGAAAGCGCAATCGCACCCGTCGTCAAGGCGTAGGCGCGCTGCGAAATCCGAAGTGCCATACGTGAATTCTGTTCGACGAGCAACACACTTACTTTTTCATCGCGGTTTATGGCCACAATTGAGCGCGCAATGTCCTGAACCAGTTTTGGGGCAACGCCCAGCGAAGGTTCATCAAGCAGGAGCAGCCGCGGCTTTGACATCAGGGCTCTGCCAATCACCAGCATTTGTTGCTCGCCGCCACTCATGGTTCCAGCTGCCTGCGAATAGCGTTCCTTGAGGCGCGGAAAACGGCCGAGCACCATTTCCAGTGATCTTGCAATCTCCGCCTTGTCAGAGCGGGTGAAAGCACCCATTAAAAGATTGTCCCTGACAGACATATAGGGAAATACACGGCGCCCTTCGGGCACCATGGCAATTCCCATCTTGACGATCGCATCGGGGCTCACGCCATCGATGCGTTTTCCGCTGTAGTGGATTTCTCCAGTCCTGATTTTCCGCAAGCCCGTGATGGCCCGCAGGATCGACGATTTACCCGCGCCATTGGCCCCAATGAGGGCCACGGTCTCGCCCTCGTTCACTTCTATCGACACGCCCTTCAACGCATAGACGTGATCATAATAGAGTTCGACACCGGCGAATTTGAGGATCTGGTTCATTATCTAAAGCCCAATCGCCTCGTCCTCGCTGCCAAGATAAGCCTCGATGACTTTTTCGTTGCTTTGTATTTCCGCAGGTGTGCCTTCAGCTATTTTTTCACCAAAGTTGATCACCACAATGCGGTCTGAGATTTTCATGACGGCAGGCATGTCATGCTCGACAAGCAGAACCGTCAGGCCGCGCTCGCGCAGCCGCCGCACCATTGCCACGGCCTTCATGGTTTCGTCATGGTTCATCCCGGCGAACGGTTCATCGAGCAGCAGAATCGTCGGATTGGTGGCAAGGCCAATGGCGATGCCAAGGGCGCGCAAGTGGCCATGGGGGAGGTTCTTGGCAATTTCCGATGAAATCGAGGAGAGTCCAAGAAACTCAAGTATCTCGTCTGCCGAGACGCCAAATGCCTGCTCATCCGCTTTCGCCAGTTTGGTTCCGAGAAAGAAACCGAAAAGGCTGGCCTTCGATCTGAGATGATGGGCGATCACAACGTTATCGCGAACACTCATGTTCTTGAAAATGGTCGTCTCCTGAAAGGTGCGGACAATGCCTTTCCGGGCCGCGATGTGGGGCGCGAGATCGGAGATGCGCTCACCCTTGAACAGCACTTCACCGGAAGTCGGACGGAGAAAGGACGCGATAAGTTTGAAAAGCGTTGACTTGCCGGCGCCATTTGGGCCGATGACCGCGAGTATCTCCTTCTCGCGCACGGTGAAGGACACATTGTTTACAGCGACAAGACCGCCGAAGCGTTTGGTGAGGCCAGAGACCTGGAGAAGTTCAACCATTGCTTGACCCCCGCTTCCGCATCAGGTCGCCAAGACTTAGAAGTCCGTTCGGCAGGAACAGCATCAGGATGATCATCAGCGTTGAATAGATGAGAAGCTGGAATTTCCCGGTCTGGAACAGCAAGTCCCAGCCAAAATAGAGGACAAGGGTTCCAAGCATCGGTCCGAAAACATATCCGAGGCCGCCGAAGAAGCAATTCAACATGAAGTTGACCGAGTCAGTCACCGTGAAGCTTGAGGGATAAATGGATTGCGAGATCGCGGCAAAAATCGCACCCGCCACGCCGCCAAAGAAAGATGAAATTGCATAGGCGATCACCCGCAGGTAGGCGATGTTGACGCCGATGGACGAGGCAAGCTCCTCGTTCTGTTGCAGCGACTGGCAGAGTTTACCGATACGCGAATTGACCAGGCGGTACATTGCGGCAAAGCAGAGCACCATCATTGCAGCAGCCAGCAAGTAGAAGGCGAGCCGGGGACTCTGCATCCCCGCGAAATCCGGAATGATTGTGACTCCGAAAACTGAAAGCGCACCCGGAAGCGGAATGCTGGTCATGCCTTTGGCACCGCCAGTGATTGGCAGTGCCAGCGCCAGCAATCGCGCGACCTCGGTTAGCACCAGGGTCACCATGGCAAAATACACCCCCCGCAGGCGCAGGATTGGGTAGCCAATCAAGATGCTCGCTGCGGCGCAGAAAAGCCCTGCAAGCGGAAGCGTGAGCCAGAAGGACACGCCATAACTTACAACCAGAATGGCCGACACATAACCGCCCATGAGCGCATAGGCGCCCTGCCCGATATTGATGCGTCCAATAAAAAATGTAAGCCACACGCCGGCACTTGCGATACTGAGGAGTGCTACAGACGTAAGTGTGTAGTAGAGATCCGTCCGTCCCGTTGCTCCGATAAGTGCCGGCACGAGGATGAAGACGATCACCAGGAATACGGAGATGGACGCGACTTTGGCAACGCTTGTCATTTTTCCATCAACCCCACGGCTTGCCCATCAGGCCATTGGGTCGGATGCTGAGAAACACCATGAGGGCGGCGAATATGACGAGATAGGTGATATCGCCGTATTCACGCAGTACCGTGAGGCCGACCGACTCCATCATGCCAAGGATAAAACCGCCGGCAATAGCACCGCCGACAACACCGGCACCGCCGATCATCACCATCATAAAGGCCTTGATTGAAATAGGGCCGCCGATGCCGGAATTGACGCCCGTAATGGTGACGAGCAGGCCGCCGACAATTCCTGCCAGCATTGCGCCCATGGCAAAGCCGATCATGGAATAGCGCTCGACTGCAACACCCATGAGCTGTGCCGCGACGCGGTCCTGGGCAAGGGCCCGCATGGCGCGGCCAGGCCTGCTGTATTGCATATAGAGAATGAATGCCGCGATGAAGACGATGGCCAAAGCGCCCACGGCAATTCTGTCATAGGGCATGATCAGCCCATCAGTATTGAAGACGCCCTTGACGATCTTGGGCACGCCCCGCTGTTTTTCGCCAAAGATCAAAAGCATCACCGCATCAAAGAAAAAGGCCGTCGCCGCAGCGAGCAGCATCGTGCTTTCTTCGCGGTGGCTTCGCTTGATGACGGTCCTGAAGAGATACTTCTCCATGAAGGCGCCGATGACGGCCAGGGTCGCTCCGGAAGCGAGCAAAGCGACAACAAAGGGAAGGCCAAGCTGGCCATACACGGTGTAAGTGATGAACCCGCCCAGCACATACATTTGGCCGTGGGCAAAATTCAGCACGTTCATCAGGGCAAATATAAGGGTAAGCCCAAGCGCAATCAGCGCATATTGGGCACCGAGATAGAGTCCGTTGGCAATGACCTGTTCCATACAGTCTCACGTCACAGAAAGTGAGGGCTTGGATTATGCCAAGCCCTCATGAGTTTGGGAGCATCTACGGATTAGTCAACAGTTCCAACAAACAAGGTCTGGAAAACGCCATCCTTGTATTCGTTCACAACCATCGGAACCGCAACCTGGCGCTTCTGGCCAAAGGACGTGCTGCCCACATAAGTCAGCTTTGCATCGCCTTTAAGATAGGGATTTGGGGCAGAGAACGTATCCATGGTCGTCTTGAATTCTTCGACATTAGTAATTGCGGCAGGATTGGCCTTCAGCGTCTCAAGAATGTAATCGAGGGCATAGACCTTGGTGTTTGACTCGTCGTTATATTCGCCAAACATTTTTGTGTAGCGGTCAACGAATTCCTTCATCCGGTCAGACGCAATTTCCGGCGTTGATGCCCCACCAACCGAGATGAAGCCGTTGGCAAGTTCACCGGCACCCTCTTCGAGCACTTTGGCGTCCTGGGCTGTTTCGGTTGAGATCAGGCCTTCATAGCCAAGTTCGCGCGCGGCACGGATGAGCAACGGCGCATTTGCCGGAGCAACGCCCGAAAGCACGAGCAGGTCAGGCTTGAGTGCAACGATTGGCGTGAGAACCGGCGAGAAATCGCGGGTGTCATTCTGATAAGTGTCGTTTTGCGCGACAACTTCCAGTCCAAGCGCCTTGGCAGCGGCAACGCCACCGTCCCGCTGGCTCAAAGGATCGGACTCGTTGGCGGCCACGAAGGCTACCTTCTTCACGCCCTTGTTTTCCATGAGATACTTGTAAATCGCCGGGCCCGACTGATAGTTGGCGATCATGCCGAGCACGGCGTTGGAAGCGGGTTTCTCATAAAGAGTCTTCGGGAAGGCATAGGGGAAGTAGATGATGCCATTGGCTTCTGCCACGGGGCGGACGGCGGCAGCGCCATCATCGACGTTTGGACCCACCACATAGTGGATACCTTCCTGAGCCATCTTCTCCATGCCGGCGATGGCGCGCTTGGGATCCTTCTGGTCGTCAAAGGTAACAATGTCGAGGTCATAGGTAACCTCGCCGATCTTGACGCCACCCAATTCATTGTACCAGGCGGCAAGGGTCTGCATGGAACGCACATTTGATGTGCCCCAGGCAGCAGCCGGACCACTTGTTACTCCGACAAACCCGATCTTGAGTTTTGTATTCTCTGCAAAACCCGTGGTTGGCGTGGCCGCGAGAATCGCAGCGCCCATAACGCCGAGCAATGCCCGACGCGACATATTTGAAATGATCCTCATATTAGGTCTCCCTCGTTGAACGTTGTTCCCATGTGAATTCGTGAGCAGCACCGCCTGTTTGACCCGCAAGCTTGTTATTTTTTCACCGCTCTAAGATTAATGTTGCGCAATTTCAGTTTGAATGCAATAAAAAAATACAATATTGTATACAATTGCACTGGAATTGGGCTGGAGCCCGTTTTTAGGGCATGGATTTGCCGAATAAATGACCAGACGAGGTAGTCATGCGCATCAGGCTTATCAATCCGAACACCACGGTCTCAATGACAGAAACCATTGCTGCTGCAGCACGCGCCGTTGCGGCGCAAGGCACTGAAATCGTGGCGGTAACGTCCCTGTCCGGCGCTGTTTCAATCGAAAGCCATTATGATGAAGCAATGAGTATCGTCGGTCTTGTTGATGAAATTCGCAAAGGCGAGGCAGAAGAAACCGATGCCTACATCATCGCCTGCTTCGGTGATCCGGGCCTCCTTGCTGCGCGCGAAATCGCAACCGGGCCTGTGCTGGGCATAGCCGAGGCCGCTATGCATGCAGCAAGCTTCATTGCCACAGGCTTTTCAATTGTCACGACTCTTGATCGTACAAGGATCATTGCCGAACATCTCGTGCGGAATTACGGCATGGAACATCACTGCCGCGGCGTGCGCGCCACCGAACTGCCAGTTCTTGAACTTGAAAATCCAAAGTCCAATGCCCGTGCGCTCATTCTTGCGGAGTGCAAAAAGGCAATCCTGGAAGACAAGTCTGGCGCCATAGTGCTCGGTTGTGCCGGCATGGCGGACCTTGCGCGCTACCTCGAAGAAAAACTTGGCGTGCCGGTGATCGACGGTGTAGCGGCTGCTGTAAAGTTTGCCGAGGCGCTCGTTGGAATAGGCCTTAAGACAAGCAAGCGCGGCGACCTCGCCTATCCGCTTCACAAGTCCTACAAAGGGAAGCTTGAAAATTATTCTCCGCCAACCCGGCCTGCGATGACAAACGGCAAGATACTATCGCGTTAGCTCGACTTGCTGAACATGGAATTGAAGTCAACGCGGATATAGTCTTCGGAAAGCTCAATCTGGGCTTCAATATGTTGAAGATGATGATCCATGAATTGCGCCGCTTTCTTTGCATCCCGGCGTTTCAGGGCGCCAACAATTTCCATGTGTTCGCCATGCGAACAGGGAACGGCGCCTGGAGACTCATACAAGGCGATGATTAGAGACGTCCGCGATATAAGTTCATTGAGAAAGTCATCCAACACGCTATTGCCAGCCAGCTTGGCAAGTTGCCGGTGAAAATCGCCCGAAAGGCTGAGTCTCAGCGTCTTGTCGCCAGAATCAAAAGCCTGTTTTTCAGCGGCGACCAGCTTGCCCAGCCCATCAATGCTCGCGTCATCAGTTGTGGCCACAACACGCTCGACAAGAATTTTCTCTATAAGCCGTCGCGCATCAAAAACCTCCTTCGCTTCCTCAGCCGATGGCCGTGCCACCGTAGCACCCTTGTTGGGAGCAAGGTCAACCAGTCTTTCATGGGCAAGCTTTTGCAGGACTTTGCGAATAACGGTGCGGCTCACTCCAAATGCGGTCGACAGCGCATCTTCCTGGAGGGCCGTTCCCGGCGGGATGCGATGATCAACTATAGCCCTCGATAATTCGAGATGGATCGATTCATCGCGCAGGCCGGGACGTTTGCCACGGGAACTTGTTTTCACTCCAAACTTCGAAGGTTTTGGCTTTTTTGCGGTGCGCATATATTGACCCTGGCAATGGATACTCCGGTATCTAAGCAGATTAGCTTGAAGCCCGTCCAATGCAATCAGATGACCGGTCGGTCATGAACTTTCTCTCCCGCCACATAGGTAGCACGAATGGCCCGGTCATCGCCCAGGATCATCAGCGCGAAAACCATGTCTTCCAGCGATTGCGACAGGTCCTGCCGTGCTGCCAGAAGTGGCGTGGCCTTGGGGTCAAGCACGACAATATCTGCAAACTTGCCCGTCTCCAGTGCGCCAATTTCATGGTCAAGGCGCAAGCGTTCCGCATTGCCGCGCGTCGCGAGCCGAAAGAGTTCCAAGGCACTCGGCTTGTAACCCGTCAGCATCTGAACCTTGTAGGTTTCACCGAGGGTTGCCAGCATGGAATAGCTCGTGCCGCCGCCGACATCGGTTGCCAAGGCGATGGAGACCGGACGTTCCTTCTTCCCAAGATGCTTCATCGACATCAACCCGGAACCCAGGAAATTATTCGACGTCGGACAATGGGCGATGGTGGCACCCGCCTCATGCAGCCTCTGGCATTCGCTGTCCGACAAATGGATGCCATGGGCAAATACGCTATGATCCTTCACCAGCCCAAAACGCTCATAGACCGCCGTATAATCGCGGTCATTGGGAAACAGGGTTTTGATCCAGGCAATTTCACCGGGACTTTCCGAGAGATGGGTTTGCATCATGGCGTCGGGATAGGATTTGAGCAGCTCGCCAGAAACTTTCAATTGCGCCTCTGTTGACGTAATCGCAAAGCGCGGCGAAATGGCATACCGCAAGCGCCCCTTGCCGTGCCAGGCCTGATAGAGTTTTTCCGAGTCTATTCCGCCAGTTGTGGCGTCGTCATGCACTTCGGGCAGCGCATTGCGGTCCATCATCGTCTTCCCGGTGACAAGCGCCATCTTGCGTGAAAGCGCCTCGCCGAACAACGCATCGGCGCAGGCCTTGTGCGAAGAGCAAAAGGCCATGGCTGCCGTGGTGCCGTTTGCAAACAGATATTGCAGGAACGTCTTTGCATTCGCCTTGGCATAGTCGAAATCGGAATAACGCGCCTCCTCCGGAAAAGTGAAGCGCGTCAGCCAGTCCAGCAAATCCTTGCCGGGAGCCGCGAGCATGCGAAGCTGGGGAAAGTGAATATGGGCGTCAATGAAGCCCGGCATGACAATGCAATCGCCATAATCATCCGTAGCAATCCCTTGAAAATTTCGCGGCAGGAGCGAGAGCGGCCCGCTCCACAGAATTGTTCCATCATCGCCAACGACAACCCCGCCCCTGCTTTCATGTGTGACATCATGATGCGTCTTGCCAAAGCTCAGGGTTTGCCCACGAATGAGTTTCGTCATGGCACGACGCGGTCCTCAATGCGAAAGCGGAAAATGCGGCACACCTGATCCAGTGCCATGGCGAATTCGTCTTCTTTGGAATGGTTCACCCGCTCGGCAAAACTCGCAAGAATTTGCTGTTTCGTGGCGCCCTTCACCGCAAAGATGAAGGGAAAATCAAATTTGGATTTGTAGAGGTCATTGAGATGGGTGAAGCGGGAAAACTCTTCCTTGCTTAGCGTGCCAAGTCCTGCCTGCGCTTGCTCACGGGTGGAATCATCCGTGAGTTTTGCTTTTGTCGCCAAGTCCGGATGCGCCCGGATCAGCGCCAGCTGTGCCGTTTCCGATGCCGAAAGAACCGCCTCGCGAAAAGCCCTGATCATGGAGTCACGCGACACAAACGGCCTGTCGCCTGCCGCATTGCGCGCAACCCAGGGCGAATGTTCGGCCACATCACCAAAAGCCTTTTCAAACTCAGTGGCTTTTAAGGCGTTCACTTCTTCCATTGTTATCATTGTGTATTTATCCACGCGCCCAGTTTCGCCCGCTCTTCCGCCACCATGCCCGTCTTGTTGCCCAAAGGCATGGCTTTGTTCTTCACGGCCTGGGTTTCAATCTGCCGGGCATAGCGTTTCAACTCGTCCAGTGTTTCCAACGCAATTCCCTTGGGTGCCTTCTTGATCGTGGCGTCGGTTGGCGCCTGTGCATGGCAGGAACTGCACCGCGACTTTACGATTGTGAGCGCCTCCTCATCCGTCACCGTGCCGGAATAGGCCGGCGTTGCAGCCGGTTCCGTGAACCAAAGTGCGGCAGCTAGCGCACCGCTGATCAAAGGAATTGTCCAGGCAATTTCGGCAACGGGGTCGCCCACTTCAAGGCGCACGAGGAAATGGCGCAGCGTTGCCCCGCCCACGACAATCAGGCCAACCAGTACCCAGGCCTGGGCGTGATCGGTGATCATCGGATAGTGATTGCTGAGCATCATCAGGAGAACCGGCAGCGTAAGATAAGTGTTATGAAGTGAACGCTGCTTGCCCGTGGCGCCAAACCTCTGGTCCGGAACTTCACCGCGGAGCAGTGCTTCCGTCGACTTCCGCTGGTTCGGAATGATCACCAGGAAAACATTGGCGGCCATGATCGTGCCAATGAAGGCTCCCACATGGATCAGCGCGCCCCGCCCCGAAAACACATGGGTAAAGCCGTAAGCCGCCAGTAGAATGAGTGCGGCTACACATAAGGCAAGAAGTCCCGGCTTCTCCACAAGTGGCGAACGGCACATCACGTCATAGATTATCCAGCCCGCAATGAGGCTTGCAACGGATATACCGATGGCCTGCCATTGCGTGAGCACAAGCACGTCCTGGGAAATCAGATAGGTGCTGGCGTTGAGGTAGTACTGCACGATGAGGAGCAGGAAACCTGTGACCCAGGCGAGATAGGCCTCCCATTTGAACCAGATGAGATCATCGGGCAGCTTGGTGGGAGCCACCAGGTATTTCTGCACGTTGTAAAAACCGCCTCCATGAACCTCCCAGGCTTCGCCAGAGACGCCAGCAGGCAAGCCATCGCGCTTCCGCAATGAAAAATCGAGGGCAACGAAATAAAAGCTTGTGCCGATCCAGGCGATGCCCGCAATCATGTGGCCCCAGCGCAGCAGCAGGTTCCACCAATCCTCGTTCAGGGGACTGGCATTCGTCATCCAGAGCGCAAGACCAAGCGTCACAAAGATAACCGGCAGTGTCCAGGCAATCTTGTTCAGGGGATCACCCACTTCATGTCGCACGAGGAAATGCCGCAGTGCCACACCGCCCACAATAATAAGGCCTGCCAATATCCAAGCCTGTGGATGATCGGTGACCATGGCGTAATGATTTGAAATCATCATGACGAGAACCGGCAGGGTCAAATAAGTATTATGCAGTGAGCGTTGTTTGCCAGTGGCGCCAAAGGCGGGATCGGGTGTTTCACCCCGGATAAGCGCCTCGGTAATCTTCCGCTGGTTTGGAATAATGACCGCGAACACATTGGCCGCCATCAGCGTGCCAACAAAAATGCCGATATGAATGAAAGCCCCGCGCCCGGAATAAACATGGGTGTAGCCATAAGCGGCTGCCAGGATCAACCCGAAAACCAAACCCGCCAGAAGCTGCGGCTGAGACACCGCAAGCTGGCGGCACAGGAAATCATAGATGATCCAGCCCGCCGCCAGGCTGCCCAGAGAAATCACAATCGCCTGCCATGGCAGAAGGGATAACACAGCCGGATCAATAAGATAGGAACCGGCGTTAATGTAATACTGTAAGCAGAGCAGCAGAAAGCCCGTAACCCAGGTGAGATAGGCTTCCCATTTGAACCAGATCAAGTCTTCCGGAAGTTTTGCTGGCGCGCTGAGATATTTGCGAACGTTATAAAAGCCGCCGCCATGAACCTCCCACGCTTCACCAGAAACTCCCGCAGGCAGACCCGCCGGCTTCTTCAACGAAAAATCCAGCGCCACAAAATAGAACGACGTGCCGATCCACGCGATGCCGGCAATCATGTGCCCCCAGCGGGCAAGCAAGTTCAGCCATTCTATGACAAACGGGTCCATGTTACCGCGCCTGCCTTGCGCTGATTGAACAGGTGGTTGTCATCATTGTCATTGCATCGCCCATTTCGAAAGATTGGCTTTCAACCGCGCCTTGGTTTCTGCATCGGCGAAACTCGCCTCAATCGATGTGCGGGCGACCTCGCGCACAATATCATCCGTCCAGCCAAAGCCGGAACAGGCCAGATGGTATTCCGCTGGAAGATTAGTTTGAAGAAGTCCCGGGTCATCGGTATTGACCGAAACGCGCACGCCGGCCCGCCGCAATCTCTCAATCGGGTGCTGCGCTATCGACGGATATACCTTGAGCGTCAGATTGGATGTGGGGCAAATTCCGAGCGCAATCCCCCGCTCGACGAGCAAGGCCACCACCCGCTCGTCTTCAATCGCACGAACACCATGATCGATCCGGTCCGCGCCAAGAAGCTCAATGGCATCGCGCACCCCCTCGGGTCCGCTCGACTCGCCCGCATGGACGGTACGTCGCAGGCCCGCCGCACCCGCTCGGCGGAATGCTTCCGCAAAACGTGGGCCGGTCCGCCCTGCCGCCGCCTCGTTTCCATCGATGGAAAGTGCCACAACGCGGGGATGGCGGTAGCTGACGAGCAAGTCCACGAGTTCCGCCGCTTCATCGGCGGACTGGGTGCGCAGCAGGCTGATGCAGAGGCCAACACGTGGCATTCCATCCTGCTCCGCTGCGGCAAAGCCCTTATCAAGCGCATCGATCATCTCCCGGATTTTGCCGTGCCAGGCATGCCAATGGGTCGGGTTGATGATGGCGTCCGCATAGCCGGTGCCGTCGTCGGCAAGCCTCCGGCTGAAACCATAGGCCATTTCAGCCAGGCGCTCCGCCGAATTCACCAGACCGCAGGCCCAATCAAGGAATTTCAGGAAATCGGCCAGTCCCTGGAATTCAAAGAGGCGCTCGCGCGGCCTCGGCATCGGAATGCCCGCTTCCGCCGACCATTTCTCGAGAGTGGACGGCTCGAACGCCCCCTCAATATGAACATGGACCTCAGCCTTTGGAAGCGTGCGCAAGGAAGCCAGCGCACCTGTGCCATTAACGTGTGTCATGGGCATTGCCCTCTCCCTCAGGACCGGAAAACAGTGGCGCAAGGCACAACAATCCCGGAAGCCAGCATCGCCGGCTTCCGGATTCTCGCTTTCAGATTTAATCCGAAGCCGACGCTATTGCGGCAGCGTGTCGTCAATTCCCTTCACGTACCAGTTCATGCCAAGGATATCGCCATCAGGAAGCGGCTTGCCGGCTTCGCCAACAACAGTTCCATCCTGCTTGGTGATTGGTCCGGTGAATGGGTTAAGAGTGCCGGCAGTAATGGCAGCCTGTGTATCGGCCGCCATCTTGGCCACATCCTCAGGCATATTGGCGTAGGGCGCCATTGTCACAGCTCCTTCGGCCATGCCTTCCCAGGATTGCGTGCTGGCCCATGTGCCATCCATGGCAGCCTTGACGCGCTTCACGTAATAGGGTCCCCAACTGTCGACAATCGCCGTGAGCTGCGCCTTGGGCGCGAATGCCATCATGTCTGAACTCTGGCCAAAGCCGAACTTGCCCTGTTCCTGGGCAATTTGCAGTGGGGCAGTCGAGTCCGTGTGCTGGACTGTGATGTCTGCACCCTGACTCAGCAGAACCTTGGCCGCGTCCGCTTCCTTGCCGGGATCGAACCAAGTATTCACCCAGACAATCTTGATTTTGAAATCGGGATTGACCGTTTGCGCCCCCAGCATGAAAGCATTGATGCCGGAGACGACTTCAGGAATGGGGAAGGAAACAATATACCCCGCCGTTCCTGTCTTTGACATCTTGGCAGCGATCTGGCCGATTACGTAGCGGCCCTCGTGGAATTTAGCATTGTAGGTCGCCACATTGGGAGCCGTCTTATAGCCCGTGGCATGCTCAAACTTCACATCCGGGAATTTGGCGGCAACTTTGATGGTCGGGTCCATGAAACCGAATGACGTTGTGAAAATGAGCTTGCAGCCATCCCGCGCCAATCGCTCGATCGAACGATCGGCATCAGCTTCCGCAACATTTTCGACGAACACGGTTTCAACCGTATCGCCAAGTTCCTTGTCGACCATCTTGCGGCCAACATCATGCTGGTAAGTGTAGCCGCCATCGCCAACGGGACCCACGTAAACCCAGCAGGCCTTGTATTTTTCGGCGAGCGATGCTGTCGCCCCCAAACCTAGCGCAACCGCTGCCAGAGCAGCTGTCATCAGTAATTTCTTCATTTTTTGTCTCCCTGTTATTCAGTTCATTCTGCGGCACTTGCTCAAGTTGACCCTGTCTGCCGCGCCGGCAGGGCCGGTTGCTTCCTACCTATCAGGCACAAAAGATTGGGCGAGGCAAGCCGGTGTGTTTGCCTGTGTCAGCCGTTTGTTTCCTGAAATGATCACCAGCGCAACAATCGTCACCAGATAAGGCAGTGCCGAAAGAAATTGCGACGGAATGCCAAGCCCCATGGATTGGACAACAAAGCCCAGAATGGATACCGCGCCAAAAAGATAAGCCCCCACAAGTGTGCGCAAGGGCCGCCACGATGCGAAAACAACCAGCGCCAGCGCAATCCAGCCACGCCCTGCCGTCATGTTCTCAATCCATTGCGGTGTATAGGCAAGTGACAGATAGCCGCCAGCAAGGCCCGCACAGGCGCCGCCAAACATCACGCTGAGATAGCGGAGCGCAATAACCCGGTAACCCAGGGCGTGCGCGGAATTGTGGCTGTTGCCAACCGCCCTGATAACCAGGCCCATCTTGGTCTTGAAAAGCACATAGGCAACGGCCGCCGTGAGGATCAGCGAAAATGGCACAAGGGCATCAATACCGAAAAGCGTTGGCATCTTGAGGCCGGGCTGACCGACAAAAGCTTCGCCGATCAAACCGGAAAGGCCGAGGCCCAGAAGAGTAAGCGCCAGCCCGGCCGCCACCTGGTTGGCAACAAGGGTCAGCGTTAGAAAACCGAAAAGTATGGACATGCCAACACCCGCAAGGATTGCAGCACCTGCACCCAGCAGCGTTGATCCCGTGAGGAATGCCACCGCAAAGCCCGCCACGGCCCCCATCACCATCATGCCTTCAACGCCAAGATTGAGAACGCCCGAGCGCTCGACAACCAATTCACCGATTGCCGCAAGCAGCAAGGGCGTCGCAGCGGTAATGATAGTCAGAATGACCGCAAGGTTTTGATCCATCGCCTCTACTCCGCTGGCTTGAGCACAGGCTTATGCTCTGATTCAAATTTAATCCGGTAAAGAATAAGTGTGTCGCAAGCGAGAATGAAAAACAGCAGGATGCCTTGAAACACCTTGGCAATCTTGTCCGAAATGCCAAGCGTCACCTGTGCGGCCTCGCCACCGATATAACTCAGCGCCAGCAACAATCCCGCAAAGAGCACGCCAACCGGATTGAGACGGCCAAGGAAGGCTACGATGATCGCTGCAAAACCATAGCCCGGAGAAATTTGCGGTTGCAGCTTGCCGACCACGCTAGCCACTTCGCAAATCCCAGCGAGACCCGCAAGACCACCCGAAAGCAGGAAACAGAACATCACCATCCTGTTCCGCGAGAAACCGGCAAAGCGTCCTGCCCGGGGGGCATTGCCCGTAACCTTGATCTCAAATCCCATCAGCGTTTTTGCCATGAGAAAAGCAAGCGCAACACAGGCAAGCAAGGCAAACAGGGTGCCGAGATGGATGGTTCCGCCAATAGTCGGAAGCAGCTGCCAGCCTTCAAAAGTTTTGGTCACCGGAAAATTGAAGCCCTTGGGATCACGCCACGGCCCGCGCACCAGCCAATCCAGGAAAAGCTGCGCCACATAGACCAGCATGAGCGAAGTCAAAATCTCATTGGCGTTGAACCGCGTTTTGAGCAGGCCCGGAATGGCGCCAAATAATGCACCGCCAACAAATCCCAAGACTAGCATGACGACAAGAATTGATGGATCCTGCCAGTTTGGAAACATCACCGGCGCAATGCTGCCGACGATGGCCCCCATTGTCAGTTGGCCCTCGGCCCCAATGTTCCAGACATTGGCCATGTAACAAACCGCGAGGCCAACCCCGATGAGGATAAGAGGCGTGGCTTTCACGATGAGTTGTTCAACTGACCAAAGTTGCGTGAGCGGTTCAACGAAATAAACGTAAAGCCCGTCCAGCGGATTGATGCCGCGTGAGGCAAAGATAAGTCCGCCCGCAATCAGCGTCAGCAGCAGGGCAATAAAAGGTGATGCAATGGCAAAGAACTGGGAATGGTCTCCGCGTTTCTCAAGAACGAGCCGCATGGGTAGCCTCCTTTTCGTGAGAACCGGCCATCATTAGACCAATTTTTTCCGCCGTCATTTCATGGGCGGGGTGAGCCTCTGAAAGCTGGCCCCGTGAAATGACCGCAATGCGATCCGCCAATTCAAAAATCTCGTCAAGATCCTGGCTGATCACCACAACCGCCGAACCCGAGCGCGCAAGATCAACAAGAGCTTGCCGGATAGTCGCCGCCGCTCCAGCATCAACACCCCAAGTCGGTTGATTGACAACCAGAACTTTCGGGTTGCGATCCAGTTCGCGGCCCATCACAAATTTCTGCAAATTACCGCCCGACAGTGAGCGCGCTTCCGGGTCAGGCTTGCCCTTGCGCACGTCATAGGTTTTGATCACCCGCTCCGCGATGGCATTTGCCTTGCCGCGATCAAGAAGTCCATTTTTTGCGAGCGAAGCATCATCCGAATGCCTGGTCAGCACAACATTTTCAGACAGTGGAAATGCCGGCACAGCACCATGGCCCAAACGCTCCTCCGGCACAAAAGCGGCCCCCATCTTCCGGCGCTCGGTCACCCCAATGGCCCCACAGGAGGCACCATCGATTGAAACCGCATCACCGCGAGACAGGGGCCGCTCCCCAGAAATAGCGTCAAAAAGTTCCGATTGGCCATTGCCTGCAACGCCCGCAATGGCGATGACTTCGCCGCCGCGCACATCGAGATTGATATTCTTGAGCTCAACCGAAAAGGGCCCGTCAGCCTCAAGACTGGCACCCTTCAGCGAAAAACGCACGGCACCATCTTTCGGCGCCTTGGCTGCACGCACCAAATGAACATCGCCACCGACCATGAGCTTGGCAAGACTGGCCGCCGTTTCCTTGGCAGGATCACATGACGCAACCACTTTGCCATGGCGCAGGATTGTCGCCGAGTGGCAAAGGCGTTTTACTTCTTCAAGCCGGTGCGAAATATAAAGAACCGAACAGCCCTCGCTTGCCAAACGCTTCAAAGTGACAAAAAGCTGGTCCGCCTCCTGCGGCGTCAAAACCGCCGTGGGCTCATCAAGGATCAGGAGCTTGGGCTCCTGCAAAAGGCAGCGCACGATTTCAATACGCTGGCGCTCACCAACCGACAGATCCGCCACTATTGCACTTGGATTGAGCGGCAGGCCATATTCTTTTGAAACTTGCGCCACTTTTTTGGAAAGCGTGGCGAGATCAAATTTTCCGGGCATCGCCAGGGAAATATTTTCGGCAACACTCAACGACTCAAACAGCGAGAAATGCTGGAACACCATGCCAATGCCAAGCTTGCGCGCCGCGTTGGGGTTGGGAATGACCACTTCCTGGCCCATCCACTTGATCGTTCCCGATGTGGGGTGCAGCGAACCGTAGATCATTTTGACGAGCGTTGATTTGCCAGCCCCGTTCTCGCCCAGAAACGCATGAATTTCACCGGGCGCAACGCGCAGCGTCACACCATCATTGGCCCGAAGCGTGCCGAACACTTTGACGATATCGATGGCCTCAAGCAGATATTCCGGTGCTTTCATGATGCACGCCTCCCGTGACCGACTTTAGCCAATTCTACTGTCCCTGCGAGTGGAATCGCCGCTGTTCTCAACAGTTCATCCCTTTGAAGCAACTGGGCCACTGTCGCTGCTGCAATGGCGGCAGGGTGCTTGGATTTTATGCTGGAAATTCCAATGGGACAGACCATTGCGCTGATTTTTTCATCAGGCACTCCGCCCTCGCGCAGTCTTTTGGAAAAGCGGGCGCGTTTCGTCGCACTGCCAATAAGCCCCGCATAGGAAAAACTCGGATTGCGTAGCACCGCATCGATGATTTCAAGATCAAGCGGATGGCTGTGAGTCATGACGAGGGCAAAGCTCTCAGAGGGTGCTTCCACAATTTCAGCGGCAGGATTTTCACTTTGGATTGTCACCACATTGGAAGGCACAACCGAAGGAAAAGCCCCTTCCCTAGGGATCAATCCAGATGACATCAAACGGAAGTGGTGCAAGTGCCAGAACTAGCGCACGGCCTACATGCCCTGCTCCGAAGAGGTAGAGCTTGCGATTACTGTCACCAAATTGCTCGGTGAAATCCGGCGCCAGAATGCGCCCCGCTATTGCGAATATCCCATTCGCTTCCTGCCTGGCAAAAACCCTGACTTCCGCCAGATCATTCGCTGTAAAAACTTCGGTCACAATTTGCACCCGCCCGCCGCAGCATTGGCCGAGGTCAGGACCAAGCGAATGGACACTCAGCCTGTGCTGCGTCGGTTTGCCAAGCAAGGCCTGTGCCTTTGCAATCGCCTGCCATTCCAATGTGCCACCGCCAATAGTCCCGTGAAATCCAAGCGGTGTGACGACAATGCGCGCGCCCGCTTCCCGCGGTGCTGAACCTTCAACCTTCACTACGGAAATCATGGCACAGGTGCCATGCGCTTCCAGTGTTTTGACGATATGTGACCAGACTTTCATGCGTGCATCGCTTTCACCGCCCGCAAGATTGCCTCGGGCGTTGCAGGAACCGCAAGTTTCGGAATGACGCCCGGCTTCAGGCTGCCAACAGCATCTGCAATAGCACACCAGACGGAAATCGGCAGCATCAGAGGCGGCTCGCCCACCGCTTTGGAGCGGTAAATCGAATCCGCCCGATTGCCGCCGCTTTCATAAAGCTTGACGCGGAAATCAGCGGGCACATCCGAGGCGCACGGAATTTTGTAAGTGGACGGCGCATGCGTCCGCAAGCGCCCCTTGGCATCGAACACCAGTTCCTCGGTCGTAAGCCAACCCATGCCCTGCACGAAGCCGCCTTCAATCTGCCCCATGTCGATGGCCGGATTGAGCGAACGCCCGACATCATGGAGAATATCAACCCGGTCCACCCGCATTTCGCCCGTCATCGTATCAATGGTAACTTCCGAGCACGACGCGCCATAGGCGAAATAGAAAAACGGATTGCCGCGCCCATTGGGCCGGTCCCAGGTAATCTTCGGTGTCGAATAGAAACCCGTCGAAGATAGCGATACGCGCCCGCCATGCACCTTCTTGGCCAATTCACCGAACGGGATGCGCTGGTTGCCGATCAGGACCAGGCCCTTTTCAAACTTTATACGCGACTTCGCAACTTTCCATTCCTTCGCCGCAAAATCGATCATGCGGGTTTTGATGGTAGAGGCCGCAGCCTTCGCCGCCATGCCATTCAAATCCGTGCCCGATGACGCCGCCGTTGGCGAGGTGTTGGGTACCTTGCCCGTGGTCGTAGCCGTAATGCGCACCCGGTCCGCCGAAATGCCAAACACTTCCGCCACGACTTGCGCGATTTTGATATAGAGCCCCTGCCCCATTTCCGTGCCGCCATGGTTCAGATGCACCGAACCATCCGTATAAACATGAACAAGGGCGCCCGCCTGATTGAGGTGCGTGAGCGTAAACGAAATGCCGAACTTGACGGGCGTGAGGGCAATTCCTTTCTTAAGAACCGAATTCTTCTTGTTGAAAGCCGCAATCGTCTTGCGCCGCGCACGATAGCTGCTGGATTTTTCCAGCGCTTCAATAACCTCAAGCGCGATATTGTCTTCAATCTTTTGCCGGAAAGGCGTCACGTCGCGTCCGCGTGAATAGAGATTGCGCTTGCGCACATCGAGAGGGTCCATGCCCGTTTCAATGGCAATCGCATCCATCACACGCTCGGCAAAAACCATCCCCTGCGGCCCGCCGAAACCACGGAAAGCCGTATTGGAAACCGTATTGGTGCGAAGCCTGCGAGATTTGATATGATAGGTGGGATAGAAATAGGCATTGTCGCAATGGAACATGGTGCGGTCGCACACGCCTTGCGAGAGGTCCGCCGAATAGCCGCAGCGCGCCAGAAAATCCACATCAACGGCGGTCAGTCGCGCGCTGTCATCATAACCAATCTTGTAATCCACCCGCACATCATGGCGCTTGCCCGTCATGATCATGTCTTCATCGCGGTCCAGCCGGCACTTCGCTGGCCGGCCTGTGACATGGGCCGCGAGCGCTGCCAGTGCCGCCCACTGTGCCGCCTGGCTTTCCTTGCCACCGAATGCGCCACCCATGCGCCGGCATTCGCACGTAACCATGGCGTCAGGCACTTTGAGCATCTTGGCGATGCAATGCTGAATCTCCGTGGGATGCTGCGTGGAGGAGTAAACCGTCATGCCACCTTTTTCTTCAGGTACGGCCAATGCAACTTGGCCTTCAATATAGAAATGCTCCTGCCCACCCACATGGAAGCTTTCTGAAATCACATGGCGCGCGGCCTTCAGCGCCTTCGCCACATCCCCATGCGTGAAAGCATATTCCGGCAGCACATCCTTCGTGCCCATGGCAAGGGCGTCTTCAACGGTGACAGCGGGTGACCTGCCAGCAATTTCGATCTTCCCCAGCCGTGCCGCGCGCCGCGCAATCTCGCGCGTTTCCGCAACGACTGCAAAAACCACCTGCCCATGAAACTCGATCATGCCATCGGCAAGGATGGGATCATCGCCAAGTGCGGGGCTGCAATCATTGACGCCTGGAACATCCTTCGCCGTCAACACGACGGCTACGCCCGGAAAACTGCGAACTGCATCCAGGTCAAGAACAACAATCTTTCCGTGAGCGTCTTTAGGCGCATAGCCCGGCTCCACATGAAGCGTGCCGTCTGGCTCGCGCATGTCGTCAATATAGACGGCAGCTCCTTTCACGTGCAGCACTGCGCTGTCATGGGCGAGCGCGAGGCCAACCGTGTCTGTTTCAAGTATGCGCGCGGTCACACCCATGTCAGGCTGCCTCCTCACGAACGCCGATGACACGGGTAGTCCGTGAATTTCCCGAGGCAACTTCCATCAGGGCTTTGCGCAGGAACGCGCAGGCCGCAACCAGACGATATTCCGCCGAAGCCCGCATATCATCAATGGGTTGATAGTCCGCAGCCAGGGCTGCGATCGCCCGCTCCCAATCCTGCGGCGCATCGAGCGAAACGCCACGCAACGCCAATTCTGCCTGCGTTGCGCGTTTAGGCGTTGCCGCCATGCCACCAAATGCAATTCGGGCCGACGTAATCTTCCGCCGATCAAGCGTAAACTTGAAGGCGCTCATTACCGCCGAAATATCCTGGTCAAAGCGCTTGGTCAGCTTGTAGGCGCGGAACACTTCATTGGCCTTGAGCTTGGGAACATCCACCCGCCAGACAAGTTCGCCAGGGGCGCGATCTTGTTTGCCATAGGCCACAAAGAAGTCTTGGAGCGGAATATGGCGCTCATTTTCTCCATGGCGAAGATGAAGCGTCGCCCCTAATGCGATCAACATGGGCGGGCTATCGCCAATGGGCGATCCATTGGCGATGTTCCCGCCAACCGTTCCCGATGCGCGTACCTGTTTCGCACCAATCCGGCGGATCACTTCACCAATATCTGGATCAATCAACGCGAGATGGGACTCAGCATCCGCATAGGTTGCCGAAGCGCCGATGGAAATATGCGTGCCCTGGTCAATGATTGAATCAAGGCCCTTGGCCCGGCCGACATAAATAATCTTTGGCAAGGTTCGAAGTTGCTTAGTAATCCACAAGCCCACATCGGTAGCCCCTGCAATAATCGTTGCATCGGGATGTTCCACGCAAAGTGTGGCGAGTGACTCCCCTGTTGCTGGTGCCGCAAAGAAATTGTTGGTATCGCCCGAAAAAACATCGAGGCCGTCATTGAGTGCAGTTAATTGCTGGGCAGTTTCCTTGGCCGCCGCAGCCCAGGCATCCGCAGGCTTGCCCGTGCAGGATTTCACCGCCGCATCCACTATCGGGCGATAGCCAGTGCAACGGCAGAGATTGCCGGCGATATGATCAACAATTTCCTGCCGCGTTGGTTTCTTGCCCGCATGATAGAGCGTAAACAGCGACATCACGAAGCCTGGCGTACAGAAACCGCATTGGGAGGCATGATTGTCCACAAAGGCTTTCTGCACGGGATGCAATTTGCCATTTTTTGCCAGATCATCAACGGCGACCAATTCCTTGCCGTCAATCTGCCCCATTAAAAGAATGCAAGCATTGACCGGCTCATAAACCACACGGCCATTTTGAAGCGAACCCAGCGCCACGGTACAGGCGCCGCAGTCGCCTTCATTGCAACCCTCCTTGGTGCCCTTGGATTTTTCCTCAAGCCGAAGGTAGTCGAGCACGGTTTGCATTGGCGAAACCAATACGTGCTCGACTACTTCTCCCCGGCGGTAAAAGCGGATTGTCTGGCGCGCCATCTCTTCAGCTCCCCCGGTAAGTTGAATAGCCGTAGGGCGAGAGCAGCAGCGGAACGTGATAATGCTGGGCAGAATTTGCGATGCCGAAGCGGATCGGTATCACATCAAGGAAAGCGGGCTCATCAAGCTTCACGCCACTCGCCAGGAGATAGGCGCCGGCATGGAATCTGAGTTCATAGACGCCAGCCTTGAAGCTGCCGCTTTCAAGAATTGGCCCATCAACGCGGCCATCGCCATTGGTTGTAACTGTCTTGATAAGTTCCGGCTTTGCGGCGATTGACCACAATTCGATTTTAAGCCCTGAAGCAGGCTTGCCAGAGCTCGTATCAAGAACATGCGTCGTCAGTCGGCCCATGCATTTCCTCTGAAAAACTCACTGAAAGCCGCTTCTTTGTGGCGGATTTGGAATTTTTAACACATTGTTTACGTTCTAAAAAGAACAATAAAAGCACGGTAATGTTCACTATTTTCGCACATCAAAAACTTTTGGCAGCTGTTGTTTGGCAAGATCAAGAAACGCCCCTGCCGCAGTTTTCCGGTCAAGCCCGGGGCGGTGGACAAGCGTCAGGCGGCTGGGCGGAAGTTTGCGGTCGGCAAGCGGAACAAAAACGAGGGACTTTTCGGCAATATCCCTTTCAATGCCAAACCGTGTTTGAAAGGCGATGCAGCCGCCTTCCCGCGCCAGCGCTGCCATCAGGCGAAGCGAATTGCATTCAAACAACCGCTCCTGCCGCGAAGTCCGCGCTCCCAAGGCCCGGTCGAGAATGAGACGGATGCTGAGTTCGCGCGCCGGCCAGGCAATCGGATGCTCCATGCATTGCGCAAGTGTAAGTGATTTCGAAGTGGCCAGAGGATGGGACGGTGCCATAGTCGCCCCCAGCGGAATGCCGCGCTCGAATTCAACCGTCAGGCCCTCCAGCGCGGACGGGTTAAATGTCACACCAACATCGGCTTCGCGTTCCCTCACAAGTTCCGCCACCATGTCAGAACCGGCAACAGTAATGCCCGCCTGTACGCCCGGAAACTTCCGGGAGAATGTGATCAGCAAATCCGGGAGAAATGAAATGGAAAGGCTTTCAACCACCGCAATGCTCACCCGCCCCCGGGTAATTCCCTTCAGGCTTGCGAGCAGATCAAGCGTACCCTCGTGGGTCTGGTTCACCGATTGCAGACCCTTAAGCAACTCAACGCCTGCTTCCGTCAGCGCCAGGCTGCGCGAGTGCCGCTCAAAAAGGCCGATCCCCAGTTGCCCTTCAAGCAGGCCGATTTGCCGGCTGATTGCCGAGGCTGCAACATTCAATTGCCGGGAAGCGGCGCGTACAGAACCCATGGTCGCAACCGCGACAAAATGGCGATAGCCTGTGGCAAGATGTGAATCCGGTGACAGCACGACTAAAGAGATTGCGGCCACAGTTCTTGCCCTGTCAACCCAGCCATGTTCGAAGGCCCTAGGATTTGGCAGCGCGCAATAGTAGGTATCTCGGCCATGAACAAAAACATCAAACTTGCCGCCGATATCGGCGGCACCTTTACCGATATTGTTTTGGAAGCTGGCGGCAAACGCTGGAGCGGCAAGGTTCTCACCACGACGGCGGCCCCTGAACTGGGCGTCATCGAGGGTATTGGCCTTGTTCTGGAACAATCGGGAATAAAGCCCGCCGACATCGGTGTATTTATTCACGGCACGACCCTTGCCACCAATGCCTTGATCGAGAGGAAAGGCGCCAAAACCGCTTTCATCACTACCAAGGGTTTCAGGGACATTTTGGAGCAAGGTTACGAGAAGCGCTTCGATCACTATGATCTGATGATTGATCGTTCCGTGCCCCTCGTTCCAAGAACTTTGCGCTTTACCGTTAAAGAACGTTTGTCAGCTGATGGTGATGTTCTGGTACCGCTAGATGAAACTTCCCTGCAAGGCCTTGCGCAAGGACTGCGCGACGAAAATGTGAAGGCCGTGGCGATCGGTTTTCTCCATGCCTATGCCCACGACAACCATGAGCGCCGGGTGCGCGAAGTTCTGGCTGCCGCTCTGCCTAAAGACGTGACCATCTGCATTTCCAGCGAAGTGGCCCCCGAAATCCGCGAATTTGAACGCTTTTCAACTGTTGTCGCCAACGCTTATGTGCGCCCGCTGATGGCGGGTTATCTGCATCGCCTGCGCGACCAGTTGAAAGAGATGAGCATGAGCTGCCCGCTTTTTCTCATGATGTCCGGCGGCGGACTGACTACTTTGGAAACAGCCGCACGCTTTCCCATTCGCCTGGTTGAATCAGGCCCGGCAGGCGGCGCAATCCTAGCCTCCGAAATTGCAGCGGAATGTGCGCTGCCCGAAGTCGTGTCCTTCGACATGGGCGGCACCACGGCCAAGATTTGCCTGCTCACCAATGGCGAACCCGAACGCGCCCGCAAATTTGAAATCGCCCGCGCCTACCGCGATATGAAGGGTTCAGGCATTCCCGTTCGAATCCCCGTCATTGAAATGGTGGAGATCGGTGCAGGCGGCGGCTCCATTGCCCGCGTCGACAAATTGAACCGCATCACCGTGGGGCCTGACAGCGCAGGATCAACCCCCGGCCCTGTCTGCTATGGCCGTGGCGGCACCGAACCGGCTGTCACCGATGCCAATTTGGCGCTGGGCAAAATCGACCCCGCCTATTTTGCAGGCGGCAAAATTAAACTCGACGAAGCAGGCGCCAAGAAAGCTTTGGAGAAAGCCATCGGCAATCCGCTGGGTCTCAAGGATTTCTGGTCGGCGGCGGGCGTGACCGAAATCGTTGAAGAAAACATGGCAAGTGCTGCACGCGTCCATGCCATAGAACGTGGTCGCGACATTGCTGCCTGCACCATGATTGCCTTCGGTGGCGGCGCACCGCTGCATGCCTGCAGGCTTGCTGAAAAAGTCGGCGTGAAGACCATCATCGTTCCGAAGGGCGCAGGCGTTGGTTCAGCCATCGGTTTCCTGCGTGCGCCCATCGCTTATGAAGTGACGCGGAGTGCCGCGAACTCGCTGGACACATTTAATGCGAAGTCCGTAAACAGGCTCCTGCATCACATGACGGCAGATGCCCGCGCCGTTGTTGAGCCCGCTCTTGGCGGCGCAAAAGCCACCGTGCAAATCATCGCTGATTGCAGGTATGTCGGTCAGGGCCACGAAATTCGCATTTCCGTCCCGCTCAAAACACTTGCGGATGCGGATGGCAAAAAACTCAAGGCAGCGTTCGAGGCGCAATATGAACAAGTTTATGGTTTGCGCATTCCCAATCAGGAGGCAGAAGCAATCACCTGGTCGGTCACGGTTTCGTCTGTCGCCAAGAAGCCAAAGCGTGCAAAGAATGCCTCAGGCAAATCCACACCCAAACCAAGAAGCAAGCGGCTGATCTATGATCCCGCCTTGGGCAAACAGGTGATGGTCCCCGTCTATTGGCGCTTCGATATGAAGCCCGGCGCCGCATTCAAAGGCCCCGCGATTATCGCTGAGGACGAAACCTCAACAATCGTCGGGGCCAACTTCAAGGCGAAGATCAACAGCCTGGGCTACATCATTCTGGAGCATTTAAAATGAGCAAGTCCGCGCTTGAAGCCATCCGCACCCAGGTCATGTGGAACCGCCTGATCGCCGTTGTCGAAGAACAGGCCCAATCGCTTCTGCGCTCGGCCTTCGGCACCATCACTCGCGAGGCAGGCGACCTCTCGGCCGGCGTCTATAACGCTGAAGGCCACATGATCGCCCAGGCCATGACCGGAACCCCGGGCCATGTGAACACCATGGCCACCGCCGTTGGCCATTTCTTCAAGCACTATCCACAATCCACTATGAAGCCCGGCGATGTCTACGTCACCAACGACCCGTGGCTCGGCACCGGCCACCTGTTTGACTATGTGATGATGACGCCGGTTTTCCTCGGCAAGAAGCTGGTAGCGTTTTTCGCCAGCACCTGCCACGTGATTGATGTGGGTGGCGTTGGCATGTCGGCCAAGGCCAACTCTTCCTTCGAAGAAGGCACCCTCATTCCCCATTTGAAAATGCGCAAGCAAGGCAAGATTAATGAGGAGTTGCTCGCGGTGATCCTCGCCAATTCACGCAACCCAGTGGAAGTGCGCGGCGACCTTCTCTCGCTGGTCAGCGCCAATGACACGGGCGCGAGACGCCTCATCGAGATGATGACTGAATTTAAACTCACAAGTCTAGAGTCGCTTGCCAAACACATTCTCACCACATCGGAAAGAGGCGCACGCGAAGCCATCAAGGTGATGCCCGAAGGCGAATGGTCCTACGAAATGCCGCTCGATGGCTATGAGGGGCCGATCACCATCAAATCGAAACTCACCATTAGGAACGGCAAAATAACTATTGATTTCGCAGGCTCCTCCGCCGCTTCCATTTTCGGCATCAATTCTCCGCGCACCTATACCCACGCCTATTCCGTCTTCGGCCTTAAGGCCGTGATCGCCCCCCATGTGCCTAACAACATCGGCTCGCTCTCCTGCTTCGATCTCGTAACCGTTGCTGGCACCTGCGTTGATCCCATCAGGCCATCGCCCGTCACCGCGCGCCATGTCATCGGCCAGATGCTGGCAGACGCCGTGTTCGGTTGCCTCGCCCAGGCCCTGCCCGGAAAAGTGCAGGCGGAAAGCGCGGGCTCCATTTGGATCCTCGGATTGAACAGTGCCCATGGCCGCGTGCCTGCCCACGAAACTGAAAAAGCAAAAGAATTCGGCGTTATCAGCATCGCGCTCGGCGGCATCGGCGGCAGGCCCGGCAAGGATGGCCTGGCGACAACCGCTTTCCCCTCAGGGATCGGCGCCATCCCCATCGAAGTCACCGAAAACCAATGCCCGCTTTATTTCAGGCACAAGGAATATCTGATGGATAGCGCCGGCGCCGGCGAATGGCGCGGCGGGCTTTCACAGGCCATCGAAATCGCCAACCGCGAAAAAGCCCCCTTCACCATTTCCGCCGCAACCTTTGACCGCATCAGGAACCCGGCATTGGGAAGGGACGGCGGCGGTTCCGGCGTAAAAGGCGTGGCGCGCCTGGGGAGCGGCAAGGCCCTTCCTGACAAGGGCATCCATGTCGTGCCCACCGGCGACAGCCTCGTCGTCGAACTCCCCGGCGGCGGCGGATTCGGCGATCCCCGAAAGCGTTCGAAGGCGCTCGTCGAGGCCGATGTAAGAGCTGGAGTAGTGAGCGCGGATTCGGCAAAAAAAGATTACTATTTTGGCGGCAACGATCTCACTTAGTGCTCTTGCAGTGTTTCAAGATAATCGATCAGGCCCGTGATGCGGCGTTGAACCGTGCCCTCGTCGCCTTCGGCGCCGCCCAGGTCTTCCTCGGCTTCCATCTTGAACCAAATTCCCCACACCGGCATTTCACGGTCGCCATGGTTTTTCAAGGTCTCGCGCCCGTCAATGATCGCCTGCAGCCGCTCTCTTGGAAACACCCCGCCATTGCGTTCCGCAAGCTTTGTGAGATCGGGGGGAGCCCCACTCAGGCCAAAAGCCTTTGGACCATCGCCCCGCCCACCCTCGCCGTGGCAGTTCGCACAATAAAGACCAAAGGCGTGTTCGGCCGTGCCGCCCACACCTGTTCCCGCGTCCTGATCCTCGCCGGCACTTTGCGATGACCAGACAATCGCCAGGCCCATCGCCAACGCCGCAGTGCCGATCAATAGTGATGTTTCCCGAAGGCGCGCCATGAACCTGCCTCCTAATGCTGCTGAATTGATTCCAAATAGGTGACGAGCGCATCAATCCGCTCACGGACGATTTTTTCGGCCTTCGCGTCTCCTCCGTCGGCATCCGCTTCAAACTTGAACCAGTCACCCCAGACCGGCATGTCCCGTTCACCATGAACGCTCACCTGGGCGCGCCCGTCGATCACCTCGATGGCGCGCTGGCGCGGGAATATCCCGCCATTCTTAAGGCTCATCTGCGTCAGGTTTGCAGCGGTAAGCGTCAGGAATTCGGCCACCGTTCCATCACCTATGCCGCTCACGCCGTGGCAGGCCGAACAATAGGTCATGAAATCCCCACGCCCCAGGTCTACAGGAATCGGCGCCGTGGAATTGGCCAGAGCCTCGGGGCCACCAGCGAGAAATAAAGCCACAGCCACGCCTGTCATCGACCGTTTGAACATCATGAATCACTCCAATTTGGCGCAAGCTTCGCAAGCCCGCACTGGAGTGTCTTTGATCTCGGTCAATATGCTGGGTGACTAACGCGCTCTTTCACACCCCAACCTTCACACCCGCGTCGTCCTGCGTCGTTTCAATCCCCGAAAGTTCCTCTCCGTGGAGTGCCGCCTCAAGAGTGCGGAGACGCTTGTAGATTGACAGGAGCTCCACAATCGTTGTCCATGAATTGACGAGGTATTGAAAAGACGAACGCACCTGGGCGAATGCGTTGAGAATCTGGTTCATGGCACCGAGTGTTATTTTCCCGGCAACGATTGTGGGCGCCAATACGATGTAGGGAAAAATGTTGTCGGTCTGCAGGTAGAGAATCCGCCCGATATTGAAATACATGTAGTTGAAATAGAGCCGGAAGTAATTCTTGCGCACCGCCGCAAAGAGTTCGGCCACAGTTTGCGGCTGGGCCCGCCTTTCGTCATCTTCGGCGAAAACCAGTTCCTTGCGGTAGGCCGCCTCGACGCGCTGATTGCGAAATTGCAAGCCGGGCAGCCTGATGCCGATGAGCGCCAGAAAGGCTGTGCCAAAGAGCGACCAGACAATGGCTACGACCACCAGGGCATTGGGAATCTGGCCGATGATTGGAAGTTCGGTGACATTGGCCGAGAGCTGCATGAGCACCGGCAGGAAGGCAATGAGCGTCATCACGGAATCAATGAGATTGACGCCCAGCCCCTCCATGGTGCTCGAAAACCGCATGGTGTCGTCCTGCACACGTTGCGAAGCGCCCTCGACGAAACGGAGCCTGGACCAGTTGGCCATGTAATAATCATTCATCGCGGTGCGCCAGCGGAAGATGTAATGGCTGACAAAGAAACGCGTCATCACACCGACGACAACGGCAACCATGGCAATTCCGGCAAATGTCGCAAGCTGGGCATAGAATTGCGGCAAGGTCACTTGCCCGGGCGTCGAAAGCGCTGCCTGGATCATGTCATAGAACGGGCCATACCAGGCATTGATGGCGACACTAACCTGCACCTGGAAATAGGTCGTGAAAATGATAAGGGCCGAACCAAGAATCGACCATAACATCCACTTGTGCGGCGCATAGAACGCCCAGAAACCGGCATACAGGCCGACTGCTACGACAAAATAAATGTAAAACCAGATGAAAGGACGCGAGAGGAAAACAAACACGCTCGCCCCATTGCTGGGGTCCGCGGGCGCTGGCAACAGCCCAAGCGCCGTGCCCATGCTCTCTCCCGCATAGTACCAGAGCAGGATCGTGAACATTGTCCACAGTGCCGTTGACCAGAAAAACAGCCGTGGCATTGGAAAAAAGGAAACGAACATGGGATTTGACCTTTCTGCGCTGGATAGTCATGGGCAGAGTTACAGCAATTCCGGATTCGCCGCGACTGAACAATTTTTGTCCTCGCCCCAGCAGTCAAATAAAGTTGAATTGTCCCGCCACTGCTCACACTCTAGGCTTTAAACCAGGCGGAAAACATGAGGAGAAAACCATGGGAAAATTACTTGCTCTGACACTATTCGTTCCAGCCGCGCTGACACTTTCAATGGTAACATCAGTCTCAGCTCAAGACACAAAGATGGGATTCTTTGTCACCAGTGCTGGCCCCGGAAAAGGCGCTGATCTCGGAGGTCTCGAAGGTGCCGACAAGCATTGCCAGACACTTGCCGAGGCAGCCGGTTCCACCGGGCAAACCTGGCGTGCTTATCTCTCGACGCAAGGCGATGTCGCCGTAAACGCCAAGGACCGCATTGGTGCGGGCCCATGGGCCAACGCCAAGGGCGAGGTGATCGCCAAGGATGTGGCCGAGTTGCACAACGGCAATAATCTCAACAAGAATACAGCGCTCAGTGAGAAAGGCGAATTGGTCAACGGCCGTGGTGACAAGCCCAACATGCACGATATCTTGACCGGCTCGCAAGCCGACGGCACGGCATTCGCGGCAGGTGAGGACCGCACCTGTGGCAATTGGACCCTGAGTGGTGCTGAAGGTGCCGTGATGGTGGGCCACCATGACCGCACGGGCCTTGATGACTCCCCGCCTGCGAAATCATGGAATACCTCCCACTCATCACGCGGCGGCTGCAGCCAGGATGCCCTCAAGGGCACCGGCGGCAACGGCCTATTCTATTGTTTTGCGGCGAACTGAACGTTGTATGCGGGGCCGGAGACTTCTCTGGTCCCGCCCCAAACAGACTGTTAAATTCTCCATCTCCCATCTTGCAACGCCCGCAATTCCCGTTACAGTGGGGAATAATAGTTTCCGTGCATGAAACATCGAGGGGAGAGTTGAATGGCCTTGAGTTGGAGATTTTCGGTTCTTGGGGACCGCCACCGCGCGCTGGGTTCAAAGCTTGAAGACTGGTCCGGCATGGGCACGGCCTGGACCTATGACAAGGACATTTACGCCGAACACATCGCCGTGCGCACCAAGGCGGGGCTCATGGATGTCTCCGGCCTCAAGAAGGTGCATCTCGTGGGGCCGCACGCCATCAACGTGCTGGAATATATCACCACCCGCGACATGACGAAGATTTATCCCGGCCGCTCGGTCTATGCCTGCATGCTGAACGACCGCGGGCATTTCACTGATGACTGCATTGTCTATCGCACCGGGCCCAATTCCTGGATGCTGGTCCATGGCTCGGGCTCGGGCCATGAGGAAGTGGTGAAGCAGTCGCTGGGCCGCAATGTGGCCGTGCTGTTTGATGATGATATTCATGACCTTTCGCTGCAGGGGCCACTGGCCGTTGATTTTCTGGCAAAGCACGTGCCCGGCATCCGCGACCTGAAATATTTCCACCACATGCAGACCACCCTGTTCGGCGCCCCCGCCATGATCTCGCGCACCGGCTATACCGGCGAGCGCGGCTATGAGCTTTTCGTGCGCGGCCAGGATGCGCCGAAAATCTGGGACACAATTCTGGCGGAAGGCAAGTCCATGGGGATCATCCCCGTGTGCTTCAGCGTGCTCGACATGCTGCGGGTTGAAAGCTACCTGCTGTTCTATCCCTACGACAATTCCCAGATGTATCCCTTCGCCAACGAGCAACCCGGGGATTCACTTTGGGAACTCGGCCTCGACTTCACCGTGAGCCCCGGCAAAACCGGCTTCCGCGGCGCCGAGGAGCACGTCCGCCTCAAGGGCAAGGAGCGCTTCAAGATATTCGGCCTTCTGATCGAGGCCGATGGCCCGGCGGACCTGGGCGATGAAGTCTATGCCGACGGCAGACGCGTGGGCGTCATCACCTGCCCCTGCTATTCCAAGCTCACCAAGAAATCCATGGCGATCATGCGCGTTGACGTGGCTTGTGCTAAACAGGGCACGAAGCTGGAAGTGCGCGGCAAGAACCTGAAAGCCAAGGCCATTGCCCACACCATCAGCTTCGACGATCCGGAAAAGAAGAAACGGAACGCGGTTGGCTGATGCTTGTTGTCGGAATTAAGAGTCGCCCTGTCTATAAAGGCCTCGTGATTGATATTCACAGTGCGCGTCATCTCTTTGCCTTGGAAGGCGAAGGGGCCGAGGCGTTGCTTGACCAGATCAAATCCGTGGGCATCGGGTTTCTGGGGAAAGCGGAGATTCTCTATGTCGGCCCTGAAAATCAGGCGGGCAAGCTCGGCACCTTGAAGCCTCTTGATTTCTGGACGGCGCCCACCATTCCGGTTCTGCTCAACCGCCTGAAAGCATCGCTGCAAACTGCCAGAATGGGAACTCGGCTTTATATCTCCGGCACCGAAGGCTTCATCGGCCAGGCCATGCAGGTGGCCCTTGATCTCGGCATTGATTTCAATTCCATCCGCACCGAACACCGGGGCTCTACCGCCAGGCGCGTCCAATGCGTGCATTGCAAGGGCATTACCGACAACGTTACGACATCACCATTCAAGTGCTCCCACTGCGGCCTGCCGCTGCTGGTGCGTGATCATTATTCACGGCGCTATGGCGCCTTTCAGGGCGTGAACGTTGATGCGGAAGACCCCGGCTCTGCGCCAAAGCCGGAAGTGCTATTCCCATGACCATCAATACGGATATGACGGTGAGGGTGGCGGCTATCACACAAGTGGCCGAGAAGGTGAAACGCTTCCGCCTTGAGCGCGTTGATGGCGGCGCCATGCCGATTTTTTCTGGTGGCTCCCATGTCGTTGTCGCCATGCGTGACGGCGATATTTTAAGGCGCAACACTTATTCGCTGATGTCCAGCCCGCGCGATACCAGCGCCTACGAACTCTCCATCCTGCGCGTGGAAAATTCCCGCGGCGGCTCCGCCTTCCTGCACGAAAAACTGAAGGTGGGCGACACACTGGTGATCTCCCAGCCCCTTAATCTTTTCCCCTTCGATGCGCGCGGCCGCAAACATCTTTTCATGGCGGGCGGCATTGGCATTACGCCCTTCATGGCCATGATGGACCAGATGACCCACCAGGATCACTCGTTCGAACTGCATTATGCCGTGCGCACGCGCACCCATGGTGCCTATTGGAAGGAATTGTCGGAACGCTATGGCGCCCACCGTGTGAAAATCTATTGCGACGAAGAAAAACTTTTCATTCCGGTTGAGGACATCCTGAACACCCAGACCCTGGGCACCCATCTCTATGTCTGCGGCCCTGGGGGCATGATAAATGGCATACTGACCAAGGCGCGGCAACTGGGCTGGCCCGAACAGAACCTCCATTCCGAACGTTTCCTCGCGCCGCCGCCGGGAAAACCCTTCCGCGCCGTATTGAAAAAGTCGAAAAAGACTATTGAAGTCCACTCCCATGAAAGCATCCTCGAAGCGGTGGAAGCGGCAGGCATCGATGCGCCCTTCCTCTGCCGTGGCGGGGCTTGCGGCCAATGCGAAACCAATGTCATCTCCTGTGATGGCGCGCTGGAACATAACGACCACTACCTCGAACCTGAGGACAAGGCCTCAGGACGCAAGATCATGATTTGTGTATCCCGGCTGAAAGGCCAGGAAATCGTGCTGGATCTCTAGGAGAGTGTCATGAACATAAAATTCAACCAGGAAACTTTCCGCGACGACTTCACCTTTAAGAATAGTCCCGCCACGATCCGGCGTTTTCCCTTCCCTTTCCATGAAGACAGCTACATGTATTCGGTAAACATGGAGCCCCATGTGAAGGGTGCGGCCGGCTCTGCCTTTGAAAGCCTCATCGATGTGGACGAGCATTATATTTCAGAGATGAAAGACCGTGCGAAGGTTCTGAAGGAAGATCCGCTCCGCTGCCAGGCCCTGCCCCACATGATGACCGCCCAATGGGACACGCTGGAGCTTCTGATGGAGCAGCAGGCGGCGGGTTACCCCGAACATTTCTCGCTGACAAAAGACGGCGACAACTGGCACTGGATCAACAAGCCCCTCGGCATTGACCAGAAATTTGTTTTCGGTGATGCCTCAACCCTTCCCTGTGAACCCATGGAATATATCACCCGCCAATCCCAGGGCGATTTCTGCATCGTCGACCAGCGCGACAATAACCTGTGGATGGATGCAGGGATTGCCACGACGCAGGCCGACTGGTCATTGGATTTCGACATCGGCATGAATTTCATGGAATGGCATGGGCCCGTGCCGCTTGCCCACCAGATCGGCGTGTTCGAACGCGCCCTGAAATTTCTGTTGAATCTGCAGCAGGGCAAGCCCGTGCGCCGCCTGAACTGGACCATGACGATCAATCCGCGCCTCGACACCAGCCCGGAAAACTATCCGAAATGGGGGCCGGACCGCGCCACCGTGACGCCGGAGAATGTCGGCAGCAAGGTGCATCTGCGCTGCGAATTGCAAAGCCTGTGGCGCCTGCCCCGCTCCAACGCCATTCTCTTTGTCATCCGCTGCTATTCTCATCAAGATGGAAGAAGTGGTGACCGTGCCGAAATGGGGCCGTCGGCTGCCCCGCGTCTTGCGCTCGCTGCCGCCTGAGCTCGTGGACTACAAGGGCCTCACCCGCTACCGCCAGACCACTATCGACTGGCTTTCAAAATTTGATGACGGGGCGCCGACAAGCCCCGGCATTTTTCCGGATTGAATAAACAAGAGGGAAACTTCATGACACGTGTTGCAGTTATTGGTGCGGGCCCTTCAGGCCTTGCAGCGCTCAGGGCTTTCCAGTCGGCAGGCAAGAAGAAGGCAAAAATTCCGGAAATCGTCTGCTTTGAAAAGCAGAATGATTGGGGCGGGCTTGTGGAACTACACCTGGCGCACCGGACTGGATGAGCATGGCGAACCCGTGCATGGCTCCATGTATCGCTACTTGTGGTCCAACGGACCGAAGGAATGCCTGGAATTCGCCGACTACACATTTGAAGAGCATTTCGGCAAGCCCATTGCCTCCTATCCGCCACGCGCCGTGTTGTGGGACTACATCAAGGGCCGCGTCGAGAAAGCCAAGGTGCGTAAATGGGTGCGCTTCAATTCACCGGTGCGCATGGTGGAATGGAACAAGAAGAAAAAGAACTTCAAGATCACCGTCCATGACCGCGTGAAGGACAAGATGTATACGGAGGAATTTGATCACGTGATCTGTAGCCTCAGGCCACTTCTCCACCCCGCAGGTTCCCTTCTTCGAGGGCATCGCCACCTTCAATGGTCGCGTTATGCACGCCCATGATTTCCGCGATGCCCTGGAATTCAAGGGAAAGGATATCTTGATCGTGGGCCGCAGCTATTCCGCCGAAGACATCGGCTCCCAATGCTGGAAATATGGCGCGCGCTCGGTGACCTCAACTTACCGCACCAAACCCATGGGCTTCAAATGGCCGTCGAATTTTGAGGAACGTCCTCTGCTGCAAAAGCTGGTCAACAAGACCGCCCATTTCAAGGATGGCTCAACCAAGGAAGTCGACGCCATCATCCTGTGCACCGGCTACCAGCACCACTTCCCCTTCATGGCGGAAGACCTGCGACTCAAAACCGCAAACCGGCTTTGGCCGCTTGATCTCTACAAGGGCGTCGTCTGGGAAGCGAACCCCAGGCTCCACTACATCGGCATGCAGGACCAGTTCTACACCTTCAACATGTTCGATGCCCAAGCCTGGTACGCGCGAGATGTAATCTTGGGCCGCATCAAGCTGCCCAAGCTCGACGCCATGAAGAAACATTCCAAGGCCTGGCGCAAGCGCGAAGAGAAACTTGAGAACGCCGAGCAGATGATCTGGTTCCAGGGCGACTATGTGCAGGAACTGATCGACGCCACCGATTACCCAAGCTTTGATGTCGAGGGCGTGAACAAGACCTTCCTGGAATGGGAACACGACAAGATGCACGACATCATGGCCTATCGCAACAAGTCCTACCGCTCCCTGATGACCGGCACCATGTCGCCCACCCACCACACACCGTGGAAGGATGAGCTCGATGACACGATGGAAGCCTATTTGAAGAGTTGATTGCCCATGCCCCGCAGTTTTCTCAGCAAGCTTACCGGTTCGTTCTCCGAGGGAGCGGCGGAGAACCCGACGGTGGCCATGGTCGAGGCGGCCTATCAGCATCACGGCCTTGATTACCGTTACATCAACTGCGAGGTGCCGCCGGAAAGACTTGCCGATGCCGTGAAGGGTGCCCGCGCCATGAATTGGGCCGGTTTCAACCTTTCCATTCCCCACAAGGTGAACGTCATCCCCTTTCTGGACGGCCTGGGAGAATCGGCAGCCGTCATGGGAGCCGTGAACTGTGCCGTATTGCGGGGCGGCAAACTGATCGGCGAAAATACAGACGGAAAGGGCTTCCTGCAGTCCCTGCGCGAACTCATCGATCCCGCCGGAAAATCCGTGGTGATGTTCGGTGCCGGCGGTGCCGCCCGCGCCATCGGCGTGGAACTTGCCCTTGCCGGCGCCAAACACATCACAATTGTAAACCGTGATCAAAAGCGTGGGCAAACCCTGGTTGACCTTCTCAACAACAAGACCCCCGCTCACGCTGAACTTGCTGCTCTGGCGAGGCCCCTACAGGATTCCCGCCGATGCCGAGGTCGTCGTCAACGCAACTTCAATCGGCCTCTACCCCGATGTGAATGCAAGGCTTGATATTGATCTGGGTAGCCTGCGCAATGGCCTGGTGGTGGCCGATGTTATTCCCAATCCGCCGCGCACCAATCTGATCAGAGACGCGGAGGCACGCGGCTGCAAGTAGTTTGGATGGTCTTGGCATGCTGGTGAACCAGGGCGTTATCGGCGTCAAATACTGGACCGGCGTTGACGTTGACCCCAACGTCATGAAGCGCAAGCTCGAGGAAATATTCTCGGCCTAGGATCGTGGCCTCAGCTTCTCCGGATCATAATGGGCGAATTTCACAATGCGGCCGGGAAGGCGTTTTTGCATGCCGTCAAGTTTGCCAATTTCGATTTCTGTTCCCAGTTCACTATGCAGTACATCAACGCGCGCGAGGGCAATGTTCTTTCCCAAAATGGGTGAGCGCGTGGAACTGGTGACAACGCCAATTTGCGCGCGGCCAATGTGAACGCTATCGCCGTGCCCCACGGCTTCATTTGAATCGATATCGAGGCCAACTAATTTGTGACGCGGATGTTCTTTGCGCTGAATAAGCGCCTGCTTGCCAATGAAATCATCCGTCTTGGATTTGAGCGGCACGGCAAAGCCAATGCCTGCTTCAAAAGGATCAGTCTCCGAGGTGAACTCGTAATTGGCGAAGATCAGGCCCGCCTCGATGCGCAGCATATCGAGCGCTTCGAGGCCCATGGGCTTCAGGCCATGCTTTTGGCCGGCATTCCACACGGCATCGAAAACGGCGAGTGCGTCCTTGGGATGGCAGAATATTTCGTAGCCCAGCTCGCCCGTGTAACCCGTGCGCGAGACAACAATGGGCGGGCCTTCAAAATGCCCAATGCGGGCAACAGCAAATCGGAACCATTCCAGTTCGCCGATGGCGGGTTGGGTTGGTGACGTCCAGATGATTTCTTTCAAAAGGTCGCGGCTCTTTGGCCCTTGCACGGCGATATTATGGAGCTGGTCCGTAGAGGAACGAACCCAGGCCTTGTAACCCATCTTCTCTGCCTGCTGCCGCAGCCATTGCCCGCTAAACTCATCCCCGCCGATCCAGCGGAAATTATTCTGGCCCAGGCGGAACACAGTGCCATCATCAATCATGCCGCCGTTTTCGTAGCACATGGCAGTGTAGACCACCTGCCCCGTGGACAGCTTGCGAATATCACGCGTCAGGCAATACTGCAGCAGCGCTTCCGCATCTGGTCCCGTCACTTCAAATTTGCGAAGCGGCGAAAGGTCCGTCACCACGACGTTTTCACGGCAAGCCCAGTATTCCTCAATCGGCCCTTCATTGTTAAAGCGCTGCGGCAGCCAGTAGCCACGATACTCCGTAGTGTTGCGCGTGAGCGCCGAAAAGCGCGGATGGAATGCGGTTTCACGGGTGAGTTGGGCGTCTGCTTCGGGAGTCATGCGGGTTACCACTGCTCTTGAGAATTTCTGTTTGTCGGAATAGGTGCGGATGTGAATGTCGGTGGGGTCCCAGCCATTGGCGGCGTCGATGTCATCGGGACAGGAGGACGACACGCACACAATGTCTGTGAGTGCCCGCATCAGCACATAATCACCAGGCCGCGACCACGGCTCATCGAGATAAAGCTGGTTCTGGTGGTTGATATTGGTGTTGTAAAAATAGTTCAGCGCTTCCCAGCCCTTGCGGGGTGCAACGCCATAGGGCGCCAGCGCGCGGTTAAAATTCTCGGTGCAATTCACATGGCCGGGATAGCCCATGTCATCGTAGTAACGTGAATTGCAGGCCGTTGCGAAAGCATCATGCCTTCCAACTGTGTCCTGCACGATTTCCACCAGTGGCTCAAATTCTCGGTCAAAGGATTTCGATGGCAGGCCGGGGGTCGGATAACTGCGGCCCAACAGCGTTCGCGTAACGGTAGAGTCGAGAGCAAGGTCAAGTCCCTTGTCAACCTTGCGCGCCGACAGGGCCTGAAAATCCGTACACTGACGGCCGGAGACATCGATCACCTGGATATATTCACCGGCCCGCACCAGATAGGCAGAGGCCGTAGCAGCCTTGATGCGAATATCCTGCAAGGGATCAGCCATGGGCTCTGGCAGGATACTGGTACGATCAGCGGGTTTGCCACTGCGCGCAATGCGCAATTCTATGTCGGTAGCCGTATCCTGATTTTCCGGCGACATGGCAGCACTCGGAGCCGCAACGATGAGAACGCCATCACGCTCAACTTTGAATTCGGCAGTTGCGCCGGACGACGAACCACCCCCAAAGAGGCGCAACGTTTCAGCCTTGCCTAGATCTATGCTTCGACGTTGCAATGCAGATCTGGTGCGCTGCGTGTTTTCATTGTCGTCGGCAAGCAGGGCCTTCAAACCTTCACCGTGGCTGTTGGCACGAGCTCCAAGGGCCGCCGAATCAAAGCGTCCAGAGACATCGCAAAAGCCGATTTCGCAGGCCTGGCCGCCTTCCACATCGGTAAGAAGAATTGAATCTCCTGCCTTGACGGGAACAACCGTCGAACCCGCTCCCAGTACACGAAAACGCTCAACCCCCTTGGGTAAGGTCTTGATACCGGGGCGATAAATGAGGCTGGGCTGCGGGGCAGTTGAAAGCATGGAATAAAAAACTTCACCATCCGGCTGAGAATTGAACTGTCAATATCGCACAGTTCCACTTGACCGTCGATATAATCCCATTCACTATTGTTTCCCAGGGTTAGAGATGAATTCCCGCAGAAGGAATCGTCCCAAGCCCTAATTTTTTGGGGATATTGGAGGGAATAATTATGTCATCTGATAAGGGCTCGGGCGAACTCGTCCGCGCGTTAGACTGGAAGGGCGCATTCTGGGTCGCGGCCGGTGTGCCGCCCCTCGTGCTCTTCTCCATCGGCGGCATCGCCGGAACCACGGGTAAGCTCGCCTTCTTGGTGTGGATCATATCCATGATCATGGGCTTCCTGCAATCATTCACCTACGCCGAAATTGCCGGCATGTTCGGCAGCAAGTCGGGCGGAGCCTCCGTGTACGGAGCAACAGCCTGGCTGCGTTATTCAAAATTCATTGCGCCACTTTCAGTATGGTGCAACTGGTTCGCCTGGAGTCCCGTGCTGTCGCTGGGTTGCGCCATCGCTGCGGGATATATCCTGAATGCCCTGTTCCCCATTCCGCTTTTTGTCGATACGTCGCCGGAAGTTCTGGCCTGGCTGGCGGATCCTGCAAATGCGGGCAAGGCAGCAGCGGATGCTATTGCAGCTGTGACGGCTGCGGGAACACCGGCTATTCGCACCTGGGAACTGATGGGAGTCCCGGTGCCTTATCTTGGCACCTTGCATCTCAACACGACCTTTGTGATCGGCGCCATTCTCATGCTGATCATGTATTGGATTCAGCATCGCGGCATCGCATCAACGGCGGCGGCCCAGAAATGGCTGGCCATCGTCGTACTGGTGCCTTTGTTGCTCGTGGGTCTTGTGCCCATTCTGACAGGTGCCATCGACAGCACCAACTTTACCGGTCTTGTGCCGCCAACCGCCGCCTATTCCGGCGTCGATGGCACATGGAGCATCGGCGGATGGACCCTGTTCCTCGGGGGACTCTATATCGCGGCCTGGTCGACTTACGGTTTTGAAACGGCCGTATGCTACACCCGCGAACTCAAGAACCCGAAGACCGACACCTTCAAGGCCATCTTCTATGCCGGCCTTCTCTGTTGCCTGTTCTTCTTCCTCGTACCCTTCGCCTTCCAGGGCGTTCTGGGCCACGCAGGCATGCTGGCACCAGGCATTGTCGATGGCACAGGCATCGCCGAAGCCCTTGGTAACATGGTAGGTGGCAATAGGGTAATTACGCAAATTTTCGTGATCCTCATGATCCTCGCCCTGTTCCTTGCCATCATGACGGCAATGGCCGGTTCATCACGTACCCTCTACCAGGGTTCGAAAGACGGCTGGCTGCCAAAATACCTAACCCACGTGAACAGCCATGGCGCACCAACGCGCGCCATGTGGACGGATTTTGCATTTAATCTGTTCTTGCTGGCTTTGGCTTCCGACTTGGCAGGCTATTTCTTCGTTCTCGCCATTTCTAACGTGGGATACATTATCTTCAACTTCCTGAACCTCAACGCGGGTTGGATCCATCGTATGGACTCAGGCCATATTGAGCGTCCCTGGAAAGCCCCCACCTGGCTGATCGGTGTCAACACGGTGCTGGCTTTTGTAAATGCGCTCTTTCTGGGTGCTGGCGCGAAAGTTTGGGGTTACTCAAATGCCCTCTGGGTTGGCCTCATTTTCGCGGCGCTGATCATTCCAGTGTTCTACTTCCGCCACTACATTCAGGATGGTGGCAGGTTCCCCAAGGGCGCACTTGCTGAGCTTGGCCTGAAGGAAGACGACATGGGCGAGAAAAATGCAGGCATGCTGCCTTACATCACTTTGGCCGCCGGTGCCGCCGTGGTGCTTCTGGCCAACTGGTTCTTCCAGTTGCCAGCCTAAACAAAACAATCCCGCCTCGGGTTGATGGCCTAAGGCGGGATTTTTATTGCACAAACGTCCAACTACTCTTTGCTCAGCTTGGACCAAATCCGTTTGAGCTCGCTCTCGATATTCGCTGCCATTGGCGGCTGCACTGCAAGCCGCTTCAACACGCTCTGAGGCGGATAAAGACCGGGATCACTCAACAGCTTCGGCTCGATGTATGGCGCCGAAGTCAAAATCGGATTTGCATATTGCAGGAAGTTGGTATTGGCGGCGGCCACCTCGGGCTTCATCATGTAGTTTAGCAGCTGATAGGCACCGTCCTTGTTCTGAGCCTTGTTGGGAATGACAAACAAGTCGAACCAGAGTTGGCTGCCCTCCTTGGGAACGTTGTAGGAGATTGTCCCATTGCCCTTTTGTTTTGCAAGGTCGCGCGCGTAGAATATTGCGCCCGAGTAACCCCAGACGACACAGTATTTCCCCTCGGCCAGGCTGTTGATGTAGCTGTCAGTCGAAACGACCTTGATATAATCCGAAACCTTCGCAAGAGCCGCCTCCACTGCTTCGAGATCGGTGATGCCGATGTTCTTGATGTCGCCGCCGAGATAAGCGGCAAAGGAAGGAAGTACATCAATAGGCTCATCAATGACCGCGATGCCGCATTTCGACAGATCGGCGGCAATCGCCGGATCAAGCATGAGCGCCAGCGAGTTAAGCGGCACATCGGGCCTGATCGCCCTTACTTTTTCCTTGTTCACGCCCATCCCGACCGTGCCCCACAGGTAGGGCACCGAATGGGAGTTGTTGGGGTCAAGGACTTCGGTGAAGCTCATGGCTGCCGGATCAAGAGATTCCGCATTGGGCAGTTTTGCGCGGTCGAGAACTTCAACCGCGTTCTGCTCTTCAAGAACCTGGCGCATCTGCGCTCCGGCCTGCACCATCACGTCATATTTCGTGGAACCATTCAAGAGCAGGTCCTTGGTTTCCGTCGAGCTGGTAAACACCTCGTGCACAACACGGATATCTGTTTCCTTCTCGAAATTGTCCAGGGATTCAGGATTGATGTAGTCCGCCCAATTGAGCATGTGAACCGTGCTGAGCGGTTCCCTATCAACAAAGTTCAGGGCCCGGGTGACATTTTGAAAAGTGTTGCGGGTCAGAAGACCCGTGACATTCATGTTATTGTCTTCTTGGAACAGCTCGATTGCCGAAAGTGTTGCAGGCCCGAACACGCCATCCGAAGGTCCAGGCGCATACTTGAGCCTCTTGAGCGCATCCTGGGCCTGGCGCACTTCCGCCGGCTCAACCACAAGGCTTTGACCATTGGCACTGCCCGTTGCCCACCCCTCCTTGGCCCAAGCCTCCTTGAACAGCGAGCGCATGATCTGCTCCGCAGTCGCGCCGTACGGCTGGACATTGACGTCCCGGAAGTGCGCGACAATTGCAGTTGTGGTTGCCCCGTCCATCTTGCGGGTCATGTTTTCGTTCTTGAGATAGCCAAGGCGCCGCAGCAGGCGCTGGATCGTCGCGACTTCCTGAGCGCCAACATCGGCAAGGCCATCAAGCCCGGCATCCGACAGGTCACCTTCGAGCGAAGGCGCCGACATCATGCCTTGCGCGTAAAGCGGCGCTTCCCCGGCAAAGAGCGCAATTGCGCAGGTAAGTGACAGCGAAATGGCCAGGCGTTTCTTCACGTTGCAGGACTCCCATTGTATGTCGTCTTTTTTTACGGCTGCGATCTGGCAACACGGAATCCTATGGAATTGCGCGCCTTGACCGATGTTTCCCAGCCCCGGACAGCGGAGCGGTAGGCAACTGCATCCCCAACCCAAACCCCATCAGGCAGGAACCGGAATTCGCTGGCCCAGGAACCGCCCCGCAAAACATGGTATTTGCAGACCGGTGAATTCTTTTCCTCTTCGGATGCATAAGTCGCGTGCCAGCAATCGGAAACCCACTCCCAAACATTTCCGTGCATGTCGAAAATGCCGAGCGAGTTTGCGCTCAGAGAACCCGCCGGCGCCGTGTAGAGAAAACCATCATTGCAGCCAACGCCAGCCCAGATGGATTCCCGCGTTTTGGCGGCAACATCAGAGGAATTTCCGTAGGAGCACGCGACTTGCGCCTTGGCGCCTGCTTCCAGGGTTTGGCCCCGGCTGGACTTGTTGCCGCCTTGCGAGGCCAGTTCCCACTCAGCCTCCGTCGGCAGGCGGTAAGCGTAGCCCGTAACCTTCGACAGCCACGGCAAATACTGTTCGGTTATATCATTGAATGACACATGTATGACCGGACGGCGCCCGCGGCCCCAGCCATCATCGGATGGAGGCGTTGTTGCAGCCGCCGGCGCTCACGCAGCGCTCCCAGTCTTCGAAGGTAATTTCATAGCGCCCAATGGCAAACGCCTCGTTGACTGTCACTTCCTGCGCCTCGGCGGCGGCAAGCGATTGCTGCGCCACGCCAACACCTCCGGAACCCACCATGTACTGTCCCGGAGCAACGGATACAAGCTCAGGACAAAAGTCGCAGTCGCGGAAAGTCAGCCCTTCCTTTTGCTGCGAACCAGACAGGTCAGGCTGAGCTGCCGCAAGCTGAGCATTCTTCAAAGGCGTAAGATCGGGAACAGGAACAGCTTCTGTCACTTGTTCTTCAATTTGCGGCGCAGGTTCAGGTTCCAGCTGGTGGAGGTGCGGCTTGCACTTCGGCCTGAGGCACAGGCTCAACTGGTGGGGGTGCGGCCTCCACTTCGATTTGGGGCGCAGGCTTGAGCGCGACTGGAATGGCTGCTATTTGGGTCTCGGCGGGCGGCGCAGGCTTCGGTTCAACCGCTTTGGGAGTTTCCTGGTTAAGCTCCGCGTCCTGTTCGGTTTCCGCGCCAAGCACTGGAGGCGGATTGACTGCAACGGCAACGACTTGATCAGTTTTGGATTTGCCATTTTCTGTGCTGGCACCCGTGGCCTGACTCAGCACATTTGCAACCGCGTTTTTGATATAGCCGTTCGACATGTAGTCGCGCACGAACACAAACGCCACAATGGCAATGAAAAACTGTGCCAGCATGAATACATAGAAACCGCGCCTTGATCTGCGCCGCTGAGGCGGCGCTGAACGAGGTGCCGGTGAACCCATCGATCGCTGCAAACGCGGAGCCATCGGTAGCGGTGGATTTTTTCTTTGATCGGACAAATCTTCAACCGTGATAATGCACCAGGGTGCCAACCCCGGATATTTCTGTCGCTCATCCCGTCAACGATAAAGGGCTTCAATGCGGCGTAATTGTGACCCGGAGAGTCCACTTGCTGCTAGACCTGTGCCAATGCGGATTATTCTGCACCTGAACAAACGTTGGGAATCTGCGGTTGAGCCGATTAGGGTTGCTGGCCCGCAGAAAAAATGGCCGGAGCATGGCGATTGTGCGTTGAAACGACTCTTGCGCGGTTAAAAATACCGAATCAATCTCCCCATTTGCGCACCCCAAAATCTTGGGTTAGGCTTCGCCCAACTAAAACAACGAAAGCAAAGGGAGAAACTAAATGGATCGTCGTGGTTTTATAAGAAAGGCGGGCGTAGTCGCCGTCGCAGTGCCGGCCCTGGCATCACCAGCCATTGCCCAATCGATGCCGGAACTGAAATGGCGCATGACGTCGAGCTTTCCCAAGGCGCTCGATACAATCTACGGCGCGGCCGAGACGTTCTCGAAGTTCGTCGCTGAAGCCACCGACAATAAATTCCAGATTCAGGTCTTCGCGGCTGGCGAAATCGTCCCCGGCCTCGAGGCGGCCAATGCCGTTTCCGCCGGAACCGTGGAAATGTGCCACACGGCGTCTTACTACTACTGGGGCAAGGACCCCACCTATGCCTTCGGCACCGCCGTGCCCTTCGGCTTGAACTCAGCGCATGCAGAATGCCTGGATGTATCATGGCGGCGGCATTGACCTCATGAATGAATTTTACGCTACCAAGAACCTGATTGCCTATCCTTGCGGCAACACCGGCGCCCAAATGGGCGGCTGGTTCCGCAAGGAAATCAAATCAGTTGCCGACATGCAGGGCGTGAAAATGCGCATCGGCGGCTTCGGCGGCAAGGTAATTTCCAAGATTGGCGTTGTGCCCCAGCAAATCGCCGGTGGTGAAATCTACCAGGCCCTGGAAAAAGGCACCATCGATGCGGCCGAATGGGTTGGCCCCTACGACGACGAAAAGCTCGGCTTCTACAAGGTTGCGCCGAATCTATTACTATCCCGGCTGGTGGGAAGGTGGCGCCATGCTGCACACCATGATCAACACGGCGAAATGGGCCGAGCTTCCGCCGGTCTATCAATCGCTGGTGAAAACCGCCTGCCAGGCCGCCAACGTGGACATGCAGGCAAAATACGATGCTCGCAATCCGGCTGCTCTCAAGAAGCTCGCTGCATCAGGCGCGAAGTTCCACCCCTTTCCGCAAGATGTGCTCGAAGCCTGCTTTAATGCGGCAAAGGATACCTATGCCGAAATGAGCGCAACCAATGCGGCCTTCAAGAAAGTTCATGACGCGATGATGGCTTTCCGGGCTGACGCGTATCTCTGGGCCCAGTTCTCGGAATTCCAGTTCGATCAATTCATGATGGGCCAACAGCGCAAAAAATTGCTCTAACAACTTCACATCTGGCCCGATGAGAAAAAGGCCCCACTCGCGGGGCTTTTTTTGTTAAGGGTTAATCGCTGGCGGCTGGCTGAAGTCAATCACCGGAGGTGCTGACAGATCTCCACCTTCATTTCCGGGGATGATGATCTCGAAATTGGGATCCACCACAACATCGGCATCAAGGAAGGATGTCACCAATCCCGGCCAGACGATAAGAATGGCAACCAGCATCACCTGCAACACGACCCAGGGAATGGCCCCCCAATAAATATCGCTGCTCTTGATTTCCGGCGGTGCAATGCCCCGGAGATAAGAACAGGGCAAAGCCAAAGGGCGGATGCATGAAACTGGTCTGCATATTGGCGCCCAGCAACACGCCAAACCAGATGAGATTGATGCCAAGCGCCTCAGCAGCCGGAGCAAGCAGCGGCACGATGATGAAGGCGATCTCGAAGAAATCCAAAAAGAACGCGATGATGAAAACAAATATATTGACGAAGACAAGGAATCCAACCTGCCCGCCGGGAAGCGCCACGAGAAAACCTTCAATCCACTCCTTGCCGCCCACGCCTTGAAACACCAGGCTGAACACCCGCGCCCCAATCAGGATGAAAATCACCATGGCGGTAATCCGCATGGTCGTCTGCATGCCCTGATAGACCAGTGCCCAAGTGAGGCGCTTGTTGAGCCAGGCCAGCACAAAGGCGCCGATCACGCCCATGGCGCCTGCTTCCGTTGCGGTGGCAAGGCCCATGAAAATTGTACCCAGAACGATGAAGATGAGCGCCAGTGAAGGCACCATGCCGTGAATGCAGCGCTTGGCCAGCGCCCAGCCCTTAAGCGTGCGCGCTTCGGGAGGAAGGGCCGGAACATCTTGCGGACGCAAAATAAGAAAGGAGCAACACCCAGGCCATAAAGAGCAGGACCTGAACCACGCTGGCCCCCATCGCGCCCTTGTACATTTCGCCAACCGACTTGCCGAGCTGGTCGGCGAGAATGACAAGCACGAGGGACGGCGGAATGAGCTGCGTGATCGTGCCCGACGCTGCAACAACGCCCGTGGCATGGCGCACGCTGTAGCCATATTTCAGCATGATGGGCAGCGAGATGAGGCCCATGGCAATAACCGAGGCGGCAACCGTGCCGGTAATTGCGCCGAGCACCGCACCTACCAGAATGACCGCATAGGAAAGCCCGCCACGCACGCCTCCAAAAAGCTGGCCAAAGCCTTCGAGCAAATCCTCCGCCAAGCCGCAGCGCTCAAGGATGGCGCCCATCAAGGTGAAGAACGGAATGGCCAGCAGCAGATCATTGCGCACGAACGGACTCAAGCTGGAACACGATATTGCCAAGAAAGTCCGGCTGGATGAGGCCGAGCTCAACGCCAATGAACCCAAAGAACAGTCCCACCGCCGCCAGCGAAAACGCCGCCGGGTAGCCATAGAGCATAAAGAGAATGAGCCCCGCAAACATCAGGGGCGCCATGTTGTTGGTGACAAACTCAATCATTGCACAGGCTTCTCATAGCCATGCTCACGCCGGTAATCGGTCGTAAGTGCTGCCACGCACTTGATGATTTCCGACACGCCCTGAAGCATGAGAAGTGCAAAGCCCAGAGGCAGGAACAGCTTTGCTGGCCAGCGCGGCAGACCACCCGCATTCTGCGACAGTTCATTTCCCGTCCATGATTCAAGAAACCACGGCCAGCTGAAATACATGAGCAGCGCGCACATGGGCATAAGAAAGAAAATCGCCCCCGTGAGATCAATCCAGATGCGCTTGCGGTCATTCACCGAGGCATAGAACAGATCAACCCGCACATGCTCGTTGACTTTCAGCGTCCAGGATGCGCCAAGCATCACCATGCCGGCAAACAGAACGAGTTGCAGATCGCGCAAGGAATTGGAATTATTGCGGTAGATGTCAAAGAGCCAGCCCAGCCTGCCACCCGAGGACGATAACCACCGGTCAAGCCACACAACAGTGCTGAGACTGTAGCGCAAAAGCGCATCAAAAGCCGACACCAGCGCGGCCAGCAGCACAAACCAATTGGCGATGATTCCAGTCCGGCGGCTCAGGCCGTCAATGGCCCGACTGAGGCGCAATAGTCCTTCCACGATTCCTCCCCAACTTGTGCCTCCCGTTAGCCGGAATGTTTTTGGAACCCTAGATGAAATTTTTGCCGTCGCAAAGGAATTTGCGGCACCTTCATCGAGTTGTCATAAATCCGTGGTGAGGAATCCCCATGAGCACCGAAAAGACCTATAATGTTCTCTTTCTCTGCACAGGAAATTCCGCCCGCAGCATTTTGGGTGAGGCCATCATGAACCGGTTGGGAACGGGCCGCATCAAGGCCCAGAGCGCCGGAAGCCATCCCAAAGGCGCGGTTCACCCCTACGCCATCGATCTACTCAAACAATTCAACTACAAGACCGAAGGCTTCCGTTCAAAATCCTGGGATGAATTTGCCGAAGACGACGCCACCCATTTTGATTTCGTATTTACGGTGTGCGATGACGCGGCAGCCGAAACCTGCCCCATGTGGCCGGGCCAGCCCATGACCGCCCATTGGGGCATCCCCGATCCGGCCGCAGTGGAAGGCACCGAGGCCGAGAAACGTGCCGCCTTCGCCGATGCCTATGGCAGGCTTTACAACCGCATCGCCATATTTGTAAGCCTGCCTCTTGTTTCTATCGACCGGTTGTCCCTAAAGAACAGGCTCGATAAAATCGGCCAGGCCAAAGATTAATCTCCATGATGCGCAAAATTTTCGCCGAAGGGCTGGGCACCGCATTGCTCCTCGCAACAGTCGTAGGCTCCGGCATCATGGCAGCTGACCTCGCAGGCGGGAACACGGCCATTGCCCTGCTTGGAAACACAATCCCAACGGGCGCAATCCTCGTTGTGCTGATTTCAACGTTAGGACCCATATCAGGCGCCCATTTCAATCCGCTTGTTTCCCTCGCCTCGCTGGTCAACCGGACAATGCCTGCAAAAGAGGCCGCCGCCTACATTGCCGCACAATTCATCGGAGCACTTCTGGGCACCATCATCGCCCACGCCATGTTTGACCTCCCACTGCTGCAAGCCTCCTCCACCATCCGCAGCGGCGAAGCCCAATGGTTTGCCGAAGTTGTAGCCAGCTTTGGCTTGCTCACTGTCATTTTCCTCAGCGTCCGGAATGCCCCACAACAGGTGGCGCTCAATGTCGGACTCTACATCACAGCCGCCTATTGGTTCACCGCATCAACAAGTTTTGCCAATCCTGCCGTAACACTGGCCCGCTCCATCTCTGACACTTTTGCTGGGATCAGGCCCGAAGATGTTCTGGGTTTTGTCATTGCCCAAATAATAGGTGCCGCCTTGGCTGTCGCTGTGGACCGCCTTGTGTGGAGTTCAAGGTAGCGAGAGCAAGGCTCGCGCTTCCGCAACACTTGCGGGATGTCGGCCATAGGAGCGGCAAAGCTCGGCCACGCGCGCAACCAACGCCGCATTTGAGGGTGCAAGCTGGATCCCATCCCACCTGATGTTGTCTTCAAGCCCGGTGCGGCAATGGCCGCCGCGGTCAAGGCACCAATGATTAACCTCAAGCTGGTGCCTGCCAATTCCCGCCGCAGTCCATGTTGCCTCCGGTGCCAGCCGCGTGATTTCATCCACCATGAAATCAAAAGCCGGGCGCACGGCGGGCATGGCATTCTTCACTCCAAAAACGAACTGCACATGCAGCGGTTTCCTGAGCAGCCCCTCATCGGCAAGGCGCAGCGCCTGATAAAGCATCGACAGGTCAAAGATTTCAATTTCAGGCTTTACATTGTGTTCCAGCATCTTCGTGGCCAGTTCGCGGACCAGATCGGGAGAATTCTCATAAATGATCGTCGGGAAATTGCACGAACCCGTGGCAAGCGAGGCCATCTCGCAGCCCAGATGCAGCATGCCCCCACGCTCCGAACCCTTGCCGGACCGCCCGCCCGTGGAAAACTGCACGATCATGCCCGGACAAGCTTTACGCAAGCCTGCAAGAAGCGCTGCAAAGCGTTCCGGATCAGACGTCGGCGTCTGATCGTCCCGGCGCACATGAACATGGGCAATCGTGGCTCCCGCTTCGAAGGCGGCCTTGGTGGATTCGACCTGTTCGCTGATCGTAATCGGCACCGCCGGATTATGCTCTTTGCGCGGCACTGAGCCGGTAATCGCAACCGTAATGATGCAGGGTTTTGTCATGATGCAATAAACATGGGCGGGCCGTCTCCCTGCAGGCAGATATCCCCGCAATGATTACTGCTGGCAGTGAGCATTGCAAGCCGTGTTCTACGACGCTTTTCCCGTAGACTGGAACTGCCGTGATCGTCCGGTTACTCGCTCAGGACAACCTGTGCCGTGGATTGGATCCCCGCCGGCACCGGAACGTCGGTGGCGCCATAGTCTGAATTCAGAACCAGTTCGGGCCCTTCGGTCAATTCAAGCCGGTTTGCAATGATTGCAGTATAGGCCGAATCCTTCGCAACCGCTTTGTTGGGATCAACCAGCAATTGGCCACGCGAAAGATAAATCGTGCCGGTCAAAACATCCACTTTCGTACTCTGGAAATGATGCTTGCGATTCAGCGGCGCTGATCGGTCCTCGAAAAACAGCAGGCCCGCCATGTCGCCGTCCACGGCTCCCGTCAATGTCACGGAGGCCTGCTCAGTGAAATTGACAATGGTGGCGCTACCCAGAAGGTAAAACCCCACATGCTCGCCTTCGATTTTGGCATCGTCTGCTACTACAAACTTGCCGTCCTTGATAATGTAGGTGCCTGCGGTGAAGGTAACAGATGCCGTTCCCTTGATCTTCAGGCCGCCACAATAGGTGCCTGGCGAAAGCGTGTGGTTGCCGCTGGTAATAGTCAGTCCCGTTTTATCGCAACTGCCGGCAACGGGCGCAGTTCGACCGACCAGCGGATCGGGAAAAGCCGGACAATCCGTCGTCGGCTTGGGACTGACAGATGTGGTTTTTGCCTTGTAACCGCCGGTCGAACAAATCATTGAAGCGTGCATACTGGAATCCATGTCCAACCGGATTCCTTGCGCATGCGTGGAATTGGAATAAACGCCGCAGCCGTTGGCCTGCAACTTGGCATTCTTGTCCAGATGAATGGCCTTTGTGCCGGATCCATCCAGGGCCAGAATGCAAATATTTGTCCCGCCTACCAGCGATGCCGTTGCGTCAACCCGAATGGGTGTAATATCGGCGTTGAGGAAATGTGCAAACGTCGGCCTCCACAACTCCTCCAATACCACCCGCAAGGTACCGGCACTCCGGTTGACAAATGCAGTGGATGTTACTGTTGATCCGCTATCGCTAAATTCCATATCAACATAGGACGCCGCCACAGCCTCGATGGCTGCATCGCTTGAACCCGCTAACGCCAGCTCTTTTGCGGCACCAAGGGCTGAAGCATCGGCCGCGGCTTGAAGCTGGGCAACCTTCATGGAGTGCGTGGAATAATCAATGGCAAGGCCCGCGGCGGCAAGAAGAACAGGCGAGGCCACGGCAAATGACATTGCAATGCTGCCAGAAGCGGACCGCAGGAAGTGAACCAGATTTCGGCTTGGTACATTTCGCCAACCCTGCGTCTTCATCGTATCAATACCCTGCTCTCACGCTTTGAAACTATCGTTCACACAACCGGAGAATTGATAGGAAATGACCCAGGGAATGACTTTTTCCCGGAGTGAAAATCTCTCAACCCACTTTTGTACTACAATTATGATTCTAAGAATGAGTGAGCGAATTAAGTCAAAGTCTACACATTAACTGTCCTTTTGAAGCCTCCCCAAGGTATGCACCGGCCAGCTGCCGCATTTATCCACCTGTTAACCATCCAGTCCACATTGCAACTGATTCTAAAGGCCGCGCCCCTAGTTTGCAGCGGGCCCCCGCGTCAGCAGTTACGGATCGGACATGAAGCTATTTGAAACATCACGCATTGGCAGACGGATCGCTTCGCTTGTAGCCGTCTCAATGCTCATGTCTATCCTGACGATCACCAGCCTGCTTGTCTGGATTCAGGTCAGTGAAAGCATTGCGAACAAGAAAGACGGACTGCGCGCCACGGGCTATGTTTACGCAGCGGCAATTGCCGATGCGGTCGCCAGCAAAGACAGTCAGCAGGCCGCCAGTGTCTTGCGCTCAATCGCCCGGGTTCCGGACGTGCTTTATGCAACGGCTCTCGATAGTGACGGCGGGGCTTTGGCAAGTATGGGCAGCGCCACTTTTCTTCAGGAAGACATGTTCTTTGAAGAACCGGGGACATTCGCTTTGCTCACCAAAGGCACCTTGCCTGTTGCCGTCGATATCGTGCGGGGTGGCGAGCACATAGGCCAATTGGTTCTCATCGCCGACGTAAGGCCCGTGCGTAGCAATTTGCTATGGACCCTGATTGCGACAGCGGTGGCCGCCATCATCGCCAGCATCTTTGGCGCCGCGATTGCCATTCCGCTCCAGCACCGCATCACCTCCCCTATTCTTTCCCTCATCAAGGCCATGCGCCAGATCAAGGATGCACGCCACTACACGACCAAGGTTGAGCATAGGGCCGACGACGAAACGGGAGACCTGGTTGACACGTTCAACCAAATGATTTCAGAAATCAGCTATCGCGATAGTGCCCTGGAAAAATTAGCCTTTTTTGATCCGCTCACAGGCTTGCCAAACCGGCAATACTTCCAAAGGCATATCGACGATGTTCTGGGCAAATCAGGCGGATCGGAAATCTCCGCCGCCCTGTATCTTTTGGATCTCGATGAGTTCAAACAAATAAATGACGCATTCGGCCACACGACGGGCGATGCCTTGCTTATGAACGTGGCAGCAACCTTAGGCAAGGAGGCACTTGAAAATTGCAAACTGGCAAGGCTTGGCGGGGATGAATTCGCGATCATTGCCGAAAACATTTCTTCTGAGAGTGAAGCACAGGCACGGCTTGCACCTTTCATTGCCGCATTCTATCAGCCCATGAAGATTCTTGAACAAGAAGTTTATATTTCCACTTCGGTGGGCGTTGCCTTGATTCCACGGGACGGAAAGACGTCCGACGAGTTGATGCGCCGGGCCGATCTTGCCCTGTACAGTGCAAAACGCCAGGGCCCCGGGTTTGTACATTTTTTCCAGCCAGCGATGGATGCATCTGTCAAATCCCGGACCGAAACCGCACAGGCCCTGCACCAGGCGATAATCAACAATGAATTCGAAACCCATTATCAGCCGCAGTTCGACCTGAATACCGGCGAGGTTTACGGATTTGAAAGCCTGATCCGCTGGAAACACCCGGAACGTGGGTATATTCCGCCGGACCAGTTCATTCCGGTGGCCGAAAATACCGGCCTGATCGGCAAGATCGGGAGCTGGATACTTCGAGACAGCTGTTCGCGTGGGCGCGCCTGGCTTGACGAGGGCCATGGACAACGTGAGATATCCGTCAACATTTCAGTGGTGCAGCTCCTCCAGGCCGACTTCCATATGGAAGTCAAAGCGGTTCTGCGCGAAACCGGTTTTCCGCCCTATCTTCTCTGCCTGGAACTGACGGAAAGTCTGTTCATCGGCAAATCCATTGGAAAAGCTCGGGCAGTTCTCGAAAATCTCAAGTCACTCGGCGTTTCGCTCGCGCTTGACGATTTTGGAACGGGATATTCCTCCCTGTCGTATTTGGAAAAATTGCCCTTCGACAAAATAAAAATCGACCGCTCCTTCGTCAGCGGCATCGAAACAGACGCCAACAAGCGTAGTTTGCTCAAGGGCATAATTTCGCTGGCCCACACCCTTGGCCGGATTATTGTGACCGAGGGCGCTGAAACGCCAGGCGAAGTGCGAATGCTGCGCGAGTTGGGGGCCGACATCGTGCAAGGTTACGCCCTGTCACGGCCCCTGATCGCTGACCAAGCCATTGCTGCCGCCCGAACAGTCTCGAAAACCTATGCGGAAAAATTCGGTGAAAAAATTTCGCTTGTCGCCGTAAAGAACTAAGTCTGGTCAATCAACCAGCACTCCGCCGCGGCCAATTTCTAAATTTGTGCTAACCGTTCCGCCGCCCGCATCATATTTTTCGACAACCGAAAGGCCGACATCATAGGCATTGGCTTGCTCCATCACCGGTGAAACCCGGTTGAATAGGTTGATTTGAGCGCCCGCCTGCATATTGAGCGCCAAGTCCCCGCGCGAAGGCTCCCAGCTGCCTTGCGTTCCAAGCGAGGCCTGCGCCGGACCCAAAGACGGCGACAGGATTTTTATCTGAAAATCCACCTTCCCGTCGCCCTGCACGACAACATCGAACGAACCCCATGGCGTGACAATTGAAAACCCGGGGTCAAGACCGGGGATTAGAATGCCAAAGCGCGGCAGCTTGGCCGAACAGTCAAAAAACCGCGCATAGGGCTTGCCATCGCTGCAGCTTGACTGGGCTGATGATTCAGCAATCTTGCAGGTGACGAGATCAATTTGGCCGATAATGCTTTTCGGGCACTTGGCATCGCAGGCATAATTCACCTCGCACATTTTCCCGTTTGCAACTTCAAACGGCAAGCCGGCAAGCGCCCCGCCGGCCCCTCGGCTCATGACCAGTGTTGGATGCGCGCTATTCAGGTGGAACGCTGCTTCAAGGAACTTTTTGGCGGCGGAAGTTTCGCCCATAAGTGTCAGGGCCTCCGCAAGGCGCACATAATAGATCACATTCTGTGGATTGGCCTGCACCGCCTCATGGATGAGAAAGGCGCCCTCCTCAATCAGGGCACGGTCGCCCCGCCTGGCCCCAAGGGCCGTCAAGGCGCCACCTAGATTATTGGCGATAGCCGCAGACTTGCCATCAAGACGCCTGGCCTCGCGCTGCACTTCAACAATTGTTGCAAGCAGGGCCTCATCAGGTTTGGCGCCCTTTTCAAGAGTAACACCTTCAGCCAGGAGAACCCCAAGCGATGAAAATGAGGCGGCCGAATTCCTGTCGCGTTCAATGGCCGCCGCATAAAGCCAGGCCCCTTGCGTGAACTGCCGGTTGAGCGTGACCGCGTGGGCAAGGGTTTCAAGCTCCGCTGCTGTCCGGTCAGGACCGCCAATCTCGCGCAAGACCGATAGAACATTGGGTTCAATCCGGCTTTCAACATCCATCCGGGCATTGCCTATGACCTGCACAAGGTCGGCATAGGCCGCATGCAAGGGTGCAAGCATGAAGCAGAAAGCAAAGATAACAACACGAAGCAGTCTGGCCATGGGACGCTCCCTCCGGTTAGTCCATCCCTACTGTATCGGCACGCACCTGCCATTCTTGTCTGGTGCAAACCCGTCATTACACTTCTTCTGCGGCTTCACGACGCCTTTGAGATTCAGATTTGGCAACTGAAGCTGCGGTTCGTCATCGGGCTCGAATTCCGGCTCCTGCTCAGGCTCGAACGGCACGCAACGCTGGCGCTGGCGGCTGAAGATCATTCCGTCCGGGCATGCCCTCTGGATATTTCCCTTGATCGGCTCGCACTGTCCGGTCTTCGGGTTGAGGACGAAGTTTCTCGGACAATCCGGTTGCTGCACAATACGCTGGCATTTGCCGGATTTCAGCTTGGTAAAGCCCTTGGGGCACGGGATCTCCACCCGTGGCGGCGGCTCGCATTGCTTGGTCTTCAGGTTAAAGGCAAAGCCCTCCTTGCACTTGACCGGAGGCGGCGGAATTTTATCGCACTGGCCCGTTTGCTCATTAAGCCTTGTGCCGTCCGGGCATCCCGGTTCATCGGTCGGAATGCGCTCGCACTGCAAAGGATTATTGGGATTGCGGATGAAACCCTGCTCGCAAGGCGCAGCGCATTGTCCCCTGATGATTTCATAGCCTTCCGGGCACGATGGCGGGCTGCAAACACCACGCAGATTCGGATAGCTGCCATCCGCGCAAGGTGGCGGCAGGCAATAGCCGTAGGAATTACGCCGTGTGCCCTGCTCGCAAACCGGCACGCATTGCTGGCGGAAATTCTCAAATCCGAACGGGCAGGTATCCGGCGGCGGCAGGCAACGTGTTGGCTGGTAGATGTCACGCGTGTAACCCTGCGGACAAACCGGCAGGCAAATAAATTTATAATCATCCGGCCAATCGCCGCCGGGCACGCAGGCGCCGGTTCGCGGATTGCGCTGGTAACCATCAGGGCATTCCCGCTCGTAATAGCTGCGGCACAGGCCGCTCTCCGCAAGATAAGTTCCCTCCGGACAATCGACCGAGCATTTTCCGGTTTCCTGCGAATAGCTCAAGCCTTCCGGGCAATTGTCGGGATAAGTCGTGCTGCTGTCCGGCAGGCATTGTTCGGGATTGCGCAAATTACGGTGATAGCCCATCCGGGCAACCCGGCAGGGGCACGGGCTCATAGCCTTCCGGACAGCCGTGATCGCACGGCGGCAGGCAAAGGCCGGGATAGCCGGGATAGCGCCGGTAACCCGTAGGACACTCCGGCAGGCAGTAGTCATCATAAACCGTGTAGCCCGCAGGACAGCGTGGCCCCTTATCGCAGCTGCCACAGGTATTGCAGATGTTGCAGCTGGACTTGTGTTCCAGCTCGCAGGTTTGCGGAACTGAAGGGCTTTGCTGCGCCCGGGATACGGATGGTAACAACACGGCCAAAAGTATGGCGAAGCAGGCTATCCAGAAGGAACGATAGAATGTGGATTGCAAGCAGACTTTCGCATTGGTCATAGCGTCCCATCCCCGAATATTTCCACCCTGAGAGATGTACCGCATCCACCAGTTGGCCAGCCTGTTGCAGGCGAGACTACGTCCAATGGAACGCGCGTTGGCAAGGGCTGGACTGGGCTGCACTTTGGACTAAGTTCGTCCAGAAACGGGAGCTTTGATGCGCCACGCCCGATTGACCACAATCGAACTGCCGGACTTCGGTGACCCAACGATCGAGCCGGAATTGGGCCGCGACATTTACATGTCACGTCACGAACAATTGGTCACCCGCATGACCGCCCATGGCATCGATGCGCTGGTGATCTATGGTGACCGCGAGCATGTGGCGAATATCTCCTGGGCCACGGGCCATGATCCGCGCTTTGAGGAAGCAATCTGCATTGTCGTGCCGGGCCGCACGCCGATACTTCTCGCGGGCAACGAGGGCTTTCCTTACGCCGAGACCGCAAATGGAAAATTCGAGCGCGTGCTTTGGCAACCCCTCAGCCTAATGGGCCAGCCCCGAGACAAGTACCGCGACCTCGACAGCATTCTGCGCGAGGCGGGCATCAAGAAAAACATGCGCATCGGCCTTGCCGGCTGGAAAGGTTTTGAAACCGATGATGGCATCTTCGATCCCAATTGGTTTGAGACTCCGCACTATCTCGTCGAGACATTGAGGACCTTTGGCACCGTCATCAATGCCGCCCTGCTCTTCATGCATCCCACCGATGGCCTGCGCGTGATCAATGAGGTCGAGCAGCTTGCCCGCTTTGAATATGCCGCAACCCTCACCTCGAATGCTGTACGTCGTTTAATTCTCGGTGCAAAACCCGGCATGAGCGAATACGACGCCTGCCGCAACATGGCCTTCGATGGCTTTCCGCAATCGGTCCACGTCAATATGAGTTCTGGCCCGCGCGCCAAATATGGCTTGCCAAGTCCTTCGATGCGCGTCATCGAACGTGGCGATCCCATTGTCATTGGCGTAGGGCTGATGGGCGCCCTGAATTGCCGCGCCGGATTCATGGTGGCCGATGCGAGCGAGTTACCTGTAAACATCCGCGACTATGTAGACAAGCTCGTGGCCCCCTATTTCGACGCCGCCGTGGCCTGGTACGAAACATCGGCATCGGTGTTGAAGGCGGCGCACTCTATGACGCCGTGATGAGCCGTCTCGGCGATCCCTTCTTCGGTATTGGCCTGAACCCCGGCCATCTCATCCACCTCGACGAATGGGTCCATTCACCGGTGAAGAAGAACAGCAAGATGAAACTTGCTTCGGGCATGGCGTTGCAATGCGATATCATTCCCGCAACCGGCACCCCCTATTTCATGTCCAACATTGAGGATGGACGTGGCGCTCGCCGATGCGCCGATGCGCACGGCATTTAAGGCGAAATATCCGGAAGCGTGGAACCGCATTGAGGGCCGCCGCTCCTTCATGATCGAAAAACTCGGCATCAAGTTGAAGCCAGAAGTGCTTCCCTTCAGCAACATCCCCGCCTGGCTGCCACCATTCTGGCTGGCACCTGACAAGGTCATGTCGACTCGGTGACGGAATCATCCTTTCCCGGTCTTGCGAGACGTGCCGGATTGCCGATGACCGTAGCTCCGGCCTCAACTTCGCGAAAAACCACCGCCCCGGCAGCAACCGTAGCGTCTTCCCCGACTTTCACATTTGGCGCCAAAACCGCCCCCGCGCCAATCATGACACGCTTGCCGATCCTGCATTGGGAGGCAAGGATTGCACCAGGCCCAACAGTTGCGAAAGCCTCAAGTACCGTGTGATGCCCGATTGAGGCGGCACGATTGACGGTCACAAAGTCGTCGAGTTCGACCTCACCACCCAATGTCGCATTCGCGTTGATAAACAGCCCCTGCCCCGAAAAGATGCCATAAGGAACAACCGCGGTGGGATCGACTAACGAGGAAAAGCGGGTGAAGCCCAAAGACACCGCTCGCAGGCGCGCCGCTTCACGGAGCTTTGGCGTAACCGGACAGAGAATGACTTGCACTTCAAGCAGGAGGGGAGAAATTTCCTCCGGATGCAGCACGACAGGAACGCCACGCAGCGACCATCCTGGCGGGCTGGTCAGAATTCCGGCGGTGACCGTCGATCCCCAGCCGTGTGAGCGTATCAAGATAATCGGCCGTAAATGACGTTTCGATCCCGAAAAGCACACGTGATTCAAGACGGTTGCGGCTTCTGACTTTTTCATTCATGTTTTTCAAATGATCAATCCGGACACTTCGGGCCAGACTGGCACAATCCAGCAGTTTTATGAAGCGCTGCTGCGATCGGACACCTATTCAGCAAAAAATCTCACGCTGTTTCAGGACAATGTGCTGAAGGACCTGTTGCCCTTTGTGGCCAAACATGTGCCATTCTACCGTGAGAGACTGGCGCCAGTGTTCCGCAACGATGGCAGTTTCAATCCGGAGAACTGGGCAAAACTTCCAATTCTGACCGCCGCAGAACTGCGTGCCAACCGGGAAGCCTTCCGCCCAACCGAACTTCCGGCTTCACACGGTAAGTGCCGCGCGTTATGTTTCATCGGGTTCCACCGGCAGGCCCACAGCATTTTACCGCTCGGCCCTTTCCGAAGTTGCCCAGAAAGCCGCCCATTACCGCCACTACCGGGCTTTCAATATCGATCCACAGCGAAACCTGGCCATGATCCGCGCCTTCGATTCGGCCTGGCCCGTTCCAGGCCCGTGCCTGCGGACCGTTCAAAAATTCCCTGGGCAGCGGAATGGTTTGCAGGCGGACCGGCTGGATTATGTTCAACCTCTCACGGTTTTCACGCCTGTCGCCAAACAGGTCGAATGGTTACTGTGGACTTGGCAAAGTCTATCTCAACACCTTTCCCTCCAACGCCCTGGCCATCGCCCGCCATGTCGCGCGGAATCCGGAAACGAAGCCGCAGCTGCTTGCCATTCTCACCGCAGGCGAACCATTGACCAATGAAATCCGGCGCCAATGCGCCGAACATCTCGGTTGTTCCTGCATTGACCTCTATTCAAGCGCCGAATGTGGTCTCATTGCCAGTGACTGCCCGGTGGGTGAATGTGATGCACGTGCAATCGGAACTGTGCCGGGTTGAAATTTTGGACCGGAATAACAAGCCCGCACGCACAGGGCGCATGGGGCCGGCTGATCGTCACGCCACTTTACAATTTCGCGATGCCCCTGATCCGTTACGACACCGGCGACCTCGTTCGTGCCGCCGCGCCTTGCAGCTGCGGGCGCAATCACCTGACGATTGAGCGCGGCATGGGCCGGCCATCCAATATGTTCTATCTGCCGCAGAAAAAATGGTTCCGCCCGGAACTGGATACGGCGATGATGGAAGAACTTCTCGGCAATAGCAGGTGGCAACTCGTCCAGACCGGCGCATCGGCCTTCGAACTTCGCTATATGCCAAAAGATACACAAACACGCCATTAACAGCCGCAGACTTCGCGTCCGTTCTCAAGAAAGCACTGGGAACCAGACGTATCCGTTAAATCAAACCAGTTGCCGCATTGGGACCAGCTTCATCAGGCAAGTTTCTGGCAACCTCAAATCGTTTCCGCATCCAAAACTGAAGGGATACCTTACTCTATTCTGGCACTATCCGCGGTATCGGTCGCTTTTCGCAGTAGTCCACCGTGAGCTGTCGTTGTGCCGTCGTCGGTATAGGCACGCAATCTTCGGCTGGCCTCGTCAGAAGATTAAAGAAAGTTCCCGGATCGTCCTCGCGGTGCCGCGCCTTCAGGCTCTTGTCTTCGGCTCCGAAGTAGAACCGCAGGCCACCCATGACCGAGACGTAATCATCCGACCCCGCCATGGCGTCAACATAAACTGACCCCGGCAGCGATTCCGGCTGGAACTCAAATCCGATGGCGCCCGCATCAACCGAAAGGAAATTACGGTAGCCGCCATAGAGCTTGAAATTGTCATTGATGTAATAGGCAGCTTCAACCTGGGCCACGACATCATCAGTGTTGAACTCATCAACATCTTCAAAACCAACCATCGCGCTCAAGGTTATGTTGTCGAGATAGAGTTCAGCCTCAGGCCCGAAGCGGAAAATGTCCTCGCCGCTTAGATCAAAATACTGCCCATGAACGCCCAGGAGGTAGCTCGATGGATCGCGCATGAAGAGATGCCCGCCTGCGCCAACAAAGCCGTCGCCATCCAGATCACCTCCGCCCAAATCAATTTGGGCGCCGAACAGGCAGCCGAGCGGCAGGCTCAGCGAGGCAACGCCCTGAAACCGCATGCCATCATCGACCTCGTCTTCATAGAGGCCGCCGGCACCCTCGATTTTTCCATTGATGGCCGATACTGCGGGCACGCAACCCGGATCGACATCGGCGGCCAGGGCGCCCGTGAGCATCATCCCGAAGCCAAACGTTCCCGTGACGACAGCACTGCCTATAACGTAAGCGAATTTTGCCATGACAAATCCCCGCAACTATATTGCTGCTATGGTGTCAAGGTTACACCTCCTGGCCGGTAACGGCAAGCTTTTGGGCACCCCGAATAGTTGCAAAACGGTAACACCAAACCGTTTAGTGGTCATTCCCCATAGGGAATCCAGATATTCTTCACCTGCACCGCATGGCGCAGCAGCACCGGACCCTCGCTGGCGGCCGAATCGTACCAATCCGTGGCCAAACCGTGATCAACCAGGGTGCGCTTGAGATTGCCGATTGAAAGTCGTCTCGGCGGCAGCGGAGTTTTCCTTCGAGCCAAACACCCACAGCGCGTCCACATCATCATGCTCTGCCAGCGTCTTAAGCAGGCTGTCGCGGCCACCGGTAACGATATTGATGACGCCGGCAGGCACATCAGATGTTTCGAGTACTTGATAGAGATCGGTTGCCGCCAAGGGATATCTCTCGCTTGGCACCACCACCACGCGATTGCCCATGGCAATGAGTGGCGCAACCAGACTGATGAAACCGAGAAGCGGCGCCTCATCGGGGCAGATGACTCCCACAACACCAAGCGGCTCATTCATGGCCAGCGCTACGCCGCGCAGCGGCGGGGAATGAACACTGCCATCATACTTATCAGCCCACGCGCCATAGCTGAACAGGCGCTGGATAGACGCTTCAACTTCATTTTTTGCTTTAGAATTACCGGTCATCGCCTTGATACGACTCGAAAATTCTGTGGCGCGGGCAGAGAGGTTTTCTGCGATGTAGTAGAGGATCTGCGCGCGATTATGCGCCGTGGCCTTCGACCAACCCTCGGCGGCACGCGCTGCAGCCACCGCGTTGCGGATGTCCTTGCGGTTGCCCTCGCCCACTTCGCCAACAATCTTGCCTGATGGCGAAAGAATGACCCGTGAATAATTGCCATCGGGTCGCGCCTGCTTGCCGCCGACAAAAAGTTTTGCCGTGCGATCTAGGGTTGGCTCATCGAAATTCGGCTTCACTTCCGCTTCGACACTTGCGGGCAGAACAGCTTTCGGCTTTCGCGCCGCCCATGACTTCAACTTCAAATATTCGTAAATGCCTTCGCGCCCGCCTTCACGGCCAAAACCAGATTCGCGGTAACCGCCAAAACCCACGGCAGCATCAAAAAGATTTGTGGCATTCACCCATACAACGCCGCATTGCAGCTTGGGTGCAATGTCGAGCGCCAGCCCGATGGTCTCGCTCCATACACTCGCCGACAGTCCATAGCGGCTGTTGTTTGCCAGCATCACCGCCTCATCGGGGGTGCGGAATGTCATGCTTACCAGCACCGGGCCGAATATTTCTTCAGTCGCAACCGTTGATGAGGTTTCCACATTGGTGAGCAGCGTCGGCGGGAAGAAACAACCAGTCGCAGGCAACGTGATCTCCGGCTGGAATTTTTCAGCCCCTTCAGCCACGCCCTTGTCAACCAATGCGCCAATCCGCTTAAGCTGGATGGGATCGATGATCGCGCCCATATCGATTGCTTTATCCAGCGGATGGCCAACCCGGAGCTTTCCCATGCGCCGCTTCAGGCGCTTGATAAATTCAGCGGCCACACCCTCCTGCACCAGGAGCCGCGAGCCCGCACAGCACACCTGGCCCTGATTAAACCAGATGGCATCGACAACCCCTTCAACCGCGCCATCCAGATCGGCATCGTCGAAAACGATAAATGGTGATTTACCGCCGAGCTCCAGTGTCAGTGATTTGCCCGTACCCGCCGTCGTCTTGCGGATAAGACGGCCTACTTCGGTGGAACCGGTAAAGGCAATTTTGTCTACGCCTGCATGCTCCACAAGTGCTGCACCCGTTGGCCCCTCACCTGTTACGACGTTGAGAACACCCGGCGGCAGGCCTGCCTTGTGGGCCAGTTCGGCAAACAGCAAAGCGGTGAGCGGCGTAAACTCCGCTGGTTTCAAGACCACGGTGTTTCCGGCAGCCAGGGCAGGTGCGACCTTCCACGCCAGCATCAGCAACGGGAAGTTCCACGGAATGATCTGGCCTACGACGCCAATTGCTCCGTAGGCGGATAATTCGCTCTCCTGCAATTGCGCCCAGCCCGCATGGTGATAGAAATGTCGCGCCGCCAGCGGCACATCAAGGTCGCGCGTCTCGCGGATGGGCTTGCCATTATCGAGGCTTTCCAGAACCGCAAAAAGCCGCGCATGACGCTGCACCATGCGGGCCAGAGCATAGAGATGACGCGCCCGCCCATGGCCCCCAAGCTTTGCCCATGCTGCTTGCGCTTTGCGAGCCGCTGCAACAGCCAAATCAACATCTTCTTTTGAACCATCGGCGATCCTTGCCAGAAGCTTGCCCGTGGCGGGTTCATTTGTGTCTATCTGTTTGGCACCGCGCACAAAGGCGCCGTCGATGAAGTGGCCGAAGCTCGATTTATGCGTGGCAAGCCAGGCGCACACCTCCGCATCCGATTCAGGGGCCGGACCATAATCCATGGATTCGAAATACTCAGCAACGCTCAAGGTTCTACCCCACGGGATGGCGGTTGAAGGCCGAATAACGGCCAGTGACATGGTGCTCAAGCTGGCGCTCGATATCAGCGAGCAGGCTTGAAGCGCCAACGCGGAAGAGATCGGGCTCAAGCCATTTGCGGCCAAGCTCTTCCTTCATCAGGATTTGATAATTGAGAACGTCCTTGGCGGTAGAAACACCGCCCGCGGGCTTGTAGCCCACCTTGAAGCCGGTGCGCTCCTGATAGTCGCGGATCATGCGCAACATGGTTAGCGTCACCAGCAATGTGGCGTTGACGGCTTCCTTGCCGGTCGACGTCTTGATGAAATCGGCCCCCGCCATCATGCAGATCATCGAGGCCTTGGCCACATTGCGCATCGTCTTGATATCGCCCGTCGCCAGAATGGCCTTCACATGGGCCTCGCCGCAGGCGCTGCGGAAGTCGCGCATCTCGTCATAAAGGGCGCGCCAGTTTCCCGTGAGCACATGCTCGCGCGTAATGACAATGTCGATCTCCTGCGCCCCGTCCTTCACCGAGGCCTCAATTTCCTTGAGCTTCAGATCATGCGGAATAAGCCCCGCCGGAAAGCCCGTGGAAACGGCGGCAACCGGAATGCCGCTGCCCGCAAGAGCTTCAACGGCGGTGGCCACAAAACGGTGGTAAACGCAGATAGCACCTGTGTGAATGTTGCGATCCGCAAATCCCAGCTTCTCCAGAATATCTTCGCGGACTGGCTGCTTCGCCTTGGCACAAAGGCGGCGCACCCGGGAAGCCGTGTCATCACCGCTAAGCGTCGTCAAATCAATGCAGGTCACGGCTTTAAGAAGCCATGCGGCCTGAGCATCTTTCTTTACTGACCGCCTGCCCGGCAAGCTCGCCACCCGGCGTTCTGACGCCGAAAGGTTAATGCGCACATCCTCAATCCAGTCGAGATCGAATGCCACGCCCGCGTTGCGCGCCGCATGGGACATGGGGAGTATGTTTGTCTGGGCCATGGCCCTAGTTAGGTACGCGATCCGGTCTTAGTCAAGCCTTGCGGAATCTAAGGTTATTTCTTCACAGTCTTCTTTGCCTTCGCCTTTGCCCCCGGCGCAGGAGACATCTCGCCATTCTTGCTTTTGACCCCCGAAACAATGATCTGCAGCACTTCATGTTCGGTGGTTTTCTTGATCACCCGCTCGCCCACATTCTCGCCGCGCTTCAGCACCATCACCCGGTCACCCACCGCGAAAATATCCTGCAGCCGGTGCGAGATGATGATCTGGGCCACGCCATGCTTCTTGAGCTCCAGCATGGTTTCAAGCAGGCGCTGCGTGGCCATGACGGAAAGATTGGCCGTTGGCTCGTCAAGAATGATGACGCGGGGATCAAAAGAGATGGCGCGTGCGATGGCCACCGATTGCTGACGGCCGCCGGACAGGCTCTCAACTCGCTGATGCACCGAATTGACATCAACCTTGAGCCGCTTCAGCACCTCGTCGGCCTCGGCATACATTTTCTTGCGATCAACGAACCAGCCTTTCACCGGCCAGCGCCCGAGAAAAATATTCTGCCCCACATCCATATTCCCGCACAGGGCGAAATCCTGATAGATCATTTCAATGCCAACGGCGCGGCTTTCATGGGGGCTGCGGAAATTGGTGGCACCGCCTGCAACCAGGATATCGCCGGAATCCCGATGGTAAGCCCCCGTCATGATTTTCATCAGCGTCGACTTGCCCGCCGAATTGTCACCGACCAGCCCCAGGATCTCGCCGGGATAAAGCCTGAGATCAACATCGCGCAGCGCCTGCACGGCTCCGAAAGCCTTGCTGATGCTGCGCATATCGACAATTGGCGCGCCGTTCACGGATTCTGCCATGCTTTTCACCTTGCCCATAATCTGCCTTTCGCCAACAGTCCACGAACCCTTGCGAAGATGTTGGCTTGGCGCAGCCAGATATCAATCAGCACCGCGGCAATGAGGATAAGCCCGATGAAGACATTGACCCAATGCTGCGGCAGGACAATTGAACGGCCGTCCGCCGTGATGATGTTAAGCTGCAACAACGCCCGTACCAGAGTGATGACGGCAGCGCCTGCAAGCGAGCCGATGATGGTACCGTAGCCGCCGAAGATCGAGCCGCCACCAATGATCACCGAGGCAATGGCATCAAGCTCGCGGAACTGGCCCGCCACCGGATTGAAGCTGCGAAAGTAAGCGACGTTGATAATGCCAGCCATGGCCGCGCACAGCCCCGCAAAAACCAGCGACAGAAACCGCACCCGCCCCGTATTGATGCCCGCATAGGCCGCGGCGCGCAGGTTCCCGCCTGTTGCATAGACGCGCTGCCCGAAAGGCATGTAGCCCAGAACAATACCGGCGATGATGGCAACGAGCACCGTCCACAGGGTCTGCACGCTGACCACCTCGGCGAAAGCGCGCAGTGTTCCCAACGGCAGCTCAATTCCGTAGGTAGCAAAGATGTCAGCGATCTTGCGGCCATACAGGTTGAATTTTTCAGGAAACCCCGTGAGCTGCTGGCCCGCCACAACCCAGGCCGCAAGGCCGCGAGCGATATAATACATGCCAAGCGTAGCAATGAAGGAGGGCAACCCGAAACCCACGGTCAGCAGGCCGTTGACCACGCCAGCACTTGTTCCAGCAAGCATGCCCATGGCCACCGCCGCCATCGGATCCATGCCCAGCGCTTTCACGCAATAGGCTGCGGTGCTGCCCGCCAGCGCAAGAACCGCGCCGACTGAGAGGTCGATATCGCCGCAGGCGATGACGTAGGTGAGCCCTATAGTCAGCAGCGCCACTTCGGTGAAGTTGAGAAGAATGGCGAAGGTGTTGGGCAGGTTCCACCAATAATCAGGCCTGAGATAAAAGCCGGTGAACCACAGTGCTGCGACCAGGATAATTGCCAGCGCGTCACGCCGCGCCAGAAACTTGCCGAAGCCTTTCGCCGTGAGGGCCTTGTCACTCGCCATGGTGCCGCGCGTCTGGGCCCCCTCGATGGCAATGCCGCCGGACTCAGGCGGTGGCGGCGGCGCCTTGCCGCGCAGCCACGCCCACAGCCGCGCCGGAACCTGACGCCTGATGATGAAAGGTTCAATCAACACGGCGATAACGAGGATAAGGCCGAGGAAGGCCGGCACAGCGCCAGCAGGCAACTGGCTGGTTGCATTCACCGTGATGTCCACGCCATCAACCTTGATGACCCTCGTCGTGGGCCAGCCCTCGCGCAACACCTTGTTAATGAGAACCGTGAGCACAGCGCCAAGACAGCTTCCAACCACCCGTCCCCTGCCGCCGAGGATCGATGCTCCGCCGATAATGACCGAGGCAATCACAATGAGTTCAGCGCTGAGGCCGAATTGCGAAGTCACACCCTTGTCCTGGGCAATGGCCATGAGCCCAGCAAGCGTCGCACACAGGGACGACATGAGATAGGCGCGGATGCGCACCCAGCGTGTTGGAATACCTGCATAGATCGCCGCCTGCTCGTTACCACCCGTGGCAAAGGTCTCATAACCCCAGCGCGTTTTGGCAAGAACAACTGCACCTAGGACTGCAATCACCAAAAAGATCACGATTTGATTATTGAAGCCAAGAGCATTCGTCTCGCTCAGATGAAAAAACCAGGCGTTGTCCGCAGCCTTGGCCGGATAGGCAATGTTCTTGCCGCCCGTGAGGCCGAGCACCATGCCACGGCCAATGAGCAGTATGGTGAGCGTCGCGATAAATGCTGGCACCCTCAGGATTGTCACCAACACACCATTAATCAGGCCGATTACGGTGCCGAGGAAAACACAAAACAGAAGTGCAGCGGCGAGGCCGTAGTCATAATGGCTAGGCGAGAAGACAATCGAGAAAGCAACGCCGATGAGGCCAAAGGTCGAGCCGACCGACAAATCAATATCCTTGTTGACGATGACAAAGGTCATGCCCACCGCCATGACCCCGTAGCGGGCTGAATCGCGCAACAACGCATGCAAAGCATCGGTGGTGCCAAAGAATGCCGGATTGATGAGGGCGCCCGCGATGTAAAGAAGCACCATGAGGCCAAGCAAACCCGCTTCCCAACCGCCGACAAATTGCGACGGGGGGCGGCCTTTCAAAATTGCAGCGTGCTCAACCATGAAATTCCAATGAAACCAATACCACGACCTGACACATTGCGGGAGGGCTCACACCCTCCCGCGGTAGTTCAAGTGCTCAGTTCCAGCGGTGCTTAGTTCTCGAACCGCTTGCCAACATTGCCGACGCTGTCCTTGGTGACAAGCTGGGCCCGCGTGTCGACATTGGCCGCCGAGATGCCCCGGTCAATTTGAAGATAGAGCTGCATGACGGGCCAGAAACCCTGGATGAACGGCTGTTGGCCAAGCGCACCCGTAAGGTCTCCGCTCTTCATGCCTTCCTGTTGGGCAGGACCCAAGTCGAAGCCATAGGAGCAGATTTTGCCACCCATCTTCAGTTGCGCGATGGCCTTCACCAACGCAGGCGTAAACACGTTGTTGCCGGCGAAGGCGCCGACCACATCGCCGCGCTGCTCGATCAATCCGATGATGCTGTTTACCGGATCATTCATATCAGCGGGCACGCCAACACTTTCAGGACCAGCATCGATCTTGAAGCTATCGAGTTTTCCTGCTGCCTTGAGTGCCGCCACGGTAGCATTGTATGCCGAAGACACTCGGTTGTTGACTTCAATATTGCCCATCGCCGTGTCGCTCGGGAAAATAATCGAACCCTTCTCAACACCCTTGTCCATCAGGCATTTGGCCAGCGCCGCGCCGGCAATCGCCGCTGCAGAAGCATCCTGCCCGGTGTGGCTAAGGCCAAGCCGGTTGTAGATACCGCCATCGAATGAATTGGTGGTGGCGACCGGAATGCCGTTCTTCTCCGCTGCTTTGACGATATCATCATAGGCGCCCGCCTGCGGCGTTGTCATGATCAGTCCGTCAATGGTCGGGTCCTGGATGATCTGGTTGAGGATTTCAATTTCGCGCGCCGGATCATCGGTTGGTGATTCAGAGCCGAGCAGCAATATCTTGGCGCCGATCATGTTGCCGGCAACCGTTGCGCCGACATAGACAGGGTCGAAGAATCCGTTACCAGCCGTATGGGTAACGATGGCAAAGGTCAAATGGCCATCAGCCGAATGGAAATCCTTGGTTCCGGGCGCTTCTTTCGCCGCGTCCTCGAAACTGTAGCCGCCGACTGCCTTGCTGACGGTGCCCGCGTCCTGGGAACTTGCACTGCCCGTAAACAGCACAGCCAAGGCGATTGCGCTCACCGAACCTATATATTTCTTCATAACGTCCTCCCTTTTTTCTGTTTTATCCTATTTGTCCGATAATTAGACGGAGCGCACACTAGTCCAAGTCTGGAACCGCTGCAATGGGCTTGAAAAGGGTGAATTTAAACCACAAACAGGCCACCACTTGCGCCCAGAAGACATCTGACAGAAGTTAAACCAATGACAATGGTTCAGACCCTGGATACGGACCTGCAACGCAGTGCGGGCGCCATCACGCTTGAAGTGGGCACTGGCGGTACCGTGAGGCGCGTGCGCGAAGAGGGCTGTGCAAAATTGCGCATTCCGGCCCGGCTGACTGTCCAATCACTTGAAGCAATCATCATCAATACCTCTGGCGGGTTGGCAGGCGGTGACCGTTTTGAAATTGATGTGCGAGCCGAAAGTGATCTTTGCCTGACAACCCAGGCCGCCGAAAAAATATACCGTTCTCTGGGCAGTGAAACCCGCGTGGCAACACGGCTTCGCGCCGAAGGCAAGGTGCGGCTCCTCTGGCTGCCGCAGGAAGCTATCCTCTTCGACGGAGCACGGCTCAAAAGAGCTTTCGATGCTGAACTTGACCGGAACGCCACACTGCTTGCTGTCGAAACTGTCGTTCTGGGGCGCAAGGCAATGAAAGAACAGCTCATGGATTTTTCCTTCCATGACCATTGGCGCATTCGTCGCGAAGGGAAGCTAATTTTTGCGGATGATCTGCGTTTTGACCCCCTGCGGGTTCAGGGGGCAGCGGCTCTTGGCCGGTGCGAGGCCTTTGCCACGATTGTTCTTGTGGGCCGCGATACGGAATTATTCCTTGAGCCCTTGCGGGAAATTATTGGCATGAGCGGCGGTGTAAGCGCTTGGGATGGCAAGCTCGTTGCAAGGCTTATGGGCGTAGATGGCTTCGATATGAGAAAAACCCTGATTCCGGCTCTAAAGCTGCTTTCGGGTAAAGGCCAATTGCCTAAAGTTTGGACACTCTGAGGAAAATACATGCACCTGACGCCGAGGGAAAAAGATAAGCTGCTGATTGCCATGGCGGCCAATGTCGCAAGGCGCAGGCTTGAGCGCGGCGTCAAACTCAATCATCCCGAAACAATTGCCCTCATTACGGACTTTGTCGTAGAAGGTGCCCGCGATGGCCGAAGTGTTGCGGATTTGATGGAAGCTGGCGCCCATGTCGTCTCCCGCGCCCAGGCTATGGAAGGCATCGCCGAGATGATCCACGATATTCAGGTTGAGGCCACCTTCCCGGACGGCACCAAGCTTGTCACCGTCCACAATCCTGTGCGCTGAGGAGAGACAGATGATCCCCGGTGAAATAATCCCAGCTTCTGGCGACATTGAAATCAATGTGGGCGCGAAGCGCGTGACCATCGAAGTCGCCAATACGGGCGACAGGCCTATTCAAGTGGGTTCCCATTATCATTTCTTTGAAACCAATGAGGCCCTGCATTTTGATCGCGCGAAAGCGCGGGGCCAGCGGCTCGATATTCCTTCAGGCACGGCGGTGCGGTTTGAGCCCGGCCAGCGGCGCGAGGTCACCCTCGTACCGTTCGGGGGTGCACGAAAAATCTATGGCTTCCAACAGAAAATCATGGGGGAAGTCTGATGGCCACCAAGCAATCCCGCGCCAGTTATGCCGCCATGTTTGGCCCCACAGTAGGTGACAAGGTTCGGCTCGCGGATACCGAACTTTTCATTGAAGTGGAACGCGACTTCACCAGCCACGGCGAAGAAGTTACCTTTGGCGGCGGCAAGGTCATCCGGGATGGCATGGGCCAATCCCAGGTCACGCGTGCGGCTGGCGCAGTTGATACGGTGATCACGAATGCTTTGATCATTGATCACTGGGGCATTGTAAAAGCTGACGTGGGTCTGAAGGATGGGCGCATCGCTGCCGTCGGCAAGGCCGGCAATCCCGATACGCAATCGGGCGTCACCATCACTATTGGCCCAGGCACAGAGATTATTGCCGGAGAGGGAAAAATACTCACCCCCGGTGGCATCGACGCCCATATTCATTTCATCGCACCCCAGCAAATCGAGGAGGCTCTGAACTCCGGCATTACGACAATGATTGGCGGCGGCACAGGTCCCGCGACGGGCACGAAAGCCACGACTTGCACGCCTGGCCCGTGGCACCTGGCGCGCATGATTGAAGCGGCAGATGCTTTCCCCATGAATCTTGGTTTCATGGGCAAGGGTAATGCTTCGCTGCCAGCAGCACTCGAAGAACAAATTCTCGCCGGGGCTTGCGGCCTTAAACTCCATGAGGATTGGGGAACGACGCCCGCCACCATTGATTGCTGCCTTGCGGTGGCCGACCGTTATGACGTGCAGGTTGGGTTGCACACGGACACGCTCAACGAGTCCGGCTTTGTCGAAGCCACGATTGCCGCCTTCAAAGGCCGCACCATTCACGCCTTCCACACCGAAGGTGCTGGTGGCGGCCACGCACCCGATATCATCCGCATTGCCAGCCTTCCCAACGTTTTGCCCTCGTCAACCAATCCAACGCGCCCTTACACAATAAACACTGTGGCTGAGCATCTCGACATGTTGATGGTTTGCCATCACCTGAATCCGCGCATTCCCGAAGACATTGCCTTCGCCGAGAGCCGCATCCGCAAGGAAACCATTGCGGCGGAGGATATTCTCCACGACCTCGGCGTGTTCTCCATGATGTCTTCGGACAGCCAGGCCATGGGGCGCGTAGGTGAAGTGATCATCCGCACCTGGCAAACCGCCCATAAAATGCGGGTGCAGCGTGGACGTTTGCCGGAAGACAAAAATCAGAATGATAATTTCCGCGTGAAGCGTTACATCGCCAAATACACAATAAACCCCGCAATCGCCCAAGGCATTGCAAATCATGTGGGTTCCATAGAAGCGGGCAAAAAAGCTGATCTCGTTCTCTGGTCGCCTGCTTTCTTCGGTGTGAAGCCCGATCTGGTTCTGCTCGGCGGCTCCATTGCGGCAGCCCCCATGGGTGATCCCAATGCTTCAATCCCAACTCCTCAGCCCGTGCACTACCGCCCGATGTTTGCAAGTTTTGGAAAATCCCTGGCGCGCTCAACTTTCACTTTTGTTTCCGCGGCGTCTCTGGCGAAAGGCCTGGAGAAAAAACTTGGCGTTGATAAAGCGCTCGTTCCGGTTCTCAACACGCGCGGCACGATTTCAAAATCCTCCATGGTGCATAATGGCGAGATGCCGAAAATTGAAGTGAACCCGGAAACCTATGAAGTCCGCGCTGATGGCGAACTTCTCACCTGTGAACCCGCAACTGTGCTGCCAATGGCGCAGCGCTATTTCCTGTTTTAAAATGCTGCGCGCTACCCATGTTCGCCCCGCTGGGCCTCTCATGAATGGGCCATATGAAACCATTACTCTGGATCACACGGCGCGCCATCGCCGCCGCATGGTGATGAAAGCCGATGGCGGGCTTTCATTTCTGCTTGATCTCGAACACGCGCAGGCCTTGCGGCATGGCGACGGGCTGGTGCTTGAAGATGGCCGCATCATTAAGGTATTGGCACTGCCAGAGCCGCTCACGGAAATTCGCGGGAAGGATGCAACCCATCTCGCGGTCCTGGCCTATCAAATCGGCAATCGTCATCTCGAAGCCCAGATTGAAAAGGAGCGCATCCTGATCCGCCGGGATCACGTGATTTCAGAAATGCTGAAAGGCCTTGGTGCCAGTGTCGTTGACATCGAGGAAATTTTTGAACCGGAAGCAGGCGCCTATGGCCATCACCACTGAGCCCCGGCAACTTTTGCAGCTGCTGGCCTTCATGTCACCAGCCTTTCCGATTGGCAGCTTCGCCTATTCGCACGGGCTTGAATGGGCTATTGATGGTGGTGCGGTGACGTCAGCTGAAGATGTGCGGGGATGGATAGAATCTTTGCTTGTCCATGGTAGCGGTTGGAATGATGCCGTGTTGTTTGCCGCGGCCTTCGACTCAAACCCTATGGCGCGACAAGAAATCGATGAACTGGCGCTGGCCCTTGCCGCGTCACGTGAACGGGCCTTGGAAACATCTGATCTCGGTCAATCATTCGCAAAGGCCATTGCGACCTTAGTGAGGGACAATGCAGCGGATTTTCAATCCTATCCCGTCGCCGTGGCGGCAGCCTGTAGGGATGCAGGCATTGGCAAGCAAGCAGCCTTGCTGGCCTTCGTGCAGGCATTTTCCAACAACTTGATTGCCGTTGCGGTAAGACTCATTCCATTAGGCCAGACCAAGGGGCTCGAAGTCATGCGTGACCTGATGCCCATCATTGCTGAAACAGCCAGGAGGGCCATGGCCTCAAGCCTTGATGATCTCGGAAGCTCCACTCTGCTTTCCGACATCGCCGCCATGAAGCATGAAACCCAATTTTCACGGGTATTCCGCTCATGAACACTCATGGACCCTTGCGCGTTGGCATTGGCGGACCCGTGGGCTCCGGCAAAACCACGCTGATTGAAATGTTGTGCAAGGCCATGCGCGAGTCCTATTCAATCGCCGTGATCACCAATGATATTTATACGAAGGAAGACGCGCTGATCCTCAACCGGGTTCAGGCCCTGCCTGAGGATCGCATCATGGGCGTTGAAACCGGTGGCTGTCCGCACACAGCGATCCGCGAAGACGCCTCCATCAATCTTTCAGCCATTGCCGAGATGAACGCACGCCACGCCAATCTTGATATCATCTTCATTGAATCCGGCGGCGACAATCTCGCCGCAACATTCTCACCCGATCTGGCGGATATCACACTGTACGTCATCAGTGTTTGCCAGGGTGAAAAAATTCCACGCAAAGGCGGCCCCGCCATCAGCCGCTCCGATCTTCTCATCATCAACAAGACTGACTTGGCCCCTCATGTAAACGCGCGGCTCGATGTGATGGAAGACGACACGAAGAAAGTGCGCGGCGGCAAGCCCTATGTTTTCACCGACACGCTCCGCCGCGAGGGACTTGACCGGGTAATAAGCTTTATCGAAACCGCAGGCGGCCTGGCCTAATTCGGTTTCCAGCCACGCAAATGGGTTGGGCAATGCTCACCTGACTCCAGCACCGGCAGCATATTCGACCAGATCTCGATATTGTGGTCAACGAACTCTCGCCCCAGCTTTTCGACGGCCTCCGCATAAAGTGCGCCCTTCATCAGGGCCAGTTCCTCGCGCGCCCTGTCGCGGTACCAGGCATTGCGGCTGCGCGTTTCAACTCTTTCAAATCCTGCTGACGCCATTGCATCGGCATAGCGCAGCGGAGAAGCCATGCCGAAATCCAGACCTTCCGACGCGATATAGGCTTTCATTTTTGGGCTGGGCTCATTGTCGTGGCCGATGAGCCAGTCGGAAGCCACAAACCAGCCACCGGGCTTCAACACGCGAAACACATCGCGCATCAGCGCATGCTTGTCCGGAATATGCACAATCGAGTCCTTGCTGAATACGATATCGAAAGTCTGCGGTGGAAACGGCAAGGGCCCAGGCACCACTTTCAAAACACCAATCTGCGCCGAGAGCCCTGCCCTTTCAGCCCGCTCGCGCGCATGGGCAAGGACCGTATCCTCAACGTCAATACCCGTCACATAAGCGGCGCGATGCGCACCGACCAGCAGCGTATCAATGCCTCCCGCTCCACAACCGATATCAAGAACACTCCTGCCCTTGAGATCCATGCCCTCCAGCAGTCGCGCTACTTCCGCAGGCCCGCCGGGCGAAAGCCAGCCATCGCCCCACACCCGCTCCAGCATGCCAATCATCTGGTCGTGATAAAGCTCGGGCGTTTCGTTGACGTTCATTGCAAGACTTCACATCAATTGCGCCGTTGGCCCGTGCTGCGCCATGGCGATGGCGTGCGCTTCGCGGAAAGTGAAGGCACCGCCAAAAAGGGCACGGCTGGTGATGACGCCCGCAATGTTAGGCAGGTAAGAGAGCGTTGAAATATCATCGAGAGTCTTGACCACACCGCTGGCGATCACCGGTATTCTTACTTTTGCGGCAAGTTCCGTTGTGTGCGCGATCGAGCTTTCGGGATGGTCTTCATCACGGTCAATGTCGGTGAAGATGATCGCAGCCAGGGCGGTATTCTCGAACTGGTGGGCGAATTCAATCGGCGTGAATGTAGTTTCCTCAGTCCAGCCCTCAATGGCAACATGCCCGCCGCGCGCATCAATGCTGACGACGACGGAATCCGGATAGGCGGTCGCGGCGGCTTTGACGAAATGCGGGTATTTCACTGCCGCTGTTGCGATAACAACCCGTCCCGCACCTGCCTCCATCCAGCTGTGCACCTTTTCCATCGAGCGGATGGCGCCGCCCACCTGCACCGGACAGCTCACCTTGCGGATAATTTCCTTGATGATGTCCGTGTTCTCGCCGTCATTGAATACCGCATCGAGATCAACCACATGCAGCCATTCCGCGCCTTGAGACACAAGATCGCGGGCGGCTTGCAAAGGGTCGATGTCATAAATGAGCGGACTGTCGATCCGGTTGCGGAGCAGATTGACCAGACGGCCTTTGCGCAATTCAAGATCAGGATAGATGATCATTTCCGGCTCCATGCAGGCTGAAACCCGGCATAGCTTGCGCCAAAATCGCTCCGCTGAACAGGGGCCGGAATCACACCTATTTCGAAAGGTCGCTCAAATTGCCACTGAGGGTAAGGGTTGCAAAAACTGAGTCGTCACAATCCGTCCAAGCCTGCGTTACGCAATCCGCGCCTGATGACAGGTCATTGCCATGATAGGCAACACCGAATTTGACATGGTCATTGAAGCTGTAATTCAGCCTGGCCTCGTACCAGAGATAGGAAGCATAAGTAGCTTTATCCTCGTATCCCTCGTAACCAACCTTGCCAATCGCCTCAAATTTTTCGAGGAAGGGAACGCCAAGAGTTCCAATAATCTCATAATAGGCGTTGTTGGCTCCGTCAGAGTCAGGCTCCCAATAGAACTCGCTGGTAAAGTAGGCGCCCATGTCAAGCGTCACCGTCGAACCGGCATAAAGCTCCCAGAAATCGACGGCATCGTCATAGAGATAGTAACCCCCGCCCAGCGATGCATTGAAGTTATCATTGAAGGTGTAGGTGCCGGTCACATAGGGAAGCCAGCGGTCCGCCGAGGGATCATCAAACTTGATGCGTCGCGCCAGATTGAAGTCGACGGAAAAATCGCCAAACGCAGGCGTTGCGCCAATTGCAAACTTGCTCTCAAATTTGGGTTCGGAGGTGCCATAATCAATATTGGCGGCGTAAATTTCGCCGTAGAATATGCCGTAGCTCGGCGAAATCGTAATGCTTCCCGAAGGATTGTGATCGGAATTCGTAAGGCCTGAATCCATGTAATCCGTGGACCCGGCGACCGCAACGCCCACATCAAAAACCGGGGCGTCAGCTGCTGCTGCAGAACTGTCCGCGGCCAAAGCTGGGCCGATTGCAACCGCCAGCCCGGCCATCGCGCTGAACGTCCTAATGAATGTTTTCATCGTATTCCCCTCACTGAATCTTCGTTCAGAACCCAAAATAAAGCATGGAGCGACTGATTTGTCACGGGTTAATCGTAAAAGGCGCTATAGCCAGAGTGGCATAGTGATCGTCATGCATTAGTCGCACCTCATAGTCGCCCGGCGCCAATTCCTCATATAAACGAGGTGGCGGGGAAGGTCAGTTCCCCCTCGTGTTTAGCGCCCGTATAGACAAACCCCAGGTAATTGTAGACGCTCGCCTCGTTCTTCCGGTAGACGCCAACCCAGTCAAAACGGAAGCCCGGCGCACCGGACCAGGAAACGGCAATATCGCCGCCGGTCTTGACCGCCGCTTGGGTCACTTTGATTGTTGCCTTTGCATCGGCGGGCACAACGGAAAATCGGGTCCACGCCAGTTCCTTGCCCTCGCCATCCATCATCACGGCGTCATAGCGCCCCGGCTCAAAACCGATGGTTGAAAGCTTGATCGTGGGCCGGTCACCGGGTTCAATATCCTTGATGCCTGTCATGCCATCCTTCACGGGATCGCCGCCGCGCGGCACCACAATTGCGCTCCAGTTTGCATGCGCCGGGGACTCAACCCGGACAATGAAAGTCTGCCCGGAAATGACCGGCCTCGGTTCAACCGTAATGAGAGCAGGCGCAATCGGCAGGCGTAACCGTGAACGTTGAGACTACGGCCCGGTGGTCCGACGGCCACGGCTTAACTGAAAGTGTTGCTTCCGGATTACCAGCCTCGCCCACAATTTCACTGCTCACGGTTTGCGCATTCGCCGCCCAGATGAAATCAATCCGGTCATGGGTTTCGCTGTCGCGCACGTAAGGGTTCGGATAGCCTGCTGTCCAGGTCAGTCCCGGATTTTTCACCGGATCAGGATGTGCCGCGCGATAGCTGTCAGTGAACCCACTATCCGCAATGAGCTTGGACACCGGCCACTCAACCGGAAATTTGACTGCAGGCCGCGCCTTCACCATGGCTTCGGTCCAGTCGAGATGTGATGGAGAGTTGAAATCCCCGACCAGAAACACTGGCGTTCCGGCCTTCGCCAAACCGCTCAGGCCATCAACAAGCGCCTGCGCTTCAGGAAGACGGGTATCAGCTTCATTCTGCAGGACTTCAGCAAGTGACTTGCCATCCCTGACGAGTTCAGGGCCGTAAGGGTTACTTGTCAGATGTGTATTGGCAACCGCGATCACCTTCCCCGGAGCAATCAAGGCCCAGGCATGCACGGCGTTAGAATCCACGCCAGCAATCGAATAGGGCGGATTGGCCACTTCCGTGCGCTCGCCCACGCCTAAATCAAACAGCGGAAATTTGGAAATGATATGCCGGCGGACATCGGCATAGGGGTAACCCGCAAGGGCTGCGATCTTCAGCGTGTTGCCATCCGGTTCCTGCAATCCGACAATGTCTGCATCGGCTATTTTGATGGCCTCTATGATCTTGTAGAAATCGACCTGTTCGCCGCCATACCAAATATTGAAACTCATGATCCTGACTTGAACGGGCTCAGCCGCAGGTGCTACCGCCGAGAAAAGGATGGCAAGGAATGAACATAAAATGATACGCAGCATGGTTATCCTCCTGTTCCCCGTCTAATGCACCCGTATGACGCTCTCATGAAATTGAACGGTTGTAAAGTAAGCCCTGCCAGACCCTAGTGTGATTTCCCTGCAAGCTCACGTTTTCGCCTCGCCATGTAATCCTTGAGAGCCTCATCAACAGCGGGATCGATCGCCGGTTGCTCATATTCAATGAGCATCTTTTTCCAGATCGTATTGGCGCGCGCATAGGCATCAATTTTGCCCTTTTCCACCCAGGTATCATGATTGTCCCAATTGGAAAGCAGCGGCGTATAGAAAGCGTGCTCATAGCGTTCAATCGTATGCGCCGTGCCAAAGAAATGCCCGGCGGGACCCACATCACGGATCGCATCAAGGGCAAGCGACGCCGTGGAAACCTCGAAGGGTTCAAAATAGGCCGCCATCATTTGCAGCATTTCCGCATCGACGATGAGCTTTTCAAAAGAAGCCGTGAGGCCGCCGCCAAGCCAGCCCGCCGCATGGAGCACAAGATTGGCCCCGCCCATGAGACAGCCCCACAACGACATGGCACTTTCATAAGCTGCCTGCGCATCCACATCATTGGCCGCAGTCACATTGCTGGAACGGAAGGGAACACCAATATGCCGCGCAAGCTGGCCCGAGGCCTGCGCCGCTTGCGTATACTCCGGCGTGCCAAAGGCCGGCGCACCGGACTTCATATCCACATTGGAGGTAAACCCGCCATACATCACCGGAACTCCCGGACGGATGATCTGGCACAGCGCAATGCCAGCCATCGCCTCCGCATGCTGTTGCGTGAGAGCGCCAGCAATCGTCACCGGTGACATGGCACCGGCCAGCGTGAACGGCGTGATCACGTTGCATTGGCCATGCTCGGCAAAGGTCATCAGCCCCTCCGCCATCGGAACATCAAGCTGCAGCGGCGAATTGGTATTGATGATGCAAGTGTGCACCGGCGTATCAATCAGCTGTTCACGGGTCTTGCCCAATGCAATAGCCGCCATCTCCAAACCATCAATGGCGCGCTCACGGCCCAGGCCCTGCGGCTGCCAGTTCTTGTCGGTGAGCGTGATCTCCGCATAATGCAGATCGAGGTGGCGTGTTTCCGCAGGAAGATCGAGCGCCTCGAAAGGTCCACCACCTTCCTGGTGGATGATATTGAGCGACTGGATAAGCTTGATGTAATCGCACATCTCCGCATAGGTGCCAGCCCGCCTCCCCTTGTCGCGGTCCATCACATAGGCCGGACCGCCGACCGAAGAGAAAATGAAATTGCGGCCCCCGATCTTGAGATTATGGGCCGGATTGCGCGCCGCGAGTGTGAATTCGAAAGGAGCTTTCGCCAGCAATTCGGCGATCATCGTGCGGTCAAAGCGCACCCGCATATCGCTTTCATCGATTGCAGCGCCCGCTGATTTATAAAAGGCTCGCGCCCGGTGCTCCAATACGCGCATGCCAATTTCTTCAAGGACCGTAAGCGCCGCATTGTGGATAGCAGCAACTTGGTCAGCGCTCAGGATTTCAATGGGCGCATAGGGCCGTGACAGTTGCTTCCATGGACTCTGAATGATGCCACCAACCTGCCGTTGCGGCCTGCCAATTCTCCGGCGTTCACGTGGCTCAGTCATAGAAATGGCTCCCAACCAGAGGGCGTTCTCGCCGCGGTATTGCACGGATATTGGTTTCTCCCAAACTCGCGGGCAAAGCGATGGCCACTATATACCGCATCGGCAATCGAAGAAGGTGCCAGACAGTCCCCAATGCGCGTGACCGAAATTTTCTCACCAAGTTCAGAGAAAAGGCCATCAGCGGCAATGCGGCCCGTGACCAAAATAAGTGTCGAGCAGGCAATAGTGCTTTCGCGCGCCGTGTAGATACAAGCCAGCTTCGCCTCGCGCCCCACATGCGCCGTCACGTTGTGGGACACCACAACTTTGATACCCAACTCCAGCAACCGCTTTTGCACGAAAAACTGCTCGTCGGTCATTGCCGTCCACGATGAAGCAGTGGCCATGGGTGTAACCAAAGTAATCTCATGGCCAGCAAGCCGGAGCTTTTCAGCGAGCGCTCCACCCATGAAATAATTGTCATCATCATAGATAACCACCGGACCTGTGATACTGGCACCATTGAAAACATCATCAGGGGTAAGTGCCGTTGGAAATTCCGCTGCGTCTTCCTGCACCACACCAATGCCATCCCTCCGCCAGGTGCTTCCCGTTGCCAAAACCACATGGTCAGCGCCAAAATCAACAATATCTTGCGCGCCCATCGCGCTTCCACGAAAGACTTCGACGTTGGACAATTTGGAAATCATGTGTTCGCGGTAATCCCGCACGCGAATCCAGTTTCCAAGGCCCGGAAGTGCTGCTTCATTCAACAGGCGGCCACCAAGTGCGTTGGCCTTTTCCGCCAGCGTAACTTCATAGCCCCTTTGTCCAAGGGCAAGTGCCGCTTCGAGTCCCGCCGGACCGGCTCCAACGACCAGAACTTTTTGGTCCTCATGTTTGGCGGCAATCCTCGCTGGATGCCAGCCATGCCGCCATTCTTCGCCCATGGTGGGGTTTTGCGTGCAGCGCAAATGCACCGCTTCGTTATTGGCCGCCCGGCACATATTACAGCCAATGCATTCGCGGATTTCATCTTCCCGGCCTTCATTGATCTTGTTCGGCAGGAATGGATCAGCAATCGATGGCCGCGCTGCACCAATGAAATCCTGAATGCCACGCTTGATCTGACTCACCATCGTATCTGGCGAGGTGAAGCGCCCGACACTCACAACAGGTTTGCTCGTGAGGCCCTTCACAAATGAAACATAGGATTCCTGAAAACCCTCGGCACTGAAGCGCGAAGACTTCGAATCATCGCCGAGGCTCCCTGCCACATTTACATCCCAGAGATCAGGCAGTTCCGCCAGCATAGCAACAACTTCACGCCCCTCGCCTTCCGAGGTGATGCCTTGCGGGCCATGCAACTCATCAACCGCGAGCCGCAGCGCCACGGCGCAAGTGCTGCCCACGGCATCTTTCGTATCTTCGAGCATCTCCCTGAGCAGCCGCACACGGTTTTCAAGCGAACCGCCATACTCATCGCTACGCTCGTTGCTCCGCCGCGACAGAAATTGAAACGGCAGGTAATCATGGCCCGCATAGACATAGACAATATCAAAGCCCGCCCGCTTTGCCCGAAGCGCCGCCTCGCGCTGCCAGCCTCTGAAATCACGGATATCCTGCTTGTCCATGGCACGCGCCGTGGTCGGCAACTGAAATTTTGCGGGCCGCGCCGAAGGACCCATCAGCGGCATGCGTGTCATCCGGTTGGCGCTGTGAGTGCCCCCATGCCAGAGCTCCACCGCCGCAAGGCTGCCATGGGCATGGATCGCATCCGCCGTAAGCCCCAGCGCCTTCACATCTTGCTCATCCCAAAGAGATATAAACCCGAAGGGCGTGTCATCTGAGCTCGGATGAATGGAACAATATTCCGTGCAGACAACACCCCAACCGCCCTCGGCTTTAACTCCCCGCAGCGCCGCGGAGCTCTGCGGCTTCAGATAACCCATGCCTGTGGCGTGCGGCGTTTGATAAAACCGGTTCGGCGCCACCACTGGGCCGATGCGGACCGGCTCAAACAAAATATCGTATCGCGGGTTTCTTTGCATGTTGCCAAGACCCTATACCTTATTATATGGTAGTTCAATAAGGAACGGGGATTACCGGTGCCAAAAATTGAAACACAGTTTCCACGCAACGTAACAACCGTGGAAAATATCTTCATTCCCTTGAAGGATGGAACGAAGCTTGCGGCCAAGATGTGGCTGCCGGAAGACAGCGAACAGAATCCCGTACCCGCCATTCTCGAATACATTCCCTACCGCAAACGCGACGGCACCCGCACCAGGGACCAGGGCCTGCACATGTATTTTGCCGGCCACGGCTATGCCTCTGTGCGTCTCGATATCCGGGGCACTGGTGACAGCGAAGGATTGATCGACGACGAATACACGGTTCAGGAGCAACTCGACGGCTGCGAGGCCATTGCATGGCTTGCAGAGCAATCCTGGTGTGATGGCCATGTGGCGATGATCGGTATTTCCTGGGGCGGTTTCAATGGATTGCAGATTGCAGCAAGACAACCACCTGCCCTCAAAACTATTATCACCGTGGGCTCAACCGATGATCGCTATGCCACGGATATTCATTGGGTCGGAGGGTGCCTCTCGAAGGATAATTTCGACTGGTCCTCCACCATGTTCGCCCACAATGACCTGCCGCCTGATCTCGGAATTGTCGGCGATAAGTGGCGCGATATGTGGATGGAGCGTATCAAGCACAATCAACCCTGGATCATAAAATGGTTGAAACACCAGCGCCGCGACACCTATTGGAAGCAGGGCTCGGTGTGCGAAGATTTTTCAAAAATCAAAATTCCGGTTTATGCCGTGAGCGGCTGGGCCGACAATTATTCGGAAAGCGTGCCGCGCCTGCTTGCCTCATTGGAAGGCCCACGGCTTGGACTCGTGGGACCCTGGGCCCATTCCTATCCCTTCGATGCCACCGTTGCACCGGCAATAGGCTGGCTTCAGGAAGCCATCCGCTGGTTCGATCATTGGCTGAAACACAAAGACACAGGCATCATGAAGGAACCGATATACCGGGCCTGGATGCAAGACTCTGTGCCGCCCAAGACCGCTTACCTTGAGAGGCCCGGTCGCTGGGTGGGCGAAACCCAATGGCCATCCCCACGCATTGTGCATGAAAAGTATTATCTCAATTTCGGCGGCTTTCTCGGTTCGAAAAAAACTGGGCCAAAGAAAATAGGAATCTGCTCGCCCCTGTGGGTTGGTCTGGGCGCTGGCGAAGTGGGCCGTTACGGCGAGGACGCCGAATGGGCTCTCGACCAACGCGAAGATGATGGCGGCTCCCTGGTCTTCACCGGCCTGCCACTCAAGAAGCCAATTGAAATCTTGGGTGCGCCACAAGTTCACCTCGAATTTTCATCTGACAAGCCACAAGCCCTGGTCTGCGTGCGTCTCAATGACGTGGCCCCTGACGGGCGCTCGACCCGCGTCACCGTTGGCTTTCTCAACCTCACCCACCGTGACAGCCACGAACACGCAAAGGCCTTGCAACCGGGCAAGACTTACAAAGCAACAATTGATCTCGACGACATTGCTCATTCCTTTCCCAAAGGACACCGCATCACCGTTTCAATTTCCACAGTTTATTGGCCCATCGCCTGGCCTTCGCCTGAACTTGCAACGCTCACCATCACGACGGGTAAAAGTTTCTTGGAATTGCCAGTGCGCCCAAAAAGTGCCCGCGATTCAAAACTCAGGAAATTTGGCCCGCCTGTGCGGGCCCCGGAGACCCCTGTCGTCAATCACCCCGTAGAAATCATCCATCGCCGCAAGGTGACACGCGACTTGCTCAGTGGACTAATGACTGTGGACTTCCCGCGCTGGACCCACAAAAAGGAAATGCCCGACATCGGCCAGACCCAGACATCGGAAGGCTTAGCCCGCTATGAAATCACCGATGGCGATCCCCTCTCCGCTAAGACTATAACCGATTACCGCGTTGAGATGGCGCGCCGGGATACAACCATTATGCATCACAGCCGCGGGCTCCTCACCTGCGACGCAAAAAACTTCATCGTCGAAATGGAGCTGGAAATTCAGGAAAACGGCGTGCGGATTTTCGAGCGCAAGTGGCACGAGAGGATCAAACGTGACATGGTATAGTTGCACCATCCCATTAGGGGAGGATTGATGAGCCCGTGTTGAATTACGCGATCAAGCGCATACTCCTCGCCGTGCTGATACTCTTTGTGGTCATGCTGGCCATGTATGCCATGGTGTTCCTGGTGCCAGGCGACCCCGCCTCCATCGCTTTGGGTCCGCGCGCCACGCCGGAACTCAAGCGCCAGCTGATTGAGCGCATGGGCCTTGACCAACCCATTCTCACGCAAATCTATAATTTCTTCCGCAATGCCGCGACCGGCGACCTGGGCTATGACGTGTGGTCAAAGCGCCCGGTTGGCGAGGAAATATTTGAAGTTCTGCCCAACACACTTTTGCTCGGCGTGGTGGCACTCGCCTGGGCCTTGATCCTCGGAGTTTTTCTCGGCTGTGCCGCCGTTGTCTATCGCGGCACGTTGATGGACCGCGTGCTCGGCATTCTCTCAGTCAGCATGATTTCAGTCCCATCTTTCGTCGTGGCCATCTACGCACTGTTGATCTTTGCCGTGTGGCTGCAATGGCTTCCCGCCATCGGCGCTGGTGAGGCCGGAGATTTCTGGAGCCAATTTCGTGCTGTTCTCATGCCCGCATTCGCTGTGGGCATCAGTTGGGTAGGCTATCTCGCACGCATGGTGCGCGCCTCCATGCTGGAAGTCATGGGCGCCAATCACATCCGCACCGCAAGGGCCTTTGGCCTTCCAGAACGCCGCGTCGTGTTCAAATACGCGCTCCGCATCGCAATCATCCCCACAATCTCGATTATCGCCGTGGGGCTTGGCAGTATCCTTTCTAGTGCTGTCTTCGTCGAAACTGTTTTCACCAGGCCTGGCATTGGGACGCTGGTCACTGCGGCGGTCCAGAAACGCAACTATCCCGTGGTCATGGGAACCGTTCTGGTGATGACCGCCTTCTATCTCATGATTGTCACAATAGCCGATCTCCTCATTGCCAGGCTTGATCCAAGGGTGCGCGATGTTCTCAAAGACTGAAAACGCCACGGGACTCATGCGCAGTATCAGGTCGCTGACCCGAGATCCCATGGGGCTTCTGGGCCTTTCCCTCGTCGCGATATTTCTCGGAATGGCGCTCCTCGCGCCGCTCATCGCACCCTATGATCCCCTGAAAATCAGTGTGTTGAGTAAATTCGAAGCTCCCAATCTTTCCCATTGGCTGGGAACCGATCACCTCGGCCGCGATACACTTTCGCGCATCATCTATGGCGCGCGCACCGCCCTTTCCATTGCCCTTACCGCCACGGGACTGGCCGGAATTTTGGGGCTTCTCCTCGGCCTCGTCGCTGGTTTTGGCCCGCGCTGGCTCGACGGCATTCTGGTATTGCTCTTTGATTCCATGAGTTCCCTGCCCATGATCCTCTTTGCCCTTGCCGTGATCACCGTTCTGGGACCCGGCACGACAACGCTCATTCTGGTGATCGTGCTCGTTTCAATACCGGGCTACGCACGGCTCATTCGCGCCCAGACCCTCACCCTCAAAAACAGCGATTTCATCGTTGCCGAAAAATCCATCGGCGCCTCCAACCAACGCATCATCCTGCTGCATCTTCTGCCCAACGTCGTGGGGCCCCTGGTCATTATTCTCAGCATGGATATTCCCGTGGTCATCATGCTTGAAGCGGGCCTCAGCTATTTGAACCTCGGTGTGCGTCCGCCCACACCCTCCTGGGGAAACATCCTCTATGATGGCTACACGTCGCTCCGCTACGCCCCAACCCTCGTCATCGCGGCAGGCGTGCCGTTGATCCTTGCGACCCTTGGCTTCACTTTTCTGGGTGAAGGCCTCCGTGATGCACTTGATCCCAAACTTCAGATGCGGGGCCTCCGATGAGCGAAGCCCTGCTCAAAGTTGAAAACCTGTCAATCGGTTATGATGCCGGTATCGGCCAGATACAAGCTTTGCGGGCTGCCAATCTTGAAGCCCATGGTGGCGAAGTGATTGGCATTGTCGGTGAAAGCGGTTGCGGAAAATCCACCCTCGCCGCCGCACTCATCAACTTGCTCGCTCCCAACGCGCGCGTGAATGCAGGCGCAATCTACTACAAGGGTGTTGATATTCTCACCCTGGACGCGGAAGGCCAGCGTCATCTGCGCGGGCCGGAAATTGCCATGGTTTTCCAGGACCCCATGACAACTTTTAATCCGGTCATCACCATGGGCGACCAGCTGGTTGATTTCCAGCATCACATCGACGGCATTTCCAACGCGGAAAAACGCAAGCGCGCCCACGAATTGCTCGCCCGCGTCGGCATTCCCGATCCCGAGCTCTGCCTCAACCGCTACCCCCATGAACTCTCCGGCGGCATGCGCCAGCGCGCAAGCATTGCCGCTGCGCTATTGATGACACCCAATGTGCTGGTGGCCGATGAACCCACCACCGCTCTTGATGTGACCATGGAAGCGCAGATCATTCACCTGCTCCGTGAACTTCGCAGCGATTATCAGGGTGCCATCATTGTTGTAACCCATCACTTGGGCGTGGTGGCCGAACTCTGCGACCGTGTTTATGTGATGTATGCGGGTCAGGTCGTCGAACAGGGATTGGTGGATGACATCTACCACGCGCCCAAACATCCCTACACGCGCGCATTGATCGCCTGCGATCCCGCCCATCTCGAAGAACACACCCCAGTGTTGCCGACAATCGCGGGCCGTGTTCCCAATCTCATGCATCCGCCAAAAGGCTGCAGCTTCGCCGATCGCTGCGATATCGCGACAAGTCGTTGCAGGGAGGTGGCGCCGCCTTGGGTCAGGATTTCCGAAACCCAGTCAGCCCTGTGTCATGAGGCCAGGCCATGACAGCGCTTCTGGACATTGCCAATCTCTCGGTAAATTTTCCAGTTTCAGGCGGGTTGTTCGATACCGTCATTCCAGGGCGCAAAAGATACATCGATATTCTTGATGGCATTTCACTGTCGCTTAATTCTGGCGAAACCCTCGGTCTAGTCGGTGAATCAGGCTCCGGAAAAACCACCCTCGCCCGCGCCATTCTTGGATTGTCGCCGATCACTGCCGGTACAATAACTTTCAACGGCGCCGAGCTGCGCTCAAAACAATCCTTCGCCGCCATGCGCCGCTCATCGGCGATGATGTTTCAAGACCCCGTGGCCTCCCTGAGCCCGCGCATGAGTGTTGGCGCACTGCTCACCGAACCCTTCATCATTCATGGCGCGGCGATGCAGGACCGCAAATCCAAAGCCGAAGAACTTTTAAATCGCGTGGGATTGAGCAAAGACATGGCAAGCCGTTACCCCCATGAATTATCAGGCGGCCAGGCGCGCCGCGTTGGTGTGGCCCGCGCCCTTGCCCTTCATCCCAAGCTGGTGATCGCCGATGAACCCACTGCTGGCCTTGATGTTTCCGTGCAGGGCGAAATCTTAAACCTGATGACTGAACTCAAGACCGTGATGGGCCTGAGCTACATGATCATTACTCACAACCTCGCAATGGTGCGCCATGTCTCGGACCGGATTGCCGTCATGTATCTGGGCCGCCTCATCGAAGTGGGGCCAACGCGCGAAGTGTTCAGAAAACCGCTGCACCCCTATGCCAAAAGTCTTATTGCATCCGAGCCACAACCGGACCCGCGCAAGCGTCGCGCTGATCTGGCCATCAAGGGCGAAATTCCAAGTGTGCTGAACCGCCCGAAGGGTTGCGAATTTCATACGCGCTGCGCAATTGCCCGTGAACGCTGCCGCAACGAGGCGCCACAACTGCGCGCGATTGAATCAAATCGATTGGTACGCTGTCATTTTGCTGAAACTTAAAAAACTGAAAGGGAGAAGACCATGACAACACAATGGAGAACCGACAGACGGGAACTTCTGAAAATGGGCGGCGGCGCACTGGCTGGCCTGCTGACAGCGCCAAACCTCGCCTGGTCAGCGGAGGGCGATACGCTGCGACTGCGCATGGATTCGGATTTGCAGGTACTTGACCCCAAGGGCATCATCGGCGGGATTGATGATGTCATTCCGCGCTGTACGCAAATCTCGCTGATCCGCTTCGGCGATACCCGTGATGGAAACAAGACCTATAATTGGGGCGCGGAAAAAATCGAATGGACCTCGCCGACAACCATTGCCTTCACGCTGATCGAAGGCCTGAAATGGAACAATGGTTTTGGCCCGGTGACCGCCGAGGATGTGAAGTTTTCCTATGAACGCATTGCCGGCAGCGATTCCGCCTGGGCCTACCAGTTCGAGAAATTCGACCATGTGGAAGTCATCGACGCGCGCTCCGGCATCATTCACCTGAAGCAGCCCTTCAAACCCTTCTGGGTGATCACCCTGCCCTATTACGGCGGCCATATCGTGTGCAAGGCGGCGGTGGAAAAAGTGGGTGGCAGCTACACCACGGAGATTCCGGCCCAGTGCGGCCCCTTCCTGATGGAAAAATGGGAGCAGAACCAGAAGGTGACCTTGGTGGCCAACCCCGATTGGCCAGGCCCCAAATCCGACTTCTCAAAAATCGAGATCTATATTGTTGCAGACGACCAGGCAGCACAGCTTGCCTACGAGGCGGATGCTTTTGACTTTACCAAGCTGGCGGTCAACGCTGCCAAACAGGTGAAAGCCAATATGCCAAAGGGAGCGAAATTGATTGAGGCACAATCCTCGCGTTACGATTGGCTCACCATCAACATGAACAGCCCTTTGCTGGCCGATATTCGCGTGCGCCAGGCAATTCAATATGCCTATGATGGCGATGCGGTTTTGCAGGGCGCCTTTGACGGCATGGTCGGCCGCTCGGCCGGCGTCGTTCAACCCGGCACGAGCTTTGCCCGCGAGAAAAACAAGATCGCCGTGCGCGACGTCGAAAAGGCAAAGGCCCTTCTTGCCGAGGCCGGCGTGGGCGGATTAAGCCTCAAGCTTGTAGCCCTCACTGACTCAAGCAGCCAGGCCATCGCCCAGATCATCCAGGCAAGCTTGGGAGATGCAGGGATCACCGTTGAAATCCAGCCCATCGACGAAGCTGCCTATTGGGCCCTTGGCGACAAGACCAAGGGCGACACCTACAAAACCTTGGAACTTGTGCTGATGAGTTTTGCCGGGGGCATCGATCCCACCGAGAATCTCGTTTGGTTCCGGCCTGACCAGATAGGGGCCTACAACTGGTCGTTCTTCGACAGCAAGGAATTTGAGGACCTCTATCAGCAGGGCGTTGTCGAACAGGACGATGCCAAGCGCAAGGCGATCTTCAACCGGATGGAGGATCTCATGGAAGATTCAGGAGGATTCGTCTTTATCTGCTTTGAACCTTACGTGGCCATTCATGACGATAATCTGCAGCCCGTCTTCCTCTCGGACGGCCATCCCAATCCCACCATGTTCAAGAAGCTATAGTCATGGGGCGGCACTATCGTGTATAGCGCCGCCCATCACATCATGCCCCAGGTAAAAAAGAAAACTTCCGTCGCACCCAAATTCGTACGCCAGTCCGCCGAGGCACGCCGCGAAATGCTTATCGAAGCTGGCATCGCGTGCCTGGCGAAAGACGGGATTCTGGGCTTCACCATTGACCGCATTTGCATTGAAGCCAAGGTCTCGCGCGGCCTCATCACCCACCATTTCAAATCCATCGATGGCTTGCTCGCCGCCGTCTATGCGACGATGTATGGCAAGATGCTGGCGGTTATCGAAAGCCCCAGCCCGGCGACCGGTGCAAAGCCGGAAGATCGGATCATCGCAATCATCGATGCGATGTTTTCCCGGGAATTCTTCAACCGGGAAAGTCTCAATATCTGGCTGGCGTTGTGGGGCGAGATCGCCAACAATCCGGCATTGCTGAAGGAACACCGCAGGCAATATGCGCGCTACCGCCAGGGCATAGAACGCGCCCTGGAAGAGGTAGCCGTTGCCCGTCGCCTGAAAATTGACAAGGCCCTTGTAGCCATGATGTTTGTCTCACTGGTCGATGGCCTCGGTCTCGAATGGTGCATTGAGCCAAAACTTCTCTCGGCAAAGGACGCGCGCGAAGCCTGTTTCAAGCTGCTCGAGCCGATCCTCGGCCCGCTCCAATGAAACCATCAGCGCCCTGATATGGAAAAATCGCGGTCGTAAGACCATTTGGTTCTCATTTCCTGATCAGCGTCTTGAACCAGAACCTGGGCATCAATTCCGATTTCACCCATGGCATAGGCCGCATCTGTCGCGGCCTCGATTGCCTCGTCCTGGGTGGCATAGGGGCCATAATGTTTTCCATTGAAGCTAATCTTCCATTCATTGTTATGAAGTAAGATGAAGTATTGCTCGGCAGCCATGTGAGTCGCGCCTCTGTCCGTCAAACGGTAAGTATATAGGTTTGTGAGTATGAGTCGAACAGTAGTAACTTATCCACCGGACATGCTGCCCAAGGCGTCTGACCCCGAAAGCGCACAAGTAATCGTCTGCCACTCGCCTAAGGGTGACGCGCCTGTTCAAGCGGCGGTTTTAATGCATTCGCTGCCGATGGCGCACGGCCTGTCCGTCCGCACTAAGCTTCAATAGTCAGCCGATCCTTGAAGTGCAGAGCTTTGGGCGATATCTTTCGCTTGATCAAAATCTGTGGGCCTTTCGGCGTGTTGAGCGGGAATTTTGAACGAGATGGATTTTTTCTGGCGGTCTCTGGTTATCGGAATTGGCGGTACAGCCGCCATGGACCTATGGGCTTTGGTGCTCACAGCCGTCTTTGGAATGCCGCTGCCCAACTGGGGCCTGGTCGGACGATGGTTCGCCCATCTCTCCAAAGGCACTTTTTTTCATGCGGATATTACGGCGGCACAAGCCGTCTCCAATGAAACTCCGCTCGGCTGGGTTGCGCATTACGTGATCGGCATTATCTATGCGGGTGCGTTGATCTTTTTCGCCGGACCCGCGTGGGTCTCAAATCCAACCTTTCTTCCGGCATGGATTCTAGGCCTGGTAACAGTTGGCGCCGGCTGGTTCATACTCCAACCCGGCATGGGCGCAGGCTGGGCCGCGTCACTGCGCCCCAATCCGATGCAGATAAGGGCGCTCAACATCATCGCCCACACCATTTTTGCCGCAGGCCTTTACTGGACTGCACGCATCACATCGGGAATATGATGGAAGGTACAGGGAAAACCGATGATGCAAAATCCAACTGAAAAGATTGCGCTGGGCCGTACCAATCTTTTCGTCAGCAGGCTTTGTTTTGGATTGGGGCCAATTGGCGACATGCCGGATACCTATGGCCATAGCGTTAGCGTTGAGCAGGCCCACGAAACGGTGCGGGCCATCTTCGGCAGCCCCATCAATTTTCTAGATACCTCACGGAACTACGGCTTCGGACGCAGCGAGGAGCGCATCGGCGACGTGATCCGCGAACGCGGCGGGCTTCCCAAGGGCTTCGTCATCTCCACCAAACTCGACCGGGATATGGAAACCAACAAATTCGACGGCGCTCGGGCCCGCCGCTCGCTTGAAGAGAGCCTGAAGACATTGAATGTCGATAACATTCAACTCCTCCATTTACATGATCCCGAATATGCAACTTCCCTTTCCGACGTAACCGGCCCGAAGGGCGCACTTGCCGAGCTCTTTCGCATGAAAGAGGAAGGCTTGGCCGATGCTGTGGGCCTTGCTGCTGGACGGGTGGACATCATGATGCCCATCCTCCGCGATTGGGAATTCGACGCCATCATCACCCACAACCGTTTCACGCTAGTCAACCGCAATGCTGAAGCGATGATGGACTATGCCCGGAAGCATGGCATCGCCGTCCTCAATGCCGCGCCTTATAGCGGCGGTGTCTTTGCGAAGGGCACGGCATCGCACAAGCGCTATGTCTATCAGGAAGCATCCCCCGAAATGCTGGCGCCAATCGCCAGGATCGAGCAGGTTTGTGCGAGGCATGGTATTCCTCCCGGTGCGGCGGCCCTGCAGTTCTCAATGCGCGATGAACGGGTGACGTCAACGATTTGCGGCATCAGCAAGCCGGAACGCATCAGGCAGACCCTCGATTGGAGCCGCTACCCCATTCCGCAAGCGGTCTGGGATGAGTTGATGGCGCTCCCTTCTGAGAGTGGCGATCCTGAGGCGACACGGGTTTATCGGCCGGGCTGACCTATACATCTTGCGTCCTTGACGCCTCCCTTTGATCCCGATAGCAAGCATCTCCGATCTTCACTTCAACTTCCGATCAGAGAATGTCCCATGCTCATGTCTGTTCCAGGACTGATGGACGAAATCCGCGCCCGTTTTGCCCATGTTGATACTTGCCCGTTTGAAGGCCCCCGCGTGTTTTTTGAGAATGCGGGAGGCGCCCTGACGCTCAAAACCGTGGCTGAAACATCGGCAGCCTATGCCGCCTATCCCGACAACCAGGGCCGCGACAATCCGGCTTCGCGCGCGCTAGTGGCCGCGATCGACAAGGGCAAGGCTGATATGCGCACGTTCTTCAACGCGCCGTCAGGCCAGGTCTTCGTCGGCGAAAGCGGAACCGAAGTGCTGTTCCGTTTGGTGAGAACCGCAGCACTGGGGGCAAAATCCGGCGGCACCATGCTGGGCAGCACGCTGGAACACCCCGCAACGCGGAGCTCCATGACACGCTGGGCGGAAGTGACCGGCAGGCCGCATGTTCTCGTGCCCCATGATGACGTGACGGGAACCGTGGATGTCGATGCTTACCGCAAGCACATTACATCCGAGGTTCGGGTTGCGACCATCATTCAAACTTCGCCCGTCACCGGCATCTCGGTCGATGTCACGGCCATCGCCGCTGCCATCCGCCAGAAGTCGCCGGAGTGTTTCATCATCGTCGACGGCATCCAGCATGCAAGCCATGGCCACATTGACCTCGCCGCCTATGGCGTCGATGGCTATGCCATCTCGCCTTACAAAGTCTTCTCGCGCCATGGTTACGGCGTCGGCTGGGCCTCAGACCGCCTGACCGCCCTTCCGAAGGAAGCCGTTATTGGCGGCCCACCCGCCAACTGGGAACTCGGCACGCGTGATGCCGGAAGCTACGCCTCGTTCTCCGACGTCGTGGACTATTTTGTCTGGCTCGGCAGCCGTATCACGAAAAGCAGCGACCGTCGTGCGCGGATCGAGATGGCGGCAAAGGCCATCCACGATCACGAACAGCAGCTGGGCCATGCGATAATGCACGGCACGGGCAATCTTCGCGGTCTCGCGGAACTGCCGGATGTTGCCATCATTGCAGGCGCCGACAATGCGGGACGCGAGGGCGTCGTCTCGCTCACGCTTGATCACATGGAGGCCGTCAAACTCGTCAGCTTTCTGAACGCGCGCGGCGTTCGAACCCACGCCCGCATGGACGATCACTACAGCGGAAATGTCCTTCGGCCTCTGGGTCTCAAATCCTGTGTGCGTGTGTCCTTCAGCCATTACAATACTGAACAGGAAGTGGCCCAGTTTCTGACGGCCATGAACGAGGCGTCAAGCCTGGCAGCAAGAGTCTGATCGGATGTAAGCTTGCGAACTTGGATTTGCACAGGACTGACTGGCGGTGATGAGCCCCTGGTTATTGCGTGCGTAGGTCTGGTCGATGAGCGTGGTGGCGCTCCGAATCACATTAGTCCGTACACGGACGGTTTCTGCTTTTGTGTGGGCAGCACTTCAAGACGTGTCGGGCTTCATTGCATCCCAGGCGAGCCAATGGCATTCGGCGAGCACCTCATCGACTTCGTGAACCTTCTTCCTCCGGTGGCCAGGCGGAGGACCCGGCCTGAGCGGCGATTTGAACTTTGGACTTTTTGCGGTCTCGCGTCTTACCCGCCAGCGCGCCAGACGCCTGGCCTGGCGCGGCAGATCCTCGAGCGCCAGCTTGAGGGCCTGGAGCCTGCGGCTGAGGCGCTCGGCATTGACCAGGCCATCGGGCGGCGGAGCGGGAGCGGCTGCGGGAGGGGGCGCTGGCCGCAGGGTATCATACGGGTAGAAATGGATGCGTGGGGGATTCCGCATGGGTCTTCTACGGTGTTGGCGCAGCTCAGCGAAGTTTTTCCGCGTATCGAAGAGCTGGAAGGAGGGAGCGGGAAGCCGCCCGCCCTTCCCGATGGCCCCCGCCGGCATAGGACGCGAAATCGGACGCGCGGCAGCAAGCTTCACCACAAGGCCCCGTGCCGCGATGATGATGAGGCGGCGCATGGCGGATTCGGCCGGCCGCAGCACATGCAACACGGCACTGTGCAGGGACCGTGGAATCCGCGAAACCGTGGCCTCACCCATCAAGCCCCAGCATGGCGAACAGGGCTGCAACGATGCCCTTGAGCGCTTCGCTGTTGCGTTCGATGGCCCTGGCCCAGTCAAAGTCCACGTGATCTCCTTATCCTGCATTAGAACAAAACAGGAACATATGAACCCGATAGGAATAGATTGTCAAGGGGTATTTTCGGATATATCCCCTTGACGTTTGCTTGTGGTGACCAATTCGAGAAGCGTCGCAAGCTGATGGATGCCTGGGCTGCATTTCGTGAACCAGGCAAGAGTGCGAAGATCGTGTCACTCAAGCGTCAGAGTTGAATTGATCCAATTCACAGTAACTGGGCTATCCTGCCTCGCCCGGTCGGAACCAAAGATCTACTCAGATTTCATTACATAACATCGACCGGAGCGATAGTGCTTCTCTGTTTCGCAGGATTTGACGGCGGACACTTCCGCACCAGCTTTTGTTGGATAGGAATACGAATAGCTGCAGGATTGGCCTAAACTTCCGCCAGCATTGCTATTTGATATGGCAAATGCCTTATGCTTGGCTAATGTTTTCCACTTCTTGTAGAATTTTAGGCATGGTTTATTCCACATCTCGATGCCTTGAGCGGATGCAGGGGCAGTCGCAACTACAACAAAAGACGAAATCATCGTAACGACAAGACCAATTTTAACAAAGTGCGATAGGCCAGCTGCATAAATCATAGGATGACCTTCCTGTTACAGTTTGTTTAAGAAACCAATGAATCTCTGCGAAAGCTACTCGCTGTAAATCGGTTGCACTGCCGGGAAAATCGGCAGTCGTATTGCAAGGCCAGGTGCAGACAAGCACTAAATCGAGGGGGAGTCTATCTGGGGTAATCTCACCACATCACGGCCACCCGAATAACCCGCGTGAGATACCCGCAGCGGCAACGCCGGCAATTGCCAGTGAGGCGAGTAGCAGCAGGGCACTGATCGCTTGCTTGGCGTTCCTATCCGCACTGCAGATTTTTCAATTCACGCATTTGACAAAACTGAACAAATCAGTCGGAGGAATGTTGATTTCCTCCCCTTGTTCGCGCTGGGTGTAGTACATCGTCCGGGAGAACTCCGCCAAAACAATTGCAATCGGCGCTGGCTCGTCGATTAGCGCATAGTCTTCTGTCAATTTGCCCTTCGTTTTCTCCCAAATAGAATAGATCGCCCCAATTCGCCCACTCTTGCCTTCAGGCCCGATCGCATAGAAGGCGCGAGCAAAGCCGTTTGGCACCGTTGTGTTGCCAGCCACTTCCAGCCCTAGTCCTTGTACACTGAAGTTGTATTCGTAGCGCGGAGAGTCTGGAATCGCCCTGAAGCGGAGCGTGTATTCGCCACTCTTATAGATCGCATCTTCGAGCGTACATGAAGCTGACGATGCCGTTAGTGCGGTTCCAACAAAAAACCCTGCGGTAAGAGCGATGCGGAGGCCAGTCATTGAAAAACCTGCTCGTAAAGCCTCTAATATTGCAAACTAAATCACCAACTTGGGCAGAAGTCTACGCCAACATTACCGGCGCTACGGAAAAACCCGCCTCTTGGCGCTCGATTAGTACCAGGCATGATGCTGTCCCTCCCAACGTGAAGCAAGCCCTTCAGCAATAGGTATGTCGGCCAAAGAGCCAAGGGACGCGATAGCCGATCCCAGCGCGTGTTACTTGTATAAACACTACGCTAGTTGATATACTCCGGTAACGGGCTTCGGGGCAAAACGAGGATTTGAATACTATGAAAGTTGTCTCAGTATTTATCGCCGTTATCGCATTTTCTGCGTTCCAGGTTGGTATGGCGCAAGCAAAGATGTCTCGGTCGGCAGCCCACCAAGAGCTATACGAGCGGGCCGTGAGGGAATGCAATTCCTGGAAATATTATCCAAACGGGGCTCGGATTTACATCAACTACAAAATGGGCTGGTTTCGCTGCTACGAGCGCGGCATTCGAAAGAAAAAGTGATACGCATCCGCAAGGCGATCTAAATCAGCAAGCCCTCAAAATTCCTATGTTCCGGAACGATGAACCAGAAACTTATGACCATGTACTGCTGGGCTGCATCGAAACAAATTCGCTCGATGAAGTTGCCGCAGTCGAACTTGGACTGAAAGTGAGAAAATGAAATACTTTGCTTTGCTTCTTTGTGTTCTTATGGCGGGATGCAGTTGTGGTCCAACCGGTGCGAAGATCAACAGCACGGCTATGACTGAGAATAGTCCGGTATAACGCGCCTAGTTCAGCCCGGGTTCGGTATGCTGTTCTTAGCGTTTGGGAAAATGCCGGGTTGAACTGGGGCTGAAGGGGAAGCGGAGATGGGGGAGTGATAAAATCATGGGTGCACGTCTCGAAGGTTTACGCGCCTTGATAACTGAGGCCGAACAACACCTATCCTGTGACATCACAGGCCAAACTTAGATGAATGCCCCGCCTTGGCTGTGGGTGGTCTTCACCCTTCTTGCTGCAATCGCCCAAACCTTCCGCAACGCTACCCAGAAGAGCCTTATCGAACGGCTTGGAACAGTCGGTGCGACCCATACCCGGTTCATTTTTGGTTTGCCGTTTGGTCTGTTGGCGCTGGCGGCCGTCGCGCTCACCTATGGCGAAGTGCCAAGGCCGAATGCGGTCTCCTTTCTCTGGACAGCCTTCGGCGCGATAAGCCAAATCCTGGCGACGGCACTGATGCTCGCAGCGATGCAGGAGCGCTCCTTCGTGGTCACCACCGCCTACACCAAAACCGAGCCCGTGCAGATAGCTCTCTTTGTGATAATCTTTCTGGGCGAGCAGATTACCTTCACGCTGGCCGCCGCCGTCGTGATAGCTACTTCTGGCGTGCTTGCGCTGTCGTGGCCGTCGCGCGCTGGCCATGAGATTTTCTCTTGGCGCCCAGCAATTCTTGGGATTGCGTCTGGTGGGCTTTTTGCGTTGGCAGCCGTAGGCTTTCGTGGAGGTATCGTTGCCCTGGGGACGCCCGAGTTTGTTCCCGCCGCGACTGTCACGCTCGCGATTTCACTGACTCTCCAGACTGCGCTTCTTTCCACCTGGTTATTGATGCGCGACCCGGAAGTTCTTAGGGCCGTCCTCAGAGCATGGAGGCCATCGTCTCCTGCCGGGTTCCTGGGCGCCTTTGCATCCGAAATGTGGTTTCTCGCATTCGCCCTCGCGTCGCCCGCACTGGTGCGCACACTTGGCTTGGTTGAAGTTCTGATTGCAGGAATGATTTCGCGCAGATTGTTTCAGCAGACGCCCAGCATTCGCGACACCATGGGCCTGGTTCTTGTTACCGTCGGAATAGCGCTTCTCTTCAACGCTTGAAATGACTCACTTGAACTGCGCCACCGTTATCTTTTGGCTGGGTCAATGAGTCTTGACCCTAGCCTGATGAAACAAGGCAGGGTTTGGCCTTTCCACTGTAAGACCTATACTTACCCGTCGCCTTATTGAACGACGCGTACTTTGCCGCACAATACTCATTCCAGGCGACTGACCTCGGTGCCAAATGCCTGTTCCTTTTTCGGCGCGGAGTATCAGCTTTTTTGACTATCTTTTCGGCGCTTTCCTTTTTTGGGGCTGGATCACGGGACGTATATTGTGTCATGCAGGAATTGAACGCCTTGCGATAATTGATTTGCCATTGGTCCACATCGAGCGTGCTGGCATCGGCATAATCCCTCCCAATAAGCCCGCAATAGGACTGAGCATCTGCGAAAGCCGGAGTCGATAAGCCGCCAAATACTCCGGTTGCAACAACCACATAAAAAATACGCATTACACTATTCCCTGAATTGTCGTTAGAAACTTCAGAATGAACGTGGCGGTCTACATATTTTAGTACTTCTGATCCTCAACAAGGGGCTAGTTGCCGGCAATATTGAAGGCATCCTGTGCCTCGATTTCTGCAACTGCCGCTAATGCGTCTGCCTCAGATGCGTTCTGCCAATTTGCGTACGCTATTTCGAGTGCAATCACCCGCGCATACGGGAGACCAGCGCCTGTAACAGCCCGATTATAGGCGTCTTGCAAGGCCACATTGCCCGGATCGGCCTGCAGAGTTTCGTAGGCATCTAAAACTGTTGCGGGTGCAGACCGTTCAAATGCCACCTGCATGGCCAGGGCATCGGATGCGTCTGCTAGAGTTTGAAACCTGATGGATTCCTGATTCAACGAGGAAATGGCAACGGGACTGCCCATTTGAAAAAGTGCAGTGGCTGGATAGGATGCTATGGCAAGGGCCAGCGCAGCAGCTGAACATTTGAACTTCGAAGCCATGATATTTCACTTTCGAAAATCAGAGTGGCTAAGCAGGGGATAAATCATGCTATTGAAATGGTTAACGCAAGGTTAAACACACTCTCCGGTGAATCACGCGTTGCACTTACCACTGATAAAAAGCACCGATACTGAAAAGTGGCGGGGCTTTTTGGCGCTTGCCCGCGGTATGGCACCATCGGTAGGGCAGATGGTGGGGCACGCCTTAGCGGGTAAACAAAAGGCTCTCTTGCTTCATATGTTTGCCAAAAAATATTGGCAGGTGGTCACAACATGAGGAATGGATGATCGCCGGATTTTCAATGGACGTTGTCCGCTCCTGGGGTGTTAGCAGCTTCGGAAGCCAAAAAACGACATTTCAGCTAAGGGTCACAATCGGCCTCAATCTATGGAAGTCGGGACCGGCGTATCGACCAATTTGCTATGAGCTGTTATTTTCATTTGCCAGTTCGTTCCAAACAAGGAACCTTTTGTGTGGAAGTTGGTGGGTGCAGCCACTTAACTTGTGGTTGCTGAGGCGTGGTGTCGATGAGTGGACCTTTGTTGGCGCAGTTCATGGGGGTGGTGTTAGCCTCTGTGACAATGGCAGACCGTGCATGGTCTGTAGAAAAAGCGTCACAGCAGTTGCCCGTTAAGTTTGAGGTTCAAGCGACGATTCCTCGTAGCGGCTTTTCGATGGGATTTGGCTTTAACTCGCTATGGATGATGAGCGACGGACATCTGGTTCGTATAAACACGGCGGACAATACCACTGTCGATATTGATATTCCAGTCAGCGAAGTCGGAGCAACGCTCACCGAGAGTGAAAAATACCGGGGCATTACCGTGGGGGAAGGCGCTGTCTGGGTGCCCGACATGGGAAGCTCGACCATCTACAAGGTGGACCCAAACTCAAACAAAGTGGTGCTGAAAATCCCCACGGACATTTTCGGCAGCCAGGGCAGCATCGGTGTTGGTGCAGGCGCAATCTGGGTTGTCACCTTCGACAACCACGACAAAACTCTGACACGTTACAACGCGAAAAGCGGCGCCGAGGAAGCAAAAATTGCGCTGCCTAAACCCTGCAGTGGTGTTACCTTCGGCAACAGTTATGTCTGGGTGACGGCCGCGAGCAACGGAGAACTCTACCGGATTGATCCCCTGACCAATCACATTGCATCGACAACCATGCTTCATGGCGCATCGCACATTCTGGCTTCCGGGGAAGACACCATCTGGATTGCCTACGATACCGAGGGGGTGGTGGAGAGGATTGACGCTAAAACTGCTGACATCGCAGCAACGATCAAGACGGGTTCAACTGACATGGAAAGTGATGGCGACATTGCAGTAGGCGGCGGCTTTGTCTGGGTCATCACGCGTGGTTCCATCATCTCGCGGGTCGACTTAACAAACAATCTGGAGCGCGGGCTGTTCCAGCCTGAGCCGGGGCTCATTGTCGGAAGACGAATCCGTTATGGTGGAGGATCGCTTTGGATATCGGGGAAATCGGTATTTAGGATCAAGCCCCCGGAATAGGTGTCACCTGATGAAATGTCCGCTCCGAGTCAAACTGAGACGTATGGCAGTCTCTCCAAAACATCTGCTTCTCCGCCAAGAGCGGACAGGCTGAGACTCCACCAAGAAGTCTCAAAAGGGCCAAGTCCAGAAGTGACTTTCACTATCGACTTCGATATGGGACACATACACAAAGCTTTCGGGAAAATGCTTATTGCGTAGGAGATGTGATGATTGACCCGATGACTGGGCGCAATGTCACTTCAGGGTTCTTTTGGGTTCGCACCGCCAAGGAACTCTATGACAAGTTTCAACTCAAACTAGAATTGCAGCACGATTGCTACGGTTGGCCGCGGGTTGGGCGTTCCTTTGACGAAGTGCAAACATTCTACAGAGGTACAAATCGGGATGTGCTCTCGGGGTATGTTGATGGCAAACAACCTGCAGAGATTCGCCTTGACGAATTGACGAGGGCAGAGAAGGCCACTGACGCCTTGATCTTCGAATTAGCTGACGCCATTTCAATAAGCGACTACCTATCCGACGAGTCTAAATACGAGTTGATCTGGGTGCGAGAAGCCTCTGCGATTGCCACCACGCCTGATGGTTTCGTATCCTGCGGCTTCGAGCCGACATGGTTTCCTGGAGAGTTCTCAGCCTTGTGCGACTCGTTGTTTCTGCCGCGCTGGCACGGCGCAGATCCTGATGGCGTGCTGCTTGCGGAACATTTTAAGCGGCTGAATAGAAACGGACTGTTCTGGGCGCCCAGACATGCCAGCGAATTCCTTTCTCACTACTTGTCATTCGAGTGGGCCGAGCAACCATTATCTGACACACCGGACGAATGCGGCGCCTACGTCATTGTTGAAGTCTTTGCACCCACCTAATTGATCGGACCTTCGATGTCCGCTAAGGGTCAAAAGCAGACGTCTGACAATCCCCACGCGATGTCCGCTGTGCATCTGATAGCGGACATTTTTTCTGTCTTATAAAAAAGATAAATTATTCACCGGGGAATAAACATTGGAAATGGTCCACAACATGAGGAGGGAGCGTTCACTGGATTTTCAGCTGCTCGCAATAGGACCGCCAGGAAACCCCACCCGACGGTTCACCGCTGTCGATCCTAGCAATTGAAGTGTCTGCTCAAAATGACTTAAAGACGTATCCGTTGGCGCGTGATAGCGTTTCTCCAAAATCGAGGGAGAGAACAATGGCCAAGAAAGCAAAAAAGACCGTAAAAGCCCGAAAAGTTGCGACCAAACGAAAACTGACAACTGCAAAGCGGGTGGCGAAGAATAAGGTCGTGAAGGTTAAGCCAGCCAAATCGATGCGCACTGTAGCCAAGGTTTCCAAACCGAAACGGAAACCAAGCAAATCAAGCAAAGGTCCCGTGACGTCAACCAAATCTACTGGTCGGAAGGTCAATAAACCCAAGCCCAAGGTGAAAAAGCAAAAGACAAATATCTCTACACTAAGGATCATTGGTGCCGGTGTTGGCCGGACCGGAACACATTCGCTGAAGCTAGCGCTCGAACATTTAGGGTTTGGCCCGTGTCACCACATGGAAGAGGTCATTAAAAACCCACCAGTCAATGTGCCAATTTGGGCTGCTGCCGTTGAAGGCAAACCTGATTGGGAAGCAGCCTACAAAGGTTACAATTCAGCTGTCGATTGGCCCACCGCCGCCTTCTGGCGCGAACTTGCGGAAGCCTATCCAAAGGCAAAAGTTATCCTGACGGTCCGCTCGGCCGAAAGTTGGTATTATAGTTTTTCGCAGACAATTTTTGCGCTTGTCGGATCTCGCGATAAAGCACCGCCTCCTATGCAACCCTTGCTTGATATGGCGATCGGCGTAATCAAAAAGACAGGTTTTGGCGGCAAATCCAGCCAAACTGACTTGATGAAAGCATTTGATGATCATGTCATCGCCGTCAAAGCAGCAATCCCCCCGGACCGCTTGTTGGTTTTTGAAGTCAAAGAAGGATGGGAGCCACTATGTAAATTCCTTGGGCTTCCAGTTCCCTCTGTGGCCTTTCCAGCGACTAACAAGAAGGAAGAATTTTGGGAACGCTTCAAATAGTTGGGTTGATAGGTATCCCTTTGTTGGTCTATTCGAATATATTCTCAATTAAATAGTACATAACATGAGCAGAGTATGATCGCCCGATTTTCAGTTTTTAGATGTCGGATCCTGGGGTTTCAGCGGCTGCGGATGGCAGAAGGCGACATTTCCGCAAAGGGCCAAAAGGCCGAAGTTTAGTGCGAAGGGATCGTACGTCAGCTACGGGCCAATTGGGTACAAATGAGGTTTCATGGTATTTGATGGCGACCTTTGTTAGCGATTATTGAGATGCTTCCGATAGTCAGCCACGTAGCGGTCGAGGGCAGAGCGAAATTCATCTTCCCGCCGATAAGGCTTGCTTGTTCTAACATTCTGCCTGATCGGCAACTCCGTTGCAGCTTGGGCTTCATTTGGCATCCAGTCATAAGTGATGTCGGACATTGTCATTTCTCCTGTCTCAGCGTTAGAGACAGGATGCGCCAGGCACATCCCGATTGTCCCTTAGGCCTGCCAAATAGTTCCTAAAAGTTCCAAAAAGATGTAGCTTCCCACCATGCTGGGGCAATCCTTTATTTTTGGTCCTTTCGTCCTCAATCCAGAGGCTGGCACGCTTTTGCGCCAAGGCGTGCCAGTGCCCGTGGGCTATCGGGCGCTCCGGCTTCTGGCGGCGTTTCTGAACAGTCCGGGTAAAGTATTATCCAAATCCGATCTTATTGACGCGGCCTGGGACGGTGCGGCTGTCGAGGAGGGCAACCTTTCAGTCCAGATCGCTTCGCTTAGGAAACTCCTCGGACAATTGCCTGACGGCAACGACTGGATCACGACAATCCCCCGCGTGGGCTACCGCTTCGCCGGACCAATCGAGCACCACGCGCCAATGATTCAAGCAGACACCGACGCTTCTCTCAGCGCGATATTGAATGGGCCTTCTATCGCCGTACTCCCCTTCAAAAATCTCAGTGACGACCCGGCACAAGACTATTTTGCGGACGGGTTGGTCGAAGAGCTGATCATCGATTTGTCGAAAATGCCAGGGATTTTTGTAATCGCCAGAAATTCTACGTCCGCATACAAGGGAAAATCCGTGGATATACGCGATGTCGCCAAGGCGCTTGGCGTCCGCTACGTGCTGGAAGGGAGCGTCCGGAAATTTGGAGGCCGGGTACGCATCACCGGGCAGCTTGTCGAAGGGGCGGGCGGCACCCACGTCTGGGCTGACAAGTTTGAAGGGGCAATCGAAGACATTTTCGAGTTGCAGGATCAACTTACCGACAGCATCGTCGGGGCGCTTGAACCCACGCTCAGGCGTGTGGAAATTGAGCGAGCAAGAAGCAAGCGGCCCGAGGTGCTTGATGCCTATGATTTCTATCTCCGGGCACTTCCACACGCCTTTGACAATACACTGGCCGAGAACAACGAGGCGATCCGCCTCTTGAACAAGTCTCTAAGTCTCGACTCCAATTACGCCCCTGCCCACGCCCATGCAGCCTGGTGCCATGAGCAGCGTTTCTTTCGCGGAGGTTTCAATCTGGATGACCGCACTGCCGCGCTCGAGCATGCCCGCCTTGCCATTGAGTTTGGCGCTGACAACACGCAAGCTCTCTCCATCGCGGCCTTCGTTCAAGCGATTATTACCCATGATTTCGAGAGAGCAACCCGCATTCTGGACCCTGCCTTGAAAATCAACAGCAATTCGGCACTTGCCTTCGGTTTCAGCGCCTTGCTGCATGCCTGCAACGGTAACTATCAGCGGGCGAGTGAAGACGCCCAGAAAGCGTTGCGGCTGAGTCCTTCCGACCCTCTCAACTATCATCCAAATCTCGCGCTGGCCACTGTGTGCTTTTTTACGGGGGAGTTCGAGAAAGCAGTTCATTATGTAACTCTGATAACCCAGGCTAAACCAAATTTCAGCGTTCCCTTTGCACTCTTAATCGCCAGCCATGTCAATCTCGGCAAATTTGATTTGGCTCAAGAGGCCGCAAAGCGACTTCTCGAGATTGCTCCAGATTTCACGATAAGCGGGTTTGTCCAAGCAGATTATTGGGGGCGATCGTCAATGCAACTGCTTGCGGCAGGACTGCGCAAGGTGGGGCTTCCCGAGTAACTTCTTAATGTTTTGAGGATAAGGAATTTGCATCCTAGCCGCGTCCGAAGAAGAAATCCATTAAGCGGTCATTATAAATCATTTCCGCTTTTTATACTGAGCGGACCTTGGGGTCATGATCTGGCAAGTCCGCTAAGGGTCAGGAGCAGACAATTGCGTCAAATTATAATTTGGGGAATTGGAAAAGCGCAGACTAGTGTTCATTCAAGGCTAGCTTAGAGTAGCGCGCTTCGATACACAACTTACCGCCCAATTTCCAACTCCATTCCCAGTCTCACAGTTTCGTTTATAAGGAGCTGCAAATCCTCGCGCCGGGTGCGGTGATTGTTGATCGCAACCCGCAAGCAATGCCTACCATGAACCATAGTATCCGTAGGTACTGCGGTGCCTTCCTCTTGCAGGCGCAGCATGATCTCGGTGTTGAGAGTCTTTAGCGACGCTTCGCTGGCACCCTTTCCGCAATACCTAAAGCAGACGATGTTGATCGCCGTCGGTGCCATCAGTTCTAGCCTTGGGTCTGCGGCAATCAACTCTGTCAGATAGGCGCCTTGCGCGATATTCTGGTCAATGAGCCGTCCGAACTTGGCCACGCCCTGTTCCTTCAGGGACATCCAGATTTTCAGGGCTTTGAAGCCGCGCGACAATTCAAAACCATAGTCAAACAGATAGTCCCCGGCCGCTACACCCCGCGGCTTTTCCTCAAGGTACTCGGGATGCAGCGAGAATGTCGCGAAGTGCTTCTTGGCGTCCCGCACCAGGGCACATCCTGCTTCGAACGGGGTATGAAGCCATTTGTGCGGATCAAGAGCCAAGGAATCGGCGGCCTCAATCCCGTCAACCAAGGCGCGGTTCTTTGGCGCGATCCTGATCAATGCCCCAATGCAGCCATCGATATGGAACCAGAGCCCTTCGCGCCGACAGACCGAAGCAATGGCACCCAAGTCGTCGATTGCCCCAGTATTCGTCGTCCCAGCAGTGGCAATCACGCAGACCGGGCGTATGCCCGCTGCGCGATCCTCGGCAATCGCCCATTCAAGCGTCGCAACATCCATACGGAAACTCGCATCTGACGCCACAAGCCGTAGCGCCCTGCTTCCCAATCCAAGGATTTCCATCGCTTTCTGGTGGCAACTATGCGCCTGATCCGAGGCATAGTAGCGCAAGGGTTGCGGTAGGGCGGTGATCCCATCAAGCCGCACGTCCACCCCGGCCATCGCGTTGCGCGCAACAATCAGTCCGACCGTGTTTGCCATCGAGCCACCGCTTGTCAGGGTCCCGCTGGAACTTTCAGGAAAACCCATCATGGCTTTGAGCCAGTTCACGACCTGTCGATCCATTTGTGCCGGGGCAGTATTCCCGCCGCCAAGGTTTGAGCCGTCAATGGCGGCAAGGAAATCACCCAAAGCGCCCGTGAAATTGCTTGACCCCATATACCATCCCCAGAACCTCGGGTGGATATTGCCCATCGGATAAGGCATCAAATTCTCAGTGATCTCGCGATAGACTGCCTCAAGCGGCGTCGGGTCCTCGGGCACGGGCGCGCGATAGGCAGCACGAACTGTTTCGGGCATGTCCTGCCAGACAGGCCGACCGCGCAAGCTACTCAAATGCAGGACGGCGTCATCAATAATCCTGTGCGCCAGCTCGCTTGCTGCAGACCAGTCATCGGGGTCCAGGGTTTCCTCGGGTCCGTTATCCATCAGATCAATCATTTCATGTGCAGAACGTAAGAAATAGCTTCTGGTACAATTGGTACAATGTCAAATATTCAGGTCTGACCGCTCTGGGTCAAACTGGGACGAAGGGTAGTTCTAAAGCCAAGTCTGCATTTTGTCGGATAGCGGACGTGCTGTTGCGGCGTCACGAAATGAAAAAAATATTCACCGGGGAACAAATTTTGGAAATAGTCCACAACATGAGGAATGGGTGGTCGCCGGAAGCCACTTTACAGAGAAAATGCGATTGACCATAAGAACGATAGTTTTTTTGATATCTAAAAAAGTTTATCTGAAACTATAAGAAGACAGGCCAATGAAAAGCAATAGTTCGGGCACAAACTTCGTTCGCTACACCATTGGTGCATTGACCGTGATTGCGCTTCGTGACGGATATGTTGACCTGCCAGCAAGCCGTTTGCGGCAAGCGGGTGACCGCCCGTTTGGGACGGACTTGCCAAAAGAAGTTGAGTTGGTGCAGGGGAAGTTGCGGCTGTCGGTAAATGCGTATCTTGTGATTGACGACGGCCAGCACGTTCTCATTGACACAGGCGCCGCCAACTCATGGGATCCGACAATGGGCCTTCTGCCTCGCGCACTGGCCGAAGTTGGTGTGGACATTAATGAGATTACCACTGTTGCTCTCACCCACACCCATGAAGATCATGGCAATGGCTTGGTTGCAGCCGATGGATCTGACGCATTTCCCAGTCTCCAGCGCTTACTCGTTCCAAAAGAGGAAATGGGGTTGTTTGATGATAATGAACGGCTACTTCGTTTTAGCAAGCGGCGTTCTCCTATCGCCGACGCTTACAAAGTGAGCCCTCACATAACTGCGCTTGCGGCACATGGGCATGAGGTTGGCCACACTGCGTTTGAGGTTTCAAACGCAGGAGAGACGCTGTTGATCTGGGGTGACATCGTCCACGTTCCCTCCATTCAATTTGCGAGACCGGAGATAACTTGGGGGGCGGATGCCAATCAAGACGAGGCACGCGCAACGCGGCTCAAACTGCTTCGCAAGGCTGCTCGGCCGGATATCTATGTGGCAGGCTCTCATTTGGACTTCCCAGGCGTGGGGAAGGTGAGCGAGCATGAAGGGGCATACTCTTTCAAGCCCCTTTGAGCCTCATTGATACACAGCCCGCTAACAGCGCTTTTGCGAATGCTTTTCCAATTTATCGTTGAAAGCAGATACATCCCAATTTTCTTCCAACGCCCTCAACATGAGTTGAGCCTGACTTTGGGGAGCCAAACCTCCAATGGGAGGATCTCTGTCGAGGTTGGTAGGGAAAGCGTATCCTTCGGCACAGGCTGCTACGACATTTTTCAGGGGCTGTTGGCCCAATTTAAGCGCCTTCAGAACAGGAAATAGGCTTTTGCACATCGTATGCCGGTTAACCGTTTCCATTGCACGACCATAGGCTGACGAGACCTGCAGCAGGTTTGCCATCCGCTTCACGTCTGTGGTGCTATTTGTCCCTGCCGCGTGATAGAGGGCTGGGTTGAAGAAAACTGCATCGCCCTTTTCCAATGGCAATTGGACGTAGTTGGACTTGAAGTACTCCTGAAATTCTTGCTTGCGATAGGCGAAGTAACCTGGAACGAATTTCTGCGAATAGGGCAAATACTGTGTCGGACCTGTTTCAACTGGCATATCGACATGCGCCACAGCGCCTTGGAGGGTCAAGACTGGTGAAAGCCGGTGGGCGTGAACGGGAAAGCTTTCGATTTCCTTCTCCGTTTGAAAGCCCATATGATAATCGCGATGCATGGATTGGGCCTGGCCGCCAGGGTTCACCACATTGAGCTGGGAAGTGATTTGGTAACCCGTGCCGAGCCAGCTCTCGGAAATCAGCGCAATTATTTCGTTGGCGTAATAGCTGGCAAATACCTCAGGGTTGCGGATGGCCAACTTTTCCAAAGCATTCCAAATCCGGTCATTGGCACCTGGCTTTGCAAAATGATCTCCCCCACCCGCTCCTTGAGCATGCTGCTCCTCAATAATTTCATTGAAAATCTCTGAAGCGGCGTCCAAAGGCTCGACGTCACCGAATGCGTTTTTAAAGACGACAATTCCAGGCCCATCATGCAACGCTTCGGCCCATTCGGCCATTAAAGCTTTGCGGCTTTCTTGATCTTTCGCCGCCTCTCGAACCAATTCACCCAAATAAGTTGGCACATTTGCCGAAATTCCTGAAGCAAGGGGGTAATCCTTTGCCTTCGTCGTTATGCCGATTTCCCGCTTGAAATCTTTGAGATCACACGACTCGGAGGTCAGCCAAACACGATCTGAGCGTTGCTTTATGAGATTGTCGGATTTCATGGGTCTATCCTTTGTACTTGAGGGGATGCTTCAAAGGATATAGTAACGCAGAGAACGAAACAGCGCAGAAACACCTCAAAATAACCTCACGAGTATCCATGAAACGAGACTACCCCTTAAAGGAAATCGCAAGCCAAGCGGGGCTTAGTCTTGCCACTGTCGACAGAGCACTTCATGGACGGTCAGGGGTCTCTAATACAACACATCGAAGAGTGAAACAGGCACTTCGTGAACTGGCGAAGCAGAGTGAAAGTGTAGCGCTGACAGGACGAAAGTTCATGATTGATCTAGTGATGGAAGCGCCGGCGCAATTCACTACTTTGGTTTCGAGGGCACTGGAGGCGGAGATGCCTTTTCTTCAACCAGCTGTGTTTCGTTCGCGCTTCCACTTTGCTGAGGAAATTCCGACACGTGAACTTGTGCAGATTCTAGATCGCATCGTCAAACGCGGCAGCAACGGGGTGCTTTTGAAAGCACCAGATACTCCAGAAATAACACAAGCTATTGCTCGTTTGTCGGACGCAAAAATACCAGTTGTGACGCTTGTTACTGACATTCCCAATTCGCGTCGATTTTCTTATGTGGGCATCGATAACCGAGCGGCTGGCGCAACGGCTGCATATCTTATTGGCCAATGGTTATCAAACTCACCCGCTCAAATATTGGTAACACTTAGTTCGAGCCGTTTCCGGGGTGAGGAAGAAAGAGAAATTGGGTTTCGTCGCGCTTTACGGGAAACCTTTCCCCACTTGACCACGGTTGAAGTCAGTGAAGGCTATGGCCGCGACCGTGCCACGGAACCGCTTGTACGGGAGGCCTTGGAAAAGTCGCCAGATATTTGTGCGGTCTACTCGATTGGTGGCGGCAACAATGCAATCCTTGCTGCTTTCAACACCGCGAAACGAAACTGTCGGGTTTTCATTGGGCATGATCTGGATTCCGATAATCTGAAATTTTTGCGCGATGGAAGGATCAGCGCCGTTCTACACCATGACCTCAGGCAGGACATGCGAATAGCTTGCCAACACATCATAAGCGCCAATGGTGCAATGCCAAAACTAGTTGAAACTCCCTTGTCATCCGTGATTGTGGTGACACCGTTTAATGTGCCTAATCCTGCCTAAACGCCGATGGCATACGATTAATACATCAGCTAGCGCACGGGAAAAAGTTATTCGCCGGGGAATAAATGTTGGAAATAGTACTCAACATGAGGAATGAGTGATCGCCGGAATTTCAGCTTTAAGCAGTCCGCTCCCGCTATGAGGCCACGATTTAGTTCAGAGTAAGAAATGGCGTCAGCATTGAATTTGCAAATGTTTTTCTAGTCTGTGAACTGATGATGGATTTTCCGTGCGCAGATTATTGCGAAATGACTTATTCTTGGAAATGGTTCACAATTAAGACAATCATGGCAATACGCATCAGCCTAAGAGTAGCAAGTCCAATGGACGGCCCCGCTGTTAGCACACTGCTGGAGGCGACCTACACCAAACTACTCGCAATAGACTACGAGCCTGATCTGTTAGCCAAGCTGTTGCCGCTCGTGACCAAAGCAAACTTACAATTGCTCGCTTCGGGAAAGTTTTATGTCGCCCAAACTCAACTAGGCGAATTCATTGGATGTGGAGGTTGGTCGAGGGAGCAACCTGGGTCCGACGAAATCAGGCAAGGTGAAGCGCACATCCGTCATTTTGCAACGCATCCGAATTGGCTCCGGCGGGGAGTTGGACATGCATTGCTCAATCGCTGCGTACAAGATGCGAAAACTGCGGCAGTCAAAGTCCTTGAATGCCACTCAAGTTTGTCAGCGGTCGACTTTTATCGAGCATCAGGATTTGTGGTGATACGGCCCATCATCATGCAGTCGAGCCCGGATGTATCCACCCCGGGCGTTCTCTTGCGGCGCGAACTTTCGTGATACGTATAAATCGCAACGGCAACACAACTGCAAGGCTGGCACTACGGAGCCCCGCACTTCTAAATGCAACCCACGCGTGAAGCTGCAATTGGCAACGACTTTCGTGACGCAGACTTCCGCACTGTTAAAGGCTATCAATGGAGGTTGCGGAATGGAGGGCGTTTCGGGAAGTTAGTATGGAGTGAGGTGGATCATGAATTTCGATAAAGCAGAAGAATATCGGACAGAGGCTCAGAAATGTCTCGGCAATGCGGAGTGCACCTTCGACCCCAACGCCAAATTGAGTTGGAAACGGCTCGCGGAAGAATGGCTGGAATTGGCTAGTAAGCTTCCAGCTTCCCAATTTCACATCAGTCGCCTCGACAGCCATTAGAACGTCCATAACCGTAAGTCTGGCCAATTAAATTTTATACGGTCTAGCGTATAAATTATAAATATACGCAAAAGCGTATAACCTTACATATAGGACGCGTCCCCGCCCGCAGCGGGCAATTGCAATGACAGTGCGGTTCGTTGTAACCAATCCGACCGCTTGATTTTAGAGGAGACGCGAGCCATGGACCGGTTCACCGGCGGTTGCTTGTGCGGCAATGTCCGGATTGTGGCGTCGGGACTCCCGTACCGGGTCGGTCTTTGTCACTGTCTCGACTGCCGCAAGCATCATGGGGCCCTTTTTCACGCTTCCGCGGTGTTCCCTCAGGAGGCGGTGACGATCTCTGGCGAAACACGCGACTACGCCGGGCGGTTTTTCTGTCCCCGCTGCGGCTCGCCCGTTTTCGCGCGCAGCGCAGACGAAATCGAAGTGAACCTGGGATCCCTGGATGCCCCTGACCAACTGATGCCAACCTATGAACTCTGGACCCCCCGTCGCGAGTCCTGGTTGCCGCCGTTTCCGCTCACGAGACGATACGAGCGCGATCGTGACGCCACGGGTCGCTTTGAGGAGTAGGTCACACGAACGGTGCGAAGGCGCCGTTACTCAATTCGATAAAGCAAACGTACCACGTGGGTTTATCCAGTCTCCTTGCGCCCTGGAGCCCCTCGGTGGCCTGCCATCCGAAGCCCGCAGGGCGCAGGATGGCGGAGAGGGAGGGATTCGAACCCCCGGTACGCTTGCGCGTACTTCGCATTTCGAGTGCGACGCGATCGACCACTCTGCCACCTCTCCGCATGCGCAGCATGTTGCGGCAAAGTTGAACGACTTTGCCGAAAACAACATGCTGCAAGTTAGACAACTGGCGCGAATTCTTGTCGTCCAGGTGGTTTCACCTGGACGGAAAGCGCGCCGAAGCCTGTGGTCGCCGCTGCTGAATAGCCAAGACCGGCCCCCCTGCCAACCCCCAATTAGAATGAAATGATCTCTCATGGAGTCGCGCTCGTCATTTCCCTCCCCCCTTGTGGGAGAGCTATCGGATTCTCACATCTTTGTTGACGCAGTTACAACTATCAACGCGATGATTTCATTCTTTCTTCCGTCATCCCGATGAAAATCGGGACCCTGACTTTCCGCTTGTGTGTCGGTTGAAAGCCTGGGTCCCGGCGTTCCGCCTTCGCCAAGGCTTCGGCGGACAGGTCGCCGGGATGACGGATTATTGTTTAGAATTATATAGTTATATTAACGATTAGCATGAACTGATCCGCGAAAGATGTGTGCATGCGATAGACAAGGGGGAGGGGGAGAAGCAGGGTCCCTCCCGGCTCATTCGGTCCTAGCCGGTGGTTGACAGAAAAGCGAGACCTGCTAGAAACCGCCCAGACTTGGAAACAAAGGCCCATCATGAAGTTCGCGCAAATAGCGATGATTTCAGACCGGATTGCCCCCGCAATCGCCGGATTCGGCTGCCTTTTCGCCACTTTCACAAAACCGACTAAAAAAACCGTATAGCCTCATCCCCCGGCCTCATCGCTCTCGGGGGGTGGTGGCCGAAACCCCCTTTTGCCGAAAGCGAAACCTAAAGGTTTCAGAGCGGGCGGATCAGAGACTACTTCAAGGAGACTTCCATGGGTTACAAGGTTGCAGTCGTAGGCGCCACGGGCAATGTGGGCCGCGAAATGCTGAACATCCTCGCCGAACGCGAGTTCCCGGTTGACGAGTGCTTCGCCATAGCCTCGCGCAAATCCATGGGCGTGGAGGTTTCCTTCGGCGACAGGATACTAAAGTGCAAGGACCTGGAGCAGTTCGATTTTTCCCAGGTTGATTTCGTGCTGATGTCGGCGGGCTCCGCCGTTTCCAAGGAATGGTCTCCGAAGATCGGCGCCCTCGGCCCAATCGTCATCGATAACTCTTCCTGTTGGCGCTATGACTCCGAAGTGCCCCTGATCGTTCCCGAAGTGAACGCCCATGCGCTCGTCGAATACATGAGCCGTAACAAGCGCCGCAACATCATCGCCAATCCTAATTGTTCAACCGCCCAGCTTGTCGTCGCCCTGAAGCCCTTGCATGATGTGGCCAAGATCAAGCGCGTGGTGGTGGCCACCTACCAATCCGTTTCCGGTGCGGGCAAGGAAGGTCTCGATGAGCTGTGGAACCAGACCAAGGGCATTTTCGTCACCGATTCGCCGACGCCCAAGAAGTTCACCAAGCAGATCGCCTTCAATGTCATCCCCCATATCGACGTGTTCATGGACTCAGGCGAGACCAAGGAAGAATGGAAGATGGTGGTTGAAACCAAGAAGATTCTCGATCCCAAGATCAAGCTCACGGCCACATGCGTGCGCGTACCCGTGTTCGTTGGCCACTCGGAAGCCGTGAACATTGAATTCGAGCAGCCGATCTCCGCCGAGGAAGTGCGCGAAATCCTGCGCGAAGCCCCGGGCTGCATGGTTGTCGACAAGCGCGAAGATGGCGGCTACGTCACCCCCGTTGAATGCGTCGGTGATTTTGCCACCTTCATCAGCCGCATCCGCGAGGATTCAACCATCGAGAACGGCATCAATCTCTGGGTTGTCTCCGACAATCTGCGCAAGGGTGCTGCCTTGAACACAGTGCAGATCGCCGAATGCCTGATCAACCGCGGGCTCTTGAAAAAGGCCGCCTAAGGGTCAAGCCCTGTGGCCCGCTGGGTTGCGATTTTCAATGACGATCCTCATGCTCTCACGGTGCGTGTGGATCATCACGAAGCGCATTTTCAGTACTTGGCACTTCACACTGACAGGATAAGGATTGCCGGTGGCTTCCGGCCTGAACCCGGCGGAACATTCTGCGGCGGCCTCTGGGTGCTTGAAGTCGAAAGCCATGCCGAAGCGGTCCGGCTCTGCGAGGACGATCCCTATTTCCGGCTTGGCCTCAGATCCGGCTACCAGCTTTATGCCTGGGGCAAGGCCCCGGTTTACGGCGAGGTTACCCTGTAATCTTCTCGCCGAATTTACGGCAATGCGTGAGCCCCTGCCCCGCATTGCGGCAACAGTTTGAAAATCCTGTGCGGCAATTTGCTTAGTAGATTACGCCGAGTTAACTGGCCTTCCCGGTCCAGCGGATTTAGTTTTGCAGCCGTTCGATGAAACATCAGGATGGGCTGCAGCGCCTTCTGTTTCACGGTCATCAAACTTCAACCAGGAGAACTACCATGAACATTCGTGTTTTAATGGGCTGCGCCCTTGCGCTCGCCGTTTTCGCCCCCTCAGCCAATGCCTTGACCATCGTGGACAAGGACAAAACCGCTTACACCGTGAAGGTAATGCCGAAAGGCGGCAAGGAAATCGACCTCGCCGTGAAAGCCAGTGCCAGCACCGATGTCGATTGCAAGTTGGGTTGCCAGCTCACACTTGACGGCAAAATTCAGAACGTCGATGGCAAGCTCGCAACGATCACTATTCAGGACGGCAAGTTCGTAATGTAACGGGCGCAAGCCCTTCCCTCAATCCTCTGCAATAGAAAGACTACGAACATGATTTTTCGTTCACTTATTGCTGCCGGAATGGCAGCAGGCCTAATGGTTACGGCTGCCAACGCCGTTACCATAACCAACATGGAATCGGCGAAGGCCCATTTCACCTACACGCCAAAAAGCGGAAAGCCTCACTACTATACGCTCGCGGCGAACCATCACATGAGCCTTGCCTGCCGGGATGGCGGCACGTTCACGCTCGGCAAATCAACTGAAAATTGTTCGGCGAAAACGACCCAGATCCTGATCAAGGGCAGCAAGGGAAAAATGGAACTTGTCTTGCCTCCGATCTAAAACTGACTGACAAAAGAAGCAGAACCGGGCGAGGAAACAGCCCGGTCCTGTAGCGCGATTCCCGGCGAAGTTGTTTCACTTCGTCGAAAAGGAATCGCGCCAGCTAAAAAATGAAGGAGCATGTCCTTATCGACGAAGTCGTGCAACTTCGTCGGGACATGCTCCGGCTCCTGCCGCCGTTTACATCTTTGGCAAAAGTACCTTGTCGATCACGTGAATGACGCCATTTGATTGCTCAACGTCCGCAATCGTGACATTTGCAACGCCGCCGGTTTCATCAGTCACCGTAACCTTGTCGCCATCGAGTTTCAGAACGAGTTCGCAACCGCCAACGGTCTTCACCTTGTGCATGCCGCCATCGTCCTTCACCATTTTCATGACGGCATCGGACATCGCCTTGGCGCCAACCACATGGCAGGTCAGAACCTTCGTCAGGGTTGCCTTGGCTTCCGGCTTCAACAGGCCGTCAACGGTGCCGGCTGGCAATGCGCCAAACGCGTCGTTGGTGGGGGCAAATACGGTGAATGGGCCATCGCCCTGCAAGGTTTCAACCAGGCCAGCAGCCTTGACGGCGGCCACAAGCGTGGTGTGATCCTTGGAATTTACGGCATTTTGGATAATATTCTTGGCGGGGAACATTTCCGCGCCGCCCACCATCATGCCGGCAAAGGCAGACGAAGCGCCAAGTCCGAGAGTGA